>NZ_JBHJPN010000002.1:0-661618 GCF_042262385.1 Agromyces sp. NPDC056389
GAATCCTCCCCCCACCAAAGGTGAGGTCGGGGTTCAATAATTTGGCATTGAACATAGTGCACGCTGTTGAGTTCTCAAGGAACGGACGCACCCGACACCCGACCCACACAAGGGCCGAACACCGGAGCTTCATCATTCTCATCCGGCCATCCCACCAGGGACGCATCCGAACGCTTCAAACACAAGACGAAAAACAACGACTCGGTTTGGGATCATCGTGCCAACTTGAGGAGGAGAACCAGACGCTTCTCAGCAGTCCCGCTCTTCCGCTCCTGTGGGGCAACGAGTGATTACTCTACGTGCACCACAACCACCCACGCAAATCTTGCCTGCAACCCGGGCGTGTCGCACCCCACACCCCCCAAACGACAAGGGCTCCGGCCCTCACCGAAGTGAACGACCGGAGCCCCGGAACCAACTGCGAACGACTATTCGACGAAGACACCTGCGAGCGTCTTCTTGCCGCGGCGAAGCACTGCCAGGCCACCTGCCGCAACACGACCGTCGAGCGTCGCGGCGTCATCGTCGATGCGCACGTTGTCGAGCGACACTCCCCCTTGGGCGATGGCGCGCCGGCCCTCGCTCTGGCTCGAGACGAGCCCGGTGTCGACGAGGAGCTGGACGATCGAGGCATCCGTCGTCGCCGTGGTGTTCGGAAGTTCGCGAACCGCGGCCTCGAGCGTCGCGCGGTCGAGGGCGGCGAGGTCGCCCTGCCCGAACAGCGCGCGCGACGCATCGATCACGGCCCGCGTGGCCTCCGCGCCGTGCACCAGCGTCGTGACCTCGAGGGCGAGCACCTTCTGCGCCTCGCGCTTGAACGGCTCGGTCTCGACGAGTCCTTCGAGCTGCTCGATGCGCTCCCGACTGAGGAACGTGAAGATCTTCAGCCGCGAGATGACGTCGGCATCGTCGGTGTTGAGCCAGAACTGGTAGAACGCGTACGGGCTGCACATCGAGGCATCCAGCCAGATGGCGTTGCCCTCGCTCTTGCCGAACTTCGTGCCGTCGGAGTTCGTGACGAGCGGGGTGCCGATCGCGTGCACGCTGGCACCTTCGACGCGGTGGATGAGATCGGTACCGCTCGTGAGGTTGCCCCACTGGTCGCTGCCGCCCGTCTGCAGCACGCAGCCGTACTGGCGGTAGAGCTCGAGGTAGTCGAAGCCCTGCAGGATCTGGTAGCTGAACTCGGTGTAGCTGATGCCGGCGTCGGAGTTCAGGCGCGATGCCACCGCGTCCTTCTTCAGCATCGTGCCGACACGGTAGTGCTTGCCGATCTCGCGGAGGAAGTCGATGGCGGAGAGCCCGCCAGTCCAATCGAGGTTGTTGACGAGCCGGACCGCGTTCTCGCCTTCGCCCGAGAGGAACCTCGAGACCTGCCCCTGCAGGTACCCGACCCACTCGGCGACGGTCTCCTTCGTGTTGAGCGTGCGCTCGGCCGTGGGCCGGGGATCGCCGATCAGGCCGGTCGAGCCGCCGACGAGGCCGAGCGGCTTGTGGCCGGCGAGCTGGATGCGGCGCATCGTCAGCAGCTGCACGAGATTGCCGAGGTGCAGGCTCGGCGCAGTGGGGTCGAAACCGCAGTAATACGTGATCGGCTCGCCCGCGAGAAGCTCTTTCAGCGCAGCCTGGTCGGTCGACACGTGCACGAGGCCGCGCCAGACGAGCTCCTCCCAGACGTCATCGAATGAGGCGTCGTTCTGCTGGGTACTGAGGATCACGGGGTCTGACACTCCGTCAGGGTATCAGCGAGCGGATTAGGTCCCATCTCTAACCGAATGTGGATTAATCCTGTATGCTTATCTGACCACTGATGAAGGCTACACGCTGAAGGGGTGCCATGATCGTCGTCACCGCAGACCAGGTCTCCAGTCGCACGCAGGCCGACCTCGCCGGAGCCGAGCGCGACCGCATCCAACGCGCCCACGGCGAGAAGCTGCTCCTGCCGGTCGCACGCAACGCAGGCGACGAGATCCAGCTGATCACCCGCGATGCCCGCACCGTCGTCGAGGTCGTCTTCGAACTGACCCGCGACGGCGCCTGGAGCGTCGGCATCGGATGCGGCGACGTGCGGGATCCCCTTCCGGCGGACATCCGGGAGGCGAGCGGCGAGGCGTTCTTCGCCGCACGCGACGCGGTCGAGCGTGCCAAGAAGAGCACGCCCAGGCTCGCGATCGAGGCCGCGCACGATGACGCCGAGCATGTCGAGGCACTGTTCAAGCTCGCCCTCCTCCTCCGCGAGCGCAGGTCGGACCAGGGATGGGAGGTCTACGACCGCATCGTCGCGGGCGCCATGCAGTCGGAGATCGCCGACGAGCTCGGGGTCAGCGCCCCGGCGATCAGCTCGCGAATGAAGTCGGCGAATATCCGTGCAGAGCTCGACGCCGTGCCCGCCCTCGCTAGGCTGCTCGAGAACCTCGACAGCTCGACGGGAGCCCACGCATGAACCTCTTCGTCATCGCCGATGCCATCACCTGGTCGGCCCTGGTGATCTCGCTGCTCGCAGCGGCGACGCTCTCGGTGCTCGCGTACCTGCGCCCGCGCCGCGCGTACATGTGGTTCGCCGCGGGCTCGCTCGGCGTGGCGCTCCTCGCTGCGGCATCCGCAGGCGACCCCGCGCAGTTCGGTCTGGCCCCGCTCATCACGGTGCTCGGCCTCACCGTCGCCGTGTTCGGCGGCAGCCCGGCCGCGGCGACGGCACTCGATCTCGCGATGGGCGGCACCGTCGCACCCGGCCTCCACGGCGGCATCATCGTCGCCGAGAAGCGATCGGCGGACGAAGAGCACCGGGGCGTGCAGGCGGCAGCCAAGCGCGAGGTGCTGCGCGGCGGGCTCACGATCGGCGTGCTCGAACGCATCGCCTCGGCGGGTGCGATCATCGCCGGATTCCCCGAGGCGCTCGCGATCGTCGTCGCGATCAAGGGCGTCGGCCGATTCACCGAGCTCGAGGCGCCAGAGGCCCGTGAGCGATTCATCATCGGCACCTTCGCGAGCCTCATCTGGGCGTGCGCCGGCGCACTCGTCGTGCATCTCGCGTTGCGCTGAGCGTCACTCCGCCGCGAGCTTGTGCCGGCGATACGGCGAGACGCCCTCGTCGCCGGGCAGCCAGAACCGCCACGGATACTGCGATCCGCCGCCGTCTCCCCCGACGCCCGTGCGCGGACCGCTCGCGGCGTGCAGCGGCGTCGCCGGCACCTGCAGCGTGAACGGCGGTGCGAGCAGGTCGCTGCCGCCGGCCTCGAGCGGCACCCCGAGCGCCTTCGCGAGCCGGCCCGGTCCCCTCGCGAGATCGCGATCGCTCACGCCGGGCCGACGGCTTCGCGCCAGTTCGATTCCGTCGACGACCGTTGCTCCGCGCATGAGGACGCCCGACGAGGAGCCGGCCGGACGCGCGACGATGTTGAGGCACACGTGCATTCCGTAGCTGAAGTACGCGTACAGGTGCGCCGGCGCACCGAACATCACCCTGTTCCGCGGTGTGCGCCCCCGGAAGGCATGGGACCCGGGATCCTCGCCGACGCCTCGGTAGGCCTCGAGCTCCGACAGCCGGATCGCCACCGGCCCGTCGGGAGCGTCGTAGCTCAGCACCGCTCCGAGGAGGAGCGGTGCGAGCGCGACGGGATCCTGTTCGAAGAACTCCCGGTCGGGGGTGACGAGTCCGCTCAGCTGCGCGCCTCCGGGCTGTGCACTTCCGGAAGGCCGGCGACGAGGTGCCGCACGCGGTCGGCGAGCCGGGAGAACTGCTCGGCGACGCGCACCGGGGCGGTGCCGCCGATGCCGTCGCGACTCGCCACCGAGCCCTCGACCGTGAGCACTTCGCGCACATCCGGCGTGAGATGCGGGGAGATCGCCGCGAGTGCGTCGTCGTCGACGGCGTCGAGCTCGAGCGAGTGCTCTTCCGCGTAGCGCACGAGCGCGCCGGTGATCTCGTGGGCGTCGCGGAACGGCACGCGCTGCTTCACGAGCCACTCCGCGACATCCGTCGCCAGCGAGAAGCCGGCCGGCGCGAGCTCGGCCATGCGGTCGGTGTGGAACGTCAGCGTCGCGACCATGCCCGTGAAGGCGGGCAGCAGCACCTCGAGGGTCTCGACGGAGTCGAAGACCGGCTCCTTGTCCTCCTGCAGGTCGCGGTTGTACGCGAGCGGCAGCGCCTTCAGAGTCGCGAGCAGCCCCGTGAGGTTGCCGATGAGACGGCCCGACTTGCCGCGCGCGAGCTCGGCGATGTCGGGGTTCTTCTTCTGCGGCATGATCGAGGAGCCCGTCGAGTAGCCGTCGTGCAACGTGACGAAGCCGAACTCGCGGGTGTTCCAGAGGATGATCTCTTCCGCGAAGCGTGAGAGGTCGATGCCGATCATCGCCGTGACGAAGGCGAACTCGGCCACGACGTCTCGGCTCGCGGTGGCGTCGATCGAGTTCTCGGCGGGGCTCGCGAGGCCGAGGTCGCGGGCGACGGATGCCGCGTCGAGACCGAGCGTCGACCCGGCGAGAGCGCCGCCGCCGTACGGCGAGACATCCGCTCGCTTCGTCCAGTCGACGAGCCGCTCGAGGTCGCGCGAGAGCGCCCATGCGTGCGCGAGCAGGTGGTGCGCGAGCAGCACCGGCTGCGCGTGCTGCAGGTGCGTGCGCCCGGGCATGATCGCCGTGCGGTGCGCGTCGGCCTGCGCGGCGAGCGCGTCGATGAGGTGCACGAGGTCGCGCCCGATGGTCGCGGCGTGGTCTTTCAGGTAGAGGCGCACGAGCGTGGCGATCTGGTCGTTGCGGCTGCGGCCGGCGCGGAGCTTGCCGCCGAGTTCGGGGCCGACGATCGTGATCAGTGCAGCCTCGAGGGCGCCGTGCACGTCTTCGTCCGCCTCGCCGGCGACGTTCTCGCCCGAGACCACGCGTGCCTCGAGGGTGTCGAGCCCGGCGAGCATGGCGTCCAGCTCGTCGGCTTCGAGGTATCCGGCGGCGGCGAGTGCCCGGGCGTGCGCCCGGGACCCCGCGAGGTCGTAGCCCGCGAGCTGCCAGTCGAAGTGCGTCGACTTCGAGAGGCGCTGCAGCTCGGGCGACGGACCGCTCGCGAATCGAGCACCCCAGAGCGAGCCCTCGTTGGTGCCGTGAGTCTCGGTGCCCTCGGGAGTGCCGGTGTCGTCGGTGCCGTTCACGTCGCTCATCATGCGTCCTTCCGGGCGAGCAGCCACACGAGCAGCGCCTTCTGGGCGTGCAGTCGGTTCTCCGCCTCGTCCCAGATGATCGACTGCCGGCCGTCGATCACGTCGGCGCTCACCTCGTACCCGCGATCGGCGGGCAGGCAGTGCATGAACACCGCATCGGATGCCGCGAGCGACATGAGCTCCGCATCCACCTGGTACCCGCCGAAGGTGGCGACGCGATGCGCCTTCTCCTCCTCCTTGCCCATCGACACCCACGTGTCGGTGACGACGACGTCGACTCCGGTCACGGACTCGCGCGCGTCGGTGACGACGGCGACGGACCCGCCGGTCGTCGCTGCGATGCGCTCGGCGTCGGCCACGACGGATGCCTCGGGCGCGAACTCGGCCGGAGCGGCGATGCGGACGTGCATGCCCGCGGTCGCGCCGGCGAGCAGGTACGACTGCGCCATGTTGCTGCGGCCGTCGCCGAGGAAGGTGACCGTGAGTCCGGCGAGCCGGCCCTTGTGCTCGCGGATGGTGAGCAGGTCGGCGAGCAGCTGGCACGGGTGGAAGTCGTCGGAGAGGGCGTTGACGACGGGCACGGTGGTGCCGGCGGCCATCTCCTCGAGACCGGCCTGCGCGTAGGTGCGCCAGACGATCGCGGAGACCATGCGCTCGAGCACCCGGGCGGTGTCGGAGGGAGTCTCCTTGCCGCCGAGCTGGCTGTTGGCGGTCGAGATGATGAGCGGCGAACCGCCGAGGTCGGCGATGCCGACGGCGAACGACACGCGCGTGCGCGTCGAGGACTTGTCGAAGATCACGGCGACGGTCTGCGGGCCGGCGAGCGGCGTCTGCGACCATCGGTCGGCCTTGAGCTGCTCGGCGAGATCGAGGATCTCGGTCTGCTCGGCCTGGGTGAGGTCGTCGTCCCGGAGGAAGTGGCGGGTCATGTGGTGCGTCCGTTCGTGGAGAGGTCGGTCGGGTCAGTACGGGTGGGCATCGGCGAGGGCGCGCGCGAAGCGTGCGTCGAACTCGTCGATCTCCGCGTCGCCGACGATGAGCGGCGGCGCGATGCGGATGGTGGTGTCGTTGGCGGCGTTCACGATGAGTCCGTGGTGCATGGCGTGTGCGACGACGTCGCCGGCGACCGGCGCCGTGAGCGCCACGCCGACGAGGAGACCCCGGCCGCGAGTGCCTGCGACGAGCGGCGAACCGATCGCCTCGACGCGCCGGCGCAGCTGCGGGCCCCGCACGGCGGCGTTCTCGACGAGACCGGCTCGCTCGATCTCACCGAGCACCGCGTTGGACACCGCGGTCGCGAGCGGGTTGCCGCCGAAGGTCGAGCCGTGCTGGCCCTTCTGGTACAGCTCGGAGGCACGGCCGAAGGTGATGAGGCCGCCGATCGGGATACCGCCGCCGATGCCCTTCGCGACCGTGATCGCGTCGGGCGTGATGCCGTCGTGCTGGAACCCGAACCACTCGCCGGTGCGGCCTGCGCCGGTCTGGATCTCGTCGACGATGAGCAGTGCACCGTGGCGGAGGGTCAGCTCGCGTGCCGCCTCCAGGAATCCCTCGGGCAGTTCGACGACGCCGGCCTCGCCCTGGATGGGCTCGACGAAGACGGCCGCGACCGCGTCGTCGATGGATGCTTCGAGCGCCTCGATCGTCGCGGGGATGTGCTCCACTCCGCCGGCCATCGGCTCGAACGGCGCACGCATGTGCGGCTTGCCGGTCAGGGCGAGCGAGCCCATCGTGCGCCCGTGGAAGGCGTCGACGAGTGCGATCACCCGGGTGCGCGCACCGCCCGAGTTGTTGAGGCGCGCGAGCTTGAACGCGGCCTCGTTCGCCTCTGCGCCCGAGTTGCCGAACCAGGCGCGCCCGTCGGGTCCTGCGCCGGCGAGACGGACGAGCCGCTCTGCGAGCTCGAGCGCGGGTTCGGTCGTGAAGTAGTTCGACACGTGCGCGAGCTTCGACGCCTGCGCGGTGACCGCCTCGACGAACACCGGGTGCGCGTGCCCGAGGGAGTTCACCGCGATGCCGGCGAGGAAGTCGAGGTAGGTCGTGCCCGCGGCATCCGTCACCCAGGCGCCCGAGCCGTGCTCGAGCTTCGCGAGCGGCATGCCGATGGAGCGCATGATGCGCTGGTCGAACCGCAGCTGCCAGTCGTTCACGCCGCCACCACCTCGGTGCCGATGCCCGACTGCGTGAAGACCTCGAGCAGGATCGAGTGCGGCACGCGGCCGTCGATGATGGCGGCCTTCGCGACGCCGCCCTCGACGGCCTCGAGGCACGCGGCCATCTTCGGGATCATGCCCGACTCGAGGCTCGGCAGCAGTTCGACGAGCGAGGGCACGTCGATCACCGAGACGAGCGAGTCGCGGTTCGGCCAATCGCGGTAGAGACCGGCGACGTCGGTGAGGATCACGAGCTTCGCCGCGCCGAGCGCGACCGCGAGCGACGCCGCGGCCGAATCGGCGTTCACGTTCAGCGACTGCCCGGTGACGTCGCCGTCGGGGGCGATCGAGGACACCACGGGGATGCGCTCGGCGTCGAGTTCGGCGAGCACGGCGGCCGGGTCGACCGCGACGACGTCGCCGACGAGCCCGAGGTCGACCTCTTCGCCGTCGACGATGGCGCCGCGACGCCGCCCGGTGAACAGTCCGGCGTCTTCGCCCGAGAGGCCGGAGGCGAGGGGTCCGTGCTCGTTGATGAGCGAGACGAGCTCTCGGTTCACCTGGCCGGAGAGCACCATGCGCACCACGTCCATGGTCTCGGGTGTCGTGACCCGGTAGCCTCCGCGGAACTCGCTCGGGATGCCGAGCCGCTCGAGCATCGCCGAGATCTGCGGTCCGCCGCCGTGCACGACGACGGGCTTGATGCCGGCGTAGCGCAGGTAGACCATGTCCTCGGCGAAGGCGCGCTGCAGTTCGGGGCTCACCATGGCGTTGCCGCCGAACTTGACGACGATCGTCTCGCCGTGGAATCGCTTCAGCCAGGGCAGCGAATCGATCAGCACCTGGGCTTTCGCCGCGGCGTCGTTGGTATCGTCGGGTTCGGTTTCGATGTCGTCGCTCATGCTCAACTCGCGTAGGCGCTGTTCTCGTGCACGTAGTCGTGCGTGAGATCGTTCGTGAAGATGGTGGCGGATGCCTCGCCGGCGTGCAGCTCGATGAGCACGTGCGTCGCGCGCGGCGTGAGGTCGACCTGTTCGCGCGGGGCGTCGGGGCGACCGGCGTGGCAGACGCGCACTCCGTTCATCGAGACGTCGACGAGGTAGGGGTCGAACGGTGCGCTCGTCGTGCCGATCGCAGCCAGCACCCGGCCCCAGTTCGGGTCGTTGCCGAAGATCGCCGCCTTGAAGAGGTTGTTGCGGGCGACCGAACGACCGACCTCGACGGCGTCGTCTTCGGTCACCGCGCCGACGACCTCGATCGCGATGTCGTGGCTCGCGCCCTCGGCGTCGGCCTGCAGCTGCAGCGCGAGGTTGCGGCAGGCCTCGGTGAGGGCCGCGGTGAACTCGCCGAGATCGGGCGTGACGCCCGACGCGCCCGAGGAGAGCAGCGACACCTGGTCGTTCGTCGACATGCAGCCGTCGGAATCGAGCCGGTCGAAGGTCACGCGCGTTGCGGCGCGGAGTGCGGTGTCGAGATCGTCGGCCGGCAGCGAGGCATCCGTCGTCACGACCACCAGCATCGTCGCGAGGCCGGGGGCCAGCATGCCCGCGCCCTTCGCGATGCCGCCGATCGACCAGCCGCCTCCTTCGACGACGACCTGCTTCGGCGTCGTGTCGGTCGTCATGATCGCGCGAGCCGCGTCGTCGCCGCCGTCGGCGGAGAGACGGGCGATCGCCGAGACCACGCCCTCTTCGAGCACCTCACCGTCGAGCTGGTCGCCGATGAGACCGGTCGAGCAGACGAGCACGTCGCCTGCTGCGACGCCGAGGCCCGAGGCGACGGCCTCCGCCGTGCGGTGGGTGACCTGGAACCCCTCGGGGCCCGTGAAGCAGTTGGCCCCGCCTGAGTTCAGCACGATCGCCGAGACGATGCCGTCGGCCGCGACCTGCTTCGACCAGATGATCGGGTTGGCCTGCGCCCGGTTCGCCGTGAACACGACCGCCGCCTGCTGCGCAGGCCCGCGGTTCACGACGAGCGCGAGGTCGAGCGCGCCCGAGCGCTTGATGCCCGCGGCGATGCCGGCGGCTTCGAATCCCAGCGGATGGGTGACGGTCACGGGGCGACTCCGTTCACGGGGAGTCCGGTCGACTCGGTGAGCCCGAGTGCGATGTTCGCGGACTGGATGGCGGCACCCGCGGTGCCCTTCACGAGGTTGTCGACGGCGGCGACCACGACGACGCGGCCCGAGTTCTCGTCGATCTGGAGGCCGAGGAGCGCGGTGTTCGCACCGAGCACGTCGGCCGTGCGCGGGAACTGCCCCTCGGGCAGCAGCTGCACGAAGCGCTCCCCTGCGTAGGCGTCCTCCCAGGCGGCGCGGACCGTCGCGGCATCCGTGCCGGGAACGATGCGGGCCGTCGAGGTCGCGAGGATGCCCCGCGACATCGGCACGATGACCGGGGTGAACGAGATGGTGGGATCGCCGCCGCCCGCCCAGCGCAGCGCCTGCTGGATCTCGGGGATGTGCCGGTGCACGCCGCCGACCGAGTAGGGGTTCGCCGAACCGAGGATCTCGGAGCCGAGCAGGTGCGCCTTCAGGCTCTTGCCGGCTCCCGACGGCCCCACCGCGAGCACCGAGACGACATCGGATGCCTCGATGACCCCGGCCCGGATGCCGGGCGCGAGGGACAGCGCCACCGTCGAGGCGTTGCAGCCCGGTGCAGCGATGCGCTTCGTCTTCGCGAGCCGGTCGCGCTGCGTGCCCGACAGCCGCGGCAGCTCGGGCACGCCGTAGGTCCACGCGCCGTGGAATTCGCCGCCGTAGAACGCCGCCCAGTCGGCCTTGCTCTCGAGGCGGTGGTCGGCACCGCAGTCGATGACGAGCGTCTCGGGCGCCAGCTGCGCCGCGACCGCACCGGATGCCCCGTGCGGGAGCGCGAGGAACACGATGTCATGGCCGGCGAGGTTCTCGGCCGTCGTGTCCTTCAGCGTGAGATGCGTGTAGCTGCGCAGGTGCGGCTGCACCGCGATGAGCGGCTGGCCGGCGTTGGAGTGCGCGGTCACGGTGCGCACGTCGAAATCGGGATGATCGGCGAGGAGGCGAAGGATCTCGCCTCCGGCATAGCCGGACGCGCCGGAAACGGCGACGGTGAACGTCATGGTTCCACCTTAAAGGTCTGAAGTGGTCGAGGTTGGCTCACGACAATGCACATGACCTGAAAGGTCGAAGTGGTCGAGGTCGGGCTCCCTGCGACGCATGCGACCAGAACGGTCGGAGTGGTCGAGGGACGGTTCCGGCGACACCTGCTGACGGCTTCGTTGCCGCATGCGGGGTCGCCTAGAGTCGGCGCTCGCCACGACGTCGGCTGCGCACCACGACGACACGCGAGATGCGTGCGGGGGCTGCGAACCGAGCGGCGGACATACAGCGACCCTATCCGGCGCGGCTCGTGTCGTGCAAACGCACGGCACGCGCGCATGTTGGTATTTCTACGGGAGTCATCTCACCGCGATTCCGAGGAGATCTGCGATTCCGAGGTTCGGGCGCGGCCCGATCATCCTCCATATCGCCGATCTCCTCGGAATCGAGCCGGGGTCACGCCGTCCGCGGAGACAGCCGACGTACCGACGTCGCCGACCTCGCGACTACTCGCGGATGGCCGCGCCGAAGCGATCGCTCGCGAGCGCAGCACCGGCGAGCTTCGCCTCGCTGGCCTCGGCCGCGGTGAGGGTGCGGTCGTCGGCACGGAACCTGAGCGCGAACGTCAGGCTCTTCGCCCCGGCGGGCACGCCCTGGCCGCGGTAGTCGTCGACGATCGAGAGGTGCTCGAGCAACGCGCCGGCGCCCTCGCGGATCGCCGTGGCGACCTCGGCCGCCGCGACCTCCACAGGGACGATGAGCGAGAGGTCCTGCGTCGCAGCGGGCATCGTGTCGATCGTCCGCGCCTCCAGGGCGGGGTCGGTCAGGGCGATGACGGCGTCGAGGTCGAGTTCGACGACCGCGACGACCCGCGGCAGGTCGGCTTCGAGGGCGAGCGCCGGCAGCAGTTCGCCCGCGTAGCCGACGAGCGAGCCTCCGACGCGCAGTTCGGCCGTGCGGCCCGGGTGCATCGCCGAGTGCGAGCCCTGCGAGACGTCGATGCGGGCACCGGTCGCGAGTTCGACCTGGCGCACGACGTCGAGCGCGTCGGCGATGCCGGCGGGCACGGCGGGCTGACCCGGCTGCTTCGCCACGACGTCGCCGACGATGAGTGCTCCGAGGTGGCGCGGCTGCGGCGGGATGCCGGCGTCGAGCGCTGCGAGCACCTCGTCGCTCGGCTTCTCGTTGCCCACCGGAAGTTCGAGCGACCCGTACGTGCGACCCGGCTCGGGCAGGAACACCGTGCCGATCTCGAAGAGATCGAGGTCGGTCAGGCCGCGCGAGAGGTTGCGACGCGCGGCGCCGATTAGGCCGGGCACGAGCGATCGACGCAGGAACGGCACGGTCTGGTCGAGGGCGTTCGCAATGCGTACGGATGCCACGGGCGCGCCGTCGGCACTGCCGAACACCGCGTTGTCGGCGTCGGAGACGAACGGGAAGGAGAGCACCTCGACCGATCCGGCGGCCGCGAGCGTGTCGGCCGTGCGACGACGCAACCGCTGAGAGCGGGTGAGGCCGCGGCCAGGAGGCGCGACGGGCAGCACCGAGGGGATGCGGTCGTAGCCGATCAGGCGGGCCACCTCTTCGGCGAGCTCTTCACGGCCCGTCAGGTCGGGGCGCCAGGCCGGCGGCACGACCGAGAATCCGCCCTCGACGGTGCTGATGACGCCGCCGATCTCGGCGAGGGCGTCGTGCACCTCGGCCTCGGTGTACTCGACGCCGATGATCGAGGAGACGAATCCCGCAGGAAGCAGGATCGCCGCGCGCGCCGGTGCGTTCGAGATCAGGGAGCCGCCCGCGTCGGCGGTGCCGCCGGCGAGGTCGACCATGAGCTGGGCGACGCGCGAGACGGCCGCGGCCGCGATCTCGGGGTCGACGCCCCGCTCGTAGCGCTTGGCGGCCTCGCTCGGCAGCTTGTGGCGACGCGCTGTGCGCGCGATCGACACCGGGTCCCAGTTGGCCGCTTCGACGAGCACGTTGCGCGTCTCGTCGCCCATCTCGGTCTCCGCGCCGCCCATGACGCCGCCGAGGCCGATCGGCCCACGGTCGTCGGTGACGACGAGGTCTTCGACGTGGAGTGTGCGCTCCTTGCCGTCGAGCGTGGTGAACTTCTCCCCCACCGTGGCGCGGCGTACGACGATGCCGCCGCGGAGCTGGTCGAGGTCGTAGCCGTGGATCGGCTGGCCGAGCTCGAGCATGACGTAGTTCGTGATGTCGACGAGCAGCGAGATCGAGCGGATGCCGGCGAGCTTCAGTCGCGCGATCATCCACGGCGGCGTCGGACGCGAGGCGTCGACGTCGCGCACGATGCGCGTGGCGAAGACCGAGGAGCCGATCTTGCCGCGGATCGGAGCGGCGTCGTCGATCACGACGGAGAACGCGTCGTCGGAGACATCCGCCGGCGCAGCCTGCTCGACCGGGTCGCGGAATCGGGCCCCGGTCGCGTGGGCGTACTCGCGAGCGACGCCGCGGATCGAGAACGCGTAGCCGCGGTCGGGGGTGACGTTGATCTCGATGGCGGCGTCGTCGAGGCCGAGCAGCGCGATCGCGTCGGTGCCGACGGGTGCGTCGATGCCGAGGGTCGACAGTCGCAGGATGCCGTCGTGGTCTTCGCCGAGGCCGAGCTCGCGCGCCGAGGCGATCATGCCGTCGGAGACGTGGCCGTAGGTCTTGCGTGCGGCGATCGGGAACGGACCGGGCAGCACGGCGCCCGGCAGCGTCACGACGACCTTGTCGCCGACGAAGAAGTTGCGGGCACCGCAGACGATGCCGTGCACGGCGTCGCCGCCATCGGCCGCGGTCTCGCCCTCGGGGGCGACGCGCACCTGGCACCAGCGGATGGTCTTGCCGTTGGACTGCGGCTCCTCGACGAACTCGAGCACCTCGCCCACGACGATCGGACCCTCGAGGTCGAACGTGTGCACGTCCTCCTCTTCGAGGCCGACCTTGACGAGGGCGGCGTGCACGTCTTCAGGCGTGGTGCCCGGCACGAGCTCGACGTACTCGGCGAGCCAACTCAGTGGAACCCGCATGTTCTAGACCACCATTCCGAACTGCTGGGAGAAGCGGATGTCTCCCTCGACCATTTCGCGCATGTCCTGCACGTCGTTGCGGAGCATGAGCCCGCGCTCGATGCCCATGCCGAAGGCGAACCCGGTGTAGACGTCGGGATCGATGCCCGCCGCCTTCAGCACGTTGGGGTGCATCATGCCGCAGCCGCCCCACTCGATCCAGCGCGCGCCGCCCTTGAAGGTCGGGTGCCAGAAGTCGAGCTCGGCCGACGGCTCGGTGAAGGGGAAGAAGCTCGGGCGCAGGCGGATCTTCGCCTCGTCGCCGAAGATCGACTTCACGAAGTGATCGAGAGTGCCCTTGAGGTGCGCCATCGTGAGGCCCTTGTCGACGGCGACGCCCTCGAACTGCATGAAGACGGGCAGGTGCGTGGCGTCGAACTCGTCGGTGCGATAGACGCGGCCCGGTGCGAGCACGTAGAGCGGCAGTTCGCGCTCGAGCATCGAGCGGATCTGCACCGGGCTCGTGTGCGTGCGCAGCACGAGGTGCGACTCGGGCGGGTCGACGAAGAACGTGTCCTGCATGGCGCGGGCAGGGTGGTCGGCGTCGAAGTTCAGCGCGTCGAAGTTGAACCACTCGCTCTCGACCTCGGGGCCCTCGGCGATCTCCCAGCCCATACCGGTGAAGACGTCGCAGACGCGGTCCTGCAGGAGGGACAGCGGATGCCGCGCACCCGGGCGGTACCGCGACGCGAGCGCCGTGACGTCCAACGTCTCCGCCGCGAGCTGCGCGGCGGCCTCGGCCTCGACGATCTCGGCCTCGCGGGCGGCGAACGCCTGGTTCACCCGACCGCGGGCGCCGCCGACGAGCTTGCCGAGTGCGGCCTTCTGCTCGTTCGGAACGTTGCGGAGTTCGGCGTTCAGGAGCGCAAGGGCGGACTTGTCGCCGGTGTGCTCGGTGCGGACCTGCTTCAGCGCGGCGGAGTCGCCGGCCGACGCGATGGCCGCGAGGGCTGCGTCGACCGCCGTCTGGACGGCGCTCTCGGTGATTTCACGGGGCTCGGACACGAGAAACGAGTCTACCGGGCAAGACCCTCCGACTCGGGTCGCGTCAGATGCTGCCGTGCTGCGTTTCGGACTGACGCGCCGTGGCCGTCGCCTGCGCGACGAGCATCGCCTGGTTCGGATCCTCGGGATCGAGTCTCGTGCCGCTCGACTTCGACGCGGTGCGCTTCGACAGCCAGCGTGCGAACCACGACAGCGAGAGGTTCATGATCAGGTAGAGCACGAGCGTCACGACGAAGAGCGAGAACAGGTAGCGGTTCCCATAGAAGCTGCCGAGCACGTTCATGTTCGTGCGGAGCAACTCGGTGTAGCCGACGATGTAGCCGAGCGACGTGTCCTTCAGGAGCACGACGAGCTGGGCCACGATGATCGGCAGCATCTGGCGGAACGCCTGCGGAAACTCCACGAGCATCTTGGACTGCAACGGGCGCATGCCGAGACTCAGCCCGGCCTCCCGCTGCCCGCGGGGAAGCGCTGCCAGGCCGGCGCGCAGCGCCTCGCCGATGAGCGCACCGTTGTAGAGGCTGAGTGCGGCGACGACCGCCCAGTACGAGCCGGTGTTCAGCGCGAGGAGGATGAACAGCATCATGAGCAGCACCGGCATGCCGCGCAGGAACTCGAGGATCACGGTGGTGGGGACCCGGATCCACGCCGCCTGCGCGCTTCGCAGCAGGGAGAACACGACGCCGAGCGCGATTGCGAACACCGAGGCGACGAGGGCCGCCTTGAGCGTGCCGAGCACGCCCTCGAAGAAGATGTACTGCCACACCTCGGGATCGGCGAAGATGTCCCACCGGCTCGGGTCGAAGAATCCGGGGAGGGTGATGCCGCCGCTCTCGCGCGGTTGGGCCAGCGTCCAGGCCATCCAGGCGAGGCCGGCGATGATGAGGATGCCCGCGATGATCGAGGAGATCAGTGACGCACGGCGGGACTTGGGTCCTGGTGCGTCGAAGAGGACCGACGAGTTACTCATCGCTGCACCACCCACTTGCGTTCGAGCTGGGCGGCGAGGATGCCCAATGGGATCGTGATCACGAGGTACAGCGTCGCGGCGGCCAACAGGATCGCGATCACTGCGTTGCCGTTGGCATTCGCGATCTCACGCGTCGCGGCGAAGAGTTCGAAGACGAAGAACCCGCCAGCGACCGAAGTGTTCTTCGTGAGCGCGATGAAGACGTTGATGAGCGGGGGGATCGTCATGCGGAACGCCTGCGGCATGATCACGAGGCTGACCGTCTGGCCGAACCCGAGTCCCACACTGCGAGCGGCCTCGGCCTGCCCGAGCGGCACGCCGTTGATGCCAGAGCGGAGCGCCTCTGCGACGAACGGGGAGGTGTAGACGGAGAGTCCGATCATTGCGGCCGTCACGTAATCGAGGCGCGATCCGAGGTACGGCAGGATGATCGCGCAGAAGAAGAGCACGAGCGTCAGCGGCGTATTGCGCACGAGCTCGGTGTACACCGTCGCGAACGCTCGCAACGACCCGACCGGCGAAATGCGCATCGCGGCGATGATCGTGCCGAGGATGAGTGCCGAGACACCGCTCACGACGAGGAGCAGCAGGGTCATCCTGAAGCCCTCGAGGTACGTCGGCAGGTTCTCGATGACGGCGTCCACGCGTCTCCGTTCCGGTCAGGTGGTGGGACGGATCCCGGGCGACGTGCGCCCGGGACCCGTACCGATCAGTAGCGGTCGACGGCCGGCGGCTCGACGAACGGCAGCACGGCTCCGGCCGTGGAGTTCCACGCCTCCTCGTAGCGGCCGTCTTCGTACGCCTCTTCGAGCACGTCGTTGATCCACATGCGGAAGTCGGTGTCATCGAGCGCGAGGCCGATGCCGTAGGGCTCTTCGGTGAAGGGCTCGCCGACGACCTTGAACTCGCCCTCGTTCTGAGCGGCGAGACCCGCGAGGATCACGTTGTCGGTCGACACCGCGACGACCTGGCCGCTGCGGAGCGGTTCAAGGCAGTTGCTGTACGTATCGGTCTCGATGACCTCGGCGCCGAGCTCCTTCAGGTTCGCCGCGGGGGTGGAACCGGTGACCGAGCACACGGGCTGGCCGACGAGGTCTTCCTCGCTCTTGATGTCGTCGTTGTCGGCGAGCACGAGGATCGACTGACCGGCCATGTAGTACGGGCCGGCGAAGGAGACGACCTCCTTGCGCTTGTCGTTGATCGTGTACGTCGCCACGACGATGTCGACCTGGCCGTTCTCGATGAACGGCTCGCGGTTCGCCGAGACCGACTCGACCCACTCGATGTTCTCTTCGTCGATGCCGAGTTCGCTCGCGATGATCTTCGCGATCTCGACGTCGAAGCCCTCGGGGTCGCCCGACGGCCCCTTGAGGCCGAACAAGGGCTGGTCGAACTTCGTACCGACGGTGATCTTGCCCGCCTCGGAGAGCTTCGCCATGGTCGTGCCGGCTTCGAACGTGGGGGCCGGTTCTGCCGTGGGCTCGGCGGTCTCGCCGCCACCGCCTGCACAGCCCGCCAGCGCGAGCGCCGACACCGCAGCTGCTGCGACGAGTGCCATTCTCATGCGTTTCATGTCTCTGCCTCTTCTCCTGTGTGATGGTTCCTCGCCGCTCGTGACGGCGCAGGTCTCTAGTGCTCGAGGATCTTCGAGAGGAAGTCCTTCGCACGCTCGGACTTCGGGTGGTCGAAGAACTCGGCGGGCGCCGCCTCTTCGACGATCCGGCCGTCGGCCATGAACAGCACGCGGTCGGCCGCCTTGCGTGCGAAGCCCATCTCGTGCGTGACGACGATCATCGTCATGCCGTCTTTGGCCAGGCCGATCATGACGTCGAGCACCTCGTTGATCATCTCGGGGTCGAGCGCGCTCGTCGGCTCGTCCATCAGGATGAGCTTGGGGTTCATCGCGAGCGAACGGGCGATGGCCACGCGCTGCTGCTGACCGCCCGACAGCTGGGCCGGGAGCTTCTTCGCCTGGTTCGCGACGCCGACGCGCTCGAGCAGCTCCATCGCCTTCGCCTCGGCGTCTTTCCGCGACATCCGCTTGACCTTGATCGGTGCCAGCGTGACGTTCTCGAGCACGGTCTTGTGCGCGAACAGGTTGAACGACTGGAAGACCATGCCGACGTCGGCGCGGAGCTTCGCGAGCGCGGCGCCCTCTTCGGGGAGCTTCACGCCATCGATCGCGATCGAGCCCGAGTCGATCGTCTCGAGGCGGTTGATCGCACGGCAGAGCGTCGACTTGCCCGAGCCGCTCGGGCCGATGACGACGACGACCTCGCCGCGGTTCACGACGGTGTTGATGTCGTTGAGCACGTGGAGCTCGCCGTAGTGCTTGTCGATGTGGTCGACGACCACGAGCGGCTCGCCGCGACGCACCGAGATGTTCGAGGTCGGCGGGGCAGGCTGCGTTGGCTCCATATCCCCCAAGTTAGGGCCAGCAGCGGCCGAGCGACAAGGAGGAGAGCAGTGGTTACCTAACCGTGATCAGCAGTGCGCTGAGCGAAGGCGCTCTCGTACAGGCAGACGGAAGCCGCGGTCGCGAGGTTCATCGATTCCGCGTGCCCGTAGATCGGCACGGTGACCACGCGATCGGCGAGCTCGAGCTGCTCGTCTGGCAGGCCACGGGCCTCGTTGCCGAACACCCAGGCGGTCGGCCCGGCGAGCGCGCCGGCGGTGCGGGCGGAGAGCAGGTCGTCGCCCTTCACGTCGGCGGCGAGCACCGCGAGACCCGCGGCGCGCGCCCGCACGAGCACGTCTTCGAGCTCGGCGCCGATGGCGACGGGCAGGTGGAAGATCGAGCCCGTCGACGAGCGGACGACCTTCGGGTTGTAGAGATCGACGGTGCGCCCGGTGAAGATGACCGCATCGGCACCTGCGGCATCGGCCGCGCGCACGATGGTGCCGGCGTTGCCGGGGTCGCGCACCTCTTCGAGGATGGCGACGAGCTTCGGCTTCGCCGCGAAGACGTCTTTCACCGCGGTCGGGAACTGGCGGCAGATCGCCACGAATCCCTGCGGCGTCACCGTGTCGGCCATCGAGTCGAGCACCTCTTCGGTGACGAACTCGATCTCGACCTCCGTCGACGCCGCAGCCTCGACGATCTCGGGGTGGCGCTCGAGCGCCGTCGGCGTCGCGAAGAGCTCGATGACCAGTTCAGGCCGGAAGGTGAGCGCCTCGGCGACGGCCTGGGGCCCCTCGAGCAGGAACATCCCGCTCTCGACACGTGCCGCCTTGCGGGCGAGCTTCGCTACTGCGCGCACGCGCGGCGATCGGGGATTCTCGAGCATGTCCCAATTCTATTGGGGGAATGCCGAACGGCCCGGCACCCCGCTTGTGCAGCGGAGGTGCCGGGCCGTTCGAAAGCTGAAGTCGCTGCTGACGCGGCGGTCTTCGGAGCCGAGGTGTCGGCCGCCGAAGAATGCAGCGCCTTCTTACGCGGCGGTCTTCGGAGCCGAGGTGTCGGCCGGGAGGGCCTTCCTGGCCGACTCGACCAGTGCGGCGAACGTCGCAGGCTCGTTGACCGCGAGGTCGGCGAGGATGCGGCGGTCGACCTGGATGCCCGCAAGGCCGAGGCCCTGGATCAGGCGGTTGTACGTGAGGCCGTTCGCACGCGACGCGGCGTTGATGCGCTGGATCCAGAGGCGACGGAAGTCGCCCTTCTTCTGGCGGCGGTCGCGGTACGCGTAGACGAGGGAGTGGGTGACCTGCTCCTTGGCCTTGCGGTAGAGACGCGAACGCTGGCCGCGGTAACCACTGGCGCGCTCGAGAATGACCCGGCGCTTCTTGTGGGCGTTGACCGCCCGCTTCACTCTTGCCATGACTCTGTTTCTTCCTTAACGGGTCTCGCGGCTCAGTGGCCGAGAAGCTTCTTGATGACCTTGGCGTCGGGGGCCGACACGACCTTGTCCTGGTTCAGACGGGCCTTGCGCTTCGAGGACTTGACCTCGAGATTGTGGCGCATACCGGCCTGCTGCTTCTTGATCTTGCCGCTACCGGTGATCTTGAAGCGCTTCTTGGACCCGGAGTGGGTCTTCTGCTTCGGCATCTCGTATTTCTCCTTGGTTCTGCCGTCACGCGAGTGACGGACGGGGATGTTTGGCTCAGCCCTCGACGGGCTCGGCCGTCTGCTCGTCGCCGTCGGCCGGGGCGTCTGCCGCCGGTCGCGCCTTCGCTGCAGCACGCTGTGCATTGGCTTCGGCCTTGGCCTCGGCCTTGTTCTTGAGGGGTCCGATCACCATGACCATGTTGCGGCCGTCGATCGTCGGGGTGTGCTCGACCGTGCCGAACTCGGCCACGTCTTCCGCGAAGCGCTGCAGCAGGCGGACACCCATCTCGGGGCGCGACTGCTCGCGACCGCGGAAGAGGATCATCGCCTTGACCTTGTCGCCGGCCTTCAGGAAGCCGATGGCGCGCTTCATCTTGGTCTCGTAGTCGTGCTTGTCGATCTTGAGACGGAACCGCACCTCTTTGAGGATGGTGTTCGCCTGGTTGCGCCGGGCCTCTTTCGCCTTCTGCGCAGCCTCGTACTTGAACTTGCCGTAGTCCATGATCTTCGCGACCGGCGGCTTCGAGTTCGGAGCGACCTCGACGAGATCGAGATCGGCCTCCTGCGCGAGCCGCAGGGCCACCTCGATCTTCACGACGCCGACCTGCTCTCCGGCAGGCCCCACGAGTCGAACCTCGGGGACGCGGATACGGTCGTTTGTACGGGGATCGCTGATGCGTGTTCTCCTCTACTCAAGCGGTTTCGCTCGGTCGGGAGGCGGTTGCCGCCCGACGACGAAAGGAGAAATTCGCGCATGCGTACACGGATTTCCACCGTGCTTTTCATGCGGCACCCTATCTACTCCCCCGTCTTGCGACGCGGGAGCGGAGTGCAATGACCCGGTAACCTTGATGAAGCGGTATGCGCGGGTGGGAGAATCTCCACTTTCGTACCGGGGTGAAGCCCCGGAGCCCGAAGTAGTCTAGCAGAGGAAATCCGTGAACAGTAGTTCAGACGAGACCACGGTCGAGGGCGCCACCCGCGACATCGCCGAGGTCCCCGCAGTCGAGATCATCACGACCGCCGCCGTGCACCTCATGAGCGCCGCCGCCGTGAAGGTCGGACTGGCAGAAGACCCCGAGGAGCAGATCGACCTCGACGAGGCGCGCAAGCTCATCAACGCCCTCGCCGGGCTCATCACGGCCGGCGCTCCCGAGATCAGCGACATGCACGCTCGCTCGCTGCGCGACGGCCTGCGTTCGCTGCAGCTCGCGTTCCGCGAGGCATCCGTCATCCCCGACCCGATCGGCAAGGGCCCCGGCGAGAAGTGGACCGGTCCGGTCAGCTGAGCCGGACCGACCCGGCGGCACGCTAGCGCTGACAGCTCGGGCACCACCAGGTCTCGCGCTGCTCGACGGCGTTGCGTCCGAGTCGGCCGTGCTCGATGAGCGTGCCGCAACGCCGGCACGCCTCGCCTCCACGGCCGTAGACCCAGAGCTGCCGGCCGCGATGCGTGTCGCCGGTCGTCGTGCGCACCGCACGATCGCGGTTGGCACGGATGACGCGGCTCGCGAGCGCCACGAGGGGCACGAGTTCGACCTCGCCGATCGGCCGGGTCGGCAGGATGCCGCGGAGGAAGCACAGCTCGTTGACGTAGACGTTGCCGAGCCCCGCGAGATTGCGCTGCTCGGCGAGGGCGACCGCGACGGGAGTCTCGGGCGCGCTCGCGAGCCGGCGCGCGGCCTCGTGGGCGTCCCAGTCGGGCCCGAGCAGGTCGGGCCCGAGGTAGCCGAGCCGCTCGCCCTCCTCCGCCGCGCCGAACAGCTCGAGGGTGCCGAGGTCGAAGCCGACCGCCGAGGCATCCGGCACCTCGATGATCGCGCGCGCCTGCCAGGCGGGCCGTCGCCATGGAGCACCGGGGCGGAACACCCGCCACTCCCCCTCCATCTTCAGGTGCGAGTGCACGACGACCCCGCCGATGCGCATCAGGAGGTGCTTTCCGCGGCTCCCGACGGAGTGCACCTGCTCGCCGGCCAGGTCGACCTCGGCGAGCGCGGGCACCCGGAAGTCGGAGCGGGTGACCGTGCGACCTGCGAGCGCCTCGTCGAGTCGCCGCGCCGCCTGGTGGACGGTGTCACCCTCTGGCATCGAAGCGGAGCCCTCTCGGCGTCTCCCGGAACCCGGCGGCGCGCAGCGGTCGGTCGAGCGCCGATCCGAAGACCGCGTCGCCGTTCACCGTCTCGACGCGAAGCCGCTCGGTGCGGCCCCGCGTGAGCGCGGCGGCGAGTGCCGTGGTCGCCGCTGCCAATGCCGGCTCGTCGTCGGTGAAGACGAGGGTCGTGCGTCCGCCGCGCTCGAGGTAGAGCACCGCCTCGCCGTCGACGATCGCGACGAAGGCGCCCGCCTTGCGGCCCGGTCGATGCGCGCTCTCACCCGGAAGCTCGGGCCAGTCGAGGGCGGCGCCGAACGGATTGGCCGGATCGGTGGCCGCGAGCGCGACGGCCTCGCCCTTCGGCGCGGCGCGGAGACGGTCGACGGCCGCCCCCGTCGCGAACTGCGCCCCGCCCTGGCCGTCGATGAAATAGCCACGACGCACCCGGCCCGAGTCCTCGAAGCCCGAGAGCGTGCGATAGGCGAGCGCGAACCCGCCGACGTGCGCCTCGGCCATCACCGAGCCCCTGGTGACGATGCCGTACCGCTCGAGCAGCGCCTCGCCGAGGGCGTGCGCCCGCGGTGTGGCGGCGCCGCTCGCGAGCGGCAGCACCGACCAGCGCCCGGCGGCCCGTGGCGGGTTGGCTCGGGCCGCGGCCGTGCGCCCGGCCTGCACGGTCGCCGCGAGCGATCGGCGCGACAGCGAACCCGCCCGAAGCCGGGCGCGAGGAGTGGGTGCAGCGGTCTTGTGCGCTCCCCCGCCGGCGAGCATGCCGCGCACCGGGGCGAAGGTGTCGTTGGTGACGAGACCTGCCCAGACGAGCCGCCAGAGCGCGTCGGCGAGCGCGCGGTCGTCTTCGGAGCCCACGGCCTCGGCCAACTGGCGGAAGAAGAAGCCGCCTCCCCCGCCGAGCACCGCGACGAGTTCGGATTCGAGCGGATCGAGCGGTGCCTCGGCGGGCGGCGGCAGCGTGAGCTCGGCCGTCTCCGCGAGGTGCAGGCTGATCCACCCGTCGTCGCCGCCGAGCGACCCGGTGCCGGCCCAGAGCACCTCGCCCGACGCGGTCAGTTCGTCGAGCATGCCCGGCCGGTAGTCGGCGACCCTCGCCGGCAGCACGTACGCCTCCCATGCGGAGGCCGGGATGCGCGCGCCCTCGAGCTGCTCGATCACCGCGGCGACGCCGTCGACGCCGCTGAGCTTGCCGCCCACGTGCTGCCAGGCCGGCAGGAAGCGAGCGAACTCGCGCGGCTCGACCGGTTCGACCTCGTTGCGGAGCACCGCGAGCGAGCGTCGCCTGATGCGTCGGAGCACTCCGCTGTCGCACCACTCCAGTCCCGACCCGTGGGGCAGGAACTCGCCCTCGACCACGCGGCGCTCTCCGCCGAGCCTCGCGAGGGCCGCGGATGCCACGACCTGCCCGATGCCGAAGCGCTCCGCCACGGCCTGCGCCGTGAACGGGCCGTGCGTGCGGGCGTAGCGGGCGACGAGATCTCCGAGCGGGTCGCGCACCCCCTCGCCGAACACCTCGGGAAGCCCCGGCGGGATCGGCACGCCGAGCGCATCGCGCAACCGGCTGACGTCTTCGACCGCGACGAACCACGACCGGCCGCCGAAGCTCACCGGTGCGGCACGACGCGCCTCGACGAGCGCCGCGAGGGCCGCACCGGCATCCGTCTCTTCATCGACCCTCGCCGCCACCTCTTCGGCCGTGAGCGGTCCGAGATCGCCGAGCAGGTCGGCGACCCCCTCCTCGCCGCGAGCGAGGCGATCGGGATGGAGCCGTTGGAGCATGCGCTCGACTTCGTCGACCACCTCGGGGTCGAGGAGCTCGCGCAGCTCGACCGTGCCGAGCAGCTCGGCGAGGAGTGCCGGGTCGAGCGAGAGGGCTGCCGCCCGGCGCTCCGCGAGCGGGGCGTCGCCCTCGTACATGAATGCGCCCACGTAGCCGAAGAGGAGGCTCGAGGCGAACGGGCTCGGCGACTCGGTCGTGACGTCGACGAATCGCAGCTCGCGACGTTCGATCCTTTCGGCGAGGCGGGTGAGCGCCGGCAGGTCGTAGACGTCTTGCAGGCACTCCCGCACCGCCTCGAGCACGATGGGGAACTCTGGGAAGTCGCGGGCGACCTCGAGCAGTTGCGACGCCCGCTGCCGCTGCTGCCAGAGCGGCGAACGCTTGCCCGGGTTCGTCCGCGGCAGGATGAGCGCCCGCGCGGCGCACTCGCGGAACCGCGCAGCGAACAGTGCCGAACCGCCGACGTTCGCCGTGACGAGCTCGGTGAGCTCGGCCGGTTCGAAGGCGAAGAGCTCGGCGCCGGGCGGTTCGTCGCCCGTGTCGGGCATGCGCAGCACGATTCCGTCGTCGCTCGCCACGGCATTGGAGTCGACGCCGCTCTGCTCGCGCACGCGCGCGCCGATGGCGAGGGCCCACGGCGCGTGCACGCGCATGCCGTAGGGCGAGTGCAGCACGATGCGCCAGTCGCCGAGCTCGTCGCGGAACCGCTCGACCACGAGGTTCGTCGCGTCGGGCACCACCCGGGTCGCCGTGCGCTGGTCGTCGATGAACTTCACGAGGTTCGTGGCGGCGCGCTCGTCGAGCCCGGCGGCACGGCTGCGAGCGAGGGCGTCGGATGCCGGTGCGCCCGACAGCTCCGCGATGAAGCCGCCGATCGCCGCCCCGAGTTCGGCGGGGCGTCCGATGCCGTCGCCCTTCCAGAACGGAAGTCGGCCCGGCTCGCCGAATGCGGGTGCGACGAGCACGCGGTCGTGGGTGATCTCTTGAATGCGCCAGCTCGTGGCCCCGAGGGCGAACACGTCGCCGACCCGCGACTCGTAGACCATCTCCTCGTCGAGTTCGCCGACGCGGCGGCCGGGGCCCGCCTCGCCGACCATGAACACGCCGAACAGGCCCCGGTCGGGGATCGTGCCGCCACTCGTGACCGCGAGGCGCTGGGCACCGCGACGGCCGACGATCGTGCCGGCGTCGCGGTCCCAGACGATGCGAGCACGGAGCTCGCCGAAGCGATCGGAGGGGTACCGCCCGGCGAGCAGGTCGAGCGTCGCGTCGAACGCCGAGCGGGGCAGCGCGGCGTAGGGCGCTGCGCGGCGCACGAGCTCGAACCACGCCTCGACGTCCCACTCGTCGAGTGCGGTCGCCGCGATCGTCTGCTGGGCGAGCACGTCGAGCGGGTTCGCGGGGATGCGGAGCTCTTCGATCGCCCCGCCGATCATGCGTTCGGCGACGACCGCCGAGTGCAGCACATCGGCCCGGTGCTTCGGGAAGATGAGGCCCTTCGAGACCTCGCCGACCTGGTGCCCGGCTCGGCCGAGCCGTTGCAGGCCGCTCGCGACCGAGGGCGGCGACTCCACCTGCATGACGAGGTCGACCGCGCCCATGTCGATGCCGAGCTCGAGGCTCGAGGTCGCGACGACGCAGCGGAGCCTTCCCGACTTGAGATCGTCTTCGACGAGGGCGCGCTCCTCTTTGCTCACCGAGCCGTGGTGCGAGCGCGCGATCACGGGCGGCGCTCCCGTGGTGATGCCCGAGGCGCCGACCGCCTCTGCCGGCGTTCGTCTCGTCGCCGTCGGCACCGCGGCTGCCTGCACCGGCACCGTCAGTGCCTCGACCTGCAGCGCGGTGCGCTCGGCCCAGAGCTCGTTGAGCCTCGCCGTCAGCCGTTCGGCGAGTCGCCGGGAATTCGCGAAGACGATCGTGGAGCGGTGCGCGAGCACCTCGTCGAGGATCGCCTCCTCGACGTGCGGCCACACCGTGCCGGCCCCCGTCTCGCCCGCGAGGTCGGAGAGGTCGTCGACGGGCACGGTGACCCGCAGGTCGAATTTCTTGCCCGAGGCCGGCGCCACGATCGTGACCGCCCGGGTGCCGCCGAGGAACCGCGCCACCTCCTCGTGTGGCCGTACGGTCGCCGAGAGTCCGATGCGCTGCACCGGTGCGGCGGTGAGTTCGTCGAGCCGCTCGAGCGAGAGCGCGAGATGCGAGCCGCGCTTCGTGCCCGCGAGCGCGTGGATCTCGTCGACGATCACCGTCTGCACGCCGCGGAGGGTCTCGCGCGCCGCCGAGGTGAGCATGAGGAACAGCGACTCGGGCGTCGTGATGAGGATCTCGGGCGGGTGCGTCACGAGCCGTCGCCGCTCGCCCGGCGGCGTGTCGCCGGAGCGCACGCCGACGGAGACCTCGGGCACCTCGATGCCGTGCGCCGTCGCGGTGCGGGCGATGCCGATGAGGGGCGCCCTGAGGTTGCGCTCGACGTCGACGCCGAGCGCCTTCAGCGGCGAGAGGTAGATGACGCGCGTGCCCGTCGATTCGGCATCGGCATTCTCGTGATGCAGCCGGTCGATCGCCCAGAGGAACGCAGCGAGGGTCTTGCCCGAGCCCGTCGGGGCGACGACGAGCGAGTGCTCACCGCGCGAGATCGCCTGCCATGCGCCGTTCTGCACGGTGGTGGGCGCCGTGAAGGACTCGGTGAACCACGCCCGCGTCGCGGGCGAGAACGCATCGAGCGCCGAAGCCATGCCTCCATTCAAGCGGATGCCGCCGACGCCGGGCCTGCCGAGAGCGTCAACGTCATCGCTCCGGGTCGGCCTCCGCCCTGATCGCGGCGAGCGTACGGGCGACGGTGTCGACCGTGCGACGCACCTCCGCGGCATCCGTTCGCCAATTGCTCACCGAGAAGCGCACGACGGCACGGCCATGCCAGCGCGAGGTCATGGCCAGCACCTCGCCCTCGTTCCAGAGTCGTTCACTGAGGGCTTCGGTCGCCTCGTCGCTGTCGAGCGCGATGCAGACCTGGGTGAAGACGACCTCGTTCAGCACTTCGACACCGGGAAGGGCGCCGACGCCGTCGGCGATGCCGCGCGCGGCCTCGGCCAGACCGTCGACGAGTCGCGCGACGCCGTCGCGGCCGAGCGAGCGCAGCACCGCCCAGGTGGGCACCCCGCGAGCGCGGCGCGACAGCTCCGGCGCCTTCTCGTGGGGATCGGCTCCGACCTCGGTGGCCTGCAAGTAGCTCGCGTGCATGCCGAGGGCGCGCCGCATCGCCGCCGGGTCGCTCACTATCGCGATGCCGCAGTCGTACGGCACGTTCAGGGTCTTGTGCGCGTCGGTCGACCACGAGTCGGCGGCCTCGAACCCCGTGGTCAGGTGGCGGAGCCTCGGCGACGCCGCCGCCCAGAGCCCGAACGCACCGTCGACATGCACCCACGCTCCGGCCGCGTGCGCGACGTCGATCGCGGCGGCGAAGTCGTCGAACGCGCCGGAGTGGATGTTGCCGGCCTGGAGCGCGACGATCGCCGGGCCGTCGCCGGCCTCGAGCACGACAGCCAACTCGTCGACGCGGATCCGCCCCTGCTCGTCGGCCGGGACGGTGATCGGCGCGCCGAGCCCCAGGTATCGCGCCGCGAGATCCATCGTGCCGTGGCGCTCCTCGCCGGCGATCCACCGTATCGCCGGGCCGCCGGCGAGCCCCTTGCCCTCCACGTCCCAGCCGGCCCTGCGCAGCACCTCGTTGCGTGCGGCCGCCATGCACGAGAACTGCGCCATCGTGGCGCCCGTCGTGAAGCCGACGTCGCTCTGAGGCGGCAGGCCGAGCAGGTCGAGCAGCCATTCGCCGGCGAGCTCCTCGACGGCGACGGCGCCGGGCGTGATCGCCCGCAGGCCCGTGTTCTGGTCCCACGCGGAGACGAGCCAGTCGGCACCGAGCGCGACGGGCTGCGTGCCGCCGATCACCCACCCGTAGAAGCGCGGCGATCCGATCGCGATGAGTCCGGGCTCGATGCCCTCGGCCAGTCGGCCGATGACCTCGAGGTCGGGTTCGCCGTCGGGCGGGAGATCACGCCCGAGGCGCTCCTTGATGTCGTCGGCGGTCGCCTGCGGCGGGATCGGTCGTTCGGCAACGCCCGACAGCCACGCCCGAGCATGGCGGCCGGATGCCTCGATGACCGCCTCGTACGAGTCATCCGCTGTCGGGCCGGTCTCGTCGAGGCCGCCGATCGTCGTGTTCGCATCAGTCATGGCACACCTGGATTCCGTGCGACGAGCGCACACCACCGATTGTGCGCCGGTTCGCGGGCGCGGTCAACGGGCCGTCGACCGGCCACCGCTCGGGAGGCGCCCGACCGCTCGACCGACTCAGCGGGCGGGAGTGCCGACGAGCTTCACCGTCAGCGAGTCCACCGACGTGGCGATGACGTCATCGGCTGCCCAGCGTCGTGCGAGCCGCGCAGTGATCGCGTCGAGCTCCTCGCGGCTCAGGCCGCCGACCAGCTCGAGGCGCACGATGAGTTCCGGCCCGATGAGGCGGGCCGTCGGGTCGCCCGGGTGCAGGGTCACGCCGAGCACGGCGAGCTCCCGCGCGATCGAGCTCCCGAAGGCCTCGCCGACGGCCGGTGATTCGAACGGAGGCTGCCATTCGTGCGCCTGCGCGATGGACCACACCGCGGGTCGGCGCAGCACGAACTCGGTCGGCGAACCCGGGTCGAGCACGACGAGTTCGGTGCCGTCGTCGGCGGCGGCCAGCGCGACGCGCACACCGTCGGCGGGCACGGGCCTCGCGAGCGGATTCCACCGCGACATCGCCTCGACCGAGGCGAAGACCGGTAGCACCTTGCGTCCGTCGGGCCCCTGCACCGTCACGATCGAGAGCTCCTGGCTCTTGTCGACCGCGAGCCCGTGGGCGCCGACCTCGGAGCCCCCGTCGCCGAGTTCGGCCAGGAGCGGGATCAGCAGGCGGGAGCGCGCGAACTCCGCGACGACGGGCGCCGGTCCGGCAGCGCCGGAACGGAAGGCATCGAGCGCGGCGACGAGCGCGGCGGGCGCCCGGCCGTCGTCGGAGGCGTGCGTGTTGGGCTGGAACGAACGCCCGGCCCACGGCACTCCGGCGGAGTCGGCGGCCGCCGCCGATGCGTCGACGGCGGGGTGGCCCTCGCCCACGTCATCGCTCACTCGTCAGCGCTCACTGCGAAGCGACGTCCAATGCCTCGACCAGGGTGAAGGCGCCCGCGTACAGCGCCTTGCCCACGATCGTTCCCTCGAGGCCGAGCGGCACGAGTTCGCGGAGCGCCACGATGTCGTCGAGGCTCGAGATGCCGCCCGATGCGACCACCGGACGGTGCGTACGCTCCATGACCTGGCGGAGCAGGTCGAGGTTGGGGCCCTGCAGCGTGCCGTCCTTCGTGACGTCGGTGACGACGTAGCGTGCGGCGCCGGCCTCTTCGAGGCGCTCCATGACCTGCCAGAGGTCTCCGCCGTCCTGCGTCCAGCCGCGGGCCGCGAGGGTGGTGCCGCGCACGTCGAGCCCGACCGCGATCGCCTCGCCGTACTGCGCGATGACGGAGGCCGCCCACTCGGGGTTCTCGAGCGCCGCCGTGCCGAGGTTGATGCGCTTGGCGCCGATCTCGAGGGCGTGCTCGAGCGACTCGTCGTCGCGGATGCCGCCGGAGAGCTCGACGTTGACGCCGCGGACCTGGCGGATGGTCTTCTTCAGCACGCTCGCGTTCGAGCCGCGTCCGAACGCGGCGTCGAGGTCGACGAGGTGGATCCACTCGGCGCCCTGGTCGGCCCACTCCACCGCAGCATCGACGGGGTCGCCGTAGCTCGTCTCGGTGCCGGCTTCGCCCTTGGTCAGGCGCACCGCCTTGCCGCCGGCGACATCGACCGCCGGGAGCAGCACGAGGCGGGGGGTCTTGTTGAATTCACTCATTCACTGTCCTAGTCATCGCGGTCGCGCCTTGCGAGTCGGCACAGTCACAGCATCCTAGTCCGACCGTGTCGGAGCCGACTGCACGTGACGCCGAACGGCTCAGCCGAGGGTCCCGATTCGACCATGTCGGTGCCGAGCACGTCATGGCCGAACGGCTCAGCCGAGGGTCCCGATCCAGTTGGCGAGCAGGCGGATGCCCGCCTCAGCCGACTTCTCGGGGTGGAACTGGGTCGCCGTCAGCGGGCCGTTCTCGACCGCTGCGAGGAACCGGCCGCCGTGCTCGGCCCAGGTCAGGGTCGGCGCGGGGAAGGGCGGCTCGACGTCGAGCAGCCACTCCTGCGCGGCGAAGGAGTGCACGAAGTAGAACCGCTCGTCTTCGATGCCGGCGAAGAGCGAGGAACCTTCACCCGCTTCGACGGTGTTCCAGCCCATGTGCGGCAGCACCGGAGCGGGCAGCTCGGTGACGGTTCCCGGCCATTCGCCGAGTCCCTCGGTGTCGACGCCGCGCTCGACGCCGCGCTCGAAGAGCACCTGCATGCCCACGCAGATGCCGAGCACCGGGCGACCGCCCGCAAGGCGGCGATCGATGATCTCGCCGCCGCGCACCGCGTGCAGCTGGTCCATGACGGCCTTGAACGCACCGACCCCGGGCACGAGGAGCCCGTCGGCCTCGAGGGCCGCCGTGCGGTCGGCGGTCACGGTGACCTCGGCCCCGGCGTGCTCGAGCGCTTTCGCGGCCGAGTGCACGTTGCCCGAACCGTAGTCGAGCACGACGACGCGTCGGGTGCGCGTCACAGTGCACCCTTGGTCGACGGCACGCCCGACACGAGCGGGTCGAATGCCTTCGCCTGGCGGAACGCCCGCGCGAACGCCTTGAACTCCGCTTCGGCGATGTGGTGCGGGTCGCGGCCGCCGAGCACGGTCACGTGCACGGTGAGCGCCGCGTTGTACGCGATCGCCTCGAAGACGTGCCGCACCATCGAACCCGTGAAGTGGCCGCCGATGAGGTGGTACTCGAACCCGACGGGCTCGCCCGTGTGCACGAGGAACGGCCGGCCCGAGATGTCGACGACCGCCTGCGCGAGCGCCTCATCGAGCGGCACGAGGGCGTCGCCGTAACGGGAGATGCCGCGCTTGTCGCCGAGTGCCTGCTTGATGGCCTGCCCCAGCACGATGCCGACGTCTTCGACCGTGTGGTGCACGTCGATCTCGAGGTCGCCGCTCGCCCTGACCGTGAGGTCGGTCAGCGAGTGCTTCGCGAACGCCGTGAGCAGGTGGTCGTAGAACGGGACCCCGGTCTCGATGTCGCTCGACCCGGTGCCGTCGAGGTCGATCGAGAGGTCGATGCTGGATTCGCTCGTCTCGCGCTGCACCCGGGCAGTGCGCGAAGGGCTCGATGCGGTCATGAGGCAATCCTATTCGGGGCGGATACGGCGATCGCTTCGAGGAAGGCCGTGGTCTCCGCTTCGGTGCCGGCCGTGACCCGCAGGTGGCCGGGGATGCCGATCTCCCGGATCAGGATGCCGCGGGCGAGCAGCTGCTCGAACACGGCACGCGGGTCGTCGACGCCGCCGAACAGCACGAAGTTCGAGCCGCTGCGGTAGGGGTGGAAGCCGAGCCGGGCGAGCTCGTCGGAGATGCGCTCGCGCTGCCCGCGGATCTCGTCGACCATGGCGAGCATCTCGGCCGAGTGGGCGAGTGCACCGAGGGCCGCCGCCTGCGTCAGCGCCGAGAGGTGATAGGGCAGGCGCACGAGTCGGAGCGCGTCGATCGCCGCGGGGTCTCCGGCGAGGTAGCCGACGCGGGCGCCTGCGAAGGCGAAGGCCTTGCTCATCGTGCGCGAGACGAGGAGGCGCGGTCGCCCCTCGAGCAGGGTGAGCGCGCTCGGCGTACCGGGGTCGGCGAACTCGAAGTACGCCTCATCGACGACGACGATGCCGCGTGCCGCGTCGGCCACGGCCTCGATCGTCTCGATCGAGAGCGGAGTACCCGTGGGATTGTTCGGTGCGCAGAGCAGCACGATGTCGGGGTCGTGCTCGCGCACTGCGGCCACGGCCGTCGCGGGGCTGAGTTCGAACTCCTCATCGCGGCCTGCCGTGACCCATTCGGTGCCGGTCCCCGAGGCGAGCAGGCCGTACATGGAATAGGTCGGCGCGAAGCCCAGCACGGAGCGACCCGGCCCGCCGTAGGCCTGCATGATGTGCTGCAGCACCTCGTTGGAACCGTTCGCCGCCCAGATCTGCGCAGGGTCGAGGCTGTGCCCGAGATAGTCGGCGAGGGCTCGTCGCAGGGCGGTGAACTCGCGGTCGGGGTAGCGATTCAGCGTCATGATCGCGGCCGCGACGCGGGCGACGATGTCGTGCGCGACGGCCTCGGGAATCGGATGCGTGTTCTCGTTGACGTTGAGTGCGACCGGCACTGCTTGCTGCGGCGCCCCGTACGGGGTGCGACCACGGAGGTCGTCGCGGATGGGGAGGTCTTCGAGACTCGTCACCCTGCAAGCCTAACGAGGCCCGCTGCCGTGTTTCGGCGAGCGTCAGGGAGCGAGCGGCAGCGCGAGACGCTGCCCGGGTTCGACGACCGCGTCGTCGAGGCCGTTGAGCCGAACGATCTCGGCGATGACCTCGCGCACGTCGCCGCTCGGGTCGATCGTCTCGGCGATCGCCCACAGCGAGTCGCCCTGACCGACGGTGACGTACTCGAAGGTCGCGCCGGCGGAGTCGACGTCGGCGGCGGCGGCACCCGACCCGAGCACGAGGACGAACGCCCAGATCACGAGCGGAAGCGCCGCGAGGCCGGTGAAGACGACGCGACCGCGGCGGGTCAGACGAAGTCGGGTGCGCACCACTGTGGTCTGCACCTGCGCCGCCGGCTCGCGCGGGAGGGCCCGCGAGGGCTGGAAGCCGGTCGTTGCGATCGCTGCGCTCATGTCACACCTCCTGTAGGAGTCGCATCCGGCCCTCGGCCGGAGAGCCGGATGCGAAACTCTGTTCCGAACATACATTCGAATTTCGAACATTGCAAGGATGAAACTCCGGAAACCCGGGCGACCGGATCTCCGACACACTCGAACAGATGTTTGCCGCACGCACGCGAGGCGGATACAGTTTCGAATGTCTGGAAGACAGTCGACCAGACACCACCGACATCCGGCCGCTTGGCCGCTACGAGGGGCGGAGACGTTGAGCACCGACATCGACGACGTGCAGGCAGCGGGCAGGCCTCGCCGCCGCAAGAGTCTGAGCGCGAAGCAGATCGCCATCCTCGAGATGATCCAGCGCTCGGTCTCGAGCCGCGGCTACCCGCCGAGCATGCGCGAGATCGGCGACGCGGTCGGGCTCTCCTCGCTGTCGAGCGTGACCCACCAGCTCAACCAGCTCGAACTCGCCGGGTACCTCCGGCGCGACCCCAACCGCCCTCGCGCCCTCGAAGTGCTCATCGAGCTGCCGGGCGTGACCGACCGCCCGATCACGCAGTCCGATCCCACACCCGTCGGCGACGCGGCGATGGTGCCGCTCGTCGGGCGCATCGCGGCGGGTGTCCCGATCACCGCGGAGCAGCAGGTCGACGAGGTCTTCCCGCTCCCCCGCCAGCTCGTCGGCAAGGGTGAGCTCTTCATGTTGAAGGTCGTCGGCGACTCGATGATCGACGCGGCCATCTGCGACGGCGACTGGGTCGTCGTGCGATCGCAGCGCACCGCCGAGAACGGCGAGATCGTCGCGGCGATGCTCGACGGCGAAGCCACCGTCAAGGTCTTCCGTCAGCGCGACGGGCACACGTGGCTGCTCCCCCGCAACAGCGCGTTCGAGCCGATCGTCGGCGACCACGCCGAGGTGCTCGGCAAGATCGTCGCCGTGCTGCGCTCGGTCTGACGAGCGTCGCCGCAGCAGCGGATGCCGCGCGCTACGCGGCGGTACGAGCTCCGGCCGGCACCGGTTCCGGCGCCGTCGGCGCAAGATCGCGAAGCCACCCGAACACGGCGTCCATGAATCCGGCGTGATCGTCGCGGAAGACGGTGTGCCCGGTGCCCTGCACCGTCTCGACGGTCATGCCCTGGTGACGCAGCTGACGGGCGACCTTCGCCGTGATGAGCAGGCTCTTCTCGGCGAGCACCACGAGCGTCGGCGCCACGAGACGGGCCGGCGGCACGAGCGGCCGCGTGTCGGTGAAGCCGAGGATCGTGCGCTTGTCCCAGTCGCGCAGTGTCGCGAGTTCGATGTCGACGTCGACGGCGCTCCACTTCGGGTTCATGCGCACGAGCGCCGAACGCCGGGGCCGCGGTGCGACGGCGAAGAACGCCTTGAACGCCCAGCCCTTGACGCCCTTCGGAAACGAGAAGGCCGGGTCGATGTAGATCGCTGCCCGAGGTGCGAGCCGGTCGGCGACGAGGCTCGCGACGAGGCCGCCGAGCGAGTGCCCCATGACGATGTCGGGCGGTCCGTCGAGCAACGGTTCGAGCGTCTCGACGACGTCGCCGGCCCAGGCTGCGGGCGAGTAGCGCAGTGCGCGCGGGCTGCGGCCGTGGCCGGCGAGGTCGACCGCGAGCACGCGGAAGCCCTGGGCTTCGAGCTCTGCGGTGACGCGATGCCAGGCGCGAGAGTCCGACATGATGCCGTGGATGAGGATCGCGGTGCGCGCGCCCCCGCCTGATTCGTGGACCGCGAGTTGCATGCCTCGACGGTACGTGCCGCGCCTGTGCATCACCCCGGCAGGAGCCGAGCGGATGCCGCGAGCCGCGACATCCGCTCGGTTGCTGGAACGGATGCCGCGAGCCGCGACATCCGCTCGGTTGCTGGAACGGATGCCGCGAGCCGCGACATCCGTTCGGTGCCTGCTACCCGGCGAGCACCGGGGCGGCGCGCTCCGCCCGCACGGCCGCGGTCGCCTCGACGATGTGCCGCAGCGACTCGACGGTCTCGTCGTAGCCGCGGGTCTTCAGGCCGCAGTCGGGGTTGACCCAGAGCCGCGTCGCGGGGATCGCGCCCGCTGCGCGCTCGAGCAGCGCCTGCACCTCGGCGACGCCGGGCACGCGCGGCGAGTGGATGTCGTAGACGCCCGGGCCGATGCCGTGGTCGAAGCCGCTCGTCTCGAGGTCGTCGACGACCTCCATGCGACTGCGGGCCGCCTCGATCGAGGTGACGTCGGCGTCGAGGTTCCTGATCGCGTCGATCACGACGCCGAACTCGGAGTAGCAGAGGTGCGTGTGCACCTGCGTGCCGGGTACGGCGCCGCCCGTCGCGAGGCGGAAGGAGCCGACCGACCAGTCGAGGTACGCGGCCTGGTCGGCGAGCTTCAGCGGGAGCAGCTCGCGCAGCGCGGGTTCGTCGACCTGGATGATGCGGATGCCGGCGGACTCGAGGTCGGTGATCTCGTCGCGGAGGGCGAGGGCCACCTGTCGCGCCGTGTCGCCGAGCGGCTGGTCGTCGCGCACGAACGACCAGGCGAGGATCGTGACCGGGCCGGTGAGCATGCCCTTCATGTGCTGCTCGGTGAGCGACTGCGCGTAGCTCGACCACTCGACGGTCATCGGCGCCGGCCGTGAGACGTCTCCCCAGAGGATCGACGGCCGCGTGCAGCGCGACCCGTACGACTGCACCCAGCCGTGCTTCGTGACCGCGAAGCCGTCGAGCAGCTCGGCGAAGTACTGCACCATGTCGTTGCGCTCGGGCTCGCCGTGCACGAGCACGTCGAGGCCCAGCTCCTCCTGCAACCGGACGACGCGCTCGATCTCGGCGCGCATGAGCGCCGCGTAGTCGTCGACGGGCAGCTCTCCCTTGACGAGACGGGCACGTGCGCGACGGATCTCGGCCGTCTGCGGGAACGAGCCGATCGTGGTCGTCGGCAGCTCGGGCAGGCCCAGCGACTCCTGCGCCGCGACGCGCTCGTCGTAGCCCACGCGGGCGAAGTCCTGTTCGGCGAGCCCCGCGAGGCGTTCGCGCACCGACGGCACGCGCACGCCGGGCGCTGCGTCGCGGTCGGCGAGGGCGGCGGATGCCTCCGCGAGCTCGCCCTCGATCGAGTCGCGCCCCTCGGCGAGACCGCGACCGAGCACGGCCACCTGGCCGACCTTCTGGTCGGCGAACGCGAGCCACGAAGTGAGGCGCGCATCGAGTTCGTCCTCATCCGCGACGTCGTGGGGAACGTGCAGCAGCGACGTCGAGGTCGACACCGAGACGGCCGACGAGAGGTGCTGCACGGCCGCGACGCGATCGAACGCGGCGGCGAGGTCGCCGCGCCAGATGTTGTGACCGTCGATGACGCCGGCCACGAGCGTCTTCGACGCGAGCGACTCGGCGGTGACGGGGTCGAGTCCGTCGGGCAGCGAGCCGCGCACGAGGTCGAGGCCGATCGCCTCGACCGGGGTCGCAGCGAGGGCCGGCAGGGCATCGTCGAGCGAGCCGTAGGGGGCTGCGACGAAGATCGCCGGGCGGGCATCGAGTGCACCGAGCGCGTCGTAGGCGATGCCGACCGACTCGAGCACGCGGGCCCGGTCGACGTCGATGCTCTCGCTCACGAGGGCGGGCTCGTCGAGCTGCACCCATTCCGCGCCGGCAGCGGCGAGCTGCTCGAGCAGCGCTGCGTAGACCGGGACGAGATCCGCCAGTCGGTCGATCGGCGCGAATCCGGTCGGAGCGCCGTCGGCAGCCTTCGCGAGGAGCAGGAAGGTCACGGGTCCGACGATCACGGGCCGCGTCGTGAACCCGGCCGCCTTCGCCTCGGCGAACTCGGCGACGATGCGCTCGGCATGCAGGGAGAACACGGTGTCGGGGCCGATCTCGGGCACGAGGTAGTGGTAGTTCGAGTCGAACCACTTCGTCATCTCGAGCGGGGCGTCCTCGCCGACGCCTCGGGCGATCGTGAAGTACGCCGCGGGGTCGAGGCGGCCCTGCTCATCGGCGAGGCCGGCGAAGCGCTCCGGCACCGCACCGACCGCGACCGCGGTGTCGAGCACCTGGTCGTAGAACGAGAACGTCTCGGGAATCGCCGACCCGGTGCGGGCGAGGCCGAGCGATGCGAGGCGCTCACGGGTCGCGGCGCGAAGCTCGGCGGCCTGTCGTTCGAGCTCGTCGGCCGTGATCGATCCGGCCCAGAACGCCTCGACCGCCCGCTTGAGCTCGCGGCGGCGACCGATGCGCGGATAGCCCAGGATCGTCGCGTTCGGGAAGACGGGTGCAGGGGTGGTCATCGTGCGGTGTTCCTCTCGTCGGCGAACCGGTCGGTTCGCAGTCCGAGCCGGTCGACGACGTCGAGCACGGCTTCATGGCGGTTGTAGGTGTAGAGGTGCAGGCCGGTTGCGCCGCCCGCGATCACCTCGGCGGCGAGCCGGGTGGCGAAGGCGATGCCGAGCTCGGTCTGCGCAGCGGCATCCGGTTCGATCTCGAGGTCGATGGCGAGCGCCGCGGGCGGTTCGACGCCGGTCAGCTGCGTCAGCCGCGCGAGGCGGGCGGGCGTCGTGACCGGCATGATGCCCGGAAGGATCGGGATCGTGACGCCGCCCGCGCGAGCGCGCTCGACGAAGCCGAGGTAGTCGTCGGCACGCCAGAAGAGCTGCGTGATGGCGAGGGTCGCTCCGGCGATCTCCTTCGCGAGGAGCGTGTCGACGTCGTGTCCGAGGTTCCGCGACCGTGGATGCCCTGTCGGGAATGCGGCGACCGCGACGCGCTCGGGCCGGGGCCGCGCCCTGATGCGCGAAGCACCGGGGTTGCCGGGAACCCCGACCTGCTCGAAGGGCTCGCGCTCCTCCTGCACCCGGTGGATGAGCTGCACGAGCTCGGCAGCGCTGCCGAGGTCGCCGATGCCCGCGTCGGGGTCGGCGTCGGCCGGCGGGTCGCCGCGCAGCGCGAGGAAGCTCGTGATGCCCGCGTCGAGGAATTCGCGCACGAGCCGGTTGGCCTCGGCGTGCGAGGATCCCACGCACGTCAGGTGCGCCATCGGCTCGACGTGCGTGTGCTCGAGCATGTAGCGGAGCACCGTCAGCGAGCGGGCGCGCGAGCTGCCGCCGGCGCCGAACGTCACCGAGATGAACGCGGGGTCGACCTCGGCGAGCCGGTCGATCGTGCGGCCGAGTGCCAGCGCCGCAGCGTCCGTTCGCGGCGGGAAGAGTTCGAAGGAGAGCGGCAGCCTGGGCGGACAGTCGGCGCCCGATGCGTCGGTTGCGGTCGATGCCATGGTGCTCCTGCGTGGCGAGCGGCAACGGGAAGAACACGGCAGGCCGCGTTCCCCCGGCCGGAACGGCGGGTGGATGTCGCGGGCGGGTGCCGGGCTCGGCGGTCGCTCCAAGTGGTCGGCGTCGGCCGGTCACTGATCGATCAGGAGCGACGATACGCGGCAGCGCCCGGTGACGCCACGACTGTGACGCACGGTGACACGTGGGCGTCGCCGCGGCAGGGGTCGCCGAAACATCCGCAGTTCAGCACTGCGAGCGGATGCCGCGGGTCAGCGACCGGCGGAGGCCGCTGCGAACTCCTCGAGCTGGCCGGCCAGCTCGGGCGATGCGAGCGCGCGCACGCGCGTTCCCTCTTCGTCGTACTCGATCGAGAGCACTCGACCGGTCTCGTGCAGCGTCGAGACGACGTCGCCCCGGTCGTACGGCACGAGCAGGTCGATCTCGACGGCAGGATCGGGCATCATGCGCGCGATCGCCTCGAGCACCTCGGAGATGCCCTCCCCGGTGCGTGCCGACGCGAAGATCGCGCCGGGCTCGAGACCGCGCAGCACGAGGCGGTCTTCGGGAGTCACGAGGTCGGCCTTGTTGAAGACGATGAGTTCGGGGATATCGCGCGCACCGACCTCGCCGATGACATCGCGCACCGTGGCGATCTGCCCGGCCGGGTCTGGGTGGGCGGCGTCGACGACGTGCACGATGAGGTCGGAGTCGCCGACCTCTTCGAGCGTCGAGCGGAACGCCTCGACGAGCTGGTGCGGGAGGTTGCGAACGAAGCCGACGGTGTCGGCGATCGTGTAGACGCGTCCGTCGGCAGTCGTGTTGCGGCGCACGGTCGCGTCGAGCGTGGCGAAGAGGGCGTTCTCGACGAGCACACCGGCACCGGTGATGCGGTTCAGGATGCTCGACTTGCCGGCGTTCGTGTAGCCCGCGATCGCGACCGACGGCACGGCGTTGCGCTTGCGGTTTGCGCGCTTGGCCTCACGTGCCGGCTTCATGCCCGCGATCTGCTTGCGGAGCTTCGCCATGCGCGAATGGATGCGGCGGCGATCGAGCTCGATCTTCGTCTCACCGGGGCCGCGCGAGCCCATGCCGGCGCCGGCGCCGCCGACCTGGCCACCAGCCTGGCGGGACATCGACTCACCCCAGCCGCGCAGTCGCGGCAGGAGGTACTCGAGCTGCGCGAGTTCGACCTGGGCCTTGCCCTCGCGGCTCTTCGCATGCTGGCTGAAGATGTCGAGGATGACGGCGGTGCGGTCGATGACCTTGACCTTGATCGCGTCTTCGAGGGCACGCCGCTGGCTCGGCGCGAGTTCGGTGTCGGCGACGACGGTGTCGGCACCGAGCGAGGCGACGATGTGCCGCAGCTCGTCGACCTTGCCGCGGCCGAGGTACGTGCTGGGATCGGGGTGCGGGCGACGCTGCAGCACGCCGTCGAGCACGCGGGCGCCCGCCGTCTCGGCGAGGGCGGCGAGCTCGCGCATGGAGTTCTCGGCCTCGTCCTGCGAGCCCTGCGAGTACACGCCGATGAGCACGACGTTCTCGAGACGCAGCTGTCGGTACTCGACCTCGGTGACGTCTTCGAGTTCGGTGGAGAGTCCGCCGACCCGGCGGAGGCCGGCCCGCGCCTCGCGGTCGTACTGCTCGCCGTCGGTGTCGGAGGCGAACAGGTCGACCGAGTCGGGCGACATGAGCGCCTCGGCGGCGTCGGATCCGAATCGGGTCACGCCGGCCTTCGTCTCTGCACCCTTGAGCACCCGCTCGACGGCGTCGTCTGCGGCGTTCTGTTCGGCGTCATTCATCGCATTAACCCTAGTTCCCATCGCTGCGATAGGTTCCCCTGTATGGCCTCCGACCATTACTTCTCCTCTCGTCCGGGCGGCGAGGCCACTCTCCGCACCATTTCCGTGACCCTCGCCGGGCGCGAGCTGTCGCTCTCGACCTCGGGCGGCGTCTTCAGCCCCGAGCACCTCGACACCGGCACCCGCATCCTGCTCGACCGCGCCCCCGAGCCGCCGGCGAGCGGTGACCTGCTCGACCTCGGCTGCGGTTGGGGCCCGATCGCGATCTCACTGGCCCTTCGGGCTCCGGATGCCACGGTGTGGGCCGTCGACGTGAACGAACGCGCCCTCGACCTCGTGCGCCGCAACACGGCGCGCCTCGGCATCACCAATGTCAACGCGGTGCTGCCGGGCGATGTTCCCGCAGACGTGCGCTTCGCCGGCATCTGGTCGAACCCGCCCATCCGCGTGGGCAAGGCCGAGCTGCACGCGCTCCTCGAGCACTGGCTGCCCCGCCTGGGCGACGATGCGAGCGCGTGGCTCGTCGTCGCGAAGCACCTCGGTGCCGAGTCGCTGCAGCGATGGATCGCCGACGAGCTCGCCTTCGACGTCGACCGGGTCGCGCAGGACAAGGGCTTCCGGGTGCTCGAGGTGAGCGCCGCGGCATCCGCTCACTGACCGCGCGGTACGCCCCCGTCGAACGGCGGGCGCGGCCGGCTCAGGCGAGGCTGAGGACGCCGTCGAAGACGAGCTCGGCCGGACCGGAGAGCGCCGCGTGCTCTCCGTCGGCGGCCTGGAACAGGCGCACGCCGAGCACGCCGCCCGGCACCTGCACGCGCCAGCGGTCTGGAGCGGCTTCGCCCGCCCAGTAGCGCACCGCGAGCGCGGAGGCCACGGCCCCGGTTCCGCACGAGAGCGTCTCGCCCGAGCCGCGCTCGTGCACGCGCATGCGGATGCGGCCGACGCCGTCTTCGACGAGGGGCTCCGCAGGCACCACGAACTCGATGTTGGCACCCGCCGCTGGTTCGGGCTCGATCACCGGCTGGTACGAGAGGTCGAGTCCGTCGAGTTCGTCGTCATCGGCGAGGGCGACGACGATGTGCGGATTGCCGACGTCGATGCCGAGACCCGGCCGGGCGACCGGCAGGCTCTTGCCCCGAACGAGCGGCTCGCCGCCGTCGAGGCGCCACGGGCCGAGGTCGGCCTCGAAGCCCGTCGCCGTGCGACGCACGGTGCGAACGCCGGCGCGGGTGCCGATCGCGATCGAGTCGTTCACGCCGAGGTCGGCGAGCCCCTGGTCGATCAGGTAGCTCGTGAAGACGCGGATGCCGTTGCCGCACATCTCGGAGACGGTGCCGTCGGCGTTCCAGTAGTCCATGAACCACAGTGCCTGCGGGTCTTCGGCCAGCGATGCTGCGCCCGCGTCGAGGTTCGCCGAGCGCACGGCGCGGATGACGCCGTCGGCGCCCACGCCGAACCGGCGGTCGCACACCGCGGCGATCTGGGTCGAGGTGAGCTCCGACTCCCCCTCGGGGTCGCTGAAGAGCACGAAGTCGTTGCCCGTGCCCTGGCCCTTGGTGAACCGCAGATCGAATGCCATCCGATCAGTCTATGGCTGCGATCCGGCGCCCTCGGCGAGCCGCAGATCGAATGCCATCCGATCAGTCTATGGCTGCGATCCGGGCGAGTTCGGTGCCGCGTGCCACGGCGTCATCCGCATCGATCGTGACCGCGTCGCGATAGCGCTTGAACCAGCTCACCTGTCGCCGCGCGTACGTGCGGGTGAGCTGCTGCGTCTCGGCGATCGCCTCGGCCCGCGAGAGCCGGCCCGTGATCTCACCGAGCGCCTGCGCATAGCCGATGGCCTTGCGCGCGGTCACCCCCTGCTCGATGCCGGCCGGGATGAGCCCCCGCACCTCGTCGACGAGGCCGTCGCGCCACATGCCCTCGACGCGTTCGTCGAGGCGCTCGACGAGCGTCGCCCGATCGCTGCGGAGATGCACGACGCCGTGCGGTCGCCACGACACGGGTTCGTCGGGCAGCCGAGCCGCCTTGGGCTCACCGGTCACCTCGATCACCTCGAGGGCGCGCACGAGCCGACGCCCGTTCTGCGCGTCGACGCTCGCCGCCGTCTCGGGGTCGATCTCGCGGAGGCGCGCGTGAAGCATGCCAGGACCCCGCTCGGCGAGTTCGGCCTCGAGTCGCGCGCGCACCGCGGCATCCGTGCCCGGAAAGCGGAAGTCGTGGATGACCGACGAGACGTACAGGCCCGAGCCGCCGACGAGCAGTGCGACGCCGTCGCGCGCGATCACGTCGTCGACCGCGGCACGCGCTGTCGACTGGTACTCGGCGACGGATGCCTCGTCGACGACGTCGAGCACGTCGAGCAGGTGGTGCGGCACGCCGCGACGCTCGGCGAGCGGGAGCTTGGCCGTGCCGACGTCCATGCCGCGGTAGAGCTGCATGGCGTCGGCGTTCACGACCTCGGCGACGCGGCCGACCCGGCCGAAGGCCTCGGCCAGATCGAGCGCGAACGCGGACTTGCCCGTGCCGGTCGCACCGACGATCGTGATGAGCGTCACGTCAGCGTTGGCCGTCGGACGGGTCGTAGATCGGCATCGTGCCGACGCCGGGCGCGATGAGCGGCTCGGTGCCGCGCGCACGCAGCGTGGGCAGGCCGAGCGAGACCCGCCCGGCAGCGGATGCCCCAGGGGCGGCGGGCACGCCGCAACTCTCCGCCTGCGCGCGATCCCACGCGTCGCCCGCACGTGTGCGGCGGATGCGGAGCGGAGCATCGTCGAGCGAGTCGGCGATCAGGTGGAACGGGGCGGCCTGCGTGATGGTGACCGAGACGACGTCGCCCGGACGCGGCAGCTCGGAGCCGGCCGGCACCTCGAAGTGCACGAGACGGCTGTCTTCGGCGCGGCCGCTCAGGCGATGCGTCTCCGCATCCTTCTTGCCCTCGCCGGTGGCCACGAGCACCTCGACGGGATGACCGATGAGGCGCTGGTTCTCCTCCCACGAGATGCGGTCCTGCAGCGCGAGGAGCCGTTCGTAGCGCTCCTGCACGACCTCCTTCGGCACCTGGTCCTCCATCGTCGCCGCCGGCGTGCCGGGGCGGATGGAGTACTGGAAGGTGAAGGCCGAGGCGAATCGGGCCGCCTCGACGACGCGGAGGGTCTCTTGGAAGTCCTCCTCGGTCTCGCCCGGGAAGCCCACGATGATGTCGGTCGAGATCGCGGCGTTCGGGATGCGCGCACGCACCCGGTCGAGAATGCCGAGGAACTTCTCGGAACGGTAGGAACGTCGCATCGCCTTGAGGATGCGGTCGGAACCCGACTGCAACGGCATGTGCAGCTGCGGCATGACGCTCGGCGTCTCGGCCATCGCGTCGATGACGTCGTCGGTGAACGCTGCAGGGTGCGGGCTCGTGAAGCGGATGCGCTCGAGGCCCTCGATCTGGCCGGCGGCCCGCAGCAGCTTGCCGAATGCCTGCCGGTCGCCGAACTCGACGCCGTAGGAGTTCACGTTCTGGCCGAGCAGGGTGATCTCCATCACGCCGTCGTCGACGAGCGCCTGCATCTCGGCGAGGATGTCGCCGGGGCGGCGATCCTTCTCTTTGCCGCGCAGCGCCGGCACGATGCAGAAGGTGCACGTGTTGTTGCAGCCGACCGAGATCGACACCCAGCCGCTGTAGCTGGAGTCGCGCTTGGTCGGCAGCGTCGATGGGAACACCTCGAGCGAGTCGAGGATCTCGAGCTGCGCCTCGTCGTTGTGGCGCGCGCGCTCGAGGAGGCTCGGGAGCGCGCCCATGTTGTGGGTGCCGAAGACGACGTCGACCCAGGGCGCCTTCTCGAGGATGACGTTCTTGTCCTTCTGGGCGAGGCATCCGCCGACCGCGATCTGCATGCCCTCGTGGCGACGCTTGACCGACGCGAGGTGGCCGAGGTTGCCGTAGAGCTTGTTGTCGGCGTTCTCACGAACGGCGCACGTGTTGATGACCACGACATCGGGCTCCGCGCCGTCGGCGGGCACGTAGCCCGCGGCCTCGAGCGAGCCCGAGAGCCGCTCGGAATCGTGCACGTTCATCTGGCACCCGAAGGTGCGGACCTCGTAGGTGCGCGGCGTCGTTGCCGCTCCGGCGAGCTCGTCGCCGGTCATCTCAGGGATGGAGACGTCGTGAATGGTGCTCATGATCGCACCAGTTTACGAGCCTTCGGCGGCGAGTGCCGCCGTCACCGCCTCGCGCACGACATCGCCCGGGTAGCCCCTCCGCTGGAGGAACGCCGACAATCGGCGCTCGGCGGTCTGCCGGTCGAGACCGCGCAACTGACGCGCCCGCCGCTCGGCGACCGTGCGAGCGTTCTCGAGCTCGGTCTCGGGGTCGAGGTCTTCGACCGCCGCCCGCGCAAGCGCGTTGTCGACGCCGCGCCGCCCGAGCTCCTGCATGATCGCACCACTGCCCTTGCCCCGACGCACGCCGTGACTGTGCACGAGCTGCTCGGCGAGCTTCGCGTCGTCGAGGTAGCCGAGCCGTTCGTAGCGCTCGATCCACTCTTCGACCTCGATGTCGTCGAGCCCGTGCTCGACGAGCACCGCACGCACCTCGGACACCGAGAGCGCCGAGCGACGCAGCCGCGAGATGACGAGCCGATCGATGCGCTCGTCGCGCTCCGCCCCGGACTCCTCAGGCTCCGACGAGTCCGACTCCGCCCAGGCCTCGTTGCGCGAGACGGACCGAAGGCGACCGCGACCGCCGTCGGTCTTCGGCCGACTCCGCGATGCCGCGACAGGCGGCGCTTCGGATTCGGCCTCTGGTTCGACCGTCGGCCGGCTCCGCGAAGACCCGGCCGGCGGCGCCGTCGGCTCCGCCTTCGCCCACGGCAGGTACGTGACCGGGGCGAGTCGTTCTGATGATGCGTCGCTCATGTCTGACTCACCCCGGTCATGTCGTGGTTCGGAACTCAGGCGCCCTTGCGGCCGAGCTTCGGTGCGATGGGCTCGACGTTCGCCGGTGCTGCAGCAGCGGCCGGCTGGCCGACGCCCAGCTTCGCGAGGATCTTCTGCTCGATGTCGGCCGCGATGTCGGGGTTCTGCAGCAGGAAGTTGCGGGCGTTCTCTTTGCCCTGGCCGAGCTGGTCGCCGTCGTACGTGTACCACGCACCCGACTTCTTGACGATGGCCTGGTCGACGCCGAAGTCGATGAGGCTGCCCTCACGCGAGATGCCGGTGCCGTACAGGATGTCGAACTCGGCCTGCTTGAAGGGCGGGGCCATCTTGTTCTTCACGACCTTCACCCGGGTGCGGTTGCCCACCGCCTCCGTGCCGTCTTTCATCGTCTCGATGCGACGGATGTCGAGGCGCACCGAGGCGTAGAACTTCAGCGCCTTGCCGCCCGCGGTGGTCTCGGGGCTGCCGAAGAACACGCCGATCTTCTCGCGCAGCTGGTTGATGAAGATCATCGTGGTGTTGGTCTGGCTGAGACCACCCGTCAGCTTGCGGAGCGCCTGCGACATGAGTCGGGCCTGGAGGCCGACGTGGGAGTCGCCCATCTCGCCCTCGATCTCGGCGCGGGGAACGAGCGCCGCGACCGAGTCGATGACGATGAGGTCGATGGAGCCGGAGCGCACGAGCATGTCGGCGATCTCGAGCGCCTGCTCACCCGTGTCGGGCTGGGAGACGAGCAGCGCGTCGATGTCGACGCCGAGCTTCTTCGCGTACTCGGGGTCGAGCGCGTGCTCGGCATCGATGAAGGCGGCGATGCCGCCGTTGCGCTGCGCGTTGGCGATGGCGTGGAGGGTCAGCGTCGTCTTACCCGACGACTCGGGGCCGTAGATCTCGATGATGCGGCCGCGCGGGAGACCGCCGATGCCGAGCGCGATGTCGAGGGCGATCGAGCCGGTGGGGATGACCTCGACGGGGGCGCGATCTTCGCTGCCGAGGCGCATGACCGAGCCCTTGCCGAATTGGCGGTCGATCTGCGCGAGGGCGGTCTCGAGTGACTTCTCGCGGTCTGCTGCTGATGCCATGGGTGGGGCTCCTTCTTGCTCGATTGCTGCTGCCTCTAGGCTGTCGTTCCACGTTGCGGGTGCTGACCGATCGGTGCTGACCCGCGGCGTCGTGCGACAAGGCGGTTGCGGTGTGTTCCGACGCATCGACCGTATGGTCGGCCACCGACATCCGTCGTCGTTCCGACGGGGATGTGGACAGCTGCGCTGAAGCTCCTGCTGTTGAGGAGCCTACCCCAGCTCCCGAACGCATGTTCGAAGAATCGCCCGCGTGTCGAACACGTCTTCGGACGCGACTGCGAGCCTCGATGGCGCGGCGAACCGCGGGACTACGGGTGTCTCGGCGTGCGCGTCTCGCCGGGCACCGGGCGGCCGGCGCCGTGTCGGCGCTCGTCCGGGACATCCGTCGCCTCGCAGAGCGCGAGCCAGACCTCGCGCGGGCGCACCCCTGCGGCGAGTGCCTCACGGGCCGTGCGGCCGCCGAGCGCGGTGAGCACGAGATCGCCGACGATCGCGCCGCCGTAGCCGACGCCGAACTCCTCTGCGACCGCAGCCTGGAACTCGCTCTGCTTCACCGGATCACCTCTGGACAGACGATCGGCCGGTCCGAGGACCGGCCGATCTGCGTTGTGCGTGCGTGGAGTGGTCAGCGGACCATCAGGTCGGCGTCGAACTCCGCCACGAGCTCGTCGGGCAGGCTGTCGGGCACCACTGAGAGGCCCTCGAGCACTGCGATGCGGTCGCCGACCTCGTGCATGATCACCGAGATGGGCGTGTCGAGTGCGTCGGCGACGGAGGCGAGGATCTCGGAGGACGCCTCTTTCTGGCCGCGCTCCACCTCGCTCAGGTAGCCGAGTGCGACGCTGGCCTTGGACGCGACCTGGCGAAGGGTACGACCCTTCTGCAGGCGGAAGTCCCTCAGCACATCGCCGATCTCCTGTCGAACCAGGACCATCGGGAACCTCCTTCTCTCTGCCTGCGGCTCCGCTGGAAGCCGGAAACGGGAGCGTCAGTCTAGCTGACTCTCCGTGCTTCCAATCTAGCGTTGCACACTGGGGCTTTCGTGTGAACCTGCCACATGTAACAGGGTGTTCACGAAGACTATTCCGCGTCCCGGCCGGATTCCCTTCGACTCCCGGATGTCTCGTGCTCCCGATCCCCCACGGCCGCGATCGCCGCCGTCGGCACGAGTGTCGGCGTCGCCTCGAGCTTCGCCTTGCGCCGCTTCAGCCAGATGCCGAGCACGATGATGACGGCGAGCGTGCCGTAGGCCACGATCGCGAACGGGCTGTGCACGAGGTAGGCGAGGTCGCCCTGGCTGATGGCCATCGACTTGCGCAGCTGCTCCTCGGCCATCGGACCGAGGATGCCGCCGACCACCATCGGCGCCACCGGGTACCCGTAGCGGCGCATGAAGAAGCCGACGAGGCCGACCGCGAGCAGCGTGACCGTGTCGAAGACGTTGAAGTGCAGCGCGTACGCGCCGAGGCCCGCGAACGCGAGGATGCCCGCGTACAGGTACGGCCGGGGAATGCGCAGCACCTTCACCCACATGCCGACGAGCGGCAGGTTCAGCACGAGCAGCATGACGTTGCCGATGTAGAGGCTCGCGATGAGCGCCCACACGAGGCCCGACTGGTTCTCGAAGAGCATCGGCCCCGGGCGGATCCCGTAGGACTGGAACGCCGAGATGATGATCGCGGCCGTCGCCGTGGTCGGGAGCCCGAGCGTGAGGAGCGGGACGAGCACGCCCGCCGCCGCCGCGTTGTTCGCGGCTTCGGGTCCCGCGACGCCCTCGATGGCGCCGCGGCCGAACTCCGCCCGCGCATCGCCCTTCGCGAGCTTCCGTTCCGTCGCGTAGGAGAGGAAGGTCGCGACATCCGCCCCGCCCGCCGGGATCGTGCCGATCGGGAAGCCGATCGCGGTGCCGCGCAGCCACGGTCGCCATGAGCGGGACCAGTCGCTGCGGGTCATCCAGCTGCGCCATCCTTTCGTGACCGGGATGACGCGGACGGCGCCGTGTCGGAGCCGCGACGCCACGTAGAGCGTCTCCCCGAGCGCGAAGAGGCCGACCGCGATGATCACGACGTCGATGCCGTCGGCGAGGCTCGGGATGCCGAAGGTGTAGCGCTGCTGGCCCGAGAGCACCTCGGTGCCGACGAGCCCGAGCAGGAGGCCGAGGCCGAGCGAGACGAGGCCGCGCGGCACGCTCGAGCCGAGCAGTGCGCCGACCGTCAGGAAGGCGACGACGATGAGCGCGAAGTAGTCGGCGGGCCCGAGCTGCACCGCGAGCTTCGAGATGCCGGGGGCGAGGAAGGTGAGCGCGAGGGTCGCCGCCGTTCCCGCGACGAACGATCCGATCGCCGCGGTCGCGAGGGCCGCCGCCCCTCGCCCGGCCTTCGCCATGCGATTGCCCTCGAGCGCCGTCACGATCGACGCCGACTCCCCCGGCGTGTTCAGCAGGATCGAGGTCGTCGACCCGCCGTACATGCCGCCGTAGTAGATGCCGGCGAAGACGATGAGCGCGCCGGTGGGGTCGAGCGAGTACGTGAGCGGCAGCAGGAGCGCCACGGTCATCGCCGGGCCGATGCCCGGGAGGACGCCGACGGCGGTGCCGATGAACACGCCGAAGAGGGCGTAGAGCAGGTACTGGGGCTGCAGCGCGGTGGCGAACCCCTCGAGCAGTGCGGTGAGGCTATCCATGGAAGATCGGGATCCAGTCGAGGAGGGGGCCGGCGGGCAACGAGAGTCCGAGCCACGAGCCGAAGACGAGTTGGGTGACGATGCCGAGGCCGAACCCGATGGCGACGGCCATCCACCAGCGCTTCGCGCCGAGCGACCAGGCGGCCCCTGCGAAGAGCACCGTCACCGCGAGCGGCCAGCCCGCGAATTCGATGAGCACGATCTGCGAGAGGAAGCACACGACGAGCTTGACGACCGTGAGCCAGTCGGTCGGCGCGTCGGGGTCGACGTCCTCCCCCTCGTCGGGCACTCCGCGGCGGCCGCGGGCGAGTTGCACCACGACGACGACGGATGCCGCGACGAGCAGCACCCCGACGGCGTACGGGAAGACCCGGGGCCCGAGCACGCTCGCCGAGCCCGGCGGAACGCGGATGAATCCGGCCCCGATGATCGCGTAGACGCCGAGCGCGGCGCACACGGCGGCGAAGACGTACTCGCCGATCGGCGTCCGAACGGGGGCGGCTCCCCCCGACACCGCAGCGCCGAGGGGAGCCTGAGCGGCGTCGGTCACGGGGCGACCAGGCCGATCGTCGTGAGCGTCTTCGTCACCTCGGCGATGTTGCCGTCGAGGAACGACTCGAACTCGTCGCCGACGAGGAACGCATCGGCCCAGCCCTTGTCGGCGAGCGTCGCGGTCCAGCCCTCCGAGTCGTGCAGCTCCGTGACGAGCGTCGTGAGTGCGTCGATCTCGGCATCCGAGATGCCGCCGGGAGCGAGGAGGCCCCGCCAGTTCGTGAGCTCGACGTCATAGCCCTCCTCGATGAGGGTCGGGGTGTCGGGCAGCAGCTCGACGGGCTCGGGCGAGGAGACGGCGAGCGCGCGGAGTTCGCCGGCCTCGATCTGCTCGACGAACTCACCGACGCCCGAGATGCCGGCCTGCACGGTGTTGCCGAGCAGCATCGTGACGGCCTCGCCGCCGCCCGAGTTCGGGATGTAGTTGAGGGTCGACGGGATGTCGGCGGGGTCCACTCCGGCCTCGGTCAGGAGCATGCCGGCGAGGATGTGGTCGGCGCCGCCGGCCGAACCGCCGGTGACCGAGATCGCCGCACCCTCGTCGACGATCGCATCGACGAGGTCCTCGGTGGTCTTGTACGGCGACGAGGCCGGCACGACGAGCACGAGCGCCTCCTCGGTGAGCTTCGCGATCGGGGTCATGTCCTCGATGCGCACGTCCGAGGCGTTCGTCTCGACGGCGCCGACCATGACGAGCCCGGTGACCATGAGCGTCGCCGGATCCTTCTCATTTGCGAGCGAGGCGAGCCCGACGGTGCCGCCGGCCCCGCCGATGTTCTGCACCGGCGCCTGCGTGACGAGGCCTTCGTCGGTCAGCACCTGGGACATGGCACGGGCCGTCTGGTCCCAGCCGCCGCCGGGGTCGGCCGGGGCGATGAGGTTCACGGCGTCGAGGGATGCCGCTGCGGCATCCGTCTCGCCGGCGTCGCTGCCGGCCGGGGCCGCGCATGCGGCGAGGCCCAGCAATAGGGCGACGCCGGCACCCGCGAGCGCGACGCGCGTCGCCGTACGGGTGGTTCGAGTGAGTGCGGCCGACGTGCGCGGCCCGCTGTGAGATCGCAATGCTCCTCCTTGAGTGCCCGGGAGATCCGCGGGCGTGACGATCGATGTGCCGCCGACGCTAGGGCGGACGCGACCGGGGCCGGAAGCCTGCGGTCGTAACGGTCGTACTGGTCGTTTCGGTCGATTCGGTCGTATTGGTCACGGTCCCGCGGCCTGGCACCGCGGCGTCGTGCGGCACACTTGACGGATGGGCCGGTCGATGACGCTTGGCATGCAGCTCCTGCTGCTGCAGATCGTCATCGTGCTCACGACCGTGGTCGGCACGGGCGTCGCCGCCGTCTGGATGCAGGAGCAGCAGCTGCGAGACGCCTACGAGGACCGCATGGTCGCCGTCGCGCAGTCGGTCGCCGGACTCCCCGTCATCACCGAGGCCTTCGACGATCTCGACCCCGCGGTGACGATCCAGCCCGTCGCGGAGGTCGTGCGCCGCGCCTCCGACGTCACGTACATCGTCGTGGCGAACGACCTCGGCATCCGCTACTCGCACCCGAACCCCGATCGCATCGGCGAGAAGGTCTCGACGGACCCGGCGATCCCGCTCTCCGGCCAGGTCTACGTCGGCACCCAGACGGGCACGCTCGGCGAGTCGTGGCGCGTGAAGGTGCCGATCTTCGCGGCCGACGGCGAGGTGATGGGGCAGGTCTCGGTGGGCATCCTCGAGTCCGAGCTGCGCGCCGACTTCGCGGGCGGCCTCACGATGCTCCTCGTCGCGCTCGTCGCGGCCGCGGTGATCGGGGTGGTCGGTTCGGCATGGATCGGCCGCGTCATCCGTCGCCGCATCTACGGGCTCGAGCCCGACGAGATCCGGGCGCTCCTCGAGACCCGCGAAGCGATGCTGCACGGCATCCGCGAGGGCCTCGTCGCCGTCGACGACGGCGGCCGCATCGTGCTGATGAACGACGCGGCCGCACGCCTCCTCGATGTCGACGAACCCGGCGCGGTGCTCGGCGTGCCGGTCGACGCGGTGCTCGATCGCGAGCTCGCCGCGTTCATCGCGTCGGGCGAGGATCGCGAGACGCTCGTGCTGTCGGGTGAACGGGTGCTGCTCGTGCACGGCGACCGGGTCGGCGTCGACGGTCGCGAGATCGGCTCGATCGCGATCCTGCGCGACCGCACCGAGCTCGAGACGATCCTGCGCGAGCTCGAGGGGGCGCAGGGTCTCGCAGAGGGCCTGCGGGCGCAGTCGCACGAGTTCGCCAACAAACTGCACGTCGTGAGCGGGCTGCTCGAGCTCGGACACGTCGAGGCCGCGATCGCGTTCATCGAGCGCGTCGGCAGTGGCGGAGCTCTCTCGACGCTCGACGAGCACGACGGCATCGGCGACGTCGAGACGGCCGCGCTCGTGCTCGCCAAGCGCTCGCGATCGCAGGAGCTCGGCATCGAACTCCGCCTCGACCCCGAATCGCACCTCGATGCGGCGGGCGACGACGCCCCGCGGACCGAGCTGCTGACCGTCGTGGGCAACCTGCTCGACAACGCGATCGAAGCGTGCGTGCTCGGAGGCCGGGTGACGCTCTCGATCCGCGACGACCTCGACCCGGCGACCGTGGTCGTCCGCGTCGACGACGATGGCCCCGGCGTGCCCGAAGATCGGCGCTCGGCGATCTTCGAACCCGATGTGAGCGAGAAGTCGGCCGCGCCGGGCAAGGCACGGCGAGGCATCGGACTCACGATCGTCACGCGTATCGCCGATCGGCTCGGCGGTTCCGCGGCCGTCGCCGCATCGCCGGCGGGCGGGGCGCGGTTCACGGTGCGACTCCCATGGCCGGGGCCCGACGACCGCGAGCGCACTGCGGAGATCGCAGCCGCCGGCATCGGGGCACGCGCATGAGCGATGTCCGCGTCGTCATCGTCGACGACGACTTCGCCGTGGCGCAGGTCAATCGCGCCTTCGTCGACGCACGGCCCGGCTTCACGGTCGTGGCCGAGGCGCACACCGGCGCCGAGGCGCTCGCGGCGATCGAGCTGCACCGGCCGCAGCTCGTGCTGCTCGACGTCTACCTGCCCGACCTCGGCGGCATCGACGTGCTGCGGCGCCTTCGCGCTGCCGACGACGACGTCGAGGTCATCGCCGTGACCGCGGCGCGCGACCTCGACACGGTCCGCCGGGCGCGGCAGCTCGGCGTGCGCCACTACCTCGTGAAGCCGTTCTCGGGTGCGGCGCTCGGCGAACGACTCGACGAGGTGCGCCGCGGCATCGTCGCCGACTCCGCGATGCCGGGTGCAGCACTCGACCAGCGTGCCGTCGACCAGATGCTGGGGGGTGCGTCGAACCGACGGGCCGTGCTCCCCAAAGGCCTGTCCCCGGTGAGCCTCGAGCGCGTCGCCGCGCAATTGGCCGCGCGCGATTCGGATGCCTCGGCAGCAGAGATCGCCGAATCCCTCGGCATGTCACGGGTCAGTGCCCGTCGCTACCTCGAGCACCTCGTGTCACGCGGTGTCGCCGAGGTGTCGCCCCGCTACGGCAACGCCGGACGCCCCGAGCACCGGTACCGCGCGCCGCACGGGCGCCCGCTCGCCTGACCCCGCGGGGCCGACGGATCGGGCCCGACGGACCGGGCGACGGCTCGACTCAGGCCCGGACGAGCCGCGCGAGCGCCGCGTCGATCGCGGCCTGCACGGTCGCGATCCGGATCTCGGCACGGTTGCCGCGGAGGGCGAGCGCGATCGTCTCGACCTCGACACCGAACGCGATGCCGACGAACACCGTGCCCGGCGGCTTGCCGTCCTGATCGGTCGGCCCTGCGACACCGGTCGTCGCGATGCCGAGTTCGGCCGCTCGTCCGTCGACCGCGAGCACGCTGCGCACGCGATCGGCCATCTGCCGGGCGACCTCGGAGTGCACGGCGCCCTCGGTGGCGAGCAGGTCTGCGTCGACCCCGAGCACCGACCGCTTCACCGCGGTGTCGTACGCGACGATGCCGCCGCTGACCACGACGGATGCCCCGGGCACGCTCGTGAGTTCGGCGACCACGAGCCCGCCCGTCAGGGACTCCGCGACGGCGACCCGCAGGCCGCGCTCGGTGAGCTCGGCGATGAGTCGGGCTGCCGGGTCTTCGGTGGCACGAGGCATCCGCTCGCTCGCCTCAGCTCGCGTCGCGGGGTGCCCGCGCGAGACGCACCGCGTCGCGCACGTAGAGCAGGCCCGACCACAGGGTGAGCACGACGGCCGCGGTCATGAGCACGCCGTTGACCCAGAAGATCCAGTCGCCGACGACGGTCCAGAGCGGCACGAGTGCGAACGAGATCGCGACCGCCTGCACGAGCGTCTTGAGCTTTCCGCCGGATGACGCGGGCACGACGTTGCCGCGGCGGAGCTCGACCAGCCGCCAGACCGTGATGCCGACCTCGCGCACGACGATGATCGCGGTGACCCACCAGGGCAGCTCGTTCAGAATCGAGAGGCAGATGAGCGCGCCGCTCGTGAGGAGCTTGTCGGCGATCGGATCGAGGATCTTGCCGAGGTCGGTCACGAGTCCGCGCGAGCGCGCGATGTAGCCGTCGATGCCGTCGGTCGCGATCGCGACGATGAACAGCGCCGCCGCCCACCACCGCAGCGCGCCGTCGGCGCCCCCGTCGGCGAGCAGCATCCAGAAGAAGACGGGCGCGGCGAGGATGCGGACGACGGTGATCGCGTTCGGAAGGTTCCAGTTCGCCGATCGCGCGGGGGTGCCGGCGGAAGAGGTCATACGGTCAGACTACCGGCCGGGCGGTCGCGTGGAGAGGCCGACGTGCGTACCGGAGCGGTCCCGGATCAGTCGCGGCTCAGTCGCGGCCGGTGAGGCCCCATGCGTCTTCGTCGGTGTCGCCCTCGACCTCGGGCAGGCCCTCGCTCATGCGTGCGACGGGGTCGTCGTAGCGCGCGTCGGGGGCGTCGTACGCTTCGGTGGGAGCGATGCCGCCGCCGAGCGGGCCGGTCTGCGCGGGAGCGGGTGCCGGCGCCGCAGCAGGCCGCGCTGCCGGTGCAGCCGCCGGCTCCTCGCCGCGGAGTCGGGCGAGCACGCCGGGCAGCTGCTCGGCGGTCACGAGCACGTCGCGCGCCTTCGACCCCTCGGACGGGCCGACGATCTCGCGCGACTCGAGCAGGTCCATGAGGCGCCCGGCCTTCGCGAAGCCCACGCGGAGCTTGCGCTGCAGCATCGACGTCGAGCCGAACTGGGTCGACACCACGAGCTCGGCTGCCGCGAGCAGCAGCTCGAGGTCGTCTCCGATGTCGGAGTCGATCTCTTTCCGGGGGGCGGATTCCGCGACATCCTGCCGGTACTCCGGACGTGCCTGACGGGTGACGTGCTTGACGACCCGCTCGATCTCGTCTTCGCTCACCCAGGCGCCCTGCACGCGGAGCGGCTTCGACGCGCCCATGGGCAGGAAGAGCGCGTCGCCCTGCCCGATGAGCTTGTCGGCACCCGGCTGGTCGAGGATGACGCGCGAGTCGGTGACGCTCGTGACGGCGAACGCGAGCCGCGACGGCACGTTCGCCTTGATGAGGCCGGTGACGACGTCGACCGAGGGTCGTTGCGTCGCGAGCACGAGGTGGATGCCGGAGGCGCGGGCGAGCTGCGTGATGCGCACGATCGAGTCCTCGACGTCGCGCGGGGCGACCATCATGAGGTCGGCGAGCTCGTCGACGACGACGAGCAGGTACGGGTATGGCTTGAGCTTGCGCTCGGAGCCGGCCGGCAGCACGATCTCGCCGTTCACGACGGCCTTGTTGAAGTCGTCGATGTGGCGGAAGCCGAACGACGCGAGGTCGTCGTACCGCATGTCCATCTCCTTCACGACCCACGAGAGCGCCTCTGCGGCCTTCTTCGGGTTCGTGATGATCGGCGTGATGAGGTGGGGCACGCCCGCGTACGGGGCGAGCTCGACACGCTTCGGGTCGATGAGCACCATGCGCACGTCGGAGGGCTTCGCGCGCATCAGGAGCGACGTGATCATCGAGTTCACGAAGCTCGACTTGCCGGAGCCCGTCGAGCCGGCGACGAGGAGGTGCGGCATCTTCGCGAGGTTGGCGACGACGTAGCCGCCGCCGACGTCCTTGCCGACGCCGATCGTCATGGAGTGCGTCGCGTTCGCGGCGTTGCCCGAGCGCAGCACGTCGCCGAGGGTCACGATCTCGCGATCGGCGTTCGGGATCTCGATGCCGATCGCGCTCTTGCCGGGGATCGGCGAGAGGATGCGGACCTCGTTCGAGGCGACGGCGTAGGCGAGGTTCTTCGACAGCGCGGTGACGCGCTCGACCTTCACGCCCGGGCCGAGCTCGATCTCATACTGCGTCACGGTCGGGCCGCGCGAGAAGCCCGTGACCTTCGCGTCGACCCCGAACTGCTCGAGCACCCCGGTGATCTGGCGCACGACGTCGTCGTTGGCCTGCGAGCGCTTCTTGGCCGGGGCGCCGGCGGCGAGCGTCGACGCGGCCGGGAGGTTGTAGGGGCGATCGGGTTCGGATGCCGCCTCCGCATCGAACTCCGACGCATCGGGTGCGCCGGCGCCCGGCAGAGCTGCCGCGTCGTCGGCGTCGCCCGCGACGTCGAACGCGGCGAGCACGTTCGTGGCGCCGGCGTCGTCGCCGCGGAGACCGGTGCCGCCGCGCGGCACGTCGCCCGTGAACTGCTGCAGCGCCGACTCGGCGCGCTCGAGGTCGCCGAGCACCTCGGTGTTGTAGCTGCTCTGGCCGACGCCCTCGAGCGGCGTCTCGAAGCTGCCGGCGGCCGAGCCCGCTCCGAACACCTCGGTGAGGCCCTCGACGCCGGTGGCCTCGAACGCGGGGTCCTCTTCACGATTGGAGTCGTTGCGGCGCCACCACGGCAGCATGCCGCCCTTCGGCTCCTCGTCGTCGCCGTCGCCGAGGGCGTCGATGCCGTCGAGCTCGGTCTGCACCGACTTCTTGCGCTCGCGCTTCGGCTTCGCCTCGGGCGGGGCGTCGGTCTCGTCGTGGGTCGCGCCGAAGAGCCATTCGTAGAGCTCGCGGAAGCGCGCCGGGATGCGATTCGGCGGCGTCTTCGTGATGATGAGCAGCGAGAGCAGCAGCAGCACGATCACGACGGCAGCAGCGCCGGCCTGGGTGATGAGGGCGATGAGGGGCGCTGCGACGAGCCAGCCGAGGATACCGCCGGCACGGGCGAGCACGGCCATGCCCTCGCGCGGCTCGGGCTGCCCGCCGAAGATGTCGCAGAGGGCGGAGACGGTCAGGAGCAGGAGGCCCAGCCCGATGCCGATGCGGGTGTTGTCGTGCACCGAGCTCGGGTGCCGGAACAGCCAGACCGCGAACAGCAGCATGACGACGGGCAGCGCGAAGGCCACGCGGCCGAAGAGTCCGCCGAAAGTCCATGAGTCGAGGGTCTGGGCGACGGGCTCGTTGATGAGGAACCACTCGACGACGGCGCCGATGATCGCGAGCACGACGATGAAGAACGGGAGGCCGTCGCGGCGCTCCTCTTTCGAGAGCGTCTCGGGGCCGAGTGCGCGGGCCGCCCCGCCGGTCAGGTGCGCGAGACCCATCCAAGCGCGCACGATGAGGTTCGGCCCCTCGGGTGCGGCTGGCGCCTTCTTCGTCGCGGCGGCGCGGGTGCTCGCGGCCGGCAGCTTCTTCGTGGGCGCAGTTCGGGAACTCGAAGCACGCGAGGACGCGCCCGAGGCACGCCCGTTCGACCTGGTGCTCGTAGCCATGTCCACAAGGCTACGGCCGCGCGCCCGCACTGGACGACAGCCGGATGCGAGTGTTCGCGATCCGCCGTGCCATTCGCCCCGGATTCCAGCGGAAGCGAGCCGCAGAGGTCAGCCCAGCGAACGCACCATCGTGTCTCGCCCGCCATGCGAGGCGACGACGGCGAAGCCCTCTGATCTGTAGAGCGTGGCGGCGAAGTTGCCGTGCTCGACGCTCAGGGCGAGTCGGGCGAACCCGGCCGCGCGTGCGGTCTCGGCGAGCGCCTGCATCAGGCCGCGTCCGACACCCTGCGCACGCCAGAGCGGCCGGACGCCGATGATGAGTTCGGGCACCCCGACCGCGACGAAGCCGTGGGCCGCAGCGTCGGCGGCGAACAGCCGGTACCAGGCGGCGCCGACCGGCCGGCCCTCGCCGTCGAGCGCGACGACGCCGCGATCGGCCGGCCGCTGCCACCCCGAGATGTAGCCGCGAGACGCGGGATCGGCGAGCACCGTCGGTCGCGGTCGGGTGCCTCCCGATCGCCAGTTCGCGGCCTCGACCACCATGTCGGCGAGGAACGAACCGTCGTCGGGGGCAGCCGGCCGCAACGTGAATGCCGCCATGGCCGGATGCTACGCGCGGAGTGTTTCGGCGGTGTTTCGCGCCGTCGGCGCCCGCGGCCTCAGAACCGGATCGCGTCGATCACCTTCACCCGTACCGCGCCGAGCGCCGGCAGGAGTCCGGCGAGTGCGCCGACCGCGACGGCGGCCCCGATGCCGATCAGCGCCGCCTCGATCGGGAACCCCGGCATGTCCTGCACCTCGGCCCCGCCGAGCGCCATGCCCATGAGCGGGCTGCGCACGAGGGCGATCGCGACCCCGACGCCGACGACGCCCGCGACGAACGTGCCGACGACCGTCTCCATCAGCACCGAGAAGAACACGCGGCCCGCGGTGGCGCCGAACGAACGGCGGATGCCGATCTCGCGGATGCGTCCGCGGACCGTGACGAGCGCGATCGTGAGCAGGCCGAGCGCGCCGAGCAGCAGGATGACGACCGCGACGCCGACCACCATGAGCTTGATCGGCAGGAACGGGTCGCCTTCCTGGGCGGCATAGTCGCTGCGCCATCCGTCGACGGTCGCACCCTCGCCGAGCTCGGATTGGAGTGCGCGCTTCACCGACTCCGTGAGTTGATCGGCCGACCCGTCGGGAACCCACATCTCGTACGACGGCATGTAGGCGCCCATCATCGGATCAGCCGTCTCGGGCTGCAATGGGATGAACGAGTCGGTGAGCATGAACGCGGTCGGTTCGGTGTCCCACTCGTTCTGCGCGGGTGTCACGCCCGTGATGACGGCGATGACGCGCCCATTGCCGACCAGCTCGACCGTGGGGTGCGTCGAGAGGGCCGGGCTTCCGAGCCGCTTCCAGAAGGCCTCGTTCACGATGACGGCCGGAGCCATGCGGTCGGCGTCGCGGTCGGTGAACCAGGCGCCCTCCGCGAGTCGGATGCGGTGCATCAGCCCGTAGTCGGGATCGACGACCTGCATCGCCACCGGCACCGCGCCGTCGACGAACTGGACCGTGAGGCTCCCGTAGCCCGATCGGCTCGCGTAGTCGATCCCGTGCCGGTCGAGCGTGGTCTGCCACGCAGCGCCCACCGTCTCGGTGTCGGGCGTGCTGCCGCCGGTGCTGACGTTCATCGACACGGTGGCGGGGCGACCGCCGAATCGCTCCGACATCTCCCGGCCCGCCTGCTCGGCGATGGCTCCGGCGCCGACCACGGTCGTGAGCGCGCAGACGGCGACTGCGACCCCGATGAGCGAGAGCAGCACTCGTCCGCGGTGGATGCGCAGTTCTTCGAGCGCCTCGACGATGGTGCTCACGATGCCGGTCGCGGTTCGGATCAGCCAGCCCTTCATGCGACGGCCTCGATCTCGGCTGCTGCATCGGTCTCCGCCGCAGGCTTCGCGCCAGCCTCGACCACGGAGCGCGCGACCCCGTCGTTCGAGTCGTCGCCCGCGGCATCCGCGGACTCGAGCCTGCCGCCGCGAAGCAGGAAGTGGCGATTCGATCGCGCCGCGATCGTCGGATCGTGCGTGATCGTCACGAGCGCAGCACCGGTCTCGGCCGCCACAGCCTCGATGAGCGCCATGACCTCGGCGCCCGTCTCGAGATCGAGGGCGCCGGTCGGTTCATCGGCGAGGATGAGTCGGGGCTTGCGCACCAGGGCCCGAGCGATCGCCACCCGCTGCTGCTCACCGCCCGACAACCGCTCGGGCTTCGTCGTGAGCCGTTCGCCGAGCCCGACGCGTTCGAGCATGTCACGCGCGATGCGCTCGCGCCGCCAGAACTCACGGCCGCCGGAGTACAGGAGCGGCGTCTGCACGTTCTCGAGCGCAGTGCGGCCCGGCAGCAGGTTGAACTGCTGGAAGACGAAGCCGACCTCGCTGCCGCGCAGGCGGTCGCGAGCACCGCTGCCGATGCGACGCACATCGTGGCCGAGGAAGGCGAGCTCGCCCTCGGTCGGTGCATCGAGCAGTCCGAGCAGGTTCAGGAGCGTCGACTTGCCCGAGCCCGAGCGGCCGACGATCGAGACGCGGTCGCCCTCGGAGACCGAGAGGTCGACGCCCGACAGGATCGTGAGCGGCCGTCCGTCGGGCAGTTCGACGGTGCGGCCGACGCCGCGTGCCTCGACGAGCGTCATTGGGTGAGGGTTCCGCACATCATCATGCCGTCGGGCGACTGCACGCAGCCCTCCTGGCCCGCCTCGCCCGGCGCGCCGGGCACGAACTCGAGCACCTGGTCGCCTTCGGCGACGCCCTCGACGACCTCGACCTGCGTTCCGTCGCTGAGCCCGAGCTTCACGGGCTGCTCGACGCGTTCGCCCTCGGCCGTCACGAGCCAGACGACGCCCGTCTCCGCCCCGCCCTCGACCGCCGTGATCGGCACCACGAGCACGTCGTCGGCGCTGCCGGCCGAGATCTTGACCTGGGCAGAGAGCCCCGGGAACACGCGCACGTCGCCCGGCACCGCGCACCGAACGGTCGTGCCACCGGATGCCTCGCCGCCCGTGCCTCCCGCGCCGCCCGCCGCTCCCGCGCCGGCTCCGCCCGCGCCCGCGCCGGCGCCCGACAGCGGCGTCGAGATCACGAGACCGCCGCAGGTGAAGGGGGCGGGCCCGCCCGCGATCGTCACGAGCGCCTCGGTCGGCGCGCTCGTCAGTCGGTACTGCTGCTCGGGGCTGAGGGTCGCGGTGACGTTGAAGCTCGGCGGCGCCACCTGCCCGGTGACGTCCCCGGTCGCCACCGGCTGGCCCGTGATCACGTCGAGCGAGGAGAGCACGCCTGCGGTGGGGGCGAGCACCTTCTCGAAGTGGAACGAGGGCTTCGGCGTCGTCATCGTCGGCATGCCGTCGGGCCCGACGGTCTCGACCGGTTCCACTTCGTCCTGCACCTTGATGTCGTAGAGCTTCTGCCCGGCTGCGACCTGCTGCCCGGCTGCGGCGAAGACCTCGTCGACGGCGCCGGTGCCGGTCGCCTTGACGGGCGCCGAGGCATCCGCGTTGACCGTGCCCGTCAGCACCACGTCGTTCGCGATCGATCCGCGCGCGACCACGACCTGCGGCTCGGAGACGCTGCCGGTCGGCGAGAGGGTCTCGCTGTCGGCCTCGGCGCGATCGGGGAAGAACGCGAGCTTCGCCAGTGCGATCGCGATCACCGCCACGAGCACGATTCGAACGGTCGGGAAGATCCACTTGCGCCAGACGGCCACGGCACTCCTTGTCGGGTCGCCCGGGCGGGATGGGTCGCCGGGCATCTCCCCCACCCTAGGGAGTCGGCGACGACAGGGGAATCCTTCTCAGGGAGGATTCCGGGTCATCCCCGAGACCCGCCTCCAACGCGCAGGAAACGAGGAACGGCCCGTCCGAGGACGGGCCGTTCTGGGCGTGCTGGTGCGCGGTGGCTACGCCTCGATGACGAGGGGCACGAGCATCGGGCGACGGCGCAGGCGACGGTTGACCCAGCCGCCGAGCACCCGCCGTACAATCTGCGAGAGCGCGTGCGAGTCGCGCACGCCGTTGCGAGCGGCCTCGGCGAGGGCGTCGATGATCTTCGGCTTGACGTCGTCGAAGACCGAGTCGTCTTCGGCGAAGCCGCGCGCGTGGATCTCGGGTCCGGTGATGACTCGGCCCGTCGAGGCGTCGACCACGACGATGACCGAGATGAAGCCCTCCTCCGCGAGGATGCGGCGGTCCTTCAGGTCGGCGTCGGTGATCTCGCCGACGGTCGAGCCGTCGACGTAGACGAACCCGAGGTCGAGCTGGCCGACCACGCTGAGCGCACCTCCGCGCAGGTCGTAGACCGTGCCGTTCTCGCCGATGAAGGTGTTCTTCTCGGGAATGCCGGTGTCTTGAGCGAGCTTCGCGTTCGCGAAGAGGTGCCGGTACTCGCCGTGGATCGGCAGCACGTTCTTCGGCTTCAGGATGTTGTAGCAGTAGAGCAGTTCGCCGGCGGCCGCGTGGCCCGAGACGTGCACCTTCGCGTTCGCCTTGTGCACGACGTTCGCACCGAGCTTCGTGAGGCCGTCGATGACGCGGTAGACCGCGTTCTCGTTGCCCGGGATCAGGCTCGACGCGAGGATCACCGTGTCGCCCTCGCCGATCTCGATCTGGTGATCGCGATTGGCCATGCGCGAGAGCACCGCCATCGGCTCGCCCTGCGACCCGGTCGACATGTAGACGATCTCGTCGTCGGGGATGTTGCCGGCCTTCTTGTAGTCGATGAGCACACCCTCGGGCACCTTCAGGTAGCCGAGTTCGGCGGCGATCGTCATGTTGCGCACCATGCTGCGGCCGAGGAGCGCGACGCGCCGGTGATTCGCCCAAGCGGCATCGAGCACCTGCTGCACGCGGTGCACGTGGCTCGAGAAGCTCGCGACGATGACCCGTCGCGGCGCGCGGTTGATGACCTCGTCGAGCACGGGGCCGATCGAGCGCTCGAGCGGCGTGAAGCCCGGGACATCCGCGTTCGTGGAGTCGACCATGAAGACGTCGACGCCCTCTTCGCCGAGACGCGCGAACTCGCGCAGGTCGGTGAGGCGGCCGTCGAGCGGCAGCTGGTCCATCTTGAAGTCGCCGGTCGCGAGCACGGTGCCCGCGTCGGTCTTGATCGCCACGGCGAGAGCGTCGGGGATCGAGTGGTTGACGGCGATGAACTCGAGCCGGAACGGGCCGATCTGCTCGTGCCCGCCCTCTTTCACCGTGAGGGTGTACGGCTTGATGCGGTGTTCCTTGAGCTTCGCCTCGATGAGCGCGAGCGTGAGCTGCGAGCCGATCAGGGGGATGTCGCCCCGGAGCTTCAGCAGGTAGGGAACCGCGCCGATGTGGTCTTCGTGGCCGTGCGTGAGCACGACGCCGACGATGTCGTCGATGCGCGACTTCAGGAAGCCGAAGTCGGGCAGGATCAGGTCGACGCCCGGCTGGTGCTCTTCGGGGAAGAGCACGCCGCAGTCGACGATGAGGATCTTGCCGTCGATCTCGTAGCTGGTCATGTTGCGGCCGACCTCCCCCAGGCCGCCGATGGGGATGATGCGGAGCGTTCCGGCCTCGAGCGGGGCGGGATCGATGACGACGTCGGGCATGTGCCCTCCTTCTGTTGCGGTGTTCAGTTCGGTGCCGGCCCTGTGACCGGCGGATGTCTCGGGGCGGATGTCGGAGCGGGCGGGTGCGCGCCGCGGCATCCGCTGGTTCAGCGGGTGGTTCCGGCGACCTTCGGCAGCGCGCCGCCGGCTGCGGCGTTGCGGTCGGGGCGGAAGTTGTGGAAGTCGACGCCCGGGATGCCCTGCACGTGGTCGATCTCGTCCTCGATGAGGGCGGCCTCCCACTCTTCGGGGCCGACGAGGGGCAGGCGCACGCGCGGGCTCGAGATGCGGCCGAGGCCGTGCAGGATGTACTTCGCGGCGACCGTTCCCGGCACGTGCGTCATGGTGGCGCGCACGAGCGGTTCGAGCTGCTGGTGGGCGGCCGTCGCGGTGGCGAGGTCGCCGCGGTTCACGGCGTCGACGATCGTGCGGTACGGCGCGGGCGCGATGTTCGCGGTGACGCCGATGAGGCCCGTGGCGCCGATCGCGAGGTGCGGCAGCACGTTGGCGTCGTCGCCCGAGAAGTACATGAGGTCGGTCTGGTTCAGCACCCGGCTGACCTCGGAGAAGTCGCCCTTGGCGTCTTTCACGGCGAGGATGTTGGGGTGCTTGGCGAGACGCAGGATCGTCTCGTACTTGATGGGCACGCCCGTGCGGCCGGGGATGTCGTAGAGGATGACCGGCAGGTCGGTGGCGTCGGCCACGAGCCGGAAGTGGGTCAGGATGCCGGCCTGCGTCGGCTTGTTGTAGTACGGCGTGACGATCATGATGCCGTCGGCGCCGACGCGCTCGGAGTGCTTGTAGAGCTCGATCGCGTGGGCGGTCTCGTTCGACCCGCCGCCCGTGATGATCTTGGCGCGGCCCGCGGCGACATCCTTGCCGACCTCGACGAGTCGGATCTTCTCGGGGTCGGTGAGCGTCGAGGTCTCGCCCGTGGTGCCCGTGACGACGATGCCGTCGGCGCCGGCCGAGATGACATCGTCGATGTGCTTCTCGACCCCGGCCCAATCGACTTCGCCGTCCGCCGTCATCGGCGTGACGAGCGCGACGAGCACTTGTCCGAAGGGGTTCTCTGAGGTCACGCTCTCCAGCGTATCGGGTCGACCCCGCGCGGCGGGCCCGACGGTCGCCCGCTCCCGCCGCCGACGCGCCCCGCGCATCACCCGCGACGCTGGGTCGCAGGATGAAACACGCGACGCGCCGCCGCGCATCGGCGCGCCACGTGTTTCATCCTGTGACTCAGCGACGCAGTCAGCGCCTCGGCGTCAGGGCCGGGCGTAGCGGCGGAAGCGGTAGCCGACGCCCGTGCGAGAGGCATGCGTCGCGGTGTCGTCGGTCTCGACGAGCCGCCAGCTCAGGTCGATCGAGGGGGCGTAGGCGTCGCCGGGGATGTCGAGGTCGAGCTCGGTGACCTCGAGCCGATCGGCCCGGTCGATGAGCCGGGCGAAGAGCTCGCCTCCGCCGATCGCCCAGATCCACTCGGGGTCCGATGCCGCGGCCACCGCCAGCCCGTCGTCGATCGAGCCCGCCCGGATCGCACCGTCGGCCGCCCACTCCTCGTTGCGGGTGACGACGATGTTCGCGCGCCCCGGCAGCGGGCGGAAGCGCTCGGGCAGCGAGTCCCAGGTCTTGCGTCCCATCACGACGGGGCTGCCGAGCGTGACCGCCTTGAAATGGGCGAGGTCTTCTGGCACGTGCCACGGCATCACGCCGCCGGCTCCGATCACGCCGCCGTGCGCCTCGGCCCAGATGAGGCCGAGCCTCGGCGCGGGTGCAGCCGAGGCGGGGCCGGCCGAGGCATCCGCTTCGCTCATACCGCGACGGCCGCGCGGATCGGCGGGTGGTGCTGGTAGCCCTCGACGATGAAGTCCTCGTACTCGTAGTCGAAGACCGAGTCGGGCGTGCGCGCGAGGCGCAGGGTCGGCGGCGCGAACGGCTCGCGAGTGAGCTGCTCGGCGACCTGCTCGACGTGGTTGTCGTAGATGTGGCAGTCGCCGCCCGTCCAGACGAAGTCGCCGACCTCGAGGCCGGTCTGCGCCGCGATCATGTGGGTCAGCAACGCGTAGGAGGCGATGTTGAACGGCACGCCGAGGAAGAGGTCGGCGCTGCGCTGGTAGAGCTGGCACGAGAGCTTGCCGTCGGCCACGTAGAACTGGAAGAGCGCGTGGCACGGCGCGAGCGCCATGTCGGGGATGTCAGCGGGGTTCCACGCAGAGACGATGAGGCGGCGCGAGTCGGGGTTCGTGCGGATCTGCTCGATCACCTCGGAGATCTGGTCGATCGTCTCGCCCGACGGCGTCGGCCACGACCGCCATTGCACGCCGTAGACGGGACCGAGCTCGCCGGCGGAATCGGCCCATTCGTCCCAGATGGTGACGCCGTGCTCCCGCAGCCAGCCGACGTTCGACGAGCCCTGCAGGAACCACAGCAGCTCGTAGGCGATCGACTTGAAGTGCACGCGCTTCGTCGTGACGAGCGGGAAGCCCTCGGAGAGGTCGAACCGCAGCTGGCGGCCGAACACGCTTCGCGTGCCCGTGCCCGTGCGATCGGTCTTGACGGCGCCGTGTTCGAGCACGTCGCGCAGCAGGTCTTCGTACGGAGTTGAGATCGTCTCGGCCATCCACACAAGGCTAACCCGCGCCGGCGGCAGTTCGGCGAAGGCGAGCGGATGCCGCGGCAGACCGTCATCCTCGGTCACACTCCGCATGGGGCGACGCGCGCTGCGTACGCTCGACCGCATGGACTGGCTCCCCGCACTCGCGACCGGCGCGGCGCTCGTTGCCGCGGCGACCGCGTTCGGCCTCGTCTGGCGTTCGCGGCAGGGCATCGCCCGCAACGGCTCGGGTGACGTGGTGCAGCCGGCCGAGCTCGGCGTCGCCGCGTTCGGCGAGCGGGCCACGCTCGTGCAGTTCTCGACCGAGTTCTGCGCCCGCTGCCCGGCGACGGGGCGGCTGCTCACGCAACTCGCCGGCGAGCACGACGGCGCGGCGCACGTCGAGGTCGACCTCACGCATCGCCCCGACCTCGCCGGCCGCTTCCGCGTCACCGAGACGCCGACGACCCTGCTGCTCGACGCCGACGGCGCGGTGTTCGCCCGCATCGCTGGCCTCCCCCGCGCCGCCGCCGTGCGTGAACGACTCGACGACCTCCTGAGGAGCCCCCATGTCATCTCCGGCTGAATCGGCACAGGCAGCAGCACCGGCAGCCGACCGCACGACCGCCCGCGCATCGGCGGGCATCGACCCGCGCGGCCCGCGCTTCGGCGCGGCCATCACGGCGACCCTGCTGCTCATCACGGTCGTGCTCGCGATCGCAGGGGCCGAGACCGCGGCATTCTGGCTGCTCGTCGCGATCACGCTGCTCTTCGCGTGGGGCGCGTTCGCCGGCATCCGGCGGCATCCGTACGGCCTGATCTTCGCAAAGCTCGTGCGCCCGCGGCTCGCGCCGCCCGCCGAGCTCGAGGACCCGCGCCCGCCGACCTTCGCGCAGGGCGTCGGCTTCGCCGTCGCGCTCGCGGGCGTCGTGCTCTCGCTCCTCGGCCTCGAGTACGCGGTGCCGATCGCCGCGGCGATCGCCTTCTTCGCGGCGTTCCTGAACGCCGCGTTCGACTTCTGCCTCGGCTGCCAGATCTACCTGCTGCTCGCTCGGGCCCGGATCGTCCCGGGGGTCTGACCGGCGGCACCGCTCGCCGATAGGCTGGTGTCCCGGCTCGACGAGGAGGATCACATGGCAGTCACGAGTGAAGCGACCACCGTCTGGAAGGGCACGCTCTTCGAAGGATCGGGCGATGTCGCCCTCGACTCCTCGGGCCTCGCCTCCTTCCCCGTCAACTGGAAGGCGCGCGCCGAGGGCGCCGAGGGCACGACCAACCCCGAAGAACTGCTCGCAGCGGCGCACTCCTCGTGCTTCTCGATGGCGCTCTCACTGGGGCTCGCTCAGGCGGGCACTCCGGCCGAGAGCATCCAGACCACCGCGGCCGTCACATTCGAGGCGGGCAAGGGCGTGCTCGGCAGCCACCTGCTCGTGAGCGCCCGCGTTCCCGGACTCAGCGAGGAGCAGTTCGAGGCCCTCGCTGAAGACGCGAAGAAGAACTGCCCGATCTCACAGGCGCTCGCCGGCATTCCGATCACGATCGAAGCCGAACTCGCCTGATCGATGCGGGTACTCGTCGCCGGCGCGTCCGGATTCATCGGCACCGCGCTGGTCACCGCACTGACCGATGACGGGCACGACGTCGTGCGCCTCGTGCGCCGACGCGCACAGGGCGCCGACGAGGCCGCCTGGTCGCCGGCGGCGGGCATCATCGACTTCACGGTCATGGACCGCGTCGACGCCGTCGTGAACCTCTCGGGCGCCTCGCTCGCCCGCCTGCCGTGGTCGAAGTCGTACCGCGGCGAGATCCTCGAGTCGCGCATCACGGCGACCCGCACCCTCGCCGATGCGATGCGCAAGGCCCGGCAGCCGCCGGCGGTCTTCCTCAACGCCTCGGCGGTCGGGTACTACGGCGATCGCCCAGGCGAGCTGCTCACCGAGTACTCGAGCGCGGGCACGGGCTTCCTCGCCGGGGTCGTCGGCCGCTGGGAGTCCGCAGCGGGGCTCGCGCCCGAAGAGACCCGCACCGTCGTCTTCCGGAGCGGCATGGTGGTCGGGCACGGCGGCGCCATGAAGCGCGTCGGCACCCTCACCCGCTTCGGAGTCTCGGCGCGGCTCGGCACCGGTGGCCAGCACTGGCCCTGGGTCGCGCTCGACGACGAGGTCGGCGCCATCGTGCACCTGCTCGGGTCGTCGCTGTCGGGGCCCGTGAACATCGCCGGCCCGACACCGGCGACCGCCGATCGCGTGATGACCGCGATGGCCGAGCGGATGCATCGGCCGCACGTCTTCGGCGTGCCCGAGCGCATGCTCGAGGTCGCCCTCGGCCGTGCCGCCGACGAGCTGCTGCTCTCGAGCCAGAAGGTGCGTCCGCAACGGCTCATCGACGACGGCTACCGGTTCACGCACCCGACGGTCGAATCGGCGATCGACGCGATGCTCGCCGTACCGCACAGCTCGGCGCGCTAGACGGTTCCGACCGGCCACCGCTCGCGAGCCGACGAGCTCACGGCCGCATCCTCAACGAGGTGCGCGCGACAGCTCGATCGCCCGCCGCACGGCCTGCCGCGCGTTGCGCCGGTCACCCGCCGCGTCGTACGCGAGCCCGAGGCGGAGCGCCGCCTGCCATGACTCGGGAGCTGCATCGGCCGCCGTGCGGAATCCGTCGACGGCCTCCCGCGCAGCCGCCCGTTCCGGGCGTCCGCTCGGCATCATCGGCAATTCGAGATCGAGCTCGCCTTCGGCGTCGAGCCGCTTCACGAGCTCGTGCGAGCGGATGCCGAAGCTGAGTTCCCGCCAGAGCGCCCAGAGCGCGATGAGCGGCAGCACGAGCAGGGCGACGCCCATGGCGATCGCGATCGGCTCCCCCGTGGCCATGAACTGCACGGCGCGCCATCCGACCAGCGCGAGGTAGAGCACGAGGAGCGCGGCCATGATGAGCGCGCCGAGCTTCGTGGTCATCGGGAGGTGCCGGGCAGTCCGAGGTCGAGCAGCGTGTCGAGGCCGACCGTGACGCCGGATGCCTCGGGGGCGCTGCGGAGCGCGAGCAGGATGCCGGCCTCGTACGAGCTCGACGAGAGCGTGGAGTGCGTGATCGTGAGGGTCTCGCCGTCGCCGCCGAAGACGACGCGCTGCTCGGCCGCGACGCCGGCGAGGCGCAGGCTGTGCACGGGCACTCCGCTCACGAGCTGCCCGCGAGCGCGCTGGTCGGCGTGCGGCGCAGCGACGGGGCCGCGCGCGGCGCGCGCCTCGCCGATGAGCTCCGCCGTGCGCACGGCCGTGCCCGAGGGCGAGTCGACCTTGCCCTCGTGGTGCGCCTCGACGATCTCGATCGAGTCGAAGAACGGCGCCGCCAGCTTCGCGAAGGCGGTGCCGAGCACGCTGCCGATCGAGAAGTTCGGCACGAAGAGCACGGCTCCGGCGTCGGCGTGGCCGCGCACGAACGCGGAGATCTCGGCGATGCGATCGCTCGACCAGCCCGAGGTGCCGACGACGATCGGGATGCCGGCGCCGGCGGCGAACTCGACGATCTCGCCGCTCGCACCGGGATGCGTGACGTCGAACGCCACGTCGGCGCCGAGCATGAGGTCGAGGCTCGACTTCGAGTCGAGCGCGGCGTGCAGTTCGAGGTCGTCGGCCTCCTCGATCAGTCGAAGCGCCAGTTGCCCCATCTTGCCGGTGGCTCCCGCCACGGCGACCCGTATCGTCACGGATTCACCCTAGCAAGCGGGAGCCGGGCGCCGGCCGGGTCGGGGCGGCGCCGCGCACGGGGCATCCGCCGGCCTTCGCGAATAGTGTGGTGGGATGCTGCGCTACCGAGACGCCTCAGTGACCGACGCCGACGCGCACGCGCTGCTCGCCGACTACTTCGCCGAGCGTGCCGTGGGGTTTCCGTCGGCGCAGGGCGAATACCGTCCGACGTGGCCGACCGCGGAGCAGTTCACGCCGCCGGCGGGCGTCTTCCTGATCGTCGTCGACGAGTCGGGCACGGCGGTCGGATGCGGCGGGGTGCGGCGCATCGAGCAGCGCCCCACGACCCTCGAGGTGCGCTTCGAGATCAAGCACCTGTGGCTCGCGCCGGCAGCCCGGGGCGGCGGAGAAGGGCGCCGGCTGCTCGCCGAGCTCGAACGCCGGGCGATCGAGTACGGGGCGCAGGAACTGGTGCTCGACACGAACGCGAGCCTCGAGGCGGCCGGCGGCCTCTACCGCTCGAGCGGCTACGTCGACATCGAGCCCTACAACGCCAACCCCAACGCGACGAACTGGTACGGCAAGGTCGTGTCGACGTGAGTGTCGCGCCCGAAGCGGGAGCGAGCGGGCAGGCTCCCGGCTTCGACGGAGCGATACGGAATCAGCTGATCGAAGCCGTCGCGTGGTGGAGGGCCGGCCTTCCCGATGGGCGCGCCGTCCTTGCGTGCGCGGCGACCGACGCGTTGTCGGCCGGCGCGGGTGGTACCAGCCTCGCCGAAGCGGCGGGACTCCCGGCCGACGAGAACCCCTTCTCGGTCGATGCACTCATCGACCGAATGGTCGACGAGTGCGACCTGCGCGGCGAGCTCTCCAGCGACGTGGATGTCGTGGCCACGCGCCGGATCTGCCGAATGGTCCTCGCGGGCGAGCTGACCGAGCGGGAACTGAGTCGGTGGGTTCATGATCGGTTCCACCACGAGAGCGAGTCCGAGGTTCTCGAGCGGCTCGCGCAGCTCGACGACGACTACGACCTCGCCGAGTCGACCGGTGGCACGACACAGCCGATCGCTCGGAGCATCAGGAGGCTCGCCGAGCAGATCATCGCCGTCGGCTGATGCGCAGCGTCGGCTGACGCGGGTGGCGCTCAGATCGCGTACGGCTCGGCCAGGCCCGTGCGGAGCTCGGGCGGCAGGTGCGCGATGTCGTTGTGGGAGACGAGGCTCCACGGCCGACCGGGCCGCTGGGTGAGCACCGTGAGGCCGCAGTTCGCCTGATTGATCGAGACCCATCGCCAATCGGGGGCGCCGAGCACCTCGCGCACGAACCATCCGATGACGAAGTTGTGGGTGATGAGGAGCTCGTGCCGATCCTCGCGGTGCGAGCGGAGGAACTCGGCGGCGGCGTCCTCCATCTGCGCGCTGCCGGCCTCGATCTCGGCCTCGGTCACCGAGCCGAAGAAGGCGTCGTACGCCTTCGGCGTCTCGGGCGCGGGCCCCGTGGGCACGCAGTCGAAGAGCAGGGGCGACGGCTCGACGCTCAGCGCCGGCATCTTCGCCGCGATGATCTGCGCTGTCTCGGTCGCCCGCTGCAGCGGCGAGTGCCATGCGTTGTCGAACGGCACACCACCGAGGCGTTCGGCGAGGAGCTCGGCCTGACGGCGCCCCCTGGGCGAGAGCGGGCCGTCGGGAAGGCCGTGCTCGGCGTCGAGCTGCTCGCCGTGACGGACGAGGTAGAGGTGGTGGGCCACGGGTATCGGTTCCTCTGAATGCAGGGCGGGTGTCGCGGTCAGGCGACGTCGGAGCTCGGAGCGACCGCGGCGGCCGCTCCGGTGAACGCGGACTCGTCGATCGCGCCGACGGCGACGAGCGAGAACGGGCGTGCGACGAGGTCGCCCGCCAGCGCCTGCACGTCGTCGGCGGTGACGAGCGAGATGCGTCGGAGGGCTTCATCGAGGTCGACGAACTCGCCGAGGGTCAGTTCAGATCTTCCGAGCCGTGACATCCGGGTGTCGGAGTCTTCGAGCGCGAGCGCCGAGGCACCCGCGAGCTGTCCGGACGCGCGACGGAGCTCCTCTGCGGTGACGCCGTGCTCCGCGAGCCGTTCGAGCTCGTCGCGCATGAGCGCGGCGACGGTGCCGGCCTTCGCCGGGGCGCATCCGGCGTACATGCCGAAGAGGCCGGCATCGGAGTAGCCCGGCGCGAAGGAGTACACCGAATACGCGAGGCCGCGGCGCTCGCGCACCTGCTGGAAGAGTCGTGACGACATGCCGGAGCCGAAGATCGCGTTCAGCATGCTCATCGTCGGGCGCCGTTCGTCGGTCGCGACGAGGCCCGGAACGCCGAGCAGCAGGTTCACCTGCTCGTTCGGTCGCGCGACGACGGAGACCTCGGCACCGGCCTCGAGCGCTGCCGGCACGACGGATCGCCGTTCGACGGGTCGCCCCTCGGCGGTCGGGTCCCACCCGGCGGCGGCGAGCGCCCGCTCGAGCTCGGTCAGCAGCAGGTCGTGGTCGACGGCACCGGCGACGGTGACGACGAGGTCCTGCGGGCGATAGTTCGCCCGGTAGTGCTCCCACACGGCGTCGCGCGTGGCACCGCGGATGGTCTCGGGGTTGCCGCCGATCGGCCGGCCCAGCGGATGCGCGCCGAGCACCGCCTCGAAGAAGCGCTCGTTCGCGACGTCGCCCGGGTCGTCACCCGCCATCGAGAGCTCTTCGAGGATGACCCCGCGCTCGCTCTCGAACTCGACCGGATCGAGCAGCGACGAGGTGAACATGTCGGCGAGCACCTCGACCGCCATCGGCAGGTCTCGGTCCTGCACCTTGGCGTAGTAGCAGGTGTACTCCTTCGCCGTGAGCGCGTTGTGCTCGCCGCCGACCGCGTCGAAGGAGATCGCGATGTCGAGGGCCGAGCGCGTCGCGGTGCCCTTGAAGAGGAGGTGCTCGAGGAAGTGCGTCGATCCGTACGTCGCGGGGTGCGCGGCATCCGCTCGCTGCTCGTCGCGGGAGCCGACCGCGACCCAGAAGCCGATCGTCGCGCTGCGGCTGCCCGGTACCTGTTCGCTGAGCACTCGCACGCCCGATGGGAGCACGCTGCGCCGAACTCGCGCGTCGCCTGCTGCGGTGAAGGAGAGCTCGGCCTGGCCGAGTGGGAGGTCGACAGCGCCGTTCATCCCGATCAGCCTATGCCACCCTCGTCGAGCGCGCTCAGGCGGAGAACACCCGGGCGCGCCGAGCGCGCGCTCAGCCGGAAGCGCGGTCGAGTTCGACGATCTCCGAGCGCTGCAGTTCGACGGATGCCGCAGCCATGAGCGCATCGACCTGGTCGGGTCTGCTCGCACTCACGACCGGAGCCACGACCGTGGGCTTCGCGAGCAGCCAGGCGAGCGAGATCGTCGCGGGCTGCACGCCGTGCGCGAAGGCGATCTCGTCGACCGCTGCGAGCACACGGTAGCCGCGTCGCCCGAGGTATCGTGCCTGGCGCTCGCCCCTGGCGTCGTGGCGCACGTCGGCGCGGCGCCGCACCTGCCCGCCGAGGAAGCCGCTCGCGAGGCCGAAGTACGGCAGCACCGCGAGCCCCTGCGCGTGGGCGACGAGTTCGGGCGCGCCCTCGAAGGGTCGGCGCTCCATGAGGTTGTACTTGGTCGTGAGCGCCTGGAACCGCGGCAGGCCGTTGGCGGCGAGCACGCGCGCCTCGATGAGCCGGTCGGGCGTGAAGTCCGCTGCACCGATCGCACCGACCTTGCCGGCCGCGATGAGGGCGTCGACCGCGCCGAGGCTCTCTTCGAGGGGCACCTCGGTGTCGTCGCCGTGGAAGTAGAGCAGGTCGATGCGCTCGATACCGAGACGCAGCAGCGAGTCGTCGACCGCCGCCGAGATCTCTGCGGGCGACAGCCCGCGGTGATCGGGGTGGTGGCCGATCTTCGTCGCGATGGCCATGCGATCGCGCGTGCCACGCGAGTCCATCCACTTGCCGATGATCGATTCGCTGCGCCCAGCGGCGTAGCTGTCGGCGGTATCGACGAGTGCGCCGCCGAGACCGGCGAAGCGGTCGAGCACGTCGAAGGCCTGCTCGGTGCTGAGGGTCCAGCCGAACGTGCTGGCGCCGAGCGCGAGCGGATGCACCTGGATGCCGGAGTCGCCGATCGGCGCGCGTCGGGGAACGATGATGGGACCGGAGAGCGGGTTCGATGCGATCACGTCGACGTGCAGTCCGTCGAAGGCATCGGCTCGGGCGTCGTGCTCGTCGCGCGAGATCGACTCGGCGAGCGCGAGCGCTGCCCCCGCACCGCTTGCTTCGTTCGCTCGAAAGACGTGTCGTCGTGCCACGTTCCCCTCCTCCCCAGGATTGACTCCGAGGATACGATGCGTTCGACGCTCGGAGGGCGCGATTCGGCGAACGGCGTGTGAACCGTTATCGAATCGTTCTGCTCAGCCTCTCGCTCGACGGATGAGCGCGACGGCCTGTCGGAGCACGGGTGCATCGACCATTCCGCCCCGGAACGCGAAGACGCCGCCCTGCTCCTCTGCCGCCTCGAGCACGGCGCGCGCCCACTCCAACTGCTCGGCGTCGGGCAGGTACGCCTCGCGGACGACCTCGACCTGGCCGGGGTGGATGCACGCCGTCGCAGCGAATCCGACGGCCACCGCGTCTTCGGCCTCGGCTCGGAGTCCGTCGAGATCGCCGATCTCGAGGTGCACGGTGTCGATGGCGGCCACGTCGTGCGCCGCCGCCGCGAGGCACACCTGGGACCTGGCGTGCCTCGCGACGTCGCGGTATCGACCGTCGGGGAAGCGACTCGACGAACCGCCGAGCGAGGCGACGAGGTCTTCGGCCCCCCACATGAGCGCCGAGACGTTCGGGAGCGCTGCGATCTCGTTCGCAGCGATCACTCCGCGTGCGGTCTCGCAGAGCGCGATGACCTCGAACTCGGCGAGGTCGACGAGGTCGGCGGTGCCCTCGCACTTTGCGAGCATGACCGTGCGGTAGCCGGTGCCGGCGAGGGCAGCGAGGTCTTCTCCGAACTCCGGGCTCGACGCCGGGTTCACGCGCACGATCACCCGCTCGGGATCGAGTGGCGTGCGGAGGAGCGCGAGGCGCGCCGCGTGCTTCGCGTCGGCGGCGACGGCGTCTTCGAGGTCGAGGATCACGGCGTCTGCGCGATCGAGGGCTTTCGCGAACCGGTCGGGCCGGTCGGCCGGACAGAAGAGCAGGGCCGGGCCGAACCGGAAGGTCGGATGCGTCATCCGTTCGCCTCGCTCTCGTCGGCGCCCGTCGTCGGCTCGGCCGCCTGCTGCCGCTCCCCCGGTTCGCGGAGCCACACGAGCATCGAGCGCGATGCCGTCGTGACGACCTCCCCGCGCTGGTTGCGAGCGGTGTGCGCGACCACGACCACGCCTTGCCCCGGGCGCGAGGCCGACTCGCGCTTCGACTCTACGACGCTCTCGCCGTAGAGGGTGTCGCCGACGAACACGGGGTGCGGGAACGCCACGGCACCGAAGCCGAGGTTCGCGACGAGCGTTCCCTGCGTGAGCTGGCCGACCGACTGGCCGACGAGCGTCGAGAGCGTGAACATCGAGTTCACGAGCCGTTCGCCGAACGGCTGCTGGGCCGACCACGCCGCGTCGAGGTGCAGCGGCTGCGGATTCATCGTGAGGGTCGTGAAGAGCACGTTGTCGGCCTCGGTGACCGTGCGGCCGGGACGATGCAGGTAGCGCACGCCCTCCTCGAACTCCTCGAACCAGAGTCCGCGCTGGACCACGTCGCGGAGTGGCGCCTGCGCTGCCGAAGCATCCGTCATGGTTCCCCCTAGCCGATGCCCAGCTCGCGCGCGATGACCATGAGCTGCACTTCGTTCGTGCCCTCGCCGATCTCGAGGATCTTCGAGTCACGGTAGTGCCTCGCGACGAGGGACTCGTTCATGAATCCCATGCCGCCGAAGATCTGCGTGGCGTCGCGGGAGTTCAGCATCGCGGCGTCGCTCGAGACGAGCTTGGCCATCGCGGCCTCCTTCTTGAACGGCAGACCCGCGTCGAGCCGACGGGCCGCGTCATGCCACGCGAGGCGCGCGGTGTACACGCGAGCCTGCATCTGGGCGATCGTGAAGGCGATGTATTGGTGCGACGCGATCGGCACGCCGAAGACGTTGCGGGTCTTCGCGTAGGCGAGCGCCTCATCGAGGCAGCCCTGCGCGACGCCGGTCGCGAGGGCGGCGATCGCGATGCGGCCCTCGTCGAGCGTGCGCAGGAAGTTCGCGAAGCCGCGCCCGCGCTCGCCCAGCAGGTTCCCTGCGGGCACGCGCACGTCCTCGAAGGTGAGCGGATGCGTGTCGGACGCGCGCCATCCCGACTTGTCGTAGCCGGGGTCCACCGTGAACCCGGGCGTGCCGTTCGGGACGATGATCGTCGAGAGTTCCTTGGAGACCGAGCCGTCGGGGCGCGCGCGCTCGCCGGTCACGGCCGTGACCGTGACGAACTTCGTGATGGGCGTGCCCGAGTTCGTGATGAACTGCTTCGAGCCGTTGACGACCCACTCGTCGCCGTCGAGCACCGCGGTGGTGCGCGTGGCGCCGGCGTCGGACCCGGCCTCGGACTCGGTGAGGCCGAACCCGGCCAGCGTGCGACCCGCGACGAGGTCGGGCAGGAGCTCGGCCTTCTGCACGTCGGTGCCGTGACGGAACACGGGCATGGCGCCGAGGCCCACGGCCGCCTCGAGGGTGATCGCGATCGACTGGTCGACACGGGCGAGCGCCTCGATGGCGAGGCCCAGCGCCATGTAGTCGCCCCCCTGACCGCCGACGTCTTCGGGGAACGGCAGGCCGAAGAGCCCGAGCTCGCCCATCTGCGCGACGACGTCCATCGAGAGCGTGTGGGTGCGGTCGGCCTCGTAGGACTGCGGGGCGACGACGGTGTCTGCGAACTCGCAGACCATGTCGTACAGCTGCTGTTCCTCGGCGCTCAGCTCGGTGCTCACGGTGGTGCTCCTCATTCCTGGTGGGATGCGATCGGGTGCGCACCCTCGTGGGGTGCGTTCGACAGTGCGGTGGGTTCGGTGTCGGATGCCTCGTGCTGCGGCTCCACGCGGGCGACGGGCTGGTCGCGGGAGACCTGCTCCCCCACCGCGACGGCGAGTCGCACGGCGCCCGCGACCGATGCCGTGACGCGGTGCTCCATCTTCATCGCCTCGATGGCGACGACGGCGTCGCCGGGTGCCACGGCGTCGCCGTCGGCGACGAACACGGCGGTGACGGTGCCGGGCATGGGTGCACGGAGCTCGGGGTCGGCGAGGCCGCCGCGTTCGATCATGGCGAGGCGAGCATCGAGCGCGGCGCGGCGATCCGGGGCGGGCATCCGCCAGATGCCGGCGGGAGAGTGCAGCCAGACCGCGCCGTCGGCCGCGGTCGCGATGACGTCGGGTGCCGCGGCGGTGCCGTCGATCGCATCTGCCGCCGGCCTGCCGAGGCGCCAGCCTCGGGCCGTCTGCCAGGCACGGGCGCCGGAGGCGAGCGCGTCGTCGATCGCCTCGGCCGCGCGGAACGCCGCGGTCGCGGCGAGCACCTCGGGCGGGGCGGCATCCGATTCGGGGTCGGGCATGCGGTCGATGAGGCCGGTGTCGAGGTCGCCGCGCTGCACGGCGGGGTCGGCGAGGAGCCGTCGAAGGAACCCGAGGTTCGTCTCGACGCCGAGCACGACGGTGTCGGCGAGGGCGGCGTCGAGACGGGCGAGCGCCTCGGCACGATCGGCGCCGTACGCGATGACCTTGGCGAGCATGGGGTCGTAGTCGGCGGTGATCTGCTGACCCGAGCGGATGCCGCCGTCGACGCGCACGCCGTCGCCGGTCGGCTCGCGCCAGACGAGCAGTTCGCCGATCGACGGCAGGAAGCCGCGCTCGGGGCTCTCGGCGTAGACGCGCGCCTCGATCGCATGGCCCGTGAGCTCGATATCGGCCTGCTTCAATGCGAGGGGCTGCCCCGCTGCGACGCGCAGCTGCTGTTCGACGAGGTCGACGCCGGTCACGAGTTCGGTGACGGGGTGCTCGACCTGGAGCCGGGTGTTCATCTCGATGAAGAAGAACTCGTCGGGCGCGGCATCCGACACCAGGAACTCGACCGTGCCGGCCCCGCGGTAGTCGACGCTGCGGGCGGCGTCGCATGCGGCCCGCCCGATGCGGGCGCGGGTCTCGGTGTCGAGCAGCGGCGAGGGCGCCTCCTCGATGACCTTCTGGTGGCGGCGCTGCAGCGAGCACTCGCGCTCACCGAGGTGGATGACCGCGCCGAAGTCGTCGGCGAGCACCTGCACCTCGATGTGGCGCGGGCGCTCGATGAGCCGTTCGAGCAGCAGGGTGTCGTCGCCGAACGCCGCGAGCGCGACGCGCCTGGCCGCCGGGATCGCCGCTGCGAGCTCCCGGGCATCGCGGGCGATCTGCATGCCCTTGCCGCCGCCGCCTGCGCTCGGCTTCACGAGCAGCGGGAAGCCCACGGCCTCGCCGGCAGCGGCGAGCGCGCCGTCGTCGAGCGAGGGATCGGAGACGCCGGGAACCGTCGGCACACCGGATGCCTCGACGTGGCGCTTCGCGCGGATCTTGTCGCCCATGACCTCGAGCGCGTCGACTCCGGGGCCGACGAAGACGATGCCGGCGTCACGGCAGGCCTCGGCGAAGCCCGCGTGCTCGGAGAGGAACCCGTACCCCGGGTGGATCGCCTCGGCCCCCGTCTCGCGCGCCGCCGCGATGATGCGTGCGGGGTCGAGGTAGCTCTCGGCGGCAGCGGCGGGGCCGATGCGCACGGATTCGTCGGCGAGGCGCACGTGCGGAGCGTCGGCGTCGGCGTCGGAGAAGACGGCGATCGAGCGGATGCCGAGACGACGGAGCGTGCGGATCACCCGCACCGCGATCTCGCCGCGATTGGCGACGAGCACCCGGTCGAACGGACGAGTCGACCGTGCCTCATCGACGGCGTCGACCGTGCCCATCCGCGCCTCCCTGCGCTCGAGGTGCGCGAACTAAGTTAACGCGCACTAACTGGATTCGATGTTAGTGGGCGTTAACTGAAATCACAAGCGGGAACTCCCCGCTCACCCCGATCGCGGCGCCAGCGCGGCGGCGATGCGCTCGACGCCGAACTCGAACGCACGGTCGACGTCGCCGCCCAGGCGGAAGGCGCCCGAGAGCTCCATGCTCACGAAGCCCGTGACCCACGCCGTGAGCGTGCGGGCGGCGTCGAGGGCATGGTCGGGGCCGGCGAGCACGGCGGCGACGGCGAGCAACGGCGCACTGGCCTCGCGGAGCGTCGCGACATCGAGCCCCGACTCGTCGCCCGACGTGAAGACGAGGCGATAGGCCGCCGGCTGCTCATGGGCGAACGCGCGCACGACACGGGCGAGTCGGGCGACCTCGGCGACGGCAGCATCCGACTCCGCTCCGCCTCCACTGCCTGCGGCGACCGCACCGCCCGCGACGGGGAGCCGCTCGGCATCGAGGCGTTCCCCGAGCTCTGCGACCGCCGACGCGGCGATCAGCCGCACGAGATCGCTGCGGTTGCGCACACGCTTGTAGAGCGACGGGGCGCGCACGCCGACGCGCTCCGCGACGGCCTGCATCGTGAGCCCGCCGAATCCGTCGGACTCGAGGATGGCGCGCCCCGCGCCGACGATGGCGTCGAGCGAGGTTCGTTCGGGTGTCGGCATCGGCGGGATCCTTTCGACCATTCGACCATTCGACTCTAGGCTATTGCGCTTAGCCATGATGGCTATGTAGCATAGCCATCAACTTCCCACCTGATCAAGCGAGGCATCTGATGAAGCTCGGCCCCTCCCTCCACCGCATCGGCTCCGACATCGTCGCGGTCTATCTCGTCGACACCCCCGAGGGCGTCACCGTCATCGACGCAGGGCTCGCTGGTCAGTGGAAGGAGCTGACGGCAGAGCTCGCCGCGATGGGCAGATCGATCGGCGACATCCGCGGCGTCGTGCTGACGCACGGCGACTCCGACCACATCGGCTTCGCCGAGCGACTGCGCCGCGAGCACGGCGTACCGGTCTTCGTGCACACGGCCGACGCCGCACGGGCTCGGGGCGAGGAGTCGACGAAGCCCGAGTGGGGCGGCATGAAGCTCGGGGCGACCGCGAAGTTCCTCTGGTACGCGCTCACCCGCAACGGCCTGCGCACGACCCCGCTCACCGACGTCGTCACTGTGAACGACGGCGACGTGCTCGACCTGCCTGGCGCCCCGCATGTGATCAGCATGCCGGGCCACTCCCCCGGCAGCGTCGCGATCCACGTGCCGGTCGCCGACGCCGTCTTCGTCGGCGATGCGCTCACGACCCGCCACGTGCTGACCGGCGCGACCGGCCCTCAGCCCGCACCCTTCACCGACGACCCGGCCGAGGCGCTCGTCTCGCTCCATCGCATCGCGGGACTCGGGGCGACGTGGGTGCTGCCCGGCCACGGCACGCCGTGGAACCGCGGCGTCGACGAGGCGATCCGCGAGGTCGAAGCAGCTGCCGCGGCATCCGGTGCCTGATCGTGTTCCTGATCCGGTTCCGGCAGTGCCCAATCGCTGACGCGAGGAGATCTGCGATTCCGAGGGCGGATCGGGCTTTGATCGACCTCTGAATCGCAGATCTCCTCGGAATCGCGTCATCGCCGCCGGTCGAGACCGAGCGCATGGCAGGCGTCTGGCGAGCCGGTCACCTCAGTGCACGCGATGCAGCCCTTGGGCCACCGCCCGTGCGATCACGTCCTGCACGGTGTGCCAGCGTTCGATGATCTGCCGGTAACCGACCCGCACCACGTGGTACCCGAGCAGCATCAATGTCGCATCGTGCTCGATGTCGGCCTCGCGCTGCGCGCCGACATGGTGTCCTCCGTCGATCTGCAGCACCAGTCGATCGCCGATCAAGAAGTCGACGCGGTGTCCCGTGATCCAGACCTGCGGCGTGATCCGGACGTTCAACCAGCCGAGCCGCGGCACCACGAACGATTCGAGGCCCGAGTCCGAGTACGGCATCGCGGAGTCGAGGATCCTCCGCGCGGTCGTCGACAGCGGCAACCGCCCGATCACGTGTCGATCGACGAGGCCCTTCCGCAGCGCGGACTCCCACACGGCGAGGGCCGCCTCGTACGGCTGGCATGCCGCCACGATGGCCAGCACGTTCTCGATCGGGTCGACGAGCGCATCGGGATGCCGCGGCACGAGCGGCTGCGCCCAGTGCACCCTCATCCCACGGAGCGAGACCGCCCCGGAATGCGCCGGCGCGGCGACATGCGGACGGTCGTGCGAGAGCACCCACAATCCGAGCCGCTCGGCCTGCGTGATGCACGAGACCACGACCCCCGCGTGGGCAGCGGCGATCAGGTATCCGTCGGCCGACGGCACCGCGACCCACCCCTTGCGCACTCGGATGAGGGACCCGGCCACGAGACTCCGCTCGATGCGGTGACGGCTGAAGCCCGCCCGCAGCAGGAACCGGGTGCGAACGACGCCTCCGGCACCCCGTGTCGTCGCGGCGACGGGATCGGTCGAGACGGCGGCGGCCGCGGGCCTGACCCCCGGCGTGGGTTCGAAGGCGGGCGTGTCGGATCGGGCCGTGTTCACCCCATCGAGCGTGGCCGCGCGGACGCGGGGCGCCCGCGATGAGGCGGGAGCGGGGATGACTCACCCAGCGGGAGCGCTGTGGAGGGAGAGTCCGCCAACGCGATTCCGAGGAGAACTGCGATTCCGAGGAGCGAACCAGAGGCATGGTTCCTCAAGATCGCCGATCTCCTCGGTTCCCCCGGGGCGTCGGCGCGACTTTGGGGACGCAGGGGGACGCCGAGGGCCCAGGGACACCGAGGGGCCCAGGGACACCAGGGCACCGGGGCGCAGGGGCACAGGGGCACAGGGGCACAGGTCGCGACATGCAGGACAGCTCGCGACATGCGGAACAGACGAACTACATGCGGAAGAGACCGAACGCAGGCTCGGGCAGCGGCGTGCGGCTCGCGAGCTCGAGCGCGAGGGCGAGCACCGTGCGCGTGTCCTCCGGCGCGATGATGCCGTCGTCCCACAGGCGAGCGGTCGAATGGTACGGGCTGCCCTGGTCTTCGTACTGGGCGCGGATCGGATCCTTGAACGCCTGCTCCGCGGCATCCGACCAGGTCTCGCCCTTCACCGCGAGCTGGTCGCGCTTGACGGTCGAGAGCACGGATGCCGCCTGCTCGCCGCCCATCACCGAGATGCGGGCGTTCGGCCACATCCAGAGGAACCGGGGCGAGTACGCCCGGCCGCACATCGAGTAGTTGCCGGCGCCGAACGAGCCGCCGATGACGACCGTGAACTTCGGCACCCGGGTCGTGGCGACCGCGGTGACCATCTTCGCGCCGTGCTTGGCGATGCCGCCCGCCTCGGCGTCGCGGCCGACCATGAAGCCCGAGATGTTCTGCAGGAACAGCAGCGGAATGCCCCGCTGGTCGCACAGTTCGATGAAGTGGGCGCCCTTCATGGCCGACTCGCTGAACAGCACGCCGTTGTTCGCGACGATGCCGACGGGGTGGCCGTCGATGTGCGCGAAGCCCGTCACGAGCGTGTCGCCGTACTCGCGCTTGAACTCGGAGAACTCGCTGCCGTCGACGAGGCGCGCGATGACCTCGCGCACGTCGTAGGGCTGCTGCACGTCGACCGGCACGGCGGCGAGGAGCGTCGACGGGTCGACGGCCGGCGGTCGCGGCTCGCGCACCGTCCACGCCCTCGGCGCGGGCTCGGGCAGGGTCGCGACCATGTCGCGCACGAGCTCGAGCGCGTGCTCGTCGTCTTCGGCGAGGTGATCGGTGACGCCCGAGACCCGGGAGTGCAGTTCGCCGCCACCGAGCTCTTCGGGGGTCACGACCTCGCCGATCGCCGCCTTCACGAGCGGCGGGCCGCCGAGGAAGATGGTGCCCTGATCGCGCACGATGACGGTCTCGTCGCTCATCGCGGGCACGTAGGCGCCGCCGGCCGTGCAGGAGCCGAGCACGGCCGCGAGCTGCGGGATGCGCATCGACGAGAGCTGGGCCTGGTTGAAGAAGATGCGCCCGAAGTGATCGCGGTCGGGGAACACCTCGTCCTGCAGGGGCAGGAACGCCCCGCCCGAATCGACGAGGTAGATGCACGGCAGCCGGTGCTCCTTCGCGACCTCCTGCGCGCGCAAGTGCTTCTTCACCGTCATCGGGTAATAGGTGCCGCCCTTGACGGTCGCGTCGTTGCAGACGACGAGCACGGGGCGACCGTGCACGAGGCCGATTCCGGTGATGATGCCCGCCCCCGGCGAATCGCCGCCGTAGAGCCCCTCGGCGGCGAGCGGCGAGAGCTCGAGGAACGGACTGCCCTCGTCGAGCAGCCGGTCGACCCGGTCGCGCGGCAGCAGCTTCCCGCGCGCCACATGACGGTCGCGGGATGCCGCGGGGCCGCCGAGCGCCGCCGCCGCGAGCCGCTCGCGCAGCTCGCCGACGAGCGCCGCGTGCGCTTCGGTGTTGGAGCGCGCGGCATCGCCATTCGGGTCGATGCTCGTCTGCAGGATCGGCATTCGTGCCACCAGTCTTCGTCGACGGCGCGCCCACTTGTGGCCGGCGCAGGATTTCGGTTAGTGTGCACTAACTCGATTCCCGATGTTAGCGAGCATTAACCGAGATGGCAACCACACCGAACGCGGCTGAGATCGCCGGCGACGCATTCGCCGATGCGCCGGCAGCAGCAGCTGTCGTGACCGCGACGGCGACCGAGCGCAGCCGGTTGAAGGCCGATCGCCGGCAAGCCATCCTCGCAGCGGCCGCGACGCTCTTCGCCCAGCGGGGGTACGCCGGGGTGACGATCGAGGATCTCGGCGCAGCGGTCGGCGTGAGCGGCCCCGCGGTCTACCGCCACTTCCCGGGCAAGGCCGCCGTGCTCGCCGCGATCCTCCAGGGCGCGAGCCGCACGCTGCTCGACGGCGCCGAGCGGGTGCTCGGCGAGACATCCGACCCGACCGCGACGCTTCGCGAGCTCATCGCGTTCCACGTCGACTTCGCCCTGGGCGACGCCGACGTGATCCTCGTCCAGGACCGTGAGCTCGAACAACTCGACGTCGGGGCACGACACGAGGTGCGACTCCTCCAGCGCCAGTACGTCGAGCACTGGGTCGACACCCTCGAAAGACTTCGGCCCGATCGGGCCGAGACGGAGCTCAGGATCCGGGCACACGCCGCCTTCGGCCTCCTGAACTCCACTCCGCACAGCGCCCGCATCCCTGGACGCAGACCCGCCGACGGCACCATCCGCGGCATCCTGGAGGAAATGACATGGGCGAGCCTCATGTCGTGACCCTGCGCGCCACTCGCGCGGGCGATCTCGACGCTCTGTTCGGATTCGAGCAGGACCCCACCGCCGTTCGCATGGCCGCGTTCACACCGCCCGACCCGAGCGATCGCGCGATGTTCGACGCCCATTGGCGGCGACTCCTCGCAGACCCCACGGTCGATGCCCGCACGGTGCGCGCCGACGGCGAGATCGCGGGCAGCGTCGCCCGGTGGTTCGACGACGGAGTGGCTGAGGTCACGTGCTGGATCGACCCGGCCCGCTGGGGCGAGGGCATCGCGACCCGGGCGATGCGGTTGTTCCTCGACGAGGTCCACGAGCGCCCGGTGCGCGCCCGCCTGGCCACCGACAACGCTGCGTCGATCGCGCTGCTCGAGAAGCTCGGCTTCCGGCATACGACCACCCAGACGAGCTTCGCGAATGCGCGCGACACCGAGGTCGAGGAGCGCGTCTACACGCTCGACTGAGACGCCCCCGTCAAGGTCGCGGTGCGTTCGGGATGCCGCCGCGCCGCGTCTCGGGACTCAGCCTCCCGCGCGAGCTCCCTGCTCGGCCGCGATGCCCGAGATGCGCGCTGCGAGCTCGAGGTCGCGCGAGGTGACGCCGCCGACGTCGTGGGAGCTCAGCTCGAACCCGACCCGGCCCCAACCGAGCTGCACGTCGGGGTGGTGGTTCAGCTCGTCGGCGACGAGGGCGACCGCGTCGACGAAGCGGACCGCGCTCGCGAAGTCTGAGGTCGAGTAGGCCGCGACGAGCCGATCGCCGTCGTGGCTGAAGGCCGTGCCGGCGAGCTCGTCGGCGGTCTCGCCCGGCGAGAGGATGCTGCGTGCGTTCATGCCCACTATCCTCCCGCCGGAGCGCCGATGCCGCCAGCGGCGAACGCGCCGGGCACGGCCGGCACGGCGTCACATCATCGTGAGCGCTCGCCCGGGCTCCCGCAGGATCGCACCGACATCCGCGAGGAAGCGCGACCCCTGCGCCCCGTCGACGAGCCGGTGGTCGAACGAGAGGCTCAGCGTCATCACCTCGCGGAGCGCGATCTCGCCGCGGTGCTCCCACGGTTGACGACGCACCGCACCCATCGCGAGGATCGCCGCCTCACCGGGATTCAGGATCGGCGTGCCCGCATCGATGCCGAAGACCCCGATGTTCGTGATCGAGATCGTGCCGCCCGAGAGGTCGGCCGGGCTCGTGCGCCCGGCACGCGCGGTCTCGGCGAGCGCGGCGATCGCATCGGCGAGTTCGCCGAGCGACATGCGCTCGGCGGCCTTCACGTTCGGCACCACGAGGCCGCGCTCGGTCGCGGCGGCGATGCCGAGGTTGACCCCGCCGTACCGCACGATCTCCTGCGCCTCCTCGTCCCACCGCGAGTTGACCTCGGGGGTGCGCCGGGCGGCGAGGCACACGGCCTTCGCGACGACCGTGAGCGGCGTCACCTTGCGACCAGTGAACTCGCGATCGTCGCGGAGTCCGCGGAGGAGCTCCATCGTGGCCGTCACGTCGACGGTCAGGAACTCGGTGACGTGCGGCGCGGTGAACGCGCTCCGGACCATCGCCGCCGCCGTGTGCTTGCGCACCCCCTTGATCGGGATCCGCGTCTCGGCGGGCGCGTCGGTGCGCCCGGGCGCCGTGAGCGACGACACGTCGTCGGGTACCGGCATCGAGAGAGCGGATGCCGCGCGCTCGACGTCGTCACGGGTGATGAGGCCGCGCTCGCCACTGCCATCGATCGCCTCGAGGTCGAGGCCGAGATCGCGGGCGAGCTTGCGCACGGGGGGCGTCGAGCGCGGACGCTCGGTGCGCGCCGACGCGGCGGCGGGAGCGGCCTCGACGGCGGACACCTCGGCAGGCGACGCGGGAACCGCCGGCACGAGGTCGGCGACGAGCGCCGACCGGCGTGCACGACGCTTGGGGCCGGTCTCGGCTGCGGCACCGTACCCGACGAGGTTCGGTCCGGGGGCGGCGTCGGACGCGGCATCCTGGCCGGCGCTCGACGCCGAGGTCGCCGAAGCCGACGAAGCCGCAGGCGCGGCCTGCTCGGCGGGCGACGCGGACGCCGCCGTCGGGGCAGAGCCCGAGGCATCCGCTTCGCCCGTGTCGCAGGAGAAGAGCGGTGCGCCGACGTCGATCGTCTCCCCCTCGGCCGCATGCAGCGCCGTGATGACGCCCGCGTACGGCGAGGGCAGCTCCACGACGGCCTTCGCGGTCTCGACGTCGGCGATGATCTGGTTGAGCTCGACGCGGTCGCCCACGGCGACGCGCCAGGCGACGAGCTCGGACTCGGTGAGACCCTCGCCGAGGTCGGGCAGCGGGAAGTCGCGGATCATGCTCACGCCTCCACCCCGCTCAGCGAGTTCGGCCGGCCGAGCACCCGATCGACCCCGTCGAGGATGCGGTCGAGGTCGGGCAGGTGGTGCCGCTCGAGCTTCGCCGGCGGGTATGGGATGTCGTGCCCCGTGACGCGCACCGGGGCGGCCTCGAGGAACTCGAAGCAGCGCTCGGTGATCGACGCGGCGAGCTCGGCGCCCACGCCGCCCTGCTGACCCGCCTCGTGGGTGATCACGAGCCGACCGGTGCGGCGCACGGAGGCCTCGATGGTCGCGTAGTCGACGGGTGCGAGCGAGCGCAGGTCGATCACCTCGATCGACACCCCGTCCTCCGCGGCCGCGGTCGCGACGTCGCGCGCCGTCTGCACGAGCGCGCCGTAGGTCACGAGGGTCACGTCGTCACCCGTCGTGATGGTCGTCGCGACGCCCATCGGCCGCGCGTCGGCGAGGCTGGCTGCCTCGTCGACCTCGCCCTTCACGTGGTAGCGCCGCTTCGGTTCGAAGAACAGCACGGGGTCGTCGCTCGCGATCGCCTGGCGCACCATCACGTACGCGTCGGCGGGGTTCGAGCACGCCACGACGCGCAGCCCCGCGGTGTGGGCGAAGTACGCCTCGGGCGACTCCGAGTGGTGCTCGGCCGCGCCGATGCCGCCGCCGAACGGCACGCGGATCGTGATCGGCATGCGGACATTCCCGCGCGAGCGGTAGTGCAGCTTCGCGACCTGCGCGACGATCTGGTCGAAGCCCGGATAGATGAATCCGTCGAACTGGATCTCGATCACCGGCCGGAACCCGCGGTAGGCGAGCCCGACGGCGGTGCCGACGATGCCCGCCTCGGAGAGCGGCGCGTCGACGACGCGCTTCGCCCCGAACTCGGCCTTCAGCCCGTCGGTGACGCGGAAGACGCCGCCGAGCGTGCCGATGTCCTCGCCCATGAGCACGACCTTGTCGTCGTCGGCGAGTGCACGGCGGAGGCCGGCGTTGAGGGCTTTCGCAAGGGTGAGCGTGGTCATCGTGCGCCTCCTTCGGCGGTCCCGGATGCCGCGGCATCCGTGCTCTGCACCGGCGAGGCGTCGTCGAACATCGCGAGGTAGCGCGTGTAGTGGTCGCGCTGGCGCTCGAGGTGGCTGTTCGGCTCGGCGTAGACGTGGTCGAAGACCGTCAGCGCCTCGGGGTCGGCGATCGTCGTGATCGCGGCGCGCAGTTCGGCGGCGGCACGGTCGGCGTCGGCCGCGACGTCGCGCTCGAGGCCGGCGACGTCGACTCCGGATGCCTCGAGCAGCGCGAGCACCCGTGCGAGCGGGTCGCGCTCGCGCCACTCTGCGAGCTCGTCGTCGGCGCGGTAGCGCTTGGGATCATCGGCGGTCGTGTGCGGGCCCATGCGATACGTGACCGCTTCGATGAACGTCGGCCCGCCGCCGCGGCGAGCGCGTTCGAGCGCGATGCGCGTGGCGGCGAGCACGGCGAGCACGTCGTTGCCGTCGACGCGCACTCCCGGCATGCCGAAGCCGTCGGCGCGGCGCGCGAGGTGCTGCTTCGACTGCAGGCCCACAGGTTCGGAGATCGCCCACTGGTTGTTCTGGCAGAAGAAGACGACGGGGGCGTCGAAGCTCGCTGCGAAGACGAGTGCCTCATTGACGTCGCCCTCGCTCGTCGCGCCGTCGCCGAAGAAGGTGATCGCCGCGGCATCCGAGCCCTCCCATGCCGCACCCATGGCGTAGCCGGTGGCGTGCAGGGTCTGGGCGCCGATGATGATCTGCGGCACGGCCATGCCGTGCTCGAACGGGTTCCAGCCCGATGCCGCGGTGCCGCGCCAGACCGAGAGGAGCTCGGCGGGCTCGACCCCGCGCACCCACGCGAGCGCGTGCTCGCGGTAGCTGGAGAAGATGAAGTCGTCGTCGCGGAGCGCGCGGCCAGCACCGATCTGCGCGGCCTCCTGACCGGCGAGCGGCGGCCAGAGTCCGAGTTCGCCCTGGCGCTGCAGTGCCGTGGCCTCCGAGTCGATGCGCCGCACGATCGCCATGTCGCGGTAGAGGCGGCCGAGGGCTCCGAGGTCGATGTCGGCGATCCACGGATCGAACTCCGCGTTCGCGTGGCGTTCGCCCGTCGGGGTCACGAGCTGTACGAAGTCGTCGGGCTGCGTGAGCTCGCGCTGGGTCAGAAGCCCGGTGGCGTCTCGGTCGGATGGGGTCATCGTCGATCCTCGCTGTCGGCGGGCCCGCTTCGTGGGCTGCCCGCGCCCGGCGGCACTGCCGGATACCCAGAGCGTACGTCGATCTCGCACACAGCTCAACCAACGAGAGCACCGTTGAGCATGTTGCACGGTTCGATCGCCCGCTCGACTGCTATCGTGTGGCGTTATGACCGGTTACGACGCTGTCGACAAGGCGCTGCTGACGGCGCTCGCGCCCGACCCGAGAGCGACCGTGGTGGCGCTCGCCGACCGCCTCGGCCTCTCCCGCAACACGGTGCAGGCGCGCATGGCGCGCCTCGAGGCCTCCGGCGCCTTCCTCTCGTTCGAGCGCAGCATGGATCCGGCGCCGCTCGGGTACCCGATCGAGGCGTTCATCTCGGTGCACGTGCGCCAGAAGCTCCTCGGCGACGTCGTCGACGAGATCGGGCGCATCCCCGAGGTGATCCAGGCGCACGGGCTCTCGGGATCGATCGACCTGCTCGTGCGGGTCGTCTGCCGCGACGCGCACGATCTCTTCCGCATCGACGGCGAGATCCTCGCGATCGACGGCGTCGAACGCACCGAGACCTCGCTCGCCATGGGCGAGCTCATCCCCTACCGGCTCGCCCCGCTGCTCGAGCGCTGAGGCGCGCCGATCGGGCCGGTCCGGCGCCCCGGCCGGTCCGGCGCCCCGGCCGATCCGGCCGTTCGCTCAGCCGAACGACTCGATGTACTCCTCTTCCGGCCCGAGCTCGGGGGCTTCCCGCAATTCGAGGTCGTCGCCGGCCCGCTCGAGTTCGAGCACCGTGACGGTGTTGGCACCGGGGCGCAGCAGCGGCGCCGGCACGTAGAGCGTGACCTGCGGCCCGATCTCCCAGTACCGGCCGAGCATGAACCCGTTGACCCAGACGAAGCCCTTCGCGAAGCCGGGCAACGCGAGGAAGGTGTCGGCGGCGGCCTCGATCTCGAACGTCGAGATGCGGAACCCGGCAGCGCCCTGTTCGACGGCTTCGCCGCCCGCGGATCCAGGGTCGCCCGCCCCCGCGGCGGCGGCTTCGAGCTCGGATGCGCTCCAGTCGGCGAGCGCGATCGGCCGGCTCCGCCAGCCCTGCACGATCCGCCGGTCGACCTGCACCGCTCCGAGGATGCCCTTGCCCTGACCGAGCAACGGACCGTAGTTGATGCGGCCCTGGTTCTCGACGAGGATCTCGAGGCGCACCGGCTCGCCGTGCCCGGTGAGCTCGATGCCCGCGGCGGCGCTCGCGGTGTCGACGACGCCGATGAACCGGCCGTCGACCCAGACCTGGGCGCGGTCGTGCAGGCCTCGCATCGAGAGCGTGCTCGTGCCGCTCGGCAGGATCGGCGCCGCCTCGTAGAGCATGAGACCGGCGTCGAGACCGAGCTCTTCGAAGCTCGCCGGCGCCACGGTGACGGATGCCTCGCCGCCGCCGCCTGCCCGAAGCGCCGGCAGCAGTGCCGCCCCGGGCACCGTCGGCATACTCCGCGCGGCGAGCACGGGTCGCTCCTCAGGCACATCGGGGGGAACGACGCCCGTGAACGCCTTGAGTCGCTGCCGGAGCATCCGGCCCTTCTCGGTGATCGCGCCGTGCTCGCTCACCGGTGCGTCGGAGTCGTAGCTCGTGACCGTCGGCTGCAGCACGCTGCCGTCGTGGTTGGCACCCGACCAGAGCCCGAAGTTCGTGCCGCCGTGCGCCATGTAGATGCTCACGGAACCGCCGACCTCGAGGATCTCGTCGATCACGCCAACGGAGCCGCGTGGCTCCCGCACGTGGTGGTGCTCGCCCCAGTGGTCGAACCAGCCGTTCCAGTACTCGGCGCAGAGGAACGGCTCGCCGTCGCGGCGCGACCGCAGCAGTTCGGCCGCCTCGCGGGCGCGCGAGCCGAAGGTCGCGGTCGCCAGCACGTCGGGCAGCGTGCCGCCGTCGAGCATGAGCTCGGTCGGGCCGTCGGCGGTGTAGAGCAACTCGGTCACGCCGCGGGCGACGAGCCCGTCGCGGAGGCGGCGGAGGTAGCCGGCGTCGTCGCCGTAGCTGCCGAACTCGTTCTCGAGCTGCACCGCGACGACGGGGCCGCCGCGATCCGCCTGCAACGCGGCGAGTCGCGGGATGAGCTCGTCGAACCACTCCTCGACGGCCGCCATATAGCGCTCATCGCTCGATCGGGGCCGGAGTCCGGGCACGCCGGTCAGCCACGACGGCAGACCGCCGTTGTCCCACTCCGCGCAGATGTAGGGGCCGGGCCGCACGATCACGTCGAAACCGAGCTCGCCGGCCAGCGCGATGAAGCGTTCGACGTCGCGCCATCCGCTGAAGTCGGCCGGGCCGATGCCCCGCTGGTGGAAATTCCATGCGATGTAGGTGTCGATCGTGTTGAGGCCGAGCGCGGCGAGTCGTTCGAGACGATCGCGCCAGAGCTCGGGGTGCACTCGGAAGTAGTGGATCGAGCCGCTCAGCACCCGGTGCGGGACCCCGTCTCGGAGCAGTTCGCCGTCGCGGAACGTGAGGATCGGGGCGGATCGAGCACCGGCCGCGGAAGCTGTGCCGACCGCGGTCGCGTTGGCGGTCTCGGATGGGCTCATGGTCTCGGATGGAGCGGGGCGGGTCACTTGATGGCTCCGGCGGTGAGGCCCGCGCGCCAGAAGCGCTGCAGGGAGAGGAATGCGATGACGAGCGGGATGATCGAGAGGAAGGCTCCGACGACGACGGTGCCCGCGGGCACGTTGCCGTTCGAGGCGGACCAGCCGACGAGCCCGACGACGACCGGCTGCAGGGAGCTGTCGTTCAGCACCATCGCCGGCAGGAGGTAGTTGTTCCAGACCTCGACGAACTGGAAGAGGAAGATCGTGACGAGCGCCGGAGTCATGATGCGCATCGAGACCGAGCGGAAGATGCGGAACTCGCCCGCCCCGTCGAGGCGGCCGGCCTCGATGAGCTCGTCGGGCACCGACTGCGCCGCGAACACGCTCGCGAGGTACACGCCGAACGGGCTGACGATCGAGGGCAGCAGCATCGCGAGGGGGGTGTTCAGCAGCCCGATCTGGTTGAACATCAGGAAGAGGGGCAACGTGAACATGACCTTCGGGATCAGCACCGCGGCGAGGATGACCCCGAACACGACGCCGCGGCCGCGGAACGCGTACTTCGCGATCGCGTACCCGGCCATGGCCGAGATGACGGTGCCGACGAGGGCGGCGGTGCCCGAGTAGAAGATGCTGTTCAGCATCCACTTGCCGAAGATGCCGTCGTTCACGTCGAAGACGAGGGCGATGTTCTCGAAGAGGCCGAAGCCGTCGAACCAGAGGCCGCTGCCGCTGAACTGGTGGCCGGCGGGCTTCGTGGCGGCGACGATGAGCCACCAGATCGGCATGAGGAAGTAGAACGCCGCGAGGAGCAGCACGGCCATGACGCCGGTGCGGCTGGCGGGCGAGGTGTCGCGCTGGCCTCGGGGGCGGGTCGCTGAGGCGAGGGTCGGGGTCAACGATCTCCCCTTCCGGTGATCTTGAAGAAGACGAAGGACGTCACGCCGACGAGCACGGCGAGCACGACGGACTCCGCGGCGGCATAGGGGTAGTTCTGCGCCGCGACCTGGGCCTGCGCCGCCATGAGCGGCGTGTACGTCGAGGTGATCGCACCGCCCGAGATGGACTTCAGCACGGTGGGTTCGTTGAAGAGCTGCGCGGAGCCGATGATCGAGAAGACCGTCGTGAGGATGAGGGCGGGCCGCACCATCGGGATCTTGATGCTCCAGGCGGTGCGCCACGACGAGGCGCCGTCGATCTTCGCCGCTTCGAGGGTCTCGGCGGGAATGGTCTGCAGGGCCGAGTAGATGATGAGCATGTTGTAGCCGGTCCAGCACCAGGTGACGACGTTCGCGACCGACCAGAGGGCGAGCGCGTCGCTGAAGAACGGGATGCTGAACCCGAACGTCGCCTCGAGGAACCCGTTGATCGGGCTCGTGACGGGCGAGTAGAGGAACGACCACATCACCGCGGCCACGACACCGGGCACCGCGAACGGCAGGAAGCTGCCGAGGCGGAAGAAGCCGCGACCGCGAGCCGACTTCGAGTCGATGAGCAGGGCGATGAAGAGGGCGAGGCCGAGCATGACGGGAACCTGCACGACGCCGAAGAGCAGCACCCGGCCGAGGGAGGCGATGAACTCGTCATCGGTGAAGACCCGCGCGTAGTTCGCGAACGGATCGAAGGTGAGCGTCGGCGCGGTCAGGCCGAGCCCGTCGCGCTGCAGGGTGAAGAGGCTCTGGATGAACGCGAACGCGATCGGAGCCAGGTACATCGCGACGAAGAGCACGAGGAACGGGGTGAGGAAGAGCCATGGCGTGCGCCACCGGCGCACGCGTGCGCTCGCTCCGTTCGCGGTGGTGGTGGTCATGTCGCTCCTTGTCGTGCGTGCGTCGTGGGCCGGATGGCGGGCCGGTCGTCCGGCCCGCCACCCGTCGGTGCGCGGCGGATGCCGCGTCCCGTGCTCTACTCGGAGACCGAGAGGCCCTGCGCTTCGAGCGCGTCGACCGTCTTCTGCTGGGTGTTCGCGAGCGCATCGGCGATGGTGCCGGTACCGGCCCACGCGCCGCTCAGCCCGTCGTCGAGGAACCCGACCGTCTCGGGCATGTTCGGGCCCCAGACCCAGCCCTCTGCGACGTGCTCCGAGGACTCGGTGAAGACCTCGTAGATGTTCTGTCCGCCGAAGTAGTCGTCACCCTCGCTGAGCACCGGGAGCGAGAGCAGCTCGGTGGCGGCCGGGTAGAAGCCGGCGGACTCGACGAGCGCCGAGAAGGTGTCGGGGTCGGTGCTCATGAAGTGCGCGAAGTCCCACGCCGCTTCGGGGTCGTCGCAGCCCTTCAGCACCGCGGTGCCGGAGCCGCCGACGTTGCCGGTGACCTCGTCGCCGGCGTTCCACTGCGGCATGGGCGCGACGGCCCACTTGCCCGCACCGTCGGGCGCGCTGCCCTTGAGGATGCCGGCGATCCAGACGGCGCCGACGTGCGTGGCGATGCTGCCGTCACCGAGCCCCGTGTACCAGGACTGGTCCCACATGGGAGCAGGGCTCAGCAGGCCCTCGTCGACCATGCCCTGCCAGTACGAGGCGACCTCTTCACCTTCGGGCGAGTCGATCGAGACGTTCCACGAGTCGCCCTCGACGCCGAACCACGGCGCCTGCGCCTGCCAGTCGAACCCGGCGTAGTCGTAGTTCAGGTACGTCGCCGAGATGTACTTCGACGGGTCGGCCGCGTGGATCTGCTGCGCGGCGGCCTTGTACTCGTCCCACGTGGTCGGCACGGCGAGGCCGAGCGAGTCGAAGACCTCGGTGTTGTAGAACAGGGCCATCGGCCCCTGGTCGACCGGCACGCCGTAGACGGCGTCGCCGACGCTCATCGCCGCCCACGTGGCTGCGCTGAAGTCGCCCTCGTCGCCGGCGGCGACCTCGGACACGTCTTCGAGCGCGCCCTGCGCGGCGAAGCTCGTGAGCGTCTCGTAGCCGACCTGACCGAGGCACGGCGCATTGCCGGCGGTCACGGCGTTGAGCATCTTCTCGTAGCCGCCCTTGGCGCCGGGAGCCACCTCTTCGTAGTTGACCTTCACCTCGTCCTGCGAGGCGTTGTATGCCGAGACGGCGTCGGCGTAGCCCGGGGCCCAGCCCCAGAAGTCGATCTCGACGGGGCCATCGGCGCTCGCGCCGCCACCGCTCGAGCAGGCCGTGAGCGCGAGGCCCACCGCGACCGCTCCGGCCAGACCGGCCGAGCGAAGTGCTGTCTTCTTCACTGAATCTCCCTTGAATGTGAATGCAGAGGTGCTGGCCGAGGGGCCGTCGTCGGACAGCATTACACAGATTGTTACCGATATCAACAGCACTATGCCCAACGACACCACGGAACTTTCGACATCCCCTACCTGGACGTGTCGAACCGGTATGATCGGTAACATCGCCGCGGATGGAGGGTCCATGCCGCACTGACGCCCCGATGGAGCGACCATGAGCAGCACACCGAGATCCTTCGCCGGTCGAGCCCCCGACATGGCCGATGTCGCCGCACTCGCGGGTGTCTCGAAGCAGACCGTCTCACGGGCCCTCAGCAACCACCCGAACGTCACGGCTCGCACCCGGGCGAAGGTCGAACAGGCGGTCGCCCAGCTCGGCTACCGACGCAATGCGGCGGCGAGCATGCTCTCGTCCGGACGCAGCCGGACGATCGGCGTCGTGAGCATGCCGACCCTCAACTACTCGAGTGCCGTGATCAGCTACGGCATGGAGCGCGCAGCACGCACGGCCGGCTACGCCGTGAGCATGGCGACCACGACCTCCCTCTCCCCCGAGTCCATCGCCGAGGCGATGTCGCGTCTCGCCGAACAGGCCGTCGAGGGCATCGTGCTCGCCGTGCCCCTGCTCGTCGGCAGCGACGCGACCGAGGAGATCAGCCGCCGCATCCCGACCGTGACCATCGACGGATCGAGGTCGGCGTCGACCCAGGTGGTCGCCGTCGACCAGACCTCCGTCGGGCGCATCGCGACCGAGCACCTGCTGTCGCTCGGGCACGAGACGGCATGGCACCTGGCCGGGCCCGGCGAGTGGGTCGAAGCCGGCGAACGCGAGGCCGGATGGCGCGCAGCGCTCGCAGCGGCGGGCCGCGACGCGCCCCCGATCCTGCGAGGCGACTGGTCGCCCGAGTCGGGATACCAGGCGGGCCTGCTCCTCGCCCGCATGCCCGAGGTGACGGCGATCTTCGCCTCGAGTGACGAGATGGCGTTCGGCGTCATCCGAGCGCTGCACGAACACGGTCGACGCGTGCCCGATGACGTCTCGGTCATCGGGGTCGACGACATCGCGCTCGCCGCCTACTGCAGCCCGGCACTCACGACCGTGGCCCAGCCGTTCGAGGAGATCGGGCGACTCGCGGTCGACCACCTCATCGAGGTCATCGCCGACCCCGACTCGACACCCGAGCAGACGAACGTCGCCGCGACGCTCGTCGTGCGCGGCAGCACGGCGGCGCCCGCACTCACCTGATTCTGAGCGCGCGACCCCGGACACGTACCGGCGCATCCGCGCCGCCCGTGCTATCGTCTGGCGCCATGACCGGCACCGACCCGGCACGGGAGGCGCGGCAGCTGCGCGTCGCCGTCCTCCGCTGCGAACGACTCCCCCGCTTCGTGACGTGGGAGATCCCCGACGTGGAGTCGCTCTTCGACGACGATCACCGGCTCATCGACGCACTCGCCGAGCGAGGCGTCTCGGCCGAGCCCGTGGCGTGGAGCGCGGCGCGGGTCGACTGGAACGCGTACGACGCCGTCGTGGTGCGGAGCACCTGGGACTACATCGACCATCTGCCGCAGTTCCTCGAGGTGCTCGCCGCCGTCGAACGGTCGGGTGCGCAGCTGCTCAATTCCGAGGGGCCCGTGCGATGGAACTCCGACAAGCGCTACCTCGACGATCTCGATCGACTCGGCGTTCCCATCGTGCCGCTCGTGCGCGGAACTCCGGCCGGCGGAGCCCGACTGAGCGCGGAGGTCGCCGCAGCAGGCTGGGACGAACTCGTGCTGAAGCCCGCGGTCGGCGTGGGCGGCTCGGGCGTCGTGCGCACGACCGCCGCAACCCTCCGCCTCGTCCTCGACGCGCTCCCGCCGGAGACCGAGGTCATGGTGCAGCCGTTCGCCGCGGAGATCCTCGACGAGGGCGAGCTCTCCTTCATCTTCATCGGCGGCGCCCTGAGCCACACCCTTCGCAAGCGGCCGGCGACGGGCGACTTCCGCGCGCACGGGATCTACGGCGGCACCGTCGAGACGATCTCCGTCGACCGGTCTGACGCGACGGCCGTGCAGTCGATGCTCACGCGTCTCCCCTTCGAGCTGCTCTACGCCCGCGTCGACGTCGTCCGCTTCGAGGGGCGGCTCTCGGTGCTCGAACTGGAGCTCATCGAACCGATGCTCTACCTCGGCCTTGCACCCGGCAGCGCCGAGCGGTTCGCCGACGCCACGATCGCGTGGCTCGAGCAGGCTCAACGAGGCTGAACGAACGACTTGCAAAGAAACCCTTGCAAAGACTTCTTTGCAGCGATATCTTTGCAACATGGCAACCAAGAACCCCGACGACATCGCGGCACAGCCGAGCAGCAGCCGACACCCCGGCATCGATCACGTGCTGCCGTCGGCGAGCCTCAAGTCCCTCGCGCATCCACTGCGTGTTCGCATCTACGACGAACTCTCCGCCTACGGCCCCCTGACCGCGAGCGGCCTCGGTGAACGGCTGGGCGAGTCGAGCGGCTCGACGAGCTACCACCTGCGGCAGCTCGAGCGCGCCGGCCTCGTGCGCGAGGACACCACGAAGGGCAAGGGCCGGGAGCGGTGGTGGGAACGCACGCCGGGTTCGATCGCGATCCCCGACGCCCGGTCGCTGCCGCCGGGCAGCGCCGACCGTCTCGCCGTCAAGCTCGTCGAAGACGAGTGGTTCCGCACGAGGGAACAGAACATGCGGGACTTCCTCACTGAGGGCGAGGCGGTGTTCGGTCCCGAGTGGCTCGATATCGCGACCTCCGACACCATCAACGTGCGCCTTACCCCCGAGCAGCTGCATGAACTCGTCACCGACATCGATCTGGTGCTCAAGCGATACATCGACGCCTACAAGCGCACCCCGTCGCCGGGATCCCGTCCGGTGCAGATCCACATCAACGCCTTCCCGCTCGTCCGCGGGGAACCGACCGCCGACACTTCTCCGAAGGAGGAACGATGACCACCCTTCTCTCCCCCGACGCGGGGCTCCTCTCCGGATGGGCGGTGCGCAGCGGACTCGGCCTCGCGAGCTGGGGCCTGCAGCGCGAAGCACGGCGCAACGATCGCGACCGACTGCTGCGCCGGATCGAAGCCCGAGCCGTCGCAGAGGCGGCCCTCGCCGAGCGCGACGCGCTCCACCGCAGCGCGGGCTTCCTGCCGCTCTGACGGCCGACGGCCGACCGGTCGTCAGCGGCTGAACACCCGGTCCTGCGCGAGCGCCCGCCCGTAGCCCAGCAGGTTTCCGAGCGCATTCGGGTGGAAGTTCGCAGGGGCGAGCAGATCGGCCTGATCGAAGGCGATGAACGGCACCCGCGAGCCGATGCCGTGGCCGGCGAACTCATCGGTCGCATCGACGTAGCTGACGCGCGGATTGCCGGTCGCGGCGACGGCGCCCTGGATCACGGCGTTCAATCCGTTGGTCGCGGTGTTGACCAGATCACCGAGGGGCGCGACACCCGGTTCGAACAGACGCGGATAGTTCAGCACCGCGACGCGCGCCTGGGGCAGGGTCGCGGCGATGGTCGCGTAGAGCGTGGCGAGCTTCGGACCGAGTTCCGCGAGCTTCGCCGTACTGGTCGCGATCGCCGTCTTGCACGGGTCGACGGTCGGATCCGGGTTCGCCGAGCATGCGGCGAAGACGTCGTTCGATCCGACATCGATCGCGCCGACCGTCAGGGTGACGAGCGCAGTCGACGCCCCGACTCCGGCGAGCTGCGCGGTCGTATCGGCGACGGTCGCCCCGGAGCAGGCCCGGTTCTCGGTCAACCGGTAGACGCTGAGCGCTGCCGCGATGGTCGGGTAGCCGGCGTAGCGGCTCTGCATGCACGCACCCGGGCGGTAGGGCGGCGCACCCTGCCCGGCAGTGAACGAATCGCCGAGCGCCACGTAGCTCCGCATCGTCCAGAACGAGGAATGGACTGCCGTCGGGGTGCCGACGGAGACGGTCGTGCCCTGCAGGGATGCCGCGGGGAGGGCCGCGGCCGGCGCTGCAGCGACGCCTGCGACCAGCCCGAGGGCGAGCAGCGAGATGGCGCCGAGGCGCGACATGAATCGACGTTGATCATGAGATTTTCTCAGCATGGAGGTGAAGGTACTCCCCGCCGATCACCGCGACAAGCCCTCGGTAAGGGGCCATTCGCACCGCGAGTTCGCGCTGAAACGACGGATGCCCCGCCCGAACGAATCGGGCGGGGCATCCGCTGTACTGCCTGCGACCTACGCGTCGGCGCCCTCTGCGGGCTCCTCGGCGTGGGTGCCTGCGGTCTCGCGACCCTCGGTGTCGGCGTCTTCGGCCAGCACCGGGGCGAGCGACAGCTTGCCGCGGTCGTCGATCTTCGTGATCTCGACGAGGATCTTCTGGCCGACGCCGAGCACGTCTTCGACGTTCTCGACGCGCTTGCCACCGGCGAGCTTGCGCACCTCGCTGATGTGCAGCAGGCCGTCCTTGCCGGGGAGCAGCGAGACGAACGCGCCGAACGCCGCGATCTTGACGACGGTTCCGAGGAACTGCTCGCCGACCTCGGGGTTCGTCGGGTTCGCGATCGCGTTGACCTGGGCGCGGGCGGCCTCGGCCGAGGGGCCGTCGGTCGCGCCGATGTAGACGGTGCCGTCCTCCTCGATGGAGATGTCGGCGCCGGTCTCGTCCTGGATCGCGTTGATCGTCTTGCCCTTCGGGCCGATCAGCTCGCCGATCTTGTCGACGGGGATCTGCACCGAGATCACGCGGGGCGCGGTCGGGGCCATCTCGTCGGGGCCGTCGATGGCGGCGTTCAGCACGGCGAGGATCGTCGTGCGGGCGTCCTTCGCCTGCGTCAGCGCGCCGGCGAGCACCGAGGCGGGGATGCCGTCGAGCTTCGTGTCGAGCTGGATCGCGGTGACGAACTCCGACGTGCCGGCGACCTTGAAGTCCATGTCGCCGAGCGCGTCTTCGGCGCCGAGGATGTCGGTGAGCGCCGCGTAGCGGGTCTCGCCGTTCACGGTGTCGGAGATGAGGCCCATCGCGATGCCGGCGACGGGTGCGCGCAGCGGCACGCCCGCGTTCAGGAGCGCGAGGGTCGAGGCGCAGACGGAGCCCATCGACGTCGAGCCGTTGGAGCCGAGAGCCTCGGACACCTGGCGGATCGCGTAGGGGAACTCCTCGCGCGTCGGCAGCACGGGCACGAGCGCGCGCTCGGCGAGTGCGCCGTGCCCGATCTCGCGACGCTTCGGCGACCCGACGCGACCGGTCTCACCGGTCGAGTAGGGCGGGAAGTTGTAGTTGTGCATGTAGCGCTTCTTGGTGACCGGGCTCAGCGAGTCGATCGACTGCTCGAGCTTCAGCATGTTCAGCGTCGTGACGCCCAGGATCTGGGTCTCACCGCGCTGGAAGATGGCCGAGCCGTGAACGCGGGGAACGACCTGCACCTCGGCGTCGAGCGGGCGGATGTCGGCGAGCCCGCGGCCGTCGATGCGCACACCCTCTTCGAGGACGCGCGAACGCACGACGTGTTTCGTGACCGACTTGTACGCGGCGGAGACCTCTGCGTTGGCCGACTCGGGGAGTTCCCCGGCCTGGACCTTGGCGGCGACCTGCTCCTTGACGCGCGACTTCAGTGCGTCGTCGGCGTCTTGGCGGGCGACCTTCTCGGCGATCTGGTAGATGCCCTTGAGCTCTTCGAGCGCGATCGCCTCGACGACGGCCTTCGTCTCAGCCTGGTAGGGCGGGAACGTCGGGTAGTCGGCGGTCGGCTTCGCGGCGGTCTTCGCGACCTGCTGCTGCGCCTCGACGAGCTGCTTGATGAAGGGCTTCGATGCCTCGATGCCCTGCGCGATGACGGCCTCGTCGGGCTTGATGCCACCGGCCTGGATGAGGTTCCACGCGTTGTCGGTCGCCTCGGCCTCGATCATCATGATCGCGACGTCCTGCGAGCCGTCGGCCTCGGTGACCACGCGACCGGCGACGACCATGCTGAACACGGCCTCCTCGATCTGCGAGTACTTCGGGAACGCGACCCACTGGCCGTCGATGAGGGCGACGCGGACGCCGCCGACCGGGCCCGAGAACGGGAGGCCGGAGAGCTGCGTCGAGAGCGACGCGGCGTTGATGGCGAGCACGTCGTAGAACTCGTCGGGCTCGATCGCGAGCACGGTGACGACGACCTGCACCTCGTTGCGGAGACCCTCGACGAACGAGGGGCGCAGGGGGCGGTCGATCAGACGGCAGGTGAGGATCGCCTCGGTCGAGGGGCGGCCCTCGCGACGGAAGAACGAGCCCGGGATGCGTCCCGCTGCGTACATGCGCTCTTCGACGTCGATCGTGAGCGGGAAGAAGTCGAAGTGCTCCTTCGGCTGCTTGGAGACCGAGGTCGCCGAGAGCAGCATGGTCTCTTCGTCGATGTAGGCCGCGGCGGAACCCTGCGCCTGCTGCGCGAGTCGTCCGGTCTCGAAGCGGATGGTACGGGTGCCGAACTTGCCATTGTCGATGACGGCTTCGGCGAACGTGATTTCAGGACCTTCCAAGAGGTCGTCTCCTTTGTTTACCGTCGCACCCCGTGTGGGCGCGACTCATCCAGAGGAGCAGGAACAGGCAATACGAATCGCAAGGTCTTGCGTTCACGCTGGCCACCAGTAGAAGTCCACCAAACCCTCGGTTTGGTAATCCACCACAGGGGACCAGCTTCCTGCCGGCCTGCTCCAAGAGATCGCCCGCACGAATCGCACGGGCAACCTCCCCCAATCCTAGCAGAGCACAGGTTTTCGGCCGGTGAACAGCGGATGTCGCGTGGCGAGCGCTGCCCCGGCACCCCTCCGGCGTGCGCGAGCACGAGGCATCCGTGCCAGACTCGAACGCATGAGTTCCGACGAGCAGACCAACCAGGGCCCGTCCGACGAGGCGAAGCGCAAGTTCCGCGAAGCGCTCGATCGCAAGAACAACGCGGCGAAGAAGCGCTCGGGCGAAGCCCACCTCGACGGTGGCGGCGCCGCACAGCACACGCAGGGTCCGGCCGACCACAAGCGCGAGTTCCGCCGCAAGAGCGGCTGATTCGGCGTCACTTCCGCGGCACCGCACGCTGCGCCGCGGCAATGGGCGTCGTCCGCGAGGCTCGCTCCGCCGCCGGAACGATGACGGGCAGCAACTGCTCGCGCTTCGGCGCTCGGCCGTCGCCCGCTGCGCGCCCTGCGAGACGACGCCGAATCCATGGCACCGCGTGCCGCAGGAGCCATTCGGCGTCGCCGACCACGGTGCGGTCGAACTGCTCCTCCGGCTCGTGCACGGCGTGCTCGAGTTCGCCGAGCACGCCCGCATCCCGCATGCCGAGCACGCGCGCCGCGGCGTACGCGATGCCTCGATGCCCCGCGGCGTTCAGGTGCACGCGGTCCTCGGCCCACCGCTCGTCGTCGACGAGCTCGGGGTGGGCGTCGACATCGAGGAGCATCGAGCCTGTGGCATCCGCGAGGTCTCTCAGGAGCGCGTTGTAGGCCCGGAAGCGCCGGGCGAAGAACCGGGTCACGGGGCGGCGCGGCAGGAACGGAGTCACGAGGAGCACGTCGCATCCCGTCGATCGCAGCCGCGCCACGGCCGCGCCGAGGTCGCGCGCGAGGCCCTCGGGATCGGCTCGCCGCCCCACGAGGTCGTTGGCCCCGATGAGCACCGAGACGAGGTCGGCTCCGAGTGCGGCGGCCTGCGGCATCTGCACATCGACCGCGTCGCGCACCTTGCGACTGCGCACCGCGAGGTTCGCGTACGCGACGGATTCGCCCGCCGAGCTCGCGCCGGCGATGAGCATCGCGAGGCGGTCGGCCCAGCCGCGGTACTCCCCCGCCGACACGCGTGAGGTGTCGCAGAGCCCCTCGGTCAGCGAGTCGCCGACCGCGATGTAGCGACTCCAGCGGCGATGGGCGGCAGCGGGCGGTGCGGATGCCGCGGGGCCGGCGTCCCGAGCGAGCGGCAGTGGCGCCGAAGCATCCGTCGCCGTGATCGCCGCCCGCCCCATCGCCGTCGCGTAGTGGCCGATCAGCTCGTCGCCGAGGCGCTCCCAGCTGCGACCGGCGACGGAGTCGCGTGCGCGTTCGCCGAATGCACGGCGCTTCGCGTCGTCGCCCGTGAGATCGCGCACCCGGTCGCGCAGTTCGTCGAGGTCGCCCGGGCGGTAGAGCCATCCGTTCGCGCTGTTCTGCACGAGGTCGATCGGGCCGCCGCGGCCGGTCGCCACGACTGGCACGCCGCTCGCCATCGCCTCCTGCACGGTCTGGCAGAAGGTCTCGCTCTCTCCGGGATGCACGAAGACGTCGAGGCTCGCCATCGCGCGCGCAAGCTCGTCGCCGCCGAGGAACCCGGTGAAGCGGGCCTCGGGCAGCAGGCGTTCGAGCTGCGCTCGCGACGGGCCCTCGCCGATGACGACGAGGCGCACGCCCGGCAGCGCCGCGATGCCGCGGAGATCCTCGACCTGCTTCTCGGGTGCCAGTCGGCCGACGTAGCCGACCAGCACCTCGCCGTTCGGCGCCATCTCGCGACGCCAGGCCTCGTCGCGTCGGCCGGGGGCGAAGCGTTCGGTGTCGACGCCGCGACGCCAGAGCCGGAGGCGATCGACGCCGAGGGCCTCGAGCTTGTCGACCGCCGACGACGACGGCGCGAGCGTCAGGGTGGCGCGACGGTGGAGGCGCCCGAGGTGGCGGGTGAGCGCTGGCGCGGCACCCGGAACCCCGTAGCGCTCGGCGTACGAGGGGATGTCGGTCTGGTAGATGGCGACGCTCGGGATCCCCAGGGTCTCCGCGGCGAGCACGCCGCGCCAACCGAGCACGAACGGCGACGCGAGGTGCACGACATCGGCCTCGTGCGCGCGCATCACCTCGGCGAGGCGGTGCGCACCGGCGAGGGTGACGCGCACATCGGGGTAGCTCGGCAGCGGCACCGACGGCAGCAGCACGGCCCGGGCGCCGTAGAGCGTGTGGTCGATCGGCCCCGAGCGCGGGGCGATCACGAGGGCCTCGTGCCCCCGATGTTCGAGGTGGCGCAGCGCCTGCAGCAGCGAGTGCGTCACTCCGTTCATGTGCGGGAGGAACGATTCTGCGAGGAGGACGACCTTCACGCATCCAGCGTGGGGGCTGCTCGGGCGGCGGACTGCCGGAATCGCCCCCGGGAACCGAGGATTCATCGACTGGTCGACTGCCGTTCGCCGCCCCGTCGACGAGGCGGACCTTCGCGGACGCCGCAAGCCCCTCGCTTTCCGCACGACGGAGGCGCAAGATGAGTCCCGTACGCACGCACTTCATTCGAGGGGGAATGCAATGACTTCCGTCGCACGTGTCACCACCATCACCGTACGTTCGGAGACGGGCTTCGACGACGCGGTCGCCGCCGGCGTCGCTCGGGCGTCGGAGACCCTGCGCAACGTCACCGGCGCCTGGGTCAAGGAGCAGAAGGTCGACGTCGCCGACGGCGCCGTCACGTCGTGGTCGGTCACGCTCGAGGTGACCTTCGTGCTCGACGACTGAGGCGCGGTCTTCGGGACGCACCCGCCGCGCCGCGCGAGACGCCGGTGCGCGAGTTCGGCGCGCCGGAACGATCGCTGTGCCGATCCGCACGCTGCCGAACCTGAGAAACCCGTGAGCATCGCTCGATCCGCATCATCGATCAGGGTGCGGACCGTCTCTTCGGGTGGAGGGCTGCACCCACAGCTCCTCCGCTTTCCACCCGAAGGAGCTGATCCACCGTGCACCCGAATGCGCACACCCCCACCCGAACACCCCGAGGCCTCCGAGCGATCGCGGCGTCACTGGCAGCATCACTCGCCGCATTGGCGATGGTGATCGCGGCCCCGGCCGCAGCGAACGCGATCGAACTCGACGCCATCACGAGCGTCACGATCAACGCCGACGCCCCGAGCAGCCCGATCGGGGTCGGGCAGCGCTACACCGTGGATGCCACATGGGCCGCGCCGGCGGGCGCCGTCGAGGGCGACACCTTCCGTCTCGACTTCCCGAGTCCCGTGCGCGCGTATTCGGCGGCCTTCGTGCTCCGCGACGCCTCGGGCGCGACGGTCGGCGACTGCGTCGTCACCGAGTCGAGCATCCTGTGCACCCTCGGCGACTACGTCGAGTCGCACCACGACGTGCGCGGGACCCTGCACTTCTTCGCGCAGTCCACGACGGCGACCGATGACGACTCGTACGTCTTCACCACCGGCAACGGCATCGAGATCCGCGTCCCGATCCCGGGCGGAGGGATCGTCGAGGGCGGCGAGCCCGGCCCCGCTCCGACCTCGCCGCAGAAGTGGGGCTGGCTGAACGACGACGGCACTTCGATCACGTGGCAGGTCGTCGTCCCGTCGAACGTGCTCGCAGGCGGCTCCCCCGTCGTACTCGAGGACGTCTACGACGCGCGCATGGGCTTCGACTCCTCGAGCGTCACGGCCGGCTGGGTTCCCGCATCGAAGTGGGCGTCATGGGAGTACCACGAGGTCGTCGCGGGCACCGGCCCCGAGACCTTCACGCTCGTCGACTCACCAGCCACCCACTCCTTCGAGTTCACCTTCAACGAACCGGTGACCTCGGAGGATCGCGTGTACACGCTGCAGTACCGCACGACGCTGCCCGCGGACGCCCGCCAGGGAGATCTCTTCGGCAACACCGTCACGGCATCGGGCGAGCAGTTCGCCACGTGGCCGGTCGAGTTCGTCACGGCAGGCGGCGAGGGCGGCGGCACCGGCAATGTCGGCGGATTCACCGTGACCAAGCATCTCTCCGGCGACGGCGCGGCCGTCGTGCCCGACGGCACCGCCTACACCGTGACCTACTCGTACCTGCGCGACGGTGCATCCGTCACCGGATCGCTCGCACTCGCGCCAGGCACGCCGCAGGGCGTCGACGGCCTGCCGTCCGGCACGGTCGTGACCCTGAACGAGACGGAGCCCGAGCCGATTAGCGGGGCGCGCTACGGAACGCCCCGGTTCTCGGGCGACGGCGTCATGACGGAAGACGGCGCCACGACCCTGGTGATCGGCGACCGTACGACCGTCGCCGTGACGCTCGACAACCCGATCGCCCTCGTGCCACCGACGCCGTCCACTCCGCCGACGCCGCCGGCCACCATGCCGACGCCCCCGGCACCGAACACGTCGTTGGCCTCCACAGGCGTCCAGCTCGGATGGCCGATCGCCGGGGCGATCCTCTTGACGCTCCTCGGCGGAGCAGCGCTCGTCGGCGCCCGCCGCCGCGCGAACGCCGGCTGACCGACATCCGCACCGCAGGGATCGATCCCTGCGGTGCGGTGTCGTCTCCTGCCGTTCACCTCGAACCGCTAGAACGGGCACGTGGATGACGCCTGGCTGGTCTCGCTCGCCGCCTCGCCATGGCTCCTGCCCGCGCTCTTCGCGCTCGTCGTCGGCGATGCGTTCCTCGTCGTGCTGCCGAGCGAGACCCTGGTCGTCGCGCTCGGCGCGCTCGCGGCGACGACCGGGGAACCGGCGCTCTGGCAGGTCGTTCCCGTCGCCGCAGCCGGCGCGATCCTCGGCGACGGGCTCTGCTACCTGATCGGGCGACGCGTCGGCCTCGACCGGTGGCGTTGGCAGCGCACGGGTCGCCTCGCCGCCGCGATCCAGCGGATCCGGACGGCCGTGCACCGGAGGACGGCGCTGCTCGTGTTCACTGCACGGTACGTGCCGTTCGCCCGCATCGCGGTGAACCTGGCCGCCGGAGCGGGTCGGGTCCCGCTCCGGCGCTACCTCCCGCTGTCGGCCGCGGCAGGGATGGCATGGGCCGCGTACAACGTCGCAATCGGCGCGATCATCGGCAGCATGCTGCGAGACTCCCCGCTCCTCGCGATCGCCGTCTCGATCCCGATCGCCGTGGCGCTCGGGCTCCTCGTCGATCGTGCGATCGTGAGGCTCGATCGTCGCCGAGCGCTCAGGGAGGAGTCACTCGCCCGTGAGTCCCCCGATGAGGTGACCGAAGGGCCGGTCGAGGGCGAAGGGGTCCCTGACGTTCGCTGAACGGTCGCTCGCGGCGACGAGTGCTGCGAGCTCACCCGACGCTCGCTCGATGCGCGCCGGCAGCGTCTTCACGCTGTCGACCGATTCGCCCCAGTCGCCGGTCGCCGCGAACACGCCGGTCGGCGCCACGATCGCGTGCAGGTAGGTGAACATCGGCCGCAGCGCGTAGTCGAGCGCGAGCGAATGCCGCGGCGTGCCGGCCGTCGCGCCGATCACGACGGGCAGGTCGGCGAGCGCGGCGCTGTCGATCACGTCGAAGAACGACTTGAACAGCCCCGAGTAGCTCGTCGTGAAGATGGGCGTGACGGCGATGAGTCCGTCGGCGCCCGTCACGGCCCCGATGACCGCCTCGAGCTTCGGACTCGGGAAGCCCGTGAGCATGTGGTTCATGATGTCGGTCGCGACATCACGGAGCTCGAAGGTCTCGACGGTCGTGTCGATGCCCTGCTCGGTGAGCTTGGCCACGGTGGCGTCGCTGAGCTTGTCGGCGAGCATGCGCGTCGACGACGGCTGGCTGAGCCCGGCCGAGACGACGGCGAGGGTGCGGGTCGTCATGGTCAGGCTCCCTTCACGGCTGCGGCGCCGAATGCGGCGCCCTGCGGGGCTGCGCTCGTGCCGCCGGCGGCCTTCGCCGCGTTGCGCGCGGCGACGAGCGAGTCGTGCGTCGGGGCATCCGGAACCGTCGCGGGGCGGTTCTCGCCGAACTCCTTGCGCAGCACCGGCACGACCTCGGAGCCGAGCAGGTCGAGCTGCTCGAGCACCGTCTTCAGCGGCAGGCCCGCGTGGTCCATGAGGAACAGCTGGCGCTGGTAGTCGCCCACGTAGTCGCGGAAGCCGAGCGTCTTGTCGATGACCTCCTGCGGGCTGCCGACGGTGAGCGGCGTCTGCGCGGTGAACTCCTCGAGGCTCGGGCCGTGCCCGTAGACGGGCGCGTTGTCGAAGTACGGGCGGAACTCGCGAACGGCGTCCTGCGAGTTCTTGCGCATGAACACCTGGCCGCCGAGCCCGACGATCGCCTGCTCGGCCGTGCCGTGCTCGTAGTGCTCGAAGCGCTGGCGGTAGAGCGCCACCATGCGCTGGGTGTGCGAGGCCGGCCAGAAGATGTGGTTCGCGAAGAAGCCGTCGCCGTAGTAGGCGGCCTGCTCGGCGATCTCGGGGCTGCGGATCGAGCCGTGCCAGACGAACGGGGGCACGTCGTCGAGGGGGCGCGGGGTGGACTGGAAGCCCTGCAGCGGGGTGCGGAACTGGCCCTCCCAGTCGACGAAGTCCTCGCGCCACAGGCGATGCAGCAGGTTGTAGTTCTCGAGCGCGAGGTTGATGCCCTGGCGGATGTCCTTGCCGAACCACGGGTAGACGGGGCCGGTGTTGCCGCGGCCGAGCATGAGGTCGACACGGCCGTCGGCCACGTGCTGGAGCATCGCGAAGTCCTCGGCGATCTTCACGGGGTCGTTCGTCGTGATGAGCGTCGTCGAGGTCGTCAGCTGGATCCTCGACGTCTTCGCCGCGATGTAGGCGAGGGTCGTGGTCGGCGAGGAGGAGAAGAAGGGCGGGTTGTGGTGCTCGCCGAGTGCGAAGACGTCGAGGCCCACCTCTTCGGCGTGCTGGGCGATCGTCAGCACGTCGGTGATGCGCTCGTGCTCGCTCGGCGTGCGCCCCGTCGTCGGGTCTTGAGTGATGTCGCTGACGGTGAAGATTCCGAACTGCATGGTGCCCTCCTGGGCTCTTCCTCGTGGGAGATTTCCGCGTTGCATGCTTTTGCATACATCTCCGACAACGGATGCCCCCCGCCCACTATTCCCGATCGCTCCGGGTCGCGCACGCCGGGGCTCGTGCACTCGGTTGTGCACGCGCAAGGCGGGGGTGCCATCGGCACCCCCGCCCTGTTTCGCCGCGACTCAGTCGGCCGAGGAGTGCTCGTGCCCTCCGTCGCTGCCGACCGTGCCCTGCGGGCCGGCGGGCGCCGGCAGGGTGAAGCCGCCGGGCACCTTCTTGCCCTTGACGCCGTTCACCGTCTCGGTGGAGTACGCGTACGTCAGCACCGCCGTCGCGATCGCGTCGCTGTTGACGTCGAGCGCATCGAGCGCGAGGTTGTCGATCGTGTCGCAGGCGAGGTGGTAGCACTGGTCGTACTGCTCGCCGGCGGTTCCGCCCCAGATCGCCGCCTGCTCATCGGTCTTCACGACTTCGGCACCCGTGAACAGGCCGCCCGCCGGGATGCCGTTCTGGATGAACGCCTGGTAGTCGCTGCGACCGCTGAACTCGGCATCGTCGTACGGGATGCCCATCTTCGTGAAGTAGCTCTCGAAGAGGTCCTCGATCTGCACCGAGCCCTCGGGCACCACGACCGGCGCCGGGAAGCCCGACTCGTCGCCGTCGTACACCATGAAGATGTAGTTCGGCGAGGCGATCATGTCGAAGTTCAGGTAGAGCGCGATGTCGTCGCGCGCCGCCTGATCGAGTCCGGCCACGTAGGCGCGCGAGCCGAGCAGGCCGCTCTCCTCCGCACCCCACCATGCGAACCGCAGGGTGTTCTCGGGCTTCAGCTTCGAGATCTGCTGGGCGATCTCGAGCAGAGCCGACGATCCGCTGCCGTTGTCGTTGATGCCGGGACCGGCCTGCACCGAGTCGAGGTGCGCTCCGGCCATCACGACGTTCTCGTCGTTCCTGCCGGGCAGTTCCGCGATCACGTTGACCTGCGGACGCGACTCGGGTGCATCGACGAGGATCCTCGCCGTCGACCCTGCCGCCGTCATGGCCACGCCGTCGGCGTAGCTCGCTCCGACGACGGGGATGTCGAGCGGCTGGGTGTTCACGCCGAAGAGCGTGCCGGTGACGAGGCCCTCGCGCAGCGGCGTGTTGCCCTGGTTGAAGATGATCACGGCCTCGGCGCCCGCGGTCTGCGCGTTCACCGCCTTGACGCCGAACTCGCACGTTCCACGTTGGATGAGCGCGATGTCGGCGGGGCCGCTGAAGTCGAGGCCGGTGAAGTCGGATGCCTCGCAGCCGCTGTTCACCGGATCGCGCGGGAGTGCCGTCACGATGTCGACGGGGATCACCCTGCCGCTGACCTCGCCGTAGCCGGTGCCCGTGAACACGCCGGTCTCGTAGCTCGCCCCTGGTGCCGGCGTGAGCCGCTCGAGCTCGGGCGGCGGCACGTAGGTGAAGTCGAACTCGTCGAGCTCGACGCTCCACCCGGCGGCCTGCAGCGTCTCGACCACGTAGTCGACGCTCTCGGTGTAGCCCGAAGTGCCCGCTGAACGGTTGCCGTCATTGACGTCGGCGATCGCCTGCAGGGCCTCTTCGTGTTCGAGCACTCCGTCGACGCGCACGCACTCGAGCAGCTTCTGATACGTGTTGTTGGTGCGGTTGTCGCAGCCGTTTCCGGACGGTGCCGCGATCGCAGCACCGGTGGGCACGAGCGCCAGCCCGGCGATCGCCGCGGTTGCGATCACCACCGTGCGGGCGCGCTTGGAAAGTGTTGCAGATGGGTACATCGTCTCCCCTTCCATGCCGGTTCGTCTCCATTGACCCCCGGTCGCCGGTCAGCATATGTCGTTCACGACGCCGCCCGACAGCCCCAGTTCGGAATCCGCCGAAACGACGCACGGATCGAGCGTGGCGCCACCGCCGCATGGCTAGACTCGCCGTGATGGGCACGATTTCGGTCATCATTCCGAGCCTGAACGACGCGGACTTCCTCTCCGCGTGTCTCGATGCGCTCGCGAAGCAGACCCGGCGCCCAGACGAGATCGTCGTCGTCGACAACGGCTCGACGGATGCCACGACCGAGGTCGCCCTCGCGGCCGGCGCACGGGTCGTGCACGAGCCGATCCGCGGGATCTGGCCTGCCACTGCCGCCGGGTTCGACGCGGCCTCCGGCGAACTGCTCGCCCGCCTCGACGCCGACTCGATCCCCGCGCCCGACTGGATGGCAGAGGTCGAGCGCCGCATGACGATGGCCGACCGACCGACCGTCGTGACGAACAGCGGCACGTTCTACGGGCGCAATGCGGTCGTGCGGTGGATCGCCCGCAACATCTACATCGGCGGCTACTTCACGGTGATCGGCGCGCTGCTCGGCCACCCGCCCATCTTCGGCTCGAACTACGCGATGCGCGCCGACGCGTGGGCGCGGCTCCGTGATCTGGTGCATCGCGACCGTGCCGACGTGCACGACGACCTCGACCTCGCGTGGTGGATGCAGCCCGGCATGACGGTCGTGCGCGACCGCCGAATGCAGGTCGGCGTCTCGGCGCGCCCGTTCGACACCTTCGACGGCCTCGCACGGCGTGTGCGCATGGCCTTCCATACGATGTCGGTCGAGTCCCGGGAATGGCCGCCGCTCACCCGGCGCGCCGAGCGCCGTCGTGCGCCCGTCTGGGTCTGGGAGGCGAACGCACTGCCCGCCGATCCCGACGTCGCCGAAGCGGCCGAGGCCGATGGCGAGGAACCGCTGCCCGCGTGAAGCGCACCGGCGGCTCGCCGCCGACGTTCCTACGGCGTGAGCCCGGTCGCGGCGAAGAGCGCGAGCATGTCGCGCACGAGCTGATGCGGCGCGGTCTCGCACGGGCTGTGCCCGGTGGGATACACCGCGAAGTGCGCCCCGATCTCGCGCGCGAACCGCTCGTGCAGCTCACGCGGCCAGAGGTCGTGCTCCCCCACTGCGACGAGTTTCGGAATCGTCGACGCCACGAGCCCCGCCCGCAGGTCGGGCGTCCGCATCATGAGCGCGATGATGTCGTCGACGCTCTCGCGCCGGGTGAGTGCGAAGCGATCGCGCACGAACTCGAGTCGGCGCGGCGGCACCCGGTTGAGGTTGTTCCGGATGCCCCAGAGCATGAGCGCGGCGCCCTGATGCGGTGAGGTGAACGAACTGATCGGCCCGATGCGCTTGACCCCGCGGAACGCCTGCCCGGGTTCGGGCGGGGCGCTCAGCAGCGTGAGGCTCGCGAACCGTTCGGGTCGTTCGAGCAGTGCGAGTTCGGCGAGCGTGCCGGCGAAGCTGTAGCCGAGCACGTGCGCGGGCGCCGTGCCGTCGTCGAGCACGGCGAGGAGATCGTCGAGGAAGAGCCGCTCGTCGTATCGCTGTCGCGGCGGGCGGAGGTTCCACGGACCTGCGCGCCACGACTCGTACTGACCCGCCAGATCGAACGACTCGACTCGATAGCCGGCCTCCGCGAAGAGCGGCATCATGAGCACGAAGTCCTCTTTCGAGCCCGTGGCGCCCGGCACGAGCACGATGCGCGGGGCCGACGGCCCCCCCAGCGCGACGCGGGCGAGCGTGCCGCTCGGAGCCTCGAAGCTCGAATGCTCCGCGTTCTCGGGGAACACCCGCCAGTCGAGGTCGGGGATCGCGTCGTCGGCCGCTCGCGCAGGATCGATCAGGTGAGCCGGACCTGCCGGAGGCGCCGAATCCCCCGGTCGCGCGGCATCGACCGCGACCTCCGGTTCCGACGATTCGTCGGAGACCGAGCCGCGGCGACGGAACGAACCGAGCGCGCCTCCGAATGCGACCACGCCTTCACGATACCGGCGCCGACCCACGTCGGCCCAGAACGCTCGAGCCCGATCGGTGCAGCGACCGGTTCCGGCGCACAGCTCGCGCTGAGCGAACGCCGGGCCCGCCCACAGGGACCCCGCTTAGGCTGGGGGCATGGCTACCGTGGCGCTCACCCTGGACACCTTCGAGAAGACGATCCTCGAGGGCGGCACCGTCTTCGTCGATTTCTGGGCCGGCTGGTGCGGTCCGTGCCTGCAGTTCGCGCCGAACTACGAGGCCGCAGCCGAGGCCAACCCCGACTTCACGTTCGCCAAGGTCGACACCGAAGACCAGCAGCAACTCGCCGCGGCCATGAACATCACGTCGATCCCGACGATCATGGCGTTCAAGGACGGCATCGGCGTGTTCGCACAGGCCGGCGCACTGCCCCGCCCGATGCTCGACGAGCTCATCTCCCAGGTTCGGGCGCTCGACATGGAGCAGGTGCGAGCGGACCTCGCCAAGCAGGAGGCCGAGGAGGCCTCGGCCTGAGCCACCGGCTCCACCCGCGCGGACTCACTCCTCCGCTGCACCCAGACGCTCGAGCCCGCTGAGGTCGAGCTCGACCCCGTGCGGCCGTGATCCGCCGGTGATGAGGGCCGGCACCCGCACGTAGGCGCCGCGCTCGCGCATCCCGTCGAGCAGCTCGCGCCACCGGTCGTCGGCCGCCGGGCTCAGGAATCCAGCGTGACGCGGACGATCGCCGCCCACGAGCTGCACGCCGATCCGGTAACGCCGCGACAGCCATCTGCTCGCGCGCGGCACGAGCACCGCGTGCTGTTCGGCGCCCCCGTGCAACCTCGCGAGCCCGACCGCCGGTTGGTGCCGATGCACATCGGCCACGGGCGACACCGCACGCACCGCTCGCTCGACGCGCACCGCATCGACGATCTCGATCCCGTCGAGTGTCGTGAGGTCGCCCCACTGGTCGGGGTTCGATCGCCGCGACCCGCGTACGAGGCCGAGGATCAGCCATGCGACCGCCGCCGCGAGGATGGCGAGGAAGGGCCAGAGCAGCCACGGCGGGCCATCCGGCCGCACCACGCCCGTCAACAGGAGCAGCACGAACACGACGAGGTACGGGAGCGGCTCCCAGGCGAGAAACGGCTTCGAACGGGGCGCGGGCATGTGCTTCAGGCTATCGCGAGCACGGATGCCGCGAGCCCGCCGGACGACCCCGCCGACGTGTTCGGCTCTCGCGTCAGCGCAAGCGCCGCATGAGCTCCGCCACTTCGTCGAGCACCGACTCGTCGCCGGCGTAGAGGCCGTGCTCGCGGGGCCAGTGGGCGACGACGTCGGTGAATCCGAGCTCGGCCGCGCGCCCGACGGCGTCTTCGAACGCGGCTGCGCTCTCGAGGCTGTACCTCGGCTCGGAGTCGAGGGACAGGATGCGCTCGAGGCTCGACGGGTCGCGGCCCTCACGTGCACAGGCGTCGTCGAGCCGTGCACTCAACTCCGCGAGCCGTCGCCACCAGGCGTCGGTGTCGTCGACCGTGCCGCCGGTCGTCACCCAGCCGTCGCCGAGGCGCGCGACGAGATCGAGACCCTTCGGGCCTTCGGCCGCGAGGTGCAACGGCATGCGGGGACGCTGCGCGGGTTCGCCGACCATGCGGGCTCCGGATGCGGTGAACCACTCGCCCTCGAAGGAGATCCCGTCGGACCCCGGCTCCTCGAATCGCAGCAGCACGTCGAGCGCCTCGGCGAACTCGACGAATCGTGCGAGCCGCTGCCGCGGTGTGTACTCGGGCTGCCCGAGCACGAACGCGTCGAATCCGGTGCCGCCCGAGCCGACACCGAGCAGCAGGCGGCCGCCCGAGATCTGGTCGAGGGTCGCGACATCCTTCGCGAACGGCACGGGATGCCGGAAGTTCGGGCTCGCGACGAAGGTGCCGAGTCCGATGCGCTCGGTGACCATCGCGGCCGCCGTGAGCGTGGGCACCGTGGCGTGCCAGCGTTCGCCCGCGAGCCCCCGCCACGAGAGGTGGTCGTAGGTCCACGCGTGATCGAACCCGAGTTCCTCGGCGCCGCGCCAGTAGTGCACCGCCTCGGGCCACTCGTACTGCGGAAGGATGATGACGCCGAATCGCATGATCAGAGTCTAGGCAGTACGACCGGCCGCTCAGCCGGCGAGCGGGCCCACCGCGAGGTCGAGCGCCTGTCGCAGGTCGGCGATGAGATCGTCGGCGTCCTCGAGGCCGAGCGAGAACCGCAGGTGCCCGAGCGTCGTGAAGCCGTCGGGGTAGAACGCCACACGCGGCCCGGTCGTTCCGACGTGCACGATGAGCGACTCGTCGTGTCCGAGCGAGACCGCGGAGGTCACGATGCGCAGCGCCGCGACGAACGCGTTCTGCACGTCGGGGCCGCCGTCGACGGCGAACGACATCACTCCGCCGTACGCCCCGCCGAACTGTGCGCTCGCGAGTTCGTGCTGCGGGTGGTTCGCAAGCCCCGGGTAGGCGACGAAGGCGATGCGCGGGTCGGCGTCGAGCGCCTCGGCGACACGCAGTGCCGTCGCGAAGGTCTGGCGAAGGCGGAGTGGCAGCGTCACCGAGCCGCGCATGATGAGCCACGCGTTGAACGGGCTGATGACGCCGCCCACGTCGACCATCGCATCGGCCTTCAGCTGTGCGATGAGCTCGCGCCGGCCCGTGACGGCCCCGCCCATGGCGTCGCCGTGGCCGTTGATGTACTTCGTCAGCGAGTGCACCGAGAGGTCGGCGCCGTGATCGAGCGGTCGGAAGAACGGCGGCGGGGTGAACGTCGAGTCGACGCTGAGCAGGGCACCGGCGTCGTGTGCGATCGCGGCGACGCCCGCGACATCCGTCACCTTCGTCGTCGGGTTCGCGATCGCCTCGATGTGCACGAGCCTCGTGTTCGGACGGAGCGCCGCGCGCACGGCGTCGAGGTTGCTCGTGTCGACGAAGTCGGCCTCGATGCCGTACTTTCCGGGCAGGAGCTCGGTGAAGAGCCGGTACGTCGCCTCGTACGAGACATCCGAGACGATCACGTGGTCGCCCGACCTCAGGAACGTGAAGAAGACGGCGTGCAGGGCGGCGACGCCGCTCGCGAGCACGACGGAGTCCTCGCCGTGGTCGAGTATCGCGAGCTTCTTCTGCAACCCGATCTGGTTCGCGCCCGAGTTGCGCGTGTACAGCGGGCTCTCGGTGCCCGACCAGCTCATCGTCGACGGATCGTCGGGCAACGCGTAGGAGTTCGCCATCACGATCGGCGTGCGGATCGCCCCCGATCCGCCGTCGACGGCGTTTCCGGCGTGCACCGCCTGGGTCGTGTCGGCGAGTTCGGTCCAGTCGGCGCGGGTCATGCCTCGACGCTACGCCCGATCGATCGAGTGTTACGGCCGGTTGCGAGGGGCCACGAGCCTGTCGGGCGCTACTCGCGAACGTCGATGGCCACCGGCACGAGGTCGATGTCGAGCGCGACCGCCGCAGCGTCGCGCGGCCGTTCGAAGCGCACGAGCACGATGCCGCCCAGGATGAGGAGCCCGCCCGCCGCCTGCAGCGGGCCGATCGCCTCGCCGAGCACGAACCACGCGACGATCGCGGCGAAGATCACCTCGGAGAGTCCGAGGAACGACGACAGGCGCGTGCCGAGCATGCGGATCGCACTGATGCCCGCGACGTAGGCGAAGGCCGTCGACACGAGGCCGACCGTCAGCACCGGCACCCACCACGACGCGATCGTGCCGAAGTACGGCACCTCGACGAACTCGGCCGAGAACGGCACGACGCCGACGATGCCGAGGGCCCCGAGCACCACGGCACCCACGACGAAGCCGCTCGCGGCGAGCGCGATCGGGGGCACCGAGACATCCGCTCGCTCGCCGAGCACGTAGTAGACGCAGACGCCGACCATCGCGACGCCCGCGAGCAGCAGGCCCACGACGTCGAGCCCGCCGCCGCCCGGACCGATCACGAGGTAGAGGCCCGCGATCGCGAGCACGGATCCCGAGATGACGACGAACTGCGGCGCCCGTCGCTGCCGAACCCACGCGACGAGCACGAGCGCGACCGGAGCGAGGTACTCGATGAGCAGGGTCGTGCTGACCGGGATGAGCGCGATCGAGGCGTAGAAGGCGACCTGCGTGCCGACGACGGCGATGAGCGCGTACGCGAGCACGGTCCAGCGGGCGCGCCAGAGGGGCCGCAGGTCGAACTTCAGGGCGATGAGGCCCGGCACGAGCAGCGCGATCGCGGCGACGCCGATGCGGGCGAACACCGCGGCACCGGGTGACCAGCCCGACTCGAGGAGCGGCTTGACGACCACTCCGCCTGCGCCGAAGGCGAGCCCGGCGGCGAGGCCGAGCACGATGCCGATGGCGCCCTTCGAACCGCGCATCGGCATCTCCTTCTCGTAGTGGGGCCGCTCGCCCGATTCGTGACCGCGCCGCTGCCGAGGGCTTGCCGCGTCATGACCGAACGACGTTATGCTCGTGACAGTACCGGCAACGGATGTCAGGAGTCAAATGATTTTCACCGATGACACGATCGCGGCGCTGGGCTTCGTCGCAGCGCTGGCCGACACCGTGCCCGCGGCGTCCGAATCGGGTGCCGACGAACTCACGACACCCGAACAGCTCGGAACGATCCTCGACGCCTGGTGGTACTCGGGTCGGCGCGACGGCACCGCGGCCGAGGTCGCAGAGGTCGCCGCAGCGCGCGACCGGCTCCGGGCGCTCTGGCGCCTCGATCGCGACGACGCCGTGACCGAGGTGAACGCGATCCTCGATGAGGCGAACGCCCTGCCCCGCCTCGTGCGGCACGACGACCTCGACTGGCACGTGCACGCGACCAGCCAGGATGCGCCGCTCGCCTCCCGCATCCTCGTCGAGGCGGCGATGGCGTTCGTCGACGTCATCCGTGCCGACGGCATGGATCGACTGCGGGCGTGCCAGGCCGACGACTGCGCGGGAATCTACGCCGACCTGTCGAAGAACGCCTCGCGCCGCTACTGCAGCACGCGGTGCGGCAACCGGGTGGCCGCGCGGGCGCACCGCGCGCGCGTCGAGTAGCGCCGCACTCGAGCGGCCCGACACCACCCGGGAATGACGAAAGCCCCCGGCCGGCTCCGAAGAGCGGGCGGGGGCTTTCGCAAGAAGCTCGCGGTATCAACGAGAGCCGCAGCGATGAAGCTGCTTAGCGGCGCAGGCCGAGACGCTCGATGAGCTTGCGGTAGCGGTTGATGTCCACGTCGGCGAGGTAGCCGAGCAGACGACGGCGCTGACCGACGAGGAGCAGCAGGCCACGACGCGAGTGGTGGTCGTGCTTGTGCTCCTTCAGGTGCTCGGTGAGGTCCTTGATTCGCTTCGTGAGGAGCGCGATCTGGACCTCGGGGGATCCAGTGTCACCGGGGTGCGTCGCGTACTCTTCGATGATCGCCTTCTTGACGTCTGCTTCGAGTGCCATAGATGGGATCCCCTTTCTTCTTGTTGCGCGCTGCCCGTGGCAGAATGCCCGGGCTCTCTTTGTGCGCGGCCGTCATGACGGCAACCTCAATACTCTACCAGAGCGGATGCCTCGCGGCCGACCTCCGAGCCTCGCAGCTCTGGTGCCGGGGCGGCCGGGTCGCTAGAGTCGTCGGCGTTGTCGCCGCCATCGGGGCGTCGGGCTGACGAAGGGCGTCGAGTATGTTCACGGGCTTCACCGGCTGGCACGCGCTGATCATCCTTGGCGTGTTCGTCTTCTTCGCGGCGATCGCAGTCGGTGTGCTGCTGCTCATCAGGTACGCCGCGAAGTCGGGTACGACGGCGGCGCTCGAGAGCGCCGGGCCGCCGCCGGGCGCGGGCGAACGACTCGACCAGCTCGAACGGCTCCGCTCCGAGGCGAGGATCACCGAAGCCGAGTACACCGCGAAACGCGCTGAGATCCTGGGCGGGCTCTGACGGCGCCTGACCCCGGCAGCGACGACGTCGCCGGCGTCTGGACTCAGCCGAGCCCGACCACGGCCTTGCCGAGCACGGCACCCGATCGCAGGCGGGCGAGCTGCTGCGGCACCTGCTCGAGCGGGTGCGGGCCGTCGATGACCGCCAGCAGCTCCCCCGCTTCGGCGAGCGCGGCGATCTCGGGGAGGTCGCGGTTCGGCACGGCGGCGAGCAGCCCGATGCGCCGTGCGGTCCCCGCGTCCGCCCCGGCCTCTGCCTGGCGGCCGGCGCGAGCACCGGCGACGAGCACCTGGGCGATGCGGCGCGGGCTCCCGCCGATGTACGCGGCGCGCCCGCCCTCGGCGAGCAACTCGCCGGACCGCGGCGCCGGCAACGCGCCGACCACGTCGAGCACGAGATCGAAGGCATGACGCGATCCGGCGTCGTCGCCGATGCCCGCGTCGACGACATCGGCGCCGATCCCGGCCAGCGCGTCGAGCTTCCACATCGCGCGCTCGACGGCGGTCACGTGGGCGCCCCCGCGCTTCGCGAGCTGGATCGCGAAGGTGCCGACTCCCCCGCCCGCACCGACGACGAGCACGCGCCTGCCGCTCAGCGAGCCGTTCGGCGCCACCGCCTCGGCGCCGCCGAGTGCCTGCCACGCCATGCTCGCGGCCTGCGGCAGCGCGGCGGCCGTGAGGTCGTCGACCCCGGGCGGTCGCGCGACGAACGCGTCCTCGCGCGCGGCGACCCGCTCGGCGAACCCGCCCCAGCCCGCCGCCGAGAGCTCCCCGAAGACGGCATCCCCGACGCGATGGCGGGTCGCGCCCGAACCGACGGCGACGACCGTGCCCGAGACATCCGAGCCGATCACGCGGCGCCTGCGCTTCGGGCGGAACGGCGCCTCCAGGCGCACGAGGGCCGCCCCCGTGGCGAGGTCGACGTCCCAGGAGTTGAGCGAGACCGCGGCCACCCGCACGACGACCTCGCCGTCGCCCGGCACGGGATCGGGCAGGTCGGCGAGGCGCATGACCCGCTCGGGCGGGCCGTATCGGTCGAGCACGATCGCGCGCATGCGCGGCATCCTCTCATCGAGCCTCTGGGTGGTCCGAGGATACCGAGCATGCGGCCGGGCGGCAGCCGATGCTTGCGGCGCGGCCGTCGGTGCGGGATGCTGCCCGCATGCGAAAGCCAGTCCTCGTCGCGATCGGTGCGCTCGTCGCCATCATGGGCATCGTCTTCATGCTCCAGGGCATCGGCCTCATCGGCGGCAGCGCCATGACCGGGTCCCCGCTCTGGGCGATCCTCGGGCCGATCATCGCCCTCGGCGGCGTCGCGCTCATCATCCTCGGGTTGCGGAGCCGGCCGAAGAGCTGACGGCGTCGACACGGCGGCACGGCACGGCACGGTCGCTTGGCACGACGGATGCCCCCGGGGCAGACTGGCCCCATGGGGTTCGTCATCAAGCGGGTCTACGACCCGGCCGAGGCATCCGACGGCTATCGCGTGCTGGTCGACCGGCTCTGGCCGCGCGGCGTGAGCAAGGAGCGCGCCGAGCTCGACCTCTGGGACAAGGAGGTCGCGCCCTCCCCCGAGCTCCGCACCGAATGGCACCACAACCGTGAGCGGTTCGACGAGTTCGCCGAGCGGTACCGCGGCGAGCTCGACGCGAACGACGCCGCGCAGGCGCTCATCGCGCTCGGCGCCGAGCACGACCGGGTGACGCTGCTGTTCGGCGCACGCGACGAGCAGGTGAACCATGCGGCGGTGCTGCTCGAGTGGCTCGGCGCGCACGGGGCATCCGTCGACGCGTGATCGCACGGCGCCGCAGCCGCAGCGCCGCAGTCTGCGGGGCCCTACGGCGCCAGCAGGAAGATCGCCGGCCACCCCGTGTGGGCGTAGACGATGACGGCGAACACCACGGCGTCGAAGAGCATGTGCACGACGAACACGTAGGTGAGCGACTTCGTGAGCTTGAACGTGTAGCCCTGGATGAGCGCGAACGGGATCGTGAGCAGCGGCCCCCACGATTGGTAGCCGAGCTCCCACAGGAATGAGACGAAGACGATCGTCTGCAGCAGGTTCGCCTGCCACGACGGGAAGTGCCGGCGCAGCAGCACGAAGACCGTGCAGATGAAGAAGAGCTCGTCCCACGTGCCGACGGCGGCGACGCCGACGAAGAGGCGCGCGATCGTGTCGGGCTCGGTCACCGTCGGCCAGTTCTGGTAGGAGCCCGAAGTGATGAAGTAGAACGGCAGGATCAGCCAGCCCGCGAGCGTCACGAAGATCAGGTAGAGCCACTGCGTGCGGTTCCAGCGCCGCCCGGTGCGCCACGGGAAGCGGATGACGTGCTCGCGGTACACGAACCGCGAGATGACGTAGGGCACGAGCACCGCGAGGCTCAGCACGACCGCGAAGCGAACGATGCCCTCGTCGCTGAGGTCGGCCTTCAGCGACACCGTCGAGATGATGACCTGGCCGACGGCGATGAGTGCGAGGTCGGCGGCGAGCCGCTCTGTGCGGCCCGAGCGATCGCAGAGCCACGCCGCGAGCAGGCCGGCAGCGAGCATCGCGTAGCCCGCGATCGGCACCATGAACCCGAAGAGCAGCACCGCGGCGCCGCACACGAGCACGGCGGGCACGAGGGCGATCGGATGCGTCCGCAGCGCGGCGACGTCGGCGGTGTCGGCGATGTTCGTGCTCGGCATCGGCGGGCTCGCTACTCGTCGTCGCCGAGGTCGCCGCGACGCGACGCCTCGGCCCATCGTGCGAGGAACACGGCACCCGCCTCGTCGTGTATGAGGTCGCCGGCAATGAGCACGGGGTACGCGGTCGCGGGGATGCCATCGGCCGGGCGCACGTCGACGTGCCGCACCCGCTCGCCGCGTTCGGCGAGCCAGTCGGCCATGCGGTAGTCGCCGCGCGAGTCGCCCATCGTGCGCCAGTGCTGCGGGCGGATACCGCGCTCCTCGAGCAGCTCGACGGCTCGCGCCGCCCCCAGATCCTTGCCGAGCCGCACCGACTCGACGTCGGTCGAGATGATCGTCGGGTCAATGCGCCAGTGCACGCGCCCCGCGGCATCCGGTCGCTCGTCGCCCTCTCGCACGGTGCCGAAGCCGCGTGCGGCGAGCCCGTCGTGCGCGTGGGCGTCGAAGCGCGGCTGGGCCTCGAGGTAGTCGACGGATGCCACGTGCACGTGCTGCTCGACCGAGACCATCGCCCGCTTCGTGTCGTCGAAGAAGGCGAACTCGTCGAAGTGCTCCTCGACGTAGGCGCGCATGTCGGCGGCGAAGTCGGCGGGCATCGCGAGCTCGAGGTCGACGAAGACCTCGCCGAGGCCGTCGGTGTCGATCGCGGCCCAGACCGCGCCCTTCTCGCAGATCGCCCAGACCGGCGCGCCCGGCTCGAGGCCCGCGGCGAGGAGCGGCGGCACGACCTGATCGGCGATGAACGCGTCGGAGCGGCCCGTGTTGAAGACCACGGGATTGCCGGCGTTCGCGAGGGCCGCGAGGTCGCGGGCGATCGACGGGATCGCGATCGAGCGCGTCACGGGGCTCGCGATGGGGCCGTCGACGTCGAGCAGGAGGCCGAGGAGCGGGGTGGTGGTCACGCATCCAGCCTATGGGCGCGGTGCTCGATGCGGTGCGGCCGATGCCATCGGCCGCGCGACGACTCGTGAGCGCGGCGCCGCGCCGATGTCCTCGGCAGGTGGCAGCATCGAGGCATGCAGCAGATCGTGCCTCCCTACCTGCTCGACCGCATCGCCCACGCGGCCGGCCCGCGATTCCCGATCGCGGCCGAGGCCGCGAGGCGCGCGCTGCTGCGCGAGCCGCCTGCACGACTCGGCGTCGAGGCCCTGCCCGAACTGCCGAGCGTGCTGCCCGACGCCCCGTCGGCGCCCGATCGGCGCATCTCCGACGCCGAGGGTCGCGAGAAGCTGCCGGGCCGGCTCGTGCGGCGCGAGGGCGAGCGCGCCACCGGCGATGAGGCCGTCGACGACGCCTACGACGGCCTCGGCGACACGCACCGCATGTTCGACCGTGTCTTCGGCCGGGACTCGATCGACGGCGCCGGCATGCCGCTCGAGGCGACCGTGCACTTCGGCGACAAGTACGACAACGCCTTCTGGGACGGCGAGCGCATGGTGTTCGGCGACGGCGACGGCGAGGTCTTCAGCGGCTTCACCGATTCGCTGAGCGTCATCGGCCACGAGCTCGCGCACGGTGTCACCGAGCACACGGCGAAGCTGCGCTACCAGGGGCAGTCCGGGGCGCTCAACGAGCACGTCTCCGACGCGTTCGGCGCGCTCGTCGAGCAGTACGCGCTCGGCCAGGATGCCGAAGCGGCGAGCTGGCTCATCGGCGAGGGCATCTTCACCGACGAGGTGCAGGGGCGGGCCCTGCGCTCGATGCTCGAGCCCGGCACCGCCTACGACGACGACGTGCTCGGCCGCGACCCGCAGCCCGCGCACATGCGCGACTACATCGAGACCGACGACGACAACGGCGGGGTGCACCTGAACTCGGGCATCCCGAACCGGGCGTTCGCCCTCGCCGCGATCGAGCTCGGCGGTTTCGCGTGGGAGCACGTGGGGCGCATCTGGTACGACGTGCTCACCTCGGGTCGCCTCTCCGCCGACGCCGACTTCGCGGCCTTCGCCGCCGAGACCGTGCGAGCGGCGCGCGAGCGCTTCGGCGCCGAGAGCCCCGAAGAGCGCGCCGTCGCCCGCGGCTGGTCGACGGTCGGCGTCGACGTGGCGCCCACCGGGTAGCGCCCATCCGGGCGGGCGCCCGACCGCGCCCGCCGACCGCGGAGTACGATCGGCGCATGGACGTCATCGTGTCCCGGAGCGGTGGCCTCGCAGGTTTGAGGCTCACCTGGGAGGTTCGCGTCGACGAGCAGCCCGACCCCGACGAGTGGTACATCCTCATCGATGAGATCCCGTGGGGCGAGACGCCCCCGCTCCCGCCTGAACCCGACCGCTTCGTCTACCGCATCCGATGCGAACCGCACGAGGCGACGCTCGCCGAGCGCCAGCTCACGGGGCCGTGGCGCCAGCTCGTCGATCGAGTGCAGGAGACGACGGATCCGCAGCGGCTCGGCTCGCGCGAGTCGCCGCCACCACGCCCCAGGCGATGAGTCCCTGCGCCGCGAGGTACGTCGACATGACGACGAAGTCGTGTGCGGTGAACTCGTACCCCGGAAGGAACCTCCCGAGGGCGAGCACCGAGTCGGAGACGATGAAGAACGCGCCGCCGAGCACGACCCACCGGCCGTGCATCGACGCGCACATCGCCATCATGCCGATGGCCGCCGCGTAGAGCACGATCGGGGCCGCGAGCACGCCGGCGTTCGGCAGGAGCAGACCGAGCATGACGATCATCCACGCCCAGTACACGTACGACCAGGCCGGCGGGCGGCGGCGGGCACGGGGCATCCGCAGGAAGAGCGCGATGTAGGCCACGTGCGCGAGGAGGAACGAGCAGAGGCCCGCCACGAACCATCCGTCGCCCGGGAACGAGAGCAGCACATCGCCGCCCCACGAGAAGGCGATGCCCGCCAGCAGCAGCGGCACAGGTGGCCGGAACGGACGCACGAGGAGCACCACCGCGAGGGCGAGCAGCGGCATCAGCGTCGCCTTCGTGGCCGTCACGCTCCAGGCCGGGCCGAGGTACAGCAGCACGAGGTGCAGTGCCGACACCGCGAGGTAGGGGGCGAACGCGATGAGCGGCGATCGGAAGCGGGTCACACGTCGCACCTTTCGGGAACCGGGCCGTCGACCGGCCGCATGACAGACTACCGAAGTGCTGCTTCCGGCGATCGACACCGCGTCCCTCACCCGCCCGATCTCGAGCGCGGAACTCGCGGAGCAACGGCAGCGCGACCTCGCGGCCGGACGCACCCGTCGAGGGCCGGCGATCGCGCTCGCGGTGCTCCTCGGCGCGATCGGCATCGGCTGCCTCGCCCTGTTCGCGGTCGGGCTCGTCGCGGTGTTCGGCTGGAACTGGTTCGCTGCGCTCGCGATCGCGGCCGCAGGCGCCGTCCTCGCGGCGATCGCGGCGGGCGTCGTCGCGATCTGGCGGCTGGTCACCGGCATGCCGGCGAAGGCCGAGGCTCGGCTGCATCGCCTCGCGGCGCTGAACGGCCTCGAGTACGAGCCGAACGCCGCACCGCGACTGCCGGGCCACCTCTTCGAGCAGCTCCGGGGCAAGCCGCGCAACTCGCGGTTCTCGACGAGGTCGGGGCGCGCCGTCGAGATCGGCAACCTGCTCGTCGTCCAGCCGCGGGCGGGCACCTCCGTCAGCGTCTCGATCGGCCCCGGTGGATCGACGATCGCCTCCGGCGACCGCAGGTCGTACTGGCGGTACGTCGCGGTGCGGCTCGACGGCCCGCTGCCGCACATGGTGCTCGAACCGCAGGGCCGAACGACCGGTGGACGCGCGTTCCCCGTCGACTTCGACGCGGATCAGCACCTCTCGCTCGAAGGCGACTTCGATCGGTACTTCCACGTGTTCGTGCCGAAGCAGTACGAGCGCGACGCGCTCTACGTCTTCACGCCCGACCTGATGGCGGCGATGATCGACGAAGCACCCGGGATGCACATCGAGATCGTCGACGACTGGGTGATCTTCAGCAGCAACGGCCGTGCCGACTTCGCCGCTCCGTCGACGTGGGCGGCGATCGAGCGCATCGCGAACCGCGCGGCATCCGGAATCGTCGAGCGCGGCGGCCGCTATCGCGACGAGCGCACCAGGGGCGAGACGCCGACGGCCGGCAGGGAGACGGTGCTGCGCACCGTGGCCCCTGCCGGCCGTCGACTCGAGCGGTGAGGGCTCAGCTCACGCCGAGCAGGTCGATCACGAAGATGAGCGTCTTGCCCGACAGCTGGTGTCCGCCGCCGGCGGGGCCGTAGGCCTGCTGCGGGGGCACGGTGAGCTTGCGGCGACCGCCGACCTTCATGCCGGGGATGCCTTCCTGCCAGCCGCTGATGAGCGCCTGGAGGGGGAAGTTGATGGACTGGCCACGACCCCATGAGGAGTCGAACTCCTCGCCGCTGTCGTACTCGACGCCGAGGTAGTGCACGTCGACGGTCGAGCCGGGCTGCGCCTCGGCGCCGTCGCCGACGACGATGTCTTCGATCACCAGCTCGACGGGAGCCGGCCCCTCGGGAGCGTCGATCTCGGGCTTGCTGTTCGTATCGGTCATACGTCAACCCAAACAGGTTCGCGGCGTCGTCGCAATCGCGGACAACCGTCCACCCCCCTCTTGCGCTGACTGCGAACACGTTGCAGTCTGGAGCTCTAGAACTCGTCGCCTGGTAGAGATGTCGGCAGTGCCACACCACAGGGCGGCGAGTTTTTTGCGCCGAAGCGGCGAGCGGATGCCTCAGCTCAGCAGCACCCGTCGGTCCTCGACGACGGCGGCCAGGAGGCCCTGCTCCTCGGCGAACGTTCGCTCGCTCGCGAGCCCGGTGGCGATGCGCTGACGGGTGAACGCGAGGTGCGTGGCATCCATGACGAGTCGTCTCATGACGCCCGTGCGCGGCGGAGTCTGCGCCTTCGCCCAGGCCTTCGCCTGACGTCGGCCGGCGGGCGTGGCGAGCATCTCGACCTCCGCCGGGCTGAACCATCCGGCGGCTCCGTACTCGGCGAGCCGGTGCCGGGTGATCCGCACCTCCTGCCGTCGCAGGAGCACCGTGAGCACGATCGCCGCGATGAAGATCGGCACCTGCACCGTCACGTAGAGGCCGATCGCATCGTCGGCGAATGCGAGCGATCCGTTCCAGAGGGCGTGCAGCGCGATCGCGCCGAGGAGGCCGAGCAGGAACCATCCGACGACGCCTGCTCCCCCGCCGCGGCGAGCGCCGATGCCGATCGCGAGTCCGGTGCACGCCGTGAAGAGCACGTGGGCGAAGGGCGAGAACAGCCCCCGCACGACGAAGGTCGCGCCGAGCGTCTCCGCGCCGCCCTCGGCGAGCGCGGCGCCGAAGTAGAGCACGTTCTCGGTGAAGGCGAAGCCGGCCGCGACGGTCGCCGCGTAGACGAGCCCGTCGACGGGTCCATCGAAGTGCGACCGCGAGAACACGAAGATCAGCAGCACGCCGATGCCCTTCGCGACCTCCTCGACGACGGGCGCCTGCACGACGGCCTGCAGTGCTTCGTCGGGTGCGCCACCGGGCTCGGCGAACGCCATCGCGAGCTGCACCCCGAGGTCGACGATGAGCGCGATCGCGACCGACACGGCGGCGCCCCACAGGAACGCGAACCACAGCGCCCAGCGCGGCTCGGGCTCCCACCGGTCGACCCAGCGCACGGCGAGCAGCACCATGGTCAGCGGCACGACGGCGAGGAGCGAGCCGATGAGGAGGGTCGACACCCCGAGTCCGACCGCGAGGTAGGCGAGCACCAGGAGCCCGACGAACCCGGCGACGACGATGCCGATGATCGCGAAGAGCAGCCCGCCGCTCCGCGCCTTCGGCGGCGCGGTCCAGATGGGCGGCGCGGGCGACGGGTTCAGGGCGGGGTCTGGGGCTGACTGCGGGGCCACGGAGGTCACCCGGGCAGCCTATCGAGCAGGCGCCTCCGGCGCCGCAGGCGACGCGGACGCTTCGAACATGACCCCGGGGTTCAGGATGCCGTGCGGGTCGAAGAGCGCCTTGATGCCCCGCTGCAGCTCGAACGAGTCGTCGCCGAGTTCGTCGGCGAGCCAGCGCCGCTTCAGCACGCCCACCCCGTGCTCGCCCGTCAGCGTTCCGCCGAGGGCGACGGCGGTGCGGAACATGTCGTCGGCCGCGGCCCAGACGTGCTCGGGCACCTCGTCGCCCGTGAACACGAAGTTCGGGTGCAGGTTTCCGTCGCCCGCGTGCGCGATCGTCGGGATCTCGATGCCGTGACGCCGGCCGATCTCCTCGATCGCGCGGAACATCTCGGGCAGGCGCGAACGCGGCACGGCCACGTCTTCGATGAGCACCTGGCCCGAGGCCGCGAGCGCCGGGTGCATCGCGCGGCGGATGGCGAGCAGCCGGTCGCCCGTCGCGGCATCCGCCGAGCGGCTGACTCTGCCGCCGGCCGCCGCGAAGAGCGCGGCGATCTCCGCGGCCTCGTCGGCGGCTCCTGCGCCGTCGCACTGCGCGAGCAGGAAGGTCTCCGACGGGGCGAGCGACTCGAGCGGTGTGCCGGCGATGCCGTCGGCGCCGAGGTACGCGGCGACGCGTGCGAGGCCGGCGGCATCGATGAGTTCGAGCACCGCGGGCCTCAGGCGGGCGGCGGTCACTGCGGCGGATGCCGCGGCGGCCGCCTCGACGTCGGGCAGCACCGCGGCGACCGTGACGGCCTCGCCCGGCGTGATCGGGCGCAGGCGCACCGTCGCCTCGACGATGACGCCGAGCGTGCCCTCGGAGCCCGTGAAGAGCGCCGTGAGGTCGTAGCCCGTCACGCCCTTCACCGTGCGGTGGCCGGTGCGCAGCAGGCGGCCGTCGGCGAGCACCACCGCGAGGCCGAGCACCGCCTCGCGGGTCACGCCGTACTTCGCGCAGAGGAGCCCCCCGGCGTTCGTGGCGATATTGCCGCCGATCGACGAGATGGCGCGGCTCGCGGGGTCGGGGGCGAACCACAGCCCGAGCGGGGCGAGCGCGTCGTTCAGGTCGCCGTTCAGCACGCCGGATTCGACGACCGCGAGTTCGTCGGCTTCGGAGATCTCGAGCACCCGGTTCATGCGCGAGAGGTCGAGCACGATCGAACCGGGGCTCGCGATGGCCCCGCCTGCGAGGCCCGTGCCGGCGCCGCGCGGCACGACGGGAGTCGACGTCTCGCCGGCGATGCGCATGACGGCCTGCACCTCGGCGACGGATGCCGCGTGCACGACCGCGATCGGCGGAGTCGCGCTGCGCCAGCCCGAGCGGTCTTCGCGAGTGGCCTCGAGATCGGCCGGTGCGGTGGACACGGAAGCCCCGAGGGCGTCTTGCAGGAGGGTCACGACGGCGTGCGGCATCCCTCCACCATACGGCGCGTCGCTCATGTCCGATTTCCGCTGGTCGGTGTCGCCGGGGCGTGCGAGGCTTGGACCCATGACCAGTACCGCCACTCCCCGCCGCCGGCTGCACGGCGACCCGCTCGACGACCCCGAGTTCGCGGAGCGGTACCGCGCCATGCAGGCCCGAGACGCCCGGTTCGACGGGCAGTTCATCACCGGCGTGCACTCGACGGGCATCTACTGCCGGCCGAGCTGCCCGGCGGTCGCGCCGAAGGCGTCGAATGTGAGCTTCTACCTCACCGCGGCGGCCGCCCACGAAGCCGGGCTCCGGGCCTGCAAGCGGTGCCTGCCCGACGCCGTACCGGGCTCGCCCCAGTGGGATCTGCGCGACGACCTCGCCGCGCGCGCCATGCGCCTCATCGCCGACGGCGTCGTCGAACGCGAGGGCGTGCCGGGGCTCGCCGCCCGGCTCGGCTACACACCGCGGCACCTGACGCGCGTGCTCACGGGCGAGCTCGGCGCCGGGCCGCTCGCCCTCGCGCGGGCCCATCGGGCGCAGACCGCGCGTGCACTGCTCACCTCGACGGCGCTGCCCGCGGCCGACGTCGCCTTCGCCTCGGGCTTCGGCAGCATCCGCCAGTTCAACGACACCATTCGAGAGGTCTACGAACGCAGCCCGCTCGAGCTGCGTGCAGCGGCACGCGTGCGCGAGCGGCGGCCGGGTGCGGCGGTCACCGGTCGCGCTGCGACGTCGGGCACCTCGTCCGACGCGGCACTCGACGGCGGCGTGGTGCGACTGCGGTTGCCCGCTCGGCCGCCGTTCGACGCCGCCGGCGTCTTCGACTGGCTCGCTGCCCGGGCCCTCGACGGCGTCGAGCTGGCCGGCGACGACCGATACGAACGCACCCTCCGACTGCCGGGTGGTCCGGCCGTCGTCGCGTTCGCCGCTTCGGGCGATGCCGCAGCACCCGCGATCGACGTCGAGGCGCGCCTCGCGACCCTCGCCGACCTGCCGCCGCTCGTCGCCAGGGTACGACGGCTCTTCGACCTCGACGCCGACGCCGTGGCGATCGACGCCGCGCTCTCCCGCGATCCCGCGCTCGCGGCCTCCGTCGCCGCGACGCCCGGCATTCGCGTGCCCGGATGCCTCGATCCCCACGAACTCGTCTTCCGCGCGCTCGTCGGGCAGCAGGTCTCGGTGAAGGCCGCCCGCACCGCCCTCGCCCGGCTCGCCGCCGAGCTCGGCGAGCAGCTGACGCCTCACGCCGATGGCGCCCCGTCGACACTCTTCCCGACGGCCGCTGCGATCGCCGAGCACGGCCATGCAGTGCTCAGGGGCCCGGCTGCGCGGGTGCGCACCATCATCGACGTCGCGAACCGGCTCGAGTCGGGATCGCTCGTGGTGGCTGCCGAGTGCGAGCGCATCGAACTGCAGGCCGACCTCCTCGCCGTACCGGGCATCGGGCCGTGGACGGCCGGCTACGTCGCGATGCGGGTGACGCGCGCACCCGACGTGCTGCTCACGGGCGATCTGGCACTGCGCAACGGCGCCGAGCAGCTGGGGCTGCCCTCGACCGCCGGGGAGCTCGCCGCCCTCGGCACACGGTGGGCTCCCTGGCGCAGCTACGCGTCGATGCACCTGTGGCGCGCCGCGGCTGCAAAGATCTGATGTCTCCACGTCGCACGGTACGATCACGGCATGGCCGTCACCGACGAAGCAATCCTGCACATCAAAGAGATGATCATCTCGGGTGAACTCGCCCCCGGAGATCGGCTTCCGCCCGAGAAGGAGCTGAGCGACCGACTCGGTCTCTCCCGCTCGTCACTCCGCGAAGCCGTCAAGGCCCTCGAGGTGATCCGCGTGCTCGACGTGCGCCGCGGCGACGGCACCTACGTGACGAGCCTCGAACCGCGCCTCCTCCTCGAAGCCATGTCCTTCGTCGTCGACCTGCACGACGACCAGTCGGTGCTCGAGATCTTCGCAGTCCGGCGCATCCTCGAGCCGGCGGCCACCTCGCTCGCAGCGCGCAACGCCGACGACGACGACCTCGCGCACCTGCGCGAGATCGTCGAGACCGTCGATCACGCCGCAGGGGTCGAGGCCCTCGTCGAACACGACCTCGAGTTCCACCGCGGCATCGCGGAGGCCGCCGGCAACTCCTACCTCGCGAGCCTCATCGACTCGCTGTCGAGCCACACGGTGCGGGCGCGCATCTGGCGCGGCATCACGCAGGAGAACGCCGTCGAGCGCACCCTCTCCGAACACCACGCGATCCTCGACGCGATCGAGGCCGGCGACGCCGAGCTCGCTGCCGCGCTCACCGTGGTGCACGTGAGCGGCGTCGAGCAGTGGCTTCGCTCCGCACTCTGAGACCCGACAGCTCGGCCCGTCGCGGGGCCGGGCGGGCGGCGCGTCGGGCAGCACAGCAGTCGGCGGGCACGACAACGGGGGCGCCGGCCGAAGCCGACGCCCCCGCGACATCCGTGGCCTACTCGTAGAGGACGGCCTGGATCTCCTCGTCGTCGATGTTCGTGGCGTCGTACCAGTAGAAGCCGGTGTCGATCGTCTTCGGGAGGGTCTTGCCGTCGAGTGCCTCGACCGCAGCCTTCACCGTCTCGTAACCGATGCCGACCGGGTTCTGCGTGATCGCGCCGGCCATGAGGCCCTCGCGGATCGCGTCCATCTGCGCCTTGCCCGAGTCGAAGCCGATGACGGTCAGCGTCGTCGAGTCGAGGCCGAGCTCCTTGACGGCCTGCACGACGCCGATGGCCGAACCCTCGTTCGAGCCGTAGATGCCCTTGAGGTCGGGGTTCGCAGCGAGGATCGCCTTGGCGAGGTCGGCGGATTTCGCCTGGTCGCCGCCGCCGTACTGGATGTCGACGATCTCGATGTTCGGCTCGTTCTCCTCCATGTATTCGACGAAGCCGTCACGACGCTCCTGGCCGGTGACCGAGGTCTGGTCGTGCACGACGAGGGCGACCTTGCCCTCGTGGCCGATCGCGTCGGCCATGTGCTTGGCGGCCTCGCCGGCAGCGGCGAGGTTGTCGGTCGCCGCGGTCGTCAGCGGGATGTCGCTGTCGACGCCCGAGTCGAACGCGATGACCGGGATGTTCGAGTCCTTCGCCTGCTGCAGGAGCGGTCCGGCCGCCTGGCTGTCGAGGGCGGCGAAGCCGATCGCGGCCGGGCTCTTGTCGAGGGCGGTCTGCAGCTGCTGGATCTGCTGGTCGACGTCGGCTTCGGTGTCGGGACCCTCGAAGGTGATCTCGACGTCGAACTCCTCGGCGGCCTGCTCGGCGCCGGACTTCACGGCCTGCCAGAACTGGTGCTGGAAGCCCTTGGAGACGAGCGCGATGTACGGCTTCTCTCCGTCGGTTCCGCCGGAGGCCGAATCGCCGCCGTCGCTCGCGCAACCCGAGAAGACGAGGGCTGCGGCAACGGCGCCGACGATGACGCCCATCGTTCGCTTCTTGAACATGTCACTCCTTGATGTGTGGGTATTCGTGATGGTGCAGATGGTGCGGGCTTGCCGGGATGCCGGCGGGTCAGGACCGTCGACGCCGCAGCATGTCGAGGTACACCGCGACGAGGATGACGATGCCGACCGCGACCGACTGCCATTCCTGCGGAACGGAGATGATGCGCAGGCCGTTCGTGAGCACGGCCATGATCAGGGCGCCGATCACGGTGCCGATGATCGAGCCCTTGCCGCCCTGCAGCGAGGTGCCGCCGATCACCACGGCCGCGATGGCCTCGAGCTCGAGGCCCATGCCGCCGGTCGGCTGCGCCGACGAGAGGCGCGAGGCGCTCAAGACGCCGGCGAGTCCGACGAAGAGGCCCGCGAGCGTGTAGATGATGATCTTCCAGCGGCGCACGTTCACGCCGGAGAGCGCCGTCGCCGCCTCATTCGAGCCGATCGAGAAGGTGTAGCGGCCGACGATCGTCTTCGAGAGCAGCACGGCCGCGACCACGATCATGACGATGAAGATCGCGACACCGAGCGGGAATCGGATGCCCGGGATGATCGACAGGTTCATGATCGACTGGAACTCGGGCGTCTCGTTGAAGTAGATCGGCTTCGTGCCCGAGATCACGAGCGAGAGGCCGGCGGCGATCAGCATCATGCCGAGCGTCGCGATGAACGGCGGGATGCCGAGCACGGAGACGTTCACGCCGTTGATCAGGCCGATGAGGCCGCCGAACAGGATCGTCGCGGCGACGCCCGCCCAGAGCGGCCAGCCGAGATAGGTGAGGAAGACGCCCGCCATGACGCCGCAGAGCACCATGCCGGTGCCGATCGAGAGGTCGATGCCGCCCGTGATGATGACGAACGTGGTGCCGAGCGCCAGGATTCCCGTGACCGTGGCGGCCGTGAGGATCGAGACGAGGTTGTTGGCCGTGAAGAAGTGGGGACTCGCGAACGAGAAGACCGCGACGATCACGATGAGGCTCGCGAAGGCGAGGAGCTGCTGCAGCGAGCCGCGCAGCCATGCGAATCGGGGGGCGCCAGCCTCGACCGCGGCGAAGGCCGTCGTCGACGGGGTCGGTGCAGACGGTTGCGTCGTCGTCGGGCTCATCGTGCGATCGTTCCTTCGCTGGTGAATCGGGTGGCGTAGTCCATGAGGTTCTCCTGTGTGGCTTCGGCGTTGTCGAGCACCGCCGTGAGGCGACCCTCGGCCATGACGGCGATCCGGTCGGAGAGCCGGAGCACCTCGGGCAGTTCGGAGGAGATCATGATGATCGCCTTGCCCTGATCGGCGAGCTGGCGCAGGAGCGTGTAGATCTCCTCCTTCGCGCCGACGTCGATGCCGCGCGTCGGCTCGTCGAAGATCAGCACCTCGCAGTCCTTCGCGAGCCACTTCGCGATGACGACCTTCTGCTGGTTGCCGCCCGAGAGGTTCTTCACGAGCTGCGCGGTCGACGGGGTCTTGATGCGGAGCTTGTCGACGTACTCGCGGCCGGTCGCCTCGATGCGCGAACCGCTCACGAAACCGAGCCCCGAGACGTAGTCGCGGAGCGAGGCGAGCACGATGTTCTCACGAACGCTGCGTTCGAGCAGCACGCCGAGTTGCTTGCGGTCCTCCGAGAGGTAGCCGATTCCGTGGCGCGCCGCCTCTGCGGGGTTCGCGATCCTCACCGGGCGCCCATGCAGGCGGATCTCCCCGGCTTCGGTGCGATCGGCGCCGACGATGGCGCGGGCCACCTCTGTGCGACCAGCGCCCATCAGCCCGGCGAAACCGAGGATCTCGCCGGCGTGCACGTCGAAGCTGACGTCGCGCAGCAGGTGCTTGGTGGTGAGGCCGCTCACCGAGAGCACGGGCTCGCCCGTCGCGGCCAGCGCCTGCGGCCGTTGCTCGCCGACGATCTCGCGACCGACCATGAGGGAGATGATCTCCTTCGGCTCCGTCTCGGCGGTCACCCTGGTGCCGATGTAGCGCCCGTCGCGCAGCACGCTGATGCGGTCGGAGATGCGCGCGAGCTCCTCCATGCGGTGCGAGATGTAGATGACGCCGGTCTCGGGGGTGCGGAACCGCTCGATCAGCTCGAAGAGCACGTCGACCTCGGTGTCGTTCAGCGCGGCGGTCGGCTCGTCCATGATGAGCACCTTGGCGTCGAACGAGAGCGCCTTCGCGATCTCGACCATCTGCTGGCGCGCCACGGTGAGCCGCTCGACGGGCTCCGCGGGGTCGAGTGCGAGCCCGAGCCGGTCGAAGAGATCCTGGGCCCGGCGGTTCAGCGCGCGCTCGTCGAGGAACAGCCCGCCCGACCGGTGCTCCCGGCCGATGAAGATGTTCTGCGCGACCGTCAGGTCGGGCATCAGGTTGAACTCCTGGTGGATGATCGAGATGCCGAGCTCCTGCGCATGGCGCGGACCATCGATCGTGAGCTCGCGGCCATTGAGACGGAAGGTGCCGGCGTCGGGCGTGTAGATGCCGGCGAGCAGCTTCATGAGCGTCGACTTGCCCGCGCCGTTCTCGCCGACGAGCGCGAGCACCTCCCCGTGCCGGAGGTCAAGTCGCACGTCGTCGAGCGCCTGGACGCCGGGGAAGCCCTTGCTGACGCCCTCGACGTCGAGGAGCGGAGCAGTCGCGCCTGCCGACGCGTTCACTCCGCGGCCCCCGTCGGCGTGTACTCGTTCACGACGCCCTTGCGGAGCACGACGTTGCCGTACGGCCGGAGCTCCCCGGTGCGCACGATCAGCTGCGCGGCGATCGCGCGGTCGTAGAACGCGAACCGTTCGAGCTCTTCGACGCGGTCGGCCGTGGTCACCGCCGCCGCGACGAGTTCGTGCTGCACGGGCAGCCGCCGACCGCCCTCGGCGGCCATGAGCAGCACCGAGGCGCCCTCGTAGGTGTCGAGCGGCACGACGGTGCGGATGGCGCCGACGACGTCGGCGGCCGCGAGCGCAGGCGCTTCGACGACGCTCGCCCCGACGCGATGCGCGGGGAAGTTCGCGTCGGCGACGACGAGTTCGTCGCCGTGACCGAGCCGATCGAGTGCGGCGAGCAACTCGCCTCCGAGGATCGGGTGGATACCACTCAGCACGTGCGCCTCTCTTCCTTGAGATGTGGGATGAGTGTACTACTCATCCGATGTTTCATCGGCTTTGAGTCCGATTTGTTGTATTTCTGTTGCTATTCCGCGAAAGACATCAGATTACTCGAGCGGAATAGACGCGTTCCGCCGTCCCTCCGAGCACCGCGTCGCGCTCGTCGGGGGCGAGCGCGTCGAGGCATCCGCTCATGACCGCCCAGGTGGGCCGGTAGCCGCCGTGCGGCACCGACATGGGCCAGTCGCCGCCGTACATCACGCGATCCGGGCCGAACGCCTCGAGTGCGATCTCCCAGAGCGGCTGCACCGTCGCGGCGCCGAACGCGACGCCCGCCAGGTGCAGGCCCGAGAACTTGGTCACCGTGTTCGGCAGCGCGGCGACGGCGTCGAACTCACGGCGCCAGGCGTCGAAGTCGTCGCGGCCGAGGGGCGGCTTGCCGAGGTGGTCGACCACGACGGTGAGCTCCGGCAGGTCGCCGGCCAGTCGCCGGACGGCGCCGAGGTGGCGCGGCCACGCGTCGGGAACGTCGAAGGCGAGCCCGCGTCGCGCGAGCTCGGCGAGCGAGGCGCGGACCTCCGGCAGGTCGAGGAAGTCGTCGCGCGGATCGCCGTGCACGAGATGACGGATGCCGCGGAGCGCCGTCTCCCCGTCGAGCGCATCGAGCGCTGCGAACGCCGCAGCGCGGTCGTCGAGCGGGACCCAGCCGACGACGCCGGCGATCCAGTCGTTCGCAGCGGCGACGTCGAGCATGAAGCGGGTGTCGGCGAACGAGTCCTCCGCCTGCACGAGGATCGCGGCGTCGATGCCGGCCGCGTCGAGCTCCGCCCGCGCCTGCGCAGGACCGAAGTCCGCGTGGAGCGGTCCGAGCTCGGGCGTGATCCACGCGTAGTCGCTCACGCTGCGATCCCACAGGTGCAGGTGCGCGTCGATCGTGCGGGCGGGAACGGTCACGGGATCAGCTCCTCGTCGCGCAGCCGCCGCCACAGGGACTCGGGGATCGCGACCCGAGCACGGGCGAGGTTCTCCGCCATGTCGCGTTCGCGGGAGGAACCGACGACCACGGCCCGAACCGCGGGATGCTGCAGCGGGTACTGCAACGCGGCGGCGGGCAGGGCAACGCCCTCGGAGCGGCAGGCCTCGAGGAGCCGCAGGGCGTGCGCCATGACCTCGGGCGGAACCGCGCCGTAGTTGTAGCGGGCGTTCGCAGCGGGCTCGTCGGTCGCGAGCAGCCCCGAGTTGAACACGGCGGCCGCGATGACCCCGACCCCCCGCTCCTCACAGAGCGGGAGCAGGTCTTCGAGCGCCGGCTGCTCGAGCAGCGTGTATCGTCCGGCGATCATCACGACGTCCAGATCGCCCTCGCGCACGGCGCGCGTCGCGGCCTCCGCACTGTTCGTGCCGATGCCGATGGCGCCGACGACGCCCTCGTCGCGCAACTTCGCCAGAGCCGGAAGCCCCTCGGCGAGACCGCGGTCGAGGTCGTACACGTCGGGATCGTGAAGGAGCGCGATGTCGACGCGATCGAGGCCGAGTCGCTCGAGGGAGTCCTCGAGGCTCCGTCGCACCCCGGCCTCGCTCGGGTCGAAGCGGCGCACGAGCGTGTCGGGCACGTCGAACCCGTCCGCGAGGTCGCGTCCGCCCGCGAAGGCGGGATTCGGCTCGAGCACGCGACCGACCTTCGTCGAGACCACGAAGTCGCCCCGCGGCTTCGTGGCCAGGAACGCGCCGAGCCGACGCTCGCTGAGGCCGAGCCCGTAATGCGGTGCCGTGTCGAAGTAGCGGATCCCGCCGTCCCATGCTGCCTCGAGGGCGGATCGCGCCGCGTCGTCGCTCACCTCGCGGTAGAGGTTGCCGATGGGCGCGGCGCCGTAGCCGAGCGGGCCGAGCCGTTCGGCTGAGGTGACGGCGCCGCCGGTCATGCGCGTGCTTCGCTCACGACGTGGGCGCCGCGCCAGGTGTACTCGTCGACGGATGCCGCGTGCATCTCGGTGCCCGCACCCGGCGCTGTCGGCGTGACGTATCGACCCCGGCGCACGACGGCGGGCGTCACGAAGTGCTCGTGGAGGTGGTCGACGAATTCGATCATGCGTCCCTCCATCGTGCCCGAGAGCGCCACGTAGTCGAACATCGACAGGTGCTGCACCGCTTCGCAGAGACCCACGCCGCCGGCGTGCGGGCAGACCGGCACCCCGAACTTGGCGGCGAGCAGGAGGTTCGCGATGTTCTCGTTGACGCCGCCGACACGGGTGGCGTCGATCTGCATGACGTCCATGCCGCCGGCCTGGAGCAGTTGCTTGAAGACGATCCGGTTCTGCACGTGTTCGCCTGTCGCGACCTTGATCGGTGCGACGCCGCGAGCGATGGCGGCGTGACCGAGGATGTCGTCGGGGCTCGTGGGCTCCTCGATCCACTCGACGTCGAACTCGGCGAGCGCGCGCACCCATTCGATGGCAGCGTCGACGTCCCACCGCTGGTTCGCGTCGATCGCGATCGGGAATCCATCGCCGACGGCGGCGCGGGCGATGCCGAGACGACGGATGTCGTCGGCGAGGTCGGCGCCGACCTTGAGCTTGATCTGCGGGTAGCCGTCGGCGACGGCTTCACGGCACAGGCGGTCGAGCTTCTCGTCGGAGTACCCGAGCCAGCCCGGCGTGGTCGTGTACGCCGGGTAGCCGACCTCGAGGAGGTGCGCTGCGCGCTCGGCCCGTCCAGGCTCGGCGGCGCGGAAGAGCTCGAGCGCCTCTTCGGGCGTGATCGCATCGCTGAGGTAGCGGAAGTCGACGAGCTCGACGAGCTGCTCGGGCGTGAGCTCGGCGAGCAGACGCCACAACGGCAGGCCGGCGCGCTTCGCCTTGAGGTCCCAGAGTGCGTTGATCGCGGCCCCGATCGCCATGTGCATGACGCCCTTCTCGGGGCCGAGCCAGCGCAGCTGCGAGTCGTGGGTGAGCAGTCGCCACGCGGCGCCCATGTCGTCGAGCAGCGCCTCCACGTCTTGGCCGAGCAGGTGTCCGCGAAGCGTCTCGAGCGCCGCGACCTCGACGTCGTTGCCGCGTCCGATCGTGAAGACGAAGGCGTGCCCTTCGAGCCCATCGGCCGCATCCGTCCGGATGATCAGGTAGGCCGCCGAGTAATCGGGATCGGGGTTCATCGCGTCCGACCCGTCGAGCTCGAGGGAGGTGGGGAAGCGGATGTCCCGTGTATCAACACTGACGATGGTGCTCATGACGTCCTTTCGTGGCGACCCCGAGCATAAACATCGGATGTCTCTCCTGTCAACCGCAGTCTGATGTGCAAGAATCTCCCAGAACCGGCCTGCACTTCAGTCAGAGTTCTGATGTTCACGCAGTGCCACGATGGAGAGGACCAGCATGAGATTCGCCCGGCTCGGCAACGTCGACACCGAGATCCCTGTCGTCATCGACGGCGAGCGCACGCTCGACCTGCGCGCGATCACCGCTGACGTCGACGGCGCGTTCCTGAGCGGCGACGGCATCGAGCGTGCTCGCGCCGCACTCGCCGCCGGCGAACTCCCCGAGCTGCCCGACGCCGCGAACCTCCGCATCGGGGCTCCGATCGCCCGCCCGTCGGCGGTCTACTGCATCGGCATGAACTACGCCGCCCACGCCGCCGAGTCGGGGTCGGAGCCGCCCTCGCAGATCGTCATGTTCATGAAGTCCCCGAACACCGTCGTCGGCCCCTTCGACGACGTCGCCATCCCGCGCGGCAGCGAGAAGACCGACTGGGAGGTCGAGCTCGGCATCGTCATCGGTCGCCGCGCGAGCTACCTCGACACCCCCGCCGACGCCCGCGCGCACATCGCCGGCTTCGTGATGGCGAACGACCTCTCCGAGCGCGACTGGCAGATCGCCGTGTCGGGAGGCCAGTGGTCCAAGGGCAAGAGCGCCCCCGGCTTCTGCCCGACGGGACCCTGGCTCGCGACGAACGACGAACTGCGTGCCGACGACCTGCGCCTGCGCAGCTTCGTCAACGGCGAGCCGCGTCAGGACTCGCGCACGAGCGACCTCATCTTCGACATCGACACGATCGTCTGGACGCTCAGTCAGTACCTCACCCTCGAGCCCGGCGACCTCGTGCTGACCGGCACGCCGGAGGGCGTCGCCCTCTCCGGCCGCTTCCCCTACCTCGCCGCCGGCGACGTGGTGGAACTCGACATCGAGGGCCTCGGCCGCCAGCGCCAGCAGTACGTCTCCGCCTGAACCCGATCAGCACGACCCGGAAGGACCTTCTCATGAGCAATGAATTCAGCGGCCTCGTCGCGATCGTCACCGGCGGCGCATCCGGCATCGGCGCCGCGATCTCCGCCCGCCTGCAGCAGGGCGGTGCACGCGTCGCCGTCTTCGACCTGCAGCCGGATGCCGCGGCGCACGCCGACCTGGCCATCGCCGTCGACGTGGCCGACGACGCGAGCGTGCGTGCGGGCGTCGAGCGGGTCGCCGCCGAGCTGGGCCGCATCGACATCGTCGTGAACAACGCCGGCATCGGCGCCCAGGGCACGATCGAGGCGAACTCCGATGACGAGTGGCACCGGGTCCTCGACATCAACGTGCTCGGCATGATGCGGGTCGCTCGCGCCGCGCTCCCCCACCTGCGCGACTCGCCGTCCGCGTCGATCGTCAACACGGCGTCGATCGCGGCGACGGCAGGGCTGCCCCAACGCGCGCTCTACAGTGCGAGCAAGGGTGCGGTCGCCGCACTCACCCGCGCGATGGCGGCCGATCACCTGCGCGAGGGGATCCGGGTGAACGCCGTGAACCCGGGCACCGCCGACACTCCGTGGATCGGGCGCCTCATGGCCTCCGCCGCCGATCCGGTGGCCGAACGCGCGGCCCTCGAAGCCCGCCAGCCGCACGGCCGGCTCGTCACGGCCGACGAGGTCGCCGGCGCCGTCGCGTACCTCGCGAGCCCGGCGTCGGGCTCGACGACCGGTGTCGAACTCGCCGTCGACGGCGGCATGCAGGAGCTGCGCCTGCGACCGGCGGCGAGCTGAGGCGGCATCCGCTCGATTTGTCGACGCGGCGGTGCATCCGGCGGTGTTCGTTGTACATCGCGCACAGTCGGATCGCACTGCCGCCCGATAGCCTGAAGAGGTGAAGTTCGCGCACCTGAGAGTCGAAGGCCAGACGACACCTCGACTCGCGGCGGTGATCGCGGAGTCGGCGCTCTTCCTCGACGAGTTCATGGAACGACCGCCGCGCGACCTGCAAGATCTGATCGAACGCGGCCCCGAGGGGCTGGCCGAGGTGCGCGAGGTCGTCGACACCGCCACGAGCCTCGGCGCCGAGCTGACCCCCGTGGCGGCGCTGCGACACTCCTCTGCGGTGCTCCGCCCTGCACAGGTCATCGCGATCGGCGCCAACTACGCCGCGCACGCCTCCGAGCTGAAGCTGCGCTCCGAGACGGCGATGACGATCTTCTCGCTCTGGCCGAACTCGCTCACGGCGCACGGCGCCACGACGACCTGGCCAGAAGACCTGACGACGCAGGTCGACTACGAGGCCGAGCTCGGCGTCATCATCGGCCGGCCCGCCCGCGGCGTGCACGTGCGCGATGCACTCGACTACGTGTGGGGATACACCGTCGTCAACGACATCACGGCACGCGACATCCAGTTCAGCGAAGCACAGTGGTCCCGGTGCAAGTCGTTCGACGGCTTCACCCCCACCGGGCCGGTCGTCGTCACGGCCGACGAGATCCCCGACCCGCAGGATCTCTGGCTCACCACGAACCTCGACGGCAGCATCATGCAGGACGCGTCGACGAACGAGATGGTGCGCAGCGTCGCGGAGATCATCTCGCTGCTCTCGCGGTCGGCCACGATCCCGCCGGGCACGCTCATCTCCACCGGCAGCCCTGGCGGCGCCGGCTATTCGCGCAAGCCGCCGGTCTTCCTGCGCGACGGCTCGACCGTCACGGTCACCGTCGAGGGCATCGGCTCCCTCACGACGCACTGCCGGGTGGTCTGACCGTCCGGTGCCGCGGTCGCACACCGACCGCGGCACCGAACCCCGGCCTCACTCCGAGGGCTCGCCCTGCAGGTCGATCAGCGGGATCGCCATCGTGATCGGGCGGATGCCCGACAGCTTCGACGGCTGCAGCTGCGCCATGACGGCCTCGCGGCTCATGAGCCCGGTCTCGACGACCAGGTCGGCGACGGGCCGACCGGTCTTCAATGCGAGCTTGGCGAGGGTGGATGCCTCGGTGTAGCCGATGAACGGGATGAGCGCCGTGATGACACCGACGCTCGATGCCACCATCGCCTCGAGCCGTTCGACGTTCGCGGTGATGCCGTCGATGCAATTGACGCGGAGGGTCCAGCACGCCTGACGCATCCAGGTGATCGACTGCAGCAGCGAGTGCGCGATGACCGGCTCGAACGCGTTCAACTGCAGCTGGCCGTTCTCGGCGGCCATCATGACCGTGACGTCGGCGCCGGCGACGGCGTAGGCGACTTGGCTGACCGCCTCGGGGATGACCGGGTTCACCTTGCCGGGCATGATGCTCGAACCTGCCTGCCGCGGCGGCAGGTTGATCTCGCCGAACCCGGCCTGCGGGCCCGACGAGAGCAGGCGCAGGTCGTTGCAGATCTTCGAGAGCTTGATCGCGCTGCGCTTGAGGGCGCTCGAGAAGGTCATGAAGACGCCGGTGTCGCTCGTCGCCTCGATGAGGTCGGGGGCGGACACGAGGCGGAGCCCCGTGATCGCGCTCAGGTGCCGCACCGCGGCCGCCGCATAGCCGGGGTCGGCCGTGATGCCGGTGCCGATCGCGGTCGCGCCGAGGTTCACCTCGGACAGCAGCTTGATCGTCTCGCTCAGGCGCTCGTGGTCTTCGCCGAGCGTCGTCGAGAAGCTGTGGAACTCCTGCCCGAGCGTCATCGGCACGGCGTCCTGCAGCTGCGTGCGACCGACTTTCAGCACCTCGTGGAACTCGTGCCCCTTGCGTCCGAACGAGACGCGGAGCAGGTCGAGCTCGCGGAGCATCGTCGTGAGCGAGAACGTCATCGCGAGCTTGACGGCGGTCGGGTACGTGTCGTTCGTCGACTGGCTGCGGTTGACGTCGTCGATCGGGTGCAGCACGTCGTAGCGACCCTTGGGGTAGCCGGCGATCTCGAGCGCGACGTTGGCGATGACCTCGTTGGCGTTCATGTTCGTCGAGGTACCGGCACCGCCCTGGATGACCCCGACGACGAACTGCTCGTGATGCTCACCGTCGATGATGCGCTGGCACGCTTCGTCGATCCACGCGGCCTTCTGGTCGGTGAGCACGCCGACTTCGCGGTTGGCTCGGGCGGCGGCCTGCTTGACCGAGGCGAGGGCGACGATGAGATCGGGGTAGACCGAGATCGGCCGCTTCGAGATCGGGAAGTTCTCGAGCGCTCGCATCGTGTGAACGCCCCAGTAGGCGTCTGCGGGGACCTCGACCGAGCCGAGGGAATCGGTCTCCGTGCGGGTCGGCGGCTTCGCACCGCTGCCGACGAGCGTCGGATCGGTATACGTGTCGTCGGTGGACTCGGGCTCGTGCATCTCTTCCTCCACGGAGTCGTGCGCGAGTGGACGTCGTGGGTGCCGACGTCCCCGCTGCCGGCTCCATCGCCTGGGGTCTGCGCGGGATCGCCGCGCTCGTACTCGACAACGAGCCTATCGTCGCGGTCCCCGCCGAGACGAATGCGGCGGGGCGCCCCCACGCCCCGACCGCCTCCGCCCGCAGGTCAGACCTTGTCGGTCTCGTCGACGCCGTCGGTCGCGAGCAGCTCGCTCTCGACGGTGCCGCCGTACCCCTCGGCCTGCGGGTCTCCGTGGAGGCCGCCCGACACGGCGTACTCCTCCTCGGGCGACAGGATGAGCCGGTGCCGGCCCCAGAGCGCGAAGCTCGCGAGCATGACCGCGTAGACGACGCCGATCGCGATGATCGCCGGCACGAACGTCGGGTTGAGCAGGAACCCGAGGAAGATGAGCGCGGCGATGATCGCGGCGACGACGGCGCCCGGCACGCCCCACGGGCTGCGGTAGGGGCGCTTCGCGTTCGGGTACTTGCGGCGGAGGATCACGAACGCGACCATCTGCAGCAGGTAGGCGAGCACCGCGCCCCACACCGCGATGTTCAGCACGATCGCGCCGGCGACCGCGCCCGCTCCCTCGGCGTCGACCTGGGCGAGCACGTCGAGCACGATGAGCGCGACGAAGCCGATGATCGCGCCGGCCACGAGGGCGACCCACGGCGTCTGGCGCTTGCCCGTGAGCGAGAGGAACTTCGGGTAGTACCCGGCGCGCGAAAGCGAGTACATGTTGCGCCCGTAGGCGAACATGATGCCCTGGAGCGACGCGAGCAGGCCGATGAGCGCGAAGAGCGCGAGCACGGCGGCGAGTTCGTCGCCGACGATGGCCCGGAACCCGTCGAGCAGGGGCTCCCCCGCGGTGCCCGTGGCCTCCGCACCGACGACGCCGGTGTTCAGGAACAGCACGAGCAGGCCGGTCACGATGAGGGTGGCGCGCGCGATGAGGCCGGCCTTCGGGATGTCGCGGACCGGGTCCTTCGACTCCTCGGCCGCGAGCGGCAGCTCCTCGATGCCGAGGAAGAACCACATCGCGAACGGCAATGCGAAGAGGATCGGCAGCACGCCGTGCGGCAGGAACGCCGTCTGCCCGGCATCGGGGACGATGTCGAAGAGCTTGTCCCACGAGAACTGGCCGGAGAAGATCGCCATCGCGCTGAAGACGAGCAGGATCGCGATCGAGATGATCGAGACCACGATCGCGAACTTGAACGAGATGCTCGCGCCGGCCGCGTTGATGCCGATGAAGACGAGGTAGAGGATCACCCACCAGATCCACTGGGGCATCGAGAAGCCGAGCAGCTCGCTCGTGATCGCGTCGGCGTACGAGCCCGAGAAGAACACGATCACCGCGGTCGTCGCGACGTACTCGATGGTCTCGGCGAGGCCGGTGACGAACCCGCCCCACGGCCCCATCGCGGCACGCGAGAAGGAGTACGCCCCACCCGTGTGCGGCATCGCCGACGACATCTCCCCGATCGAGAAGATGAGCCCGTAGTACATGACGACGAGCACCGCGAAGGCGATGAGCATGCCGCCGAAGCCCGCGAAGTCGATGCCGAAGTTCCACCCCGAGAAGTCGCCCGAGATGACGGCGGCGACGGCGAGGCCCCAGAGGCCCCACACCCCGGCGGTGCGGGTGAGCTTGCGTTTCTCGAAGTACCCGGAGTCGGCGGTCGTGTACTTCACTCCCGAGACCTTGAGCGTGTCCTTGGTCATGGCGGTTCCCTTGCTCTCTCGAAGCGCGCAGCCGCAGCAGCGCGGGGGTGGGATGCGTTGGCCTGAACTATAGAGCGCCCAATGGTTGCTCGTACAGACCTTTTTGAAATGCATGCGAACGAATCTCGCGGGAATCGTGCGGATTCCGCCCCACACGTTCCGACAAGCCTGTGGTGTAATGGTCGGCAGCACCGACCATTCATCTTTCTGGAAGAGGCAAAGCGGATGACGGCACCCACCGGATACCTCACCCTCGACGCACTGCATGGCGCGGTCGCCGACGGCCACGTCGACACCGTGATCGTCGCGTTCACCGACATGCAGGGGCGCTTGATCGGCAAGCGCGTCTCGGCGCGGCTCTTCCTCGACGACGTCGCAGCCCACGGCGCCGAGTGCTGCAACTACCTGCTCGCCGTCGACGTCGAGATGAACACCGTCGACGGCTACGCGATGTCGAGCTGGGAGCGCGGCTACGGCGACATGGCGATGATCCCCGACTTCTCGACGCTGCGCATGGCGCCCTGGCTCGAGGCGACGGCGCTCGTCACGGCCGACCTGCAGTGGCTCGACGGCACCCCGGTCGAGGCATCGCCCCGGCGCATCCTGCAGCGGCAGCTCGAACGCCTCGCCGAGCGCGGGCTCACGGCCTTCGTCGGCACCGAGCTCGAGTTCATCGTCTTCGACGATTCGTTCCGCACCGCCTGGCAGAAGGGCTACCGCGACCTCACCCCCGCGAGCGACTACAACATCGACTACGCGCTGCTCGCCTCGACCCGCATGGAGCCGCTGCTCCGCGACATCCGGAATTCGATGGACGGCGCGGGCATGTACTGCGAGGGCGTGAAGGGCGAGTGCAACCTCGGCCAGCAGGAGATCGCCTTCCGCTACACCGATGCGCTCGGCACGTGCGACAACCATTCGGTCTACAAGAACGGTGCGAAGGAGATCGCCGACCGGCACGGCAAGTCGCTGACGTTCATGGCGAAGTTCAACGAGCGCGAGGGCAACAGCTGCCACATCCACATCTCGCTGCGAGGAGAGAACGGCGAGGCCGTCTTCAGCGATCCGGATGCCCCGCACGGCATGTCCACCCTCTTCCGCCGGTTCCTCGCGGGTCAGGTGGCCGCGATGCGCGAGCTCACGCTCTTCTCCGCCCCGAACATCAACTCCTACAAGCGCTACGTCGCCGGCAGCTTCGCCCCCACGGCCATCGCCTGGGGCCTCGACAACCGCACGTGCGCGCTGCGCGTCGTGGGTCGCGGGCTCGGCATGCGCGTCGAGAATCGGGTGCCGGGCGGCGACGTGAACCAGTACCTCGCCGTCGCGGCGCTCATCGCCGCGGGCCTCGCCGGCATCGACGGCGAACTCGAGCTCGACGACCTCTTCGAGGGCAACGCCTACGAGAGCGACGTGGCGCGGGTGCCCGCGACGCTCCGCGAGTCGGCCGAGCTCTTCGCAGGATCCGCGGTCGCCCGCGAGGCGTTCGGCGACGAGGTCGTCGATCACTACCTGAACAACGCGCGCATCGAGCTCGCCGCCTACGACGCGGCCGTGACGGACTGGGAGCGGGTGCGTGGTTTCGAACGACTCTGAACGGAGCATCCCCGCCCCGGTGATCGGCATCACGACCTACCTCGAGCAGGCGCAGACCGGGGTCTGGGACGTGCGCGCCTCCTTCCTCCCGAAGGTCTACATCGACGCCGTGACCGACGCCGGCGGCATCGCCGTGCTGCTTCCGCCCCAACCGGCCGACGCCGCGACCGCCCATTCGGTGCTCGGCGCGCTCGACGGGCTCATCGTCTCGGGCGGCGCCGACGTCGACCCCGCGCGATACGGCCAGGCGCGGCACGATCGCACCGGCGCGCCGCGCACCGATCGCGACGACTGGGAGGACCTGCTGCTGACGACCGCGATCGGGCTCGAGCTGCCCTTCCTCGGCATCTGTCGCGGTGCGCAGATGCTGAACGTTGCGCTCGGCGGCACGCTCGTGCAGCACCTGCCCGACGTCGTCGGCAGCGACGCGTACCAACCCGGCCCGGCGCAGTTCGGCGAAACCTCGGCGATCGTCGAGCCGGGCTCCCGTCTCTCGGCGGTGCTCGGCGATGCCCCCTCGCCGCTGCCGATCCACGTCTACCACCACCAGGCGCTCGATGAGGTCGCCGACGGCCTGCGGGTCACCGCACGCACCGACGACGGGGTCATCGAGGCCGTCGAGCTCGAGACGGTGCCGTTCGGCATCGGCGTGCAGTGGCACCCCGAAGAGAACGCCGCCGACCGCCGACTCTTCGCCGGCCTCGTCGATGCCGCCCGCGAGCACCGGGCAGCCCGCCCCGCGACCGCCCATTCCGAGAGGACCGACCAGTGACCCACACGATCGTCAACCCCGCCGACGAGAGCGTCGTGACCACGGTCGCCGCCGCCTCGATCGACGACACGGATGTCGCGATCGCCCGGGCCGCCGCGGCCCAGCGCGACTGGGCGCGACTTGCCCCTCTCGACCGCGCCCGGCTCCTCCGCCGCTTCGCAGATGCCGTCGACGGTGCGGTCGAAGAGCTCGCGGCGATCGAGATGCGCAACTCGGGGCATCCGATCGGGCAGGCCCGGTGGGAAGCGGGGCATGTGCGCGACGTGCTCGAGTACTACTCCGCTGCGCCCGAACGGCTCTTCGGCCGGCAGATCCCCGTCGCCGGCGGCCTCGACGTCACCTTCCAGGAGCCGCTCGGCGTCGTCGGCGTGATCACGCCGTGGAACTTCCCCATGACGATCGCGGCCTGGGGATTCGCACCCGCGCTCGCGGCCGGCAATGCGGTCGTGCTGAAGCCCGCCGAGTGGACCCCCCTCACGAGCATGCGCCTCGCAGAACTCGGACTCGAGGCGGGCCTGCCCGACGGGCTCTTCCAGGTCATCCCCGGCAAGGGATCGGTCGTCGGCCAGCGCTTCGTCACGAACGAGATCGTTCGCAAGATCGTCTTCACCGGCTCGACCGAGATCGGCAAGCAGATCATGTCGGGCTGCGCCGACCAGGTGAAGCGCGTGACGCTCGAGCTCGGCGGCAAGAGCGCCAACATCGTCTTCGCCGACTCCGATCTCGAACGGGCCGCCGCGACCGCGCCCTACGGCGTCTTCGAGAACGCCGGGCAGGACTGCTGCGCCCGCAGCCGCATCCTCGTCGAGCGCAGCGTCTACGAGCGGTTCATGGAGCTGCTCGAACCCGCGGTGGCCGGGGTCCGCGTCGGCGATCCCGCCGACGAGTCGACCGAGATGGGCCCGCTCGTCGCGGCCGCCCACCTCGACCGGGTGCGCTCCTTCGTTCCGGATGACTCGGAGCTCGCGTTCCGCGCCTCCGCCCCGACCGGTCCCGGCTTCTGGTTCCCGCCCACCGTGCTCACGCCGGCGCGCGACTCGCGCACCGCGCGCGAGGAGATCTTCGGTCCCGTCGTCTCGGTGTTCCCGTTCGACGACGAAGACGACGCGGTGCGCTTCGCGAACGCGAGCGAGTACGGACTCTCGGGATCGATCTGGACCCGTGACCTGAGCCGCGGCATCCGCGTCGCCCGGGCGATCGACTCGGGCAACCTCTCGGTGAACTCGCACTCGTCGGTGCGCTACTCGACGCCGTTCGGCGGCTTCAAGCAGTCGGGGCTCGGCCGCGAGCTCGGTCCCGATGCGCCACTCGCCTTCACCGAGACCAAGAACGTCTTCCTCGCCGTCGACTGACGAGCACGACCCTACGACAGGAGCACCATGACCGACCTTCCACGCATCGACCTCACCCAGCGCCTCGCCGGCCGCGTGGCCGTGATCACCGGCGGCGCCTCGGGCATCGGCCTCGCGACCGCCAAGCGCCTCGCCGCAGAGGGCGCCCGCGTCGTCATCGGCGACATGGATGCCTCGACCGGGCCGGCCGCAGCCGAACTCGTCGGCGGGCTGTTCGTGCAGGTCGACGTCACCGATCAGGCCCAGGTCGACCACCTCTTCGACGAGGCCGCCCGCGTCTACGGCTCGGTCGACATCGCGTTCAACAACGCGGGCATCTCCCCGCCCGACGACGACTCGATCGAGACGACCGAGCTGCCCGCCTGGCAGAAGGTGCAGGACGTCAACCTCAAGTCGGTCTACCTCTGCTCGCGAGCGGCGCTGCGGCACATGGTCGCGCAGGGGCGCGGCTCGATCATCAACACGGCGTCGTTCGTCGCGGTGCTGGGGTCGGCGACCTCGCAGATCTCGTACACCGCCTCGAAGGGCGGCGTGCTCGCGATGAGCCGGGAACTCGGCGTGCAGTTCGCCCGGCAGGGCATCCGCGTGAACGCCCTCTGCCCGGGCCCCGTGAACACGCCCCTGCTCCAGGAGCTGTTCGCGAAGGACCAGGAGCGCGCCCAGCGCCGCCTCGTGCACATCCCCGTGGGCCGCTTCGCCGAACCCGAGGAACTCGCCGCGGCGGTCGCGTTCCTCGCGAGCGACGACGCCTCGTTCATCACCGGCTCGACGTTCCTCGTCGACGGCGGCATCAGCTCGGCCTACGTCACTCCGCTCTAGGCTCGAAGCATGGCGGTCGCGGAGGAGAACGAGCAGGCGGAGCCCGCCGAGGTGCCGGGCATCGAGGCGACGAATGCCGAGGTGCTGAGCGCCGGGCTGCTGCTGACGCCGGCGCGGCCGGCCAACGCGTTCGAGGAGACCGTGCAGCGCCTGCTGCAGTCGATCCGGCTCGGGCTCATCGGCCCGGGTGAGCGCCTGCCCGCCGAGCGCGAACTCGCGACGATGCTCGAGGTCAGCCGCGACACGCTTCGCGAGGCGATCGCCTCCCTCGCCGAAGCCGGATGGGTGGTGGCCCGGCGCGGGCGCTACGGCGGCACGTTCGTCTCCGACGAGCTGCCCGTCGCGCTCCCCGCGACGCCGGGCACGGCCGATGATCCGTTCGTGACGTCCGCCCGCCTCGAGGACACGCTCGCGCTCCGCTCGGTCATCGAGGTCGGCGCGGCGCGGCGCGCCGCCGAGAGCGAGCTGACCGCGAACGACCGCGAACGGCTCTGGCAGGCCTACGAGGAGTGCCGCACCGCCGCCGGCGACCAGTACCGCATGGCGGATTCCCGCCTGCACCTGCTGATCGCCGAGGTGCTCGGCGCGCCGAGCGTCATCCCGCTCGTCGCAGACGTGCGCATGCGCGTCAACGAACTGCTCGACGGCATTCCGCTGCTCGCGCCGAACATCGCGCACTCGAACGAGCAGCACCGCGCGATCGTGGGTGCCATCCTCCGCGGCAGCCCCGACGATGCCGCGAGCGCCATGGCCGAGCACCTCGAGGGCACCGAGGCGCTGCTGCGCGGCTTCTACGCCTGAGACGCGAGAACGGGCCGCCTCCCGAAGGAGACGACCCGTTCCGCGGACCCGATGCGGGTCGCCTGCGAACTCAGAGGAACGCGAAGGGCAGCATCGCGAGTCCGAAGACGAGGGCGCCGAACGCGACGAGCACGGTGCCCGCGAGCATCACGCCGTTCAGCACGATGCCCCAGATGGCCATGGTGCGCGCCGCGGGCTCGCGCTTCAGTGCCAGGATGCCGAGCACGAGCCCGATCACCGGCACGAAGAAGGTGGAGCTCGCCACGATCGAGACGAGTCCGAGCACGAGGCTCGCGATGCTGAACCCGTTCGTCTCCGCGGCCGGCGCGGTGTACGGGTTCGGCTCCGCGAACGGCGCCTGGGTTGCGGTGTCGGTGACGGTGGTCATGTTGTGCTCTCCTGTTCGTGGATGCCCGTTGTGGGCGTGCTTCCACGCTACGGACCCGCGGAATCGCGGGGTATGGGGCTATCCCCCCGATACCATCGGATGGATCCCCACCCTTCGACTCCCATGAAACGGAGCAGCATGACTCTGCCCTGGACCATCCACGGCGACGGCAAGAACGTCAACCCCGGCGAGGTCGTCGCCCCCGGCGAGCGCCTCAGCTGGCCCCGCACGATCGGCCTCGGCGCCCAGCACGTCGTGGCCATGTTCGGTGCGACCTTCCTCGTGCCGATCCTCACGGGCTTCCCGCCCGCGACGACGCTGTTCTTCTCGGGCCTCGGCACGATCCTCTTCCTCGTCATCACGAAGAACCGGGTGCCGAGCTACCTCGGCTCCTCGTTCGCGTTCATCGCCCCGATCAGCGCCGCGATGGGCGCGAACGGCATCGGCGACCCGATGGGCGCCGCGCTCTTCGGCATCGTCGTCGTCGGCGTGCTGCTCGCGCTCGTCGGCCTCCTCGTGCAGTGGGTCGGCACGCGCTGGATCGACGCGCTCATGCCGCCCGTCGTGGCGGGTGCGATCGTCGCGCTCATCGGCTTCAACCTCGCGCCCGCTGCGAAGAACAACTTCATGCTGGCCCCGCTGACCGCGCTCATCACGCTCGCGGCCGTCATCATCGCGAGCGTCGCCTTCCGCGGCATCCTCGGCCGCATGTCGATCCTCGTCGGCGTCGTGATCGGCTACATCGCCGCGGCGATCCAGGGCGAGATCGACTTCGCGCGCATCGAGGACGCCGCGTGGATCGGCCTGCCGACCTTCCACCTGCCCGCGAACCCCTTCGCCGACGCCGCCGTATGGGGCTTCCTCCCCGCTTTCCTGCCCGTCGTGCTCGTGCTCATCGCCGAGAACGTCGGCCACATCAAGGGGGTCGCGCAGATGACCGACCCGTCGGTCAACAGGTCCACCGGTCGCGCGCTCTTCGCCGACGGCCTCGCGACCACCATCGCCGGCTTCTTCGGCGGCTCGGGCACCACGACCTACGGCGAGAACATCGGCGTCATGGCCGCGACCCGCATCTACTCGACCGCCGCCTACTGGATCGCCGGCATCGTGGCGGTGCTGCTCGGCCTCTCCCCCAAGTTCGGCGAGGTCATCAACACGATCCCGGCGGGCGTGCTCGGCGGCGTCACCACGGCCCTGTACGGCCTCATCGGCATCATCGGCGTGAAGATCTGGCTCGACAACAAGGTCGACTTCTCGAAGCCCGTGAACCAGTTCACCGCGGCGACGGCCCTCATCATCGGCATCGCGGACTTCACCTTCGCGGTCGGCGGCGTCTCGTTCAACGGCATCGCGCTCGGCACGATCGCCGCCATCGTGATCTACCACCTCATGAACGGCATCGCCAAGGCGCGCGGCACGAACTGAGGCCCGGCTCGCACCGAGCGGAAGCACGAACACGGATGCCCCGGGGCCGATCGGCCCCGGGGCATCCGTCGTCGGAGCGGAAGGTCAGGCGAAGAGCGCCTCGACCGGACCACGGGCGAAGTAGACGAGGAAGCCGGCCGCGACGATCCAGAGCAGCGGGCTGATCTCGCGGGCCTTGCCCGACAGCGAACGCACGACGACCCAGGCGATGAAGCCCGCGCCGATGCCGTTGGCGATCGAGTAGGTGAGCGGCATGACCGTGACGGCGAGGAACACCGGCAGCAGCACCGAGAACTCCGAGAAGTCGATGTGCTTGATCTGCGCCATCATGAGCGCACCCACGATGACGAGCGCCGCCGAGGCGACCTCGGTCGGAACGATCGAGACGAGCGGGCTGAAGAACATCGCCGCGAGGAAGAGCAGGCCCGTCACGATGTTCGCGAGGCCCGTGCGCGCGCCCTCGCCGATGCCGGCGCCCGACTCGATGAAGACCGTGTTCGACGACGCGGAGGCGTAGCCGCCCGCGACGGCGCCGACGCCCTCGACGATCAGCGCGGACTTCAGGCGCGGGAAGTCGCCCTTCGCGTCGGCGAGCTGCGCTTCCTTGGACAGACCCGTCATCGTGCCCATGGCGTCGAAGAAGTTCGTGAAGACGAGCGTGAAGACGAGCATGACGGCGGCGAGCACGCCGATGCGCTCGAAGCTGCCGAACGAGACCTGTCCGACGAGCGAGAGGTCGGGCAGGCCGACGATCGAGCCCGTGAGCTCGGGCACCGAGAGGCTCCAGCCGCCCGCGTTGAACTCGTCGCCGGCGAACATCGGGCCGAGGTTCCAGATCGCCTCGACGACGACCGCGAGCACGGTGCCCGAGACGAGGCCGATGAGGATGCCGCCCTTGACCTTGCGAGCCACGAGGATGCCCGTGAGCAGGAGGGTGAAGATGAAGACGAGGGTCGGCACGGTTGCGACGGAACCGGCGATGCCGAGGCCGACGGGCGGCGACGAGGCGCCGGTCGCGGTGACGAACCCGGCGTTCACGAATCCGATGAAGGCGATGAAGAGGCCGATGCCGACCGTGATCGCGAGCTTCAGCTGGATCGGCACCGCGTCGAAGATGAGACGGCGGAGGCCGGTCGCCGCGAGCAGCACGATGATGAGGCCGTTGATGACCACGAGGCCCATCGCCTCGGGCCAGGTCACCTGGCCGACGACGGAGACCGCGAGGAACGAGTTGATGCCGAGGCCCGCGGCGAAGCCGAAGGGCAGGCGGGCGACGAGGCCGAACAGGATCGTCATGACACCGGCCGTCAGGCCGGTGACGGCGGAGACCTGGGCGAACCCGAGCTGGTTGCCGTCGACGTCGACGCCGGCCGACAGGATGATCGGGTTGAGGATCACGATGTACGCCATCGTCACGAAGGTGACGATGCCGCCGCGCACCTCGGTGCCGACGGTGGAGCCGCGCTTGGTGATCTCGAAGAATCGATCGACGGGATGCGACGGCTTCGCGCTCTGCTCCGCCGTGTCTGGGGTCGTTTCGGGGGTCGTCTCAGTGGTCATCCGGGAACCTTCGATGAGGGACGCGCCGGGAGCGGCGCGACGGGTGGACTGGAGCTGCTCAGCTGAACAGCTTGATGATGTGCTCGCCCACGATCAGGTAGAGACCGAAGATCACCGCGAGACCGCTCACGATGAAGCAGGTCCAGGCGCCGACGAGCGCGGCGCGTTTCTGCCCCTCGCTCAGCGGGCTCTTCTTCGCCGCCTTGGCCGCCCGCTTCTCAGCCTGACGGATCTCGGCGGGCGTCACCACGGTGATCGCGTCGGTGAACTCGGCGGGCGTCACGATGGGCGTTCGCCCCGAGATCGTGAGGAGCCGGACGCCGAGCGAGTATGCGGAGACGACGACGACGGTGCCGATCATCGCGGTGACGAAGACGAGGAGGAACGCGAACCAGTCGATCACGACGTCACCTTCTTCTTCGGCTTGGGGTTGCGCTTGATCTTCACCGCACGGCCCGAGTGGGCGACCTCGCTCACCACGTTGTGGTGGGAGACCTCGTTGCGGCGCGACCAGAGGAAGATGCCGACGATCACGGAGACGCCGACGATCGTGTCGATGACGATGCCGACGACGCCGAGGTGGGCGACGACCGCGGCGAGAGCGCCCACGCCACCCGCGGCGGGCAGCGTCAGGAGCCAGCCGACGCCGATGCGGCCGGCGGTGCGCCAGCGCACCTTCGACCCGCGGCGACCGAGGCCGGAGCCGATGACCGAGCCCGAGGCGACCTGCGTGGTCGACAGCGCGAAGCCGACGTGGCTCGAGGCGAGGATCGTCGCCGCGGTGGCCGTCTCGGCGGCGAAGCCCTGCGCCGGCTTCACGTCGGTGAGGCCGGTGCCGAGCGTCTTGATGATGCGCCAGCCGCCCATGTACGTGCCGAGGGCGATCGCGATGGCGCACGTGACGATGACCCAGAGCTGCACCTCGGCGCCCGCGGGCTGCAGGCCCGCGGCGACGAGCGTCAGGGTGATGACGCCCATCGTCTTCTGGGCGTCGTTGGTGCCGTGCGCCAGGGCGACGAGCGAGGAGGAGAAGATCTGCGCGTGGCGGAACCGGTCGCGCCCGTCGGGCTTGCCGTCGTAGCGACGCGTGATGGCGTAGGCGAGCTTCGTCGCGGTGTAGGCGATGAGCCCCGCAGTGAGCGGAGCGAGCAGCGCGGGCAGGATGACCTTCGACAGCACGACCGCGAAATCGATCGCGCCGACGCCGAACCCGACGAGGGCCGCGCCGATCAGGCCGCCGAACAGCGCATGGCTCGACGACGACGGCAGGCCGAGCAGCCAGGTGATCATGTTCCACACGATCGCGCCGATGAGGCCCGCGAAGATGAGCTCGGGTGTGATGAGCACACCGCCGTCACCCTCTTTGATGATGCCGCCGGAGATGGTCTTGGCCACCTCGGTCGAGAGGAAGGCGCCGACGAGGTTCAGGATGGCGGCGAGGCCGACCGCGACCTTGGGCTTCAGCGCGCCCGTGGCGATGGGGGTGGCCATCGCGTTGGCCGTGTCATGGAACCCGTTGGTGAAGTCGAAGAAGAGCGCCAGTGCGATGACCAGCACGACGATGAGGGTGAGATCCACCGGCGCCTTTCGTAGCTAATACAGCCTCTGGGATCGGTGAAGCCCGCGCCCTGGGAGGGATTTCACCAGATGTTCAGGGGATGTGCCTTGCAGAAGCAAAGTCCGCCGTGCACCCATAGATACTACGTGACGGAACCAGGCTCCTCCACCACCGTAGCGAGGTCGGCACCGAACACGAAGGTGCGCTGCACGGTGCCGCCGGCGAGCACGTCGGGCAACCACCGGCGCGCGTCGTCCCACATCTCGTCGAGCGGGATCTCGCGCACGTCGAACCACTCGGGATCGAGTTCGTCGGAGGGCACGGGCTCCCCCGTCCAGTTACGGCACACGAAGACGTTGGATTCCTGGCTCCAGGCCTCCTTGTGCGGGAACACGTAGCTCAGGATGCCGCGCGGCTCGAGGTCGTCGGCGGCCACGACGAGACCCGACTCCTCGAAGATCTCGCGCACCGCGGCATCCGTCGCCGACTCGCCCGGTTCGAGCTTGCCGCCGGGAGCCACGAAATTGCCCATGCCGAGCCCGTGCTTCTTGCGCCCCAGGAGCACCTCGACGCGCCCTCCGTGCTCACGCAGGAGGTAGCAGACGCACACCTGGGGCACTGACACGCTCAGCCGAAGAGGATCTTCGCCTCGTCGTACCGCGACTGCGGCACCCGGTTGAGGGTGCCGACCGCGTCGGCGATCGAGACGGTTTCGATGTCGGTGCCGCGAAGCGTGACCATCGAGCCCCATGCGCCGTCGTAGACCGCGTCGACCACGGCCATGCCGAGGCGCGTCGCGAGCACGCGGTCGAATGCGGTCGGCTCGCCGCCGCGCTGGATGTGGCCGAGCACCGTGGCGCGGGACTCGATGCCCGTGCGCTCCTCGATCATGGGCGCGATGAGCTCGGCGATGCCGCCGAGGCGCGGCCGGTTGAACGCGTCGAGGCCCTTGTGCGAGTGCGCCTCGGCCATGTCGTCGAACTTGAAGCCCTCGGCCACGACGACGAGCGGCGCACGGCCGCGGTCGCGCACCGACTCGACCCACTCGGCGATCTGCTCGATCGACTGCGGCTGCTCGGGGATGAGGATCGCGTGCGCGCCGCCGGCCATGCCGGAGTGCAGGGCGATCCAGCCGACGTGGCGGCCCATGACCTCGAGCACCATGCAGCGCCCGTGCGAGTCGGCCGTGGTGCGCAGGCGATCGATGGCCTCGGTCGCGATCTGCACGGCCGTGTCGAAGCCGAACGAGTAGTCGGTCGCCGCGAGGTCGTTGTCGATCGTCTTCGGCACGCCGATGACCTTGATGCCGCCCTCGTCGTAGAGGCGGCGGGCTGCGGTGAGCGTGCCCTCGCCGCCGATCGCGACGATCGCGTCGATGCCGTTGCGGTCGAGCATGCGCTGGATGTTCTCGGGGCCGCCGCCCTCGCCTTCGAACGGGTTGGTTCGGCTCGAGCCGAGGATCGTGCCGCCCTGCTTGGCGAGGCCGCGCACGTCGTGGCGCACGATGGGCATGATGTCCTCTTCGACGACGCCGCGCCAGCCGTTGCGGAAGCCGACGAACTCGGTGTCGTACGAGATGACGCCCTTCAGCACGGATCCGCGGATGACCGCGTTGAGGCCGGGGCAGTCGCCGCCCGATGTGAGGATGCCGATCTTCATGCTCGTGGGACTCCTTGTTGCTCAGGGGGATGCGTCGCCGGAGCCGCTTCATCGGGGCACGACTCCGGGAAGTCTAGCGAACCTCGACTTCCCCGAACGACGCCGACGAGGCGCCCCCGCGCGGTGGTCGCCGGCCGGGCCGACCGCCCGGCGGTCCCCCGCCTACAGGGCGCCGTCGAGCGCCTGCCGCAGCAGGTGCTGCAGGGCGTCCAGCTGCACCGAGTCCGCCGAGCCCGGCTCGACGTCGCTGCCGTCGAGCGCACGCGCTGCGAGCCCCTGCTTCGAGTCGATGAGTTCGGCGATGCGCGCGTCGATCGTGTGCGCGGCGATGATGCGCCATGCGGTGACGGGCTCGTCCTGGCCGATGCGGTGCACGCGGTCGATCGCCTGCGTCTGCTCGGCCGCGGTCCAGCTGAGCTCGGCGAGCACGACGTTCGATGCGGCCTGCAGGTTCACTCCGACGCCTGCGGCCGTGAGCGAGCAGACGGCGACGGCGACCTCGGGGTCGTTGTTGAACGCGTCGATCGCGGCCTGGCGCTGCAGGGCGGTCTGGTCGCCGCGAAGCGACACGGTGCGCAGCTCCCGTGCGGCGAACGCCGCCTCGGCCTGGTCCATGACATCGATGTGCTTGGCGAAGAACACGACCTTGCCGACCGAGCGGGCGAGCTGGGCGGCGTAGTCGGCGGCGAGACCGGCCTTGGCCTGACCGATGCGGCGCACCATCGTGAAGACGTTCTCGCCCGACTTCGTCGCCTTCGACTCCTCGAGCTCCGCGCTCGCGACGGCACGGATGAACTGGTCGCGCTGATCGTCGTCGAGGTCGCCGACGCGCAGGTGCCGCGCCTCGACGAGCGCCCGGAAGCGCCCTGCGAGACGGTTGCCGAGCTCTCGCTCGGCGGCACGAACGGAGCGGCCGAGTTCGTCATCGAGTTCGACGGGCAGGTCGGCGATGCGCTTGGCGGGCAGGTCGGCGGCGACGTCGACCTTGCGCCGGCGCACGATGCCGAGGTCGATCACGGCACGGCGGGCCGCGCTGTAGAAGCCGGGCTCCGCCGGCGTGAGACCTGTCTCCTCGAGCTTGCCGAGCAGTTCGGGCGAGGGCTTGTCGCCCTCGATCCAGCCGAGGAACTTCCAGATCGCACGGAAGTCGTCGACGTCGTTGATGAGCGGCGTGCCGGTGAGGGCGAGCAGCAGGGGGTCACCGCCCGGCGCGGTACGACGGATGCGGTCGGCGAGGGCGAGCACGTTCTTCGAGCGCTGCGACTGCAGGTTCTTGATGAAGTGCGCCTCGTCGACGACCATGCCCTTGAAGCCGAGGGTCGACAGCCACGCCATGTGCCGGTCGAGCACGTCGTAGTTGACGACCACGACGTCGGCGAAGGCGTCGAGCGTGTCGCCGTCGCCGTGGATGACGGTCGCACGGCGATGCGGGGTCCACCGCTCGACCTCGCGCGCCCAGTTCATCTTCACGACGTTCGGCACGACGGCGAGCAACGGGTAGGCGCCGGCGACGGATGCCGCGAGCACCGACTGCGCCGTCTTGCCGAGACCCGGCTCGTCGGCGAGCAGGAACGTGCGGTGCCCGAGGCGGGCGCTCTCGATGAAGCGCGCCTGGTGCTTCATGAGCTCGAGGCCGCGCGGCGCGAGCCGGTCGACCTTCGGCGCTTCGGGCAGCTCCATCGTGGCGGCCTGACCCCCGGAGCCGACCTCGAAGGACTTGAACAGCGGGCCGAGGAGCTCCCAGTTGGCGAGCCGGCGCACCGGCACCACCGGAGCGGCCTGCTTCGAGAAGTCGGGCGGGAGGAACGGGTTCGCGAGCTGTCGCGAGCGAACGGATGCCGGGATCACCTGGTTCTCGCTGAGCGCGGGCTTCACCTCGGCTTCACGGGTGATGATGAGCTCGTCGGGCGAGAGCTCCGCTCCCGACTCGAGCAGCCAGTCGCGACGGAACCGCTGCGCGACCGTGGAGATCGAGGCGTCGGGCTCGAGCAGGGCGATGAGGCTCGTGTCGCGGGCGGCGGTCTTCGCGAGGATCTGCGCGATGCCGTCGAGTCGCTTGAGGAGCTCGGAGCGCGCGGCATCCGTGATCTCGGTGTCGGCCTTGACCCGCGCGCGCTCTTCGCGCATGAGGAGTGCGATCACCTGGAACTTCGTGCGATTCGTCGGGCCGAGCTTGCCCTTCTGCGCCTTCTGCTCCACCTCGCGCACCTTGCGCGCGAGGATCGGGATGATCGGTGCGTCATCGTCGCGCGAACGCGTTCGCTGCCGCTGCCTCGTCTGGGCCAATGGTCCTCCAGTGTCTGGGCCGAATCCGGCACCCCCCTCGACATCGTGAGATGTTCGAGACCGCTCGGCGGCACCGAACTGGTCGGTGGCCCGCGGTGCGCGAATCCCGAACCGAGCAGCGCGCGAGCTCAGGTTCATTCACACCCAGCTCGCGCGGTCGGACGAAGAACGGATTCGTCGTGCGCAGGACCAGTCTAGCGTCAACCCCGTGCAGGATCGGCGCGACAGGCCTACCCTTGCCTCATGGACGGTCTCGCAGGGGCGGGCGACGGCGTCACGCCCGATGACGATTTCACGGTGTCGCAGGATACGGAGTTCGACGAACCCGACGATGTCGCCGACGACGACGAGCGCCCGATCGACGACAGCCTCGACGACGAGGTGCCCGGCGTGGACGCCGAGCGCCGCGTCGATCTCGCCGACGACCGCGGCCCCGCCGCAGAGGAGTAGTCGCCGGGCCCCCACGGCCGCGGGCGGTTTGGTCAGACCCCGCCGCCGCCGCCGCCGCCGCCGCCGCCGCCCGCGGAGCCGCCGCCGCCCGAGCCGCTCGACCCGGAGCTCGACCCCGACCCCGACCACGACGAGCTCGAGGCCGATGAGAACGACGAGATGCCCGACGCGAGCAGCCCGGCGTTGAAGCCGCTCGACCCGGCGTACCACGTGGGTTCCGTGCCGACCTGTTCGTGCAGCGCGGAGAGCACCTCGGCCCATTCGCGCTCGAGGCCGAACAGCACGGCGTAGGGCAGCAGTCGCTCGTTGAGCTTCAGCATGGCGACGGGGTCGAGCTCGACGGTCGCGACCGGCGCGCCCGCGGCATCCGTCGGGGTCGCACCGGCGTCGGATGCCGCCGACCGCTCCACCCGCAGCGCCCCGCTCGGACTCTGCAGCACGCGGAGCCGATCGGCCTCGGCGAGGCGGATGTAGAGGCGCAGGCCCTCGAGGTGATCGTGCAGTGCGCGGCCCTGCTCGGTGAACGGGCGCACCCCGGCGATCGTGAAGAGCGTCGCGACCGCCGCGAGGATCGCGACGACGAAGCAGATCGCCGGCCAGAACCCGCCCATCTGGTTGTCGAGCGCGATGACGCCGAGCACGAACGAGAGGGTCGCGGCGACGGCGGCGACCACGAGGAGCAGGACCCGGAGCCCGACGGCGGGCCGCCGCCGCAGCCCGGCCGAGACCGCGTTCTTGCCGACCGCCTGGTTGATCTCGTACAGGCGCTTGCCGAGCGCCGTGTCGTTCGCAAGCTCTCGCCGCTCTCCCGCGCGGCGGTCTCCGAAGAGCGCAGAGACGACCGCGTCGGCGTCGGGGTCGGCTGGTTCGCCCGCCCCCACGTACTCGACGGCGTACTTCTTCTTGCCGGACTCGACGATGCGCAACTGACCGGCGACCGCTCGTTCGAGGATCGTCGCCGTCACGCCCTTGGCCGATGCACCGACGAGATCGGCCGCGAGCAGCGTCGAGACACCGGCGGGCGGCTCGTACTGGGCGATGATCGTGCCGCGCCCGGGATGGCTGCGCCAGCGCGAGATGCGCAGGATCAGCGCCGCCGCGGCGACGAGCACGGCGATCACGGCCGCGATGGCACCGCCGATGGCCGCGGGCGAGGAGCCGAACGACTCGTCGCGCGGAACGAAGGTGCCCTCGGTGAATGCCGCAGCGATGGAAAGGGTCTCGAACGGCTGCAGGTCGAGGGCCTCGGCCGTGATGACGGGCGGTTCGGGCTCCTGCTCCAGCGACTCGCACGGCGTGCCCGAGTTCTCGGAACCGCGATAGCAGGCGACGGCGCCGGTCGCCGCCGCGGCGACGTCGTCGCTCAATCGCAGCTCGGCGCTGACCCGCCCGAAGGGCTGGGCCCACCCGGTGCCGTTCACATCCCAGTAGAACTCGTCGACGTCGGCATCGCGGGGTTGCAGGGTGACATTGTGCTGCCGGTAGCTGATGACGTAGGTCTGCTCGCCGTGAACGAAGTCGTCGCCGCGGATCGTGACGAGGACGAAGCCGTCGTCGTCCTCGTCCTCCTCGACCTCGAACGAGCGGGGCGCGCCGGTGCCGTCGGTCACCGTGATGTGCTCGATGTCGGTGGGGTGCCCGCGATACGACCGTGGGAGCGCGCGCCGGATACCGTGGTTCTGGTCGAACTCGGGGAACCGGGCGACGAGCGTCTCGGTCGCGTCGAGCACCGAGCGTCCGCCGTCATCGCGCGAGAGTTCGTAGACGGCGTCGAACGAATCGAAGGTGAAGTCATCGGTGCCGCTCGCCGCCCCGATGACGGATGCCGCGGGCACGGCGAGTGCCGGCGACGACGTGGCCGCAGCACTCGGTCCGACGGTCACCGCCGCCGCAGCCGGCAGCGCCGCGGTCAGCGCGGCGACGAGGCCGACGATCGCAGCAGCGGTGCCGATGAGTGCGGTTCGGGAGCGGCGCATGCCCCCTACGCTAGCGCGGGCGCGGGCCCCGGTCGGCGATCACCGATCGGGGCCCGCGCGAGCACCTCATGCCCGGCGCAGCCGGAGGCTGTTCAGCACGACGAAGACGCTCGAGAACGCCATCGCGGCGCCCGCGATCATCGGGTTCAGGAAGCCCGCCGCCGCGAGCGGGATCGCCGCGACGTTGTAGGCGAAGGCCCAGAACAGGTTGCCCTTGATCGTGCGGAGCGTCGCCCGCGCGAGTGAGATCGCGTCGGCGATCGCCCCCGGCTCGTCGCGCGTGAGTGCGAGGTCGCTCGCCGAGGCCGCGGCATCCGTGCCCCCGCCCATCGCGATGCCGAGGTCGGCCGCCGCGAGTGCTGCGGCGTCGTTCACGCCGTCGCCGACCATCGCGACCCTGCGCCCCTCGGCCTGCTCGCGGCGCACGATCTCGAGCTTGCCCTCGGGGCTCACCCCCGCGTGCACCTCGTCGATGCCGAGTGCGGCGGCCACGCGCGCCGCCGGGCGCTCGGCGTCGCCGGTCACGAGCGCCGGGCGGAGGCCGAGACCGCGGAGCCGGTCGACCGCCTCGCGAGCGCCGTCCCGTACCCGGTCGCCGACCTCGATGAGCGCCTCGACCTCCCCGGCTGTTCCGACGGCGACGAGGGTGTGGTCGGAGGCGGCGGCGCGTGCTTCGAGGGTCGCCGGCATGCGGTAGCCGAGCTCGACGAGGAAGGCCGGTCGTCCGGCCGCGGCGGGCACGCCGTCGACGACGCCCGTCACGCCGAGGCCCGCGTGGGCGCGGAATCCGCTGACGTGCACGCCGCGCCACGTAGACGCCGAGGCATCCGCCCCGTCGACGATCGCCCGCGCGACCGGGTGCTCGGACCCGCGCTCGAGCGCCGCTGCGATGTCGAGCGCCGCACCACCGCCGACGCTGTCGGCACCGGAACCGTCGGCGGTCGTGACGCCGGTGAGACTCATCCGACCGGTGGTCAGCGTGCCCGTCTTGTCGAGGAGGATGGTGTCGACGTCGCCGGCGCGGTCGAGCGCGTCGGGCCCGGTGATGAGGATGCCGCGTTCGGCACCCCGGCCGGTGCCGACGAGGATCGCCATCGGCGTCGCGAGGCCGAGCGCACAGGGGCAGGCGATGACGAGCACGGCGACCGCAGCGGTGATGGCCTGCTCGACGGGGCTGCCCGTGGCGACCCAGACGATCGCGGTCGCCGCGGCGAGCGCGATGACGATCGGCACGAACACCGCCGAGATGCGGTCGGCGAGGCGTTGCGCTCGCGACTTGCCGAGCTGCGCATCCTCCACGAGACGTGCGATCTGCGCGAGTCGGGTGTCGGCCCCGACCCGCTCTGCCGCGACCACGAGGCTGCCGCCGTGCACGATGGTCGCCGCGGTCACCGCGGTTCCGGGCGCCACGTCGACGGGTGCCGGTTCGCCGGTCAGCATGCTCTCGTCGACTCCGGCCTCGCCGCGCACGACGATCCCGTCGGCCGCGACGCGCTCACCGGGGCGCACGACGAACCGGTCGCCGGGGCGCAGTGCCTCGATGCGCACCCGCTCCTCGCGCTCCTCTTCGCCGTCGCCGCGAAGCACCGAGACCTCGCGCGGCGCGAGTTCGAGCAGCGTGCGCAACGACTGGCCTGCTCGGCGCTTCGAACGCTGCTCGAGCACTCGCCCGAGCAGCAGGATCGTGATGACCCCTGCGGCGACCTCGAGGTAGATGTCCCCGCCGGGCGTGCCCCGCACGCCGAAGGTCCACTCGTGGGTCATGCCCGGCATGCCCGCGTGCCCGAAGAAGAGCGCCCAGAGCGACCAGGCGAACGCGGTGAGCGTTCCGAGGGAGACCAGCGTGTCCATCGTGAGCGAGCCATGACGCAGGTTCACCGCCGCTGCGCGGTGGAACGGCCAGCCGCCCCAGACCACGACCGGTGCCGCGAGTACGAGCGAGAACCACTGCCAGTAGGTGAACTGCAGCGCCGGCACCATGGCGATCACGACGACCGGCACGGTGAGGGCGGCCGAGATCACGAGCCGGGTCATGAGCGGGTCGGATGCCGTTGCGGAGAGGACGTCGGGTGCTCGGTCGGGTGCGACGTGTGCGGTGGAGGCGGTCTCGGCGTGCGCGCCCGCGTCTCCGAGTCCGTGCTCGGCCGGCGCCTCGGGCACGTGTGCCGTGTAGCCGGCGGCCCGCACCGCCTCGACGAGCTCGTCGATCGACGTGGTCGACGGGAACGACACGCGAGCCTTCTCGGTCGCGAGGTTCACCTCGGCCTCGACGCCCTCCAGCTTTCCGAGGCGTTTCTCGACCCTCGAGACGCAGCTCGCACACGTCATGCCCTCGATGCCGAGGTCGATCGTGCGGGTCTCGCGCTGCAGTGTCATCCGTCTCTCCTTGGTTGATTGCGGAGTCCCAACAGTACCCCCCAGGGGTATCTGGCGCAAACGGGGTATCCTGTTCAGGTGATCGAGGACATCAAGAAGCGCGCACTGCACCGCACGAAGATCATCGAGGGCCAATTGCGCGGCATCGAGAAGATGATCGACAACGACGACTACTGCGTCGACATCATCACGCTCTCGCTCGCCGTGCAGAAGTCGCTCGGCTCCCTCAACAAGCTCCTCGTCGAGAATCACCTGCGTACGCACGTGACCGAGATGTACGACGCGGGCGGCGAGCAGCGCGAGGCCGCCGTGGCCGAGCTCGTGCGCATCTTCGAGCTCTCCAACAACCGGGGGTAGGCGAGCGGATGCCGCGCATCGAGCTGGTCACGGGCGATATCACCGTGCAGCACGTCGATGCCATCGTGAACGCGGCCAACTCCTCGCTGCTCGGCGGCGGGGGCGTCGACGGCGCGATCCACGCGGCCGGGGGGCCCGAGATCCTCGCGGAGTGCCGTCGTCTTCGCGCGACCGCCCTGCCCGACGGGCTGCCGGCGGGCGAGGCCGTCGCGACGACCGCGGGCCGTCTTCCCGCACGCTGGGTCATCCACACCGTGGGGCCGGTGTGGCCGGGCGAAGGACCCGAGGCCGACACCAGGCGCCGGTTGCTCGCCGCCGCCTACCGCAACTCGCTCGGCCTCGCCGAGTCGCTCGGAGCGGCATCCGTCGCCCTCCCCGCCGTCTCGGCCGGAGTGTACGGCTGGCCGGCTCCCGATGCCGCGCGCGTGGCCCTCTCGACTGCGGCCGAAGCAGCCTCGCCCGAGCTCATCCGGTTCGTGCTCTTCTCCCCCGCCATGCACGACGTCTTCGCCGATGCGGCGACCGCGCTCGGCATCGCAGTGGAGTCCGCCGGCTGAATCCCGTCGCTCAGGTGCCCGGTGCGGTGACCGCCAGCCAGTCGTCGAGCTCGCTCGGTTCGTCGGTGATGATGCCGTCGACGCCGAGGGCGCTCACCTCTTCCCAGTGCTCATGGCTGTTCAGCGTGTAGCAGAGCACGGCGATGCCGGCGTCGTGCAGGGCGACGAGAGCGCCCGGCTGGGCGGTGACGGATGCCGCGGTGGTGCCGATCCCGATGACCCCGAGCCGCTCGGCCATGGGCACGGGGTTCGCAGGGAGCTCCCGGGCGAGCATGATGCGGGGAATCGTCGGCGCGACGCGCTGCAGGGCGAAGAGCGTCTCGAGGCTGAAGCTCTGCAGCACGACGCGTCCGCGAAGCCCGTGCCGTTCGATGAGCCCGGTCACGGTGCGAATGCCCTCGGCGCGCCAGTCGGCCTTCAGCTCGATGAGCGCCCGCGCATCGCCGCGATCCGCGAGCGCCTCGAGAAAGGCGTCGAGCGTCGGGATGCGCGTTCCGGCGAACTCCTCGCCGTACCAGGCACCGGCATCGAGTCGGCCGACGGCGGCAGCATCGAGCTCGCCGATCGACCGGGTGTCGCCCGTGATCCGCTCGAGCGTCGAGTCGTGGAACAGCACGGGCACCCCGTCGCTCGTCAGCTGCACGTCGGTTTCGACGAACGCGAGTTCGTCCATCGCGCGCTCGAGCGAGGGCATCGTGTTCTCGGGCGCCGCGGCACGGTCACCGCGATGGCCGACGGTGAAGGCCGGCTCCCCCGGTTCGCGGAGCGCGCCGAAGACGTCGATCGCGTAGACGGTCGGGGGTACCTGCGCGAAGAGCAGCACGCCGGCGAGCACCGCGGCGGCGAGGGTCGCGAGGGTGATCCGCACCCCGCGTGGCGGCGGGGTCAGCGGGTGCGGGTGGCGGGCGGTGCCGGCGGGTTCGGGCGTTCGGGTGGCACGGTCGGCTCGGGTGGGCCGACGACGCCGGGTCGCCGAGGCGACCGTGTCGAGGGGGTGGAACACGGGTTCGGGCCTTTCCACCGTCGCGCGCCGTTGCGCGATCGGTGCAGGTCACTCTAGCAACACCGTTACCGTTTCGTTATCTCCCATTCGTGGGGCATCCGCAGCGATCCTCTCATCCGAGCGAGGTGTGCGGGTACTCGGCCGATCGACGCTGGAACTCGAGGATGGCCGGGTTGCGGATGCGGCCGCCGGCGATCTCGGTGGCGCGATCGATCGTCTCAGACGCCGCCCACGCCTCAGGTCCTTCCATGACCGAACGCAGGAACGGCATCAGGGCCTCGCTGATCTCCCACGTGGCGGAGTTCCAGAGGTAGGACGGACTGTGATCGACGGCGTAGTAGTTCGTCGACTCCCCGACGGTGAACATCGGGTCCTCGAACGAGGTCGGGCGGGCCCAGCCGAAACCCATTCCGGTGTCGACCGACACGTCGACGATGAGGCTGCCCGGCCGGAAGTGCCCGAGGTCCTCGGTACGCAGGTAGGTCAGCGGCGAATTCGGATCCTGGAGGGTGCAGTTCACCACGATGTCCCGCTCGGCGAGGAACGGCGCCAGCGCGACCGGCCCATCGTCGGTGTTCACCGTGCTCTCGTAGGGAGCCTCGGGGTTGTGCTCGAACTGGATGATGTCGACCGACGGGATCGGCGAGCTCACCGCGGCGGTATCGCGGTTGGTGAGCACTCGGACATCGTGGATGCCGTGTGCGTTCAACGCCGTCACTGCGCCCCGCGCGGTCGCCCCGAAGCCGATCACGACCGCGCTCAGGCGTCGCCCGTAGTCGCCCGTCGATCCGCACAACTGCAACGCGTGCAGCACCGAGCAGTACCCGGCGAGTTCGTTGTTCTTGTGGAACACGTGCAGGCCGAAGCCCCCGCCGGCGGTCCAGTGGTTCATCGCCTCCCAGGCGATGAGCGTGAGTCGCTTGTCGATGGCGAGCTGGGTCAGCTCGCGGTCCTGCACGCAGTGCGGCCAGCCCCACAGCACCTGGCCGTCGCGGAGCTCTTCGAGGTCGGCGGCCTGCGGCTTGGGCAGGAGCACCACATCGCTCTGCGCGACGACCTCCTCGCGGGTGCCGAGCGCACCGACGAACGGCTGGAGTTGGTCATCGGAGATCCCGAAGCGCTCACCGTAGCCGCGCTCGAGGATCATGCGCTCCCGAAGATCGGGATCGATGCGCTCCAGATGCGACGGATGCAGCGGCAGTCGCTTCTCGTCGGGCTTGCGCGAATGCGCGAGCACCCCGAGAACGAGGAGTTGAGCGGTCGTGCTGGCCATTTCGGGACGTCCTGTCTCCCGCCGGTGCGTGCGCGACGGATTCTCTCAGAGGAATCCGCGAGGAACTGGTCGCCGTCGAATCACCGGCCGCGCGATCGACGGCCTGTCCTGAGGCTACGCCATGCCGTCGCTGCCGCCACCGGCACTGTCAGTGTGCGGCGTCAGGCTCATCGCCGCGCAGCGCCTCGGCCTCGGCAGTGATCCGGTTCGCCATGCCGGCGAAGATGATGCCGTGGAACGGGAGGATCGCCCACCAGTAGAGACGGCCCGAGAGTCCCTTGGGGAAGAAGACCGCTCGCTGGCGGTACTCGGCACCGCCCTCCGCCGGCCGCACCGCGAGCTCCAACCAGGCCCGCCCCGGCACCCGCATCTCGGCGCGGAGACGAAGGAAGCTCCCGCGGTCGATCGCCTCCACTCGCCAGAAGTCGACGGCGTCGCCCACGTGCAGCGTCTCGGGGTCGCGCCGCCCTCGTCGAAGGCCGACGCCGCCGGTGAGCTTGTCGACCCACCCGCGTGCGGCCCAGGCGAGCGGGAAGGAGTACCAGCCGTTCTCGCCGCCGACGCCTTCGACGACGCGCCAGAGCTCGCTCGCGGGCGCCGAGGTGCGACGCTCCCGTTCATCCAGGTAGACCGTGTGCCCCGCCCAGTCGGGATCGCTCGGCAACGGATCGCTCGGCGCGCCGGCGACCTCGGCGTTGCGCCAGCTCGTCTCGACCTCGCCGGCTCGCTCGCGCTCGAGCGCCAACCGCACCGCGACCCGATAGGGCAGCAGCCCCTCTGCAGGGGGCGGAATCACGTGGTCGATGTCGTGATCGCCCATCACGCAGTCGAACTGGAGCGACTCGATGATCGGCACGGCGATGCGACGCGGGATCGGTGTCACGAGATTGACCCATTGCCCCGCGAGCCACGGCGTCAACACGGGGAGGGCTGCGATCGGTCGTTGCGGCAGCCCGGCCTCGACCGCATAGCCGTTCATGAGCTGCCCGTAGCGGAGGATGTCGGGGCCGCCGATGTCGAGCGAACGGCTCGCCGGGAGCGGCACCTCGGCCGCGGCGACCAGGTAGTAGAGCACGTCGCGCACCGCGATGGGCTGGATGAAGCTGCGAACCCAGCGCGGTGCCGGCATGTACGGGAGCACCTCGGTGAGGTGGCGGATCATCTCGAACGACGTCGACCCCGACCCGATGATCACCCCGGCCTGCAACACGATCGTCGGCACACCGGAGGCGAGCAGGATCTCCCCGACCTGCGTGCGCGAGCGCAGGTGCCGCGACAGGCGCACGCGGTCGGGGTGCAGGCCGCCGAGGTACACGAGCCGGGACACGCCGTGCTCGCGCGCAGCTCTCGCGACGTTCTCGGCGATGCGCTGCTCGGTCGCCTCGAAGTCGTCCCGGCCGCCCATCGAGTGCACCAGGTAGTAGACGACGTCGACACCCGCCATCGCGGCGTCGACGGACTCCCGATCGACGAGATCCCCCGCGACGACGTCGACCTCCGCTCGCCACGGCACGTCGCGCAGACGCTCGGGCCGGCGGGCGAGCACGCGGACCTCGTGCCCTGCGGCCATGAGCCTCGGCACGAGCCGTCCGCCGATGTAGCCGGTCGCCCCGGTCACGAGCACACGCACACGCCACCTCCCCCAGGCCGACGAACGGGACTACGAGCGTTCGTTGCCTCGACGATAGTTGCCGCTCGCCCGGGCGAGCAGGTGCTGCGCGTGCGCATCGTCGGCGCGCTGCAACGATGCCACGAGTCGTGCGGCATCGCGCCCGCCGACGGTCATCACCGCCTGGCCGCCCCGCGAGACGATCACCCCGCCCTGCTTCGTGATGCGGTACTCGAAGGGGTCGGTCGCGAGCCGGCCCCGCTCGTCTGACGCGCCGTTGCGTCCGGACATCTCGCTCCTATCGCAGGCTCTTCGTGTGCCAGACCGTCTTGGTCTCGGTGAACGCGGCGATGCGGCCGAGCGCCGGCGCCGCGGCATCCGCGCCCGACTCCGGTCGCAGCACCCGCTTCAGGGTGTCGGCCGCGTCGATCTCGAGCGAGACCCAGTCGAGCGCACCTGCGCCCACGAGGTCGAGCGCGTTGACGTCGGCGTGGCTCGCGAGCCACGGCGCGATCTCGGCGGGCGAACCGGTGAGCACGTTGACGACGCCCTTCGGCACGTCGCTCGTCGCGAGCACCTCGGAGAGGCTGATCGCCGAGAGCGGGAACCGCTCGCTCGCGACCGCGACGACCGAGTTGCCCGCCACGAGCGCGGGCGCGACGGCGGAGACGAAGCCGAGGAGCGACGAGTCCTGCGGCACGACGATCGCCACGACGCCCGTGGGCTCGGGCACCGAGATGTTGAAGTACGGCCCGGCGACGGGGTTCGCGTTGCCGACGACCTGGGCGAACTTGTCGGCCCAGCCCGCGTACCAGACCCAGCGGTCGATCGCCTCGTCGACCTGAGCGGATGCCACGGCGCGCGTGACCCCCTCGGCCTCCTCGATCTCGGCGACGAACTGCGCCCGGCGTCCCTCGAGGAGTTCGGCGATGCGGTAGAGCACCTGACCGCGGTTGTACGCGGTCGCCCCCGACCAGCCCGAGACGGCGCCGCGCGCGGCGACGACCGCATCACGGGCGTCCTTGCGAGAGGCCAGCGCGGCGTTCGCGAGGAACGAGCCGTCGGCGGCGAGCACCTCGTAGGTGCGGCCCGACTCGCTGCGGGGGAAGGCTCCGCCGATGTAGAGCTTGTACGTCTTCGGCACGGCGAGGCGGCTCATCGCTTCGATCCCTTCGTGGCGGTCCTGGGCGTTCGAGCGGGCTTGGCGGCGCGTGAGCGCTTGGGGGGCGCCGAGGCATCCGCTTCGATGGCCGCCGTCGATGCCGCGCCCGAGATCGCGGCGCGGCCGGTCGCCGACTGCCCGATCGGGGCGGGTGCGAGGTAGGCGCCCAGACCGTGGCGTCCGCCCTCGCGGCCGTAGCCCGACTCCTTGTAGCCGCCGAAGGGCGACGCGGGGTCGAAGCGGTTGAAGGTGTTCGCCCAGATCACGCCGGCTCGCAGCTGGTCGGCGACCGCGAGGATGCGGCTGCCCTTGTCGGTCCAGATGCCCGCCGAGAGCCCGTAGGGCGTGTTGTTGGCCTTCGCGATGGCCTCGGCCGGGGTGCGGAACGTCAGCACCGACAGCACCGGGCCGAAGATCTCCTCGCGGGCGATGCGGCTCGAGGTCTGCACGCCGGTGAAGATCGTCGGCGCGAACCAGAAGCCGTTCTCGGGGATGTCGCACGGCGCGGTCCAGCGTTCGGCGCCCTCGGCCACTCCGATGTCGGAGAGGGTGCGGATGCGCTCGAGCTGTTCCTTCGAGTTGATTGCGCCGATGTCGGTGTTCTTGTCGAGCGGGTCGCCGAGGCGCAGGGTCGAGAGCCGCAGCTTCAGTCGCTCGACGACCTCGTCGTGGACGTTCTCCTGCACGAGCAGTCGCGAACCGGCGCAGCAGACGTGCCCCTGGTTGAAGAAGATCCCGTTGACGATGCCCTCGATCGCCTGGTCGATCGGCGCGTCGTCGAAGACGATGTTCGCGGCCTTGCCGCCGAGTTCGAGGGTCACCTTCTTGTCGGTGCCGGCGACCTGCTTGGCGATCGCACGGCCCACGCCGGTCGATCCGGTGAAGGCGACCTTGTCGACGCCCTCGTGCGAGACGAGTGCAGCGCCGGTGTCGCCCGCGCCCGTGATGATGTTCACGACGCCGGGCGGCAGCTCGGCCTGCTGCAGGATCTCGGCGAAGATGAGAGCCGTCAGCGGTGTCGTCTCAGCCGGCTTCAGCACGACCGTGTTGCCGGCGGCGAGCGCCGGGGCGATCTTCCACGCGAGCATGAGCAGCGGGAAGTTCCACGGGATCACCTGCGCGGCGACGCCGAGGGAGCGCGGGTTCGCGCCGAGGCCGGCGTGATCGAGCTTGTCGGCCCATCCCGCGTAGTAGAAGAACCACGCGGCGACGAGGGGCACGTCGACGTCGCGCGACTCCTTGATGGGCTTGCCGTTGTCGAGCGACTCGGCGACGGCGAGCTCGCGGGCGCGCTCCTGCACGAGGCGGGCGATGCGGAAGAGGTACTTGCCGCGGTCGCGGCCGCTCATCTTCGACCAGGTGCGGTCGTAGGCACGTCGGGCGGCGGCCACGGCGGCGTCGACATCGGCGGCGTTCGCGTTCGCGATCATCGCGATGCGCTCTTCGGTCGCGGGGCTGATGGTCTGGAAGGGCTCGCCGCGGCCGTCGACGAACTCGCCGTCGATGAAGAGACCGTAGCTGTCGCGGAGCGAGAGGATCGCGCGCGACTCGGGTGCGGGTGCGTAGTCGAGGAAGCTCATGATTTCCGTCTCAGTCGATCGTCACGTAGTCGGCGCCGGAGTAGTGCCCGGTCGCGATCTTCTGCCGCTGCAGCAGCACGTCGTTCAGGAGGCTCGAGGCACCGAAGCGGAAGAGGTGCGGCTGCAGCCAGTCTTCGCCGACGGTCTCGGCGACCGTCACGAGGTACTTGATGGCGTCTTTCGACGAGCGGATGCCGCCGGCCGGCTTCACGCCGATGCGCTGGCCAGTGGCCAGGTGCCAGTCGCGCACGACCTCGAGCATGAGGAGGGTGACGGGCAGCGTCGCCGCGGGGGCCACCTTGCCGGTCGAGGTCTTGATGAAGTCGCCGCCCGCGAGGATCGAGAGCCACGATGCGCGGCGCACGTTGTCGTAGGTGACGAGTTCGCCGGTCTCGAGGATCACCTTGAGGCTCGCACTCGTGCCGTCGGGCCGGGCGCAGGCCGCCTTCACGGCGGCGATCTGGTCGAAAACGAGGCCGTAGCGACCGGCGAGGAAGGCACCGCGGTCGATGACCATGTCGATCTCGTCGGCGCCCGCTGCGACGGCCTCTGCCGTATCGGCGAGCTTGATGTCGAGCGAGGCGCGGCCGCTCGGGAACGCCGTCGCGACCGCGGCGACCGAGATGAGCCCGTCGTCGGGGTCTCCATGGGCTCCGCCCAGGGCCTCGACGGCGTACGGCACCATGTCGCCGTAGACGCAGACGGCGGCGACGCGCGGCGTCGTCGCGTCGGACGGGTCGGGGTTCAGCGCCTTCGCGACGAGGGAGCGCACCTTTCCGGGGGTGTCGGCTCCCTCGAGCGTCGTGAGGTCGATGAGCTCGATGATGCGGTCGAGCGCCCATTTCTTGGAACTCGTCTTGATCGAGCGGGTGCCGAGCCCGGCAGCGCGCTGCTCGAGTCCGACGGCGTCGACGCCCGGGATGCCGTGCAGGTAGCGCCGCAGGGTCGCATCGTCGGGCTCGCCGCCGAGCACGGCGATGGCCCGCTCGCGGGCTGAGACGAGGGAGGTGCCTGTCATGAGAGGAGACCTGGCTTTCGTGTGTGGTGCGGTGACGGCGGCGTCAGCCGTCGAGGAGGTGGAGGGCGGTGGCTTCGTCGGTGACGAGCACCGAGCAGAGCCGGCTGCGCACGACCGCGTCGGCGACGGCGTGCTTGCCCGGCCCCGAGACGACGGCGATCGCGAGCTGCGCGCGGCGCAGCTCGTCGAGGGTGAGGCCGACGGTGCGCGCGTCGAGTGCGGGGTCGACGATGTTGCCGTCGGAGTCGATGTACCGACCGACGACGTCGCCGACCGCGCCCTTCTGCACGAGCAGGTCGACGTCTGGCACCGAGAGGTACCCGCTCTCGACGTGCACCGACGAATGGTCGGCGGCGCCGGCGCTGAAGAGGTAGGCGTCGGCCGAGCGCGCGAGCTCGATGACGCCCGCGACGACGCGGTCGGACTCGATCGCCTCTTTCGTCTCGAGCCGTTCGAGGATCGCGGGACTCGGCAGCAGGGTCGCGCTGCCGCCGCCCTTCTGGGCGATGCCGACGGCGGTCGCCGCAGCGGTGCCCGGCCGTCGATTGAGGCTGACCCCGCCGTTGATCTGCACGACGTTGACGCCAGTGGCCCAGCCCTGGCGCAGGTGCTGGGAGATCTCGAAGAGCGTGCGCCCCCAGCTCACGCCGAGCGTGCGCGGAACCGGGCGCAGGGCGGTGAGGTAGTCGGCCGCAGCCTGGGCGGTACGCGCCTGCAGCTCTTCGGGCGAGGTCACGCCGGCCGTCGAGACGACGATCGCATCGGCGAGTCCGCGCTCGTCGCGCAGTCGCCGCTCGATCGGCAGTCGCCTGGCGCGAGGGTGCAGGATCTCGATGCGGATGAACCCGCGTTGCTTCGCCTGCGCGAGGAGCCGCCCGACCTTCCACCGGGTGAGGCGCAATGCCTGCCCGATCTCGTCTTGGGTCTTGTTCTCTTCGTAGTAGAGCTCAGCAGCCCTGATCGAGAGCAGTTCGTCGATCTCGTCCATGCGCCTCCTCGTTCCACTCCAGCGTAGGCACGTGGATGCGCATCAGCAACACTCGCGGGCGATCGTGCTCATATGAGCACACCACCGACGGATGCCGCGCGCGCTCGCAGCACCGAGCACGAATGCTGCGCGCGCGGAGGACGAGCAGGGCTCGCGCCGACAACCGCTCGTCAGCGAACGAGCGAGTGCTCGTCCTCGAGGTAGCGGGGGCGGGCGACGACCGCGCCGGCGATCGCCGCGGGCACCGCCGAGGCGAGCAGGAACAGGATCGGCCACGTCCAACCGCCGGTCGCCTCGTGCAGGAGTCCGACGACGAGCGGTCCGACGGCGACGATGAGGTACCCGCCCGACTGCACGAAGCCCGAGAGCGCGACCGCGCCGGCATGGGTGCGGGTGCGCAGGTTGATGAGCACCAGGGCGAGCGGGAAGAGCAGCGGGCCGATGCCCGCCAGCGCCACCCACAGCCACGTGGCGGAGCCCGGCACGAGCAGCAGCCCGAGGTAGCCGACCACGAAGGTCGCGACCGCGATCGTGACGAGCAGGCCGACCTTGCCGTACCGGGAGGCCAGGAGCGGTACGAACACCCCGGCCGGCAGTCCCATGGCGGCGTAGAGCGAGAGCAGCGCGCCCGCCTCGGCAGGAGAGACGCCCGCGATGTCGTGCAGGATGGTCGGCAGCCACGCGAAGGCCGCATAGGCGTTGAAGCCCGAGACGGCGAACACGATCGTGAGCGACCACGCGAGCGGCGAGCGCACCGCGTACCGGAGCAGGCCGGGGTCGGCCTCTTCGGGCAGCGCCTCGACCGCGCGGGCTTTCGGATGCACGAGCATCGCGATCCACGGCACGAGCGAGACCGCCGCCACGAGGGCCCACTCGCCGAGCGAGACCCGCCAGCCCGCCGCATCCGCCACCGGCACGGCGATGAGCGGCGGCGTGAAGGTGCTGATCGACATCGCGGTCACGTAGATCGTCGTCACGAGGCCGATGCGATCGGGGAAGTACCGCTTCACGAGGGGCGGCAGCAGCACGTTGCCGACGCCGATCGCCGCGAAGGTCACGGTCGAGGCGAGCACGAGCCAGAGCGCCGAACCCACGAGACCGCGACCGGCGAGTCCGAGCGAGAGCGCCACGAGCGCGATGATGAGCGTCTTCTCGAGTCCGAGGCGCTTCGCGACCATGGGCGTCAGGATGCCGAAGAGCGCATAGCAGAGCGGCGGCAGCATGCCGAGGAAGCCCACGACCGCCGGCGCGAGCGGCACCTCGGCCTCGAGCTGGCCGAGGATCGGCGAGAGCGACGCCACCGCCGTGCGGAGGTTGAACGCCACGAGCACGATGCCCACGAGGGCGAGGGACCGACCCGCCCAGAGCGGTCGGGGCGGGAGCGAGGTCATCCCCTCGAGTCTACGGGCGGAGCCGCTCGCGCTCAGCCGGCGAGGATGACGCGCGAGCGCTCGACGTCGTCGCGGATCGTGTCGACGAGGGCCTCGATGCTCGTGAACGCCACCATGCCCCGGATGCGCTCGACGAACTCGACGTCGACGACGTGGTCGTAGAGGTCGAGTTCGCGGTCGAGGACGTACGCCTCGACCTGCTTCTTCGCGACGCCCTGGAACGTCGGGTTGTCGCCGACCGAGATCGCGGCCGGATACCGTGTGCCGGCGTCGGTGAGCCAACCGGCGTACACGCCGTCGGCCGGGATGAGCCCTTCGGACTCGGGCGACAGGTTCGCGGTCGGGTAGCCGAGTTCGCGTCCCCGAGCAGCGCCGTGCACGACGATTCCCGAGACCGTCGGCGTGTGACCGAGCAGCTCGGTCGCCTGTCGCACGTCGCCGTCGGCGAGGAGCTCGCGGATCCACGTGGAGGAGACCCGCCGCTCCCCCGCTGGTCGAACGTCGTCGACGACCTCGACCGTGAACCCGAACTTCGCACCGAGTTCGACGAGCAGCGGCACGTCGCCGGCACCGCGGGCGCCGTACCGGAAGTCGGCGCCGACGAGCACGGCCTTGGCGTCGAGCGCATCGACCAGCACGCGCTCCACGAACTCGGTGGCCGGCACCGAGGCGAGCGCCCGGTCGAACGGCAGCAGCAGTGTCGCGTCGACGCCCGTGGTGGCGAGCAGCTCGAGCTTCTGTCGCACGCTCACGAGGGAATCGGGGCACTTCTCGGGTGCGAGCAGCGCGAGCGGGTTGCGGTCGAACGTGACGACGAACGTCGCGAGCTCGCGCTCCTCGGCGATCGCACGTGCCCGGGCGATGACCGCTCGGTGGCCCTGGTGCACGCCGTCGAACTTGCCGATCGTCACGACCGACGGGCCGATGCCCGACGGCACGGCGCCGAGTCCCTTGAAGGTCTTCACGAGGCGTCCGCCCTCGAGGTCGGGCGGTGGCGTGCGAGCCACCACATGCCGAGCACCGGGAGCACGAGCGGGATGAACAGGTAACCCGCACCGAACCGCGACCACACGGTGTCGTGGGGGAAGAGCTCGGGGAAGACGATGCTGAGGGTGCCGATCACGATGACGCCCGTGAACTCGAACACGATCGTGGCCCACGCCACGCGGTACCAGGCGATGCCGGGCCGCACCAGGGCGATCGTCGCGACGATGTAGACGACCGCCGCGAGCGCCGAGAGCGTGTAGGCGAGCGGCGCCTCGTCGAACTTCGAGGCGATCTGCACGAACGAACGGCCGGTCGCTGCGAGCGCGAGCACCCCGTAGACCGCCACGAGCACCCGCCCGATGCCGCTCATCCGTCGACCTTCTCGTGCCTCCGGTCGGGCACTGCGCACGTCACTCATGTCGATCGATTCTCTCAGACCGCCGCTCACGCCTGCTGCACCGTCCAGATCTGGAACATGCGGTAGACCATCACGCCCACCGAGAGGGCGGCGACGCCGAGGATGACCGTCGACCAGCGATTGCGTTCGAGGAGCGCCCAGAAGGCCGCAGCGGGCGGCAGGATGAGCGCGCCGACGAGGTACGTGCCGAACTCGAGCACGCTTCCCGTCGGCTCATTGCCGAGCGACGGCGCGACGAATGCGACGACGACCTGCACGAGGAGCAGCACCTCGACGAGGCCGAGCGCGCCGATGGTGAGGTCGCTCGGCACGCGCCCGGCGAGCCCCAACGCGATGCAGAGCAGTCCGGCGACGACCGCCACCGCGAGCTGCACCCACGTGAACCACTCGATCATGCTTCGTGCTCCTGCGACTCGGCGGACCCCTGCGACTCGGCGGGCGGGAATCCGGTGACGACCCTCAGCTGCCGGCCGCGCGGCTCGACGATGGCGACCAGGTGATCGTGGGGGTCGACGGCGGCGAGGACCGAGGGCAGCGGGGCAGCGGATGCCTCGAGGCCGGCCACCGCCTCGACGTCGACGCGCTTGCCGTGGCCCAGGTCGACGGCCTGCTGGGCCGTGAGGGTCACGGTCGGGAGCGCCCGCCGCGCGGCATCCGCTGGGCTCATGATGGCGCTCGCGACGTCGAAGCCCTCGAGCTCGCCGGCCTCGTCGACGCCGAATCGGCCGATGCGCGTGCGCCGCAGCGCCGTCAGGTGACCGCCCGTGCCGAGCGCCGCGCCGAGATCTCTCGCGAGTGCGCGGATGTACGTGCCCGACGAGCATTCGACGCGGACGTCGACGTCGAGGTGGCCGTCGCCGACGCGGAACGCGAGGGGCTCGAACGCCGAGACGGTGACCCGGCGCGATGCGAGCTCGACGGTCTCGCCGTCGCGCACCCGCTGGTACGCGCGCTTGCCGGCGACCTTGATGGCGCTGACCGCGCTCGGCACCTGCTCGATCTCCCCCGTGAGCGGCGCGATCGCGGCCACGACGGCGGCTTCGGTGACCGCGGCGACGACGGATGCGGGAGCCGCGTCGAGCGCTTCGCCCTCTGCGTCGTCGGTCGTCGTGTTCCAGCCGAGGCGGATGGTGGCGAGGTACTCCTTGTCGAGACCGACGAGGTAGTGCAGGAGGCGCGTCGCACCGTTCACGCCCAGGACGAGGAGGCCGGTGGCCATCGGGTCGAGGGTGCCGGCGTGGCCGATCTTTCGCGTGCCGGCGAGGCGGCGCATGCGCGAGACCACGTCGTGGCTCGTGATTCCCTGCGGCTTGTCGACGAGGAGGATGCCGCTGTTCACGCCGTACAGGCTAACAGCCGTGCGACGCCTGCCCGCGCCGCACGCCTACGCTGGAGCGGTGAGGATCGGCATCATCGGCGCTGGCGCGCTCGGCGGCACGTTCGCGGCACTGCTCTCGAAGGCAGGGCACGACGTGGAGGTCACGGCGCGCGGCGCGGGCCTCGCGGCGATCCGCGAGTCGGGCATCGCCCTGAGCGGCGCCTACGGCGAGGTGCGGGCCCGCGTGACGGCCGGCGAACGGCTCACGACCCCGCCCGAGCTCGTGCTCGTCTGCACGAAGGCCCAGGACGCGGCCTCCGCCATCGCCTCGAACGCCGAACTCATCGGCGACGTGCCCGTCGTCGTGGTGCAGAACGGCCTCGACGGCGTCGCGACCGCCGCACGCCTGCTCCCCCGCGCGTCGTGCATGGGGCTGCTCTCGATCATCGCCGCCAACTACACCGAGCCCGGCGTCGTGCGCGTCACGACGCCCGCGACGAGCTACCTCGGCCGCGGCGACGGACCGGCCGACGCCGAGTGCACGCGCATCGCCGCCGTGCTCTCGGAGGCGGTTCCCGTCATCGCGATCCGCGGGTTCCGCGGTGCGCAGTGGACGAAGCTCGTGGTCAACATGCTGAACGCCGTACCCGCGATCGTCGGGCGCAGCGTGCAGGACGTCGTCGACGATCGACGCCTTCGGCGTGTGGTGACCGCCTCGATGCGGGAGACCGTGCGCGTCGGCGTCGCACAAGGTGTGCGATTCGGCTCCCTGCAGGGGCTCGGCAACCGCCGCCTCCGGGTCTTCGCGCGCCTGCCGCTCGCGATCGGGCAGCTGTTGCCGTGGTCGATGCGCGTGCGCATGGGCGGCGTGCCGAACCTCGGGTCGACGCAGCAGAGCGTTCGCCGCGGGCAGCCGACCGAGGTCGACTTCCTCAACGGCGCGGTCGTGCGCGAGGCATCAGCCGCCGGCCTCGACGCCCCCGTGAACCGGGCGCTCACCGCGCTCGTGCACGAGGTCGAGGAGCGCGGCTCCTCCCTGCCGGTCGAGCGCGTGCTCGCCGACGTTCCCGCCTGATCGGATGCCGCGGCGCTCGCCACGCCACTGAACCGCCGACTCGCCGCCGCACTGGACGACGAAGGGGGCCCGGCGAACCGGGCCCCCTCAGTCTGCTTCAGCGAACGTTATGCGCGCTTGCGGCGGATTCGAGCCACGACGAGGAAGGCGAGTCCGGCGATCACGATGATGCCCGCGACGATCGCGATCGACGTACCGGCGAATCCGGTGCTGGCGAGTCCTGTGCCGTTCGACGCGGCGGGGGTGCCGCCTTCGCCGCCGGCCGGAGGCGTGACCTTCGGGCCGATGGCGCAGTTCGGCGTCGCCGGCGGGTAGGCGATGGCGACGTCGAGCTCGGGGTTCACTTCGAGCGTCGCCGTGATGTCACCACGGGTCCAGGCGAAGTTGTCGTCGACCTCGATCCACTTGTTGCCCACGAGCGCCCAACCGGGCCATCCGTTGGCCTTGCCGTCGGCATCGACCGATGCGCCGGGCCACAGAACCTTGCCCTGAAGGCTGCCGTTCTCCAGCTCGCCGAGCTCGATCGTCTCGGTGTTCGTGCCATCGGTCATGACGAGCGAGGCCGTGTTGCCGGTCGACTGCTTGTCGGGGTCGGTCAGCTCGACGTCGAAGAAGATCCACGGCGAGTCGGCTTCGCAGATACCGGTCGCGACCGAGCCCTTGAGCGACGGCGCGACGCAGTCGGCGTCGGAGTACGGGAAGGTCCAGGTGACCGGACCGCCCTCCTTGAACGCATAGCCGGGCTTCGCCGTGGCGGTGACCGTCCAGGCGCCGTTCGCGTCGACCGAGGCCCAGTCGATGGTGTCGGTGTCAGCCGGAACCTTCAGATCCTCGTTGTCGGGACCGCACTTATCGGAGAACTCCGGTGCGCCGACGAGCTCGATCAGGCACGGGGCGTCGTTGACCGTGAAGGTCCACACGTCCTTGGCGCCCTCGGGGAACGCCGAGCCGGGCTTCGCGGTCGCGGTGACCGTGATCGTGCCGTTCTCCTCGGAGGAGTTCCAGTCGATCGTGTCGGTGTCCTCGGGAACCGTCAGCTTCTCGTTGTCGGGACCGCAGGTGTCGCTGAACGTCGGCTCGCCGACGACCTGGACGATGCACGGCTTGTCGTCGATCGTGAAGGTCCAGGTCTTCGTCGCACCCTCGGGGAAGGTGTTGCCCGGCTTCGCCGTCGCCGTCACCGTGATGACGCCGTCGACCTCGGTCGAGCTCCAGTCGATGGTTGCGGTGTCCTCGGGAACCGTCAGCTTCTCGTTGTCGGGGCCGCACTTGTCGGAGAACTCGGGCGCGCCAACCAGCTCGATCACGCACGGCTTGTCATCGATCGTGAAGGTCCAGGTCTTCGTCGCACCCTCGGGGAAGACATTGCCCGGCTTCGCCGTCGCCGTCACCGTGATGACGCCGTCGACCTCGGTCGAGCTCCAGTCGATCGTCGCGGTGTCCTCGGGAACCGTCAACTTCTCGTTGTCGGGACCGCACTTGTCGGAGAACGACGGAGCCCCGACGACCTGCACCACGCAGGGCTTGTCGTCGATGGTGAACGTCCAGGTCGTCTTGGCGCCCTTCGGGAACTCATAGCCCGGCTTCGCCGTCGCCGTCACCGTGATGACGCCATTGGACTCCGACGAGTTCCAGTCGATCGTCGCGGTGTCCGCGGGAACCGTCAGCTTCTCGTTGTCAGGGCCGCAGGTGTCCGAGAACGTCGGTGCGCCGACCACGTCGACCACACAGGGCTTGTCATCGATCGTGAACGTCCACTTCGTCTTCTCACCCTTCTTGAACTCGTAGCCCGGCATCGCCGTCGCCGTCACCGTGATGACGCCATTGGACTCCGACGAGTTCCAGTCGATCTTCGCGGTGTCCGCGGGAACGGTGAGCTTCTCGTTGTCGGGGCCGCACGTGTCGGAGAACGTCGGGGCGCCCTCGACCGGGATCTTGACGATGGGCTTCTCGCACCCCTCGTACTGCAGGAGGCTCTGGTCTCCCTGCGCGGCGACCTTCACGAGCTTGCCCGTCTTGTCGCGGTACGTGAAGGCGGGCCAGATGTCGCGTTCGTGGTCGATGTGACCGGCCGTGATGAACGCACTCACCGAGGTCTCGACGCGCGTGTACGGGTTCGAGGAGCTGCTCGTGGCGTGACAGTACTCGATCTTCTTGGTCGGCTGCTCACCGCACTTCTCGGCGTCGACGGTGATGCCGCCCGAGTTCTTCTGGGTGGCGCCGTTGTCCCACTTCGCCGAGAGGTCGAGCTTGTAGGTGCCGCCGGGAACGCCCTTCTGGACGAACGTCTTCACTTCGCGCTTGCCGAGCTCGGTCCCCACAGGAACGAGGTCCTTGTTCGACGACGCGGTGATCGTCTCCTTGCGGTTCTCGGAGTTCTCGACCTTCCAGGTGATGTCGAAGGTGCCGGTCGCCGCGTCGCAGCTCGCGGTCGCGGTGATCGTGTTGTGGTGGGCGCTCGCGGGGGCGGCGACGCCCACGACGGCGAGTCCCGCGCCGAGCGCGAGTGAGGTGAGGATCGCCGCGATGCGGCGGAATGGGGCTCTTGACGACCATCGCACGCGAGTGCGGGCATCGCCGTCGGCGTGCGCCAGAGCGGCGCCGGGCTTGCTCATTCGGGGTGTCTCCATCGGTCGGCCCGGCAGGGTCGTCGAATCCGAGGTGACGGCGGCGCTCAGGGCGCACAGCGATGTCGACGAGCGTTGGGGCGCTCGTCGACTGCGTCGGGTGGTTCGGGTGGTGATTCGGGTTCGCGTCGCCGGGGGGCTTGGCTGTGTCCCCCATTATGTCCTCCGAAACGGGGACACGTCACCCCTTTTCCTCATCGAGGTACGAAATACCTCCCGAATGGGGGACACGACGGCGACAAGTCGTCGAGGCGGGGTCCGGTCAGCAGCTGTCGAAGAAGCGCCGCCGCGGGTGCTCGGGGTCGCTGTTGTCGATGACGACGGATGCCTCGAGGCGCGGGTCGCTCTCGGCGTAGGCGATCCGGTCGGCGGGGTCGACCGGGTCGCCGTCGAGTGCGATCCGCACGTCCCAGAGCCCGGCGAGCCGCGGGCGCAGCACGAAGCGACCGTCGAGCACGAGGATGGCGTCCTCGGGCCCCGTGATCCACTTCGGCTCGACCCAGGCGTCGCGAGTCGGGTCCCAGACCCGGGTGACGAACGCGGTGGATCCGCCGAGGCGGAACGGCTCGACGAGCACGCGGCGCAGCGCCGACTCGTCGAAGCCGAAGCGGTAGTACCGATCGGGGGTGTCGGCGCCGAACGCCGCCTGCGCCTCCCTCGAACGGTGGAAGCCCTCCATGCTCGCGCGGAACACCGAATGATCGCGCTCTTCGAGCACTGCGGCGAGATCGTCGGCGAGCTCGGTCTTGCCGCTCTGCAGCGGCCCGTCGATCGCGACGATCATGCGGCCGCGGCCGTGATGCTGCAGCACCTCGTCGGCGATCGAGCGCAGGAAGGTGACCCGGGGCGTGGTGACGAGCCTCATGCGATGAGCCTAGCTCCGCGACATCCGCCTCGCCGTAGGCTGGACGGATGCCCCGAACGTCCGACGCCGATGCGATCGCCCCCGCGGTCATCGCGTGGTTCGCGGATGCCGCGCGGCCGCTGCCGTGGCGCGCCGCCGACGTCTCGCCGTGGGCCGTGCTCGTGAGCGAGTTCATGCTGCAGCAGACGCAGGTCGCGCGGGTCGTGCCGAAGTGGGAGGCGTGGATCGAGCGGTGGCCGACCCCGGCTGCCCTCGCTGCCGAGCCACCGTCCGAGGCGGTTCGCGCGTGGGACCGACTGGGCTATCCGCGGCGGGCCCTCTGGCTCCACCGCGCCGCGGTCGAGATCGTCGAGCGCCACGGCGGCGAGGTGCCCGCCGACCTCGACGCCCTTCTCGCACTGCACGGCGTCGGGCCGTACACGGCACGAGCCATCGCCGCTTTCGCCTTCGGCCTCCGTGTGCCGGTCGTCGATACGAACACCCGGCGGGTCATCGCGCGCTCGGTCGCCGGGCAGGCGGAGCCGGGGCCGCCGTCGACGGCACGGGATCTCGCCGCGATGGCGGCGCTGCTCCCCCGCGACGACGACGCCGCGCGCCGGTTCAACGCCGGCGCGATGGAGCTCGGTGCGACGATCTGCACCGCACGCGCGCCCGAGTGCGACGCGTGCCCGATCGCCGGCTCCTGCGCGTGGCGGGCCGACGGGTATCCCGCATACACCGGCCCTCGGAAGGCCGGGCAGGCCCGCTTCGAAGGCTCCGACCGCCAGGTGCGCGGACTCGTCATGCGGGAGCTGAGGGCGGCGCACCGCCCCGTCGGGCGAAGCGAGCTCGAGCCCGTCTGGGCCGACGTCGCTCAGCTCGACCGCGCGCTCACGACGCTCGTCGCCGACGGCCTCGCCGTCTCGGACGCCGAGGGCTACCGCCTGCCCGAGGGCTGATCAGCGCGCGGCATCCGCTTCATCGACACTCTCGTCGCCTTCGGCGACGCCGAACTCGTCGTCTTCGTCGAACTCGCGCGGCTTGACGTACGGGTCGGACTCGCCGGCGTACTCGGCCGTCGCGGCGAGCGACGCCGTCTCGGCGTCGCGTGTCTGCGCCTCGCGGAGGAGCGCGCTGATGTGCTCGGCGTTCTCGGGGATCGCGTCGGCGATGAACTCGAGCGACGGGGTCAGTCGCGCCGTGATGTTGCGACCCACCTCGCTGCGGAGCATGCCGGTCGCGGCCTTCAACGCCTTGGCCGAGTCTTCACGCTCTTCGTCGGTACCGTACACCGTGTAGAAGATGCTCGCGTGCTGCAGGTCGCCCGTGACGCGAACGTCGGTGATGGTGACGAACCCGAGCCGCGGGTCGCGCAGCCCCTTGTCGAGCCGCTTGGCCACGATCTCCTTGATGCGATCGGCCATCTTCCTGGCCCGTGCCGGATCCGCCATGTCCTTACCCTTCTCTCACCCCGCTCCGACCTGCGCCGGAGGGGTCCCGCTCTCGTGTCGAGTGAATCGGGGAAGGGGTCCCGCTCTCTTCACTCAGGAAGAGAGCGGGACCCCGACCCTCGAGCAACTAGGCGCGGGGCTTCTCCCGCATCTCGATGGTCTCGATCTCGTCGCCGACCTGGATGTCGTTGAACTTGCCGAGGCCGATGCCCGCCTCGAAGTCCGTGCGGACCTCGGTGACGTCGTCCTTGAAGCGGCGCAGCGACTCGATCGCGAGGTTGTCGCCGACGACGACGCCATCGCGGATGACACGAGCCTTGGCGTTTCGCGTGATCGTTCCCGACCGCACGATGACACCGGCGATGTTGCCGAACTTCGAGGAGCGGAAGACCTCGCGGATCTCGGCGACGCCCGACTGGACCTCTTCGTACTCGGGCTTCAGCATGCCCTTGAGCGAGTCCTCGATCTCGTCGATGGCGTTGTAGATCACCGAATAGAAGCGGATGTCGACGCCCTCGCGAGCGGCGCGCTCGCGCGCCTTCGTGTCGGGTCGCACGTTGAAGCCCACGATGATCGCGTTGTCGATCGTCGCGAGGTTCACGTCGCTCTCGGTGATGGCACCCACACCGCGGTGGAGGATGCGCAGCTGCACGCTGTCGTCGACCTCGATCTTCATGAGCGACTCTTCGAGCGCCTCGACGGCACCCGACACGTCACCCTTGATGATGAGGTTGAGCGACTCGACCTTGCCCTCTTCGAGCGCACGGGTGAAGTCCTCGAGCGAGATGCGCTTGCGCGCCTTGGCCAGCTGGGCGTTGCGCTCGGCGGCCTCTCGCTTCTCGGCGATCTGACGCGCGGTGCGGTCCTCCTCGGTGACGAGGAAGGTGTCGCCGGCTCGCGGCACGCTCGAGAGACCCTGCACCTGCACAGGGCGGGACGGGGTGGCCTCGGCCACGGCGTCGCCGTTCTCGTCGACCATCGCACGAACGCGGCCGTAGGCCGTGCCCGCGACGATCGCGTCGCCGACGCGCAGCGTTCCGGACTGGATGAGCACGGTTGCGACCGCACCACGACCCTTGTCGAGCTTCGCCTCGATGGCGACACCGCGAGCGTCCTTGTTGGGGTTCGCACGCAGGTCGAGACCGGCGTCGGCGGTGAGGAGCACTGCGTCGAGCAGGTCCTGGATGCCGATGTTCTCGCGAGCCGAGACGTCGACGAACATCACGTCTCCGCCGTACTCCTCGGCGACGAGGCCGAACTCGGTGAGCTGCTGGCGCACCTTGGCCGGGTTGGCGTCGGGCTTGTCGATCTTGTTCACCGCGACCACGATCGGCACGTTCGCCGACTGGGCGTGGTTCAGCGCCTCGACCGTCTGCGGCATGATGCCGTCGTCGGCCGCGACCACGAGGATCGCGATGTCGGTCACCTGCGCACCACGTGCACGCATGGCGGTGAACGCCTCGTGACCCGGGGTGTCGATGAAGGTGATCGCGCGGTCCTTGCCCTCGTGCTCGGTGTGCACCTGGTAGGCACCGATGTGCTGGGTGATGCCGCCGGCCTCGCCCGCGACGACGTTCGCGTTGCGGATCGCGTCGAGGAGTCGGGTCTTACCGTGGTCGACGTGACCCATGACGGTGACGACCGGAGGACGCTGCTGGAGGTCTTCGTCGGTCTCGTCCTCGAGCTCCTGGTCGAGGTCGATGTCGAAGCCCTCGAGGAGCTCGCGGTCTTCGTCTTCGGGCGAGACGACCTGGATCTTGTAGCCGAGCTCCTCGCCGAGCACCTGGAAGGTGGCCTCGTCGAGCGATTCGGTCGCGGTCGCCATCTCACCGAGGTGGAACAGCACCGTCACGAGCGAACCGGGGTTCGCGTCGATCTTGTCGGCGAAGTCGGAGATCGACGAGCCGCGACGCAGACGGATGACGGTGTTGCCGTCGCCGCGGGGAACGCTCACGCCGCCGAGCGACGGGGCTTCCCGCATCTCGAACTCGGCCCGCTTCGTCCGCTTCGACTTGCGCGACTTGCTCTTGCCGCCACCACGACCGAAGGCACCTGCGGTGCCACCGCCGGGGCCGCGACCACGGCCGCCGCCGCCCGCGGGACGCGGGCCGCCGAAGCCGCCACCGGGCGCGCCGCCGGGACGCTGGAAGCCGCCACCGGCACCGCCGGGACGGGCGCCTGCGCCACCGCCTGCGCCACCGGGACGCTGGAAGCCGCCGCCGGGACGACCGCCTGCACCGGCCGGACGCGGAGCGCCGGGACGCGGCGAACCGGGTCGCGGCGCCTGCGGGCGCGGGATGTTGCCGGGGCTCGGGCGCTGGCCCATGCCCTGGGCACTCGAGAAGGGGTTGTTGCCCGGGCGCGGCTGAGCGGGGCGCGAGCCCATGCCCTGCGAGCTCGAGAACGGGTTGTTGCCGGGGCGGGGCGTTCCGCCGCCGGCGGGGCGGGGAGCTCCGGGACGCGGAGCTGCAGCAGCACCGGGCTTCGGGGCGCCGCCGGGCTTGGCGACATCGCCGTCGGTCGATGCGGCGGCCGTGGCATCCGTCGACTTCTCGGCTGCCGCCTGCGCTGCGCGCTCCTCAGCCTGCGCCTGGCGCTCGGCGACCGTGAGCGGTGCTTCGACGACGGGGGCCTCTGCGGCCTCGACCGGCGCCGGGGCGGGAGCCGCGGGTGCGGCCGGAGCCTTCGGTGCCGGCTTCGGGCCGGGCTTGGCGCCGGGCTTCGCGGCGGAGGCCGCTGCGGGCGCGGCAGGCGCCGGAGCTGCGGGAGCTGCGGACGCGGCCGCGCCTGCGGCCTCGAGCGCCGCCTTCAGGCGACGTGCGACGGGGGGTTCGATGGACGACGAGGGTCCCTTGACGTACTCGCCCATCTCCTTGAGCTTCTCAAGGGCGATCTTGCTGTCGACACCGAGTTCGGATGCGATCTCGTGTACGCGTGGTTTGGCAGCCACTTCTCTCCTGTTCCGGGTCCGACCCCGGACAGGGGCAGACCATCAATGGCGGACGGGACTCATTTCGAGCCGCTCATTAGTTGTCACTCATTGGTCATCACTTGTGGGTTCAGCCTGTTCTCTACGTTGCCGGTGTCCACCTCGCCGCGAATGCGGAGCGCTCGCCCGAAGGCGCGCTTCCGAACGGCGAGGCGGTAGCACTCGAGTGTCGGATGCAGCCACGCACCCCTGCCCGGAAGCACAGCCGTGACATCGGCCACGACGTGGGAGTTCTGGGAGACGACCCTCAGAAGTGAGGACCTTGGGGCACGCGAACGGCATCCGATGCACGTTCTGACGGGTTCCATCTTACACTCTGCGCTGTGCGGCCGCCGACGGCGGCCGATCGGTGGACATTGGCGGTGACCGCCGGGCGGTCGTCGGGCTCAGTCGGACTCGAGGACCGAGTCGGGCTGGATGTCGATCTTCGCGCCCGTCAGCTTCGCGGCGAGGCGGGCGTTCTGGCCCTCCTTGCCGATCGCGAGCGAGAGCTGGTAGTCGGGCACGAGTGCGCGAACCGCACGCGTCGCCTCGTCGATCACGAACGCGCTCGTGACCTTCGCGGGGCTGAGCGCGCTCGCGACGAAGGTCGCGAGGTCGTCGTTCCAGTCGACGATGTCGATCTTCTCGGCGCCGAGTTCGGCCGTGACGGCACGAACACGCTGGCCGAGCTCGCCGATCGCGGCGCCCTTGGCATTGACGCCGGGCTGGGTCGCGCGCACGGCGATCTTGGTGCGGTGGCCGGCCTCGCGGGCGAGCGAGACGATCTCGACGACACCCGAGGCGATCTCGGGCACCTCGAGGGCGAAGAGCTTGCGCACGAGCGCGGGGTGGGTGCGCGACACGGTGATCGACGGGCCCTTGAGGCCCTTCGCGACGCTCGTCACGTAGACGCGGATGCGCTGGCCGTGCAGGTACTCCTCGCCGGGCACCTGCTCTTCGGGGGGCAGGATCGCCTCGACGGTGCCGAGGTCGATGTGCACCATTCGCGGGTTCGGACCCTGCTGGATCATGCCCGCGACGATGTCGCCCTCGCGCCCGCGGAACTCGCCGAGCACGGCGTCGTCGGCGATGTCGCGCAGTCGCTGGTTGATGACCTGCTTCGCGGCGAATGCGGCGATGCGACCGAAGTCGCTCGGGCTGTCTTCGGCCTCGCCGACGACATTGCCCTCTTCATCGAGCTCGGGAACGAACACCGAGACGTGGCCGGTCTTGCGATCGAGGTGCGCACGTGCGCCGTCGGGGTTCGCATGTCCGTGCTGGTCGGGATGGGTGTGCTTCAAGTAGGCCATGAGAATGGCCTGCTCGATGATCTCCACCAGCTCGTCGAATGGGATCTCTTTCTCGCGCTCCATCATCCGCAGCACGCTGAGGTCGATATCCATGAACCCGGCCTCCTCTATTCAGCTCTCACGCCGCTTCCCCTCGGAGCGGACAGGACTCTACGGTACCGGATGTCGCGGCCCTCGGTCAGCCATGGTGGACGCTCCCGACGCTCCCTGCGGTCGCGACCGCACCTCAGTCGGCGGGGGTGGGCGGGCTGTTCACCCAGACGAGCTCCGCCTCGCCGTCGCCGTCGTTCGCCACGCGGTGCGGAGTGCTGCTCGCGAAGACGATGCTGTCGCCCGTCGAGAGCAGGTGCACCTCGTCGGCGAGCTCGACGCGAACGCTCCCCCGCAGCACGAGCAGGACCTCCTCGGAGTCGCCGTGCCGATACTGGCTGGGTCCTGTCGACCCGCCGGGATCGATGGTCACCGCGTACATCTCGAGGTGCCCGAACGGGGGCTCCGTGAGGAAGGTCTTCGTCATGCCGTCGCTCGCGGAGAGCGTGCGCCGGAGGCCGGCGCGCACGACCCGGGCCGCCGAGACGGGACCCGGCTCGACGAGGTCCGCGAGCCCGACGCCGAGGGCGTCGGCGAGTCGCCGCAAGGTCGAGATGCTCGCGTTCGTCCGTCCCGTTTCGAGCTGGCTGAGGAACCCCGAGGTGACGCCGGCCAGGTCGCCGAGGGCGCGCTGCGAGAGCCGCCGGGCGACACGGTAGCGACGCACCTGCTCGCCGACATCGTTTCCGGTCACTCCCACCTCCAGTCACGGCCCCGCGGATGCCGCGGCGCGCCGTTCAGCCGGGGACGCGACAAGTTGGGGCTTGACGCGCCACGCGGCATCCTGCTCAATTGCACTAAGCAACATGTTAAGCAGCACTGATCCCAACACCAACGGATTGCGAGGCTCTCATCATGACAGGTTCCCGAGGCACCACCCCGCTCAGCGCACGGCTCGGCCGCATCCTCCGCGCTCACGCCGAAGCCGATCGAACCGGCGTCCCCGTCGAGGACGTGCTCGGGCGCGAGCCCGAACCGCCCAGGAGCATCAGCCGGCGCAACGCGCTCATCGCCGGAGGCGCGATCGGCGCCGGAGCCGCCCTCGCCATGGCGACGCCCGCGCACGCGGCAGTGGCCAAGCCCGGCCCTGCACCGAAGGTCGTGATCGTCGGCGCGGGCCTCGCCGGTGTGCGCGCCGCCCACTGGCTCTGGCGGGTGAAGGGCATCGCGTCGACGATCTACGAGGGCAGCGCCCGGGCCGGGGGCCGCTGCTACAGCCTTCGCGGCTACTTCGACGACGGCATCGTGGTCGAGCACGGGGGCGCGCTCATCAACACCGACCACAACGCCACTCGGAGCCTCGCGTCGAACCTCGGCTTGAGCCTCGACGTCGTCGCGGGCGGCAGCTACCAGGGATGGGACGACAAGTACTGGATCGACGGCGCCGACTACCCGTACGACGACGCGAACGCCGACTGGGGCGTCGTGCACCAGGCGTTCAAGTCGGCGCTCGCGAGCGCACCGTACTGCCAGACGTACGACAGTCACACGGCGGCCGGAGTCGCCCTCGACCAGCTGAACGTCGACCAGTGGCTCGCCGCGAACGTGCCCGGCGGCCTCTCGAGCCGCTTCGCGAAGCTCATGCAGTCGAACGTGATGAGCGAGTACGGCCTCGAGCCGCACGAGCAATCGGCGCTGAACCTCGTCTACCTGCTCGGGTGGAACGCGCAGAACAGCCTGTCTCCCGTGAACGGCGCCGACGAGAAGTACTCCGTGAACGGCGGCAACGACCTCCTGGTCTCGCGCATGCTCGAGGAGCTGCCCGCGAACACCGTGCGGTACGGCTACCGGCTCACCGCGGTCAAGCGCAACACCGACGGCACCGTGCGGCTCAGCTTCCAGGTCGGCAACTCCACCGTCGACCAGACCGCCGATCGCGCGATCCTCGCCCTGCCGTTCACGACCCTGCGGGACTGCGACCTCACGCAGTCGGGCTTCTCGGCATTGAAGCGACGTGCGATCGATGAGATCGGACTCGGTGCGAACGCCAAGGTGCACGTGCAGGTGAGCCACCGGCCGTGGGTCGAGCAGGGGTATGGCGGCGCCGCCTACACGAACAAGAACGGCTTCCAGTGCGGATGGGACGACACCGCCGATCACCCCCTGCCGACCGGCGTGTTCAACTTCTTCCCCTCCGGCGACCAGGTGAAGGCGTGGACGGGCGGCGCCTTCGGCCCGGCGAGCGCCTCGCAGGTGAACGGTCTCCTCGCGCAGGCCGAACCGATCTTCCCCGGCATGACCGCCGCGTACTCCGGCAAGTCCTATCGCGATCTCTGGTGGGCGAACCCGTGGTCGAAGGGCTCCTACACGGTGCTGCGCCCAGGGCAGTACACCTCGCTGTTCGGCGCCGGTTCGGTGCCCGAGGGCAACGTGCACTTCGCGGGCGAGCACACGAGCGTCGACTACTTCGGCTTCCTCAACGGTGCCGTCGTGTCGGGCGAGCGGGCCGCGAAGGCGGTCGCGGCGTCGTGACGGCGTTCGGGCGACGTGCCGTCGGCACGCTCGCCCGACGCACCGCTCGCCCCGTCGGTCGATGAGACCGCAGGGGCGAGCAGTTCAGGCGAACCGTCGGCGTCAGGCGAGCGCTGCGGCGACCTCGCCGATCGCGACCTGCGTGCGCTCCCCCGTCGCCCGGTCCCAGACCTCAACGATGCCGTCGGCGACGCCGCGGCCCGCGATCACGATCTTCGGCACGCCGATGAGCTCGGCGTCGCCGAACTTCACGCCGGGCGAGACCTTCGGGCGGTCGTCGAAGAGCACGTCGAAACCGGATGCCTCGAGCCCGGCCACGATCGTCTCGGCCGCTTCGAACACGGCCTCGTCGCGACCGGTCGCCACGACGTGCACGTCGAACGGCGCCACGGCGGGCGGCCAGATGAGGCCCTTGTCGTCGTTGTTGTCTTCGGCGATGATCGCGAGGATGCGGGTGACGCCGATGCCGTAGGAACCCATGGTGACGGTCGCGAGCTTGCCGTTCTCGTCGAGCACCTTGAGGCCGAGGGCCTCGGCGTACTTGCGGCCGAGCTGGAAGACGTGGCCGATCTCCATGCCGCGAGCGAGTTCGACCGGGCCCGAGCCATCGGGAGCGGGGTCGCCCGGCAGCACGTTCGACGCCTCGACGGTGCCATCGGCGACGAAGTCGCGGCCGGCGACGAGACCGAAGACGTGCTTCTGGTCGACGTTGGCTCCGGTGATCCACTCGGTGCCGTCGACGACCCGCGGGTCGACGAGGAATCGGATGCCGGTGGCGGATTCCTCGCCGAGCACGGCACCGCCCTCGGACCACGGGCCGATGTAGCCCTTCACGAGGCCGGGGTGCTTCGCGAAGTCGGCCTCGGTCGCGGGCTCGACCTCGCCCGGGGCGAAGGCGACCTCGACGCGCTTCATCTCGACGTCCCGGTCGCCGGGCAGGCCGATGACGACGAGCTCGCGGGTGCCGTCGGGCGCCACGACGGCGAGCACGACGTTCTTCAGGGTGTCCGCCGCGGTCCATGCGCGCCCGTCGGGCCGCGGGTACTCGGCGTTCGCGAGGTCGACGAGCGTCGCGATCGTCGGGGTGTTCGGCGAGTCGAGCACGAGGGGCGCGGGAAGCCCGTCGAACGGGATCGACTCGGGCACGACGGTCTCGAACGCCTCGACGTTGGCCGCGTAGCCGCCGGCCGAGCGCACGAAGGTGTCTTCGCCGACGGGGGTCGGGTGCAGGAACTCCTCGCTCTTCGAGCCGCCCATCGCGCCGGCATCCGCCTTGACGATCACGTACTCGAGTCCGAGGCGCGTGAAGATGCGCTCGTAGGCGTCGCGCTGCGCCTGGTAGCTCACGTCGAGGCCCTCGTCTGAGACGTCGAACGAGTACGCGTCCTTCATCGTGAACTCACGGCCGCGCAGGAGGCCGGCACGGGGCCGGGCCTCGTCGCGGTACTTGTCCTGAATCTGGTAGATCGACAGCGGCAGGTCTTTGTACGAGTTGTAAAGGTCCTTCACGAGCAGCGTGAAGACCTCTTCGTGCGTGGGCGCGAGCAGGTAGTCGGCGCCCCTGCGGTCCTGCAGGCGGAAGAGGTTGTCGCCGTACTCCGTCCAGCGGTTCGTGACCTCGTAGGGCTCGCGCGGCAGGAGCGCCGGGAAGTGCACTTCGTGCGCGCCCGCGTTCGTCATCTCATCGCGGATGATCGCCTCGATCTTCGCCTTCACGCGCAGGCCCAACGGCAGCCAGGCGAACACACCTGGCGCCTGACGCCGGATGTAGCCGGCGCGCACGAGCAGGCGGTGGCTCGTGACCTCGGCGTCGGAGGGGTCTTCGCGGAGCGTACGGAGGAAGTAGTTCGTCAGGCGTGTGGGCACCCGACGATTCTACTGAGCACCGCGGATGCCTCCCGCCCGGGTGGTCAGGTGAGGTCGACGTCGACCACTTCGACGCCGCTCTCGGCGAGGTGACGGGTGACCTGGTCGGCCCAGTTGATCAGGTCGAACAGTGCGGTGTCGAGGCTCTCGAGCACCTCGAGCACGCGCGGGTGCACGTCACCGTCTTCGAATTCCTCGATGAGGTGGTACGCGTCGTCGCGGGCGTTCGCGGCGTTCTCGAGGTGGCGGCTGTTGATCGTCATCCTCGAATTCTATCGGCGGCTCGACACGTGATCGGCCCTGGCCGCGAGCCGGCGTGACTCGCCGGGAGTCCGAACGCCGAGGCATCCGTTCGCCGTGCTGCTCGTAGGCTGGCCGCATGCCGAGCCGCCGAACGCACGTCACGGATTCCCTCGCGCAGAGCGAGCTGGCGGTCGCGCTCGCCCGGCTCCGCGCCGAGCTCGACGTGCCCGAGTCGTTCTCGCCAGAAGTGCTCGCCGAGGCCGAGGCGACGCGTGCGGCAGCACCTGGCACCGATCTGCGCGAACTCGCGTTCGTCACGATCGACCCGCCGGGATCGACCGACCTCGACCAGGCGCTCCACATCGAGCGCCGCACCGCCGGGTTCGTCGTGCACTACGCGATCGCGGATGTCCCCGGTTGGGTGATCCCCGACGGCGCTGTCGACCTCGAGGCCCGGCGCCGCGGGCAGACCCTGTACGCGGCCGACGGCAGGGTGCCGCTGCATCCGGTGGTGCTCAGTGAGGACCGCGCCTCGCTGCTGCCCGATGCCGACCGCAGCGCATTCGTGTGGGCGTTCGAGCTCGACCAACGCGGCGAGGTGACGTCGACCCGACTCACCCGGGCGACGGTGCGCTCGCGCGAGCAGCTCACGTACGACGAGGCGCAGGCCCGCATCGAGGCGGGAGACGGCGACGAATCGTCGCTCGCGCTGCTGCGGGAGGTCGGGCTGCTGCGCATCGAGCTCGAGCGCGCTCGTGGAGGCGCGAGCCTCAACGCCCCCGACGAGGAGATCGTGCGCACGACCGACGGCGGCTATTCGCTCGAACGCCGGCACCCGCTGCCCGTCGAGGAGTGGAACGCGCAGCTGTCGCTCATGACCGGGATGGCGGCCGCGCAGCTCATGTTGGGGGCCCGCATCGGCGTGCTCCGCACGATGCCGAAGCCGAGCGCCGAGCGCATCGCGGCGTTCCGTGCGCAGACCCGCGCGCTCGGCCTCCCGTGGCCCGAGACGATCTCGTACGGCGAGTACCTTCGTGGCCTCGACCGCGCCGACCCTGCCGCGCTCGCGGTGATGCAGGCGGCATCCGGTCTCTTCCGCGGCGCCGGCTACCTCGCCCTCGACGGCGAGGTGCCGCCGGATCCGATCCAGTCCGCGCTCGCGGCGCCGTACGCGCACGTCACCGCGCCGCTGCGTCGCCTGATCGACCGCTGGGGGCTCGTCGTCTGCGAGGCGCTCTGCGCCGGGCGCGAGGTGCCCGAATGGGCACGCTCGTCGCTGCGCGAACTGCCGTCGCTCATGGGCGCATCGTCGCAGCGCGCGAGCCGACTCGACGCCGAGTCCATCGCCAGGGTCGAGGCGGCGCTGCTGAGCGCACGGGTCGGCGAGCGCTTCGTCGCGACGGTGCTCGAGGTGCGCGGTGAGCGGGCGGTGCTCCAGCTCGCCGAACCCGCGGTGACCGCGACGTGTCCGGCGCCCGCCGACGCCCGCGCCGGGACCGAGCTCGAGGTCGAGCTGCTCGCGGCCGACATCGCGACGGGCACGATCGAGTTCGGTCCCGTCACGGCCGCGCCCGCCTGACCGGCTCGGCGCCGAGGGTCGCGAATGCGGTCAGACGCCCTCGACGTCTTCCTCGTCGGCGAGGGCGAACCTCTCGAGGTCGCCCTCAGCCTGCGTCGCGGCATCGTCGGTGTCTTCGTCGATGCCCTCGTCGGCACCCTCATCGGTGCCCTCGTGGAGTGTGCCCATGCCATCGGGGTAGCCCGCCGTGTCGGGGTACTCGAACTCGCTGCCGTCACCGCTCATCGCGGTCTCCTCTCGCGATCGGATGCCCCGGGGCATCCGCTGCCGCCCACCATACGCTCGGGCGGCGCTCGCGACTACGGGGTGAGCACCTCGGGAGTGCCGACCGGCGCGTCGGCGCCCATCTCGTCGGCGATGCGGTTGGCCTCTTCGATGAGCGTCGCGACGATCTCGGACTCGGGCACGGTCTTGATGACCTCGCCCTTCACGAAGATCTGGCCCTTGCCGTTGCCGGATGCCACGCCGAGGTCGGCCTCTCGGGCCTCGCCCGGTCCGTTGACGACGCAGCCCATGACGGCCACGCGAAGCGGTACGGTCATGCCCTCGAGCCCGTCGGTGACGTCGTTCGCGAGTTTGTAGACATCCACCTGCGCCCGGCCGCACGACGGGCACGAGACGATCTCGAGCTTGCGCTCGCGGAGGTTCAGCGACTGCAGGATCTGCAGGCCCACCTTGACCTCTTCGACCGGCGGAGCCGACAGCGAGACGCGGATGGTGTCGCCGATACCCTCGCCGAGCAGGATGCCGAACGCCGTGGCCGACTTGATCGTGCCCTGGAACGCCGGGCCGGCCTCGGTCACGCCGAGGTGCAGCGGCCAGTCGCCGCGCTCTGCGAGCATGCGGTAGGCCTTGACCATGACGATGGGGTCGTTGTGCTTGACCGAGATCTTGAAGTCGTGGAAGTCGTGCTCCTCGAAGAGGCTCGCCTCCCACACCGCCGACTCGACGAGCGCCTCGGGCGTCGCCTTGCCGTACTTCTGGAGCAGGCGAGGGTCGAGCGAACCGGCGTTCACGCCGATGCGCAGGCTCACGCCGGCCGCCTTGGCCGCCGCCGCGATCTCGCCGACCTTGTCGTCGAACTTGCGGATGTTGCCCGGGTTGACGCGCACGGCGGCGCAGCCGGCATCGATCGCCTGGAACACGTAGTTCGGCTGGAAGTGGATGTCGGCGATGACGGGGATCTGGCTCTTCTTCGCGATGATCGGCAGCGCTTCGGCGTCGTCACGGCTCGGCACGGCGACGCGCACGATGTCGCAGCCCGATGCCGTGAGCTCGGCGATCTGCTGCAGGGTGGCGTTGATGTTCGTCGTGGGCGTCGTCGTCATCGACTGCACGCTCACCTGGGCGTCACCGCCGACGAGCACCTTGCCCACCTTGATCTGGCGGGACTTGCGTCGCGGGGCCAGTACCTCAGGGACTTTGGGCATTCCGAGATTCACAGCAGGCACGTGACGAGTCTACTTCCGCGCGGAGGGTCGGCGGCTGTGAGGTAGCATCCGCCGGCACGCCGATCGCTACGCGCAGCCTTCGGCGACGATGTAGGGCGCGCCGATCCAGATGACGGTGCCCTCGTCGTCGACGCCGTCGGGCGGCCCGCCCATCGAGTCCCAGTTCGCGAGCGCGACGCCGTATTCGCGCTCCACATTCCCGCCTTGCCATTCCACGTACTCGTCGATGGTGACGACGTCGACCCCCTGTCCCACGCACGTCCAGTCATCGGAATCGAAGCCGGGGGCGAGATCGGCGAGGATGTCACCCGCCTGGTAGCCCGAGGGTGTGGTGAGCTCGACGTCGTCGTACGTCGGTGCGTCGAAGTACACGGAGAACCGAGGCCACGACATTCCGATCGACTCCGCCTCGCGACGGGCTTCGTCGTAGTGCCGTTCTTCGATCTCGACGTCGCCCCAGACATGCGATGTCGACGGGGGCGTGTGGTTGCTCCCCGGGCTCTCCTCGTCGACCGGCGCTGCACCGAACACGATAGAGAGCGCATCAATGACGCCCGCCGGCTGGTCGAGGTAGTGGAACTGCTCGACCAGTGCGCCGTCACGATCGCGAAGGTCGAGGGTCTCGGCAGTGGCGACGAGCGCCACCACTCCCTCGAGGGGATCGGCCGCAGGCGTCGGCGTCGGAGAGAGCGGCGGGTTCGTGGTCGCCGTCGGCGACGGGGTGGGCATCGGGCTCGGCCCGACGCAGCCGGTCAGCGCCGCGGTGAGCGCCGCGGTCAGCGCCAGTGCCGCGAGACGCCATCGAGTCGGTCCCGGTCGTTTCATGGCCATTCGCACTCCATCTCATTCGTCGCTTCGAGGCGTCGGCCGCCGAATCGTCCTGCAGGCATCACGCGCAACCGTCGCGATGCATCACGCGCGGTGCCGTCACGCTCGCGATGACCGTGCCATCGTCGGACGCCCGGAACTCGACCGAGTTCCGTGAATCCTCCACGGTGCCGTCCGAGTACGTCCTCGGCAGGACGACGACCTCGCCGTACCGCTCATCGCACAGTCCGTTCCGGATCGCGGCCGGCGATGCGACGAACTCGGCCCAGGGCTCGCCCGCGACATGGTTGGAATTCGTCGCGAGCACGACGTCGCCGGATGCCCCCGCCGTGAAGGCGACCCGGAAATTCGGATACCAGGGGCCCGCCTCCAGGTCGGATGGCGCGTCGGGATACAGCGGCTCGATGAGTTCGACGCCGACCCACCGGTGAACCGTGCTCGGCAGTTCGTAGTTCGAACCGGCATCCTCTTCGATGGTCGGAGGCTCGCCGAACACCGTCGTCAGCGTCGCGACCGCCGCGGCCGTGTCCGAGAGATAGTCGAACGACTGCACGACGGACCCGTTCGCGTCCTGCAGTTCGATCGCCAGTGGACGCGCGACGAGCGTGGTCACGGCGTCGAGCGGTTCCGGAGCGGGCGCCGGGGTCGAGTCGGGCGCCTCGCTCGCCACCGTCGAGGGTGCAGGAGGATTCGAAGCAACCGAACATCCCGCGAGCAATGTCGCTGCGAGCACGAACGTGGCGGTGGACGCCATCGCGGCGCGCAGCCCCGTGAAACTCCGCATGGTTCTCCGCTTCATCCGCCGCGTCAGGCGCACTCGTCATGGATCTCGAGCGGGGCCGAGATCCGGGCGACGGTGGATTCGTCATCCGAAGCCCGGAAGACCACCGCGACCCGCTGGTCGTCCACGTTGCCGTCGGAATCCGTCAGCGGCACTTCGACGAAGTCGAGGTACGGCCCCGAACACCCCGACGGGTTCGTCTGCAGCGCGGGCTCGGAGACCAGCTCGGCCCACTCTGCGCCGACCTGGTACCCCTCCGCGGTGGTCAATTCGGCTTCACCCGACATCGGGGCGCTGAACCACACGCTGAACGACGGCGAGTAATAGCTGCGCGGCAACTCGGCCACTTCCCCCGTGTACTCGGGTTGGCGGAGTTCCATGCCGCCCCACCGATATGCGATGCCGGGGGCGTAGTGACTGTTGCCGGGGTACTCCTCGCTCGCCGGTGCGGCGCCGAACACGGTCTCGAGCGCCGCGATGGCCTCAGCCGCATCTCCGAGGTAGTCGAGCGACGCGACGACCGCGCCGGAATCGTCCCGCAGTTCGAGCGCCTGCGGTCGGGCGACGAGGGCCGTCACGCTCTCGAGCGGGTCGCTCGGAGCAGTAGTGGGGCTCGGCGACGCCGACACCGCTGCGGTGGGAGTCGGTTCGGCGCCGGCGGTGCCCACGCACCCGCCCAGTGCGAGCACAGCAAACGCCGCCACCCCGGCGGCGACGCGGACAAGGTTGCTACGACGCGGCATCGATGCTCCATTCCGATGGAGGCATCCTCAGCCCCCACGTTGAATTCTGTCTCATGCATGTCTCCGCTTCGGACACGATGCGGCAACGAACAGGCCCTCCGCTGATCAGTATCGGGCACGCCCCGGGATTCGAGCGTCAGGGACTGCCCTGATGCGGCGCCGGCACGATGCTCAGGCGGACAGATGCGCGACGAGCGCGTCGCGGAACGCCTCGGGGTGTTCGAGGTGCGGCGAGTGCCCGCAGTTCTCGAGCTCGAGCTCGATGACCGTGCCACCGGCATCGGAGTAGCGAGCGAGCACGGCACGCGTCTGCGAGATCATCGGCTGCGGGGGCGCGACCTCGGCCCCCGGCCAGCCCGGGATGATGCCGGCGGCACCGAGCTGGTTCAGGTCGAAGAACGAGGCGTCGCCGACGATCGCGTCCTGCGAGCCGTGGATCCAGAGGATCGACGGCTTCGCCGCGAGGTCGACGATGCCGCTCACGTCGAACACGGTCGGCGCCATCGTGTTCAGCACTCCGCGGCCGCCCGGCGCGAATCCCGGCCAGTTCTCGGAGACCGTCGAGTCGCCCGGGTAGTTGTCGGGGCCGATCGCCGTCGAGAGCATCGACTCCACCCAGACGTCTTCATGCTCGGAGACGAAGCCCGGCGCCACATAGCTCGAGCGGTACACCGCGCGCGGTGAACCAGCCTCGTCGCTCCGGTCGCCGGCCTCGAGCCGGGCCACGAAGTCGGGGTTCACTCCCCCGCCGCCCGTGCCCGCGGCATCCGTGATGAGCAGCGAACCGTCGAGTGCGGTGCCGCCGAACCCGTACGGCGACACCGGCGACTGCAGCGTGAGGCTCGCCACGAGATCGGGCCGGTCGAGCAGGAGCTGCATGACCACACCCCCGCCCATGCTCCAGCCCACGAGGTGCACGGGGCCGAGATCGAGGGCGTCGATGACGGCTGCCACGTCGTCGGAGAAGTCCCGAAGGCCGCGAGTGGCGTCGACCGGCAGCGTCTCGCTGTCGCCGAAGCCGCGGAGGTCGACCGCGTATGCCGCGATGCCGGGCGGCAAAGCGAGCATCGTCGGCTGCCAGAACAGCGACGATGACACATTGCCGTGCACGAAGACGACGGTCGCCGACGGGGCATCCGCTCGCCGCTCGAGCACGCCGGCCACGAGACGCGGCGTCTCGACGGTTCGGGAGACGATGCCGGGGAAGATCGTTTCGATCATTGGGCGATGGTCCGTTCAGTCCGTGATCAGTGGCGGTTCGGTCGCGGCCACGACCTCGTCGACGCTCACGCCCGGCGCGCACTCGACGAGCCGCAGGCCCTCGGGCGTCACGTCGATGACGGCGAGGTCGGTGATGATGCGGTGCACGACCGCGCGCCCCGTGAGCGGCAGCGAGCACTCGTTCACGATCTTCGCGGAGCCGTCTTTCGCGACGTGCTCCATGAGCACGATCACCTTGCGGGCGCCGTGCACGAGGTCCATCGCACCGCCAGGACCCTTGACCATCTTTCCGGGGATCATCCAGTTGGCGAGATCGCCCGTGGCGGACACCTGCATGGCGCCGAGGATGGCGGCGTCGATCTTGCCGCCGCGGATCATGCCGAAGCTCGCCGCCGAGTCGAAGTACGCAGCGCCGGGCAGCACCGTCACCGTCTCCTTGCCGGCGTTGATGAGATCGGGGTCGACCGCGTCGTCGGTCGGATAGGGTCCGACGCCGAGGATGCCGTTCTCGGACTGCAGGAGGATCGTGACCCCGTCGGGCACGTAGTTGGGCACGAGCGTGGGCAGGCCGATGCCGAGGTTCACGTAGGAGCCGTCGGCGAGTTCACGGGCGGCCCTGGCGGCCATCTCGAGGCGGGTCAGTGCCATCTCAGTTCCCCTCTCGCACGGTGCGACGTTCGATGCGCTTCTCGATCTCGTGGCCGACGACCACGATGCGGTCGACGTAGATGCCCGGCAGGTGCACGGCATCGGGGTCGATCTCGCCGGCGTCGACGATCTCCTCGACCTGCGCGATGCAGACGCGTCCGGCCATCGCCGCGAGCGGCGAGAAGTTGCGAGCCGACTTGTCGAACACGAGATTGCCGTACCGGTCGCCCTTCAGCGCGTGCACGAGCGAGAAGTCGGTCGTGATCGCCTCTTCGAGCACGAACTCGCGGGCCACCCCCGCGACGTCGAACGTCTGCACGGGCTTCACCGGGCTGGCGACGGCGATCGTGCCGTCGGCGTTGTACCGCCGGGGCAGCCCGCCCTCGGCGACCTGCGTGCCCACGCCGGTCTGGGTGAAGAACGCCGCGATGCCGCTGCCTCCGGCCCGCAGCTTCTCGGCGAGCGTTCCCTGCGGGGTGAGCTCGAGCTCGAGCTCACCCGAGAGGTACTGCCGCTCGAACTCCTTGTTCTCGCCGACGTACGACGAGGTCATCTTGGCGATGCGCTGCTTCGCGAGCAGCACACCGAGCCCCCAGTCGTCGACGCCGCAGTTGTTCGAGACGACGGAGAGCCCGTCGACCCCTGCGTCGAGCAGGGCCTGGATCAGCACCATCGGGATGCCGCAGAGCCCGAATCCGCCGACGGCGAGACTTGAGCCCGAAGGGATGTCGGAGACCGCCTCTTGAGCGGACCCGACGACTTTGTCGAGTGTCACGATGCACCTTCCTGTGTTTCCGCCGCCTCGATGCGGGCACGGATCACAGGGATCACGCTACCCGCGCCGGGCTCGGTCATGACGATCGTGTAGTGGTTCACGTCGGCGACGTCGTGCACGACGAGCTGCGGCATCCGCTCGGCCCACTCGGCGACGAGCGCCTCGGGGTAGAGCGGAGCCTCGTCCTGCAGTCCGCGAGGAGCACGGAAGAAGTCGACCGGCCCGGCCAGCGCCCGGAGCGCTTCGAGGTATCCGCTCGCGCCGTCGAGCTGCACGGCGTTCTCCACGACGGCGGCAGCGACCGCCGAGCTCCTGAGGCTCGGCTCGACGCCGTCGAGGTCGTACTCGACGTACGCCTCGATCGAGGCGTTCCAGTACGGTCCGAGCGCCGGATGCCGCCGCCAGAAGTCGAGGTACGCGGCCCGATCGGGAAAGGTCATGGAGAGGCGCTCGAGCGCTGGGCCGAGCAGCAGCGCCGGCAGCTCCTCGTCGGGCACGCCCTCTGGGTTCGGCACCGGCAGCCCGCCGTCGACGAGCGCGATGCCCGCGACCCGATCGGGGTGGCGTTCGGCGAATCGCACCGAGACGAACGCACCCATCGAGTGGCCGAGCACGTAGACCCGGTCGACGCCGAGGGCGTCGAGGGCCGCTGCCACGTCGTCGGCGTGGCGCTCGAGGCCGTACGGTCCCGGCAGCGCGTTGCTGCGGCCGCGACCGCGCAGGTCGGGGGCGATCACCCTCCGCTCGGCGAGGCCATCGGCCACGAGATCCCAGTTGCGGTGGGTCGCCGAGATGCCGTGCACGGCGAGCACGGGAAGGCCGGCGGCATCAGCTCGCCATTGGCCGCCCGCGAGCAGGCCGCCCTCGACGGGCGCGGCGAAGGCCGTCGACGTCACCGTGCGCTCCATCCGCCGTCGATCGTGTAGCTCGCGCCCGTCGCCATGCCGGCGGCCGGGCCCGCGAGCCACAGGGCCAGGCTCGCGACCTCCTCGGGCTCGACGAGTCGCTTGACGGCCGACTCCGTCAGCATGACCTTGGGCACCACCTCGTCTTCGGAGATGCCGTGCACCTTCGCCTGATCGGCGATCTGCCGCTCGACGAGGGGCGTGCGCACGTAGGCGGGGTTGATGCAGTTCGACGTGACGCCGTGCGGGCCGCCCTCGAGGGCGGTGACCTTCGAGAGGCCCTCGAGGCCGTGCTTGGCCGCCACGTAGGCCGACTTGAACGGCGAGGCGCGCAGCCCGTGCACGCTCGAGATGTTGATGACCCGGCCGAAGCCGCGTGCGTACATGCCGGGCAGTGCGGCCCTGATGAGCAGGAACGGCGACTCGAGCATGAGCCGCAAGATGAACGCGAAGCGCTCGGGCTCGAACTCCTCGATCGGGCGCACGTGCTGGATGCCCGCGTTGTTGACGAGGATGTCGGCATCGAGCGAGAGGTCGGCGAGCGCGGCGGTGTCACCGAGATCGACCTGCCACGCCTCACCTCCGAGCTCGGCCGCGACGCGCTCGGCGGCCTCGCCGTTGAGGTCGGCGATGGTGACGTGCGCGCCCGCTTCGGCGAACGCACGGGCGCAGGCCTCCCCGATGCCGCTCGCTCCCCCGGTGACGAGTGCCCGGCGTCCGCTGAGATCGGTCACGATTCCTCCTTGCCGGCCGCGTCGCTGCGCGGTTCGATGTCGTCGTCGTCCGCCGGGTCCCGATCGGCGGTCTGTGCGCCGGAGGCCGTGCGATCGGTCGCGCGCCCGTCTGCCGAGGGTCGGCCGAGCGCCCCCTCGACGAAGCGCATCATCTCGTCGAGCACCTCGGGCGGCACGGCGCGGGTGCCGCTCGCGGTCGGGTCGGCGTCGTCGCCGGGCGCGGCATCGCCATCGCCCCAGAGCACCCAGCGCATGCCGATCATCTCTCCGATGCCCATGAGCGCCCATGCCGCCACGGTCGGGTCGATGTCGCCGATCTCGCCGTCTTCGCTCGCCTCGCGGAGGCCGTCGATGTACCCGTCGACGATGCGCGTATAGTGCAGGCGAAGTGCATCGGGCGAGACGAGTTCGGCCTCGCGTACGACGCGGTAGAGCGCCGGATGCTCCGCCGTGAACCGGAAGAACGCCGCGAACCCGGCGCGCTCGGCCTCGATGCGGTTCGCCGCGCCGCGAGTGCCCTCGCTCATGGCCTGACGCACGCGATGGTTCAGGTCTTCGACGAGCTCGTTGAAGAGGTCGAGCTTCGTGTCGAAGTACAGGTAGAAGGTGCCCTGGCCGACCCCCGCCCGGTCGGTGATGCGCGAGACGGATGCCTCGTGGTAGCCGTGAGCGGCGAAGACGTGCTCTGCGGCCTCGAGCAGGCGCCGGCGGGTCTTCTCGCCGCGTGCGGTTCGGGGTGCTGCACTCATCGTGCGTCCTCTCGGTGATGCGTGGTGGCGGGCTCGGCGCCGGTGCGAGTCTCGACCCCGGTGCCGGCGATCGCGGTCGCGCGCTCGACGAGCACCCGCCGCAGCACCTTTCCGGCCGTCGAGCGGGGCAGTTCATCGACGAGGTGCACCTCGCGCGGCACCTTGAAGTGGGCGAGCGAGGCGCGGGCGAACTCGATGAGCTCGGCGGCATCCGTCACCCGGCCTCGACCGACGACCACCCAGGCCACGCCGGATTCGCCCCAGCGCTCGTCGGGAACGCCGACGACGGCGACGTCGGCGACGGCGGGGTGGCTCAGGAGCACGGCCTCGACCTCGGCGGGAGCGACGCCCTCGCCGCCCGAGATGTACACGTCCTTGATGCGGTCGACGATCGTGAAGTAGCCGTCGGCGTCGCGGCGCACGAGGTCGCCGGTGTGCAGCCACCCGTCGTGCAGTGCGGCGGCCGTGCCTGCAGGGTCGCGGAAATAGCCGGCGAAGACCGACGGTCCGTGCACGAGCAGCTCGCCCTCGGCCGCGCCGTCGAGGCGCTCGCCGGTCACCGGGTCGGCCACCGCGACGTCGACGTGCGGGTAGGGCTTGCCCGCCGATCCGGCACGGGTCTGCGCGTCCTCGTCGGGAAGGCACAGCACGTTGGGCGACGCCTCGGTGAGCCCGTATCCCTGGGCGAGCGCGACCCCGCGTGAATGCCAGGCGCGCAGCAGCGCAGGGGGCATGGGCGCACCGCCGACGATCGCGTGCTCGAGGCTCGAGAGGTCGGTGCGGGCGAAGTCGGGGTGCTGGGCGAGGAAGAGGTAGTTCGCGGGCACGCCCATCATCGTCGTGATGCCGCGGTCCTGGATCAGGTGCAGCACCCGGCCCGGGTCGAAGGTGCGCTCGAGCACGACCGTCGCGCCCGTCCACCATGCGAGCAATGGCTGGATGTTCCATCCGCCGACGTGGTACTGCGGCATGACCGCGAGCACGGTGTCGGCCGCGCGGAGTTCCGAGATGCGCGAGAGCGACAGGTTCGTCCAGAAGCAGTTGGCGTGCGTGAGCACGGCACCCTTCGGCGTCGCCGTGGTGCCCGAGGTGAAGATGATGAGCAGCGCATCGTCGTCCGCCACCTCGGTGCGAGCGGATGGCGCGGAGTCTCCGTGCCGGGCCGGCGCGGGCATCTCGGCCTCGACGCCGTGTGCGCCGAGCGCGGCGGTGGGGATGCTGCGGATGACGCGGGAGAGCGTCGCCCTGGCGAGCGACTCGAACTCGCTCTCGATGAGCAGGAGCGCGGGCTCGGCGATCTCGAGCTGCGTGGCGAGCTCGCGCGGGGCGAGGCGCCACGAGAGCGGCACCAGCACGAGACCGGCCTTCGCGCAGGCGAAGAACAGCACGACCTGGTCGGCGCTGTTGCCCGTGAGCGTGGCGACGCGGTCGCCGATCGCGAAGCCCGCCGTGCGGAACGCCGCCGCGAGTCGCTCGGCTCGGTCATCGAGGTCGCGGTAGCTGACGACGACGCCGCGATCGTCGATCGCGATGCGCTCGGGGGTGGCACGGGCGCGATCCCGCGTCCACCGCCCCAGTGTGTGGAGTGCGTCAGGCATCTGCGGTCTCCTCCGCTTCGGCCGGGTGCTGCTTCCGCCCCGTGCGGATGCGCTGCGGGAGCCCCGCGATCCCCCCGGGCAGGAACAGCACCACGAGGATGAAGAGCGTTCCCAGAATGAACAACGGCTCGGAGAGCGGGATCCGGAGCACATCGGGCAGGGCCGCGATCGCGTCCGAGCCTGCGAGCGCCGTCAATCGCTGGTCGAGCAGTGTGTAGACGATACCGCCCACGATCGCGCCCCAGCGATACCCCACCCCGCCGAGCACGACGATGACGAGCAGGGTCAGGGTGAAGTCCGCCGTCGCCACGCGCGGCGAGGCGCCCGACTGCAGCAGGAGGTAGCCCATGCCGGCGACGGCCGCGAGCACCGAGGCGACGATGAAGATGAGGAGCTTCACGTTGTAGGGGCGGATCCCGATGACGCGCACCCGCAACTCGTTCTCGCGCGTGGCCTCGGCGACGTGACCGGCCCGGCTCTTCTCGACCCAGAGCACCACGAGGTACACGAAGACGAGCACGCCGAGCGCGACCCAGTAGAGGTTGCGGGTGTTGAGCACGCCGACGAGGGCCCCCGGCACATTGGCGATGTCGAGCGAGAGGCCTTCGTCGCCGCCCGTCGCACCGCCGGGGTTGCGCCGGATGATCACCGAACCGGCCTGGGCGAACGCGAGCGTCACCATGGCGAACGAGATGCCGGTGACCCGGAGCGCGAGCGCCCCGACGGTCGCCGCGAGCACGAGCCCGAAGACGAGCGTGACGACGATCGAGCCGAGGAAGATGAGCTCGCTCGTCCACGCGACGGGCGCGAACGCGTCGAGGGTCATGCCGAGTCCGTAGGCGCCCGCTGCGAAGAAGAGCGCATGGCCGAACGACAGCAGCCCCGCGAGGCCGAACATCATGCGGTAGCTGAGGGCGAGTGCGGCGATGAGCATCGCGTAGGCGAGTAGCTGCAGCGTGCCCGGCGTGTACGTCGGGCCGGGCAGCACCCCCGGGATGTCGATCGCGAGCAGCGGCAGCAGCGCGAGCAGCACCACGAGTGCCGCACCGCCGAGCGTGAGCCAGAGGGTTCGACGAGCGGATGCCCCGGTGCCGGCCTGTGCTGTCGTGGAGGCGGACGCCCCGGCATCCGTCGTCTGCCGGGCCGTGTCCTGTGAGCCTGTCATGCGACCTTCCCCATCAGTCCGCGCGGGCGGATGAGCAGTACCGCGGCGAGCGCGATCACGACGACCAGGTCGCCCGTGCCGCCGAGGTAGAAGTTGGCGAACTGCTGCAGCACGGCGACGAGCACCGAGGCGATCGCGGCCCCCGTGAGGGAGCCGAGTCCGCCGATCACCGTCACGATGAAGGCGAAGATGAGCAGCGTCGAGCCGAGGTGCGCCGAGACGTAGCCGTAGTACACCGATGCGAGCACGCCGCCGAGTCCTGCGGCCGCGCCGCCGATCGCGAAGACGAGCGTGAACGAGCGGCGCACGTCGATGCCGAGCGCGGTGACCATCGAGCGGTTCTCGACGCCGGCGCGGATGATGAGGCCGTACCTGGTCCGCCGGAGGAAGAGCACGATGCCGCCGAGCACGAGGAGCGCGCAGGCGATGAGGAGGAAGCGGTCGTTCGGGATCTTCGCACCGAGGATCATCGTCGTCTGGCCGAGCCAGTCGGGCTTCTCGGTGTAGATCGGATCGGTGCCCCAGATGCCCTCGAAGAGGGCGACGCTCGCGAGCGAGAGGCCGACGGTCACGAGCGCCTGCTCGATGTGGCGTTCGTAGAGCCGCCGGATCAGCAGGTACTCCGTGAGCGCCGCGACGATGGCGCCGACGGCGATGCCGACGAGCGCCGACAGTGCGAGCCCCCACCAGGTGCCGTCGGAGACGCGGCGCCCGACCTCCCAGCCGAGGAACGCCGAGATCGTGAGGAACGAGCCGTGGGCGAAGTTCAAGACGCCCATGAGTCCGTAGATGAGGGAGAGTCCGCTCGCGACAAGGAAGTAGAGCGCGCCGAGGCCGAGGCCCGTGATGACGAGGAGGACGATCGTGCTCATCGGGCACCCTCCTCCGTCGCGTCGGCGCCGGCGTCGGCGTCGTGCACGCCGAGGTAGCGCTGGATGCGGTCCTCGTCGTCGAGGAGCTCTGCGGCCTCGCCCGTGAAGACGACCCGGCCGCCGGAGAGCACGACGACCCGGTCGGCGAGCGCGCGGATGACGTGCAGGTTCTGCTCGACGAGGAGCATCGGCACGGTGCGCGCCGCCTCGCCGAGCGCCGCGGCGACCTCGTCGACGATCTTCGGGGCGAGCCCCTTGGTGGGTTCGTCGACGAGCAGGAGCCGGTTCTCGTTGACGAGGGCGCGGGCGAGGGAGACCATCTGCTGCTGCCCTCCGGAGAGCGTGCCTGCGCGTTGCGCGCGGCGGTCGTGGATGTCGGGGAAGAGCTCGGCGATGTACTCGCGGCGGGGCCGGTCGTCTCGCTCGGCGAGCCTGAGGTTCTCGGCGACGGTCAGCGAGCCGAAGACCTCGCGGTCCTCCGGCACGTAGCCGACGCCCTGCTGCACGATGCGGTGGGTCGGGAGGCGGTCGACGCGGGCGCCGTCGAGCAGCACCTCGCCGCTCCGGTCGATGAGGCCGAGGATCGACTTGATCGTCGAGGTCTTGCCGACGCCGTTGCGACCGAGCAGGGCGGTGACGCCCGTGGGCGGCACTTCGAAGGAGACGTCCTCGACGACCTGCTGGCCGGCGATGCGCCCGGAGAGGCTTCGGACCGTGAGGATGGGTGCGGCCGAGGTCGGGGTGCTCACACTGCCTCCCCGAGGTAGGCGGACTGCACGGTCGGGTTCGCCATGACGGCCTCCGGGGTGTCGACGGCGAGCAGTTCGCCGTGATGCATGACCGCGACCCGGTCGACGAGGCCGAGCACGACCTCCATGTGGTGCTCCACCATGAGCACGGTGCGCCCGCCGCGGTGGAGTCCGCGGATCACCTCGGTGATCGCCGGCACGTCGCCGGAGGCGACCCCGGCCATGGGCTCGTCGAGCAGGATCACCTTGGGGTCGGTCGCGATGAGCATGGCGATCTCGAGCTTGCGCTTCTCGCCGTGCGCGAGGCCGGACGCCTGGGCGTCGGCCCGGTGCTCGAGCCCGACCTCGGCGAGGCACTCGAGCGCACGTTCGCTCGCGGCATCCGTCGCTCGCGGGAGCCGGAAGACGGAGGTCGCGCCGCCCAGGTGGGCCTGAGCGGCGAGCCGCACGTTCTCCCGCACGCTGAGTGCGGCGAAGAGGCTCGACGTCTGGAAGGTGCGGCCGAGGCCGGCCGCCGCCCGGCGGTGGATCGGCTCCCGCGTGACGTCGTCGCCGTCGAGCACGACGCGGCCGTCGGTGGGGCGCATGACGCCGGAGATGACGTTGAAGAGGGTGGTCTTGCCGGCACCGTTGGGGCCGATCACTCCGAGCATCTCCCCGGCCGCCACGTCGATCGAGACGTCGTGGAGGATGCGGGCGCCGCCGATGCGGAGGCCGATGTGCTCGAGGCTGAGCATCGCGTCGTGGGTCATGGTCGCCTTACTGCGAGTCGGATGGAGTGCGGCGGCCGGGCTCGGAGGCACCGCCGCCCCGCGGGTCACATTCCCGCGACCCGCGGTGCCACCCAATAGGCGTCGACGGTGTCGAAGAGTTAGGGCACCCCCTTAGCCCCCGCATGGGGCGCGGGGGTGAGCCGGGGGGGGTGGCTCTGGCCCGCGTCAGGGCGGGTGGGTGGGTGGGGGGGGCCGGGGCGGGGCGCCCGGCCCGCCGCGCTGGTCACTTGCCGGCGACCGGCGGTGCCACCGATTCGGCGTCGACGGTGTCGACGAGTTCGGGCACCCAGTTCGCCCCGTCTTGCACGAGCTTCGCCTGGTACATCGGCTGGATCATGGCGTGGTCCTCGGCGCGAACCGTGATCTCGCCCTTCACCGAGTCGAAGGTCCAGCCCTCGAGTGCGGCGATCATGCCATCGACGGTGTCGCCGCCCTCGCGCACGGCCTGCACGATCATCTGCGCCGCCACGAAGCCGTCGGGCGAGAAGAGGTCGGCGGTGGCGCCCGCGGCCTCGAGGTGCTCGATCATCGCGGCTTCGGCATCGGTGCCCGCTGCACCGCCGAAGTAGTGGTTCAGGAACGAGATGTCGCTCGAGGCGTCGCCGTAGGCGTCGTAGGTCGCGACATCGCCGAGGCCCGTCACGACGGGCACCTGGTCGAAGACGCCCTGCTGCGAGAGTGCCGTCCACATGGCGCCGGAGGAAGCGCCGGCCCACGCGACGAACACGAGGTCGGGTGCCGCGTCGACGAGTTGCTGCGCGAAGGGCGTGAACTCGGTCGCGTCCTCGGCGACGAGCACTCCTTCGACGGTCGCGCCCTGGCCACCGAGCACGGCCTGCACGCCGGCGAGGTTGCCCTGGCCGAAGGCGTTGTCCTGCGCGAAGACGACGACCTTCTTGCCGGCCGGGTCGCCGATGAAGGTGCCGGCGGTCGCGACGTCCTGGTAGGTCTGGCGGCCCGAGCGGAAGGTGTACTCGTTGACGCCGGTGATGGCGTCGGCGGCCGCGGGGCCCGAGATGTAGAGGATCTGGTTCTGCGCGGCCTGCTCGGCGAGCGCGGTGGCGATGCCGGATGCCGCGGTGCCCGCGAGGATCTGGTAGCCCTGGCCGATGAAGTCCTTCGCCTTCGAGACGGCGGTGTCGGGGTTGCCCTGGTCGTCGGCCCACTCGATCTCGAGGTCGCGGCCGTCGACCGTGCCGGTGCCGTCGGTCGCGTAGTCGAGGCCGGCCTCGAAGCCCGCCGTGTAGGCGGCGCCGTACGCGGCGAGCGGCCCGGTCTGGCTCGTGAGCATCGCCACCTTCACGGGGGCGGCGGCATCCGTCGACTCGGCGCCGCCGGTGGCGGTCGGGGCGCACCCGACCAGTGCAATGGTCGCGGCGGCGATGACGGCCGTCGCGAGGTACTTCTTCGTAGCTCGCATGGGTTGTGCCTCTCAACAGTGAATGGCTGGATCGTGGGGGTGGATCGGCTTGCTGCGTTCAGTGAACCTGACAGCTGGTTCAGGTCTCAGGAAAGTACAATAGGCTGAGAGCAGCGCAGCTCGCAACCCGAACGAAGGAGTCCCGGAAAATGAGCATCCCCGACGTCGTCATCATCGCGGGGGCACGCACGCCGTTCGCCCGCATCAACGGCAACCTCGCCGGCCAGACGGCGGTCGAGCTCGGCACCGTCGCCATCCGCGGCGCGCTCGAGAAGGCCGGGGTCTCCCCCGACGACGTCGACGCCGTGATCATGGGCCAGGTGCTCCAGGCGGGCGCCGGCCAGAACCCCGCGAAGCAGTCGGCGGTCGCCGCCGGCATCCCGTGGCGGGTCCCAGCCACCACCGTCAACAAGGTCTGCCTCTCGGGCCTCGTCGCCATCACGGATGCCGCGAGGCTCATCCGCCTCGGCGAGGCATCCGTCGTCGTGGCCGGCGGCCAGGAGTCGATGACGAACGCCCCGCACCTGCTGCCCGGCTCGCGTCGCGGTCAGGCCTACGGATCGTGGGAGATGCTCGACCACGCCGCCCACGACGGCCTCACCGACGCCTTCGACCGCGAATCGATGGGCGCCTCGACCGAGCGCTTCAACGGACGCTACGAGATCGACCGAGCCGCCCAGGACGAGATCGCCGCGGCCTCCCACGTGCGCGCCGGTGCCGCACAGGCCGAGGGCGTCTTCGCCGACGAGATCGTGCCCGTCGAGATCCCGCAGCGCAAGGGCGACCCCGTCGTCGTCGCCGAAGACCAGGGCGTCCGCCCCGACTCCACCGTCGAGGTGCTCGCGAAGCTGCGCCCGGCGTTCACCGCAGAGGGCACGATCACGGCCGGCAACTCCTCTCCGCTCTCCGACGGCGCCGCCGCCGTCGTCGTGGCGAGCCGCGAGTGGGCCGAGTCCCGCGGGCTCCCCTGGCTCGCGCTCGTCGGCGCGGCGGGCCAGGTCGCCGGTCCCGACAACTCGCTGCACGCGCAGCCGGCCAACGCGATCGCGGCAGCGCTCGAGAAGTCGGGCGGCTCGGCAACCGAACTCGACCTCATCGAGATCAACGAGGCGTTCGCCGCGGTCTCGCTCGAGTCGGCTCGCGAGCTCGGCGTCTCGAGCGACGTCGTCAACGTGCACGGCGGCGCGATCGCCCTCGGGCACCCGATCGGTGCCTCCGGCGCTCGGCTCGCGCTGCACGCCGCCCTCGAACTCTCCCGCCGGGGCGAGGGCCGCGCGGCCGTCGCGCTCTGCGGCGGCGGCGGCCAGGGCGAGGCACTGCTGCTCTCCCGCTGAGTCGCGTCCCGACACGTCGGTGATCCTGCGCGCCGGGCGGCGCCTGTGGCAGCATTAGCCACCGGCGCCGCCCGAGCGCCGACGGGAGGGGCGCAGCATGGCCGATCGCCAGACAGGTGACGCGGGCGCGGAGGCATCCGCTCACCCGCCGCTCGACCACCGGCTCCGGCGCATGGTCGGCCGCGACCCCGACGAGGCGCACCGCACGGCCACGCCGCTCGAGCTGCTCTTCGACCTCACGTTCGTGGTGGCATTCAGCCAGGCGGGCACGCAGGCCGCGCACCTGCTCGAGATCGGGCATTTCATGCCGGCGTTCATCGGCTTCACGATCGCGGTCTTCGCGATCTGCCTCGCCTGGATCAACTACTCGTGGCTCGCTTCGGCCTACGACAACGACGACGTCTTCTTCCGCATCGCGACGATGGTGCAGATGCTCGGCGTGCTCCTGCTGGCGCTCGGACTGCCGCCCATGTTCCATTCGATCGACGAGGGCGAGCACCTCGACAACGGCGTGGTGGTCGCCGGCTACGTCGTCATGCGGGTGGCCACCGTCGCCCTGTGGCTGCGCATCGCGCGTCACGACCCCTCGCACCGGCGCAGCGCACTCGCCTACGCGACGGTCGTCGGCGTCATCCAGGTCGGCTGGGTGACCACGATCTTCATCAACCCTTCGCTGCCCGTGATGCTCGGCATCTTCGTGGTGCTCGGCACCCTCGAACTGCTCGGCCCCTACCTGATCGAACGTCGCATCGGCGGCACGCCGTGGCACGCGCATCACATCGCCGAGCGCTACGGCCTGCTCGTCATCATCACGCTGGGCGAGGTCGTGCTCGGCACGATCCTCACGATCTCCGCCGTGGTCGAGCATCAGGACTGGAGCGTCGACGCCGTGCTCGTCGCCTTCGGCGGCACGGCGCTCGCGTTCGGCATGTGGTGGGTCTACTTCACGATGCCGTCGGCGAAGGTGCTGCAGCGATTCCGGGAACGCGGGTTCGTCTGGGGCTACGGCCACCTCGTGATCTTCGGGGCGATCGCAGCGACGGGGGCGGGGCTGCATGTCGCGGCATTCGAGATCGACGGAACAGCGCACATCGGCGAGGTCGCGGCCATGCTCACGGTCGCAGTGCCGGTCGGCGTCTTCCTCATCGCGCTCTTCACGATCTACTCCCTGCTGCTGCGGGAGTTCGACCGCTTCCACATCCTGCTGTTCGTACTCAGCATGGCGGCGCTCTGCGTCTCGGTGCTCGCCGTCGTGGCCGGCGCGAGCATGCCCGTCGGCATCGTGCTCGCGGCATGCGCACCGCTCGTCGTGATCGTCGGCTACGAGACGATCGGGCATCGGCACCAGGCGGCGGCGCTGCACCGGGCGCTCGGCCGGTAGGGCGGCGCCGAGGGGCGGCGACGGTGCATCCGAGGGGCGGATGCCGCAGCATCCGCCCCTCGGAGAGGCCTCGGGAGGCGCGCTCTATGAGGCGTTCGGCCGGTTGGCGCGAAGCACCTCGAGGCGGGCACGGTACTCGGTCTCGTCGATGTCGCCCTTGGCGAAGCGCTCGGCGAGGGTCGACTCGGCGCTGCCCGAGCGCATCCAGGGCGGCCCGTACGACCCGTCGGGTCCGCCGTGCGCCCAGTAGCGGCGACGGCTCCGAGTGACGAGGAAGATGATCAGGCCGATGACGAGGAACCAGAAGATCGGGATGAGGAAGAAGACCCATCCGAACCCGGCCGCCCATGGGCCGGCGTGAGTGACCACCGCGGTGGTGGCGAGGGTGGCGAGCATGATGTTTCCCTTGATCGTGCGGCCCGCGGTTCAGGCCGTCGATGTCGAGTCTCGCGAGCCGGACGTCTCTGCGAATCCGCCCGGCGGAGTCACTTCGACTGCTCCCCCGGGAGCAGTCGAGCGCGCCGCGGCTACTGCCAGCCGGGGGCCACGAGCCCCGACTCGTAGGCGACGACCACGAGGTGCACTCGGTCGCGCGCTGCGAGCTTCGACATGATGCGCGAGACGTGCGTCTTCGCGGTCAGCGGGCTCAGCACGAGTCGCTCGGCGATCTCGTCGTTCGTGAGGCCGAGCCCCACGAGGCGGAGCACCTCGCGCTCGCGGTCGGTGAGCGCCGCGAGCCGGCCCTCGTCGGGTGCGTCGCGGAGGCCGATCGACATGCGCTCGAGGAGTCGCTTGGTCACGCCGGGCGAGAGCAGCGCGTCGCCGCTCGCGACGACCCGCACGGCGCGGATGAGGTCGACGGGTTCGGTGTCCTTCACGAGGAATCCGCTCGCCCCCGCCCGCACGGCCCTCGCGACGTACTCGTCGAGCTCGAAGGTCGTCACGATCACGACGTGCACCCCCGCGAGCCTCGGATCGGCGGCGATCTGCTCGGTCGCCCAGAGGCCGTCGCCGTCGGGCATCCGGATGTCCATGAGCACGACGTCGACCGGCTCTCGGCGCACGAGCTCGAGCAGTTCGGTGCCGGTCGACGCCTCCCCCATGACCTCGACGTCGTCTTCGGCCGCGAGCAGCGCACGGAAGCCGGCGCGAACGAGCACCTGGTCGTCGGCGAGCGCGACGCGGATCATGCCACGCCTCCCCACGGGAGGCGCGCGGTCACGCGCGTACCGCCGAGCGGCGAAGCGCCGAGCTCGACCGAGCCGCCGAGGAGCGCTGCGCGCTCGCGCATGCCGAGGATGCCGCTACCCTCGCCGTGATCGGAGGGCGCCTCGCCGAATTCGCCGAGGCTGCCGAGGCCCCCGTGATCGGCACCGCCCGGGCCGCTGCCGTCGTCGTCGATCGTGAGCACGAACTCGTCGCCCGACCGCTCGACGGTCACGACCACCTCGGTCGCGCCGGCATGGCGCACGACGTTCGTGAGCGCCTCCTGCGCGATGCGGTAGCCCGCGAACTGCACGGCTCGCCTCGGGGCCTCTGCGAGCCGGTCGACGAGGCGCGCATCGAGATCCGGCGAGCTGATGCCGCGAACGAGCCTCGGCAGTTCGGCGAGCTCCGCCTGCGGCACGAGCGGCGCCTCGCCGTCGCGGATGACGCCGAGCACGGTGCGCACCTCGTCGAGCGCCGACTTCGAGGTCTCCTTGATGCTGCCGAGCGCCGTGCGGGCCTGCTCGGGGTCGCGGTCCATCAGGTGCAGGCCGACGCTCGCCTGCACGTTGATCTGCGAGAGGGCGTGGCCGATGACGTCGTGCAGTTCGCGGGCGATGCGCACGCGCTCGCGCTCCTCGGCGCTCTGGCGGCGCCGCATCGCCTCGGCGCGGAACGCCGACGCGCGCGCCCGGCGAACGCGCACGAACCAGCCGATGCCGAAGCACACAGCGAGCGCGAGCGTCGTGAACGCGATCCGGAACGGATGCCATGACACGCCGAGCACCGACCCGAGCGCGATCGCCGCGACCCAGGCGACGACGATCGAGGAGACCGCCCAGACGACGGCGCCGCGCGCGACGGCGAGCACGATCGCGAACGCCACGGCGATGTACGGCGGCCCGAGATCGGGTGTCAGCGCGAGATCGGCGAGCGCGGCGGCTGCGACCACCGCGACGGTCGGGCCGGGGTATCGCCGCGATCCGAGCAGCGCCAGCGGGCCGGCTGCGGCGAGCGCGACCTGGGTGATGCCCGCAGCCCAAGCGACGTGGGTCCACACGGCGATGCCGATCGCGGCGGGCACCTGCACGAGGAGGCTGATGACGACGGGCGCGAACAGCACGAATGCCGGCGGCGGCCGGAATCGTTCGGAGCGACCGTCCCACTGGGGCACGGGCATTCCCAGATCGTATCGCCGGCGCCTCCTGGCCGAATCGGCCCCACGAAGACTCACTCGCTACTCCGAGGGGAGTACGAGCGGAGGCGTGCCGCGGCGCGGGCGATCAGGGGCTCGGTCAGAAGAGCTGCACCGGCTTGACGATGTCGGCGTAGATGAGGAGCGCGCTCATCGCACCGAAGATCACGACCACGACGAGGGTCACGGGCATGAGCTTCGCGAGGTCGACGGGCCCCGGATCGGGCCGCCGGAAGAGCTTGGCGAACCCGCGACGGATGCCCTCCCAGAGCGCCCCCGCGATGTGCCCGCCGTCGAGCGGCAGCAGCGGGATGAGATTGAAGACGAAGAGGGCGATGTTCAGCGACCCGAGGATGCCGATCATCGTCGCGGCCTTCGAGGCGATCGGGATCTCGTCGATCGTCGCGATCTCGCCCGCGAGGCGGCCGACGCCGACGACCGACATCGGGCCGTTGGGGTCGCGCTCCTCGGGCCCGAACGCGGCGTTGGCGACGTCGACGATGCGCTGCGGCAGGTTCAGGATGATTCCGGCCACGCCGGCCACGTTCTCGCCGACGGCGGGCAGCACGGCGGTCACGGGCTGCTGCACGATCTCGGTCGCGGGGCCGATGCCGACGAACCCGGCGGACTCGGTCAGCTGATTGCCCGAGGCATCCGTCGCGATCTGGCCCTTGTCGTCGATCACGTAGCGCTCGCTGAGCATCGGCGTGACCTCGAGCTCGACGGTCTCGCCGTCGCGTTCGACGACGAACGCGATGGGGGCGTCGGGGTGCGCGCGGATGATCGCCGTCGACTCGTTCCACGACTCGATCGGCTCGCCGTCGACCGAGACGATGCGGTCGCCCGGCTCGATTCCTGCCGCCGCGCCCGGAGCCGCGGGGTCGCCGGACTCGCAGGTCTGCCGTTCACTCGTGGCGGGCAGCGCGCACGCCGAGACCGATCCGACGGTCGTCGAGGACTGCGCGACGCCGAACCCCATGAGCAGCACGCCGAAGAGCACGACCGCGAGGAGGAGGTTCATGAACGGACCGCCGAACATGACGATGATGCGCTTCCACACCGGCAGCAGGTAGAACGCGCGGTGCTCGTCGCCGGGCGTGATCGACTCGGTGCTCGAATCGCGCGCGTCCTGCACGAGGCCGCGGAAGAAGCCGGTGCTGTCGGCGTGCACGCGTTCGCCCTTGGCGGGCGGGAACATGCCGATCATCGAGATGTAGCCGCCGAGCGGGATGGCCTTGACGCCGTACTCGGTCTCGCCCTTCTTGCGCGACCAGATGGTCGGGCCGAAGCCGATCATGTACTGGGTGACCTTGACGCCGAAGATCTTCGCCGGAACCAGATGACCGATCTCGTGCAGGCCGATCGACACGGCGAGGCCGATCACGATGATGACGACGCCGATGATGAAGGCGAGCACGGAATCCACGGCTGCAAGCGTAGTGCCGTCGGCTTCGAGTGCGCTGGCGGTCCGCTGTGAGCTCGGCGAACGCGGACTGAGCGCCCGGCTCACTCAGCAGCAGGGTTCGGGCCGCAGGGCTCAGCCGCAGGCCTCAGCCCGAAATGCGGGCGATGCGGGTCTCCGCTGCGCGCCGGGCGCTGCGCTCCGCCTCGGCGAGCGAGGCGACGGAGAGCGCGGCATCGGATGCCTCGTGGTGTTCGACGACGTCGCGCACGGTGTCGACGATGTCGAGGAAGCCGATGCGCCCCGCGTGGAACGCCGCGACCGCCTCCTCGTTGGCGGCGTTGAAGACGGCGGGGTACTCGCCGCCGGCGCGACCGACCTGCTTGGCGAGCGCGACCGCGGGGAACGCCTCGCCGTCGAGCGGTTCGAACGTCCACTCCTGCGCACGCGTCCAGTCGAGTGGGGCGCCGACGGCGGCGACCCGGTTCGGCCAGTCGAGGCCGAGCGAGATCGGCAGGCGCATGTCGGGTGGCGAGGCCTGTGCGATCGTCGAGCCGTCGACGAACTCGACCATCGAGTGCACGATCGACTGGGGGTGCACGACGACGTCGATGCGGTCGTACTCGACGTCGAAGAGCAGGTGCGCCTCGATCACCTCGAGTCCCTTGTTGACGAGCGTCGCCGAGTTGGTCGTCACGACGAGGCCCATGTCCCATGTGGGGTGCGCGAGCGCCTCGGCGGGAGTGACCGCGGTGAGCTCGTCGCGCCGACGGCCGCGGAACGGGCCGCCCGAGGCGGTGAGCACGAGCCGGCGCACCTCGTCGTCGGTGCCCGAGCGCAGTGCCTGCGCGATCGCCGAGTGCTCCGAGTCGACGGGCACGATCTGGCCGGGTTCGGCGAGCCGGGTCACGAGGTCGCCGCCCACGATGAGCGACTCCTTGTTCGCGAGCGCGAGGGTCGTGCCGCGTTCGAGCGTCGCGAGGGTCGGCCCGAGGCCGACGGAACCGGTGATGCCGTTCAGCACGACGTCGGCGTCGACGTCGCGCACGAGCTGCTCGGCCTCCTCGATGCCGACCGCGGTGTGCTCGACCCCGAACTCCGCCGCCTGCGCGTCGAGGAGCGCGCGATTGGAGCCGACCGCGAGACCGACGACGTCGAAGCGACGGGGATTCGCCCGGATGACGTCGAGGGCCTGGGTGCCGATCGAACCGGATGAGCCGAGGATGATGACGGAACGCACGTCCCCACTGTATGGGAGCGGGGCCCGGCGCGTCAGGAGCGCACGGCCACGGCCACCACGCGACCGCATGTGAGCACGGGGCTCCGCGTCAGGAGAGCACGGCCACGGTCGCCGCGCGGTTTCCGGGCACGTCGACGTCGTGGAAGCGGATGCCGCGCCATCCGGAACCGAACTCGGGCGGGCTCACCTCGATGCGGCCGATCCCGCCATCGTCACTCGGCATCGTGAGGGCCAACCGCGACGGTTCGATGAACTCGGTGTGGCCGACGGCGCGCAGCAGTGCGGACTTGCGCGCCCACAGCGTGGCGCGGGCGATCGCCCGTGCCGCCGGATCGAAACGGTCGAGCGCGGCCCGCTCGCTCGCGTGGAACGCCGCCTCGTCGATGACGGCGCCCGACTCGAGCGCGGCCGATTCGATGCCGACGCCCACCGGATGCCTCGTGGCCGCTGCGCCGACGACCGCGTCGCCGAAGACGGCGACGTCGGCGTACCACGTGGCGCCCGACGGGGTGAGCGGGTAGGCGACCGACGGCCGACCGTGCCGCGCCCCGCACTCGGCGCAGGCGTGCACGAGTTCGACGTCGTCGGCGGGCACGCCCGTCGCGTGCGCCAGCAGTCCGCGGAGGACCGTGTCGGCAGCCGGACCCCGGCGCCCGCGCATCACCACCACGACGCGCACGCCGGAGGCCTCCAGCTCGATGAGCTCGCCTTCGGCTGCGACGTCCATGCCACCATCTTCCCGCACCAGCGCCGCAGCACTCCACGCCGATGGGCGACGCGCGGGTGATTCCGATATGCCGTAGCGTGCATGTCCCCGCCCGTAGGGTCGAACGGTGACAGAGATCGAAGGCGACGCCGTGCCCGCCCCCGTCCGTGGAGGCGCTGCACTTCCCGCCCAGGTCCCGGATGGCGACGCTGCGCCGGCGCCGGTGCGGCAGGGCCCGCTCTACCGCATCGTGCGCGGATTCCTCCGCCCGCTCGTGCGGCTCGTGTACCGGCCGACGATCACCGGGGCCGAGCACGTGCCGATGCGGGGGCCGGTCATCCTCGCCTCGAACCACCTCTCGTTCGTCGACAGCATCGTGATCCCGCTCGCGTCGCCGCGACCCGTGCAGTTCCTCGCGAAGTCGACGTACTTCACCGGCACGGGCTTCTCGGGCTGGGTCTCGCGCACCTTCTTCGGCGCGATCGGCGCGGTCGCGGTCGAACGCGGCGCCGGTTCGCAGGCGCAGGAGGCCCTCGACGCCGGCCGCCGCATCCTCGACGCCGGCAACGCCTTCGCCCTCTACCCCGAGGGCACCCGCTCGCTCGACGGCCGGCTCTACCGCGGCCGCACCGGCGTGGCATGGCTCGCGCTGACGACCGGCGCACAGGTCGTTCCCGTCGGCCTCATCGGCACCGAGGAGATCCAGCCGGTCGGGGCGAAGCTGCCCCGAGTGCGCCCCGTCACCGTTCGCTTCGGCGAACCGCTCGACCTCAGTCGCCACGGCCAGGCGACCTCTGGGCGCGCCCGCCGCGCGGCGACCGACGAGATCATGGCCGCGATCCACGCGCTCAGCGAGCAGGAGCTCGCGGGCGTCTACAACGAGACGCCGCCGCAGGGCGCCCTCGCCAAGCTCGCCGACCGGGTCGTGCCGCGCGAGCGGATCTGACCGGATTCCCAGCCGCTCCCCGTCTCGCCCCGGTATCGTCAGTCCGATGCGCCCCGCCTCGATCCTCCGCCGCGTCACCGCGACCGTCGCCGCGACCGTCGCCGTCGTGCTCGTGTTCGCGGCGTGCGCCGGCCCCGTCGACGTGCAGCGAGCCGCCGCAGGAAGCGTCGCGGCGACCGAGGTCGTCGACCTCCCGATTCCGCCCGCCACCGAGTTCGACCCCGGGTACATCGTGAGCGACGACTCGTTCTACGACAGCGGAGCGATGAGCGAAGACGAGATCCAGGAGTTCTTCGAGGGCCTCGACTGCCGCCCTGAAGACCGGGTGCCGTGCCTCGCCGACTTCATGCAGAGCACCACGACGCAGGCGGCGGCCGGCCCCGGCCACTGCGCCGAGTATCGCGGCGGCATCCGCGAACGGGCGAGCCGCATCGTCTCGAAGGTCGCCGCGGCGTGCGGCGTGAGTCCGAAGACGCTGCTCGTGCTGCTCCAGAAGGAGCAGTCGCTGCTCACCCGCCCGAGCGAGTCGGGCTACCTCCGCGCGACGGGCTACGGCTGCCCCGACACGGCCGACTGCGACGCGAAGTACTTCGGCTTCTTCAATCAGGTCTACAACGCCGCCTGGCAGTTCCGGCAGTACACGGAACAGCCCGACCGCGCGTACCGCATCGGCGCGGTCGATGTGGGGTTCCATCCGGATGCCGCGTGCGGCGCGTCATCCGTCGCCATCGTGAACCAGGCCACGGCGAACCTGTACAACTACACGCCCTACCAGCCGAACCCGGCGGCCGTTGCCGACCCCGAGGTGGGCGACGGCTGCTCCGCGTTCGGCAACCTGAACTTCTGGCGGCTCTGGCACCGCTGGTTCGGCGACCCGCAGGCCGAGCGCTACCCGGGCTTCCTGCCGCCGTGCAGCAGGCTCGTCGGCGGTCACGCGTGCCCGATCCCCGAGGCGACGCTGCCGGCGGTGCCGCCGGTGCGACTCAGCGCCGACTGACGGTCACGACCGGTTCGTGATGCACCGGGAAGGCGACCGAGGCCGCGATGAAGCACTTCTCGGATGCCTCGGCGTGCAGCGCGGCGGCGAGCTCGCTCATCGAGGCGTCCGCGACCTCGATCTGCGGTCGCAGCACGACCTCGACGAACGCGCCGCCGCCCTTCCCGTCTTCCCGCATGTGCCCGGTCGGCCGGTCGGCGTAGCTGCGCACGACGACGCCGTGGTTCGTCGCGACGTGGAGGTACGAGAGCATGTGGCATTGGCTGAGCGCTGCGAGCAGGAGCTCCTCGGGGTTCCACCGTTCGCGATCGCCGTGGAAGGTGCGGTCGCTCGACCCGGCGATCTCGTGCAGCTTGCCCGGCGCACGGACGACGTGCTCACGGCTGTAGGCGCGATATCCCGAGGTGCCCGTGCCGCGGTCGCCCAGCCACTCGACCTCGATCTCGTAGTGGTGTTCGCCGAGCATCGTTCCTCCGATCGTGCACGTGGTCCGCGCCATCCGATTCTGCCCGATGCCGGTGACTGCACGGCGATAAGGTGGAGGAACCATGACTGATACCCGCATCGACGCCCAGACAGCCGCCGCCCCGGTCTACACCGTGCCGCAGGAGCGCAAGATCGTGACCGCCATCCCCGGTCCGAAATCGCAGGAGCTGCAGGCCCGACGATCGAAGGTCGTCTCCTCCGGCGTCTCCTCGGCGCTGCCCGTCTACATCGAGCGCGCGAACGGCGCGATCCTCGTCGACGTCGACGGCAACCAGTTCGTGGACTTCGGCGCCGGCATCGGCGTGACGACGATCGGCCACACCGAGCAGCGCGTCGTCGCCGCCGCGGCCGACCAGCTCCAAGACGTCATCCACACCCTCTTCACGATCACGCCCTACGAGGAGTACGTACGCGTCGCCGAGCTCCTCGCCGAGCACACCCCCGGCAACTGGGAGAAGAAGAGCGTGCTCGTCAACTCGGGCGCCGAGGCCGTCGAGAACGGCGTCAAGATCGCGCGCAAGCACACCGGGCGCCGCGCCGTCGCCGTGCTCGACCACGCCTACCACGGTCGCACCAACCTCACGATGGCGATGAACTACAAGGCGATGCCGTACGCGACCGGCTTCGGCCCGCTCGCCGGCGACGTCTACCACGCGCCGAACTCCTACCCGTACCGCGACGGCCTCTCCGGCGCCGACGCGGCGGCCCGCACGATCGCCTACCTCGAGAAGGTCATCGGGGCGAGCGACCTCGCCTGCCTCGTCGTCGAGCCCATTCAGGGCGAGGGCGGCTTCATGGTGCCCGCCGACGGATTCTTGCCGATCCTGCAGGCCTGGTGCACCGAGAACGGCGTCGTCATGATCGCCGACGAGATCCAGTCGGGCATGGCCCGCACCGGTCGCTACTACGCGAGCGAGCACTTCGGCTGGGAGCCCGACCTCGTGCTCTCGGCGAAGGGCATCGCCGGCGGCCTCCCCCTCGCCGCGGTCACCGGCCGCGCCGAGATCATGGACGCCTCGCAGCCCGGCGGACTCGGCGGCACCTTCGGAGGCAACCCGGTGGCGTGCGCCGCGGCGATCGCCGTCTTCGAGTCGATCGAGGAGCACGACCTCCTCTCCGAGGGGCGTCGCATCGAGGCGACCTTCCGTGCCGGGCTCGAGAAGCTCGCCGCGCGATACGACATCATCGGCGAGATCCGCGGCAAGGGCGCGATGATCGCCATCGAGCTCGTGCAGCCGGGCACCGCAGCGACGACGAAGGCACCGAACGCCGAAGCCGTCACCGCGATCGTCGCGTTCGCCGCCCAGCACGGCGTGCTCTTCCTCAACGCCGGCACCTACGGCAACGTGCTGCGTTTCCTGCCGAGCCTGGCAGTGAGCGACGCGCTCATCGAAGACGGGCTCCGCGTGCTCGACGACGCCTTCGCCTCGCTCGGATAGTGCAGGTGGCCGGCACATTCTCAGTCACTGACTCCGTCGAACTCGCCGTGGTCGAGCGTAGTGGTTTCATCGAGTCCCGGCACGCGGGTTCCGCCGTCGTGCTCTCCCCCGAAGGCGAGGTGATGCGCGCCCTCGGCGACGTCGTCACCCCGATCTTCCCCCGGTCCTGCCTGAAGCCGTTTCAGGCCGTCGCCGTCATGACCTCGGGCGTCACGCTCCGCGGCGAAGACGCGGCGATCGCCACTGCGAGCCACTCGGGCACCGCCGCGCACGTCGCCCTCGTTCGACGCCTGCTCGAACGCGAGACGCTCCCCGAGTCGGCGCTCGGCTGCCCGGCGGCGGCTCCGTCCGACCAGGTGGCGCGCGAGCAGCTCATCCGCTCGGGCGGGCCGCGCGAGCGCGTCTACATGAACTGCTCCGGCAAGCACTCGGCGATGCTCCTCGCGTGCGTCGCGAACGAGTGGCCGCTCGAGAGCTACCTCGAGCTCGATCACCCGCTGCAGAAGCGCGTGCTCGACGTCATCGAGCGCTTCACGGGCGAGCGTCCGGCGGCGACCGCGATCGACGGCTGCGGTGCCCCCGTGCACGCGATCAGCCTCGGCGGCCTGGGCCGCGGCATCCAGAAGATCACGACCGCGGCCGCGAGCTCGCCGTTCGCGCTGTACCGTGAGGCCGCCGCGCTCACCGAAGCGGTCCGCGACCACGCGTGGGCCGTCGGCGGCCCCGGCCAGCCCGACACCGTCGCAGTCGAGCGACTCGGCGTCTTCGCGAAGATCGGTGCAGAGGGCGTCATGGTCATGACGGCGCCCGACGGCACGACCGTGGCGCTCAAGGTGCTCGACGGCTCCGCTCGCGCATCGACGATCATCGCGCTTCGACTGCTCGCGCAGTCGGGTGCGATCGAGCACGAGGCGATCGACGCCGTGCAGACCGAGCTCGATCTCTGGGTCATGGGCGGCGATCAGCGCGTCGGCACGATCCGGGCCACCGTCTGAACCGAACCTCGCCGGCATCCGAGCCGGTGACGAGGCGGCGATGACGGATGCCGCGGGCGGGATCGCTCCCGTCGCGGCATCCGTCGCCCGCGCTCTCGGTCGGTTCGGGTCAGCCGAGTCTCGCGAGCCGTTTCGCGCGCGCTGCGCGCGAGACCTGGGCGACGATCACGAGCACCAGTGCGAAGAGGAACACCGCGGAGGCGATGACGTTCGCCTCTGCCGGGATGCCGCGCGACGCCGAGATGTAGATGTACTTCGGGAACGTCGAGACCGCGCCCGAGTTGAAGTTCGTGATGATGAAGTCGTCGAAGCTGAGCGCGAACGACAGCAGCGCCGCCGCCACGATGCCGGGGAGCAGCAGCGGGAAGGTCACCCTCCAGAACACCTGCGACGGCGAGCCGTAGAGGTCGCGGCCCGCCTCTTCGAGTGCGGGATCGAGACTCGCCACGCGGGCCTTGACCGTCACCACCACGAAGCTGATGCAGAACATCGTGTGCGCCAGGATGATCGTCGTCATGTCCTTCGCGACGCCGACCGCGAGGAACTGCGCCGCGAGCCCGGCACCGAGCACGACCTCGGGCGTGGCCATCGGCAGGAACAGCAACAGGCTGATCGCACCACGAGCGCGGAACCGATAGCGCACGAGCGCGATCGCGATCATCGTTCCGAGCGCCGTCGCGATGACGGTGGCGGCGACGCCGATGATGATGCTGTTGCCGAACGCCTCGCACACGGCGCCGCCCTCGACCGTGCAGACGTTCAGCCACTTGTCGAGGGTGAAGCCGCGCCAGGCGATGTTCGACTTGATCGAGTCGTTGAACGAGAAGACGAAGGTGTAGGCGATCGGGATGAGGAGGAACACGAAGGCGATGATCGTGTAGGCCGGCAGCAACCAGTCGCCGAGCCCGAGTCGCCGCGAGCGCGTTCGCCCGCCGGGGCGGCGCGAGTCGAGCTCCTGGCTCTCGCCGAGGCCGCCGAGCACGGCGGCCGCCTGGACTTCTCCGCTCACAGCAGGTCCTCCGTTCCGGATCGCTTCACGTAGATGCCGACGAGCACGAGGATCGCGGCCATCAGGATGATCGAGAGCGCCGCGGCCGCAGGGTAGTTCAGCAGCACGAGGAAGTTCGCCTCGATCACGTTGCCCATCATCTGCGTGTCGGGTCCGCCGAGGAAGTCGCGGCTCGCGTTCACGTAGTCGCCCGCAGCTGGGATGAACGTGAGCAGCGTGCCGGCGACGATGCCCGGCATCGACAGCGGGATGGTGACCTTGCGGAAGACCGTGAACGGGTTCGCGTACAGGTCGCTGCCGGCCTCGAGGTATCGCAGGTCGAGGCGCTCGAGCGTCGTGTACAGCGGCAGGGTCATGAACGGGATGAAGTTGTAGGTCAGGCCGAAGATCACCGCGAACGGGGTACCGGTGAAGTGCGCGTCGGGCGCCATCAGCGACAGCGCCTTCAATGAAGTGATGACGAACGACTCGTCGGAGAGCAGCTGCTTCCAGGCGAGCGTGCGGAGCAGGAAGCTGATGAAGAACGGGGCGATCACCAACACGAGCATGAGCCCCTGCAGCATCGGCCACCGTCGTGCCTTCACGCCGATGAAGTAGGCGAGCGGATAGCTGAAGAGCAGCGCGAACACCGTGGCCGCGAGCGCGTATCCGAAGGAGCGCACGATGTGCGGCCAGTATTCGGTCATCACCGTGACGTAGTTCTGCCAGTTGAACGCGTAGTCGTACTGGCCGATGTCGCCGAACTCGGTCGGCGCCTGCAGCGACGTGAGCAGGAGCGAGATGAGCGGCGTGATGAAGAACAGCACGAGGTAGAGCAGGCCGGGAAGCAGCAGGAACAGGGCGATCCTGCTGCGCTTCCTCGGCGCCTGCGGCACGACCTCCGCGGTCTGGAATGCTGCGAAGGCCATGGTCAGCCCTCCTCGAGCTCCGTGACGAGCTCCTCACGGCGCTGCGCGGCGATCGAGGTGGTGTCGTCGTCTGCAGCGAACCGCGCCGAGGGCTCGGCGACGTCGTCGAGGCCGAAGCCGTGCTCGACCGGCCACGAGACCCACACCTCGGCTCCCTCGCCGACGACGGGACCCGAACCCGTGTTCTGCGCGAACACGGTGACGGTGCCGGCGTCGGGGATCGCGACGAGGTACTGCGTGCTCACGCCCGAGAACGAGACATCGACGACGCGGCCCGGCCCGAGGGTGTTGCGGTCGGATGACGGGGCCGGCGCCTCGCGGAGCAGGGCGACCTTCTCAGGCCGCACTCCGATGGTGACGCGCCCGTTGTGGCGCTGGGCGCGTGCGGTGGGCACGATCACCCGCGAGCCGGCGATGTCGACCGTGATCGCGGCATCCGTCGAACCCGAGACGTCGCCCGTGAACAGGTTCGACTGGCCGAGGAAGTTCGCCACGAACGAGGTGCGCGGCAGTTCGTAGAGTTCGGCCGGTGCGCCCATCTGCTCGATCGCGCCCTTGTTCATGACGGCGACCGTGTCGGCCATGGTCATGGCCTCCTCCTGGTCGTGCGTGACGTGCAGGAAGGTGAGACCGACCTCTTCCTGGATCGTCTTCAGTTCGAGCTGCATCTGGCGACGGAGCTTCAGGTCGAGAGCGCCGAGCGGCTCGTCGAGGAGCAGCAGCGCCGGGCGGTTGACGATCGCACGGGCGAGCGCGACCCGCTGCTGCTGGCCGCCCGAGAGCTGCGCGGGGCGGCGCTGCGCGAGGTGATCGAGCTCGACGAGGCGGAGGGCTTCATGCGCGCGGCCGAGCGCGTCGCCGATGCGGCGGCGCTTGAGCCCGAAGGCGACGTTCTCGAGCACCGACATGTGCGGGAAGAGCGCGTAGCTCTGGAACACCGTGTTGACGGGGCGCTCGTGCGCCTTGGTCCCCGTGACATCGCGGCCGCCGATGAGGATGCGTCCGTTCGTCGGCTCCTCGAGGCCGGCGACGAGCCGGAGGGTCGTCGTCTTGCCGCAGCCCGAGGGGCCGAGCAGGGCGAAGAACGAGCCGGCCGGGATCGTGAGATCGAGCTCTTCGATCGCGGTGAAGCCGGGGAACCGCTTCTGGATGCCGACGAGTTCGAGGTCTGCGCCGCGTTCGGCGAACTCGCGTACCGACACGCTCACGCCCCCAGGAGGATGCTCTGGAACTGCGCCTGGTACTTCTGCTCCTCGGCACCGCTGAGGGAACGGAAGATGTGCGCGTTCGCCAGCGTCTCCTCATTCGGGAAGATGAGCTGGTTCTCGGCGAGTTCGGGATCGATGGCGATCGCGGCCTCCTTCGCGCCGGCGACCGGCGTGATGAAGTTCACCCATGCGGCGACCTCCGCGGCGATCTCGGGGTTGTAGTAGAAGTTCATGAGCGCCTCGGCGTTCGCCTTGCGCGGCGAGCCGACCGGCACGAGGAAGTTGTCGTTCCACAGCGTGCCGCCCGCGGTCGGGATGGCGAACTCCCACTTGTCGCCGGCCTCGGCGTTGATGACCGTGATGTCGCCCGACCAGCAGATCGCGGCGAGCGTGTCCTCGCTCTTCAGGTCCTCGAGGTAGGAGTTGCCCTTGATGTTGCGCACCTGGCCGGATTCGACCTGTTCGCGGAGCACCTCGATGGCCGCGTCGAACTCCACGTCGCCCCAATCGCCGGCGATGTCGACGCCGTTCTGCTGGAGGATGAGCCCCATCGTGTCGCGCATCTCGGAGAGCACGCCGACCCGGCCCTTGAGCTCGGAGTTCCAGAGGTCTTCGACCGACTCGATGCCGCCGGGAATCGCCTCTTTGTTCCAGCAGATGCCGGCGAAGCCGCCCTGCCAGGGCAGCGTGTGCACGCGTCCCTTGTCGAAGTCGGGGTCGCGCAGTGCGGGGTTGAGGTTCACGATGTTCGGGATGTTGTCGTGGTTCAGCTCCTGCGTGTAGCCGAAGCGGATCCAGCGGGCGGCCATCCAGTCGGTGAGCACAGCGGTGTCGGCACCGATGTCCTTGCCGAGGGCGAGCTGGTCCTTCACCTTGCCGTAGTAGGTGTTGTTGTCGTCGACGGCGACCTCGTAGTTGACCGCGATTCCGGTCTCTTCGGTGAAGCGCTCGAGCGTGGGGTACGCGCCGCTGTCGTCTTCGTCGATGTAGGCGGCCCAGTTCGCCCAGTTGAGGGTCTTGTCGGTGGCCGAGGTGTCGGCTGCGGCGGTGGGCTTGCCCTGGGCGCCACCCGTCGAGCACGCTGCGAGTGCCAGAGCGGTCGCCCCGGCACCGGCTCCCGCGAGCAGCGTGCGGCGATTCAGCTGCATCTGTCGAGCCTGGGCGATGAGTGCTCGCATCATCGGGTCCTGGGGCAGGGGGCGTCGATTCACGGGGGACTCCGTTTCGGGTTGCTGCAGTGCAAGGGTGGGAAGATACTGCCACACTGCTGGGCGGAATTCACTCGATGATGTCCGAATCGTTAATTTCTGCGAACATCTCGTTCGGAATCAGCGCTTCTCGCCCGATCCTGCGACCGATTCAGTGGCTGCGGCCGATCGGCCAGATTGCTCGTCGCGGGCTCTTCTCCGGTTCGATCACCCAGCACTGGCCCGCCGCGTCGTCGAGCAGCGGAGGGAGCTCCCGGGACCGCATCACGGCGCGGTACTCCCCCACGCCGCCGTGCACGACGATCGCGGCCTGCTCGCGGAGGCCGGCCGTCAGCGACCAGCTCGCCCCCCATGCCTCGGCGTCGCCGACGATCACCGGCGGTGGTTCATCGATCGGATGCGCAGCGACGGCGGCTCTGACCGCGGATTCTCCGCCGGCCACGAGGAGGATCGTCGTGCGTCCCATCGCGGTGATCGTCGCCGCTGCCGCGCGCGGCGTGGCCGTCGCGACGGCGTACGGATGGTCGGGCAGCAACTCGAGGGGCGCGGTCACTGCGGTCTCCGGGGCCGAGACATCCGTCGTCTCGACGACCTGCACTCGACTCCCGCGCCATTGGCCGGCACCCGGACCGTCGCTCGCGCGCCAGAGCTCGCCGCGGCCCCCGGCCTGCACGAGGTCGGAGCGAGTTGCATGACGCAGGAGCAGCCGCGAACCGAACGCGTCGCGGAGGCCGCTGCCGAGCGCGAGTGGGTTCGTGGCCGATGCCGCGACGGCGACACCTCTCGCGCGGCCTTCCCTGATCAGGGATTCCACCATTCCGAACGCGGCGTTGCGGTACTCCTCGGGCCACGCCCTGAATCGCATGTCGAGGTCGTCGATCGCGACCAGGGCAGGCGGCACCGCCGCCCCGCGCACCGCGGACTGGGCTGCCAGCAGTCCGTCCCAGACGGCGCTCGACGGTCCGTGGAGCCGGAGCGTGCCCGACGCCGTGCTGTCAGCCGGCGAAGCCGCTCCGCCGGCATGACCGATGGCGATCGAGTCGGCCGCCGCTCGTTCGACCGACGCGAGCGCCGTGGTCCGTCCGCTGCCGGGGGCACCGAGCACGAGGAGTCCGCCGTCGCGCTGCGGCGACCATCGGGCGAGGCTCCGGCGCTGTTGCTCGGGCTCGTCCATCACGCCGAATCCGAGTCCGTCACCTTCAGGCCCACCCGCGGGAGGTCCGCTGGATGCCGCGGACCGCCCTTCGCCGAGAAGCTCGAAGATCGCGTCGCGGTCGATGCTCGCGGGCAGCGGATCGAGCCACGTGCGGCGGGCGCGCGGGAGTCCGGCCGAGCGGTCGCGGACGTCGGTGATCGCAGCCGGCGTGGCGATCGCCGAGTGGAAGAGCACGGGGCGGCCGTCGCCCCGATCGATGATCCCTCGCCCGGGCAGGTCCGGCGGGATCTCCGACGCCGCGGGCGTTCCGACGACGGCGTCGCTGTCGGCCCGCTGCAGCACGCGCAACGACACGCGGATCGCGCAGTTGGCGGTGACCTGCTCGCGGACGACGCCGTTGGGGCGCTGCGAGGCGAGGACGAGGTGCACCCCGAGCGAACGGCCCCGTGCGGCGATGTCCCCGATGACCGCTCCGAGCTCGGGGAAGCGTTCGATCATCGCCTGGAACTCGTCGACGACGATCACGAGTCGCGCCAGGTCGACGCCGTCGTCGAGCCCCGCGATGTCGCGTGCTCCGGCACGAGCGAGCATGGCCTCGCGATGCAGGAGCTCGGCCCTGAGGCTCTGCACCGCTCGCTCCGCCTCGGACTCGTCGAGGTCGGTCACGATGCCCGTGACATGCGGCAGACCCCGAACGGGCTCGAACGCCGCGCCGCCCTTGAAGTCGACGAGGAGGAAGGAGACTCGGTTCGGGGGGTGGTCCGCGGCGAGCGCGACGATCCACGCGAGCAGGAACTCGCTCTTGCCGCTGCCCGTCGTGCCCGCCACGAGCGCGTGCGGGCCGCAGCGTGCGAGGTCGAGTTCGAGTGCACCGCCCGCGACCTGTCCGACGACCACGGCGAGGCTCGACCGGTCGAGGGCTCCCGTGCGGGTCGGGCGCGACAGCCCCTCGAGGTGCAGCCGTCGAGGAAGCTCGTTCGAGCGATCGTCGAAGCCCGCCCGCTCGGCGGCCGCGGCCAGGGCGCGCGCCCGGCCGGCGACCTCCGCGACGCCGAGGAGCGACGGCACCACGCGGGTCTCGGGAGTGCCGTGCTGCCGACGGACGACCGCGGCGTCGGGGGCCTGCATCGTGACGATCGTGCCGAGGCCCGGCGGAAGCTCGGACGCGGTGCGCGCGACGGCGACGACGATGAGCGGCCGCTCCGCATGAGGGGCGAGCGCTGACGGCACCGATGCAGGCGGCTGTCTTCCGTCGCGCGGCTCGATGACGATCACGCGGGTCGACGTACGACCCCCGCGGTGCGGCAGGAGGCGCAGCCACGCCCAGCTGTCGTCGTGCACCCCCTCGGCCGCATCGATCGAGAATCGTTGCGGATGGGCGAGATGCGCGAACTGGATGACAGTCGCACGAGCGGCCGCTCGCGCGAGGTGGAGGTCGCCGACGAATCCGAGCCCTGCGCCGGCGTCGACGGACACCGGTGCGTCGTCGAGTCGAGCCGCGCGGAGCAGCAGCGCTCGATCCCCGTCGTCGACGGGCGTGCCCTCGACTCGCAGCCCGCTCGCGGCCGACCCTCGGCCGAGCACGAGCGTCGGCGTGGTCACCTCTCGCCACGCAGGGTGCTCCGATTGTTCGAGCAGGCGTCGGGATGACGGCGAGCGATGCCACGCCGCCTGTCGTTCGAGATGGTGCCGCTCGTCGATCTCGGCCTCGAGCTCATCGAGCAGGCGTCGCCGATCGACGGCCGCCCGTCGCCGCAGGCACCGGGCCGAACGACGGGCATCGAGCATCGAACCGACCGCGACGATGGGACCGAGCACCGCGAACACGAGCGAGAACGGCGAACCCGTGATCGCCCACAGTGCGAGCGCTCCGACGACGGGTGCGAACGCCCCGATGAAGGGGAACCCGACTCGAGCGGGATCGGTCGGCGCCGGGGGCAGCACGAGCGGGGTGTCCAGCGAGACGGGTGCGATGTCGAATCGGTCCACCGTGCGATCCGATCACGCGAATCGCCCTGCGAACGATCGGAGGCGGTCGCCCTGGCGCAGCATCGGTCGACGGCGCCCTGTCGAGGGCGAGTCGACGGTGCATCAAGGATCACGCCGGCTCAGCGCGTCGCGGACTGGAATGCGTCAGGTGACGGTGAAGAACTGCTCCGCGAGTTCGACTCGGGTCCCCCTCGGCACGAGGTAGCGCCTGCCGGGCTCGCACCGCATCGCGCCGTCGTCGAGACGCCGCACGATCGTACCGTTTCCCGAGAACCGGTCGGCGATCCAGAGCGTGCCGTCATGCTCCCCGAACTCGACGTGCGTCTTCGACACCGACAGGGATCGATCGGCGATCTGCACGAGATGGTCGAACACCTCACCGGGTTGCGGCAGCGGACGACGGCCGATCAGGCCGGAGCCGAAGACCGTGCGCGTCTCGCCGGTGCTGAACGTCAGCACGAACCGCGTCGCGGCGGGCGCCGCCGGCGCCTGCCCGTGCGGCTCGTGCGCTGCGGTCGCGAAGAACTCGCCGACCGCGGCATCCATCGACTCGATCGCGACCGCTGCGCGGAAGCCGTCGACCGGGATCGAGATCACGCCGCTGTTGCGCCGAGCGGGCCGTTCGATCACGGTCGTGTCGCCAGGCCTCGGATCGGGCCGCCGGCGGGACTCGGGGGTCGCGCTCGTCGAGCTTCCGCATTCGCCGCAGAACATCGCCCCATCGGGCAGCTCTGCTCCGCAGATCCGACACGTCACGAACGCGCTCCTCTCCGGGTCACAGCGTACCCGCCGAGCGAGGTGAGCGAGACCGCCGCCCGCAGGCGCTCGCGCAACGACCGCGGCGCTCCGAGCCGCTCTTGCAGCTCGTCGACCGAATCCCAGACCAGGAGGTCGTCGCCCTCGGTCGGCCCGTCGGGCGCGAACACTGCGCGATCGACGACCGACGCGAGCACGAGCGGCGCGAGCCCGCCGACCGTCGCCGCCTGCTCGGCCCTCGTGGCCATGGGCCTGATCGGGTATCCGTAGTCGGCGGCTGCGTCCGCGAACTCCTCCCAGCCGCCCTCGATGCGCTCGACGGCGGTCGGTGCCTTCCGCCGCAGCCGTCGCCGCCGCAGCTTCGCGACGATGATCGCGAGGAACGGGCTCGCGATGATCGCGAGCACACCGAGCACGATGCCCGAGACCCCGAGCACCGCGAGCAGTGTCTGCACCCAGGCGGCGGCATCGTCGTCGGGGTCGTCGGGCGGCGACTCGGGTTCGTTCGACAGGTCGTCGACAGGCGTGCGCTCGGCAGGCGGAGGCAGCGCCGACTGCGGCCTCGACACGATCGTGGGCTGGTCGGGCTCGCGCTCGGGAATCTCGCTCGGCACGGGGTTCGGATCGACCGCGATCCAGTTGCCGTCGGCCCCCTGCACCTCGATCCACGCCTGCTTGTCGCCGCTCACGAACCGGGTGACACCGTCGGGGACGGGTTCGCTCGCGACATCCGTCTCGCCTGGGGTCTCGCCAGCGGCCGCTGCCGCCTCATCGGCGATGCCGGGCAGGTAGCCGACGACCACCCGGGCCGGAAAGCCGATGCGGCGGGCCATGAGAGCCGCGGCGACCGCGTACTGCTCGCCGTCGCCGACCATCGGCCGGTCGGTCGCGAGATCCGCGAGGCGGTCGAGCGAATGACCCGACCTGCTCGGCGGCGCGTCGTCACCGAGGCCGTGACTCACGAACCCGTTCGCGTGGAAGCCCTCGACGACCGCCCGCAGGCGCGCCCCCGGGTCATCGGAAGCGGGCGCCCACTCGTCGAGCAACTGCGCGAGCTTCTTCGGTATCTCGGGTACCGCGGGCAGCACGCTCGTACCCGGGTTCAGTCCGTCGAGCGCCGACGGGTCCACGGGCACCACCGAGGTCGCCGCGTAGCGATCACCGGTCTGCAGCGGACGCTGCACCGCACCCGTGCTCGTGACCTCGTTGTAGAAGAACGACTCGGTGAGCGTCTCGGCACGCGGCCCGCCGAACGTCATGCGTTCGAGGCGACCGAGCCCCGGCACCCAGACATCGGAGTAGCCGGCGACCTCGACCTCGATCGCGAGCCGCTCGGTTTCGCCGCTCACCCCCGACTGGTCGAGTCGGTAGGGCACCCGAGTGAAACGCCCCGATGCCGACGCGCCCTCCGCACCTCCGACCGTGTAGACGATGCCGTCGTACGAGTCGAGCGTCGCCAGACGCACGCCCGCACCGTCGGGGAGGCCGCGGACGTCGAGCATCACGTCGTCGACGACCTCTTCGCGGAACGCGGCGCGGAAGCCTGCGAGCGGGCTGTCGTGCTGCCTCGGCTCGAACGGCGGCTGCAACTCGGCCCGTACGACACTGCGTGCAGGCACCGGCAGGGCCACGGATGCCGCGGTCGCACCGACGACGGCGATGGCCACGAGTGCCGACGCACCGAGCACGCGACGTGCATCGGTGAGCGCGGCCTCGACTCGGCGGCCGCCGGTGATCGCCCGCCGGGCTGCGATGGCGACCCGAACGAGCCACGCGACCGCGGTGATGAGGAACGCGATGCCGGCCTCGACCGCGAGTGCGGAATGCACGACGCCGAGCGCGATGCCTGCGATGAGGAGCGCTGCCGGCGGCAGCGCGGCAGCGGCAGGGCGCCTGCTGCGCAACGCGATCGAGATCGCTGCGGTGGCGGCGACGAGACCGAGCAGGAAGGGCGGTACGAGCAGTGCCTGGTAGGAGCCGACGGGGACCGAGATCGTGACGAGCTGCTTCCATGAGAGCGCCGCGCCCGCGAGGAGTTCGACGATGCCCGACGGACTCGGCAGGACGCCGGCGATCGCGGCCCCCGGCACGGCCACCGGCACGCCGAGCACGAGGTAGGCGCCGAACACGGAGAGCACGATGATCCAGGAGGGAAGTCGGAATCGGGCTCCGGCGACGCCGATGGCGACCCCGGCGGCGATCGCGACCCCCGCGGCGACCAGGAACGCGGGACTCTCGTAGACGGGCCACCACGGCAGCATCGCCGCGGCGAGCATGGCGACGACCAGGACCACGGTGACGAGGGTCGGCGCGATCCGGTGGGCACCGGCGGGTGCGCGGGACGTCATGTGACCGACGCCGATCTCGCGAGCATCGCGCGCAGGTCTTCGAGGTAGCCGATGCGGAAGACGGTGAGGCCGGCGATCGTGCGGGCATTCGCCTCCCCCTCGGGCGAGCACAGCACCGCGACGCTCTCGACCCCCGGCGGCAGTCGGGTCGCCGCGGCGCGGAGGGGCGCCACCCCGCGCGCGGTTCCGGTGACGATGAAGGCGAGCGAGACGCCCGCCAGTGTCTCGGCCGCGGCTCGGGCCACGTCGGGGAGCATCACCGCATCGGCCTCGGTCTCGACGAGGCAGAGCGCATCGAGGAGTCGGTCGCGGGAGACCGTCGGCAGCTCGCGCATGGCACTGCGCACGGCACCGGCGGCGCGCCTGCCTCCCGAGACGACGAACGACACGGTCCGCGCATCGCGGATCGCCCGTGCACCGACGGATGCCGCGGCACTGACGGCGAGCTCGAACTCCGCCGCGTCGACGTACGCGCCCGGGTCGAGATCGAGCAGCACCATGAGGCGACTGCGCCGGGTCTCCTCGAACTGGCGCACCATGAAGGTGCCGGTCTTGGCGGAACTCCGCCAGTGGATGAACCGGCGATCGTCGCCGGGCACGTACTCGCGCAGCGCGTGGAAGGCGATGTCGCTCGCCGTGAGGTCGCGGGTCGGGGTTCCCTCGAGATCGCGGATGAATCCCGTGCTGAGCGCGTTGATCGGCACGGTGCGCGGGTGAACATGGAGTTCTGCCGTCTCCGACCACACGTGCTCCCGGCGCATGAGGCCGATCGGGTCGGCGCGCACGGTGCGTGCCGGACCGACCGGCACGACGCCCCGCCGCTCGGTGGGGATCGAGAACTGCTCGTCGAACACGCCGCCTCGCGGCAGCCCCGGCAGGACCCGTTCGACGATGCGGCGTCCGACGGGAAGCTCGAGCTGCACTCCGCCGAATCGCCGACGACCGGGGTTCGCGGCGATCAACCGCGCTTCGGCAGGCTCGCCGACGACAACGCGCGGTGAGGGGAGCACGAGCTGGATGGCTCCGGCACCTCGGCCGATCAGCCAGATTGATGCCGCGGCCGAGAGCACCGCGAGCCCCCACCCGAGCGCGATGAGCTCGAGCCATCCCCAGGTGTAGCCGCCGATGAGCGCGAGCGCCGCGACGACGATCACCGACCAGCCGAGGGGCGTCACGACGCCCTGCACCATGCGGGCGGCCCGAACGACTGCCGTGCCTGCACGGCTCGCCGCCATCACGGCAAGCCCGATGACCACCGCGAGCACGCCCTCTCTTCGGGCGTCCTCGGGGATGGTCGTTCGGGTCTGGGTGAGCGTCACACCGCTTGCCTGGTCGAGGGTGGAGGCGTCTCGATCAACACCTGGGCGATCATGTTCGAGGCTGTGACGCCGTCGAATTCGGCCTCGGGATCGAGGATCAGCCGGTGCGCGAGCACGGGCTCCGCGAGCGCCTTGACATCGTCGGGCACGACGTAGTGACGGCCGCGACCGGCGGCGTGGGTCTTGGCGGCACGGATGAGCGCGAGCGCACCCCGTACGCTGACCCCGAGGCGCACCTCGCGAGCCGTGCGGGTGGCGTCGACGATGCGCGAGACGTAGTCGTGGATCGTGGGGTCGACGTAGACCGTGCGGGCGACCGCAGCCAGTTCCACGACCTCCTCCGCCGCGAGCTGCGGGGGGACGCGGTGCTCGTGGGCGCGCTGGTCGGCGCCCTCGAGGATGCGGATGGTCGAGGCGTGGTCGGGGTAGCCGATCGACGTGCGCATCAGGAACCGGTCGAGCTGCGCCTCGGGGAGGCGGTAGGTTCCCGCCTGCTCGACGGGGTTCTGCGTCGCGATCACCATGAACGGATGCCCCACGGGATGCGTCTGCCCGTCGACGGTGACCTGGCCCTCCTCCATGACCTCGAGGAGCGCGGACTGCGTCTTCGGGCTCGCGCGATTGATCTCGTCGGCGAGCACGATGTTCGCGAACACCGGACCGGGGTGGAACTCGAACACACCCGAGCGCTGGTCGTACACGGTGACTCCCGTGATGTCGCCGGGCAGCAGGTCGGGCGTGAACTGGACGCGATTGCTCGAGCCGTCGATCGACTGGGCCATCGCCCGGGCGAGCGAGGTCTTGCCCGTGCCCGGCACGTCGTCGAGCAGCAGATGCCCTTCGCTGAGGAACGCCGTGAATGCGAGCCTGATGACCCGGTTCTTGCCGAGCAGCACCTCCTCGACCGCGCCGACGAGTCGATCGAGCGTCGCGGCGAACCGCGCTGCCTCATCGGGGGTCATGGTCATCTCGGCTCCTTCTCAGCGATTCGGGTACCGGACGACGACACCCGCGATCTCAACATCCAACCAGACGAGGTCGCCCGGTTTCGCCTCGGGGATCTGGCAGCTCGTCGGAGTCTGCGCCTGCCTGCCGTTGCCGTCGCCGTCGACGCCGCAGGAGAACGTCACCGGAATCCCGGAGTTCGCGGGCGCGGAGGTCCACGACCAGGTCTGCGCCGCCTCGTTCCACGACCGGCTCGGGAGCGCGAACGTCAGGGAGGGACGTGCGTCGGCGGGCAGGACCCCCGACCACGGGCCGCAGCTCCCCCAGGCCGAACAGCTGCGCACCTGGAACCGCACTGTCTCGCCGAACGGTCTCGCGAAGAGGTCCTGCGCCCACCCTGACCCGCCGAAGCTCTGCAACGTGCCGGGGATCTGTGCGCCACTGCCGTCGACGGCGACGATGTCGTACCGCCACGCCCCCGGCGCAACACTCGAGATGTAGCGGTCGTAGAGGTCGGCGGTGCGCCAGTCCATCCGGCTGTCGACGCTCCGGATGGCGTCGGGCGAAGGCCGCACGACGGTGCCGACGACGTCGGTGTGCGCACACGCGGCCCGGTTGTACCCCCAGACGAGGAACGAGTACCTCGTGGCCTCCGCACCCGTTCCGGCGAACTGGACGCTCGTCGCGGCAGGCCCGACGTGCACGACCTCGGCGACGGTTCCGCCGCCCGATGGCGCGATGACGGACCCGGGCGCGGGACTCGTCACCGAACATGCCTGCGCGCCGCTGGGCACGCCCGTGGCCCCATCGGCGAGGCGCTGCACGAAGTACCCTCCGATCGGGTCCCCGTTGCCGCCGAACGCGTCCCAGGTGACCGTGACGGTGCCTGCGGCGGCATCGCCGGTGACGGCGACTGCTCCGGCGATCGGCGGTCCGAACGGGGTCCCGCTGGCACCGGCCTCGGTCCAGGCCGCGAGCGCCGGGAAGGCCTGGTTCCTGGCGCCGACCGTGATCGGCACCTGGCTTCCGTTCTCGAGCGGCTGCGAGTCCGTCGCGCAGAGCGTCGCCGTGCAGACGGCACCCGCCGAGACCTCGTTCGAGACGCCGGCGACGGTGACCACGTACGATCCGATGACGCTGCCGGCGCCCGCCGGAACCGGATCCCATTCGATACGGAGGTACCCGTCGCGCGGAAGCGCCCGTACCCCGGTGGGCGGCTGCGGGATGACATCGGACCAGACGGGGCCCGGCGCATCGACGGGGTCGGAGAGGCCGATCGAGTTCTTCGCCCGGATCCTGACGTGCACGGCCTCGGCCTGCCCGTTGCCCGGAGTCGGGACCGTGCAGGTCGTCGCGGCGCACTCGGAGGTGACCACGGCGTCGCCCGTGGCCGGGTCGACGAGTTCGATCTCGTACCCCGTGATCGGCGAGTTGTTGTACGAGCCCGCCCCGAACACGACGTCGAGCGTGCGATCGCCGAAGCCCGTGACCCGCGCACCGGTGACCGGGTCGGGCCGGTCCTGCACCGAGATCGTGACGAGCCCCCACGCGTTCCGGGCTGCGTCGCCGGTCGCGTCGGCCACCTCGTACTGCACCGTCGAATTCACCGGTGCCGCCCCCGGAGCGACGGTCACCTCGAGTTTCGAACGGTCGTCGCTCGGTTCGATCGAGACGCCGTCGGGCAGGCTGTCGGCGTCGGCGCCGCGGACGTCGACGACGCGGAGGGGCACGTCGGGGAACGGGTTGGTCGCGTCGTCGTTGGCGAGCACGTCGATCGTCGTCGTTCGTCCGCGCTGCACGACCGCGGTATCGGCGGCGGGCCGTGCGATCGGCCGCGTCGACGGCACCACCCGCAGCTCGATACGCCCGGGCTTGCCGTCGCCCGCGTCGTCGGCGACGCCGATCGCCACGGTCGCCCGAGTCTTGTTGGACGTCGAAGCGTCCGCCTCGATCGTGAGCTTCGAGCCGTCGAGCGAGAACCGGAACCCCTCCGTCGGCGGCGGCAGCAGTCGGTAGACGAGTTCGTCGCGAGCGTCGGGCGGATAGTTGGTGAGCTTCAGCAGGTCGATGTCCTTGGCCTGCCCGGGTTCGAAGTCGATGACCCCGCCCGTGAACACGGGCGGTTGATCGTCGGTCGGCGCCACGTCGATCGGGATCACGATGGTCCCGGTGCGTGCGGACGGGTCGGCCGTCGACTCTCCGTCGATGACCGCGAACGAGAGCGACGCAGGTCCGAAGTACCCCTCTTCGCTGCGATATCGCAGGGTGTCCTGGTCGACGACGAGATCCGAGCCGTCGCTGTGCGAGGCGCGAACGGTCGCGGCATCCGTGATCTTCACCGGCCGGCCGGATGCCGCGATGACGAAGTCCTCGAGCTCGAGCACGACCTCCTCACCGCTCACGACCTCGACGTCGGGGGCGTCGGCGCGGAGCTGCGGCAGCGCGTCGTCGCGTCCGGGCACCCAGATGAACGCATAGGCGACGATCGAGGCGTCCTCGGGGTGAGCCACCGCGAAGGGGATGACACGGCGGCGGTCCTCGACCTGCACCCGGATGCTCCCGTCACGACGCACCTCGGCTCCCGAGTCGTAGCCGTCGACGAGGCCGACCACGAGATCCGAGACGTCGGCGTCGGCGAGGAACACGTTCCGCAGCACCGGGACGTCGACGACGTCCTCGTCGAGGATGTCGCTCAGCGTGAGGACCGTGTCGGATGCCTCGGGGCGCGCCAGTGGCGCGTCGGCACGCGCCATGATGCTGAGGAATGTCGACGCCTGACCGAGCTGTTCGTTCTCGATGGTGTACACGAAGCCGTAGTCGTCCTCACCGTCGGGGATCTCGACCTCGATCCGATCGTCGACGACCTCGGCGACGGCATCGCCCGCCGTCACCTCGACGCCCGTCAACGTGAGTGCGCCGCCGTCGGGGTCCGAGTCGTTCTCGAGGACGCGGACCGAGAGGGTACGGCCGGGCCGCACCTCGACGACATCTGGGACGGCGATCGGCGATCGGGCTCCGTCGAGACGCGGGGCGATGCCCACGCGCACGGTGCCGACAGCTCGGGCGCCGAGCGCGTCGACGACCTCGTACTCGAACTGGTCGGTGCCGGCCGAGTACTCGCCGGCCTGGTACTCGAACCAGTCGGGCCCGTGCGCGGCGACGTTGCCGAGCTCGGGGTTGCCGCCCTGGCCGAGCAGCTGCACGCTGTCGCCCTCGGGGTCGGATCCGCCGAGCGGCACGGGGATCCGCACAGTCTCGCCCGAGAGCACTCGTGCGGTGACGGTCGCAGGAACGGGCGGGGTGTTCGTGACCGGGTCGGCGTCGCGCACCGACATCTGCACGGTCGCGGTGGCCGACTGCCCGTCGGGACCGATCACTCGATAGATCGCCTCGTATTCGCCCGGCGTCTCGGGGGCGAAGTACCGGAGACGGTCTCCGTCGGCGAAGAGGAGGCCGGCCTGCGGCGCCCGCTCGAGCGCCGGGTCGAGCGTGATCGGCAACGCATCGGGGTGCTCGTCGTTCGCGAGCACGGCGATGTCGACGACGTCGCCGGTGCGTGCCGAGATCTTGTCGGGCACGGCGACGGGAGGTTGCTTCGACTCGAGTTCGGGCACCTCGACGACCGTCACCTCGCCCACCGCCTCGGCGAGGCCGTTGCTCACCCGGTAACCGAACACCGTGGAACCGGTCTCGAGCGGTCCGGTGAGGGTGACGCGGAGGATGCGGTGGTCGACGACCTCGACCTGCACGCCCGGTTCGACCTCGGGTTCGCCGAGACCGGTGAGGATCAGCACGCCGCCCGTCGGGTCGATGTCGGTCGCGAGGACGTCGACGTCGACGGGCTGACTGACGCGGACGAAGGCCGTGTGCGGCACGGTGATGGGCGTGGTGTCGAGATCGGGCTCTGCAGAGACGTCGACCCGGACGCGACCCGTCGTGGTCCAGACACCGTCGGTCACCGTGTACTCGAGCGAATGCGTGCGCACAGCCGAACTCGTGAAACGGAAGCTCCCGCCGTCGAAGTCGGGGGTCAACTGCACGTCGGGCTTCGCGGGGACCGCGCTCAGCTGGATCTGGCCCGAACCGCCGCGCACGTGTCGCAGCGGGTCGATGCGCACCTCTTGGCCCTCCGTCGCGAGCACCACGAAGGGGTCGGCGACGAGCGGCACGTCACCGGGCGCTCGAACTCCGACGCCGAGCACGCCGATCGCAGTGTCGCGCCCGTCGGAGACTTCGAGGGAGATGGTCCGGTCGGACCCGGCGCCGCCCTTCTCGTCGAACACCACCACGCCGTCGGCCGTCGACGACAGCGCGTCCGGTTCGGCCGTGGTGGACCGCGCGAGGAAGAACGGGTCGCCGTCGGGGTCCACCCAGTCGCCGAGCACCGCCGTGCTGACGCGACCCCCTGCCTGCACGAGGGCCTTGGTCTGCCTGCGTTGCTCGGGCGGCGAATTCTCCTCGACATCGCGCACCGTCACGTTCACCGCCGCGTGAGCGGTGCCGCCGAAGCCGTCGTCGACCGTGTAGCCGAAGGAGATGACACCCGAGACGTCCTCGTCGAGCACGAGTTGGAGCTGCTGGTTGTCGGCGATCCTGGCGAGCGCCGCTCCGGGCGGCAGCGCGCCGTCGACGGCATCGACCACGAGGGCGTCGCCGTTGGCGTCGTAGTCGTTCAGCAGCACCGGCAGCGGCGTCGTCCGACCGGGACGGGCGCCGAACTCGTCGTCTGCGGCGACGGGCGCCACCTGGCTCTTCTCGATCGTCGGCGGCGTCTCGGGGTCGTTCTGCTCGATCGTCTCCTCGTCGCGCTCGATCTCGAGGAGCTCGTCCCAGTTGTCGATGAGGCCGAACCCGGCGCCCACGGCCCAGGTCTTGCCGCTGCGCCGTTCGTTGAGCACGAGCGTTGCGCCGTTGGCGAGGTACGCGTAGTCGCCGGTCTCGGTCGCCGACGGCAGCTCGACGACCTCGTCGGGGCCGGTCGCGCAGGATCGCGATGCCGTTCCCGCCGCCCACGCCGCGTAGAGGCAGCCGTCGTGCACGAACGGCGCGGCGGGCAGGCCCGACCGCCCGTCGACGCGGGTGCGCGGCGCGTCACCGTCGAGGCCGACGGTGACGAGACCTCGACGCGTGGCGATCGCGACCTCGTCGCCGTCGCTCGACGGCCGCTGGAGCACGGGCGCGTCACCGGCCGAGATGAACTCGGTGAGATCGACGGGGCCGCGTTCGAGCTGCAGGATTCGGGTGCCCGCGTCGAACACGGCCCAGTGGTCGGCGACCGAGGTGATCTGCACGTCGGGGTCGCCGTCGACGGGCTCGACCTGCCACTTGGTGCCCACGGTCTCTGCGTCTGCCGCGTCGACCTGGGTGATGTCGCCGGTCGACGGGGTGTACGCGAAGAGCGTGCCGTCGGGGTCCACGGACGTCATCGATCCTGTACCGAACGCGAGCATCGCCTCGGAATCGGCATCGAACTCGGCGAACCGGTCGACCGGTGTCGTCCAGACGTCGCCGTCGGAGGCGATGACGACCCTCGACCCGGCGAGCGCGAGCATCGTGTCGTCGGGAGGGACCGCGACGGTCTCGGTGAGGCTCGACGTCGTCGCATCGATCACGCGGACCGTGGCCCGCGCGCGGTCGAGCGCGAGCACGGTGGAACCCTGCTGCACGATCTCGGTCCCGGTGGATCCCGTCTCGACGACCGAGTTCAGTTCGAGCAGGGCCGTGTTCGCGCGCCCGATCGCCTGATGCCCGTTGCTGCTCACCCACACCGCGGCGTCGCCGAGGTCGACCCGCTGCGCCGCATACCCGCCCGATGCGATCGCGACCCCCGCGACGAGTGCCACCACTGCGGTGGTCGCCGCGGCGGTGATCGCCGCGGATCGCGGTTTGGGGAGTCGGGTGAGATCGGGAAGCTTCGGCATGATCAGCCCTGATCGATCTCGACGGACACCTCGACGCAGCGTTCCGCGCTCGAGGCACCCGTCTTCCCGTCTCGCGCGACCCTGACGCTCGCGCAGACCCGGTCGCCGTCTTCGGCCTGCACGGTCACCCGGGCCTCTCGCTGCAGCGGGAGCGTCTCGCCGTCGACGGTCACGAGGTAGGCATCGGAACTCTGCAGGCCCGGGTCGTTCCAGGAGAAGGTCACGGTCTCGCCGGCGTCGACGCCCTGCACGTCGGACACGACCGGGATCGACCTCGTGCCCTGGATCACGAAGTACGCACCGGCGCCGACGAGCGCGATCAGGAGCACCGAGACGAGGGAGATGCCCCAGGCCAGGCGGGCCGACGTCGGCGGTGGCGTTCGGCTCCGGCTCGTGCCGTGATCGTGGGGGCGGGAGTCCGCCTCGGACCGGGCGGAGCCGGGCGATCCCCCGCGCGCACGTCGCCTCCGCGGCGCGACCTCGCCGGTGCCGTGGGCTCCGCTGATGCGGGTCTGCTCGTCGACGTCGACGGCTGTGGCGAGCGCCCAGTCGTCCATCGCGACCTCGAGCGGCGTCTGGGACAGCCCGAGCTCCTCTTCGACCGACTGCAGGTCGCGGATGAACTCGAGTGCGCTCGACTGCCGGGCCGACGGCCGCAGCGACAGCGACCGCGCGAGCACGTGCTCGAGACTCTTCGGCACGTCGATCCGCCCGGTGGGGACGTACTTCGCCTTGTCGATGCGGCCCATGAGCGCGCCGGAGCCGTTGTCGCCGCCCGGCGTCTCGAACGGGCTGCGCCCTGCGAGCAGCGAGTACACCGTGGCGCCGAGCGACCAGACCTCGCTCGCGACGCTGCCGGACACGTCGTCGTGCAGCACCTCGGGCGCCGACCACGGGATCGACAGCCCGACGGCGTCGGAGGATTCGGCTTCGCCGAGCGTGGCCGCGATGCCGAAATCGGAGAGCACCGGGTGGCCGTAGGCGGTGGTGAGGATGTTCGACGGCTTGATGTCGCGATGGAGCACGCCCTGACGGTGGGCGGTCTCGACCGCACTCGCGATGCGCACGCCGACGGAGAGCACCTCGGCGAGCGGCAGCTGCACGGCGCGGTAGCGCTGACCGAGCGAGGCCGAGCAGTACTCCATCACGAGGTACGGCCGGCCGTCGGCCGCGACACTGGCCTGGTACACCGTGAGGATCGAGGGATGCGACGACAACTGGGCCATGAGGTTCGCCTCGGCCTGGAACATCTGCCGCAGGTCGTCGTTGACGACCTCGGCCAGCAGCACCTTCACCGCGACGAGGCGACGCGGCATGTTCTGCTCGTAGAGGAAGACGTCGGCGAAGCCGCCGGAGCCCAGCACGCGGATGAACGCGAATCCCGGCAGGTTCGGCGGTGTGGACGGGAGTCGTCGAGACACACGATCCTCCTGCCTGCTCTGGGTCGGTTTGACGCCGCCCGGTGGCCGGCGCGCGGTGCCATCATTGTATCCGCGGGCGGCGGATGCCTCATCGGTGCTGTTCACAGCACCGATTCGAGACGACCCGGGTCAGCGGCGCGCCGGCTCGACCTCGTCCGAGGATTGCGCGCCCGGGGGGCGAACGACCTTCAGTACGTCGACGACGATGGCCGTGACGTTGTCGCGACCGCCGTTGCCGAGGGCCGCCTCGAGCAGCTGGTGGGCGGCCTTCTCGGCCTTCGCATTGGCGACGAGGAAGTGGCGGATTCCGTAGCTCGTGAGTTCTTTCGTGAGCCCGTCGGAGCAGATCAGCAGCCGCATGCCGGGTTCGACCGCGATCGCGCGGTAATCGGGGATCGGCGCCTCGTGGAAGCCGACGGCGCGGGTGATCACGTTCGAGTGCGGGTGGGTGTCGGCCTCCTCGCGCGTGATCTGCCCGGCATCGACGAGCTCCTGCACGATGGAATGGTCGACCGTCAGCTGTTCGAGCACGCCGCCGACCAGGCGGTACACACGGGAATCGCCGATGTTGAAGACGATCCACGCAGGCTCGTCCGCGATCGCTCCGAGCGCCGCTCCGGTGACCGTCGTACCGCTGCCTTCGTCGGTGACGCCGGCACCGCGGCCCATGTCCTGCACCGCGAGGCGGAGCGCGTGGTCGATCTCGGGAGTGCCGACGAGCGTCTTGCCGCCGTGCTCGGCGAGCCGCGTGACGACCGCGGCGCTCGCGAAGTCGCCGGCGGCGTGGCCGCCCATGCCGTCGGCCACCGCGAAGATCGGCGCCTGCGCGATGAAGCTGTCTTCATTGACCTCGCGGCGGAGTCCGGTGTCGGTGACCGCCGCCCAGGCGAGGGTGACCTCGGTGCCGTCGGGCAGCGTGATCCGATGGCGAGCGTTGCCATTGCCGATCTGGGTCACCTGTGAAGCCTGCTGTCTGTTCGGGTCATGCGCCGGGAGCACCCTGGGCGAGGAGGATCTCGATGATCGTATCGTCTCCGAGGTCGAGGATGGCGCCGGGAAGCACGACGATGGACTCCCCGGCCCGCAGCCGACGCGTGCCCGACGCGGTGCGGAGCACGGTGCCGTTGGTCGAGTGCAGGTCGGTCGCGACGAGGCGGGTGCCGACGAGCCGGAGTTCGAGGTGGGTGCCTGAGACGACCGCCGCCGGCGAGTCCACCGCGAGGAGTTCGGGCGGTACCCCGCTGCTCGCGATGCGCGGCAGCAGCGGCTTCCGGCCGATGAGCACTGGACCCGTGACCGTGAGCGGTGCACCGTCGCCGATCCGGAACCGAGGTCCGCCGTCGGCGGGATCGGCCGCGGCACCGGCGGGTGCGGACGACGCGGATGCATCGGGCCCGCCCTTCCCGGCCGACGCGGGGGGCGGTACGTGGCCGACCCGCCCGGTCGTTCGCGGGGCGACGATCGTGTCGGCGATCGATGCCTCGAACTCGGGCTCATGACGGCGCGGAGCGAGCAGGGTGTCCGCATCGACCCACGGCGCCGGCGGGGTATCCGCTGTTCGGGCCGTCGCCGCCCATTCGACCGATGAGGTGCGCAGGCTCGCGCGCTGATGGACGACGGTCTCGCCCTGAGCCTGCGCGCGATCGAGTGGTGCCGCGGCATCGGTGATGCGCAGCCCCGTCACGTCGTCGAAGTCGGCGAGATGCCATGGCCGGATGCCTCGCGCGTCGAACCGGCGGCTCCCACCGGGCGAGGCGAGGTCGACGACGGCATCACCGCGAACGACGGCGGTGACGCTCGTCGTCGCCCCCTCCGCCCACCACACGAGTCCGAACGACTCCACCGGATCGACGCGACCCGACGGGACGATGCCGACGAGCGTCTCGAGCGCCAGCCGCTCGTCGCTCGCCGCCTCGGCGAGTGCGCTCAGCACGCGTTCGGGAGCGGGCGCGACGAGTGCGGCGATGAAGCGATCACCCACGATCACGTCCCACGCTCGTGCGCCGGCCACCGCCGAACTCGAGACAGCGCCTGAGACCATGCGGAACATTCTGGCACCGCGTGGGCGTCGCCACGAGAGGAGGCGCATGTTCGGTCGAGGACGTCCGCCGCGATGCTGCAGTGTCGCGATCCGCAGTGAAACATCGATGGCGGCTGTGGATTCAGTCGAATTCGAACCTGAAATCAACGGAATCGCTTGCATGAGGCATCCGCCACTGTCACAATCGTGCCATGACGAACAACGGGCGTTCCTCGCAGCCCCGACCCGTGCAACTCGACGACGTCTCGAAGGCGATCATCGAGCAGCTGCAGGCCGACGGGCGGCGCTCCTACGCCGATGTCGGCAAGGCCGTCGGCCTGTCTGAGGCCGCGGTTCGCCAGCGCGTGCAGCGGCTCACCGAGTCGGGCGTGATGCAGATCGTCGCCGTGACCGACCCGATGCAGCTCGGATTCACCACGCAGGCCATGATCGGCATCCGCACCACGGGAGACACCCGCGTGCTCGCGGCACGACTCGCCGAGATCCCCGAGATCGACTACGTGGTGCTGACCGCAGGCAGCTTCGACGTGATGGCCGAAGTGGTCTGCGAGAACGACGACGAACTGCTCGAGCTCCTGAACACGCGCATCCGCGTGCTGGAGGGCGTGCAGTCGACCGAGACGTTCGTCTACCTGAAGCTTCAGAAGCAGTTCTACAACTGGGGCACCCGCTGAGAGGCGGGTGCTCATCGAGAAAGGAACGCCATGACCGACACGGTCTATGACAACGATGCGCTGCAGCAGAAGGCGAAGGATCATCTCTGGATGCACTTCGCCCGTCAGTCCACGATGGAGACGTCGGGGGTGCCGATCATCACTCGCGGAAAGGGCCACCACGTCTACGACGTGCAGGGCCGCGAGTACTTCGACGGACTCGCCGGCCTCTTCGTCGTGAACGCCGGTCACGGGCGCGCACGTCTCGCCGAGGTGGCCGCCAAGCAGGCCGAACAGCTCGCCTTCTTCCCGATCTGGTCGTATGCCCACCCCTCGGCGATCGAGCTGGCCGACCGGCTGGCGGGGTACGCGCCCGGCGACCTCAACCGAGTGTTCTTCTCGACCGGCGGCGGCGAGGCCGTCGAGACGGCCTTCAAGCTCGCCAAGTACTACTGGAAGCTCCAGGGCCGCCCGACGAAGCACAAGGTGATCTCCCGGTCGGTCGCCTACCACGGCACGCCGCAGGGTGCGCTCGCGATCACGGGCATCCCCGGCATGAAGGAGATGTTCGAGCCGGTGACCCCCGGCGGGTTCCGCGTGCCGAACACGAACTTCTACCGCGCGGCCGAGATGGGCGCCCCCGCCGACGACCTCGAGGCCTTCGGCCTCTGGGCGGCGAACCGCATCGAGGAGATGATCCTCTTCGAAGGCCCCGAGACGGTCGCGGCCGTGTTCCTCGAGCCGGTGCAGAACTCGGGCGGCTGCTTCCCGCCGCCCCCGGGCTACTTCAAGCGCGTCCGCGAGATCTGCGACCAGTACGACGTGCTGCTCGTCTCCGACGAGGTCATCTGCGCATTCGGACGACTCGGCCACATGTTCGCGTGCGACGCCTACGGCTACGTTCCCGACATGATCACGTGCGCGAAGGCCATGACCTCGGGCTACTCACCGATCGGCGCGACGATCGTCTCCGAGAAGATCTACGCTCCCTTCGCAGAGGGCAACACGTCGTTCTACCACGGCTACACCTTCGGTGGTCACCCGGTCTCCGCCGCGGTGGCGCTCGAGAACCTCGACATCTTCGAAGAGGAGGGGCTGAACGAACGGGTCCGCGAGAACTCGCCGCTGTTCCGCGCCGAGCTCGAGAAGCTGCTCGACCTGCCGATCGTCGGCGACGTGCGCGGTGACGGGTACTTCTTCGGCATCGAACTCGTGAAGGACAAGGAGACGCGCGAGACCTTCGACGACGACGAGTCCGAGCGCCTGCTCCGCGGGTTCCTCTCGAAGGCGCTGTTCGACGCGGGCCTGTACTGCCGTGCCGACGACCGTGGCGACCCCGTGATCCAGCTCGCACCGCCGCTCACGATCGGCCCTGCCGAGTTCTCCGAGATCGAGCAGAAGCTGCGCGGGGTGCTGACCGAAGCCTCCAACCGCCTCTGATGGCGGTCGCTCGCCCGACGGTGACGGATGCCGCACCGGAATCCTCCCGTCGGGTGAGCTTCTGGCTCGACGATCTGGTCGTGCGCGGGCTCGACGAGCTCCGTCCGCGCGCGGCCCTGACCTCGAGTGCGCGGTTCGACGTCGGCCTGATCGGCGGCGGGCTCACGGCGCTCTGGACCGCCTATACCCTCGCCAAGGCGGATCCGAGCCTGCGCATCGCCGTGCTCGAGCGCGAGTTCTCGGGCTTCGGCGCGTCCGGTCGGAACGGCGGCTGGTGCTCGGCGCTGTTTCCCCAGTCGGCCGCTTCGATCGAACGCGATCACGGCTACGACCAGGCGATCGCGATGCGTCGCGCGATGCTCGACACCGTCGACGAGGTCGGACGCGTCACGGCGCGCGAGGGCATCGACTGCGACTTCGCGAAGGGCGGGACCGTCACGTACGCGCGGAGCGGTTCGCAGCGCGAACTCGCGACGGCCGAGGTCGACGACGCGCGGCGGTTCGGCGTCGACGCGCTCGAGTACTGGAGTGGGAGCACCGTCGCCGCACGGTTCGGCGCCACCGGCCTCGACGGCCGCGCGCCCGATGCGGTCTTCGATCCGTCGTGCGCACGGGTGCACCCCGCGAAGCTCGTGCGCGGCCTGGCACGCGTGGTCGAGGGCCTCGGCGTCTCGCTGTTCGAGCAGACCGAGGTCGTGGACTGGTCTGCGGGTCGGGTGCACTTCCGTGCGCTCGACGGCGGTGACTTCGAGGGCACGCTCTCGGCGCGTCACGTGATCGTCGCGACCGAGGGGTACGGCGCCGGCCTGCCACGAGTCCGCCGGCGCATCCTGCCGCTCTACTCGCTCATGATCGCCACCGAACCGCTCTCCGACGAGGTGTGGGACGAGATCGGCATCACCCACGGCCAGACCTTCAGCGACTTCCGCCACCTGCTCGTCTACGGACAGCGCACCGCCGACAACCGATTCGCATTCGGCGGGCGCGGCGCGAGCTATCACTGGGGCAGCGCATTGGATCCCGCGTTCGAACGGGTGGAGGCGGTGTTCGGCCGGCTGCACGCCGCCCTGCTCGAACTCTTCCCCGCGGTCGGCGGCGCCCGCATCACGCATCGCTGGGGCGGCCCGCTCGGTGTCGCTCGTGACTGGAACGCGTCCGTGAGCTACAACCCGAAGACCGGTGTCGGCTTCGCCGGCGCCTACGTGGGCGACGGCCTCTCGACCACGAACCTCGCCGGCCGGACGATGGCCGACCTCGTGCGGGGCGTGCAGAGCGGGCTCACCGCACTCCCCTGGGTGAATCACCGATCGCCGTTGTGGGAGCCCGAACCGCTTCGGTACCTCGGGGCGAACCTCGGCGTGCTCGGGATGCGATTCTCCGACGCCGAGGAGCGGCTCACCGGACGGCCGTCGTTGCTCGCCCGAGCGGTCGGCGGACTCATCGGCCACTGAACGCCCACTCGGGCAGCGTGCCGCTGCCGATGAGCGCGGAGAGGAGTCCCGCCATCGAGTGGTCGGGATCGAGGTCGACCGCGGTGTCGATGAACGCCCCGGCCGCCGAGCCTCGGCCAAGCGCCCACGAGAGCCAGGCCGCGATGCAGAGCGGGCCGACGCGGAGGCTCGGCGGCGCGTTCGCGATCAGTCGGCGGAGCATGGTGAGCGCCCGTTCCACCCGACTCGCGTCGGGACGCAACTGGGACTGGCCGATCATGAGCCGCGAGAGCATCTCACTCACCTCGCGGGTCGTGCCGGTCGCCAGCTCCCGCACGACGAGGCCGTCGATGGTCTCCTCGTGCGCTGCTGCACGCTCGGCGGTGGCGATCGCGTCGTCGTGGGCCGCCTCGCCGATCAGCGCACCGAATCCGATCTGCAGCATCATTGCATCGCGCACGGCCGGGATGGACGCGAGGTGAAGGAACCAGGCAAGGCGGAGCGGCGGTTGCACGCGGCCACCCACGAGCAGCGACTCGACGAGCGCCACCGGATCACCGTGCTCGCCGAGCCGCCTCAGGGCGTGCTCGCGCTCGTCCTCGCCGGTGAGCTGGGCGAGGGCGTCGATAATGCGAGGTGCGACCTCAGGCTCGGCAGGCGGCAGCGCGGCGCTCGCGGTCGGCGAGGACGCCACCTCGCCGGCGAGCCTCGCCACCGGGCTCTCATCGATGAGCGCGAGCGGATGCCCCGCGGCCGGCGTCGTGGGATCGAGGAGCGAACCCCAGCCATCGGCTGCCCGGCACAACGCATCCCGCACGAGGAAGCCAGCCTCCTCCGCCCGTGCCGTGAGCATTCGGAGCAGGGCGCGTTGCGGCATCCCGCGACCGGCGCCGAATCGGGCCTCGGTGTAGACGATCGGCACGACGGCGTCGACGCCCCGCATCCGACACAATGTTCCGACGATCATCGCGGCGAGCGCGGCGCGATCGCGCGCACGGCGCGGCAGGTCGTATCGCAGGACGCCCGCGCTGCGGTTGCCGCTGAATGCCACGCAGAGGAGCGACCTCATCGGATGGAATCCGGCCAGCGACGGGACGAGGGCGAGGAAGTCGTGCGCCGCTTCGGCGCGGATGATGGTCGTCATACGCCGAGCGTGCCTTCGCCCGGGTCGGCGACGCGGTGCGGTCGCCGGTCGGTGCCCGAGCGCGACTCGGTCGCCGTTGTGGAGGGCGAGTCGCGCCGACTCCCCCTCCACAACCCGTCGATCCGCCCCGAGTCCGCGATGTCCGATTCCCGCGAGCCCGCGTCGGACGCCGGGGTTACGCTCGAACCATGACGAACGTGTATCTGATCCGCCTCGACAGCCCGATCGGGCGTCTCGAACTCGTCGCCGACGACGAGGCCGTCACGAGCCTCTCCATCGAGAGCGGCGGCCGGCTCCCCCACGATGATGCTCCCGAACGCCCCAACGACGTGCTCCGTGCCGCTCGCGACCAGCTGGCCGAGTACTTCGCGGGGCGCCGCCTCGACTTCGACATCCCGGTGCGCCTCGTCGGCACCCCCTTCCAGCAGTCGGTCTGGGCCGAGCTCGAGCGCCTCCAGTGGGGTGAGGCCACATCGTACGGCGCTCTCGCCGCCGCGGTCGGCAAGCCGGGTTCCGCACGCGCCATCGGCGGCGCGGTCGGCGCGAACCCCGTGCCGATCATCGTGGGCTGCCACCGGGTGCTCGCGAGCGACGGGCGCATCACCGGATACTCCGGCGGCGAAGGCGTTCCCACGAAGCTCTGGCTGCTCGGCCACGAGCAGATCGGCTTCGCCGCGTGAGCGTCATCCCCAGACCCGAGATCGTCGTCGGGGACGACGGTCTCGCCAGGTGCGGGTGGGGGGCGTCCGACCCCGAGTACCGCCGCTATCACGACGAGGAGTGGGGCACGCCGCAGCACGATCCTGTGCGGCTCTTCGAGAAGGTCTGCCTCGAGGGATTCCAGGCCGGCCTGTCTTGGATCACGATCCTCCGGCGCCGTCCGGCGTTCCGCGAGGTCTTCCACGGATTCGATGCCGAACGCGTCGCCGCCATGACCGACGACGACGTCTCACGCCTGCTCGGCGATGAGCGGATCATCCGTCACCGCGGCAAGATCGAGGCGACGATCCAGAACGCCCGTGCCACCCTCGAGCTCGAACTGCCCATCGACGAACTGCTGTGGAGCTTCGCACCCGAACCCCGCGCGGTCGCCCCCGCCACGTTCGCCGAGGTGCCGGCGACGACGCCCGAGTCGGCTGCGATGAGCAAAGACCTGCGTCGTCGAGGGTTCCGCTTCGTCGGGCCGACCACGATGTACGCGCTCATGCAGGCTGCGGGCATGGTCGACGACCACCTCGCAGGGTGTCACCGATCGGCGAGTGCCGCTGCAGCGTGATCCGCTCGCCGACCGCTGAGGCCGCCGCCGGGCATCGTCGACATCAGGCCACGAGTTCGAGTTCGCGAACGCTTGAATCGTCGCGAACCGGGCTCAGCGCGAGCGAGAAGCCGGCCTCGTGCGCCCAGTCGATCAGCTCGCCGATCGAGTCGATCCTGGGCCTGGCCACCAGCACGGCGCGGGTGAAGAGCCCCTTCGCTCGCTTGTTGAAGTGGTTGAGTGCGCGTCGCCGTCCCGACCCGTCGACCGAGACCACACGCACGAAGGCCGTATCGACGCGCGCCGGCGCCGGTCCGAGGTCGACGTAGGCCTCGGAACGGAGATCGAGGATCACACCCCTCTCCGACTCGAGTGCGGTCGCGATCGGGTCGCGCCAGAGCGCCTTCAGCCGAACCGCCGGCAGGCGCGAGTCGTGGGAGAGCCGGTAGGCCGGGATGGGATCCATCGCACCGAGCAGACCGAACAATGCGGAATGCACGACGACGTGCGTCGCGGCGTACGCGCGCGCTTCAGCGTCGAGCGTCGGTGCGTCGAGGGCATCGAAGAGCACACCGGTGTAGCGATCGAGCGCCGGCATCGTCGGCGAGCCGAGCAGATCGCGGTTGCGGTCGACCTCGTGCGCCTGTCGGGGGCCGAGCTTCAGTGCTCGCATCATCTCGGCGGGCTGCAGGGCCAGTTCCGCCACGGCAGCGGTGGTCGCCGCCCGCGCCATCGTGAGCACAGGGAACGAGAGCGCGTTCAGGTCGAGCGCGGCATCGGCACCGCCGTCGCGCTTGGTCTCGGACGGCGGAAGGAGCAGCCGCACTACGAGCCGATGAAGGCGAGCGCCGCGTCGACGTTCGAACCGAGCGAACCGATGCTGTCGATCGTGACGCGAGGCAGTGCCGACGACGGGCCGGTCCAGGCCGCATACCCTTCGAGGCTCTGCTCGACGGCGCGCCAGGTGGTCTCCTCGAAGTGCGGGAGCTTGCGCTCGCGCTTCTCGAGGCGGGTGCGGTGCACAGCCTCGTCGGAGCAGACGACCTCGATGACGCGCAGGCGCACGTCGGCTCGCTCAGCGAGGTCGCGCCACTGGAGTCGGGCCGCCTCACCGGCGTTGACCGCGTCGACGATCACGGTGCGGCCGGAGTCGAGCTCCTTCTCGGCGATCTCCTCGGCCACGAGGTAGGCAGCGAGACCGGTCGGCTGGTCGGCGTCGATACCGGCCCGCAGGATCGCGGACTCGATCGGGTCGACCGACACGACCGTGGCGCCGAGCCGGGCGCCGACGATCTCGCCGATCGTCGACTTTCCCGCGCCCGGCAACCCGGCCATGACGATGAGCTGGGTGACACTCAAGTCACCGAACTGGCGTTCGATCGGCTGCTCCCCCTGCATCCGCTACTCCTCAGACGAGCTCGGCGCGGGATGCGACGACCTGCACCGCGTTCGCCTGCACCGACAGGAATCCGTCATCAGCGTTGGCGGTGATCTTCTCACCGCCGGGCAGGGTGACCCGCACCTCGCCGCCGGCGAGGATCGCGAGCATCGGCTCGTGACCCGGCAGGATGCCGATCTCGCCCTCGACGGTGCGTGCCACCACCATGGTCGCCTCGCCCGACCAGACCTGCTGGTCGGCCGAGACGACACTCACGTTGAGGCTGGCCATGCTCAGCCATTCTCCTTCTGGATCTGCGCCCACTTCTCTTCGACGTCGGAGATTCCACCGACGTTGAAGAATGCCTGCTCGGCCACGTGGTCGAAGTCACCCTTGGCGATCGCATCGAACGACTCGATCGTGTCCTTGAGCGGAACGGTCGAACCCTCGACACCGGTGAACTTCTTCGCCATGTAGGTGTTCTGCGAGAGGAACTGCTCGATACGGCGCGCACGCGACACCGTGATCTTGTCTTCCTCGGAGAGCTCGTCGACACCGAGGATGGCGATGATCTCCTGCAGTTCCTTGTTCTTCTGGAGGATCTGCTTGACCGTGGTGGCGACGCGGTAGTGGTCCTCGCCCAGGTAACGGGGGTCGAGGATGCGCGAGGTCGACGTCAGCGGGTCGACGGCCGGGTAGAGGCCCTTCGACGCGATGGCGCGCGAGAGCTCGGTCGTCGCGTCGAGGTGGGCGAAGGTCGTCGCCGGGGCCGGGTCGGTGTAGTCGTCGGCGGGAACGTAGATCGCCTGCAGCGAGGTGATCGAGTGTCCACGAGTCGAGGTGATGCGCTCCTGCAGAACGCCCATCTCGTCGGCGAGGTTCGGCTGGTAACCCACGGCCGACGGCATGCGGCCGAGGAGCGTGGAGACCTCGGAACCGGCCTGCGTGAAGCGGAAGATGTTGTCGATGAAGAGGAGCACGTCCTGCTTCTGCACATCGCGGAAGTACTCCGCCATGGTCAGGGCTGACAGGGCGACGCGGAGACGCGTTCCCGGCGGCTCGTCCATCTGCCCGAAGACGAGGGCGGTCTTGTCGAAGACGCCCGCCTCCTCCATCTCGTGGATGAGGTCGTTGCCCTCACGGGTGCGCTCGCCGACACCGGCGAACACCGACACACCACCGTGGTCCTGCGCGACGCGCTGGATCATCTCCTGGATGAGGACGGTCTTGCCGACACCGGCACCACCGAAGAGGCCGATCTTTCCACCCTGCACGTACGGCGTGAGGAGGTCGATGACCTTGATGCCGGTCTCGAACATGGAGGTCTTGGACTCGAGCTGGTCGAATGCCGGAGCCTTGCGGTGGATGGGCCAACGCTCGGTGATCTCGATCTGCTCGCCGGGCTCGGCGTTCAGCACATCGCCGATGACGTTGAAGACCTTGCCCTTGGTGACATCGCCGACGGGAACCGAGATCGATGCGCCGGTGTCGGTGACCTCCTGGCCACGGACGAGACCATCGGTCGGGTTCAGGGCGATCGCGCGGACCAGGTCGTCACCGAGGTGCTGGGCGACCTCGAGCGTCAGCACCGTGGTGACGTCGTCGATCGTGATCGAGGTCTTCAGCGCGTTGTAGATCGGGGGGATCGAGTCGTGCGGGAACTCGATGTCGACGACGGGGCCGGTGACCCGGGCGACGCGGCCGACGGCGCCGGCCACAGGCGCGGCCGCGGCCGAGGCGGTAGCGGTGTCAGTCATGTGTTCTCTCTCTTCGTAAGGGGCTACTTGGCGGACGACAGCGCGTCAGCGCCGCCCACGATCTCGGAAATCTGCTGGGTGATCTCGGACTGGCGTGCATTGTTCGCCAGACGCGTGTAGTCGGTGATGAGCTTGTCGGCGTTGTCGGAGGCCGACTTCATCGCCTTCTGCGTCGCCGCGTGCTTCGCCGCGGACGACTGCAGCATCGCGTTGTAGATGCGGCTCTCGATGTAGACCGGCAGGAGCCCGTCGAGGACGGTCTCCGCGTCGGGCTCGAACTCGTAGAGCGGGAAGACCTCGTGCTTGGTCGAGGCCTCGGGGACCTCGTCGCTCTCGACGACCTCGAGCGGGAGCAGGCGGGTGACCACCGGAACCTGCGTGATGCGGCTCACGAAGCGGTTGTAGACGATGTGGATCTCGTCGACGCCACCGTCGCTCGCGTCCCGGAGGAACGCCTCGAGCACCGCGTCGGCGATCTCCTTCGCCGTGTCGAAGTCGGGGTTGTCGGTGCCGCCGATCCAGCTGCGCTCGAAGGCGCGGTGCCGGAAGTTGAAGTAGCCGACGGACTTGCGGCCGACGAGGAAGTACTCGACCGCCTTGCCCTGGCTCTTCAGGAGCTCGGTGAGCTCCTCGGCCTCACGCAGCACCTGCGAGTTGAACGCACCGGCCAGGCCGCGGTCGGACGTGAAGATCACGATCGCCGCGCGATCGATGCGCTCCGGCTCGGTCGTCAGCACGTGTGCCACGTTCGAGTAGCTCGCAACGGCCGAGACGGCCCGAGTGATGGCGGTCGAATACGGCTCCGACGCCGCAACGCGCGCCTGAGCCTTCTGGATCCGCGAGGCGGAGATGAGCTCCATCGCCCGCGTGATCTTCTTGGTCGTCTGGGCAGATTTGATCTTCTGCCGGTAGACCCGAAGCTGCGCTCCCATGTTTCTCCTGTGTCCTGTCTTCCTGGTACTGAGGCTCTCGACTCGACCCCGTGAGGTCAGTTCCCGTCGAGAGCCTCAGGGAACCTCGGAATGACTAGCGGCGACCCTTGACGATCTTCTCCTGGACGACCTCTTCTTCAGCGATCGCCTCGAACTGCTCGGACCCCACCGAGGCGAGCGGCTTGCCCTCGCCCGTCTGGAACTCGAGCTTGAACGTGTCGACGGCCGTCGCGAGCTCGGCCGCGGTCTCGTCGGAGAGCACGTTGGTCTCGCGGAGCGAGTTCAGCACCTCGGTGTTGCGGGCGAGGAAGTCGTGCAGCTCGCTCTCGAAACGGAGGATGTCCTCGACCGGGACCTCGTCGAGCTTGCCGTTGGTGCCGGCCCAGATCGAGACGACCTGCTTCTCGACCGACATCGGCGAGTACTGCGGCTGCTTGAGCAGCTCGGTGAGGCGTGCACCCCGAGCGAGCTGGCGGCGGCTGGCGGCGTCGAGGTCGGACGCGAACATCGCGAACGCCTCGAGCGAGCGGTACTGGGCGAGCTCGAGCTTCAGCGTGCCGGAGACCTTCTTGATCGACTTGACCTGTGCGTCACCGCCGACTCGGGAGACCGAGATGCCGACGTCGACGGCCGGACGCTGGTTCGAGTTGAACAGGTCGGACTGGAGGAAGATCTGGCCGTCGGTGATCGAGATCACGTTGGTCGGGATGTATGCCGAGACGTCGTTCGCCTTGGTCTCGATGATCGGCAGGCCCGTCATCGAACCGGCGCCGAGCTCGTCGGACAGCTTCGCGCAACGCTCGAGCAGACGCGAGTGCAGGTAGAAGACGTCACCGGGGTACGCCTCGCGTCCCGGCGGACGACGCAGCAGCAGCGACACGGCACGGTAGGCCTCGGCCTGCTTCGACAGGTCGTCGAAGATGATGAGGACGTGCTTGGAGTCGTACATCCAGTGCTGGCCGATGGCCGAGCCGGTGTACGGCGCGAGGTACTTGAAGCCGGCCGGGTCGGAGGCGGGAGCCGCGACGATCGTCGTGTACTCCATGGCTCCGGCGTCTTCGAGGGCGCCCTTCACCGAGGCGATGGTCGAGCCCTTCTGGCCGACGGCGACGTAGATGCAGCGGACCTGCTTCGACGGGTCGCCCGACTCCCAGTTGGCCTTCTGGTTGATGATCGTGTCGATCGCGATGGCCGTCTTGCCGGTCTGGCGGTCGCCGATGATGAGCTGGCGCTGGCCGCGGCCGACCGGGATCATCGCGTCGATGGCCTTGATGCCGGTCTGCAGCGGCTCGTGCACCGACTTGCGCTGCATGACGCCGGGCGCCTGCAGCTCGAGGGCGCGACGGCCCTCGATGCCGGTGATCTCGCCGAGGCCGTCGATCGGGTTGCCGAGCGGGTCGACGACACGGCCGAGGTAGCCCTCACCGACGGGGACGGAGAGGACCTCGCCGGTGCGGGTCACCTCCATGCCCTCTTCGATGCCGGTGAACTCGCCGAGCACGACGACGCCGATCTCGTCTTCGTCGAGGTTCTGCGCGAGACCGAGCGTGCCGTCCGCGAAGCGGATCAGCTCGTTCGCCATGACCGAGGGAAGACCTTCGACGTGCGCGATGCCGTCGCCGGCGTCGGTGACGTACCCGACCTCGGTCTTCTCCGCCTGTCCCGGCTCGTACGACGAGACGAACTCCGAGAGAGCCGAACGGATCTCGTCGGGGCTGATGGTGAGTTCTGCCATTGTCTTTTCCCTTTTTCTGTACCGGTTGTACAGCTACTGGTGTGTCGCGGCGCGAGCGCCGGTCGTTTCAACCGGCGTCAGCCGGCAAGCTTCTGCCGCAGCGAACTGAGGCGCGAGGCGACGCTGCCGTCGATGACGTCGTCGCCGATCTGCACGCGGACTCCGCCGAGCACGGCGGGGTCGACGATGGTGTCGAAGCGGACACGGCGGCCCGCCTGGGCGGCGAGGCCCTGCTCGAGCCGGCCCAGCTGGGCGGCGGTGAGCGGAACGGCACTCGTGACCGTCGCGATGTCGAATCCGCGCTGGTCTGCCACGACGGTCGCCCCGTGGCGGAGCAGTTCGCCGATGCGGCGGCCGCGAGGCTGCTGCACGAGGTGCCGCACGATCACGACGGTCTGGGGCGATGCCTTGCCGTCGAGGAGCCGGTCGACGATCTGCGTCTTGGCGACGGTCTCGCCGAGCTTCGATCCGAGCGCGAGCTCGAGTTCGGCGTCGCCCGCGACGGCCCGCTCGAACGCGAGCAGTTCGGCGTCGAGGTCGACGCCGTCGGGAGCGGAGTCAGCGGCGACGCGGATGCCGATCTCTTCGATGCCGGCGAGGAAGTCGTCGCCCGACGACCACCGGCGCGAAGCCGCGCTCACGAGGAGCGAGGCGGCCTCGGCCGGGATGCGGGAGCCGAAGACGGCCTCGATGAGCGCGCGCTTCTGCGCGACATCGGCCTCGGTGTCGACGAGCGCCGTGCGCAGGTGCGCGGACTCGCCGATGACACGGCCGGCGGCGAGGAGTGCCTCGGCGACGGGGAGCTCGGCGCGGCCGAGTTCCGCGAGCGCGGCCTTCGAGCCGGCCATGGCCTCTCTCGTAGCGCTACCCATGGACTACTTCTTCCCTCCGGCGGCGGCCTCGGAGGCCTCCAGGTCGGCGAGGAACCGGTCGACGACCGCGGTCGCCTTGGCGTCGTCGGAGAGCGACTCGCCGATGACCCCTGATGCGAGGTCGATGGCCAGCGTGCCCACCTCGGAGCGGAGCGAGACGAGTGCCGTCTGGCGCTCCGCCTCGATCTGCGCCTGCGCGCTCGCGGTCACGCGAGCGGCCTCGACGGTCGCAGCGTCCTTCGCCTCGGCGACGATCTTCTTGCTGTCGTCGCGAGCCGTCTCGCGGATGCGACCGGCTTCGGTGCGCGCGTCGGCGAGCTGGGCGGTGTACTCCTCGAGTGCCGCCTCGGCCTTGCGCTGCGCCTCGTCGGCCTTCGCGATGTTGCCCTCGATCGCCTCGCCGCGCTCATCGAGCAGCTTCTGCACGCGCGGGAGCACGTACTTCCAGAAGAAGATGAGGATGATGATGAAGCAGACCGACGACCAGATGATGTCGTACCACTCCGGAATCACCGGGCTGTGGGTCTCGCCACCCTCGGTTGCAGCGCTCAGTACTGCATGAAGCACGTTGGCCTCCTCAGTTGCGGCGGGTGGATCAGACGAAGATGAAGTAGGTGGCGATGCCGATGAAGGCGAGCGCCTCGGTGAAGGCGATACCGATCCACATCAGGACCTGGAGGCGGCCGGCCAGCTCGGGCTGGCGGGCGACGCCCTCGATCGTCTTGCCGACGACGATGCCGACGCCGATGGCCGGGCCGATGGCGGCGAGGCCGTAGCCGACCGTCGCGATGTTGCCGTTGATCTCAGCGAGAACGGTGGTTGCGTCCACGTTGGGTTTCCTTTCCTAGGGAATGTTCTGGGCGGATGCCCGGGCTCAGTGCTCTTCTGCGACCGCGAGCTGGATGTAGACCGCGGTGAGGAGGGCGAAGACGTACGCCTGCAGGACTGCGACGAGGACCTCGAACAGCGTGAACGCGAGGCCGAAGGCCAGCGTTCCGACACCGAGCAGGGTCCACCATCCGCTCATCTGCACGACGAAGAACTGCGTCGCCGCGAAGAAGAGGACCAGCAGGAGGTGGCCGACGATCATGTTCATCATGAGTCGGAGCGTGAGGGTGATCGGGCGGATCACGAACGTCGAGATGAGCTCGATCGGCGTGACGATGATGTACACCGGCCACGGCACACCCGAGGGGAAGAGCGAGTTCTTGAAGAAGTTCTTGGGGCTCTTCTTGACACCCGCGTAGATGAAGGTGACGTACGCGACGATCGCGAGCACGAGCGGCACGCCGATGACGGAGGTGCCGGCGATGTTCAGGAACGGGATGACACCCGTCAGGTTCATGAACAGGATCATGAAGAACATGGTCGTGAGGATCGGCAGGAACCGCTTGCCGTCCTTCTTGCCGAGCAGGTCGTCGGCGATGTTCACGCGCACCATGTCGAGACCCATCTCGACGAGGCTCTGGAACCGCCCGGGCACGACGCTCATGCGACGGGTGCCGAGCCAGAACACGAGCAGCAGGGCGACGACCGCGACGAAGCGGACGAGCATGATGCGGTTGATCTCGAGGAACTCGTTGCCCTCGAAGAACAGCGCTCCGGGGAAGAATTCGTCGATCGACGGCCCGTGGAAGCCACCATCATCGGTTGACATCGGAACCAGCAGGTTCAGAGCGTTAGCTAGCAGCGCTTTCTCCTGTTTCGGGGCGTGGAGCTCGGCTCTCGCGGCGACGAACATGGACCTCGGCAGCCCGTGCGCAAGCAGGGCAGTACCGTGGGGGGATCCCCATTACTCTAGCAATACTTCGGGCAGCCGACGAATCGCCGAGAGGGTCTCACTCTTCGGTGGGCGCCTTCGGCAGCTCGACGTCGCTGACGTAGGGCAGCCGCGACTTCGCGACGACGATCACGTCGACCGCGAGCGAGGCGAGCACCCCGGCGACGAGGCTCAGGAAGAGGGCCGTCGTGTTCAGCCATTCGGCATCGCGCAGCACCACGACGAGCACGATGAAGACGATGAACTTCAGGATCCAGCCGCCGAGCACGATGCCGAAGAAGGCGCCGACGAAGAGGTCGCTCGACGCGAAGCGGTTGGCGGCGAGGATGCTCGCCGCGGTGATGCCCATGAAGACGACGGCCATGAGCGTGCCGATCAGGGCGCCCAGCAGTCCGGGCACGCCGGCGAGCACGTAGCCGAGGATGGCTCCCACGACGAGGATCACCCCGGCGAGGATGCTGCCCCAGACGAGCGCCCTCCGCAACACGGGATTCGAGGTCGGCGTTCGGTCTGCTTCGGGACGTGCGTCGTTCATCGTGCTCCAGGTTCGGGGTCGCCGGATTCTACCGAGCCGTCCTGAGCGGACGCCGGGCCCTGCCGCGGGCCGGCAGGAACGGATGCCTCGTCACCGGCGAGCTCGTCGAGCCCCGCGACATCCGCTTCGGGGGCCTCGTCGATCGCCTCCGCCTCGGCCGCGACGGTGAGGCGCTTGCGGCGGCCGAGCGGGGCGAGCGTGATGACGGCGCAGATGACGAAGCCGATGAACAGCGCGAGGAGCGCCCACAGCGACGAGATCTTGAAGTAGACCGGGAAGACGTAGGTGAGGAGGCATCCGACCGAGGCGACCGCCGTCCAGCCGTAGAGGATCAGCACCGCGTGCAGGTGCGAGTGGCCCATGTCGAGCAGCCGGTGGTGGAGGTGCTTGCGGTCGGCGGAGAACGGCGACTTGCCGGCGCGCAGGCGCCGCATCACCGCCAGGCCGAAGTCGAGCAGCGGGATCACGAGCACCGCGAAGGGCAGCAGGATCGGGATGAACGCGGCCACGAACTGGTTGAGGCCGACGCCGGTCGGGTTCAGCTGGCCCGTGACCGCGACGGCGGAGGTGGCCATGAGGAGCCCGATGAGGAGCGCGCCCGCGTCGCCCATGAAGAGCTTCGCGGGATGCCAGTTGAGCGGCAGGAATCCGGCGCACGCGCCGACGAGGATGATCGCCACGAGCGAGGCGAGGTTGAAATAGTTCGTCGGCGAGGTCTGCTGCACGAGCAGGTAGGAATAGAGGAAGAACACGCCGTTCGCGATGAGGGCGACGCCCGCGACGAGTCCGTCGAGACCGTCGATGAAGTTCACCGCGTTCATCACGAGCACGATCACGAAGACCGTGATGATCGCGAACATCCACGACGAGCCGACGGTGATGCCGCCGATCGGCAGTGACACGATCGACACGCCCTGCCACGTGATGAGCCCGGCGGCGAGGAACTGGGCGGCGAGCTTCGTCGTCCAGTCGAGGTCCCAGATGTCGTCGGCGACGCCGACGATCACGATGAGGAGCGCGGCGCCGAGGATCGCGAGGATCTGGCCCGGGTTCTGGAACACGATCGCGATGTTCGAGAACCGTGACGAACCGAGCGTGGAGACGAACGCCGCGGCGCCGAAGGCGATCAGGATGCCGACGAACATCGCGACGCCGCCGAGACGCGGCGTCGGCCGCGTGTGCACGTCGCGCTCGCGGATCTTCGGGTAGAGCTTGTACTTCAGGCTCAGCTTCCAGACGAGGATCGATCCGCCGAAGGTGACGAGCGCCGTCAGCAGTGCGATGGCCAGGAAGAGGGTCATGAGGCGGCAGCGTCCCCGTCGTCGGCGGCGGAGATCGCGGACTCGGCGTCGGCAGTCGTCGCGGGCGATTCGGCGGAGGGCTCGATCTCCGCGGCGGCGGGCTCAGGCGCGGACGCGGGCTCAGGCGCGGCCTCGGGCTCGAGGAGGTCCTCCCCCACGACCGCTGCGATGCGCTCCCGCGAGATCACGCCGGCGCGCACGATGCGGAGCCGTCCGCCTTCGCGGGCGAGCGCCGTCGCGTCGACGATCGTCGAGGACGTGTCGCCCTCGCGCTCCCCGATCGCCTCGTACGAACCACCGGCGGGCCCGCCGTCGAGGTAGACGTTCACCGAGTCGCCGAGCATCTCCGCGGCATCCGCCGCCGTGGTCGCCGAGGGCTCGCCCGAGCGGTTCGCCGACGACACCGCGAGCGGGCCCGTCTCGGCCAGGAGCTCGAGGGCGATCGGGTTGGCCGGCATGCGGAGCGCAACGGTGCCGCGCGTCTCGCCGAGGTCCCACTGCAGCGACGGCTGGGCGTGGAGGATCACGGTCAGGCCGCCGGGCCAGAACTCGCCGACGAGCTCGCGCACGGCCGCCGGCACCTCGCTCGCGAGCGCATCGAGGGTCGGGATGCCCGGGATCAGCACGGGCGGCGGCGAGGTGCGGTCGCGCCCCTTGGCGTCGAGGAGCCGGGAGACGGCTTTGGGGGCGAAGGCATCGGCGGCCACGCCGTACACGGTGTCGGTGGGGATGACGACGAGCTCCCCCCGTCCGATGGCGCTCCGTGCGAGGCGCATGCCGGTGAGGAGCTCTGAGTCGACCGAACAGTCGTAGATGGCAGTCATGACCTGCCGATTCTAGACCAGCAGTCCGGTGCGGAACCGCGACGGTCGACGGATGCCGCGGCGCAGGCGTGCGCCGCGGCATCCGCTGCCGTTCGACCGCGTCAGCGGCGACCCGCCTTGCGCCGGAACAGCCAGCCGCCCCAGACGACCGAGACGACGACGATTCCGACGCACCAGCCGATCGCCCACCACGCGGAGTCGCCGATCGGCGTGCCCATGAGCAGGCCCCGGATCGTCTCGATGACCGGCGTGATCGGCTGGTTCTCGGCGATCCACTGCAGCCACTCCGGCATCGTCTCGACCGGCACGAACGCGCTCGAGAGGTAGGGCAGGAACAGCAGGATGAATCCGTAGCCGCTCGCGGCCTCGGGGCTCGACGCCGCGAGTCCGATCGCCGCGAAGAGGTAGGTGATCGCGAGGATGTAGAGGGCGACGAGGCCGAGCACCGCGAGCCATTCGAGCGGCGTCGCGCTCGGCCGGAAGCCCACGAGGAGCGCCACCGCGATGACGACGCCCGTCGCGACCAGGTTGCGGGCGAGGCTCGCGACGACGTGACCGGTGGTCACGGCTCCGCTCCGCAGCGGCATGGTGCGGAACCGGTCGATGATGCCCGTCGTCATGTCGCGGGAGACCGAGATGGCGGTCGACGAGGCGCCGAATCCCGCGCAGAGCAGGATGATGCCGGGTACGACGTAGTCGACGTAGCCGCCCGACGGGTCGATCGCGTTGCCGAAGATGAAGGTGAACATCAGCATGAGCATCGTCGGCAGCAGCACCGCCATGAGCATGGCGTCGACATCGCGCACCGAGTGTCGGAAGCTGCGTGCGATGAACGTCGTCTCGGCCGTGAACGGGCCGAGCTTCGCTCGGGCCGGTGCTGGCGCGATGCCGGCGCCCGACGTCGTCGAGGTCGTGGTGGTGGTCGTCAGGGTCGTCATGTCGGTCACTTCGATTCGATGAGTTCGGGGGCGGATGCCGCTGAGCCGGCGGTGATCGCGAGGAACACGTCGTCGAGGCTCGGGCGGCGGATGGACACTTGCGCCCCGGCGACCGCAGAGGCCGGCGAGCGGTCGAGCAGGTCGATGGCGGCGCGCAGTCCGTGCACGCTGCCGTCGGTCGGCAGTTCGAGCAGCAGCTCGCCGTCGGCGCCGCGGAGCTCGACGACGTCGCCGCCGATGCGCGCCTTCAGCTCGTCGGCCGTGCCCTCGGCTGCGATGTGGCCCCGGTCGAGCACGGCGATGCGGTCGGCGAGCCGGTCGGCCTCCTCGAGGTACTGCGTCGTGAGGAAGACCGTCGTGCCGGTCTCGGTGAGCCCGCGGATGACGTTCCAGAGCTCTTGACGGCTGCGCGTGTCGAGGCCCGTGGTCGGCTCGTCGAGGAAGAGGATCGGCACGTCGACGACGAGGCTGAGGGCCAGGTCGAGACGTCGGCGCATGCCGCCGGAGTACGTGCCGAGACGTCGGCGCGCGGCATCCGTCAGGTCGAACCGTTCGAGCAGCTCGGCGGCCCGGCGCCGTGCCTGCTGTCGGCCGAGTCCCGAGAGCCTGCCCATCATGACGAGGTTCTCGGTGCCGGTGAGCACCTCGTCGACGGCGGCGGACTGACCGGTGAGGGCGATGCGCTGCTTCACCTCCTCTGGCGATGCGGCGACGTCGAAGCCCGCGACCCGCGCGACGCCGGCGTCGGGCTTCACGAGCGTCGTCAGGATGTTGATGGTGGTCGTCTTGCCGGCGCCGTTCGGGCCGAGCAGGGCGAACACCGAGCCCGCGGGCACGCTGAGGTCGAGGCCGGCGAGCACTTCGGTCGACCCGAATCGCTTGCGGAGCCCGTGCGTGTCGATCGCGACTGACATGGATCTCTCCTGTTCTCTCGTCTGCGTATGGTGCAAACTGTTTATGCGGTGCACTGTTGTTTAAGTAATACACAGTTCTAGACTGTCGTCAACACCTTCTCGAGAACGGACCCCTTGTGAGCCCTGAGCGTGTGAGTCCCGAGCGACGCGACCCCGAACTCCCTCGAGCGGTGGCGCTCGCGTGGGGCGTCGCGGCCAACCCGCAGCGGGGGCCGAAGCGGGAGCTCTCGATCGAGCGCATCGTCGACGCCGCCATCGAGATCGCCGACGCCGAGGGGATCGGCGCCGTGTCGATGAGCCGTGTCGCGGCGTCGCTCGGCTTCACGACCATGTCGCTCTACCGCTACGTCACGAGCAAGGACGACCTGATCCTGCTGATGCAGGAGGGCGCGGCCACGCCGCCAGTGCCCGACGACACGGTCGAACGCGAGTGGCGCGCCGGCATCTCGGCCTGGGTGCGCGCGATGCGAGCCACCTACCGCGAGCACCCCTGGCTCGTCGACATCCCGATCTCGGGAGCGCCGATCACGCCCAACAGCCTGCTCATCGTCGACTGGTTCCTGCGCGAGGTGCGCGCGCTCCCCCTCAGCGACGGCGAGAAGATGTCGGCCCTGCTGCTGCTCACGAGCTACGCACGCGCCACCGGCGCGCAGGAGCGGGACCTCGGCGTCGCCGCGGCGGCAGCGGCCGACCCGGCCGACGTCACCGGGGCGAACTACTTCGAGGCGCTCGCCGAGCTCGTGACCCCCGAACGGTTCCCGTACCTGAGCCCGCTCCTCGCCGCAGGCGGCTACGTCGCGGAACCCGGCACCGGCCCCGACGAGAGCGACGACGACTTCTCGTTCGGCCTCGAGCGCATCCTCGACGGCATCGAGTACCACGTGGGCCGGGTCGAGTCGGGCGCCGCCGCTCCCGCTGAGGAACCGCTGCCGCCGACGCTCGAGCTGCCGCGCGACAAGCAGGTCCGTGAGGCGGCGAAGGCACGGCGGGAGGCGGAGAAGGCCCTGCGCGAGGCGCAGAAGCGCGAACGCGAGGCGATCAGGCACGCCCTCGAGCGCGAGAGGAACGCGCTCGAACGTGAGCGGAACGCGCGCGAGAAGGCGGAGCGGGCGAAGAAGGACTAGCGGGCGGTGCTGGGCGCGGCCCGCTCAGCGCACCGCGGAGGTCGCCCGATCGCGCGTCGTCAGGTCGCGGTGATGCGCGATCGCTCGCCAACCGTCAGCCGCGAGGATCTCGGCGATCGCCGCAGACTGCTCCTCGCCGTGCTCGATCACGAGCGCGCCGCCCGGGCGCAGCAGCGCGAGCGCACGCCGGGAGAGCACCCGGACGACGTCGAGTCCGTCGGCACCGCCGTAGAGCGCCTGCTCGGGGTCGTGGAGGCGCACCTCGGGGTCTCGCGGCATCTCGCGGAGCGGGACGTAGGGCGGGTTCGAGACCACGACCGCCACCCGGCCGTCGAGTTCGGGCAGGGCGTCGGCGAGGTCGCCGAAGACGAGCTCGAGATTGGGCGCCGCGACCTCGGCGACGTTGCGCTTCGTCCAGACGAACGCCTCGGGCGACTTCTCGACCGCCCACACCCTCGCGTGCGGCACCTCCGTCGCGAGTGCGAGGGCGATCGCCCCGCTGCCCGTGCCGAGGTCGACGCCGATCGGCTCGGGCTCGGCCGCGGAGGCGAGCGCGTCGATCGCGAGCTGGGCGACCTGCTCGGTCTCGGGCCGCGGCACGAAGACCCCTGGGCCGACCTGGAGGTCGAGATTGCGGAACGCCGCACGCCCCGTGATGTGCTGCAGCGGCTCGCGCAGGGAACGGCGGCCGACGAGTTCGGCGAGCGTCGCGACATCCGCTGCATCGACCTCTCCGCCGACGACCATGCGCGCCTGCACCGCGCCGCGGGAGAGGCCGAGCACGTGACCGATGAGGAGCTCGGCATCGACCTCCGGGTCGGGGACGCCGGCGGAGGCGAGCGTCGACGCCATCTCGTCTCGGAGCTCGCGCAGGGATCGCGCACGGGCGTCGGGGGTCGTCGTATCCACGCAATGGAATGTAACGCACTCGCCTCCGTGCGAGCCGAAGCCTAGGCTGAGGCCGTCGTCCACCACCTGACCCGAGAGGCAAGCCACATGGCGCAGATCTACGAGAACATCACCGAGGTCGTCGGTCGCACGCCGCTCGTGCGCCTGAACCGGCTCACCGAGGGCGCGGGCGCCACGGTGCTCGCGAAGCTCGAGTTCTACAACCCCGCCGCGAGCGTCAAGGACCGCATCGGCGTCGCCATCATCGATGCGGCCGAGAAGTCGGGTGAGCTGGCCCCGGGCGGCACGATCGTCGAGGGCACGAGCGGCAACACCGGCATCGCGCTGGCACTCGTCGGCGCTGCTCGCGGCTACCGCGTGATCCTCACCATGCCCGAGACGATGAGCGTCGAGCGCCGCGTGCTGCTGCGCGCCTACGGCGCGGAGATCGTGCTCACCCCCGGCTCGGAGGGCATGAAGGGCGCGGTCGCGAAGGCCAACGAGATCGTCGAGGCCACGCCCGGTGCGATCCTCGCACGCCAGTTCGAGAACGAGGCGAACCCGGCGATCCACTACGCGACGACCGGTCCCGAGATCTGGAACGACACCGACGGCGGCGTCGACATCCTCGTCTCCGGCATCGGCACGGGCGGCACCATCACAGGCGCCGGCCGCTACCTCAAGGAGCAGAAGCCGGGCCTCCAGGTCGTCGCCGTCGAGCCCGCCGACTCCCCCATCCTCACGCAGGGCACGCCCGGCCCCCACAAGATCCAGGGCCTCGGCGCGAACTTCGTGCCCGACGTGCTCGACCGCGAGGTCTACGACGAGGTCATCGACGTCGCGACGAGCGACGCCATCGCCACGGCACGCGCCCTCGCGACCGACGAGGCGATCCTCGGCGGTATCTCGTCGGGCGCGGCCGTCTGGGCAGCCCTCGAGGTCGCGAAGCGCCCCGAGAACGACGGCAAGACGATCGTCGTCGTCGTGCCCGACTTCGGCGAGCGGTACGTCTCGACCGTGCTCTACGAAGACCTGCGCGACTGAACGATCGTGAGCGCCCGGCGCAGCATCCGCTGATGCTGTCCCGGGCGCTCGTGGCATCCGAACGACGTGCGGACTGATTGACTTACGACGTGACCTTCTTCCGAGCTCTCCGCGAAGACATCGCGACGGCGCGCGCGCACGACCCCGCCTCCCGCGGAAACCTCGAGGTGTTCCTCGCCTACTCGGGCCTGCACGCGATCTGGGGCTACCGACTCGCCCACAAGCTCTGGCGCGGCGGGCTGCGCCTGCCCGCCCGGCTCATCTCGCAGCTCGTGCGATTCCTCACGGGTGTCGAGATCCACCCCGGCGCCACGATCGGCCGCCGGTTCTTCATCGACCACGGCATGGGCGTCGTCGTCGGCGAGACGGCGGTCGTCGGCGACGACGTCATGCTCTACCACGGTGTCACCCTCGGCGGGAAGGCCGCCCGCGGCGCCGACCGCGGGGCGAAGCGGCATCCGACGCTCGACGACGGGGTCACCGTCGGAGCGGGCGCGAAGGTGCTCGGCGACATCACGATCGGCGCGTGGAGCGCGATCGGCGCGAACGCCGTCGTCACGAAGGATGCCCCGGCTCACTCGCTCATCGTCGGCATCCCCGCGACGTTCAAGCCGCTCTCGCATGAGACGGCCGACGCCGCTCGCGGCGTGCACGACTGGCACATCTGAACGCTCGGCACCCTCGCCCCGAGACGATGGATGCCCCGGACACTCGAGGTGTCCGGGGCATCCGTCTCGTTGCGACTACTGGTCGCCGAGGTGAGCCAGTCGCGCCTCTTCGTCGGCCTGGATGGCCGACTCGATGATCGGTTCCAGCGCGCCGTTCATCACCTGGTCGAGGTTGTAGGCCTTGTACCCGGTGCGGTGATCGGCGATGCGGTTCTCGGGGAAGTTGTACGTGCGGATGCGCTCGGACCGGTCCATGGAGCGGATCTGCGACTTGCGGGCGTCGGACGCCGCGGCCGCGATCTCCTCCTGCTGACGCGCGAGGATGCGGGCGCGCAGCACGCGCATCGCGGCCTCGCGGTTCTGCAGCTGCGACTTCTCGTTCTGCATCGACACCACGATGCCCGTGGGCAGGTGGGTGATGCGCACCGCGGAGTCGGTCGTGTTGACCGACTGGCCGCCGGGGCCCGAGGAACGGTAGACGTCGATCTTCAGGTCGTTCTGGTTGATGTCGACCTCTTCGGGCTCGTCGACCTCGGGGAAGACGAGCACGCCCGTCGTCGAGGTGTGGATGCGCCCCTGCGTCTCGGTGACGGGCACGCGCTGCACGCGGTGCACGCCACCTTCGTACTTCAGGTGCGCCCACACGCCCTGAGACGGATCGGTCGCGTTCGACTTGATCGCGACCTGTACGTCTTTATAGCCGCCGAGGTCGGACTCGTTCTGATCGAGGAGCTCGATCTTCCAGCCCTTCGACTGCGCGTACTGCATGTACATGCGCAGCAGGTCGCCGGCGAAGAGGGCGCTCTCTGCACCGCCCTCACCGCCCTTGATCTCCATGATCACGTCGCGGCCGTCGTCGGGGTCGCGCGGGATCAGGAGTCGGCGGAGCCGCTCCTGCGCCGTGGCGAGCCCCTCTTCGAGCGCCGGCACCTCTTCGGCGAACGCCTCGTCCTCCTTCGCGAGTTCACGCGCGGCGGCGAGGTCGTCTTGCGCCTCGAGCCACGCCGAGTGCGCGGAGACGATCCGGCTCAGCTCGGCGTAGCGCCGGTTGACCTTCTTCGCCCGCGCAGCATCGGCGTGGAGCGCCGGGTCGGCGAGCTCCTCTTGCAGCTTCGCGTGCTCGGCGAGCAGGCTCTGGACGGACTCGAACACGGATGCCTCAGCGGTGGTCGGTCTCGTGCCCGTGCGAGTTGCCGTGACCGGTCGCGACCGGCATCGACTTCTGCATGAGCATGAGGAACTCGACGTTCGACTGCGTCTCCTTCAGACGGCCGAGCACGGCTTCGAGCGCCTGCTGCTGCTCGAGCCCTGCGAGGGCGCGGCGCAGCTTCCAGGTGATCTTGACCTCGTCGGCCGAGAGCAGCATCTCCTCGCGGCGCGTGGACGACGCGTTGACGTCGACCGCCGGGAAGATGCGCTTGTCGGCGAGCTGACGCGAGAGGCGCAGCTCGGAGTTGCCGGTGCCCTTGAACTCCTCGAAGATCACCTCGTCCATCTTCGACCCGGTCTCGACGAGCGCGGTGGCGAGGATGGTCAGCGAGCCGCCGTTCTCGATGTTGCGCGCAGCACCGAAGAAGCGCTTCGGCGGGTACAGCGCCGAGGCGTCGACACCGCCCGAGAGGATGCGACCGGATGCCGGTGCGGCCAGGTTGTACGCACGGCCGAGGCGCGTGATCGAGTCGAGCAGCACGACGACGTCGTGACCGAGCTCGACGAGTCGCTTGGCGCGCTCGATGGCGAGCTCGGCGACCGTCGTGTGGTCTTCGGCCGGACGGTCGAAGGTCGAGGCGATGACCTCGCCCTTCACCGTGCGCTGCATGTCGGTGACCTCTTCGGGGCGCTCGTCGACGAGCACGACCATGAGGTGGACCTCTGGGTTGTTGATCGAGATCGCGTTGGCGATCTGCTGCAGCACGATCGTCTTGCCGGCCTTCGGGGGCGCGACGATGAGGCCGCGCTGGCCCTTGCCGATCGGCGCGACGAGGTCGATGATGCGCTGCGTGAGCTTGGTGGGCTCGGTCTCGAGGCGCAGACGCTCCTGCGGGTAGAGCGGCGTGAGGCTCTGGAACTCGACGCGGGCCGCCGCCTCGTCGGTCGTCTGACCGTTGATCGAGTCGACCTTGACGAGCGCGTTGTACTTCTGACGGCTGCTCGAGTCGTTGTCGCGCGGCTGCTTGATGGCGCCGACGACCGCGTCGCCCTTGCGCAGGTTGTACTTCTTCACCTGACCGAGGGAGACGTAGACGTCGCTCGGGCCCGGCAGGTAGCCGGTCGTGCGCACGAATGCGTAGTTGTCGAGCACGTCGAGGATGCCCGCGATGGGGATCAGCACGTCGTCGTCGAGGATCTCGGGCTCGAGCTCGTCGCCCATGCCCTGGCCGCGACGCTTGCGGTCGCGATAGCGGTTGCGACGGCCGCCTTCGCCGTCGAGCTGCGCCTGGGGGTCGCGCGACTGGCCGTCACGGCCCTGGCCGTCACGTGCCTGACCGTCACGGCCCTGTCCGTCGCGAGCCTGGTTGTCGCGGTCGCGGCCGCGGCCCTCGCCCTGCTGCTTGGACTTGTCGGCGTCGCCGTTCTGGCGGGACTCGCCGGACTTGACGCCCTGCTCGTCGCCCTTGCGGCCCTGGTCGGCGTTCTGACGGTCGTTCTGTCGACCCGACTGGCGCTCGCCCTGCTTCTGCTCGCCCTTCTGGGCGTCGTCACCGCGCTCGGCGCGATCGCCACGCTCGCCGCCGCGACGACCGCGGTTGCGGCTGCGGCCCTGGCGGGGCTCTTCGGACGCTGCGGCCTCGCCGTCGCCCTCGGCGGACTGGGCGCCGCGAGCGCCCTCACCGGTCGCTGCGGCGAGTTCCTCGCGCACTGCGGCACGAGCGGCCTCGCGGGCCTCGTCGGTCTCGGTCGGCGCTGCGGTCTCGGGCACGAGGCCGACACCGGCACCGCCGGCGTTGACGTGCTGCACGGCCGACGTGGTCGCGCTCGTGGCACGACGCGGCTGACGACGCTGACGCGTCGGCGTGGTCGCGGGTGCTTCGGCCACGGCCTCGGCTGCAAGGGCAGCCGGAGCTTCGGGCTCGGCCGGGGCTTCCGGCTCTGCCGGAGGCTCGGCCGCAGCAGGCACGTCGAGTTCGACGGGAGCGGCCTGCTCGGCCGCCGGAGCCTCGGTCTGGTCAGCCGAAGCGGCGGACCCGCCGTCGGCCGCCGAGGCCTGGTGCTCGGAGATCAACTCCACGAGTTCTCCTTTTCGGCGCTTCGAGCCGCCCGCGAGGCCGAGGGATGCGGCGAGCTCCTGGAGCTCGGCGACCTTCATGGCGGACAGACGGGCGGTGTTGGCCACGCGATCGGCGTGGTCGGTTCCGTTGGTCACTGGGTATGTTCCTTTCCCCTGTCGCAAGAGTTGCGGATTCAGGAGAGCTGATCGCTGGCACGAGCGATGCCGGTGCGCACGATGGCGCAGACACGCGCGAGAGCGAAAGCAATAGATTGCCGGGAATTGCACGAGCGAGCTGGGACGCGAACAGTGCGTCACCTGCCGGGTGCGTGGTCAGTCTACCATCACCGAGCCGTTCGTCCCGCCACGCGACGCGCCTGTGGAGAGGATGCCGCACGGCGGAGGACCGGCGATCGTCCGCCGGTCCTCCGCGACGCGCTACGCGCTCTGAACCGTCGCGCCCTTGAAGTCCACCGCGAGCGGCAACGCCTGCCAGGCGGTGTCGGCGGAGGCCTCGACGAGGGCGATGGCCGCTGCTCGCTCGCTCGGGTCGCTCGCGAGGACGAGGATCGACGGCCCTGCGCCCGAGACGACCGCCGGATGCCCCGCCTCGCGGAGGACTCGGATGAGCCGATCGGTCTCGGGCATCGCCGCAGCGCGGTAGTGCTGGTGCAGCTTGTCCTCCGTGGCCTGGAAGAGCAGCTCGGGACTCTGGATGAGCGCGGCGACGAGCAGCGCCGAGCGCGACACGTTGAAGACGGCGTCTTCGTGCGGCACCGACTCGGGCTGCAGCGAACGGGCCAGCGCCGTCGACATCTCGTGCTCGGGCACGAGCACGAGCGGTGAGACACCGCGGTGCACCATGAGCTTCTTGTGCCGCGGGCCCTCCGGAGTCACCCAGGCGATCGTGAGCCCGCCGAACAGCGCGGGCGCCACGTTGTCGGGGTGCCCTTCGAGCTCGGTGGCGAGGTCGAGCAGCTCGTCGGCGCTGAAGTCGACGATGCCGTCGAGCAGTCCCTTGGCCGCCACGACGCCCGCGACGATCGCGGCGCCCGAGGAGCCGAGGCCTCGGCCATGCGGAATGACGTTGTGCGCCACGAGCTTGAGCGCCGGCATCGGCACGCCCGCACGGGCGAAGGTGTGGGCGATCGCGCGCACGACGAGGTGCGACTCGTCGAGCGGCACCTCACCCTCGCCGACGCCGTGCACCTCGACCTCGAGTGTCGGGGCACCCGGCGCCGCCGAGGAATCGGGAACCGAGACCTCGAGCTCGTCGTACCTCGCGAGCGCGAGACCGAGCGTGTCGAAGCCGGGGCCGAGGTTCGCCGAGGTCGCAGGGACCTTCACGAGCACGCGGCGCCCGGTCAACGAGGTCGCGACGTCGGCTCCCGATGCGCCGGCGCCGGCGACGGCAGCAGCGCCGGTCATGAGGAGAGCCCGAGCACCGAGGCGATCTGCGCGGTGTCGACCGGCACGATCGTCGGCTGCACGTCGGAGCCGTCGGCCGTGCGGAGCGCCCACTGCGGGTCCTTCAGGCCGTGACCGGTGACCGTGAGCACGACGCGCGCGCCGGCGGGGACGACGCCCGCAGCCGAGCGCTCGAGGAGACCGGCGACCGAGATGGCGGACGCGGGCTCGACGAAGATGCCCACCTCCGCCGAGAGGATGCGCTGGGCTTCGAGGATCTTGTCGTCGTCGATCGCGCCGAAGTAGCCGTCGGTCTCGTCGCGCGCCTGCAGGGCGAGCTCCCACGATGCCGGGTTGCCGATGCGGATCGCGCTCGCGATGGTGTCGGGGTCCTTCACCGGCTCGCCGCGCACGATCGGTGCGGAGCCCGAGGCCTGGAAGCCGAACATCCGCGGCATCCTCGTGGCGTTGCCCGCCGCGATGTCTTCACGATAGCCGCGCGTGTACGCGGTGTAGTTGCCGGCGTTGCCGACGGGGATGAAGTGGAAGTCGGGCGCGTCGCCGAGCGCCTCGACGACCTCGAACGCCGCCGTCTTCTGCCCCTCGATGCGGTCGTTGTTGACCGAGTTCACGAGGTGCACGGGGTAGTTCGCCGCGAGGTCGCGGGCGATGTCGAGACAGTCGTCGAAGTTGCCCTGCACCTGCAGCAACTCCGCGTTGTGGGCGATGGCCTGGCTGAGCTTGCCCATGGCGATCTTGCCCTCGGGCACGAGCACCGCGGCCTTGATGCCGGCGTGGGTGGCGTAGGCGGCCGCCGAGGCGGAGGTGTTACCGGTCGACGCGCAGATGACGACCTTCGCGCCGTGCTCGACGGCCTTCGTGACGGCCATGGTCATGCCGCGGTCCTTGAAGGAGCCCGTGGGGTTCATGCCCTCGAACTTCACCCAGACGTCGGCGCCGGTGCGGGCCGAGAGCGCGGGGGCCGGCAGGAGCGGCGTGCCGCCCTCGCCGAGGGTGACGATCGGCGTCGCGTCGGTGACGTCGAGCCGGTGCGCGTACTCGCGGATGACTCCGCGCCATTGACGCGAGTTGGCCTTGGGGGTGATGGGGGTGTTCACACTGCTCCTTCGACTCGGAGGACGGACGCGACGGATGCGACGACAGGGCTCTGGGCGAGGGCTGCGACGGTCTCGGCGAGCGCGGACTCCTTCGCCTCGTGCGTCCCGATCACCAGCGTAGCCCGCTGGGAGCCCTCGCTGACGGTCTGCTGCAACTGCTCGACGGAGACGCCGTGGGCGGCGAAAGTGCGCGCGATCTGCTCGAGCACGCCCGGCTCGTCGGCCACCTCGAGCGTGATGGCGTATCGCGTGGTGATGCGGCCGATCTCGAGCACGGGCAGCGCCGCGTGCGTCGACTCGGCCGTGCCCGGGCCGCCGATGACGTGCCGGCGCGCGATCGCCACGAGGTCGCCGAGCACGGCGGAGGCGGTCTGCACTCCCCCGGCGCCCGCGCCGTAGAACATGAGCGGGCCGGCAGCGGATGCCTCGACGAACACCGCGTTGTTCGCGCCGTGCACGGCCGCCAGGGGGTGACTGCGGGGCACGAGCGCCGGATAGACCCGCGCCGAGACGCCCTCTTCGCCGGTCTCGGCATCGGTCAGTCGCTCGCAGATCGCGAGGAGCTTCACGACGTAGCCCGCACGGCGCGCGGAGTCGACCTGCTCGGCCGAGACGCCCGTGATGCCCTCGCGGTGCACGGCCTCGACGGGGACGCTCGTGTGGAACGCGAGGCTCGCGAGGATCGCCGCCTTCTGCGCGGCGTCGTAGCCGCCGATGTCCGCGGTCGGGTCGGCCTCGGCGTAGCCGAGCTCCGTCGCCGTCGCCAGGGCGTCTTCGAGGGATGCCCCGGTCTGGTCCATGCGGTCGAGGATGAAGTTCGTCGTGCCGTTGACGATGCCGAGGATCCGGTCGACGCGGTCGCCTGCGAGGCTGTCGCGCAGCGGCCGGATGATGGGGATGGCTCCGGCGACGGCGGCCTCGTACGAGAGCTGCGCCCCGACCTGCTCGGCAGCGGCGAAGAGCTCGGGGCCGTGGTTCGCGAGCAGCGCCTTGTTACCCGTGACGACGTCGGCGCCCGAGGCGATCGCCTGCAGCACGAGCGTGCGCGCCGGCTCGATGCCGCCCATGAGCTCGATCACGATGTCGGAGCCGAGGATGAGCGCGTCGGCGTCGGTCGTCAGGAGCTCGCGCGGCAGTTCGGTGTCGCGCTTCGCGTCGACGTCGCGCACGGCGATGCCGACGAGCTCGATGCGGGCGCCGATGCGCTGGGCGAGCTCGTCGGAGTGCTCGAGCAGGAGGCGTGCCACCTGCGAGCCGACGGAGCCGGCTCCGAGCAGGCCCACTCGGATGGAGCGGTACTCGATCATGCAGGGTTCCCTTCGATGGCGCGGTCGTCGCCGGCGGATGCCTCGAGCCCGGCGTCGCGCGCGAGCAGTTGCTCCTCGGTCTCGCCGCGCACGATGACGCGCGCCGCGCCGTCGCGGACCGCGACGACCGGCGGCCGGGGCACGTGGTTGTAGTTCGACGCGAGCGGCCAGCAGTAGGCGCCGGTGGCCGGCACCGCGAGCAGGTCGCCCGGCGCGACGTCGCCCGGCAGGTACTCGGCGTCGACGACGATGTCGCCCGATTCGCAGTGCTTGCCGGCGACCCGCACGAGCGCGGGGGCAGCGTCGGAGACGCGTGAGGCGATGCGCGCCGAGTACTCGGCCCCGTAGAGCGCGGTGCGGGCGTTGTCGCTCATGCCGCCGTCGACCGAGACGTAGTGGCGCACCCCGCCTTCGATCGGCACGGGCTTGATGGTGCCGACCGTGTAGAGCGTGACGCCCGCCGGGCCGATGATCGAACGGCCCGGCTCGAAGGCGAGCTTCGGCACGGCCACGTCGTGCTCGCGGCATCCTGCGGCGACGGCGGCCACGATGCCCGACGCGATCTCCTCGATCGGGGCGGGCTCGTCGGCGGAGGTGTAGGCGATGCCGAAGCCGCCGCCGAGGTTCAGCTCGGGAACGGGGGCGGACTTCGAGAGTTCGGCGTGCACGGCGAGCAGGCGCTCGGCCGACTCGGCGAAGCCGGCGGCGTCGAAGATCTGCGAGCCGATGTGGCAGTGCAGGCCGAGGAAGGCGAGCGAGGGGTGCGAGCGGATGCGTGCGCCGAGCTCGACCGCCCGGTCGAGCGGAACGCCGAACTTCTGGTCTTCGTGCGCGGTCGCGAGGAACTCGTGCGTCGAGGCGTGCACGCCGCTGTTCACGCGGAGCCGCACGGCCTGGACCCGGCCGGCGCGCGCCGCGGCATCCGCGACCCGCTCGATCTCGATCTCGCTGTCGATGACGATCGCGCCGACGCCGGCGGCGATGCCGCGCTCGATCTCGGCGATCGACTTGTTGTTGCCGTGGAAGCCGATGCGGGCGGGGTCGGCGCCCGCGGCGAGTGCGACGGCGAGCTCGCCGCCGGTGCACACGTCGACGGCGAGGCCCTCGTCGGTCACCCAGCGCACGATCGCCCCCGAGAGGAAGGCCTTGCCGGCGTAATAGACCGTCACAGTCGTGCCGATGGAGGCCGCGGCGTCGTCGAAGGCGCGCTTGGTGCGTGCGGCCCGGGCGCGCGCCTCGGCCTCGTCGACGACGTAGAGCGGGGTGCCGAACTCGGCGGCGAGCGAGGACGCATCGCGGCCGGCGATCACGAGGCGGCCGGCCTCATCGCGCGAAGCGGTGGAGGGCCAGACGAGCGGAGCGAGCGCGTTGGCGTCGTCGGGCGCACGGAGCCAGCCGGGGAGGGGTGCGGTGGATGCCACGGGGAACCTCACGGGAACGGAAAATCGAAGGCATGGATCGCTCGCGGCGAGCGAACCCGGATCGGTTCCTGAAGCCTGCTGTGCGCGTCGACCTCGTGAGTCGGCGTACCGCGAGTCTATCGAGGGGCGTATGCCGAGCCGAATCGAGCACTCGACATGCCCGCTCCCGCTGCCGCCGAGTGCCGCTCGCCCGTGAGCGGCAGCACGGGGTCTCTATCCGCACGTGCCCTTCTGCTCGAGGCTCGCGGAGTCGAGCACGAGGCCGTCGGCCTGGAGCCGCACCGCCGCGGCACCCGGTGTCACCGCGATCGACTCGAGCTGCACGCCCTGGGGCAGTCGGTCGGCGATGCAGACCTCGAGCGGGTCGCCGCCGAGGAGCCGCTCGACGATGCCGGACACGTCGATGGATGCGCCGACCGCGCCGACCTCGACGGCCTCGGGTTCGAGGAGCACCGAGCCGCCGGCGGCGACCGGGGCGGCCGTCACCTGATAGGTGATCGGGAGTCCGAAGACCTCGATGCGGCCTTCGTAGCCGACAGTGCCCTCGCCGAGGGTGAGCCCGGTCTCGACGCCCGCGACCGTGACGAGCTGGTTCACCGCGTCGGCATCGGCGGTGATCGTCGCCGTCAGGCGATCGACGGACGACGCGAGATCGACCGGCACGCCCTCCGCGACGACCGAGACGGCGAGGGGTGTGCCGTCGACGGTCAGCTCGGCTGCATCGAGTTCGACGTGCTGCATGGTGCCGGAGAGGTACTGCGCGATCACCGAGAACCCGCCGATGGCGACGTCGACGTCGCCCTCGACGCCGTCGGGCAGGTTGGCCTCGATCTCCTCGGCGACCCGCTGCTCGGCGATGCCGCGGGCGAGGATGTCGGCCACGACGACGAGCGCCACGACCACCGCGAGCACCACGCCGACGACGATCCAGATGCGGGCGCCGCGACCGAGCCCCCGCCGCTCACGGGGCGCACCGGCGTCGGCATCGTTCGAAGTCGCGGCAGCCGTACCGACGGCAGCGGCGGAGGCACCTGCTGCTGCGCCCGCGGCCGCATACGGCTCGAACACCTCGGTCGGCTGCGCGTCCGCGGCATCGGGCTCGATGACCGCGGTGGCGCCCAGCGCGTCGTCACCCGTGTCGATGACCGCCGTCGGCTGCGCGTCGTCGGCCTCGACCGGTACGGCGGGCGCCGTCGTCTCGGGGGCCTCGCCCGCGTCGTGCTCGTCGCCGTGCTTCGCCATCGGGGCCTCCGGGTCGGGGTGGTGGGTCACATGCGTTCGGGTGCCGACACGCCGAGCAGCTCGAGGCCGTTGCGGATGACCTGGCCCGTCGCGTCGTTCAGCCAGAGCCTCGTGCGGTGGAGGTCGCCGATCGGCTCATCGCCGAGCGGGAGCACGCGGCAGTTGTCGTACCAGCGATGGTAGAGCCCTGCGAGCTCCTCGATGTAGCGCGCGACCCGATGCGGTTCGCGAAGCTCGGCCGACTGGGCGACGATGCGGGGGAACTCCTGCAGCGCGCCGAGCAGCGCCGACTCGGTCTCGTGGGTCAGCAGCTCGGGGGCGAACGACGAGCGGTCGAGACCGACGGATGCCGCGTTGCGATCGACCGCGCACGTGCGGGCGTGCGCATACTGCACGTAGAACACGGGGTTGTCGTTCGTGCGGCGCTGCAGGATCTCGGGATCGATCGTCAGGGGCGAATCGGCGGGATACCGGCCGAGCGTGTAGCGCAGCGCGTCGGTGCCGAGCCAGGCCTGCAGGTCGTCGAGCTCGATGATGTTGCCGGCGCGCTTGGAGAGCTTCGCGCCGTTGATCGAGACGAGCTGGCCGATGAGCACCTCGACGTCGCGCTCTGGGTCGTCTCCGGCGGCGCCGGCGAGCGCCTTCAGGCGGTGCACGTAGCCGTGGTGATCGGCGCCGAGCAGGTAGATCTTGTGGCCGAAGCCGCGGTCGCCCTTGTCGAGGTAGAGGGCGGCGTCGGCCGCGAAGTAGGTGTAGACGCCGTTGCCCCGGCGGATGACCCGGTCTTTGTCGTCGCCGAAGTCGGTCGTGCGCACCCACACGGCGTCGTCGAGGTCGAAGACGTGGCCCTGGGCGCGCAGTCGCTCGACGGCCGTGTCGATGTCGGAGAGGCCGTCGTCGCCCTTGGCGTGCAGGCGGCGCTCGCTCGTCCACACGTCGAAGTGCACGTTGAACCGTGCGAGCGAGGCGCGGATCTCGGCGAGCTGCAGCTCGTAGGCGATCTCGGTCGCCGTGTGCAGCGCAACGGCGTCGTCGAGCTCGAGCAGCTTGGGCTCGCGCTCGAGCACCTGGCGGGCGAGCTCGCCGATGTAGGCGCCCGGATAGCCGCCCTCGGGGGTCGGCTCGCCCTTGGCCGCGGCGAGCACGGACGCGCCGAAGTTCTCCATCTGGTTGCCGGCGTCGTTGATGTAGTACTCGTTGGCGACCTCGGCGCCCGCGGCGCGGAGGACCCGGCCGATGGAGTCGCCGAGCGCAGCCCAGCGGGTGTGGCCGATGTGCAGCGGGCCGGTCGGGTTCGCCGAGACGAACTCGAGGTTGATGACGCTGCCCGCGAGGGTGTCGCTCGTGCCGTAGCCGGGGCCGGCCTCGACGATGGTCTTCGCGAGCGCACCGGCTGCGGCGGCGTCGAGGCGGATGTTGATGAAGCCCGGGCCGGCCACCTCGGCGCTCGCGACGCCGTCGACGTCCGTCAGCCCTGCGGCGAGCTCCGTCGCGAGTTCGCGCGGGTTCACGCCGAGCGGCTTCGCCACGCGCATCGCGATGTTCGAGGCCCAGTCGCCGTGCTCCCGGTTCTTCGGGCGCTCGAGGGCGACGTCGCTCTCGGTGAGGCCGAACGAGACTTCGTCACCCGCGGCGCGACGTCGCTCGACGATGGCGAGGACGAGGGCGTACAGGGCGTGCGAAAGGTCGGCGGGAGTCACCCGCAAATCCTACCCGCCGCCATTGGTAAGGTTCGTCACATGCTGCGCTCGCCCCATCTGTCCCGCACCCGCCCCGCCGCCGTCGCACTCGTGGTCGCGGCATCCGTGATGCTGTTGAGCGGATGCACCGGCGAAGCACCCGACCCCGAGAAGACGACCGCACCGCCGCAGGCGAGCGGGACGCCGACCGCATCGGCCGAGCCGACCGAGACCGCGGAGCCCCTCGTGCCGTTCGCGATCGACTGCGATGCGCTGCTCACGCCCGATCAGGTGTACGCGTTCAACCCGAACTTCGGCACCGCCCCCGACTTCGAACCGTCGGGCGACCACGTCGTCGCCGTGGTCGCCGAGGAGGGAACCGCGTGCGGCTGGCTGAACCAGACGAGCGGGGAGATCATCGAGGTCGGCGTCTCGACTCCCCCGCCCGCCGCACTGCTCGCCCACCAGAGCGACGCCGCGATGGACTCGACCCCCGTGCCGACCTATGGCACTCCTCCCACCCTCGAGGGCTACTTCACGCAGGCCGCGGGCAGCGGTGAGGTGCAGGTCTTCAGCGGTCCCTACTGGATCGTGGTCCGCTCCGCAGCGCTCTTCGAACCCGGCGATGCCGGCCAGCTCGTCGCCGACGTGCTCGGCAACCTCCCGGCAGCCTGACGCGCGGCCGGCGACGATGAGACGCGACGAGCGACGATGAGATCGGCACAGGGCACCCCCTCGTGGCTCGGTGCGGTCAACGACCGCGTCGGACTCTCGGCGCTGCTCGACCACGGGCCGCTCACCCGCAACCGCATCTGCGAGCTCGTGGGAGTGTCCAAGCCCACCGCCTCGATGATGATGACCCGGTTGATCGCCGCGGGCGTGGTCGAGGAGCGCGGGCAGGTCGCCGGCAACCCCGGCCGCAGCGCCACGCTGTACGCCGCCCGCACCGATCGTCCCCTCGGCGTCGCGATCGCGATCGAAGCCGACGAGCTCCGGGCCTCCGTCGTCGACGCGGCGGGTGGGGAGCGTCCGGTCATCCGCACGACGCTCTCCCGCGACGCGGCGGAGCGCGACGCGGTGCGCGAGGTCTCCGCGGCGATCCATGCCGCGAGCGAGGCCGCAGGCACCGACCCGTCGGTCGTGCACACGGTCTGCATCGGCACCGCCGGCTACGTCGACCCGGGCGAAGAGGGAACGCTCTTCAGCGAGACGCTCCCCGGCTGGCCCATCAGCGGCCTTCGGCACACGCTCGAGACCGAGCTCGGCGTCTCGGTCTTCGTCGAGAACGACGTGAACCTCGCGGCGATCGCCGAACGCGAGTCGGGGGCGGGAGAGGGCCGAGACGTCTTCGCGCTGCTCTGGCTCGGCAACGGCGTCGGCGCATCGTTCGACGTCGCCGGCGACCTGCACCGCGGCAGCTTCGGCGGCGCCGGAGAGATCGGCTTCCTCCCGCTGTCGGCCGCCGCGCAGGCGCTCGACGAGCACGCCGTCACGAGCCAGGACCTCGCGGGCGCAGTGGCCGTGCGCCGCATCGCGGCCGCCCACGGACTCGACGACACCGACCATCGGTCGGCGCTCGAGGCGATCGCCGCGAGCCCCGACCGCGCCGCGATCGTCGAGGAGATCGGCGAGCGCGTCGCGCACATCTCGCTGCCGCTCATCGCGACGCTCGACCCCGGCCGCCTCGTGCTCGCGGGGCCGACGGCGATCGTCGGCGGCCAGCCCCTCGCGGAAGCCGTGGAACGGGGCATCCGCAGCATCAGCAGGTGGTACCCCGAGGTCGTCGCGACGCGCATCGACCACGACCCCGTCCTGCACGGCGCACGCGCCTTCCTGACCGCGAAGGTGCGCGACGACCTGCTCGGCACGGTCGCCCGCCTGAGCCTCTCCTGACCCGGCCCGCTGCCGCGCGACGGGTCGGGCACGAGCCCCGCGAAGTGGTAATGTCTCTAGCTGTGCGCCTCCGTAGCTCAGGGGATAGAGCGCCGGTTTCCGGTACCGTAGGTCGGGGGTTCGAATCCCTCCGGGGGCACGTTGTGAGTGGTGGTGCCGGCGCTTCGCGTCGGGCATCCAGCACGGGAGTTCGAGAAGCCTCGGCCATTCGCCGGGGCTTCTCCCGTACGCCCCTGCGGAGGCGGCGACGCCCGTAGACTCGGCTGGTCGCACTCGCCCGACGAGGAAGGCCTCGCGCATGCACGTCAGCACCGGAGCACTGCAGCTCATGGCCGCTCCCCTCGGCTGGATGAATCCGTGGAGCTTCGACCGGCTCCTCCCCTTCCTCATCGTCGGCGGCGTGGTGGTCGCCATGATCGTGCTCCGCCTGCTCGATGCCCGGGCGAAGCGGCGCGAGCTCGCGCCGAGCGGCCGTCGCGCGGCCCAGGCGCCGCCGACCGTCGGACTCGAGGAGCTCGAGCGTCGGGCGGGGCTCGCGCTCGTGGCATCCGACGACCGCGTCACGGCTGCCGCCGCCGACGTCGACTACGCGGGTGCACTCGACGGCGACGAGGTGGCCGCCGTGCTCGGCGCGGCGCACGCAGACGCGCGGGAGCAGCTCGCCGAGGCATTCGCGCTGCAGCGCGACGCGGGCCTCACGACGACCTCCGTCGCCGAACGGCGCGCGGCCTACGAGCGGATCCTCCGCCTCACGGCCGCCGTCGATGCCTCCCTCGACCGCGACGCCCGCTCGCTCGAGCAGTTGCGCGCGCTCGGCGCCCGCGCGGTCGAGGAGCGCGCGTCGCTCATCGGCGAGCTCGCGGCGGCCGACCGCGACCTCGCCCGCGCGACGGCCCGACTCGCCGACGCGGCCGACCGCTACGACCCCGACGCCCTCGACCCCGCCGCGACCGCCCTCGCTGCGGCGCGCAACGCACTCGGCGATGCGCGAGCGGAGATCTCGGCGCCCGCGGCGACGGCAGTCGGCACCGCTGCGGCGGTACGCCTGACCTCGACCCGGGCGGATCTCGGGCGGGCCGTCGATCGGGTCGCCGCCGCCGAGGCTCATCTCGCGTCGCTCGCAGCGAACGACCTCGCGGTCGCCGACGCCATCGCCGCACTCGAGCGCGACATCGAGCTCGCCCGCGCGATGGACGGCGAGCGGATGCGCTCCGTCGCCGACCACTTCGCCGCCGAGGCCGTCTCCCTCCGGGAGGCGCTCGCGGCGGCGGGGCGCAACCCCCTCGCGCTCGGACGACGCGTCGTGCGGGCCGATGCCGCGATCGACGCCGAGATCCGTGCCGGCACGAGTGCCGGCCAGTTGTCGCAGCGCGTGCTCGCCGAACGGTCGAGCGCCCTCGCCGCCGCTCGGATGCTCGTGGGCACCGCCGAGCACACGCTCGCGGCAGTTCCCGTCGACGGTGCCGCCCGCATTCGTCGAGACGAGGCCGCCGTGCTGCTGGTCGAGGCGCGCGAGGTGCTCGCCGGCGCGGCACGCGCCGACCTCGCTCCCGGAGACGCCCGCGATCAGGCGGATGCCGCGGCGCACCTCGCTCGGCGTGCGATGGCCATCGCACGCGACGACGTGGCCGGCACTCCGGCCTCGGGCGGGCGTCTCTTCGACCGCGAACCCGGCGGCGACGGGTTCTTCGGCGGCCTCGTGGCCGGGCTCCTCGAACGCGCCGACGAGCGCGACGCTGCCGAGCGACCCGGCCGCAACTGACACTCACATCAGATCGTGGACGAGGCGCTGCGCCTCCCCATAGACTCGGATTCGTCCGCTCGGACGGGGGAAAGGCACTGGTGCATGCACGCAGTACGCAAGTGGTCCGCGACGCTCGCGATCGTCGCCGGAGTGGCGATCGGAACCGGCGCGACCGGGCTCGCATGGGCTGAAGACCCCGTCTCGTTCACCTCTTCCCCCGTCGTCGACACCGTGGATGCGCTCGGGGGCGAGACCGCCGACGTCGTCGCAGCGCTCGACGCCGCCGCAGACCGCAGCGGGCGCCAGCTCTTCGTCGCATACGTCGACGAGTTCACGAATCCCTCGGCAGCCGCCGAGTGGGCCTTCGAGACCGCGACGGCCAACGGACTCGGGAACAACGACTACCTGCTCGTCGTCGCGGTCGAGGGCCGCGGCTACGACCTCAACCCGCCCGTCGACGGCAGCATCAGTCTCGACGAGGTCGACCGCATCGCCCAAGACGTCATCGAGCCGAAGCTCCGCGATGAGGATTGGGCTGGCGCCGCGATTGCGGGCGCGAACGCGATCGCCGACGGATCGGCCGGCGGCAGCGGCGGCAGCGGCTGGGGCTTCGTCTGGTTCATCGTCATCGCCGCGGTCATCGTCGTGATCATCGCGATCGTGCTGGCACGGCGGAAGAAGAAGCGCGCTGCGGGCGCCGGCGAGGGCGGTGCCGGCCAAGTGCCGCTCCCCTCGATCGACGAGTTGCGCCGTCAGGCGGGCAGCGCCCTCGTGCAGATCGACGATGCGGTGAAGACGAGCGAAGAGGAGCTCGGCTTCGCGGTCGCCTCGTACGGCGAAGCCTCGACCGAGTCCTTCCGCGCCGCGCTCGACGCCGCGAAGGCCAAGGTCGCCCAGGCGTTCACGCTGCAGCAGCAGCTCGACGACGCCACGCCCGACACCGACGACGAGCGCCGCGAATGGTACGGCGGCATCATCCGGCTCACGGGCGAGGCCGATGCCATGCTCGACGAGCAGGCCGAGCAGTTCGACGAGCTGCGAGCGCTCGAACGCGACGCCCCCGCGCAGCTCGCACGGGTGCAGGCGGCGGCCGCCGCGGCGGAGGCGACCATCGCACCGGCCGAGCAGCGTCTCGCCGCGCTCGGCGGGCAGTACGCGGCATCCGCCGTCGCACCCGTCAGCGACAACCTGACGCAGGCGCGGTCGCGCGTCGGCTTCACCCGTGAGGCGCTCGCGGCCGCGGGCACGGATGTCGCGGCGGGCGATGCCGCCCAGGCGGCGGTCGGCATCCGCGCGGCCGAGGAATCCGTCGACCAGACGAACCTGCTGACGGCCGCCGTCGAGCGGCACGCCGCCGATCTCGCGGCGGCGGACGCCGCTGTCGCCGCCGGCGTCGACGAGCTCGACCGAGACGTCGCGACCGCCCGGGGCCTGGCGAACGCCGAAGCGTCGGCGGTCGCCGATCGAGTGGCCGCCGAGTCGGCAGCCCTGCGCGCGGCGATCAGCGCTCCCGGCCGCGATCCGATCGCGCTGCAGGCGAAGCTGGAACAGGTCGACGCCGAGATCGACGCCGTGATCACGAGCGTGCGCGACGCCGCCGAGCAGGCCGCTCGCGTGCAGGCGCAGCTCTCCCGATCGCTCACGACGGCGCGATCCCAGGTGCAGGCCGCCGAGGACTACCTGGTCGCCCGCCGCGGAGCGATCGGCGCGGAGGCGCGTACCCGCCTCGCCGAGGCCGGCCGACTGCTCGTCGAGGCTCAAGGCGCCGCAACGGCCGACCCCGCCGCCGCACTCGCCTCCGCGCAACGCGCGGAGCGGCTCGCAGCGGAGGCCATGTCGTTCGCGCAACGCGACGTCGGCGGCTACGGCGGCGGCATGGGCGGCTACGGCGGCACCGGCGCGGGCTCGTCCGGCGGAGGAGGCGACGTCCTCGGCGCCGTGCTCGGCGGCATCCTCATCAACTCCGTCCTCGGTGGCGGCGGGGGCGGCGGCTTCGGCGGCGGGCGCTCGTCCGGAGGATTCGGCGGCGGGCGCAGCAGCGGCCGCTCGGCCGGCAGCTTCGGCGGCTCCGCGACCCGGTCGCGGCGCGGAAGCGGAGGCCGATTCTGATCCACTCGACCAACCGCGGGACGGCCGCAGTCCACGGCCGACCACGAACCGGCACGACCGAACCCTGATCACCACGAAAGGAACCACCATGACCAAGCAGTCCATCTTCGGACGGATCTCGCAGCTCGTGCGAGCCAACGTCAACAACCTCATCGACCAGGCCGAAGACCCGCAGCTGATGCTCGACCAGATGGTGCGCGACTACACCAACTCGATCGCCGACGCCGAGGCCGCCATCGCCGAGACCATCGGCAACCTGCGCCTCCTCGAGGACGACCACCGCGAAGACGTCGAGGCCGCACGCGAGTGGGGCGAGAAGGCCGTGGCCGCGAGCCGAAAGGGCGACGAACTGCGCTCGTCCGGCGACGCGTCGGGCGCCGACAAGTTCGACAACCTCGCGAAGGTCGCCCTCAGCCGCCAGATCTCGTCCGAGAACGAGGCGAAGGCCGCTGAGCCGCAGATCGCCGCGCAGACCGAGGTCGTCGACAAGCTGAAGTCGGGCCTGAACGGCATGAAGGAGAAGCTCGTCCAGCTGCAGAACAAGCGCTCGGAGCTCGTCGCGCGCGCGAAGACCGCGCAGGCGCAGAAGCAGGTGCACGACGCCGTCAAGTCGATCGACATCCTCGACCCGACGAGCGACATCGGCCGCTTCGAAGACAAGATCCGCCGCGAGGAGGCGGTCGTCCGCGGCCAGGCGGAGCTCGCCGCATCGAGCCTCGACGCGCAGTTCAACGAGCTCGACGACCTCGGTGAGCTCACCGAGGTCGACGCCCGGCTCGCCGCGCTGAAGGCCGGCGGCTCGAGCCAGGGCGCCATCGGCGGCTGATCGAACCACTCCGAGTGACCGGAGTCGCCACGGCCGCGTCGCGCGAGGATTCGCGCGGCGCGGCCGTGTCGTGTTCGCGGCACGCGGACTCGAGTGTCCGACCAGCCGGACCCGAATTCCGGCCGCGAGCGCGATACTTGACAACATGCCCGCAACGTTCGTGGTGGTCCCGCTCTGGCAGGGATCCGTCTCCTCCCGCGCCATGAGCCACGCCGACGGCGCCGACGCCATCCTCGGCGACCTCCCGAGCTTCTCGACCATGGTCGTCGAGGTGCCCGTCGAGGCCGGCGAATCGCTCGGCACCGGTGTGCAGCGGTACAGCACCCTGGTGCGGGTGCGGGAGCGCACGGCCTCGACGTTGTCGCATGTCCCCGACTGGGCGCTCACGATCGGCGGCGACTGCGGCGCCTCGCTCGCATCGGTCGGCCATGCATCGGCACGCGCGAACGGCGACCTCGCGGTGTTGTGGCTCGACGCGCACCCCGACCTGAACACCCCCGAGTCGTCGCCGTCGGGCGGCTTCGGCGGCATGACCTTGCGGGCGATCACGGGTGAGGGTGCCGACGGCCTCGCCCTCGACCCCGAGACGCGCGTCGCGCCCGAGCGGATCGTGCTCGGCGGCATCCGCGCCATCGACGATGAAGAGCGCCGGTTCATCGCGGCCCACGACGTGACGACGCTCACCGTCGAAGACCTCTCCGACCCCTCGGTCGTGATCGCGGCCCTCGAAGCGACGGGCGCGTCGCAGGTGTTCATCCACATCGACCTCGACGTGCTCGACCCCGCGGCCCTCGCGGGGCTCTCGTACCCGATGCCGTTCGGCATCGGCGCCGCCGAACTCGTCGCGCTCGTGCGCGCCGTCGCCGCGCGCTTCCCGATCGCCGGCGCCGCGATCGCCGGTTTCGCGCCCGCATCGCCGCAAGCGGCCGACGACGACCTGCCCACGATCCTGCGCCTGGTCGGCGCGCTGACCTCGGGCGACGCCGCGACGCGCTGATCACCGCCCCTCCGGTACCGTCTTCTGCCTAGGCTGGGGGTCAGGCCGTCGGCGCGCGCCGGCACCGGAGGGGAACGGGATGGAACGCGAAGTCGACGTCATCGTCATCGGCGGCGGACCGGTCGGAGAGAACGCCGCCGACCGGGCGAGAGCGGCAGGACTCGAGGTGGTGCTGGTCGAACGGGAGCTCGTCGGCGGCGAGTGCTCATACTGGGCGTGCATCCCGTCGAAGACGCTGCTGCGGAGCGCGGCCGCACTCCGTGCCGCCCAGCGCGTCGACGGAGCGAAGCAGGCCGTCACCGGACAGCTCGACGTGCAGGCGGTGCTCGCCCGGCGCGACTACTGGGTCTCCGACTGGAGCGACCAGGGCGGCGTCGACTGGCTCGAGAGCATCGGCATCGGCCTCGAACGGGGGCACGGCCGCCTCGACGGCGTGCGCCGCGTCGTCGTCGAACGCACCGGCGGTGGGGAGGTCGCCTACCTGGCACGCCACGCCGTGATCGTCGCCACCGGCTCCGATCCCGTCATTCCGCCGATCGACGGACTCGCCGAGTCCGCCCCGTGGGCGAGCCGCGACGCCACGAGCGTCGCAGAGCCGCCGGAACGGCTCATCGTCATCGGCGGCGGGGTCACCGGCGTCGAGATGGCGACCGCCTTCGCGGGGTTCGGCACCGAGGTCACGGTGCTCGCGCGCAGCGGGCTGCTCAGCGGCATGGAGCCGTTCGCCGGCCAAGCGGTGGCGAAGGGACTGCGAGGGCTCGGGGCATCCGTTCGCCTCGATGCCTCGATCGAGCGCGTCGAGCGCACGGCCTCGGGCGAGGTCGTCGTGACCCTCGCCGGCGGCGAGACCATCACCGCCGACGAGGTGCTCGTCGCGACCGGGCGCCGGCCCCGCTCCGATCGGCTCGGCCTCGAGACCGTCGGCCTCGAACCCGGTGACTGGGTCGCCGTCGACGACACGCTGCTTGCCACGAGGGCCACCGGCAACGACGAGCAGCCGTGGCTCTACGCGGCGGGCGATCTCAACCACCGCGCGCTGCTCACGCATCAGGGCAAGTACCAGGCGCGAGCCGTGGGCGACCTCGTCGCCGCTCGCGCCCTCGGCCGGGCGGAACAGACGGCGCCGTGGGGCGCGCACGTCGCGACGGCCGACCACTCCGCGGTGCCCCAGGTCGTGTTCGCCGAGCCCGAGGCCGTCTCGGTCGGCCTCACCGCGACGGAGGCCGAGCGCGACGGTCGCCGGGTGCGCGTCGCCGACGTCTCGCTCTCTTCGGTCAGCGGCGCCGGGATCCTCGCCGACGACTACGAGGGGCAGGCTCGACTCGTCGTCGACGCCGAGCGGAACACCGTCGTCGGCGCGACCTTCGTCGGTCAGGACGTCGCGGAGCTCCTGCAGGCGGCGACCATCGCGATCGTCGGAGAGGTGCCGGTCGATCGGCTCTGGCACGCCGTTCCGGCGTTCCCGACGATGAGCGAGGTCTGGTTGCGACTGCTCGAGGCGCTCGGCCGACCCGGGGCGGCGGATGCCTCGGCGCAGGGCGATGCCGAGGCATCCGACGACGAGGCATCCGACGACGACCGCGCCGACGGCGAGGCTGCGGCGTGACCGGCGACCGCCCCGAGCGTTCGGGCGACCGAACGCTCCGCATCCGCCTGACCGACTCCCCCATCAGCCGCCTCGGCTACTGGTGGGCGACCGCCGTCGGCTTCACCTGGGGCTTCATCTGGAGCACCGGCCCGATCGAGCGCCGGCACGGACTCCTCGTGTTCACGGGCATGCCGAAGTGGACCTTCGGCCGGGGCGGCTCGTGCGTCGGCGGCTGCTACCTCACGAACCGCAACGCCGGCGACCGAGTGCTCGGCCACGAGGCCGTGCACAAGGAGCAGTGGCTGAAGTACGGCATGCTCTTCCCGCTGCTCTACCTCTTCGCGGGGCGCGACCCGCTGAAGAACCGCTTCGAGATCGAGGCGGGACTCGAGGCGGGCGGCTACCTGCCTACCCCTCGGCGCGGCCGAGCTTCCAGTACCCCATGAATGCGACCCGGCGCCGATCGACGCCGATCTCCTTCACGAGGTGGCGTCGGAGCGTCGTGATCGCCGAGGCCTCACCCGCGAGCCACGCGTAGAGCCCGCCGTCGTCGGTGGCGGCCGGCACCTCCCAGAGGATCTCGTCGTCGTCGAGCGTCGGCAGCTCACGCGCCGCAGCGGGAGCCGCGGCCGGCACGGCGGCGGCTGCGGGGTCTGCCGCGACCCAGGCGTCCGCCCACTCGATGACGGCCTCGACGAGGCGCTCGCCGTACCGCTCCTCCGCTGCCGGCGCAGCCGCCGCGTCACCGCGCGAGAGCCAGTGCACGTCGACGCCCGCCGGCGCTGGCAGTTCGAGCGCGTCGCCGGCCTCCGGCACCTCGAGGAACACCGCTCCCCGAGCATCCGCGGGCAGCTGCTCGAGGATCGCGCCGACCGCTGGCACCGCGGTCTCGTCGCCCGCGATGAGCAGCGTCCGCGCTGCGCCGGGGTGCCATTCCCACCCGCCCGACTCCTCGTCGCTCGTCGCGTCGGGACCGATGATCAGCATGCGGTCGTCGACGGCAGCAGCCGAGATCCAGCGCGAGGCCGGACCGCTGTCGCCGTGGGAGACGAAGTCGACGTCGAGCTCGCCGAGCACCGGGCGCGTCGCCCGGATCGTGTAGGTGCGGATGGGGTTCCGACGGTCGTCGGGCAGCGCGCGCCACGACGCATACCAATCGCCTTCGAACGGCACGTCGTCGAATCCGCTCGACGCGAGCGGGAGCACGACCTTGATGCGCTGGTCGGGGCCGTCCCACCCGAGGTCCCGCAGGTCGTCGGAGCGGAACGTCACGCGCACGAAGTGCGGCGACAGCCGCCGGATCTCGGCGACCCTCGTGTCGAACACTCGGTATCCGGGCTTTGCCATGCGAATCTCTCCTGTCGGAAGGGGGTGAAGCAGTCGTCGCTCAGGCGCTCCGGCGCGAGCGCCAGAGGAGCCAGACGAAGTATGGAGCGCCGACGACCGCGGTGAGCAGGCCCGCCGGGAGCTGGGCCGGCGCGATGACGGTGCGGCCGAGCGTGTCGGCGACGCACACGAGCAGCGCGCCGAGGAGCGCCGCGAGCGGGAGCACGAGGGCGTGGCGCGAGCCGACGAGCGCCCGCGCGGCGTGCGGGGCGACGAGGCCGACGAACCCGATCACGCCCACCGCCGAGACCGCGGTCGCCGTGAGGGCGACGCTGACGGCGAGCAGGCCGAGTCGCGCCGAGCCGAGCCGCACGCCGAGCACCCGCGGGGTGTCGTCGTCGAACGCGAGCAGGTCGAGCTCGCGGCGGGCCGAGGCGAGGAGCGGCACGGCGATGAGCGTCACGATCGCGAGCGGGATCAGTTGCTGGAAGGTGCGACCGTAGGTCGAGCCCGACATCCAGGTGAGCGCCTTCGCCGCGTTGTACGGGTCGGTCGCGATGATGAGCATCGAGGTGATGGCGGCCGTCGCGGCCGAGACCCCGAGCCCGATCAGGATGAGCCTGGTCGAGGCGAGGCCGCCCCGCATCGCGAGTCCGAACACGATGAGCGCCGCGAGCGCCGCACCGACCAGTCCGCCGACCGTCACGCCGAGGAACGTCGCGAGCGGCCAGAAGGTGATCACCATCACCGCGCCGACCCCGGCGCCGCCGGTGACGCCGAGGATGGCGGGTTCCGCGAGCGGGTTGCGCGAGACGGCCTGCACGACCGTGCCGGCGAGTGCGAGTGCGGCGCCGGCGAGGATCGCCGCGGCGACCCTCGGTGCACGCGTGTTCATCACGAACTCGACGAGGGGCCCGGCCTGGCCGGTCACCCAGTTGAGCACGTCGCCGCCGAGCATCTTGGCATCGCCGAGGAGGAGCGAGACGAAGGCGAGCACGACGAGCAGCACAGCGGATGCCGCGATCACGAGCCGCCGCCCTCGAGGCGAGAGTCCGGCGCCGATGACGAACCCGGTGCCGCTCTCTGATGAGGCGCGGGCACGCAGGGCGAGCGCGATGAGGAACACCGCACCGAAGATCGTGGTGACGACACCGGTGGGCACCTCGACCGCCGCCTGGCCGCCGAAGGCGAGGCGCAGCAGCACGTCGGCGCCGAGCACGACGATGACGCCCATGAGGGCGGCGGCGGGAATGAGGAGCACGTGCCGCTGCATGCCGGGCACGCGCACTGCGATGAGACGGACGATCGCGGGTGCCGCGAGACCGACGAAGCCGATGGGTCCCGCGACCGTGACCGCGGCCGCCGACAGCAGCACGGCGAGGAGGAGCCCGATGAGGCGGGTGCGGCGCACGGGCACGCCGAGCACCGTCGCGGTGTCGTCGCCGAGCGCGATGAGGTCGAACTGGCGCGCGAAGACGAAGAGGGCGCCGACGGCGAGGAGCACGACCGGGCCGAGCTGGAGCATCGGCGCCATGCCCGTCTGGGCGAGGGTGCCGTTGCCCCACGCGAAGAGGCCCTCCGTGCGCTCGGGGTAGAGCAGCAGCAGCATCGTGGTGATCGCGGCGAGGGCGAGCGCGATCGCCGACCCGGCGAGCACGAGGCGAACGGTGCCGCCGCCGCGACCGCCGCCCGCCGAGAGGGCGAGCACGAGCCCGGCCGCCGCGAGGCCGCCGAGGAAGGCGACGGCGCCGCCGCCCGCGACCGGCAACGCGATGCCGAATGCCGCCACGACGACGACGGCGAGGTACGAGCCGGCGTTGACCGCGAGGGTGTCGGGCGAGGCCAGCACGTTTCGCGAGATGCTCTGCATGACGAGACCGGCCACGCCGAGGGCGACGCCCACGAGCACGCCCGCTGCCAGCCGCGGCATCCGCGACGCCACGAGCACCGCCGCAGCCTGGTCGTCGGATCCGCCGCCCAGCAGGCCGAGCAGCTCGGGCAGGCCGACGTCGGCGGACCCCTGCGTCACGTGCACCGCCGCGAGCAGCGTCGCGACCACGAGGCCGAGTGCGAGCAGGAGCACCGCACCGAGGCGGGGCCGGGTGGCCCCGCCTCGAGCGGGAATCAGTGGCTGAGCCTGCTCAACCGAATGGGCCTGTTCAGCCGGCAAGGGTCGCGACGACGGCATCGACGTAGTCGTTCATCGACGAGGGGCCGCCGAACATCCAGATGCCGTCGGGCAGGCGGTGCACCTTGCCGCTCTGCACGAACGGCAGCGAGGTCCACACCGCGTTGTCGGCGAGCTCGTTCTGGTACGCGTCGGTCTCGCCGTTGGCGATGTAGAGGAACTCGACGTCACCGACGGCCGTGAGGCCCTCGACGTCGGTCGAGTCGAGGCCGTAGTCGGCGTCGCCCTCGTCCGTCCAGGTGTTCTCGAGCCCGAGCTCCTCGGTGACCGCGGTCAGCAGCGCACCCTCGGCGAAGGGGCGGATCGAGACCTGGCCGCCGCTCGCCCACGAGTCGCTCATCATGAACGGGGCGCCGGCGAGGCCTGCGGCTTCGAGCGCGGCCTTGCCCTCTGCGAGCTTCTCGTCGAAGCCCGCAAGCAGTTCCTCGCCCTCGTCCTCGTGGCCGGTGACGGTCGCGATGCGCTCGAGGTTCGACTCCATCTGGCCGATGGGGTTCGAGGCATCGGCGCCGCGCACGACGAGCACCGGTGCGAACTCCTCGATCTGGGCGATGACCGAGTCGGAGAGGTCGGTCGTGGTCAGCACGAGGTCGGGCGCGAGGCCCGCGATGGCGTCGACCGAGGGCTCGCCGCGGCCGCCGACATCCGTGACGCTGTCGTCGAGGGCCTCGGACTTCACCCAGTCGCCGTAGCCCTCGACGTCGGCGACGCCGACCGGCATGACGCCCAGCGCGACGAGGTTCTCGGCGGTGTTCCACTCGAGGGCGACGATCTTCTCCGCGGGGGCGGCGAGCTCGATCGACTCACCGCGGTCGTCGGTGACGACGATCGCCGCATCGCCGCTCGCGGCGCCGGCCTCCTCGGTCGTGCCGCAGCCGGTCAGCAGCAGCACGGAGGCGGCAGCGGCAGCGGTCAGGGCGATGGTCGGCCGGGTTGCGGCAGCTCTTCTCATGGTGTCCTTCGATCGGTGCGCGGGCATGGGTGTCCCACGCGAGGGGGGTGGATGGAACGCAGGTTTCAGGCGACGGCGAGGCGCTCGACGCGTTGACGCGTGTTGTAGCGGCCGATGGGGCAGGTCGTGATGCAGCCGCGATCGTCGACCTCGACGTCGACGCGGATGCCGTAGGCCGAGCTCAGCACGTCGGAGACGAGCACCTCGGAGGGAGTGCCGACGGCGCGGACGCGGCCGGATTCGAGCAGCACGACCCGGTCGGCGACGGCGGCCGCCTGGTCGAGGTCGTGGAGCACGACGCCGATCGTGACACCGTGCTCGTCGGCGAGCTCGCGGATCAGGTCGAGGAGTTCGACCTGGTAGCGCAGGTCGAGGTAGGTGGTCGGTTCGTCGAGGAGGAGCACGCTCGTGTCCTGCGCGAGGCACGAGGCGAGCCAGACTCGCTGCAGCTGGCCGCCCGAGAGACGGTCGACGGACTGCTCGGCGAACTCGGCGACGCCCGTGAGTTCCATCGCTCGCACGACGATCGCGGCGCCGTCGGCGTCACCGGCGATCCACCGGCCGCGGTGCGGGTGCCGGCCGAACTCGACGAGCTCGCGCACGGTGATGCCGCCCGGCGTCGGCCGGCTCTGGGCGAGCAGGGTGACGCGCCGCGCGAACTCGCGGCCGTTCAGCGAGGCCGCGTCGATGCCGTGCTCGAGGAGGTCGGCGGGCTCGGTGCCGTGCGCGCCATCGCTGATCGTGTGGCCGTCGTCGGCAGCGAGGAGCACGCGGCCGGCGTCGGGGCGGTGCAGTCGGGCGAGCGAGCGCAGGAGCGTCGACTTGCCGCTGCCGTTGGGACCGACGAGCGCGGTGACCTTGCCCGGTTCGAGGTGGATCTCCGCTCCGTGCACCACGGGGGCGCCGTCGTAGGAGAGGGTGAGGTCGAGACCGAGCATGGCTCCACTATAGGTGAGGCTTACCTAACCTCGTCAACTCGGGCGTCGCAATCGACCGTCACACGCGTCATTCACAGGCGGCCATGACCCGAACGACGGTGCCGTGCGCGCCCCGGTCACCAGAGTTCCGGATGCCGACGGCTCCGCCCGACACGCCGCTCGAGCTGTGCGGCGATCGAGAAGAGCGCCTCCTCGCCGCCCGGCCGCCCGATGAGCTGAACGCCCATCGGCACCCCTCCCGCGGTCTCGGCGACCGACACGGTGATCGCCGGCAGACCCGAGACGTTCACGAACGAGGTGAACGGGGTGAACTGCACCTGCTGCGCGAAGTTGCGCTCACCGTCGGCGGGGTCGTACCAGCCGACCGGACGCGGCGTGAGCGCGAGGGCCGGGGTGAGCACCGCGTCGTAGGAGGCGAACCGGCGGATGACCCGCTCCTCGAAGCCCGTGAGCCAGGCGAGCGCTTCGGCGAGCCGTCGAGCCGGAAGCGCACGGCCGCGGGCCAGCAGCCAGCGCGTGAGCGGCTCGAGCAGCGCCTCCGCCTCCCCGTCGACGGGGATCGTCGCCGCTCCCGCCTGCCAGATCGTGCGGAAGGCATCGGAGTATCCGGGCTCGGGCTGCGGCGCCATCGCCTCCATGCCGTGGCCGAGGCCTTCGAGCGCTTCGATCGCGACGTCGAGCGCCGACCGCGCTTCGGGATCGATCACGATGTCGTAGGCGTCGTCCCACGGCGAATCGGTCATGACGCCGAGCTGGAACCTGCCCTCGCCCCGGATCGCCGCGCCGAGGAACGGCCCGTCGTCGCCGGGCGCGCGCATCGCGAAACGATGCGCCGCCGGGTACCCCGTCGGAGCGATCAGTCCGTCGAGGAGCAGGGCGGCATCGGCGACCGTGCGGGCGAGCGGTCCGGCGACGCCGAGCCCCGCGAGGCTCGTGATCCCGGAGCCCGCAGGCACCCGGCCGCGGCTCGGCTTGACGCCCACGAGTCCGCACGAGGCGGCCGGGATGCGGATCGACCCGCCGCCGTCGGATCCGGGTGCGAAGGGCAGCATTCCGGATGCCACGGCCGCCGCCGCTCCCCCGCTCGAACCGCCGGCGCCGAGCGAGAGATCCCACGGATTCCTGGTCGGGATCGCTCCGACGCCCTCGGTGTACGAGGGCAGCCCGAACTCGGGGGTCTGCGACTTGCCGAGGCTCACCGCGCCGGCCGCGTCGACCGACTGCACGAGTTCGTCGGAGGCATCCGGCACGAAGTCCGTGAACGCCCGGGAGCCGAACCGGGCGGGCACGCCGGCCCGGAGGTGCAGGTCCTTGTCGGCGAGCGGCAGGCCCCAGAGCGGTGCGGTCCTCGGCACGTCGGACATGACGTGGCGCGCCCGTTCGAGCGCCGCCTCGGGTGTCACGACGGCGAACGCGCCGACCTCGGGATCCAATCGCTCGACCCGGGCGAGATAGTGCTCCGTCAGCTCGACGGGCGAGATGTCGCCCCGCTGCAGCATCTGGTGGAGTTCGAGGGCCGTGTGATCGTGCAGGGACGTCATGCCCCGAGCCTACGGCCGCATGCGGTGCGGCGACGCTATCGTGAGGCCATGCAGGCGATCACGAGGCACCCGCTCATCTGGGGCGCCGCGTGGGCGGCCCTGCTCGGCGCTGTCATCGTCGTCGCCGCATTCCTCGACTGGCCGACGTGGGCGTGGTCGCTGCTCGTCGTGCTACTGGTCGCCCCGAGTCTCACCGCGACGATCGTCGTGCTGCGGGCGACGCCCCGAGACCACCTCGAGCACCGCACCTCGGTGTTCGGGCACTTCTTCGCGCGTTACCTGACGCTCGTGTTCGCCTTCTTCGCCTGGTCGGGATCGGTGGTGCTCGGTGCCGCCATCTCGACCTCGATCCAGCTCGCCGCCGAGGGCAAGGAGGATGAGCTCATGGGCATCGGGTTCGACGTGCTCTCCGCGCTCACTCCGATCGCGGCGACCGTGCTCTGGGCCGCGCTCGTCGTTCGGTGCTCGTGGTTCCTCGCGCGACTCCGCGGCTGGGGCGAGGCGCCCGCGACGAGCGAGGTCCCCGAGACCCTGCTCGCGAACCGCCCGAGCCTGCGGCGGATCGCGATCGGCCTCGCGCACCCCGGTCTCCTGCTCGCGACGGGGCTCGCATCGGCGCTCCTCGCGATGCTCGCCGCGGAGGTCGAGCTCAGCTTCTTCACCTGATCCGGAGGGCGCGGTCGGTGCACGCGGCACTCGCGCCGCGGCATCCGCTCGGCTACTTGAGCGACCGCTGCAACAACACCGTGCCGAGCCAGCGGTCGAACTTGAAGCCCACCCGGCCCATGCGACCGATCTCCTCGAAGCCGAACTTCTCGTGGAGCGCGATCGACGCCTCGGCGCCCTGGTCGGCGATGACCGCGATCATCTCCTTGAGTCCGGCGGCCTTCGATCGGTCGATGAGCTCGGCGAGCAGCACACGGCCGAGTCCCTTGCCGGATGCCGCGGGGCCGAGGTAGATCGAGTTCTCGACCGTGAACCGATACGCGCGTTTCGGCTTCCACGGCGAGACGAGCGCGTAGCCGAGCAACTGGCCGCTCGGCGACTCCGCCACGATGAACGGCATGCCGAGCTTCTCGAGGTAGGCGAACTTCGTCTTCCACTCCTTCAGCGTCATCGCGTCTTCGTCGAAGGTGACCGTGGAGTTGGCGACGTAGTAGTTGTAGATCTCGCGGACGGCGGGCAGGTCGGTGGCGCGGGCCTCGCGGAGCGCGTACTCGAACGGCGCCTCGGCGGGCACGGGCTTCCGAAGGTGGGGCGGCAGCACGCGGCGCTCCTGGTATTCCTCTTCGAGCATGCGGCCAGAATACCCGCGGCATGTTGCCGCCGGGTTACGTCGACGCGTGGCCGCCGTGCGGCGCGACGGTGTGGCCGGTCAGGCCGGCAGGCTCCAGTCGACCGGTTCGGCGCCCTGCGCCTCGAGCAGCGCGTTCGCCCGGCTGAACGGCTTCGACCCGAAGAAGCCGCGCGACGCCGAGAGCGGACTCGGATGCGCGGATTCGATCAGCGGGGTCGAGCCGAGCAGCGGCGCGAGTCGCTGGGCGTCGCGCCCCCAGAGGATCGCGACGAGGGGCCGGTCGCGCGCGACGAGCGTGCGGATGGCATGGTCGGTGACCGCCTCCCACCCCTTGCCCCGGTGCGAGCCGGCCGCGCCCGGGCCGACCGTCAGCACACGGTTCAGCAGCATGACCCCGTTCTCACTCCAGCGCGTGAGGTCGCCGTGCGGCAGCGGCGCCGTGCCGAGGTCGTCGACGAGTTCGCGGGAGATGTTCGCGAGGCTCCGCGGCAGCGGGCGCACGTGGCCGTCGACGGCGAAGGAGAGGCCGATCGGATGCCCCGGCGTGGGGTATGGGTCCTGGCCGACGATGAGCACCCGCACGTCGTCGAGCGGCGCACGGAACGCGCGGAGCACGTCGTCACCCGCCGGGAGGTACCCGCGCCCGGCAGCGGTCTCGACCCTGAGGAAGCGATCGAGTGCGGCGAGGTCGGGTGCGACCGGAGCGAGCGCCTCGGCCCAGCCCGGGTCGAGCAGGCCGGCCGCGAACCCGTCTGGCAACTGCACCGAGTCCACTCAGATGCCGATCGTGGAGACCAGCACGCCGCCCTCGGTCGGCAGCACCCGCCAGACGCTGCCCTTCCCCGCGGAACCGAGGCGGCCGTCGCCCACGATCAGCGCCGTGCGCTCGTCGATGCCGAGCCCGCCGGCGATGAGACGGGACTCGACGGCGGCGACCAGGCGGGAGAGCATGCCGCGCTGAGCGACGTGCACCTCGATGGCGACGTCGACCAGGCCGATCCCGGACTCGATCTCGAGCTCGAGCGGCTCGTCCTCGTCGTCGGGGTCCTCCGGTGCGACCTGCACGCCGCCGATGCGCGTGCCGCTTCCGAGCGAACCCTCGGCTGCGACCATCGCGCCGGCCGAGACGCCGAGGTAGGGCACGCCGTCGGCGACCTGCCGGCGCAGCTCGCCGAACAGCGGTTCGAGTCCGGCGCGCACGTCTTCGACGAACCCGCCGCCCACGGCGATGCCGTCGACGTCGGCGATCGCGGTGAGCGCGACCGGTTCACCGGGCCGCCCCGCGGTCGCATGCACCTCGATCCCGTCGCCGTCGCTGGCCGAAGTCAGGAGCTCGGCGAGCGCCGCGGCCTTCTCCTCGGACTCGGGGTGCAGGGAGATCACGGCGATGCGCGGCCGGGCGCGGCCCGCTGCACTCGCCCGGGCTGCGGCTTCGGCGACGAACGGCGCGTGCAACGCGGCATCCGCGCTGGTGGTCGCCCCGCCGCCGATGAGGTGCACGCTCATGCGGCGCCCTCGCCGACCACGACGGGCGGCAGTGCCGACCACGGGAAGACGATCCAGTCGTCGGTGCGTCGATAATCGAAGTCGGGCTCGAGCACGGTGTGCGACTTCGTGTAGAGCGTCGCGCTGCGGACGTCGGCACCGGCCTCGCCCAGGATGCCGACGACCTTCGCGAGCGTGCGGCCGGAATCGGAGACGTCGTCGACGAGGAGCACGCGCTTGCCGCCGAGCGCCGGCGCGTCGAGCATCGGCGGGTGCAGCACGGGCTCGGGCAGGCGTTCGTCGACGCCCGAGTAGAACTCCACGTTGATCGAACCGCAGGCCTTGGTGCCGAGCGCGTAGGCGATGGCGCCCGCGAAGAGCAGTCCGCCGCGTGCGATCGCGATCACCACGTCGGGCCGGAACCCGGATCCGAGCACGTCGGCCGCGACCTGCCGAGCGGCCTCGGCGAAATCATCCCAGGTCAGGATCTCGCGCCGGATCCCATCGTCGGCCGTGCCGGCGTCATTCGCATCGAAGGTCATGCTCCAAGGCTAGTCGCCGCCGGGCGCGCGCTCGGTGGCGGGTCGATGCGCGACCCGGTCAGCGCGGCGGTTGGTCCGAACGCGGTTCGTCAGCGAGCGGCACGTCGACAGGCGGCTCGTCGGCAGGTGGTTCGTCGAGAGGCGGCTCGCCGGCGGCATCCGGCGTCCCGAGCATGTCGAGCACTGCGCCTGTGCCGCCTCCGTGGTGCGCTCGCACCTGGCTCACCTTGTCGCCGATGTACGAGATGATCGTCGCCGATGCGGTGCCGACGATGGCGACGCCGCCGCCCATGAGGAACACCGCGTAGAAGCGCCCCTCGGTGGTGACCGGATACATGTCGCCGTAGCCCACCGTCGCGATCGTGACGATGGCCCACCACACGGAGTCGCCGAACGTGGTGATGGTGGCGCCCGGGGCATTGCGCTCCGCCTGCAGCGTCGCCAACGCGATGAAGTACACGAAGACGATGGCGTACGTGGAGCCGAAGATGATGATGTTCGCCCGCACCGCCGCGCCGCTCCGTCGCTGCAGGTACGGCACCTCGCGCAGCAGCGAGAGCACCCGGAACGCGCGGAACACCGGGATGATCGCCGAGAGGACGTCGATCGGATGCGTGCGGATCCACTTCCACCTGCCGCCGCGCGGTGTCAGCGACACGCGCACCACGACGTCGATCACGAAGACCAGCCACGCCGCCATGAGCGCGAAGAACAGCGGCGAACCCGGACCCCGCGGAATCCACGGTGCGAGCACGTAGATCGTGTACGCGACGATGAAGACGACGCCGAGCACGACGAGCGGCACCGTGGTGACGCGCTCCCAGTCGGTGCGTCGCCGCGCCTCGGTCGCCGGCTCCTCGGCCATCATCCCTCGCCGCGCACGGTCAGCGGCCCCTTGGTCAGTCGGTACGGAGCGGCCTGGGCGACGGGCTTGACGATGATCAGGTCGAGGTCGACGTGACGCGGCTTCAGCACGGCGTCGGCGACGACCGCCGCGATGTCCTCGGCGACGAGCGGCTCGGGCACGTCGTCGTAGACGGCCTCGGCCCGGGCGCGGTCGCCGCCGAAGCGCACGAGCGCGAACTCGTCGGTCTTCACCATGCCGGGCGCGACCTCGATGACCCGCAGGGGTTCGCCGTTCAGCTCCAGCCGCAGCACCTCGGTGAGCGCGTGCGCGGCGAACTTGGCGGCGTTGTACCCGCCGCCGCCGACGTAGGCGGTGTGCCCCGCGATCGAGGTGATGTTCACGATGTCGGCCACTCCGCGCTCGACCGCACCGCGCCGCAGCAACGGCAGCAGCGTGCTCGTCACGCGCTTCAGCGCGAGCACGTTCACCTCGAACATCCACGCCCAGTCGTCGACGTCGGAGGCCTCGACCGAATCGAGCCCCTTGGCGCCGCCCGCGTTGTTGACGAGCGCGTGCACGGGGCCCGTCGCCTCGAGGTGGTCGCGGAGGCGGTCGACGTCGGCCTGCTTCGTGAGGTCGGCGACCACGACGGATGCCCCGGTCTCCTCGGCGAGCGCCTGCAGGCGCTCCTCTCGGCGCGCGACCCCGACGACGTCCCAGCCTGCCGCGCGGAACGCGCGCACGGTCGCTGCACCGATGCCGGAACTCGCACCGGTCACGACCACTCGAAGCTCGCTCATGCGCCCATTCTGCCCTGCCGAGCGCCCCCCGTGCGGTTGAATGGACTGATGCATTCGCGACCGCCGGCAACCCCGACCAAGCGCAGACGTGTCCCCATGTGGGACAACGCCCGCTGGATCGCGATCACACTCGTCGTCGTCGGCCACGGCATCCTGCCGCTGATCGCCGAATCGAACTCGGCGTACAGCGTGTACCTGTTCATCTACTCGTTCCACGTCGCGGTCTTCGTCGTGGTCAGCGGCTACTTCGCGAAATCGGGTCCGCCGAACGCCAGGGCGCTCCGGCAGATCCTCACCGACATCGTGTTCCCGTTCTTCATCTTCGAGACGATCTGGACGATCATCAGGTGGCTCCTCGGCGGCGAGTTCGCGCTCGACTTCACGACGGCGTCGTGGACCCTCTGGTTCCTCATCGCACTGGCCGTGTGGCGCATCGTGCTGCCCTACCTCGTGCTCCTGCGCTATCCGCTCCTGATCGCGATCCTCATCTCGATCGGGGCCGGCTACACGGAGACGATCGACTCGACGCTCGCGCTGTCGCGAACGCTCGGCATGCTGCCCTTCTTCGTCTTCGGCTGGAAGCTGCGCCAATGGCAGCTCACCGGCCGCTGGCTCGAACTCCGCGCCGCCGTCGCATGGCGCTGGCGGGCCGGTGCCATCGCGCTGTTCGGCGTGACGCTCGTGCTCATGCCGCTCGCGATCGAGACGTGGCGCGACCTGAAGCTGCGCCGCTTCATGCTCTACGACGAGTCGTACCAGGCGATCGGCTACGACGAGCCGTGGTCGGGCGCCATCCGGCTGGGGCTCCTGCTCTTCGCGATGCTCCTGTCGGTCGCGTTCCTCGTGCTCATGCCGCGCGGCGCGCACTGGTTCACGCCCTTCGGCACGGCCACGATGTACATCTACCTGCTGCACACCTTCGTGCTGTTCCCGTTCCGCGAGACCGAGGTGCTCGCCGGCGACCAGCCCTTCTGGGTGCTGCCGGCGATGATGCTCTTCTGCGTCGCGATCTCGATCGTGCTCTCGCTGAAACCCGTGCGGCGGGTCTTCCGTCCGCTCGTCGAGCCGAAGGCGCGCTGGCTGTTCCGCCCCGAGCCGTCGACGGCGACCGGCACGATCGTGCTGCCACCCGATGCAGGGCCTCGGTAGGCCGTCTCCACCGGTCGAGCGGATGCCGCGTGCGTGACGCCGTGTTGCGACCTCCGTTGCCCGTCCCGGCGCGCCCGCCTAACGTGACTCGAAAGCTGCGGCGAACCCGCCCGAGCCGTTCCTGAGGAGACGTCAATGACCGAGACCGCCGACTGGCGCTTCGAGACCAAGCAGGTGCACTCGGGAGCCGCTCCCGACCCCGTGACCAACGCCCGCGCCACGCCGATCTACCAGACCACCTCATACGTGTTCAACAGCGCGGAGCACGCGCAGAACCTCTTCGCGCTCGCCGAGTTCGGCAACATCTACACGCGCATCCAGAACCCGACGCAGGCCGTCGTCGAAGAGCGCATCGCCGCGCTCGAGGGCGGCACCGGTGCCCTGCTCGTGGCGTCGGGCCAGTCGGCGTCGACGTTCGCAGTGCTGAACATCGCGCAGGCCGGCGACCACATCGTCTCGTCGTCGTCGATCTACGGCGGCACCTACAACCTCTTCAAGTACACGCTCGCCAAGCTCGGCATCGAGACGACCTTCGTCGAGAACCAGGACGACGCCGACGAGTGGCGCCGTGCCGTGCGCCCGAACACGAAGCTCTTCTTCGCAGAGACCATCGGCAACCCGAAGATCAACGTGCTCGACATCGGCCTCGTCTCGGGCGTCGCCCACGACTCGGGCGTGCCGCTCATCGTCGACAACACGATCGCGACGCCGTACCTCATCCGCCCGTTCGAGCACGGCGCCGACATCATCATCCACTCGGCCACGAAGTTCCTCGGCGGCCACGGCACCACCATCGGCGGCGTCATCGTCGACGGCGGAAAGTTCGAGTGGTCGAAGAACGTCGAGAAGTTCCCCGGGCTGACCGAGCCCGACCCCTCGTACCACGGCGCGAGCTACACGGCCGCGGTCGGCGACGGGCTCGCCTACGTCATCAAGGCGCGCGTGCAGCTGCTCCGCGACCTCGGCGCGGCGATCGCGCCGAACAGCGCGTGGCTCCTCATCCAGGGCATCGAGACGCTCTCGCTCCGCATCGAGCGCCACGTGCAGAACGCCCAGGAGATCGCGGAGTGGCTCGACAACCACCCCGACGTCGCGAGCGTCAACTACTCGGGCCTGCCGTCGAGCCCCTGGTACGCGGCCGCGAACACGTACGCTCCCAAGGGCGTCGGCGCGGTGCTCTCGTTCGAGCTGAAGGGCGGCGTCGACGCCGGGCGTGCGCTCGTCGACAACCTCTCGCTGTTCAGCCACCTCGCCAACATCGGCGACGTGCGCTCGCTCGTCATCCACCCGGCGTCGACGACGCACTCGCAGCTGACTCCCGAGCAGCAGCTCACGACCGGTGTCACGCCGGGCCTCGTGCGCCTGTCGGTCGGCATCGAGAACATCGACGACCTGAAGGCCGACCTCGAGGCGGGCTTCGCCGCCGCGCGCGCCGCCACGGAGGCCGCTCGCGTCTGACGCCGCAACGAACAGCGGATGCCGCGGGCCTGCACGGGCCCGCGGCATCCGCTGTTTCGCGTGCTCGTCGCGTTGCGCAGCCCGGGACCGGCGTAACAATGCACGACAGGTCGCCGGCCTCGGGAAGAATCGAAGCATGGACTGGCAGACGACAGCCGATGCGGTGCCCGCGAGCATCGTCACCGAGGCGCGCGCCGCGTCGCTCGCCGGCCGTGCCCCCGCGACGGGTGCCTGGCGCGAAGGCGACGCCGTCGGCGACCGCCGGTTCGCGAGCATCGGCGACGTCGCCCTCGACTCCGGCCGAGTGCTGCCCTCGGTGCGCATCGCCTACGAGCAATGGGGCACGCTCTCACCCCGGCGCGACAACGCGATCCTCGTGCTGCACGCGCTGACGGGCGACAGCCACGTGATGGGTCCGGCCGGCCCCGCGCATCCGAGCGCCGGCTGGTGGCCCGGCATCGTCGGTCCCGGCCTCTCGATCGACACCGACCGCTGGTTCGTCGTGGCGCCGAACGTGCTCGGCGGCTGCCAGGGCTCGACCGGCCCCGCCTCCCTCGCGGCCGACCGCGCCGAGTGGGGCGTCCGCTTCCCCTTCCTCACGATCCGCGACCAGGTGCGCGCGCAGATCGCGTTCGCCCGCGAGCTCGGCATCGAGCGCTTCGCCGCTGTCGTCGGCGGCTCGATGGGCGCCATGCACGTGCTCGAGTGGGCGATCATGGCACCCGACGCGGTCGAGCGCATCGCGGTGCTCGCGGCCCCCGCCGCGACTTCGGCCGACCAGATCGCCCTGAACTCGGTGCAGATCGAGGCCATCCGCACCGACCCCGCATTCCGCGGCGGCGAGTTCTACGACGCACCCGACGGCGACGGCCCGACTCGCGGGCTCGCGCTCGCCCGGCGCATGGCGATGCTCAACTACCGCACCGCGAGCGAGCTCAACCAGCGATTCGCGCGCAGCTGGCAGTCCGACCTCGACCCGCTCGGCGGCGACGGCCGCTTCGCCGTCGAGTCCTACCTCGACTTCCACGGGAACAAGTTCACGCGGCGCTTCGACGCGAACAGCTACATCGTGCTCACGCAGGCGATGAACTCGCATGACATCGCGCGCGGCCGCGGCGGGGTCGCCGCGGCGCTCGCGCGGGTCGAGGCGCGCAGCCTCGTGCTCGGCATCGACAGCGACCGCTACTTCCCGCTCGCCGGCCAGGCCGAGATCGCCGCCGGGCTGCGTGCGAGCATCCACGGTTCCGCGCCGCTGGTCGTCTCCTCCGAGTACGGCCACGACGCCTTCCTCATCGAAGACGACGCGATCGCCGCAGCGATCGGCGAGCTGCTCTCGAGCTGAGCACCTGCCGGGGTCCCGGCCTCCCCAGCACCCCGTCGACTCCGCTACTCTTCGAATGACGGCGTGTGCTCAACGCCGCCGAACGGGCCGAGGGGGTGTCATGAAGCGCATCCACAAGGAACGCGACCGGCTGCTCCGCAGACTCGCAAGGATCTCGGGCCTGAGCGGCGCGGTCGGGTCGTTCCTGTGCCTCCTCGTGCCGGGCGCGTCGACGGGCCTCGAACTCCTGCTCGCTGCCGCGCTCAGCGCCGGCACCATCCTCTTCCTCATCCTGCACACGGCTCGAGGCGCGCTCATGCCGGCGATCGCGGCGGTGGCCTGCTCCGTCGCGTTCATCAGCGTGCTCGGCGCAGCGCCCGTGATCGATCCCGTCGCCGCCTCCGCAATGGCCGTCACGGCGTCGGTGACGTCCGCTTCGGTCGCGATCCCGCTCATCGTCAGGGCCGACGGCGCCTTCATCGTGCTCGCCCTCGTCGCGGCCGTGCTCATCGCCGTCGGGGTCGTCGCGATCACCGGCCATGCGATGCAGGTCGTCGCGATCGGCGCCCTCATGGGGTGGGCCGCCAATTCCACGATCGGCATCTGGCTCGATCGGTCGATCGCCGCGGCGTCCGACCGCATCCACGAGGTCGGTCGCGCGCACGAGGCCGAGCGGCTCGCGAGCGAGCTGGAGTCGCAGCAGCGTCAAGACGCACGCGTGCTGCACGACACCGTGCTCGCGACGCTGAGCCTCCTCGCCCATTCGGGCGTCGGGGTCGGCGCCGGGGCACTCCGGCAGCAGGCCGGCGACGATGCCCGCCTGCTCAAGCAGTTGCGGCTCGGCGCGCCACTCGACCGCGGCTCGACCGCGATCTTCTCCCCCGAGGCCGACGACGACAGCCTCGGGGTGACCTTCGAGTCGGTGCGCCAGCGGTTCGCACGCATGGGCCTCGACGTGAACTGGCATGGCGCCGGCAGGCTCGCGCTGCCGCGGGACACCCTCGACGCGCTCCTCGGCGCGCTCGGAGAGTGCCTCGAGAACGTTCGCCGGCATTCCGGGGTCTCCGAGGCGGATGTCACCGTCAGCGACGACGAACGCACGGTCCGTGCGATGGTCACCGACGCCGGTTCGGGCTTCGAACCCGCTGCGGTCGACGGCGCCCGCCTCGGGTACGCGGAATCCGTCGTCGGCCGGCTCAGCGTCGTCGGAGGGCGCGCACGCATCTTCTCCTCACCGGGCTCGGGCACCACGGTCATGCTCGAGGTGCCGAAGCCATGAGCGAACCCCAGATCGCAGCCACCACCCTCGGGCGCCAGTTCCGGCGGCCGAGCCGATCGGCGCGGGCCGCCGGCGACGTGCGCGAGAGCCACGGCGGCCGCCGCCTGGCCACCGGCATCACGATCGCCTCGGCCTTCATCATCATCGGGCACCTCGCGCACGCCGTGACCGTGGCCCCGCTCTTCCCGCCCGGGCAGAGTCCGTGGCCGGCCTGGCTCGCGCTGGCCGGGGTCGTCGGCATCGGCGTGATCTCCCGCCTCGTGTCGCGGAACACCCCGCTGCCCGACGTGCTCTACGTCGTGCTGCTCATCGCGCTCATCGCGCCGGTGTGGCTCGACGTGTCCTCGTCGATGGGGCTGCTGCACCTCGGCGTCACGCCGACCGCTGCCGCGGCGGCCGGCGCCGTGCTGATGCCGGTGGCCGCGATCCGCGGCACGCGCATCCCGATGCTCGTGGCGAGCATGATCGGTGCGGTGATCGCGGGCTCGGCGCTCCTCCAGGTCGCCACGGCCGGGCACTACACGGTGACCGGACTCGCCGTCGCGGGCACCACGGTGCTGCCCATGGCCATCGCCGTGATCGCGATCGGCGGGTTCCGCCGGCTCATCCGGCGCGAGCTCGACCTCTCCCTCGTGCAGAGCACGGTCGCGACTCCGCACACGGCGGTCGGGATGCGCGCATCCGAAGAGCTCGCCCAACTCGACTTCGACGCGGAGTCGCTGCTCGACGATGTCGGCTCGGGACGCATCGCGATCCCGCTCCCGGCCGAGGCGGCCGAACGCGCCGGAAACCTCGCCGCACGGCTCCGGGTACGGCTCATCGAGGGCCGCAACGACACCTGGCTCCGACACGCCGTCACCGAGTCGGCCTACCTCAGCAACCGGGTCACGGTCGACGATCCCGGCGGGCTCGCCGGGGTGCTCTCGTCCGACCAGCGCGACGGGCTCCTGCTCGCCCTGTGGTTCCTCGTCGGAGAGCAGTCGAAGGGATCCGCGGAACTCGCGGCGCATGTCTCGTGCCGTGAGCCCGACGACGCATCCGACCCCGAATCGCCCGATCTGCAATTCTCGATCGACGTCTCCGGTGTCGTTCAACGTCGCGTCGACCCCGCAACGTGGGATGCACTCGGTACAGTCGGTACACACGATGTCGTTGCGGGGCCAGAGTCATTCCGGATCAACATCGACTGCCGAGTCGACCCGAACGTCTCTGCAGGAGTCACGGCCGTCCGCGGGGCGGCCCGTCAAAGGGGAATCTGATGGCAGAGAGCGCTCCACCGATCCGTCTGGCGATCGTCGACGACCACCGCATGCTGCTGGGCGCGCTCTCGGAGTGGATCCGAAACGCCGCCCCCGACATCGAGCTCCTCGCAGCGGTGCCGTCGTGGTCCGAGTTGCTCGCCCACCCCGAGTTCCCGGTCGACGTCGTCCTCCTCGATCTCGACCTGCGAGACAACATCCCCATCTCGCTGAAGTTGTCGATGCTGAAGTCGGCGGGCGTGCAGACGATGCTCATGAGCACGTACTCAGAGCCGACCGTCGTGCGCGAGGCACTGGGATCGGGTGCCCTCGGCTACCTCGTGAAGTCGGAGCCCGTCGAGACGATCATCGAGGCGATCCGCGCGGCCAGGCTCGGCGAGTCCTACCTGACCCCCGAACTCGAGCTCGCGCTCACCACAGAGGGTTCGTCACCGAAGCTCTCGGCGCAGGAGCGCCGTGTGATGGCGCTCTACGGCGCCGGCCAGCCCGTCAAGGCCGTCGCGTTCCAGCTCGGCATCTCCGAGGAGACCGCGAAGAGCTACCTCAAGCGCATCCGCGAGAAGTACCGCGCTGCCGGCTACGACGTCGGCACCAAGGTGGCGCTCCGCAAGCGGGCGATCCTCGACGGCATCCTGCTGCAGTCCGACTGAGCCGGGCTCACACCTCGACGGCGTGCATCGCGCCGGTCGCATACGGCACCGCGACGCCGCGACGCACGCGCGCACGGTCGAGTGCGAACGAGACGACGGCCAGCAGCGCGCCGGCGAGCGTCAGCAGCAGTCCGATCCAGATCGGTGCGACGTAGCCGAGGCCGCCCGCGATCGCGATGCCGCCGAGCAGCGCGCCGAGGCTGTTGCCGATGTTCAGCGCCGAGTGGTTCAGCGCGGCCGCGATCGACTGGCTGTCGCGCGCGACATCCATGAGTCGGGCCTGGATGGTCGGAGAGAGTGCAGAGGATGCCGCACCGACGAGCAGCACGCCGGTGAGCAGGCCGATCGGGTTCGATGCGGTGAGGCCGAGCAGCACGAGCGCGCCTGCGAGCACGGCGAAGAACAGGTACATCGCCCGGCGAACGCTCCAGTCGGCGAGTCGCCCGCCCGCGAAGTTGCCGATCGTCATGCCGACGCCGATCGCGACGAGCACGACCGGCACGAACTCCTCGGGGAGCCCTGTGACGTCGGTGGCGAGCGGTGCGACGTAGCTGTAGACGGCGAAGAGCCCGCCGAAGCCGACCGCACCGATGCCGAGGGCGAACCACACCTGGGCTCGGGTGAAGGCCTTCAGTTCCCGCTTCATCGTCGCGCCCGGGTCGCCGGCCTGCCACGGCACGGCGATGAGCACCGCGACGAACGTGAGGGCGAAGATCACCGCGACCGCGACGTAGGCGATGCGCCATCCGGCGATCTGGCCGAGCCAGGTGATCGCGGGCACCCCGATGACATTCGCGATCGTGAGCCCCGAGAGCACGAGTGCGACACCCCGTGCACGCTTGCCGGGGCCCATGAGGCTCGCCGCGACGAGCGAGGCGATGCCGAAGTACGCGCCGTGCGGGAGCGCTGCGATGAACCGGGCGACGAGCACGAGCTCGAAGGTCGGCAGCACGGCCGAGGCGATCGTGCCGAGGGTGAAGGCGGTGAGCAGCGCGAGCAGGAGCCGTTTGCGGGGCCAGCGCGCGGCTCCTGCGGCGATCGTCGGTGCGCCGACGACGACGCCGAGGGCGTACGCCGAGATGATCCAGCCGGCATTCGCGTTCGCGTCGGCCGACGACTGCGCGGAGAGCTCGGGCAGGAGGTCGTGCGCGATGTTCGGCAGCAGGCCCATGGCGACGAACTCGGTCGATCCGATGGCGAAGCCGCCGAGGGCGAGCGCCAGGAGCGCGAAACGGATACGGGCCGGCGACAATGTCGTCGGCCCGTCGATGGGGTGGGTCACCCATCGATTCTCGCACAGAAATCGAATCGATTCGATACCGCTCACCCGCGATGCGGTCCGACGACCGCGCGCCTCAGTCGTCGGCGTCGAGCGCGTCCATCGCCGTCTCGAGCCGCTCGAGCTTGCCCTCGAGCTCGCCGACGTATCCCGGGCGGATGTCGGCCTTCAGCACGAGCGAGACCCGCGAGCCGTATGCACCGACCGCCTCGGTGGCACGACGCACGACGTCGAAGACCTCGTCCCACTCCCCCTCGATCGTCGTGAACATCGAATCGGTGCGGTTCGGCAGGCCCGATTCCCGCACGACGCGCACCGCTGCGGCGACGGCGTCGTGCACCGACCCGTCGCTGCCGCCCGTGCCGCTCGGCGCGACTGAGAATGCCACCAGCATGTTCCGTCTCCTTCAGTTGTCGTCGAGGTCCATTGTGGTGCTCACGGCACCGACGTCGCGAACGGGCGACCGCCGCGACCGAGACGACCCGAGCCTCCAGAGCGAGCGGATGCCCCACACGAGCAGCACCACGAGCAGGAGCGACTTGATCGTCAGCAGGAAGACGAAGGCCGGGTCGGCGATGAGGAGCCAGCCGTACCAGTACGGGTAGATGATGTGCGTGAGGAGCGCGATCGACGCGGCCACGAGCGCCGGCACCGCGAACCGCGCCGGGCGCAGCACGAGACCGAGGATCACGGGTGCGGCGAGCCACGTCGCGAACTGCGGCGAACCGACCTTGTTCGCGAGCATGAGCACCACCACGAACGACAGCGCGAGGGGCGGCAGCAGCCGCCCGAACGCGGCGCCCCGGCGGACGGCGCGGATGCCGATCAGCACGACGACGAGCACTCCGAGCGCCATGAGCGGAGTGGTCAGTGCCGCCGCGGCATCCGCGCCCGGGCCGTCGATCTGGAAGGTGAGGATCTGGCGGTCGTAGACGATCCGCACCGATTTCGAGCCGGCGACGATCTGCCAGAGCCAGCCGACCGCGAGCGGCGCCTCGATCTGCAGACCGCGCCCGGCCTGCTCGGCGACGAAGCCGATCGCGTTCTCGCCGGCGCCCGCGAGCAGGCTCACGCCGAGGATGCCGACGCTGAGCGACACCGCGACGGTGAGCACCTCGAGCCGTCGGCGCGCCGCGATCACGAGCGCGGCGACGAGGGCCGCCGGCCAGACCTTGATCCACGCGCCGATCGTGAGCAGCACCGCCGCGACACGCGGCCGGCCGGCCGCCCAGAGCAGCCCGGTGATCGCGAACGGCACCGTGATCGCGTCGATGCGACCGAAGGCGATGGGGCCGAGCAGGGCCAGGAAGCCGAGCCACCACCAGGCCGCGATGCGGCGCGGGCGGGAGAGCCCTGCCCGGCCGATGAGCACGCCGAACGCGAGGGCGTTCAGCACCGTGACGATCGCGAGCCAGGTCTGCGCGTACCAGGCGGAACCGAACGCGAGCGCCGCGGTCATTGGTGCGAACGCGAGGATCGGGTACACCCACGGCGCATCGATGCCCATGCGCAGCCAGCCGTGCGCGGCGTTCTCGGCCCACAGCCGGTACACCGCCGTCACGTCGCCGAGCGGATAGCCGGGGGCGGCCAGGTTCAGCCAGATGAGCGCGACGTGCACGAGGGCGAAGCCCGTCCAGAGGGCGGCCCGGGAGCCGAGGAATCGGCGGGTGCGGTGAGCGGATGCCTCGCGCCGTACCCCGTCCGTCATGGCGACGAGCCTAGCCGAGCGTCACATTCCGCCACGCGCCGCCCGACCGGCAGTGGCATCCGCAATGCTGGAGGCACACCCGTACGGAGGCCACCATGACCCGACGCTCCCTCACCGCGATCATCGTCGCGGCATCAGCGACCCTCGCACTCGCCGGTTGCGCCGGCGGCGCAGGCGATGCCTCGGGCGGCGGCGACTACGTGACCGAGGGCAAGTTCACGATCGCGACGGGCGAGCCGGCGTACTTCCCGTGGGTGCTCGACGACGCCCCCGAATCGGGCGAGGGCTTCGAGGCCGCGGTCGCCTACGCCGTGGCCGACGAACTCGGCTTCTCCGCCGACGACGTCGTCTGGGTCCGCTCCACCTTCGAGCAGGCCATCGCCCCCGGGCCGAAGGACTTCGACGTCAACCTGCAGCAGTTCTCGATCACCGACGAACGCGAGCAGAACGTCGACTTCTCATCGCCGTACTACGAGACCACGCAGGTCGTCATCACCGTCGACTCCTCGCCGGCGGCGGCGGCGACCTCGATCGCCGACCTGAAAGACCTCCTCGTGGGCGCGCAGACGGGCACGACGAGCTTCGACGCCGTCGAAGAGGTCATCGCCCCGACCGCGGGCGCACAGGTCTTCAACACCAACGACGACGCCAAGCTCGCGCTCCAGAGCGGCACGGTCGATGCGATCGTGGTCGACCTGCCGACCGCGTTCTACCTCACGGGCGTCGAACTCGACGGCGGCAGGATCATCGGCCAGCTCCCGGCGACCGCTGGCGGCGGCGACGCATTCGGTCTCGTGCTCGCCAAGGGCTCGCCGCTCACCGCCGACGTCACGGCAGCCGTCGACGCACTCCGCGAGCGCGGCACGCTCGACGAGCTCGCCGCCGAGTGGCTGGGCGGCGAGGGCGGCGCGCCCGTCCTCGAGTGACGCCGTGCTCCGAACCACGGATGCCGCGGCATCCGCAGACCGCCGATAACGTGAATCCGTGACCGACACGACCGACCCCCGCGACGCGTCGACGGCATGGCGGCCGAGCGCGCTCGAGCTCGAGCGGCGCGCGTTCCGGAAGCGCCAGACGGGTCGCTCCGTGCTCGTGAGCGCACTGTCGACGATCGTGCTCGCGGGACTCCTCGCATGGGCGCTCATCGGCTCGCCGGGCTGGGCGCAGGTGCAGCAGACGTTCTTCGATCCGGCGGTCGCGCTCGCATCGCTCCCCCGCATCCTCGAGGGCCTGTGGCTGAACATCCAGGTGCTCGTCGCAGCGAGCATCGGCGTCGTGGTCTTCGGCCTGCTGCTGGCCACGCTCCGCACGCTGCGAGGCGCGGTGTACTTCCCGCTGCGGGCACTCGCGGCCGGCTACACCGACCTCTTCCGCGGCATGCCGCTCATCATCGTGCTCTACCTGATCGGCTACGGCGTACCGGGCCTCGACTTCTTCCCCCGCGTGCCCGTCGCCGTGCTGGGTGCGATCGCCCTCATCCTCACCTATTCGGCATACGTCTCCGAGGTGTTCCGCTCCGGCATCGAGGCGGTGCATCCGTCGCAGCGCCTCGCGGCACGATCGCTCGGGCTCAGCCACGGGCAGACCATGCGGCGCATCGTGCTGCCGCAGGCGTTCCGCAAGGTGACGCCCGCCCTCATGAACGACTTCGTCGCCATGCAGAAGGACGTCGGCCTGATCTCGGTGCTCGGGGCCGTCGACGCCGTGCGGGCGGCGCAGATCGAGACGGCGCACTACTTCAACTTCACGCCCTACGTCGTGGCGGGCCTCCTCTTCGTGCTGCTCGCCTGGCCGATGATCCGGCTCACCGACTGGGTATCGGCGCGCATGCGGGCTCGCGAGCAGGTCGGGAGCATCGTATGAACGCGCCATCCGCCTCGGTCGCCGAGCCGGTGCTCCGGCTCCGTGGCGTTCGGCGTGCGTTCGGCGATCACCTCGTGCTCGACGGCATCGACCTCGATGTCGCGGCCCACGAGGTCGTCGCGCTCGTCGGTGCGAGCGGATCGGGCAAGTCGACACTCCTCCGCACGATCAACCTCGTCGAGCGCATCGACGACGGTGAGATCCTGCTCCGCGGGCGCGACGTCAGCGACCCGCGCGTCGACGCCGACGGCGTGCGGGCGCGCATCGGCGTGGTCTTCCAGCACTACAACCTCTTCCCGCATCTCAGCGTGCTCGACAACGTGACGCTCGCGTCGCGCCTCGTGCACCGCGTGCGCCGCGCCGAGGCCGAGCGCCAGGGCCTCGAACTGCTCGCCTCGATCGGGCTTGCCGACTTCGCCCGGGCGTTCCCCGACCGACTGTCGGGCGGCCAGCAGCAGCGCGCGGCGATCGTGCGCGCGATCGCGACGGGCCCCGAGCTCCTCCTGCTCGACGAGGTGACGAGCGCGCTCGACCCCGAGCTCGTCGGCGAGGTGCTCGCCCTCGTGCGCTCGCTCGCCGACGGCGGCACGACGATCGTCATGGCCACGCACGAGATGGCCTTCGCACGCGAGGTCGCCGACCGTGTCGTCTTCCTCGACGCCGGCCGGATCATCGAGGACGCCCCCGCGCGGCAGTTCTTCGAGTCGCCCCGCGAAGAGCGCACCCGCGAATTCCTCGCGAGGTTCCTCGCCGACTGACGCCTGCCGAGCCGCTCAGTGCGCGAGCAGGGCCCCGATGACGGGCGGAATCGCCTCGGCGATGTCGAGCGCCGTGATCGGTCCGCCGTCGACTGCGGCCGTCGCGCGCCTCGCGGCCTCGCCGTGCACCCACGCAGCGGTCGCCGCGAGCACGGTCAGCACTTCGGCGTCCGCCGCGATCCGCTCATGGTGCGTGGCGACGAGCGCTCCGAGGATCCCACCGAGCACGTCGCCGGTGCCGGCCGAAGCCAGCCAGTGCGTCGGAGCCGTGATCGTGTAGCGGCCGCCGTCGGGATCGCAGACGTGGGTCACCGCGCCCTTCAGCAGCACGGCGACGCCGAGTTCCCTCGCCGCCCTGAGCGCCCAATCCGCGGGGGCCGAACGCACCTGCGCGATGGTCGTGTCGATCTCGCGGGAAGCGAGCAGCGCAGCGAGCTCCCTGGCGTGCGGCGTGATCACCGTGGGCGCGGTGTGCGTGCCGACGAGGTCGAGCGCGCCGGCGTCGAGCACGACCGGCAGGCCGGACGCGAGCGAACCCTGCAGGTCTCCGAGCAGCATGAACGAGCGGCGCCCCGGGTCGATGCCGGAGCCGATCAGCCAGGCCTGCACACGGCCGGGCGCGGTGACGGTCTCAGGTCGACGTGCGAGCACCGCGGTGCGCACGGCCCGGGGACCGGTGTAGCGCACCATGCCGAGGCCGGCACGGTGCGCGGCCTCGACGGCCAGGACCGCCGCGCCCGGGTAGTCGGGGGAACCCGCCACGATGCCGAGCACGCCGCGCGAGTACTTGTCGTCATCGGCGACCGGCGCGACGACCCACTTCCGCGCATCGACGGCGGTCCATTCCTGCCACGACATATCCATGCTCCAACGATAGGTTGAGGTGGATGACTCCGACAGTTCCCGCACCGATCAGCCTCTCCCCTCGCGTCGTCGTGTTCGACTACGGGGAGGTCATCTCGCGGGAGCCCACCGATGCCGATCGCGCGGCCCTCGTCGAACGGGCCGGTGCGACGGCGGCCCCCGAGCCGTTCTGGGCGTCGTACTGGGCGCACCGCCTGGGCCTCGACCGGGGCACCACCTCGATCGCCGAGTACTGGCACGCCGTCGCGGCCGACCTCGGGGCGGAGTGGAATGCGATCGACGTGCACGAGCTCTGGGCTCTCGACCATCGCGGGTGGCTCTCGGTCGACCCGGGCACCCTCGGCGTGCTGCACGCCCTCGCGGCGGGAGGCACGCGCCTGGCACTGCTCTCGAACGCCGGGGCGGACTTCTCGGGCTGGCTGCGCAACGGCTCGTTCGCACCGCTCTTCGAGCGCGTGTTCGTCAGCGGCGAGCTGCACCTCGTCAAGCCCGACGCCGCGATCTACGAGCTCGTCATCGACGAACTCGGCATCGCGGCCTCCGACTTCGTCTTCATCGACAACAAGGCGGAGAACGTCGAGGGCGCGAAGGCCGTCGGCGGCGACGGGCACGTCTTCACGGACGCCGCAGCACTCGAGGCATGGCTCCGCGACCTCGCCGCCTGACCACGACCGGCGCAGCGAGACGACGGCTCGGAGGCGGTGACCGGATCAGGTCATTCCCGATGCGGCGGCCCGCATCTTCATGGCCATCTCCATCATCTGCGGGGCCACCTGCCCGATGGCGAAGATGTTGCCCTCACTGTCGCTGAACCACGCGCTGCGCTCCTCGCCGATCTCGGCGACGCCGTCGACCGTCTTCAGGCCGGGCATGTCGTAGTCGTGGAATACGACCCCGTGCGTGCGCAACTGCGTCATGTCGCGGTCGAGGTCGTCGGTCATGAGGTTCAGCGACGTGTTCTTCGCAGTGCCTGCGAAGTCGCTCCGATACACCATCACGCCCGTGCCGCCGATGTCGTAGAACAGGGCCTCTCCCTCCTCATCCTCGTACACGGGGTCGCGGCCGAGCACGTCGTGCCACCACTGCTTGGCACGTGCGGTGTCGGAGGCCGCGAGCACGGCCGTCGCCATGAGCTTCTCAAACATGATGATTCCTCGGTTCTTCGGATCGGCGTCAGTCTACGCCGACCCGAAGATGGCCGTGCCGACGATTCCGAGGTCGCCCGTCAGCCGCGCCTGGTGGCGTCCTGCACCTCTCCGACGAGCTCCTCGATGATGTCCTCGAGGAAGATCACACCGGTCGTCGTGCCGTCCTCGTCGAATGCCCTGGCCACGTGCGTGCCGAGGCGGCGCATCGTCGCGAGCGCGTCTTCGAGGTCGGTGCCGGCGAAGATCGACACGAGGCGGCGAACCCGCTTGGCCGGGATCGGATCGTCGAACTCGTCGTCGTCGAGGTCGATCACGTCCTTCAGGTGCACATAGCCGTCGGGCTCCCCCGACTCGTCGAGGATCGGATAGCGCGAGAACCCGCGACGGGCCACGGCGCGCTCGACGTCGGCCGGCGTCGCCCCGGGCGGCAGGCTGACGAGCGATTCGAGGGGCACCGCGACATCCTGCACCCGCTTGGTCGTGAACTCGAAGGCGGCGGTCAGCGTGCCGCTCGCGTCGTCGAGCACGCCCTCGCGACGCGACTGGTGCACGATCGTCTGCACCTCTTCGAGCGTGAAGGTCGAGTTCGCCTCGTTCTTCGGCTCGACGCCGAAGAGCCGGAGCACGCCGTTGGCGGTGGCGTTCAACGCGACGATGATCGGCTTGAAGATGCGGGCGAGGAAGACGAGCGGCGGCGCGAGCAGCAGCACGGCACGGTCGGGCACCGAGAACGAGAGGTTCTTCGGCACCATCTCGCCGAACACGACGTGCAGGTACGACACGAGCACGAGCGTCACGATGAACGCGATCGTCGAGACGACCTCGGCCGACCAGCCGGTGAGGTGCAGCGGCACCTCGAGCAAGTGGTGGATCGCCGGCTCCGACACGTTCAGGATGAGCAGCGAGCAGATCGTGATGCCGAGCTGGCTCATCGCGAGCATGAGCGTCGCATGCTCCATCGCCCACAGGGCGGTCTTGGCGCTGCGCTTGCCCTGCTCGGCGAGCGGTTCGATCTGCGATCGCCGCGCCGAGATGACCGCGAACTCCGCGCCGACGAAGAAGGCGTTCGCGATCAGCAGCACGATCAGCCAGGCGATGCCGGCCCAGTCGCTCATCGTTGCCCCCCGTCGATGTCATCGGCTTCGGGCGGCGGGTTCGGCACGAACCGCACGCGGTCGATGCGGCGCCCGTCGAGTCGCTGCACGACGAGCGTGCCCTCGTCGATGAGCACCTCGTCGCCGACGACGGGCAGTCGCCCGAGCTCGGCCATGACGAATCCGGCCACGGTCTCGTAGTCTCCGTTCTCTGGCACGCGGATGCCGGTGCGCTCGAGCAGTTCGTCGGGTCGCAGTATTCCCGGGAAGCTCACGTCGTCGCCGCGGCGGACGATGCCGGCCCGCGTGCGGTCGTGTTCGTCGGCGACCTCGCCGACGAGCTCTTCCACGAGGTCTTCGAGCGTCGCGACACCCGCGGTGCCGCCGTACTCGTCGACGACGACGGCCATCTGGTAGCCGCGGCCGCGGAGTTCCTCGAGGAGCGTGTCGAGCTTCATCGTCTCGGGCACGCGCAGCGCATCGGACTGCAGCGCCGATGCCGGCACCTCCGAGCGCTTCTCGCGCGGGACCGCGACGGCCTGCTTGACGTGCACGAGGCCGACGACGTCGTCGAGGTTCTCGTCGTAGACCGGGAAGCGCGAGTAGCCGGTCGTGCGCGCGAGCTCGAGCACGGCCTCGGCCGGCTCCTGCCGCTGCACGGCGGCGACACGAGGTCGCGGGGTCATGACGTCTGACGCATCGTGGTCGGCGAAGCGCAGGGTGCGGCCGAGGAGCGTCGCCGTGTCCTGCTCCAGCATGCCCGCACTCGCCGAACGGCGCACGAGCGATGAGAGCTCCTCGGCCGATCGTGCGCCGGAGAGCTCCTCCTTCGGCTCGATGCCGACGGCGCGGAGCAGCCCGTTGGCGCTGCCGTTGAGCAGGGTGATGGCGGGCCGGAACACCCACGTGAACGCCGTCTGGAACGGCATCACGAACTTCGCGGTCGCGAGCGGGAGTGCGAGCGCGAAGTTCTTCGGCACGAGCTCGCCGATCACCATCGACAGGAGGGTCGCCACGACGATCGCGGTGATCGTGCCGATGGGGCGCACGAACGCGTCGGGCACGCCGATCGCGGTGAGCGGCCCGGTGAGGAGCGACGAGATCGCCGGCTCCATCGTGTATCCGGTGAGCAGCGTGGTCAGCGTGATGCCGAGCTGCGCACTCGACAGGTGCGTCGAGGTGATCTTCAGCGCCGAGATGGTGAGTGCGAGCTTCGTCTCACCCCTCGCGCGCCGCGCCTCGAGGTCGGCCCGGTCGAGATTGACGAGCGCGAACTCACTGGCGACGAACAAGCCCGTGCCGATCGTGAGGAGGAGTCCGATGCCGAGGAGTATCCACTCAGACATCGCCACCTCCGCGAGCAGTCACGGGCGGGGGTCTATGACCTGGGGCAGCGGCAGAGGGAGGATCGTCCATTGTCGCCTCAGTATATCGGCGCGTTCTGTGCGATCGCCCGGATGCGGGCGGAGCGTCGCACGGGTCTCACCAACTGACCGGCAGCGCCTTGCCCTCCTCGTATCCGGCCGCCGACTGGATGCCGACGAGCGCGCGGTCGCGGAACTCCTCGAGCGTACGTGCACCGGCATACGTGAACGAGCTGCGCACTCCCGAGGTGATCATGTCGAGCAGGTCCTCGATCGAGGGCCGCAGCGGATCGAGCGAGATCGCCGACGAGGAGATGCCCTCGGCGAACAGCTCCTTGCGCGCGAGCTCGTACGGCGAGAGACGGTCGAACCGCTCGCGCACGGCCTTCGTCGACGCCATGCCCCAGCTCTCCTTGTACAGGCGGCCGGATGCATCGTGCCGCAGCAGGCCCGGAGCCTCGATCGTGCCCGCGAACCAGGACCCGATCATGACCGAGGCAGCGCCGGCGGCGAGCGCGAGCGCGACATCCCGGGGGTAGCGCACCCCGCCGTCGGCCCACACGGTCGCACCGAGCTCCCGGGCGGCCTCCGCCGTCTCGAGCACCGCCGAGAACTGCGGGCGGCCGACCGCGGTCATCATGCGCGTCGTGCACATGGCGCCGGGGCCGACACCCACCTTCAGCACGTCGGCACCCGCTTCGACGAGGTCGGCGACCGCGTCGGCGGTCACGATGTTGCCGGCGACGATCGGGATGTCGAGGCCGAGGTCGCGCACGATCGACACGGCGCGGAGCATGCCCTCCTGATGCCCGTGCGCGGTGTCGATGACGAGCATGTCGACCCCGGCGGCGGCGAGGGCCGTCGCCTTCGCCGCGACGTCGCCGTTGATGCCGACCGCGGCGGCGACCCTCAGCCGTCCGTCGGCGTCGACGTTCGCTTCGTAGATCGTGCCGCGCAGCGCGCTCCGGCGGCTGAGCGTGCCGACCACCCGCCCGTGCTCGAGCACGGGGGCGAATTCGAGCTCCGCCTCGACCATGAGGTCGAAGGCCCGGCGCGGCGTCGACACGTCGTCGGCGTCGAGCGAGGCGAGTCCGCCGTGCACGAGGTCGCCGAGCCGCGCATCGGGCAACGCCGTCGCGAGCCGCTCGGCCGGGATGCATCCGACGTACTCGCCGCGGGAGTCGTGCAGCACGATGCCGTGGCCCGTGATGGGCGGCAGCACTTCGAGGGCGTCGGCGGCCGAGGCATCCGGACTGAACTCGTGCGGAGTGTCGAAGCGGGGCGACTGCGCCTTGACCGTGCGGATCGCCTCGTCGAGATCCTGCAGGTGCATGTCCTGCGGCAGCACCCCGAGTCCGCCCCGTCTGGCGAGCGTCGCCGCGAGGCGCGGCCCGGTGATCGAGTTCATGTTCGCCGACACGAGCGGGATGGAGGCGCCCGAACCGTCATCGGGTGCGAGCGAGACGTCGAGACGGCTCGTGACCGCGGAACGACTCGGAACGAGGAACACGTCCGAGTAGGTGAGGTCGTGGCTGGGTGTCGTCCGGTAGAACTCCATGTCGCCACGCTACCGCCGCGCCGTGCTCGGGGCCCCATTCAGGGGATTAGGCTGGGAGGCGGTGATTCGTCATGCCCGCGCGTATGGCGAGACCGCGAAGCAGGTAATCCAGCATCAATGGAGAGAGTGGGCGAGAGGCTGTGTCGAGCCAATTGACCGGGTCGGGATCCGACGAGACGACGTCGGGCGAATACGGAGCCAATGAATGGCTCGTCGACGAGATGTACGAGAAGTTCCTCGTCGATCCCCAATCGGTCGACAAGACCTGGTGGCCGGTGCTCGAGCACTACCGCCAGGTGAAGACCGAGGGCGGCGACCCATCGAACAGTGCGCCGGCGACGGATGCCGCGGCGGCGACGCCCCCGGCCGACGCCGCGCCCGCTGCACCTGCGGCGCCCGCTGAGGCCGCTGCACCCGCTGAGGCCGCTGCAATCGCAGACCCCTCCGCGGCCGCAGCATCGGCTGCCGAGCCCACGGCGCCGTCCACGGCCCCGGTGCCCGTCATCGGGCAGACCCCGGCCGCGCGCACGACCTCGGTCGCCCCCCGCACGCAGCCCGTGCCTGCCGACGTGCCGGTCACGAGCCCGCAGCCCATCGTGGCCGACGCTCCGAAGGAAGACGAGGTCGTCACCCTCAAGGGCATGCCGAAGGCGCTCGCGGCCAACATGGACGCCTCGCTCACCGTGCCGACCGCCACGAGCGTCCGCACGATCCCGGCGAAGCTCATGATCGACAACCGCATCGTGATCAACAACCACCTGCGGCGTTCGCGCGGCGGCAAGATCTCCTTCACCCACCTCATCGGCTGGGCGCTCATCCAGGCGCTCAAGGAGTTCCCGAGCCAGAACGTCTACTACGCCGAACCCGACGGCAAGCCGAGCCTCGTCAAGCCCGCGCACATCGGCCTCGGCATCGCGATCGACATCCCGAAGCCCGACGGCACCCGCGCCCTGCTCGTGCCCGCGATCAAGCGCGCCGAGACGATGACGTTCAACGAGTACCTCGCAGCCTACGAAGACCTCGTGCAGCGCGCCCGCCAGAACAAGCTGAAGGCCGACGACTTCGCCGGCGCGACGGTCTCCCTGACCAACCCCGGCGGCATCGGCACCGTGCACTCGGTGCCCCGCCTCATGAAGGGTCAGGGCTGCATCATCGGCGCCGGCGCCCTCGAGTACCCCGCCGAGTTCCAGGGCGCGTCCGAGAAGACGCTCGCCCACCTCGCGATCGGCAAGACGATCACGCTGACGTCGACCTACGACCACCGCGTCATCCAGGGAGCCGGCTCGGGCGAGTTCCTGAAGAAGGTGCACGAGCTGCTCCTCGGCCAGCGCGGCTTCTACGAGAACCTGTTCGCCGCGCTCCGCCTCCCCTACGAGCCCATCCGCTGGGCACCCGACATCTCGGTCGACATCGCGAGCGCGATCGACAAGACCGCTCGCGTGCAGGAGCTCATCAACGCGTTCCGCGTGCGCGGGCACCTGATGGCCGACATCGACCCGCTCGAGTACGTGCAGCGCTCCCACCCCGACCTCGACATCGCGAGCCACGGCCTGACCTTCTGGGACCTCGATCGCGAGTTCGTCACCGGCGGCTTCGGCGACAAGCGCACCGCGCAGCTGCGCGACATCCTCGGCGTGCTCCGCGACTCGTACTGCCGCACCATCGGCATCGAGTACATGCACATCCAGGACCCGGTGCAGCGCAAGTGGATCCAGAACGAGGTCGAGCGCAGCTACGAGAAGCCGACGCACGACGAGCAGATGCGCATCCTCGGCAAGCTCAACGAGGCCGAGGCGTTCGAGACCTTCCTGCAGACGAAGTACGTCGGCCAGAAGCGCTTCAGCCTCGAGGGCGGCGAGTCGGTCATCCCGCTGCTCGACGAGATCCTGCAGGGCGCCGCGAAGGAGGGCCTCGACGAGGTCGCCATCGGCATGGCCCACCGCGGTCGCCTCAACGTGCTCACGAACATCGCCGGCAAGACGTACGGCCAGGTGTTCCGCGAGTTCGAGGGCACCCAGCAGTCGAAGGGCTTCTCGGGTTCGGGCGACGTCAAGTACCACCTCGGCACCCAGGGCACCTTCACCGCAGACGACGGGCACCAGATCCCCGTCTCGCTCGCGGCGAACCCCTCGCACCTCGAGGCGGTCGACGGCGTGCTCGAGGGCATCGTGCGCGCCAAGCAGGACCGGAAGCCGATCGGCACGTTCTCGACGCTGCCGATCCTCGTGCACGGCGACGCGGCGATGGCCGGTCAGGGTGTCGTGCTCGAGACGATGCAGATGTCGCAGCTCCGCGGCTACCGCACCGGCGGCACCATCCACGTCAACATCAACAACCAGGTCGGATTCACCACGGTGCCGGGCGACGCCCGCTCGTCGATCTACTCGACGGATGTCGCCAAGACCATCCAGGCGCCGATCTTCCACGTGAACGGCGACGACCCCGAGGCCGTCGTGCGCGTCGCGGAACTCGCGTTCCGCTACCGCCAGGAGTTCAAGCGCGACGTCGTCATCGACCTCGTCTGCTTCCGGCGACGCGGCCACAACGAGGGCGACGACCCGTCGATGACCCAGCCCCTGATGTACAACCTCATCGAGGCGAAGCGCTCGGTGCGCAAGCTCTACACCGAGGCCCTCGTCGGTCGCGGCGACATCACCGAGGCCGAGTACGAAGAGGCGCACCGCGACTTCCAGGACCGCTTGGAGCGGGCCTTCGCCGAGACGCACGCCGCACAGACCGGGGCGATCCCGATCATCGGCGCGACCGAGTCGACGGCGCCGGCGGAGCCGGTCTCGGGCGAACTCGAGACCACGGGCGTCTCGACCGAGGTCGTGCACGCCATCGGCGACGCATTCAACAACAAGCCCTCGGGCTTCACGGTGCACCCGAAGATCCAGCAGCTCCTGACGAAGCGCCTCGACATGAGCCGCAACGGCAAGGTCGACTGGGGCTTCGGCGAGCTGCTCGCCCTCGGCTCCCTGCTCCTCGAAGGCACCCCGGTGCGCTTCGCCGGTCAAGACGCCCGTCGCGGCACGTTCGTGCAGCGTCACGCCGTGCTGCACGACCGGGTCAACGGCCAGGAGTGGCTGCCGCTGCAGAACCTCTCCGAGAACCAGGCACGGTTCTGGATCTACGACTCGCTGCTCTCCGAGTACGCGGCGATGGGCTTCGAGTACGGCTACTCGGTCGAACGGGCCGATGCCCTCGTCATGTGGGAGGCGCAGTTCGGCGACTTCGCGAACGGCGCGCAGACCATCATCGACGAGTTCATCTCCTCGGCCGAGCAGAAGTGGGGCCAGCGCTCGAGCGTCGTGCTCCTGCTCCCGCACGGCTACGAGGGCCAGGGCCCCGACCACTCGAGCGCCCGCATCGAGCGGTACCTGCAGCTCTGCGCCGAGAACAACATGACGGTGGCGCGTCCGTCGACGCCCGCGTCGTACTTCCACCTCCTGCGCCGTCAGGCCTACGCCCGGCCGCGGCGCCCCCTGGTGGTCTTCACCCCGAAGGCGATGCTGCGCCTGCGGGGTGCCACGAGCGAGGTCGCCGACTTCACGAGCGGCCGCTTCGAACCGGTCATCGACGACGCCCGCATCACCGACAAGGCCGCGGTCAAGCGCGTCGTGTTCGTCTCGGGCAAGATCTACTACGACCTGGTGGCCGAGCTCGAGAAGCAGCAGAACACCGAGGTCGCACTCGTGCGCCTCGAGCAGCTCTACCCGCTGCCCGCCGGCGAGCTGAAGGACGTCGCGGAGTCGTACCCCAACGCCGAGCTGATGTGGGCTCAAGACGAGCCCGAGAACCAGGGCGCGTGGCCGTACTTCATCATCGAGACGAACAAGCTCGGCGACCGGCCGGTGCGCGTCGTCGCGCGAACGGCCGCGGCCTCCCCCGCCACCGGTTCCGCGAAGCGGCACGCCACCGAGCAGGCTGAGCTCGTGCGGACCGCGACGACGCTCTAGCCGGCACGGCACGGACGAACGAACGAAGCGAGCGGATGCCCCGGGGCATCCGCTCGCTTCGTCGTTACCGGCCGCTCAGTCCTTGCCGCGACCGAGTCGACTCGGCCACCAGATGGCCCGGCCGATGTCGTATGCGAGCGCGGGCACGAGGAGCGTGCGCACGAGGAAGGTGTCGAGCAGTACGCCGAAGGCGACGATGAACGAGATCTGCGCGAGGAACAGGATCGGCAGCACGCCGAGCGCCGCGAACGTCGCCGCGAGCACGAGACCGGCGGAGGTGATCACACCGCCGGTGAGCCGCACACCCCGGATGATGCCGGAGCGGGTGCCGAATCGGAGGGATTCCTCGCGCACCCGGGTCATCAGGAAGATGTTGTAGTCGACGCCGAGGGCGACGAGGAACACGAACCCGAAGAGCGGCACCGACGGGTCCGCCCCGGGGAAGTGGAACACATGCTCGAACACGAGTGCCGAGACGCCGAGCGCCGCCGTGAACGAGAGCACCACGCTGCCGATCAGGATGAGCGGCGCCACGATCGACCGCAGCAGGAGCATCAGGATCACGAGGATCGCGGCGAGCACGAGCGGGATGACGAGCGTGCGGTCGGCGATCGCTGCCGCGTTCGTGTCGAGCGCGACCGCGGTCTGCCCGCCCACGAGCACGTCGGTGCCGACCTCGTCGAGGTTCGAACGGAGCTGCTCGACCGTGGCCTCCGCCTCGAGGGAGTCCGACGGATCGGTGAGGGTGACCTGCAGCTGCACCTCGCCGTCGACGACGGTCGGCGCGGGCGCAGGCGTGCCGGGCGGACCGAACGCCTCGATGCCGTCGCTCGTGACCGGCGCGGTACCGGCCGGCGAGTCGGCGCTCACCACGGCGACGGAGTCGACGCCCCCCGTGTCGAGCGAGACATCCGCCATCTGCTGCAGCTCGTCTTCAGGGCCGATCACGATCGCCGGCGTGCCCGACCCCGCCGGGAAGTGCTCGCCGAGCATCGCCTGGCCGTCGCGCGCCTGCGACTCGCCCAGCACGAACTCGCTCGAGGCGACGCCGTCGGCGTCGAGCTGCGCGAGGCCGAGCGACATGGCGCCGAGCGCCAGCACCGACACGATCCAGACGGTGCGCGGACGCTTCGAGACGAGTCGGCCGACGCCGGCCCAGATGCCGCGATCGGGCAGGTCGGCCTCGTCGGGCGCCGACGCGTCGACGACGCCTGCCGCGTGGCGGGCGTGCACCTCGGTCGCGTCGCCGACGTGGGCGACCTTCCTCGGCCAGAAGGCGGCGCGCCCTGCCCAGAGGAGCAGCGCGGGCAGGAGGGTCAGCGCGGCGAGCACGGCGAACACGATGCCGATCGCCGCGACCGGCCCGAGCACCTTGTTCGACGTCAGCTCGCTCACGAGCAGGATCAGGAGCCCGACGATGACCGTGCCGCCCGAGGCCACGATCGGCTCCCACGAACCCTTGAGCGCCGCCCATGTCGCATCCCACTTGCGCTCGTGACGCGCCAGCGTCTCGCGGTAGCGCGAGATGTAGAGCAGTGCGTAGTCGGTGGCCGCGCCGATCACGAGGATGAACAGGATGCCCTGGGTCTGCCCCGAGAGCAGCAGGATGTCGGCGCGTGCGAGCGCCACGACCGTGAACACCGAGGCGCAGAGCGCAGTGAGGCTCGTGAAGAGCACGATGAACGGGAGGAGGGGCGAGCGGTACACGACGATGAGGATGAGGAACACCGCAGCGAGGGCGACCGCCAGCAGGAGTCCGTCGATTCCGCTGAACGCGGCGGAGAGATCGGCGGTGAAGCCCGCCGGGCCGGTGACGGCTGCCGTCGTGCCGTCGACGGGGTTGTCGGCCAGCACCTCGCGTACTTCCGCGACGATCTCGGCCGGCTTCTCGCCGCCGTCGACCTTCTCGATCGGCAGGATCATCTGCACCGCGGCGCCGTCGTCAGAGGGCAGCACCGGCGACGCACCGTCGGCGTTCACGCCGTCGACCGCGAGCAGTTCGTCCCTCAGATCGTCGATCGCCGCGAGCTGGCCCTCGTCGAGCCTCTCGTCGCCCGCGATCACGACGATCGCCGGGATGTCCTCGGAGTCGCGGAACCCCTCCTGCAGCTCGGTCACCTCGGTCGCCTCGGCCGAAGCGGGCAGGAACTGGGCCTGATCGTTCGTCGACACGTCGCTCAGCGAGCCGAACGCGGCACCGCCGGCGCCGAACAGGGCGAACCAGATGAGAATGAGGGCGGCGGGAATGGTGACGCGCAGCCACGTGGGCACGCGTCGCTTCACCGTTCGGTCGTCGGAGTTGTCGATCACATCGTCGACGCTACGGGTCGACCGTCGTCGCCCGCATCGAACGAACGATTGAGTGGTGCGGTCGGCTCGCCCCGGTCAACCGACGGTGTGCGTCGACTGGTACAGCCGGATCTGCGTGAGCACCTGCACGCGGAGCTGCTCGGGCGCGCTCTCGCGGCATGCGCGCTGCACGACCTCGGTGATCGCCACGCCCACGCGAAGCTCCGCCTGGCAGTCTGCGCAGTTCGCGACGTGGTCGCGGATGTCGGTGGCATCCGCCGCCCGCAGCTCGTTGTGCAGGTACTCCTCGAGTTCGGCCCTCGCCTTGTCGCAGCCGCAGTCGGTCATTTCGTGCTCCTGGTGGGTTTGGCCGTCTTCGCTCCCGCGGCGAATCCCTGTTCGCGGGCGTAGTCGGCGAGGGATTCGCGGAGCAGGCGCCTGCCACGATGCAGGCGGCTCATCACGGTCCCGATGGGGGTGTTCATCATGTCGGCGATCTCCTGGTAGGAGAAGCCCTCGACGTCGGCGAAGTACACCGCGAGGCGGAAGTCTTCCGGCAGCGCCTGCAGCGCGTCTTTCACTGCGCTGTCGGGAAGATGGTCGATCGCCTCGGCCTCGGCCGAACGGCTCGCCCGAGCGGTGGTCGACTCGGCGCCGCCGAGCTGCCAGTCCTCGAGGTCGTCGATCGTGCCCTGATAGGGCTCGCGCTGCTTCTTGCGGTAGCTGTTGATGAAGGTGTTCGTGAGGATCCGGTACAGCCACGCCTTCAGGTTGGTGCCCTGGGTGAACTGCCCGAACGCGGCGAACGCCTTGACGAACGTCTCCTGCACGAGGTCCTGCGCGTCGGCCGGGTTCTTCGTCATGCGCAGCGCGGCCGCATAGAGCTGGTCGAGGAACGGCAGCGCCTGTTCCTCGAAGAGCTCGGTGAGCGGACGTGCGGTCGGTTCCGCTTCGGGAGCCTCGGCCACTGGGTCGTTCGGCGTCGCATCGATCTGATCGGCAGTCATCACCGGCAATCCTAGATCGTCGACCCCTGCGACCGCGGGGCGTTCGAGTACTCCGATCGACATGCGCAACACCGACTCCTTCCGCGTTTCCTGACGCTACTGTTGATAACCGATGCAGATTTCGAAGTATTCCGCACCCGAATTCGATCCGTACGGCGATGCACGGCAGACCGACACGGATGTCGGATGGCGCGCGCCGGTCGCAACGGCCCCTCTCTCCGCGGTGCTGGGCCTGCCGGGCTCGAAGTCGCTCACGAATCGCGAGCTCGTGCTGGCGGCCCTGGCCGACGGGCCGTCGACCCTTCACGCCCCGCTCTGGTCGCGCGACAGCGAACTCATGGTCGAGGGCCTGCGCGCGCTCGGCACCCGGTTCGAGCGCGTTCCGGGTCGCGGCGGCTTCGGCGACGACCTCCGCGTGACGCCCGCCGAGGAGCTGCTCGGCTCGACCACGATCGACTGCGGGCTCGCCGGCACGGTCATGCGGTTCCTGCCGCCCGTCGCAGCGCTCGCTCTGGGTCCCACGATGTTCGACGGCGACGAGCACGCCCGCCGTCGCCCGATGGCCGGCGTGATCGACGGTTTGCACGCCCTCGACGTCGACCTCGACGACGACCGGCGCGGCACCCTGCCCTTCACCGTGCACGGCACCGGCTCGGTCGGCGGCGGTCCGCTCGAGATCGACGCATCGGCCTCGAGCCAGTTCGTCTCCGCCCTGCTGCTGTCGGCCCCGCGGTTCGATCGTGGTCTCGATCTCACCCACAGCGGCGAACGCCTGCCGAGCCTGCCGCACATCGAGATGACGATCGACACCCTCCGCGCCCGCGGGGTCGAGGTGACGAGCCCCGAGCCCGGCCGCTGGACGGTCGCACCCGGGCCAATCCGTGCGATCGACGTCGACATCGAGCCCGACCTCTCGAACGCCGCACCGTTCCTCGTCGCGGCGCTCGTCGCCGGCGGCACCGTCACGATCACCGGCTGGCCCGCGGAGACCACGCAGGTGGGCGCGCAGCTCGCGCAGATCCTGCCGTTGTTCGGAGCCCGCGTCGCCGTCGAGGGCGACCGGCTCACCGTGCACGCGCCGGAGCGCGGCGAAGACGGCGGCCGCGGCATCCGCGGTGTCGACCTCGACCTGTCCGAGGCCGGAGAGCTCGCGCCCAATCTGGTCGCGCTCGCGGCGCTGGCCGACGAGCCGTCGACGATCACCGGCATCGGCCACATCCGTCACCACGAGACCGACCGGCTCGCCGCCCTCACGGCGGAGATCAACGGGCTCGGCGGCGACGTCACCGAGCTCGACGACGGCCTGCGCATCGCCCCGGCCCCGCTCCACGGCGGACCGTGGCGCGCGTACGCCGACCACCGCATGGCCACGAGCGGGGCGATCATCGGCCTCGCCGTGCCCGGCGTCGTCGTCGACGACATCGCGTCGACCGGCAAGACGCTCCCCCAGTTCACCGCACTCTGGGAGCAGATGCTGGCATGACCTGGTGGAGCACCGACGACGACGAGGACGACGAGCCCGAGTTCGACGAGTCCGATGTGCGGGTGCGGCCGAGCCGCCGCGGCAGCCGGCCGCGCACCAAGCAGCGGCCCGAGCACGCCGATGCGGTCGCCGGCATGGTGATCGGCGTCGACCGCGGTCGCTACAGCGTGCTCATCGACGAGAACGGCCCCGACGAGCGCGTCATCACGGCGGCGCGAGCGAGCGAACTGCGGCGCAAGTCGGTCGTCACCGGTGATCACGTCGACCTCGTCGGCGACACCACCGGCGAGCCGGGCACCCTCTCCCGCATCGTGCGGGTCGGCGAACGCACCACCCTGCTGCGACGCAGCGCCGACGACACCGACGAGGTCGAGCGCGTCATCGTCGCCAACGCCGACCAGATGCTCATCGTCGTCGCCGCGGCGAACCCCGAACCGCGAATCCGGCTGCTCGACCGCTACCTCGTCGCGGCGTTCGACGCCGGCATCCGCCCGCTCCTCGTGATCACGAAGACCGACCTCGCCGACCCCGACGAGTTCCTCCGCAACTTCGCCGGACTCGACCTGACGGTGTTCCTGAGCGGTGAAGACCAGATGCCGCTCGACGACATCGCCCGCGTGCTCGTCGGCCATCGCACCGTGTTCGTGGGCCATTCCGGCGTCGGCAAGTCCACGCTCGTCAACGCGCTCGTGCCGAGCGCCAAGCGCGCCACGGGCCACGTCAACGTCGTGACCGGCCGCGGACGCCACACCTCGTCGTCCACGGTGTGGCTGCGCTTCGACGCGGCCGATCTGCCGGGCGCCGACGCACCCGGCGCGGAGACCGGCACCGGCTGGGTCATCGACACTCCCGGCGTGCGCTCGTTCGGGCTCGGCCACATCGATCGCGCGAACATCCTGCGCGCCTTCACCGACCTCGACCGGCTCGCCGAGCGCTGCCCGCGCGGGTGCACGCACCTGCCCGACGCCCCCGACTGCGCGATCGCCGAGGCCGTTGCGGCCGGTGAGCTCGGAGAGACCGGCCCGGCCCGCCTGGAGTCCCTGCAGCGCCTGCTGACGACGTTCGCGGGCGGCGGGGCGGTCTGACACCGCGGCGAGGCCCCGGCGCCCCCTGACGGGCGCACGGCGGCCCCGCGGCATCCGTCGACATGCCTACCATGGAGGTATGACCGATGCACGACTCGCCCCCGGCGACCTCGCTCCAGACTTCACACTGCTCGACCAGAACGGCGACCCGGTCACCCTCTCGGCGCTCCGCGGTTCGAAGGTGGTGCTCTACTTCTACCCAGAGGCGATGACCCCGGGCTGCACGACCGAGGCCTGCGACTTCCGCGACAACCTGAACTCGTTCGCGAGCGCGGGCATCCGCGTGCTCGGCGTCTCGAAGGACGACGTCGCGAAGCTCGCCGCCTTCGCCGCCCGCGACCGCCTGACCTACACGCTGCTCTCCGATGCCGACCTCGCGGTTCAGCAGGCCTATGGCGTCTGGGGCGAGAAGTCGCTCTACGGCAAGATCGTCGTCGGCTCCATCCGGTCGACGTTCGTGATCGCCGAGGACGGCCGCATCGAGCGCGCCTTCTACAACGTCAAGGCGACCGGCCACGTGGCTCGGCTGCGCCGCGACCTCGGCCTCGACGGCTGAGTCGAACCCGGCTCCGGAACCGGAGACCGCGCCGACTCCCGAATCCGACCGCCCGCCGCGGGGGTCACGCCGCGGCGTGATCCTCGGGGCGCGAGTACGCGAGGCGCACGGGAGTCCAAAGCAGCAGGCCGACGACGGTGATCGCGGGCACCAGCAGGGCCCAGCCGACGTCGGGACGCGCGAAGAGCCCCTGGAAGGCGCCGACGGCGATCGAGACCTGCAGGATCTGCCAGACGATGGCCGCGGCGCGCGACCACGGCGCCTGCCGGAGCGAGCCGAACGCGACGGTCACGACCCAGATCGCGCCGATCGCGACGAGCACGAGCAGCGCGATCGCGGTGGCGTACGACGACGGTTCGAGCGAGAACAGGTCGATCACGAGCCAGATCACGAGTGCCACCATCGCCGCAGCCTCGAGGAAGAGCAGCACGCTCACGACGACGAGCGCGGCGCGCACACCGGATTCGGGGGTTGCCGCCTCGCCGGACGAGGCGTCTCGCGCATCGAGTGGGGCGTCGTCGCGCCGATTCACAGGGTTATCCCATACACAGCTATTGATTCGATCTCTCCGCTATGCGACCATTTATGAGGCCGAATTGATGCTCACAGGGACGTGAGCCGATCAGTCACTGATCCTACTTCCCGAGATTCGGCTTTCCCCCTGCAGCAGCCGGTTTCGGCAAGCGCAATCGTGCGCGTCTGCGATCGAAGTACACCCCGCAAGGAGCATCCCCATATGGATTGGCGCGACAAGGCCGCATGCCTCACCGCAGACCCGGAACTCTTCTTCCCGGTCGGCAACACCGGCCCCGCCGTCGACCAGATCGAGAAGGCGAAGACCGTGTGCGGTCGCTGCACCGTCACCGAGATCTGCCTGCAGTACGCCCTCGAGACCGGCCAGGACTCGGGCGTGTGGGGTGGCCTCAGCGAAGACGAGCGCCGCGCCCTGAAGCGCCGCGCCGCCCGCGCCCGCCGCGCCTCCTAGCGAGTCGGTGGCCGGTCGACCCGGCCGCCGTCCTCCGCTCACCGCTTCCCACGGCCACGGCCCGTCCGTTCGCCGGCCCGCTCGCGACACGACGGGTCCTCGCGACCCGACGGGTCGACGGGATCCGCCGCGCCCCGCGCACCGCGATCCCGGGACCCGGCGAACCCGATCTCACCGAGCGGCGATGATCCGTTCGAGCTCGGGTACGAGCGCCGCGAACGCGCGGGCCCGGTGACTGTGCGTGTTCTTCACCTCGGGCGCGAGCTCGGCCGCGGAGACCTCGAAGCCCTCGGGCATGAAGATCGGGTCGTACCCGAACCCGTGCGCTCCCGACTCCTCGAGCGCGATGCGCCCGGGCCACAGCCCGACGGCCGCGTACTCGTGCGGGCCGCCGGCCGACTCGGGCACCACGAGCGCGATGGTGCAGTGGAAGTGTCCGGTTCGGTTCGGGTCGCTGATGTCGCCGAGCTGCGCGAGCAGCAGGTCGAGGTTCGCCTGTGCGCCCCGCCCTGGCCCGGCCCATCGGGCCGAGAAGATGCCGGGCGACCCGCCCATGACGTCGACCGCGATGCCCGAGTCGTCGGCGAGGGCGATGCGACCGGTGTGCGCCGCTGCTGCCCGCGCCTTGATGAAGGCGTTCTCCTCGAACGAGGTGCCGTCCTCGACCGGCTCTGGCCCGTCGTAGGCGAGCACCCTGAGTCCCGGCATCCGCTCGCCCAGGATCTTCTGGAACTCGTCGACCTTGTGCTGGTTGTGGGTCGCGAGCACGATCTCGAGGCTCACGGCGTCACTCCCCCGCTGCGGCGATGGTCTCGGCGAGCACGCGCTGCTGGATGCGCGTGAGCTCGGCGGTGCCTGCGAGGGCGAGGTCGAGCAGCGAGTCGAGCTCGCGACGGTCGAAGGGCGCGCCCTCGGCCGTGCCCTGCACCTCGACGAAGAGGCCGCGCCCGGTCGCCACGACGTTCATGTCGGTCTCGGCGCGCACGTCTTCGACGTAGGCGAGATCGAGCATCGGCGTGCCGTCGATGATGCCGACCGACACGGCCGAGACGGTGTCGATGAGCGGCTGGGCGCGCTGGCCCACGAACTTCTTGTCGCGAGCCCATTCGATCGCATCGGCGAGCGCCACGTAGGCGCCCGTGATCGCGGCGGTGCGGGTGCCGCCGTCGGCCTGGAGCACGTCGCAGTCGATCTGGATCGTGTTCTCGCCGAGACCCTTCGTGTCGACGACCGCGCGAAGGCTGCGGCCGATCAGGCGGCTGATCTCGTGGGTGCGCCCGCCGATGCGGCCCTTGACGGCCTCGCGGTCGTTGCGCGTGTTCGTGGCGCGGGGCAGCATCGAGTACTCCGCGGTGACCCAGCCCTTGCCCTTGCCGTTCATCCACCGGGGCACGCCGTTCGTGAACGACGCGGTGCAGAGCACCTTGGTCTTGCCGAACGAGATGAGGGCGCTGCCCTCCGCGTGCTCGCTCCAGCCGCGCTCGATGGTCACCTCGCGCAACTGGTCGGCGGTGCGCCCGTCGGCGCGGATGATGGTGGTGGGCTCGGATGCCTCGGTCATGCGTTCTCCTGTCGAAGCCGTACGTGGTCTGGAATCGTGACGGCACCCGTCTGCACGAGCTCGACGCTCGGGATCTCGGGGCCGATGAGGCGGTGGGCGAGGTCGAGGAACGCGCTCGTCGAGCGGCCCGTGGCCTCGTAGCGGTAGCTCGGCGGGGTCGCGGCTCGGCGCTCGGCGCCGGTGCCGACGAGCACGCGGTAGACGTCGTTCGCCGTCTCGACGTCGCTCGAGACGAGCGTGACCTCTTCGCCCATGACGTAGGAGATCGCGCCCTTCAGGAACGGGTAGTGGGTGCACCCGAGCACGAGGGTGTCGATGCGGGCCTCTTTCAGCGGGGCGAGGTACTCCTCGGTGATCGCGAGCAGTTCGTCGCCCGTCGTCACGCCCGCCTCGACGAACTCGACGAACCTCGGGCACGCCTGCGAGAAGAGGTCGAGGTGCGGCGCCGCCGCGAAGGCGTCGTCGTAGGCCCGCGAACCGATCGTGCCGGCGGTGCCGATCACGCCGACCCTGCCGGTCTTCGTCGCCGCGACGGCGCGTCTGACGGCAGGCTGGATCACCTCGACGACGGGCACGTCGTATCGCTCGCGCGCATCCCGGAGCATCGCGGCGGAGGCCGTGTTGCAGGCGATCACGAGCATCTTGACGCCCTGGGCGACGAGGTCGTCGAGCACCGCGAGCGCGTACCCGCGCACGTCGGCGATCTTCTTCGGCCCGTACGGCGAGTGCTCGAGGTCGCCGATGTAGAGGATCGACTCGTTGGGCAGCTGGTCTTTCACGGCCCGGGCGACGGTGAGCCCGCCGACCCCGGAGTCGAAGATTCCGATCGGTGCATCCGTCACGACATGCAAGCGTAGCGCTCCCCGCTGTGCGTGCCCTCCTCGATAGGCTTGGCGGGTGACCGGCTCAGCAGCGCTCTTCACCGACCGATACGAACTGACGATGGTCGATGCCGCGTTGCTCGACGGCACCGCCCACCGCGAGAGCCTCTTCGAGGCCTTCGCGAGGCGTCTGCCCGATGGGCGGCGCTACGGCATCGTGGCGGGCACCGGGCGCCTGATCGAGTTGATCCAGCGGTTCCGCTTCGACGAGGCGGAGCTCGAGTGGCTCCGCGAGCACGAGGTGGTGCGACCCGCGACCCTCGACTGGCTCGCCGACTACCGGTTCCGGGGCGACATCTGGGGCTACCGCGAGGGCGAGGCGTACTTCCCGGGCTCGCCGCTCCTCACGATCCAGGCGACGTTCGCCGAGGCCGTCATGCTCGAGACCGTCGTGCTCTCGACCCTCAACTACGACTCGTCGGTCGCGAGCGCCGCCGCCCGCATGGTCTCCGTCGCCCTCGGCCGACCGATCGCCGAGATGGGCTCGCGGCGCACGAGCGAGGGTTCGGCGATCGCCGCCGCGCGCGCCGCCTACATCGCGGGCTTCGACGCGACCTCGAACCTCGAGGCCGGGCGCACGTGGGGCATTCCGACCATGGGCACCGCTGCGCACGCCTTCACCCTGCTGCACGACACGGAAGAGAGCGCGTTCCGCGCCCAGGTCGAGGCCTTCGGCCCGAAGACGACCCTGCTCGTCGACACCTACGACATCACGAAGGGCGTCGAGCTCGCCGTGAAGGTCGCCGGCCCCGAGCTCGGCGCGGTGCGCATCGACTCCGGCGACCTGCCGACCGTCGTCGCCGCCGTGCGCGAGCAGCTCGACACCCTCGGTGCCGTCGACACGCGCATCACCGTCACGAGCGACCTCGACGAATTCACGATCGCAGGTCTCTCCGGCGCTCCCGTCGACGCTTACGGCGTCGGCACCGCCGTCGTGACCGGCTCGGGCTTCCCGGCCGCCGGCATGGTGTTCAAGCTCGTGGCGCGCCGTGACGACGCGGGCGAATGGGTCTCGGTGGCGAAGGCGTCGACGCAGAAGGCGAGCGTCGGCGGCCGCAAGAACGCCGCACGCCGGCTCGACGCGACGCTGACGGCGCGCGAAGAACTCGTCTTCGTCGGCGATGGCCCCGGCGGTGAGGCCGAGTACGAGGCGGGCAGCCAGCTGCGCCCACTCATGGTGCAGCTGATGAGCGGCGGCGAAGCCGACCCCGCATTCCTCGGCGAGGCGGGCACCGAGGCCGCGCGCGAGCACCGCGCGACGGTCATGCAGGAGCTGCCGATCGAGGCGTTCCGCCTCGGTCGCGGCGAACCGGTGATTCCGACGACGTACCGCTGAGCGACGTACCGCTGAGCGGGCGTACCGCTGAGTGCGGCTACTCCGCCTTCATCTTCTCGTAGATCTCTTTGCAGGTCGGGCAGACCGGGAACTTCTCGGGGTCGCGCCCCGGGGTCCACTTCTTGCCGCACAGCGCCTTCACGGGCTTGCCGGTGAGGGCCGACTGCAGGATCTTGTCTTTCTGCACGTAGTGCGAGAAGCGCTCGTGATCGCCGGGCTCGATGGCCTCTTTGTTCAGGAGCTTCTCGAGTTCGCGGTCGAGAACGTCGGTGCCGCCGCCGGGCGAACCAGGGTCGGCGATGCTCACGCGCACGGAGGAGATCATGCGTTCGATTCTACGCGCGGATCGCGGCACCGATGATCTCGGGCCCGCGACGGTCGAAGACCCTGCCGCCGGCGGTCACGCCGATCACGAGCACGAGGAGACCGAGGCCGATGCCCGAGGCGAAGGATGCCGCGTGCCAGGCAGGGTCGACGAAGATGCCGAGCCAGCCGAACACGAGCGCCGGCAGCGCGATGAGCAGCGAACCGAGCATGGTGATCGACTGCACGAGCGCCGTGATGGTGCCGGTCGCCTGCGGCTGCTGGAACGGGCTGTCGCCCGGCTTGACCGCCGGATACGGGAACCGGGCCGAGGTGATCGACCCGACGCCGAGTCCGGCCAGCAGGAGCGCCGTGCTCACGCCGAGGAGCGACGGCAGCAGTCGCCAGTCGTTCAGCACGAAGACCGTGACCGCGCTGCCGAGGCCGATGACCAGCACGCCGGCGATGAGCACCGGCACGAGCCGGCCGATGCGATCGGACACCCCGCGTACGCCGGAGACGACGTGCAGCCAGATGGCGGTCGAGTCGTAGGCGGTGTCGTTGTGCAGGCTCCAACCGAGGAACAGGCACATGAGCGGCACCGGGATCAGCCAGAGGTACTCCGTGGGCACGCCGGCGAGGCTGAGCGGCACCATCACGATGATCGGAACGATCGGAACCATGACGAGCGAGACCCAGTAGCGTGCGTCGCGGAACCAGTAGGTGAAGCTGCGCGCGGCGACCGCGCCGGCGGCGCCGTGCGGCAGCCGGTCGAACCAGCCGAGTCCGCGGTAGCTCTTGGCCGAGGCCTCGCGACCGGGGGTCACGAGCATCTTGGCGACGAGGGCCTGCCAGCCGAACCAGATGACCACGAGGGTCGCCGCGGCGATCAGGAACTTGACGATCGCCGGGCCCCACTGGCCGGCGGCCGCGTCGCCCGGCACCGCGAAGGCCGCGCCGAACGGGGTCCAGGAGAGCACGCCTGCGATCGATTCCATGACCGAGGCGCCCGAGCTCTCCCAGTCGACCGAGACGAGCACGACGATGATCGGCGACGCCATCACGATCAGGAGCAGCCCGAGCACGCCGCTGAGCTCGCGGGCCCGTCGAGTGGCGAGCAGCAGGGATGCGACGCCGGTCGCGACGCGAGCGATGAGGAGGCACGTGGCGAACGCCATCGCTGCGGCGATGATCGCGAGCAGGGTCTCGCCGACGCCGCGAGACCAGGTGACGACGGTGCCGAGCAGCACGATGGCGAGCACGAGCGCGGGGATTCCGATGACGGCCGCGACGGCGAGGCCGATCGCGAGCCTCCGGTCGGGCAGGCCGAAGAGCGCGAAGCGCCGGGGATCCATCGTGTCGTCGACCCCGAAGATCAGCGGCACGATGATGAAGCCGAGCACGGTGATCGACCCGGCGACCACGAAGGCGTCGCGGATGACCTCGACGTCATCGACGAAGCGCAGCCCGACGAGCGATGCGAACAGCAGGGCAGCCAGGCCCAGACCGTAGATCAGGCCGAGGACGATGCCGACGACCTGCCACGCGCTTCGCTGGAAGATGTTGCCGAGCAGACGCAGTTTCAGTCGGAGAAACTGTGCTGTCATACCGCTGCTTCCCCGTGTCTTACTGGGCTGTTCGGTCAGTGTCGCCTGTGTCATCCCCGCGAAAACCCCGCGCTCCCTCGTTGCCGTGCTTCGAGCCTACTTTGTTCGAGGCCTCAGACTCATACCCATTCGACGAGCTCTCGGCCATGGCCGTGCCAAGGCTGCGCAGTACGCGGTTCCGGAAGACATGGACTGGCAGATCGCGGCTCTGCTCGTGTCGCCATGCTGACAGCTTCGCACCAGCTCGCGCGACGCGCTCGGCTCAGCCGAATTGCTTCGCGCTGTGCGTGATTCGATCCTGCTTGACGGCCCGGAAGAAGGCGTTCGACTGCGGGAGCCAAACCAACACGATCCCCGCGATCGCCAGAACCATGACGAGAACGCTGATGACGTCCAAGCTGTACGGCGGAAGCAGCAAGTAACCGAAAAGCACGGTCGCAACGATCCGCGCCCAGTTGAAGCCTCGCCGCAGAAGAAGTGTGAAGACGAGACGGGAAGCGATCCCAATCGAGGTCGCAACGAACCCTGCGATGACCGTCGTAATCGCGATCGCAGGCGTCACCTGCAACGTTTCGCCGTCTCTCTCGAAGCTGTGCACCCACTCGTCCAGGTACCCGTCCCAGTCGAACACCACCAGCGACCAGACGATGGTCACCGCCTGAATGATCGACAGGAGCAGCAGAATCCAGAAGCCCACTTGAACCGCAACGGGAACCGGGCGCACGATCTTGAACGGGTCTGAAGCAGGCCGGAACGCGCGGGCGGGCTTGAGGGCACTGGAACGTGGCACGCACGAATGCTAGCGCGACGGTTCGATCCGCGCCGCGCCCTCGCAGCCACTCGGCAGAAACCCCGCGAACTCCCCGCGCCTGCGCCCTACCGAGGAGTTCTGGCGTGCCCCAGCGTCGCCCGAGCAGGCCCGGATTCGAGTGTCCAACTTCCCCGGAATTACGGGCGAGAACAGCCTACGAGACGGGCGCTTCGGGCGAGTTCGGTTCAGGTTAGGAAAGGGCTGCGCTCAGTCGGAGAAACTGTGCAACCATTCCATGCCTTCCGCAGCCTTGCGTCCGCCGGCGAGCTCGACGAATCGGTCTTCGAGGGTCTGTCCGGCGCGGACCTCGTCGAGCGTTCCCGCCGCGAGCACGCGCCCGGCCACGATGATCGCCGCCGAGTCGCAGACGCGCTCGATGAGGTCCATGCCGTGGCTCGAGAGCACGACCGTGCCACCGCCTGCGACGTAGCGCTCGAGGATCTCGGTGAGGTTCGCGGCCGACACGGGGTCGACCGACTCGAACGGTTCGTCGAGCACGAGGAGGCGCGGCGAGTGGATCATGGCGCAGGCGAGCGCGATCTTCTTCGTCATGCCCGCGGAGTAGTCGGCGACGAGCCGGTCGACGGCATCATCGAGGCCGAATGCCGCGATCAGGTCGGCGCTGCGCTCGCGCACGGTGCGGCTGTCGAGGCCGCGCAGCACGCCGGAGTAGTAGAGGAGCTGGGCGCCGGTCAGTCGGTCGAAGAGGCGCAGCCGGTCGGGCAGCACGCCCGTGGCGCGCTTGGCGGCACGCGGGTTGGCCCACGCGTCGATGTCGTGGATGCGCACGGTGCCGGCGTCGGGGCGGAGGAGGCCCGTCACCATCGAGAGGGTCGTCGTCTTGCCGGCGCCGTTCGGACCGACGATGCCGAAGAACGATCCGGCGCGCACGTCGAGGCTGATGCCGTCGACGGCGGTGTTCTCGCCGAACTTCTTCACGAGCCCCTCGATCGCGAGCACCTTCGGCGCGGTCGCCGGCGGTGCGCTGCGAGCCGGCCGCAGCGAGCGCTTCTTGCGCGCCGTGGGCTTCTTGACGGGCTGGATCACGGCGACGGCCTGAGCGGCACTGCCGGATGCCTCGACGGCGGCCTCGCCCGATTCGACCACGGGCGACGCGGGCTCGGCGACGGGCGCTTCCGGTGCCGCGGTCGCGACGTCTTCGGCGGCGGCCTCCACGACCTCGGTGGCGGCGACGGCCGCGACCACCGCAGCGGCAGCAGGGCGGCGCTTCGGAGCGCGCTCGACGGTCTCCTCGTCGATCTCCGACCGTACGGCGGAGGTCTCGGGCGCGACGACGGACGCGGCCTCGGACGCGGCCTCGGCCTCGGACGCGACGGCGGACGCGGTCTCGGGCGCGACAGGGGGCTCGGACACCGTCGCCGCGGCCGTGTCGGGGGCCTTGCGCGTGGACCGCTCGGCGGCCGTGGTCTCAGTGGTGAGCGCCGCCGCGACCTGCTGCGACTGGCGTCGAGTCGCCGCCGCCGTCGCCACGGCCTCGGTGCGGGTGCTCGCCGCACCGGTCGCACTCTTGGTCGCGGTCGCTCGCGGCGCCCGCGTGGTCTTCGCGGCCTCACCGCGTGCGGCGGCGGCCTTCGCCGAGGCCGTGCGCGACGCGGCGGTGCGCTTGGAGGCCGGGCGGCTCGGGGTCGCCTCGCCCTCGGCCGACTCGGCGGCCTCGGCAGCGGCCTCGGCTGCTGCGGCCTGCTTCTTCGCGGCAGCGGTCTTGGCCGCCGTCGTCTTCGCTGCCGAGGTCTTGGCGGCGGCCGTCGATTTCGCGGCGGTGCTCTTCGCCCCCGTCGCAGCACCGGCGGCCTTCTTCGCGGCGGTCGACTTCGCCGCCGTCGACTTCGCAGTCGACGCCGCGGCGGTCGTCTTCGGTGCGGCCGTGCGCGCGGGGCGCTTCGCCGTCGCTGCCGATCGCACCGGCTGGGACTCCGGTGTATCGGACGCCCCCGCTCCGGTGCCTTCGGCAGTTTCGTCGTCGTGTTCGGAGCGCGAAACGGAAGTCACCCAGACAACCTATCAATCAGCGCCGCCGTTGCGAGCCTTGTCGCAAGGTGATTGGAGGGGGAGACTGGGTATCGGCTGAGCGTCGTATCACGATCGCGCTACGACCTTGCCCCCCAGATGGTGGGCAACGAGCGGCCCCGATATCCTGAATACCGGCATAACGGCGTGTCCATATGTGAACTTCCGGATGAAATCCGGGCGAACCCTCGGCGACGAGGGCGACGCTCGGGGCATCCGACCCACCGAAGGAGATGCAGTGACCCAGATCGTGATTCTCGCGGCCGGCATGGGGAGCCGGCTCGGGCGATCCCTCCCCAAGCCCCTCACCGAGCTCAGCGACGGCCGCACCATCATGCGCCAGCAGTTCGACAACATCGAGCACGCGTTCGGCGGCAACGCCGACGTGACCATCGTCGTCGGCTACAAGCTCGAGCACATCATCGAGGCGTTCCCGCAGGCGTCGTTCGTCTACAACGAGGAGTACGACCAGACGAACACCTCGAAGAGCCTCATGCGCGCCCTCGCGGCGTCGCAGTCCGGCGGCGTGCTGTGGATGAACGGCGACGTCGTCTTCGACCCGAGCATCCTCGACCGCGCGCTGCCGTACATCGCTCGCGACCAGTCCTTCGTCACCGTCAACACCTCGAAGGTGTCCGACGAAGAGGTGAAGTACACGACGAGCGCAGAGGGCTACATCAAGGCGCTCTCGAAGACCGTCAAGGGCGGTCTCGGCGAGGCCGTCGGCATCAACTACATCTCGAGCCGTGACAAGGCGACGTTCCTCGCGCACCTGCACCGCGTCGGCGACCAGGACTACTTCGAGCGCGGCCTCGAGCTCGCGATCGAGCAGAACGGCCTCCTCGTCGAGCCGATGGACATCTCCGACCTCTACGCGGTCGAGATCGACTTCGCCGAAGACCTGGAGCGCGCGAACCACTTCGTGTGACCTGCACCACAGCACTGAACAAGAGAAGAGAGCGGACGCCCCGAGGCATCCGCTCTCTTCTTTTTGTCGTTCCTCGTGCTCGGTGGCTCAGCGCCCCGTCGTGAGGGTGCGCGCGACGCCAGCTCGGGCGAGCGATGCCGCGATCACCCGGCCGAGCCAGGTGAAGGCGATGGGGCTCAGGGCGAACATCGCCAGGTAGAGCGCCCAGAACCAGGGCGCGTAGTGCTCGGGTCCGAGGGCGATGAACGTGCCGGCGGCGAGGATCAGGCCGGACGCCCCTGCGGCGACGTAGTAGAGCCACGGCGACCAGTTCTTGTACCGGGTGATGAAGAACGGCAGCTCGAGCAGCGCACCGACGAGGAGGCCCGTGCCGAGGAATCGCAGGATCCAGTGGGGGGCGAAGGCCGCGCCGACGAGGCCCGCGATGAATCCGGTGAGGATGCCGACGCCCGGGCGCTTCAGGAGTGCGAGCGCCACGGCGCTCGGCAGGAAGTGCGAGCCGATCGTGATGCCGTAGAGCATCGGGGCGATGCCGGCGATGAGTCCGGCGGCGTACCCCGCACCGGCGGCGAACAGCCCGCCGCCGACGCCGATCGCGGCGCAGCTGAGGATCACACGGGTACTGGTGCGGTGCACGAGGTTCCTTCCGACTGGGCTCGGCACTTGCCACCCGTCGGATACAAATCTACCCCGGTGCGGCATCTACGATGAGAGCGTGATGAGCACGGTGTCGAGAGCATACGGTGATGCCCATCCGCTGCAGCGGACGCCGTGGGCCAGGTACCGCCATTCGTTGTGGCTCCTCACCACCCGCGACCTGAAGGTGCGCTACTCGACCTCCGCCCTCGGGTACGTGTGGTCGGTGCTCGACCCCCTCGTGATGGCGGGCATCTACTGGTTCGTCTTCACCCAGGTCTTCCAGCGCCCGGTGGGTACCGAGCCCTACCTCGTCTTCCTGCTGTCGGCGCTGCTGCCGTGGATGTGGTTCAACGGGTCGGTCTCCGACTCCACCCGCGCGTTCCTGAAGGACGCCAAGCTCGTGCGCTCGACGATGATCCCGCGCACGATCTGGGTCAACCGCATCGTGCTCTCGAAGGGCATCGAGTTCCTGCTCGCGCTGCCCGTGCTCGCGCTCTTCGTCGTGATCTTCCGCGACGAGATCCAGCTGCATTGGGAGCTCGCGCTCTTCCCCATCGCGATCGTGCTGCAGGCCGTGCTGACGGCAGGTGTCGCACTGATCGTGGCGCCCCTCGTGGTCTTCTTCCGCGACCTCGAACGGGCGGTCAAGCTCGCGCTGCGGTTCCTGTTCTACGCCTCCCCCATCATCTACGGCGTCACCGACCTGCCCTCGCAACTGCACTTCTGGGCGGCCTTCAACCCGCTCTCGGGCATCTTCGGCATCTACCGGGCCGGGTTCTACCCCGATGAACTCGACTGGTTCAACGTCGCCATCTCCGCGGGGATGTCGCTCGCGATCCTCGCGGTGGGCCTCTGGGTGTTCCGCTCCGCCGAACGTCAAGTGCTGAAGGAGATCTGAGTTGGATGCCACGACCGCCGTCTCCTCGGCTCCCTTCGCGATTCGCACCACCGGACTCGGCATCCGCTTCCGGCGCAATCGCCGCGGTCGCCGCTCGTTCAAGGACCTGCTGGCCGGCCGTCGCCGCCGCACGCGCCCGGGCGAGTTCTGGGCGCTCCGCGACGTCTCGATCGAGGTGCGCCCCGGCGAGGCGATCGGCGTCGTCGGTCGCAACGGCCAGGGCAAGTCGACCCTGCTGAAGCTCGTCGCCGGCGTCATGATCGCCGACGAGGGCACGGTCGAGATCACCGGCGGCGTCGCCCCCCTCATCGAGATCACCGGCGGGTTCGTCGACGACCTCACCGTTCGCGACAACGTCTACCTGACGGCCGGCCTGCACGGCATGACGAACTCCCAGATCGACGCGAAGTTCGATGAGATCATCGAGTTCGCCGACATCGGCGACTTCCTCGACACGCCCTACAAGCACCTCTCGAGCGGCATGAAGGTGCGTATCGCGTTCGCGGTGATCTCGCAGCTCGAGGAGCCGATCATGCTCGTCGACGAGGTGCTCGCCGTGGGCGACAAGGCGTTCCGCGAGAAGTGCTACCGCCGCATCGACGAGCTGCTCGCCGGCGGCCGCACGCTGTTCTTCGTCTCGCACAACGAACGGGACCTCCGCCGATTCTGCACTCGCGGCCTCTACCTCGACAAGGGCTCACTCGTGCTCGACGGTCCGATCGACGACGTGCTCGCCCGCTACAACGCCGAGCACGGGGTCGGGTAGCGGGTTCGCACGGGTCGATCTCGTATGATCGACCCACCATGGCAGACCGCGTGCACACGATCACCTCGATGGGCTCGGGCGCGCCGCGAGAGGGCGGCCCCGACTCCGACCGTTCCGGGAGCACCGCGCCCCCGGGCTTCCCCGCCGACGAGGGCCGCGCCCACGGCGTCGAGCGCGGAATCGACCGCGTGCTCGCGATCCAGCGGCCGATCGTGGTCGCCCACCTCCGCGCCATCCGTCGGCGTTCACCCGCTGCGAGCCCCGAGCAGATCGTACGCATCCTCGAGCGCCGCTATCTCGCTGCCGTCACGACGGGCGGCGCCGCCGTCGGCGCGACCGCGGTCATCCCCGGCATCGGCACGGGCGTGACGCTCGCACTGTCCGGCGTCGAGACGGCCGGGTTCCTCGAGGCGACCGCGCTGTTCGCGCAGTCGGTCGCCGAGGTGCACGGCATCGCCATCGACAATCCCGACCGCGCGCGCGCCCTCGTGATGACCCTCATGCTCGGCAACGAGGGCGTCGACCTGGTTCGCCAGCTCGCCGGTCAGGCCACGGGCTCGGGCGCCGCCCGCAACGTCTACTGGGGCGAACTCATCACGAACAGCATGCCCAAGGCGATCATGGGCCCGGTCGTCGACAAGCTCCGCAGCGTCTTCATCAAGCAGTTCGCGGTCCGTGGCGGCGCCGGCATCATCGGCAAGGCGATCCCCTTCGGCATCGGCGCCGCGATCGGCGGCATCGGCAACAGCGTGCTCGGGCGTCGTGTGCTGAAGCAGTCCCGGTTGGCGTTCGGTCAGGCTCCCCCGGTGCTGCCGCCCGACCTCGAGCCTCGTGAGGGCGACTCCATGCTGAGCTCGGCCGCGTCGCGGCTGTCGCGCGCCGGCACCGTCGTCGGTGGCGTCGTGCTCACCGCGGGCCGCGGCATCCAATCGGCGGGTCAGGCCGCGGGCAAGGCCGCAGGACGGGCCGCGCGCGGCGCGATCACCCGACGACCTGGTGACGGAACGGCCCCGGAATCCGCCGACAGCACCGGAGAGTCACCCGACGCACCGTAGATTCGCTATATTCAGAATATGCTGAATCTGGATCGCACCCTGCCCCGCCCTGGCGCGACGCTCCGCTTCACGATGCTCGACGGTGATCTGCGACCGGTCGTGCTCGTCCACGGCGCCGGCATGGATCACTCCATGTTCGCCGCGCAGGCGCTCGCCCTTCATGAGGCCGGCCATGCGGTCGTCGCCTTCGATCAGCGCGGCCACGGCGGTTCGAGCCTCGAACCCGGCACCCGCTTCACCGGGCAGGCCGCACTCGACGATCTCGCGGCGCTCCTCGACCACCTGGCCCTCGATCGTCCCGCACTCGTGGGGCACTCGCTCGGCGGCAACGTCGCACAGGCGCTCGTACGCCGGGACCCGGGCCGAGCCGGCGCGCTCATCGTGATCGACTCGACCTGGAACACCGGGCCGCTCTCCCGCGGCGAACGCACCGCGCTCCGCCTCGCCGCCCCCGCGCTGTCGCTCATTCCAGCGTCGCGACTGCCCGGCATGCTGGCTCGCGCCTCGGCGGTCACGCCGGGGGCGATCGCGGCCACCGAGGCGATGTTCGCCCGCATGCCGAAGCGCTCGTTCCTCGACGTCTGGCGCGCGACCGTCGCGTTCGTCGAACCCGACCCCGACTACCGGGTGCCCGTTCCCCTCGGCCTCATCCGCGGCGAACTCGATCGCACGGGCAACATCGCGACGGCCATGCCCGCGTGGGCGAAGGCCGAGGGCGTCGGCGAACGGGTGGTCGCGGATGCCGGCCACGTGGTGACCCTCGATGCGCCCGAAGCCACGACGATCGCGCTCCTCGACCTGCTCGCATCGGTGCCCCATGCCTGAGCGCGACGAACGTGCCGAGTTCATCGAGTCGGTCGGCGACACCCTCGCCTCCTGGCACCTCTCCCGCGCGACCGGGAGGGTGTACGGGTTCCTGCTGCTCAGGAGCGAACCGGAGACGCTCGACACCATCGCCGCGGAGCTGAGCCTCAGCGCCGGCGGAGTCAGCACCGCGGTCCGCGAGCTCGTGTCGTGGGGGCTCGCACGAACCATCCCCCAGCCCGGCAGCCGCCGCCTCCGCGTAGAGGCCGTCGGCGGATTCGAGCAGTTGCTCGCCGCGAGTCACGAGCGAACGCGAACCTTCATCCGCACGCTGCGCTCGGGAGCGGCGCTCACCGAGGGCGAACCAGCGCGCGAACGCCTCCGCGCCGTCGTCGACCTCTTCGAGGGCTATGTCGACGCGGGTGATCGGATGCTGCGACGGCATCACGTCGACGACGGCGATCCGCAGCGCTGACTCCGCATCGACGCCATCGCCCGACGATCTGCGACGCAGCTACGCCTCGAGTTCCTCGTCGTCCTGTTCGCCGGCGCGGATGTCGCGCTCGTCGATGTCGCCGTCTGCGGCGTGCAGGGCGGCGAACCGCTCCCATTCGGCCATGAGGTGGTCGACCGCCGCATGGAACCTCGCCGTCGTGACGCCCGGGGTGGGGTCGCCGAAGTAGCGTTCGACCCAGAATCCGAGCCGCTCGAGTGCTTCAACGTCGTGCGCGACGTCGTCGACGCGGGCGACCATCGCCGCGGCATCGGTCACGTCGAGCCATTCGCACGCCTGCAGGTAGCCCGACGTGTCGATCTGCGCTTCGGGATTGGCCGGTCGGGTGATCAGGAGCGGCTTGCCCGCCGCCAGTCGGTCGTAGACCATCGCGGAGATGTCGACGACCGCGACATCGGCCGCGGCGAGCTGCCAGCCGAGCTTCGGACCGTCGTCGTAGACGTGCTGCGCCGTCGAGTCGGCGGCGTTCGCCGCTTCGATCGCGGAGATGATGGTGCGATTCGCCGCGCCGTACTCGTGATCGACGACGCCTGATCGCGGGTGCGGCCGGTAGATGACTCTGTGGCGGCCGGTCGCGAGCAGACCCTGCACGAGCGGCACGCCGTGCGTCGCGATGGATCCGTATGCCGCCGCGCCGCGATCGCCCTCCCAGGTGGGCGCGTAGAGCACGACCTCGCGCTCGTCGGGCGTGTACGGCAGCGCCGCACCATCGAGGTAGTGGTCGGCCTGCGGGCGCCCGATGGGGATGGCCCGCTTGTCGAAGTCGTAGTCCCAGAGCACCTTCTCGAGTCGTGCCCGGGCCGCGTCGCCCGCGATCAACGAGTAGTCGTAGGCCTTGAACTGGTTCGTCGTCATGTACATCTTGTCGGACTCGCCGTGGTTGATGAACACGTGCCAGCGACGGCCGTACCGCATCATCTGGAAGTTCTTGGCGTTCTGGTTCACGTAGAAGACGACATGCAGGTCTTGCTCGGCGATCACCCGCTCGAGATCGGCGACTCGGCGCACGTAGGCGACGGGCACCGGCGACTCGTCGAGCAGCGTGAGGGCAGCACCGGACGCACGGCTCAGGATGAGCACGGGGTGCCGCTCGGCCAGTTCTGCAAGCGGCGCGTACCACTGGCGCAGCTGATAGAGGTTGACCTTGCCGTCGGCGAAGTAGACGCCGACGCGGAAGCGATGCGGCGGCAGCGGCTCCTGCTCGGCGAGCTTCACACCGAGCGATCGCTGCGCGCGTCTGGACCACATGATGTCCTTGGCCAGCTTGACGGCGCGTCGCGCGTCTTTCCTCAATCCCACTGTCCAAGGGTAGCGAGGTCGGGCTGAGCGGATGCCCCGTCGCCCGCGCCGCGGCAGCACTGAGAGCCGATCGTTACCGCACGCAGTGCTCCGCTGCCGGGTCGCCCCCTGCGGGTCGGCTCACACCACGGGCGGGCGCCCGGCGAGCGTCATGCGCCAGATCGTGCGCCACCGCATCGGTCGGCGCTCCCCCGGGTGTTCTCGCCAACCGGCGCGCCATCCGGCGAACCACGCCTTCAGCGCTGCCGGCTGCCGTGCCCAGCGCAGCACCTGGATCGCGGTCCACGAGCCGACGTAGAACGGCACGAGCACGGCGGGGAGGTTGCGTCGGGCGAGCCAGACGCGGTTCCTGGCGTTCAGCCGGTAGTAGTACGCGTGCCGGGCGGGGTCGATGACCGGATGCCCCGCCTCGAGGTCGCCCGCGTACCACGCGACGTGCCCGGTGTCCCAGACCCGCCAGGCGAGTTCGATGCCCTCGTGCGCGTAGAAGAACGGGTCGGCCCAGCCGCCGGTCGCGTCGAACACCGCACGCGGCATGAGCACGGCACCCTCCCAGCACGAGAAGACGTTGCTCGAGTGCGACGGATCGCCCTTTCGGATGCGCGGGATCCACCGGCGCGGCGAGACACGTCCGGTCGGATCGACGACCCGTGGCTGGATGAGCCCGATCTCGGGCCGTTCGGCCAGCATCCGGCATCCGTCGGCGAGGAAGGTCTCACTCGGCAGGAAGGCGTCGTCGTCGAGGAAGAAGAGCCCGTCGCCCGTCACGAGCGGCACGCCTCGATTGCGGCCGGCCGGGATGCCGAGGTTCTCGGGCAGGTGCAGCGTCTTCACGCCCGACGGGAGCGCGGGCTCAGCGGTCGCCGGGTCCCACCCGTTGCCGACGCAGACCACGTCGACATCGACGCCCTGCTGGTCGAGGATGCTGCGGATGCCGCGGGCCAGGTCGTCGTGCCGCTTGCCCATCGTGAGCACGACCACGCCGACGCGTGGCCGGGCGGAGTCGACGACGCGAGGGTCGGGATCAGGACCGGACACGACGAGAGGCCATGATCGCGACGAAGTGCCCGATCACGGAGAGCACCGCAAGCGGCAGGAGGACTGCGAGCACGATGCGGTCGGTGGTCGGCTGCCCGGCGACGAGCCCGACGAGCGCCGCTGCGAAGGCGATGAGCGTCAGCTCCACCGAGTGGTACAGGCGGTGGAACGGCAGGAATCGGGCGACCTTGCGGAGCTTGGCGACGAGACCCCCGCGCGGAGCGGTCTCGCCGTGGGTGTCGGCGAGCTTGGCGAGCCCGGCGTTCGCACGCGCGACGTGCACCATGTCGTTGAGCGCCTTGTTGAGCACGATGACGAGGGCGAGGAGCGCGGCGATCGTGGTCCACAGGAAGTCGGCGGGGAACTCGAGCGGGTATGCGGCGGCGCGGATGCCGAGGGCGAGCGGGATGAGCGCCTCGGTCGTGTAGTGCCCGACCTTGTCGAGGAAGACGCCGGCGGGCGAGGAGGTGCGCCGCCACCTGGCGACCTCGCCGTCGCAGCAGTCGACGAGCATCTGCAGCTGGCCGAGCACGACGGCGAGCAGCGCACCCCAGATGCCGGGGATCAGGAGCGCTGCGGCCGTCGACCAGCCCACGAGGATCATGAGCCCCGTCACGCCGTTCGCGGAGATCGAGGTCTTCAGCAGCATCCACGTCAGATACGGGGAGAGCTTGCGCAGGTACAGCGACGCCGTCCAGTGCTCGGCGTTGCGGCGACCGCGCACCTCGGGCGGCTGGGTCACCTCGCGGAGCTCGGCGATGCTCGTGGGTCTCGTGGTGACCGGACCGGTCTGCGACATCCGCGTCACCTTCCCGTGTGCCTGGCGATGTTGCTCGTCAGCGAGAGGTATCCGAGCACGAAGCCCACCCCCCACGAGACGTGTATGCAGGGCAACACTACGAGAAACCAGGCCGCGGTGCGTGCGCCGCGCCCGCTCGCATACGCGAGCGTGGCCGCGACCACGAAGAGCAGGTAGACGACCGGGACGATGAAGCCGAGCAGCAGCCACGGCGCAGCGCCGAGCGCCGCCTGCACGAGGCCGGCGATGCCGACGAGGAGACCGAGCGCGACGCCGAGCACCATGACGGGCGGCACGAAGTAGCGGATGCCGTTCGCCGACGGGAACCGACGTGCGAGTTCACCGCGCCAGAGCCCGGTGGAGAACATCTGCCGAGCGAGTCGATCGAGCGATGAGCGCGGTCGGTAGGTGACGCCGAGCCGCGGGGTGAACCAGACGACGCCGCCGGTCTCCCGCAGGCGCCGGTTCAGCTCCCAGTCCTGGCCGCGCTTGATGGTCTCGTCGAAGAGTCCGACGCGCAGGAGGGCTTCGCGGCGGAACACCCCGAGGTACACGGTGTCCGCGGGGCCGGCCGAGCCGCCCACGTGGAACGCGGAGCCGCCGAGTCCGACCTTGGTCGTGTAGGCGAGGGCGACGGCACGCTCGAAGGGGGTCTCGCCACGCGCGTCCATGATGCCGCCGACGTTGTCGGCTCCGGTGCGCTCGAGTTCGTCGACCGCGATGCGGGCGTAGTCGGCCGGCAGCATCGAATGCGAGTCGACGCGCACGACGACGGGGTACTGCGCCGCGCGGATGCCGATGTTGAGCCCGGCCGGCGTCGAGCCGACCTCGTTCTCGAGCACGCGCACCCGTCGGTCGCGGGCCGCGAGGTCGGCGACCAGCTCGTTCGTGCCGTCGATCGACGGGCCGAGTGCGATGAGCACCTCGACGGGCCCCGTGTAGTCCTGCGCGAGGATCGACTCGACGGCAGCTCGAACGTGGGTCGCATCGTTCAGCACCGGCATGACATAGGAGACGCCGAGGAGCGATGCGGGCATCGCTTCAGGGTGGTTCTCGGGCATGTTCCTCACTCGTCGCTCGGGTCGATCGAGCCTAGCAGCAGCGACTTCGGGCGACCGCTGGCGCACGACGGCGGGCCCGGGTCCCTTCGGACCCGGACCCGCCGGTCGGTCGGTCGGTCGATCAGCCCTCGAACGTGCCGAGGGTCACGGTGACCGTCTGCGACGAGCCGTCGCGAGTGAAGGTCAGCTCGGCCTTCGCACCCCCGGGGAGTGCGCGGACCTGGGCCGTGAGGTCGGTCTGGTCGGTGATCGGCACGCCGTTGAACTCGGTGACGACATCGCCCTTCTGCAGGCCTGCGGCGGCAGCCGCGCCTCCATCGGGCGTCTCGGCGATCAGCGCGCCGACGGTGTCGCTCGAACCGTCGGCCTCGGCCGACGTCACGGTGGCACCGAGCAGGCCGTGCGTTGCCGAGCCGCTCTCGATGATCTCGTCGGCGATGCGCTTGGCGAGGTTCGACGGCACGGCGAAGCCGACGCCGATGTTGCCGGCGGTCTCGCCCTGGGCGGAGCTGCCCGTGGAGAGGATCGCGACGTTCACGCCGATGAGCTTGCCGTCGGAGTCGACGAGCGCGCCACCGGAGTTGCCCGGGTTGATCGCGGCATCCGTCTGGATGACCGGAAGCGAGACCTGACCAGCCGAAGCGCTCGGCTGCTGCTGCGTCTCGCCGCCCTCGGGGTCGGGCAGATCGAAGAAGAAGTCGAACGGGCTGTCGGAGCCGTCGCCCTCGCCGCCCTGGTCGCCCTGATCGCTCTGCGAGTCGTCGGGCGTCGACGGCGCGGCCGAGGAGGCCACGTCGATCGAGCGGTTGAGCGCGCTGACGATGCCGTTCGTGACGGTGCCCGAGAGGCCGAGCGGAGCGCCGATCGCGATCGCGGTGTCGCCGACGTTGAGCCTGTCGGAGTCGGCGAACTCGAGCGGTGTCAGGCCCGAGGCGTCGACCAGCTTGATGACCGCGAGGTCGGAGAGCGGGTCGGTGCCGACGAGCTCGGCCGTGTAGAGGTGGCCGTCGTTCGTCTTGACCTGGATGGTCGGGTCGCCGGTCGCGCCGTCGAGCGTCACGACGTGGGTGTTCGTCAGCACGTAGCCGTCCTCGGAGAGGATGATGCCCGAGCCGGTGCCGCCGGACTGGCCGCCCGAGACCGAGATGGTGACCACGCTCGGGCTCGCCTTGGCGGCCACGGCGGTGATCTGGTTCACCGAGTCGGTGTCGTTGACGACGATGTTCTGCGCGGAGTTCGCGGCATCGCTCGTGGGCGTGCCGTTGTCGTTCGTGAGCAGGGCGGTGATGCCCGCGCCCGACGCACCGCCGATGAGGGCGGCGGCGACGATCGCGGCGGCGACGCCGAGCCCGACGCGGCGCTGCTTGGGCGCAGCGGGCGCTGCGGCCTCGGCCGGAAGGCCGGTGAGCGGCACGGTCGGCTGCGTCTGGTTCTGCGGTGCAGCCGGGCCGCCGAAGGCCGGCGGCACCTGGCCGGGCTGCGCGGGGGCAGCGGATGCCGCGGCGACGGGCTGGACCGGCTGCTTCGTGTACTGGGGTGCGCTGTACGGCTGGGGCTCCTGCCCGGGCTCGTACACGGTGCCGGTCGCGGCGGGGGCGGCCGGTGCTGCAGGCGCGGCGACCGGTGCTGCCGGTGCAGCGACAGGGGCTGCGGGTGCGGCAGGCGCAGCGGGTGCGGCCGGGGTCTCGGGTGCGGCGGGCGCCGCGACATCCGTCGGGCCGGCCTCGGGGGCCGGGGCCTCGATCGGCGCCGCGGTCTCGTTCGCTGCGGCGGAAGTCTCTGGGGTGACGGGCGCAGCGCTCTCGGCGGCCGCGGGCGTCGGAACGATGTCGTCCTCGCGGGGCTCCCCCGCGGCTCCGTTCGTGGTGTCGGTCATGGTGTGCTCCTTCCAAGCGATGCCAGCATCCCGAAGCAAGCTGTGTGCCCGACCGGCGGAGTCTATGACTCTGCTATCCCCGCGCCGGGATTTCTCCGAATGCCGTGCCGGGGGCTGCGCTGCCTGCGCCAGCGTATCGGCAGCACCCTCGAATTCGGTGAGAACGGGAGCGATCGTCGCCCCGGACGGCGCGACCCCTCGCGTACGGTGTGAGTGTGAGCGACTTCTCTCCCGCGTCGGGCCTCGCGCCGTGGCAACGAACCGCGGCCGGCGCCGGCCTCCTTGCCGCCGACGGCTCGATCGCCCCGACGATCTTCGCCGAGATGAGCGCGCTCGCCGCCCGCACCGGCGCGATCAACCTCGGGCAGGGATTCCCCGACGAAGACGGCCCGGCCGAGGTGCTCGAGGCGGCGCGGCGGGCGATCGCCGACGGGGTGAACCAGTACCCGCCCGGCATCGGCATGCCGGTGCTGCGCGAGGCGATCGCCGCCCACCAGCGCCGGTGGTACGGCATCGAGCTCGACGCGGCATCCGAAGTGCTCGTGACGGCCGGCGCGACGGAGGCGCTTGCGGCCACGCTGCTCGCGTTCGTCGACGCCGGCGATGAGGTCGTGACCTTCGAGCCGTACTACGACGCGTACGCCGCGATCATCGCCCGCGCCGGCGGGGTGCACCGCACCGTGCCCCTGCGCTGGGCGCGCGACGGGTCGGGCGAGCGGGCGTCCGGCTCCGGCTGGCAGCCGGATCACGACGAGCTGCGCGCGGCCGTGACCGACCGCACCCGCGTGATCCTCGTGAATTCGCCGCACAACCCGACGGGTGCGGTCCTCGACGCCGAGACGCTCGCGCTCGTCGTCGAACTCGCCGAACGGCACGATGCGCTGATCGTCACCGACGAAGTCTACGAGCACCTCGTGTTCGGCGCGGCGCACATCCCCGTCGCGACCCTGCCCGGTGCCCGTGAGCGCACGATCTCGATCTCGTCGGGCGGCAAGACCTTCTCGACCACGGGATGGAAGGTCGGCTGGCTCACCGCGCCTGCGCCGCTCGTGACCGCCGTGCTCGCGGTCAAGCAGTACCTGACCTATGTCAACGGCGCCCCGTTCCAGCCCGCCATCGCGACCGGGCTCGGCCTGCCCGACGCCTTCTTCTCGGATGCCGCGGCAACCCTCGCGGCCAAGCGAGACCTGCTCGCCACGGGTCTCGAGGCCGCCGGCTTCACGCTCTCGCTCCCGCAGGCCGGCTACTTCGTCATCGCGGATGCCGCGCCCCTCGGCTACACCGACGGCGCCGAGCTGTGCCGCGCCCTGCCCGGCCTTGCGGGCGTCGTCGGCGTGCCGGTCACGGCGTTCGTGCACCCCGATCGCCAGGGCGCCTACTCGAGCCTCGTGCGGTTCGCGTTCTGCAAGCGACGCGACGTGCTCGAGGAGGCTTCCGCCCGGCTCTCCGGGCTCAGCGCGAGGTGACGGTGAACCGCCGCACCGCGAGTGCGGGGTTCACCCGGCGCACGGCGTCGATGCGCGCCTTCGAGATCCAGGCGACCGCGACATCCGTCGTCTCGCCGATCGTGGCGAGCTCGACGCCCATCGGGTCGACGATCATGCTGTTGCCCGCGCCGATCGGCGGCGCCTGGTCGGCCGCGGCGACGTAGATCGTGTTCTCGAGCGCCCGCGCGGTCGTGAGCACCCGCCAGTGCGCCTCCTTCAGCGGGCCGCGCACCCATTCGGCCGGCATGCACACGACGTCGGCGCCGGCATCGACGATGCGGCGCGTGACTTCGGGGAACCTCGCGTCGTAGCAGGTCTGCAGACCGAAGCGGATGCCTCCGGCCTCGAACGTCTCGGGCTCCTCGATCGCCCCCGGCGCCACCCAGGCCGACTCCTGCTGCCCGAACGCGTCGTAGAGGTGCAGCTTGCGGTAGCTGGCGACGATGCCCTCGCCCGGTGCGACCGCGACCACCGTGTTCGCGACGCGTCGGTCGGCGGGGTCGTCGCCCGCGCGATCGAGGCGTTCGATCATGCCGGCGACGAGGTGCACGCCGAGTCGGTCGGCGACCCCGGCGAGGTGGGCCGTGAATGCGCCGTCGACGGGCTCGGCCGCAGTGAGCCAGTCTTCGCCGGGCTCGGGCGTGAAATAGCTCGAGTACTCGGGAAAGACCACGAGCCGAGCGCCTCGTGATGCGGCGAGCGCGGCGAGCCGTTCGATCTCTCCGAGGTTGGCGGCAGCGTCGGCATTCGGCACGAACTGCGCGACGGCGACGCCGAACCCCTCGGTCGTGCTCTGCATGTGCTGCATCCGCTCAGCCTACGACGCCGGGCCGTCGCGCCCCAGTCATCGGAAGCTCGCCGACGTGCCCGAATTCCCAGTCTCGTTTGTTACGGTGATCCTCTGGCCAACTCCGATGTTGGCGTGGTCGAGCCGCCGGAGGGCGCAACGATCCGGGCTGGAAACCCCGGCATTCACGCGTTCTCATTCGAAAGGCGGGCTACGCCCATGTCCAAAACCACGTCCCGGCGCTGGTGGGTCCTCGGGATCCTCGCGCTGACGCAGCTGGTCGTCGTGCTCGACGGCACCATCGTCAACATCGCGCTGCCCGAGGCGCAACGCGCTCTCGGTCTCACCGACGTCGAGCGCCAGTGGGTCGTCACGGCGTACGCACTCGCCTTCGGGGCCCTGCTGCTGTTCGGCGGCCGTATCGCCGACTACTGGGGCCGCAAGCGCACATTCATCGTGGGCATGGTGGGCTTCGGCGTCGCCTCGATCATCGGCGGCATCGCCCAGACGGGCGGCGAGCTGATCCTCGCCCGCGGCCTGCAGGGCGTGTTCGCGGCGATGATGGCTCCCGCTGCACTCGCGCTGCTCACCGTCACCTTCCCCGGCGGACGCGAGCGCAACACGGCGTTCGCCGTCTTCGGGTCGGTCGCGGGTGCCGGCGCCGGCGTCGGCCTCCTGCTGGGCGGCGTGCTCACCGAGTTCGTCGACTGGCGCTGGTGCCTGCTCGTCAACGTGCCGATCGTGATCGTCACCATCATCGCCGGCCTGCTGCTCGTCACCGAGAGCAAGGCCGAAGGCGACAACCGCTACGACTGGCTCGGGGTCATCACTGTGGCGCTCGGTCTCGGCTCGCTCGTCTACGGCTTCACGCTCGCCGAGCACAGCTGGGTCGCGCTCGACACCCTCGGCTTCATCGCGGCCGGCGTCGTGCTGCTCGCCCTGTTCGTGTGGATCGAATCGCGTGTCGCCCAGCCGCTGCTTCCCCTGCGCATCGTGCTCGACAAGGTGCGCGGCGGCGCGTTCCTGCTGCAGGCGATCGCCGGCAGCGTCATGATCGGCGCCACCGTCTACCTGACGTTCCACCTGCAGATCGTGCTCGGCTTCTCGCCGCTGACGGCCGGGCTCGCGAGCCTTCCGCTCCCGATCGTGATCGCGCTCGTCGCGCCGATCGCCACGAAGCTCCTGACTCGCTTCGGCGCACGCCCGCTCATGATCACCGGCCCGCTGTTCGCAGCGGCCGGACTCTTCCTGATGAGCTTCATCACGGTCGGCGGCAACTACTTCACGCAGGTGCTTCCGGGGCTCGTGCTGCTCGCCATCGGCATGTCCCTGCTCTTCGTGCCCATGCAGAACCTCGCCCTCGCCGGTGTCGCCGGGCATGACGCAGGTGCCGCAAGCGCCACGGCGAACGCCGCGATGCAGATCGGCGGGTCGCTCGGCCTCTCGATCTTCACCGCCGCGTATGCGGCAGCCTCGGGTGCGATCGACGTCACGAACACCGCGAGCCGGCTCGACGCCTTCGTGAACGGCTATTCGGCGGCCTTCGTCGCCGCCTCGATCGCCATGGTCATCGGCTGCGTGCTCGCGATCGTGCTGATCCGCCCGAATCGCACGGATGCCGCGGCGCATGCCGGAGAGACGCCGTCGGGTGCTGTGGAGGCGGTCTCCATCGATCGGTGACGCGGCGCGGGCCTGACGACACGGCCGCAGGCACTGGACCCCCCGGTCCCAGTGCCTGCAGCAGCCTCGACCCGGCGGCGACTACCCGTTCGCCTGCGCGAGCTCCCGACCGTGGGCGGTGATCGCGTAGATGACGAGGATGTCGACACCGATGACGATGATCGACCACCAGGGCTGCGCCGGGATCAGGAGCAGCTGTCCGAGTGCGCTCAGCGAGACGACGATGATCGCGACGATCCGCGCCCAGGTCGCACCCGAGAGCAGGGCGACGCCCGTGAGCACGAGCAGCAGGCCGATGATGAGGTTCCACCACCCCCAGCCCGTGATGTCGAAGAGGAAGAGCCCCTCTTCGGTGACCGTGTAATACGTGTTGGAGCCGAGCAGTGCGACGAACGCCTGCAGGGCGCTGAACGCACCGTTCAGGATGAGGATGATGGCCGCGAAGCCGATCCATCCGATCCACCCGGTCTGCTGTGGTGCAGTGCTCATGGTCGTCTGCCCTCCTGCTCGGGCGCCGTCGACGAGGCGTCGCCGGCGATTCGGTTGAACACTCGACAGCGTGGCGCTGATCGGCGCGCGGGGCATCATTCAGATCGCATGAATGCTCGAATCGTCGCCGAACGGCGACGAACGGGCCTTCCGTCGCCTGAGGCGTCACCTGAACGCAATGCCGACACACCCGCATCGGGGCGTTGTTGCGCGGTCTGCCGGTCAATATGCTTCGACCGTGCGCGGTGATGCCCCGCCGGCGGAGACGCCGGACGTCGAGCTCGATCAGCAGCTGCTCGACGCGAAGCTTTCCGCCCCGGAGCCGCAGGACCGGGGTTACGTCAGTCGCGCCGCGCAGATCGATGCCGCGCGCTCGAGCGGACGCCGTTTCATCGGGGTCACGGCACCGGCCGGCTACGGCAAGTCGAGCCTGCTCGCCGAGTGGACCCGCCGTGAGAACCGGCCTGTGGCCTGGGTGTCGCTCGACCGATACGACGACGATCCGGCCGCACTGCTGACACTGCTCGCAGCAGCGTTCGCACGGGTGGAGCCGGGCGCCGCACGGCTGCCCCTCCAGATGACCGGACACGGTGTCGCGCTGCTCGGCCGCGAGGCGCCACTGCTCGCCGCCGCGCTGCGGCGCGCCCCGACGCCGTTCGTGCTGATGCTCGACGACCTGCAGGAACTGCGCGATCCCGCCTGCCGCGACGTGCTGAGCGTGGTCTTCGCCGGTATCCCCAACGGCTCGCAACTCGTCGTGGCCAGCCGCGGCGAGCCATGGCACCTGCCGCGCGCCCGTGCTGAAGGGGATGCGTTCGAGATCACGGCAGGCGACCTCGCGCTGGATGCGACCGGCGTTCAGAAGATCTTCGCGAACACGCGAGTTCCGCTCTCGTCCGACGATGCGCGGGAGCTCGTCGAACGCACCGAGGGCTGGCCCGTCGGCGTCGTGCTCGCGGCCGCGATCGCGAGCGATGGAGAGCGACCGCCCACGACCGTCACCGGCGACGACCGCTATGTCGCCGATTACCTGTACCGGGAATCCCTCGTCAACCTGCCGGAGCATCACCAGCGGTTCCTCCGGCGCACTGCAGTGCTCAACACCCTGTCGGCTCCGCTCTGCGATGCGATCCTCGAGAGCCATGACGCCCAGCTCGTGCTCGGCGAGCTGGATGCGTCGAACGTCTTCATCGTGCCGCTCGATCGAAGTCGGGGCTGGTACCGCTACCACGCGCTCTACCGCGAGTTCCTGCTCGGCGAGCTTCGTCGTCTCGAACCGGAGTCGGTGCCGGAACTCCGGAACCGTGCGGCGACCTGGTTCGAGGCGCAGGGCTCGACGGCCATGGCGATCGAGCTCCTGCTCGACCAGCCCGCCGAACGCCCCCGGACCGCCCGCCTGATCGCCGCGACGGCGCTGGCGAGCTACCAGTCGGGACAGCTCGCCACGGTGCAGCGCTGGATGCGGACGATCGGCGACCCGGCGATCGAGGCGTACCCTCCGCTCGCCGTGCTCGCGGGTTGGGTGATGGCGCTCTCGGGGCAGGCGACGGAGGCGGCGCGGTGGGCGTCGGCCCTCGAGCGCAGCTCCTACGACGGCGAGCCCGATGACGGCTCGGCGTCATTCGATTCCGCCAGGGCGATGCTGCGGTCGGCGATGTGCCCCGCGGGCCCGGAACAGGCGCTGGCCGACGCCGAGCTGGCGTGCGCCGCGGAGCCGAGCTGGAGCCCGTGGCGCGACCAGGCGCTGCAGCTGCTGGGTGAGGCCCGACTGCTCGTCGGCGACATCCCGGGTGCCGTGACGGCGCTCCGTGAGAGCGCGACGATCGCGTCGGCGACGGGGAACGCCGAGGGCCTGGTCGTCTGCGCGGCCGAGCTCGCCCTGCTGTCGATGGATGCCGGACGGTGGGAGGAGGCCGCGGCACACATGACGGCGGCGCTCGACGCGATCGACGATCGACACATGTACGACTACGCGACCGCAGTGCTCGCATTCACGCAGGCGGCACGTCTTGCGCTCCATCGCGGAGACCTCCCCGCCGTGCGCCGAGAGCTCACCCGCGCGATGCGCGCACGCCCCACCTCCACCGATGCGATCCCGTACCTCGCCGTTCGCGCGCGGCTGCAGCTCGCCAAGGTCTTCTGGGCCATGGCCGATCATGCGACCGCGCACCACCTGCTGCGCGAGATCGACGACATCCGCCTCCGTCGGCCGGAGCTCGGCGCGCTCGCCGATCAGGTCGACGAGTTCCAGCGCCTCGTGACGATGAGCGAGCAGCAGGGCGAGGACAGCGGCCCGCCGCTCACCCCGGCGGAACTGCGCCTGCTGCCGTACCTGCAGACGCACCTCTCGGTCCGGGAGATCGGCGAGCGACTCTTCGTCTCACGCAACACCGTGAGTTCCGAACTCGGATCGATCTACCGCAAGCTCGGCGTCTCCGCCCGGAGCGACGCGGTGGAGCGGGCGACCCAGCTCGGCCTGCTCGGTTCGGGACTCTGAGCGCCGCACTAACGGGTCGTGCCGGCCCCGAGTTCGTCGACATCGATCTCGAGGTCGTGGCCGAGCGCCAGTGCGACCTTCGGTGCGGCTGCGACGACCCGGGGAAGGCCGACGATGGGGATGACGCCGACCAGCACGTCGACGATCTGCGCCGGCGTCGTGCCGGTGCTGATCGCCGCGTCGACCTGCGCCCCGAACGACGGCTCGGCCCCGCCGATCGACACGAGCGCGGCGATCCTGGCGAGGGCGAGCGACTTGGGGTCGAGCCGGCCCGAGCCGCCGGCGGCGTCTTCGGCCTCCGTCTCGGCGAGCCGTTCGTCGTTGATCGCGAGCCGTCGCAGTCGGTCGGTGTAGTCCATGAGACGCCTCCCTCGATTCGTCGGTCGCAGCCTTCCTCTGACAGGCAACCCCTGCGCGCCGCCTGCCGCATCACCTACAAGGGATGATTCGCCGCCTTCGCGGCCTTCCGTTCCTGTCGAGCCGCCTTGGATTCCGCATCGGACTCCGCCATGATCTGCTTCGTCTCGTCGAGTTCTCCGAGCATCGGCCGTATCCACGCCATCGACGGGTTCGCATCCACGAGCAGGAGCCGCACGAGCAGGCTGAGCGGGATGGCGAGGATCGCACCGATCGGCCCGATCACGACCGCCCAGAACAGCACGGAGAAGAACGTGATGGTCTGACTGAGGCTCACCGCCCTGCCGACGACACGCGGCTGGATGACCGACTGGATGACGGCGTTGATGACTCCATAGACGATGACGACGGCGATCACCGTCGGCCACCCGCCGACGAGCGCGCCGAAGATGATCGGCGGGATGATCGCGAGGAAGTACCCGATGTTCGGGATGAACGAGCAGATGAATGCCAGCAGGCCCCAGATGAACGCTCCGGGCACCTGGAGGATGAGCAACGCGACCCAGTTGATGACGCCCTGCACGAGCCCGAGCACGGTCGTCACGACCATGTACCGGCGCACGTTGTCGCCGTAGTTCACGAATCCCGTGACGATGAGCGGACGGACCGGCTGCAGCTGCCGGTGCAGGTGCGGCAGGAAAGCCGCATCCATCGCCATGAGGAGCAGCATCGTGAAGATGATCACGAGGCCCGACACCCACCCGGTGAGGCCGCCGACGATGCCGCCGAGGAATCCGATCAGCGCCGACGGATCGAAGTCGGCCGACATCGCGCTCACCTCGGTGGAATCGATGCCGATCGAGTTCAGCCACGTCGCGACGGATTGACCGAATGCCGCGATCTCATCGCTGAAGTCGGCCAGCAGCGTGCCGAACTGACCGATGGCGATGAGGATGGCGTAGCCGAGGGCCACGAGCAGCAGCGTCACCGCGAGGATCACCGAGCCCGTCGCGATGCCCCGGGGCACGCCGCGGCCCTCGAGCCAGAGTCGCAGCGGATGCACGCAGATCGTGAGCACGAAGGCGAGGAACACCGGAGCGAAGATGCCCGAGATCGCCGCAAGGCCGAAGATCGCGACCGCGCCGCCGCCGATGCCCATGAGGATGAATGCGTTGCGGTGCTCGTCGCGCACCACGATCGCCTCGGGCGGGGCCGATGCCGCCGACGGCTCGAGTGGCGCCGTCACGGCCGGTGAGCGCTTCTTCGTCCACCACATGAGGACTCCGATCCGCGTGCCGTGGGTGCCGCACGCAGCCACACCGTACGACCGGTCGGAGTCGCGGTCATCACCCATTCCGGATGAAAGCACCGTGCTGGTGAGACAGAAGTGGAGAGCACCTCTGCTCTCCACTCTCAGGATATCGCGGGGAGGGGGGCTTGCGGCAAGGCCCCCTCGGCGGCGCATACTGGTCGGCCGAGCCGGAGGCATCCGCTCGCGACACAGAGGAGCTGCACTGATTTCGCGCGTATTCGACCTGCCCGACACCCTCGCCGCCAAAGCCGCCCCGGCGCTCATCGCGCGTGACGAAGAGCACTTCGCCGCGATCGCGGAGGCGCTCCGGCTCTCCATCGCGGAGGTCTCCGACCGCCTCGCGGTCGAGCTGAGATCGCCCGGTGGGACCGGCCAGGCGGCGCTCGACCGCGACCTCGAGATCCACCGGCTGAGCGGGCGGCTGCGAACGCTCCGCCGCTTCGGCCTCGACCTGTGCCTCGGCAGGATCGTCGGCGCCGACGGCGGTGAGCCCGTCTACATCGGGCGCCTCGGCCTCACCGGGCCCGACGGTCGCCGTTTGCTCCTCGACTGGCGCTCACCCGCCGCCGAACCCTTCTTCGGCGCGACGCACGGCGACCCGATGGGCCTGACGAGCCGCCGCAGGTATCGCTGGACCCGTGGCCGCATCGCCGACTACTGGGATGAGGTGTTCACCCCCGAAGCGCTCGCCGGGCACGCCGCGCTCGATGACCAGTCCGCGTTCATCGCGAGCCTCGGCAGCTCCCGCTCGGCTCGCATGCAGGACGTGCTCGGCACCATCCAGGCCGACCAGGACGCCATCATCCGTGCCGGCTCCCGCGGCGCGCTCGTCGTCGACGGCGGACCGGGCACCGGCAAGACGGTCGTCGCCCTGCACCGCACGGCCTACCTGCTGTACTCCGATCCACGGCTCGGGCACCGGCGCGGCGGAGTGCTCTTCATCGGGCCTCATCAGCCCTATCTCGACTACGTCGCCGACATCCTTCCGGGCCTCGGCGAGGAGGGCGTGGCGACGTGCACCCTCCGCGACCTCGTGCCGGAGGGGGCTGCTGCCGGGAGCGAAGGCGACCCCGCAGTCGCCCGTGCGAAATCGTCGGCCGAGCTCGTGCAGGCCGTCGAGCGTGCGGTCGGGTACTACGAGCGGCCGCCTCGCGCCGGGATGACGGTCGAGACGCCGTGGGCCGATGTGTCGGTCGATGCCGACGATTGGGCCGAGGCGTTCGACGCGCCCGAGCCCGGCACCCCGCACAACGAGGCGCGTCTGCAGGTCTGGGAGGAACTGCTGGGCATCTTGAGCGATCGGCACGACGACGACGTGGAGCCCGAGGAGCTCCGCGCCGCGCTCGCCGACAGCCACGAACTGCGAACGACCTTCAACCGCGCATGGCCAGTGCTCGACCCCGCCGGCGTCATCGCCGACCTCTGGGCGGTGCCGGCCTACCTGCGGCGGTGCGCGCCCTGGCTCTCCGACGACGAGTTGCAGGTGCTGCAACGCGCCGACGCCCGCGCCTGGACGGTCGCCGATCTCCCGTACCTCGACGCGGCACGACAGCGCATCGGCGACCCGGAGGCATCCCGCGACCGCCGGCGGCGTGAGGCCGTCGCGGCCGCCCAGCGGGAGGAGATGTCGCGCGTTATCGACAACCTGATCGAGTCGCAGGTGCACGACGACGGGGAGGGCGTCATGACGATGCTCCGCGGGCAGGACGTGCAGTACTCGTTGATCGACGAGGCCGAGCTGCCGAGCCGTGATGCCGACGAACTCGCCGGCCCGTTCGCGCACATCGTCGTCGACGAGGCGCAGGAGCTGACGGATGCCGAGTGGCGGATGGTGCTCGCCCGCTGCCCGTCGCGGAGCCTCACGATCGTCGGAGATCGTGCCCAGGCCAGGCACGGATTCACCGAGTCGTGGCAGGAACGGCTCGCGCGCGTCGGGCTCGACCATGTCACCCTTGCGCACCTCACCATCAACTACCGGACTCCCGAGGAGGTCATGGCCGAGGCGGAGCCCGTCATCAGGGCTGCGATTCCCGACGCCAACGTGCCGACGTCGGTGCGCAGCAGCGGAGTGCCGGTCGCGCACGGCTCGGTGGCCGAACTCGACGAGGTCCTCGGCGCCTGGCTCTCCGAGCACGCCGAGGGCACCGCCTGCGTGATCGCCGGCGACGGCATCGAGTCGGGCGACCTGGGCAGGGATGCATCCGGTCGGCCCGCGCGCGTCAGTTTGCTGACGCCCGAACTCGCGAAGGGGCTCGAGTTCGACCTCGTCGTGCTCATCGACCCCGAGTCGTACGGCACCGGCATCGAGGGCGCGGTCGACCGCTACGTCGCGATGACGCGCGCGACGCAGCGACTCGTGATCCTCACGACCGCGGGTCAGGTCCAGTCGACCGAGTGCATCCAGCCTGCGATGTAGGCGCGCTCGTTCTCTCCGAGCCGGACCCCCAGGCGCGGCGCCCGACCGGGGTCGAGATCGCACAGTTCGAAGATGCGACGCACGACGACCGCCCGCAACGGCGCGTCGAGGTTCTCCATCACCTCTCGTCGGAGCGGGCGCTCGAGCATGGGCCACCACAGTCCGATCGGCGGAAGCCCGTCCGCCCGCGACGCACGTTCGTCGTGGGCCGGTTCATCGATCACGGAGCTCACTGCGCCGGCTCCTCGCTCGTGCGACCCGTCTCCAGGTCGCGGACGACGACGTGCTCGTCGGGGTCGGCGTCCTCTTCGGCCCGCTGGTGCTGCTCCGCCGCATCGACGGCCTGATCGAGTTCCTCGTCAGCGCTCGACTCCGTAGGGAAGGGGTCTCTCATCGTTGTGCTCCTCGTTCCGGCCGGCCACGACATCGGGGCCGACACTTCGAAGCTACGCGCGGGTGCGGCGTCCGGATAGGGATTGACATTCCGCCGGGGAGCACGCCGCGCGGCGGTAGCGGCGGCAACCCCCTCGAATCGGCTGCATGTCAAGCCCTCGACGTCGTCCTGCAGGGCGATCTAACCTTGCGACACCATGGTCCCTGCCGTCTCCAGCGCAGGGGCGGGCGAAGGGAACCCCATGAACATCCTGCTGATCATCGTCGTCATCGTCGCCGTGATCCTGGCGATCACCGGCGGCTTCGTGCAATCGCTGAACTTCCTGCTCTGGGTCGGACTCGTCCTCCTCGCGATCGCGGTGATCGCCTGGCTCATCCGGATGATCGCCGGTCGCAACAGCGCGTGAGCGTCGAGGCCCCTGCGGGCCCATCCCCGTCGGGACGAACGCCGCCGGCATTCCAACCGGTCATCCTCGTGAACCCCAGCAGGGAGGGGCTGGACGACGTGCGCCGGCGATTCGGCCTGCACCCCCTCGTCGTGGCCGATCTCCTCGGAGGGCGACAGCATCCGAAGTTCGAGCTCTTCGACGGCCATCTCTCCCTGACCATCTGGGACCTCCACCCGAGCGGCGACGGCGCCACCCGCGCCGAGACCGAGATCGCCATGATCCTGCACGACAAAGCACTCCTCGTCGTGCAATGCGGACCCGACCACGGCATGCGGGACATCTCCGCCCTGCTCGATGCGCCAGGTGGGGCCGACGAGCCGCTGTTGCCGGTGACGTCGCCGCTCTCGGCCGTCTATCGCATCCTCGATGCCGTTGTTCACGATTTCATCGAACTGTGCGCGGGAGTCGAGGAGGATCTCGACGCCGTCGAGGCCGAGGTCTTCGACAGTCGGATCCACGAGGACTACCGGAGCATCTACCGTCTGCGACATCGCATCGGCAGGATCGATCGGGCGGCGTCGGGACTCGCCGACGCGCTTCGCGCAGGCAATGCGGAGTTCGAGACGATCTTCACGCTCGAACCCGCACTGCGCCCGTATCTCATGCATCTCGAGCTCGCTGCCGAGGGTGCGGCGCGTCTCGCGTCGGCCGAGCATGCTGCACTCGACGCCGTCGTCTCCAGCCACGAGAGCAACGTCGCCACCCGCCAGAATCAGGACATGCGCACGATCTCGGCGTTCGCGGCGCTGCTCGCGATCCCGACCGTCATCGCGGGTCTCTACGGCATGAACTTCAAGAACCTCCCACTCATCACGTGGGAGTACGGCTGGGTCGCAGTGGGAGTCGCGGTGCTCGCCCTCGACCTCGTCGTCTACCTCGCGTTCAGGCGGCGCGGATGGCTCGGCGCGAGGTCCGGCGACCGCCGAGACGCCGGCACGGGCTGATCCCTCGATGTGTCGCTGCCTGCCGGCGCCGATGGAGGGACTGCGCAGACGAATCATCCGAATCGAATGATGTGCGCCTGAAACGGAAGCCGTACTCTCGCGGCAGTCGCAGTGAAACTGCGTCCGACGAGACGAAAGGCCATCGCCATGAACAGTTTCTGGGACTTCATCATCTGGCTCTTCTGGTTCTACGTGGTCATCGCGTGCATCTGGGTCTTCATCACGGTGATCGTCGACATCTTCAGGGACCACTCGCTGAACGGCTGGGCGAAGGCGCTCTGGGTGCTGTTCCTCGTCTTCGTGCCCTTCCTCGCGGCCTTCATCTACCTGATCGCGCGCGGTCGCGGCATGGCCGAACGCAACGCGGCAAGGGTGGCGGAGTCGCAGGCGGCGAGCGCCGACTACATCCGGAGCGTCGCCGGTTCCTCCTCGTCGTCTGCTGCGGCGGAGATCGAGAAGGGCAAGCAGCTGCTCGACAGCGGGGCGATCACGCAGGCGGAGTTCGACGCGCTCAAGGCGAAGGCGCTGCAGTCGGCGTAGCCCGCGCGAGTGGTCAGCGATTCAACGGCACGAGCAGCACTGGGCGCTCCTGTCCCATCGCGAGCGCCTTCGCCACTGAGCCGGCGAAGAACTCCTCGACGCGATGGAGGCCTCCGCGCCGCCTCGTACCGACCACGAGCATCCGCGAGTCCAGATCGGCGGCCAATCGAGACAGCGCACTCGCCGGATCCCCTGCGAGCACGCGGAAGGACCAGTCGACATCGCTGTTGGCGAGCGCCGCCGCGAGCCTGTCGCTGAGTGCGGCAGCGACGCCCGTCATCTCCTCGTCGATCTCGGGCTCGAGCGAGTCGTGGGTGCGCGGCTCCGTGTACTCGAGCTCGACGAGGGCGCTGTTGAGTTCGACGTAGGCGAAGACGACCTCGCAGTCGAACGCGCGTGCGGTGCGCTCGGCGGTCTCGATGATCCGCGGCGGGAGGCCCGGCTCGATGCCCACCACGATCGGCCCGTCATCAAGGTGGGTGTCTGATTCCGACATGTCGCTACCGCCAGTTCTCCGATGAGCACCATGGAACGCCTTCGGTCAGTCAAACACGAGGGCCGGCGCTGCACCAGTGCCGGACGCGGCCGTCAGGACGCGAGACCGGCCGTCGCCGCTGCGCCGCGGATGATCACGCCCAGGCAATCGCGGAAGAGGTCGTCAGGCGTCCGGTCGTCGCGGTAGTACTCGGCGATGCCGGCGACGACCGTCGGATACGCCGCGGCGAAGGCCGCCATGTCGAACTCCTGATCAGCGGCCGCGGCGGGCGGTCCCGTCTGCTCCTCGAGGACGTGGCCCACCGTGAAATGCTCAACGGTCAAGACGATGAGCCGGGCCTGTCGCAAGCGGACATCGCGAGCCACGAGGGTGCTGATCGCGAGTTCGGAGATCGCCGCCATTCTCAGGGACGTCTGCGAGGTCGAGATGATCCGCGCGCCGTCGGGGTGGGCCAGCAGCGCGCGGCGCAGTCGCTCGGCCAGATCGACCAGCCAGCCTTGCCACTGCTCGTCGGGCTTCGGCGGCACCAGCTCGGGAAATTGCTGTTCGAGGATGGCATCGGCGATCGCAGTGATCAGTGCCGCCTTGTTGGGCAGGTGCCAGTAGAGGGTCGGCTGTTGAACGCCGAGCCTCGCCGCGAGCTTGCGCAGCGTCACCCCGTCCAAGCCGTCGGCGTCGAGCAGCGCGACGGCCTCGGTGACGATCTGCCGCTTGTTCAACGCCACGAGCCCACCTCCGCGGTCACTCTATCAGCGATTGAGAACCATCTCTATCAGTGATAGAGTCGCGGTCTCTCCGACCGAGCGAAGCCTGAAAGGGAAGCGACGACGATGACCGACAAGCACACACTCCTCGACGAACTGCACGAGGCGACCCACCGCATCCCCGGCGCTCCCGCTCATGCGATGCGGCACGCCGGGCACCAGGGCGACACCCGCCACGGTCGCACCGCCCAGGTCGCGACCGCCGGTCGACGTGCGCACGGAAGCGGAGGGAACCACCCGGCCCGGCCGCCTCGCGTGCTGGTGGCGTGGCAGCGGCGGATCGCCGAGTTCTTCGGTCGGGAACGGGCCTGAACACAGAGCGGCATCGACGGAGCTGAGGAAGGGAAGATTCCGGGCTCCACCTGTGTTGTCGCTTGCATGGGTTGGAATGACGATGTCATAGAGACGTTCCGCAGCAGCAAGGGCACCGAGAACTTCTGGGGTCCGAAGCTGATCATCCTGCACTCGATCGGGGCGAAGTCGGGCGAGACCCGCCTGAATCCCGTCGTCGGTTTCCGCAACGAGCATGGATGGCGCGTGGTGGCGTCGAAGGGCGGCTCACCAGAGAATCCCGCCTGGTACCACAACCTGCGAGCGAACCCGTCATTCGAGATCGAAGCGCTCGTCGACGGCGAGATCGTCACGGTGCCGGTGACGGCGACCGAGATCGCAGGCGACGAATGGCAGGAAGCGTACGGCGCGATCACGGCCGAGGAACCGCAGTTCGGCGGCTACCTCGAGAAGACCGATCGCCGGATCCCGGTGCTGCAGCTCACCCGTCGCTAGCGAACCATCCTCGCCCGGCGTCCCCGCGTCTCGAGCACGGGCTGTGCCAACGGCGACCCAGAACTGGGGCGACTCAAGGGTCGCTGTTCACCTGACATCAGGTCGACCTGGCATCAGCGCATCAGGAACGTTCGTTCGTGATGCGCCGACGCGGCCTGATCACGCCTGTTCCAACGGCGATGAGGAGCAGACCGACCGCCACCAGCGGCGCAAGGGCGCCACTGTCTACGCCGCTTCGGGCAAGGGCAGCGAGAGAGATTTGCGCGGTGGAGCTCTGAGGAGGAACGGGTCCGCCTCGTCCGTTGCCCGTGACCGTTGCGACGTTCGTTATCCCTCCCCCTGTGACATCTTTCTCAGTGACTGTGTAAAGGGCCGTACACGTCATGGTGGTGCCTTCGGCGAGGGACGTCTCGGGGCAGGCCACCGGTCCGAGCATCGGGTCGTCGATCACGATGTCGGTGACGGTACCTCCGCCGGTATTCGTGATGACGAAGCTGTAGCGGAGCTCGGATCCTTCGACGAGGTCCCCCGGCACGACCGGTTCGACCGTTTTGGTGAGGGTCAGCGCGGGTTCCGGGTCGATGGCTTGCATTCGAAGGGTGCGGATGAGGTGAACGTCGGTGAATGCGCCAGTTGATGCGGCGAATCCGAACTTGACGGCTGGAGGTACGGGCGTCGGAGCCTCCATGGACAGGACCTGCTGGGAACCGCTGCCGTCGTGGAAGTCGATGAACACGGTGATGGTGTGCACGGGTTCCGGCTCGAGGAGCATCGTCACGGTGCGCCGTGACGGTTCCAGGGCTGCGACAGCGGCCACCGGGTCGGTGGTGACCGGGCCGGTAGTGGGGCCGTGGAGCATGCCCGGCAACGTGGATGCATTCGGCCCAGTAGCGGTCGCGGTGAGGAAGCAGTACCCGAGGGTCTGGTCGGTGCCAACGGGGCCTCGGACGGTCACCATGTTCTGGCCCGGCGCCGGTATCAGGAAGCTGGACCCGGCCGGGGACAGTTGGTCGGGCGGACAGCCTGCGCCTCGCTGTTCCCAGTCTCCGTAGAAGTTGCCGAGCACGTCGAACCCGAACCCGAGGTAGCCGCCGGCCACGCCGGGCACCATCGCGTTGGCGGGGTTGTCGTCGGGGAGTTTCTTGGCGTAGCCGAGGCTTCCGCCGAATGCGCCCGGTGCGTCGAGCGTGGCCGTCGCATCGACGAGGAAGAAGGCGATGCCGTCAGCGGTCTGATCCGCGAACTGCGGGATCGTGGAGTATCCGCCGTACTGCCACTGTTCGAAGGTGATCTCGACCCCGTCGGTCGCTGGGATCGGAGTGTCGTAGAGCACCGCGCCGGCTTGATCGGGGAGGGCGTCGGTGAGGCGCAAGTACCCGTTCGGGGCGGATCCGAGTGGAGGTGATACGGGGAAGAGACCCTCGAATCCGGCTGGTGGTGGGCCCTGCATTGGGCACCCGGTGAGTGGATGCTCCGCCGCGCCGAGACCACCGACGACTGGGGCGCCAGTCAGGCACGCGGTCCCGTACCCTGTGAACTCGGAGATCGCGGTCGCGCCCGTGAAGTCCTCGTCCAGCAGCAAGGGGCCGGTGGCTTGGGCGTGCGCCGCGGGCGCGCCACCAACGGATGACGCAGCACAGCAGAGAAGGAGCGCTGCACCCCCAACCAACGCAATCACGCCAGTGAGCCGCTTTCGCATCCTGTCACCGTACGCCCGGCACCCCGCGGACGCTACCCATGCGCTGCACTCGATGCGGTCTGGTTGGGTGACGGCGCACACCTGTGTGAACATGCCGCCAGCGCATCAGCCTCCAGAGATTGCGCCGTCGCGCTGTGACAGGCGTGAGAGCGATTTCATCCCCCCTCTCGACAAGAACCCACGCACCTGCGTAGATTCGCCACAGGCGGTCCACTTTGGGGGGACTATTTGACCAAGAAGAGAGCAACACAACGCGCGATTCGCAGGCCGTCGTTGCTCGACGCCCTGATCCCGCTCCTTGCCTTGGCTGTACTCCTCGCGGGATCGCTTGCCGTATTCGGGTTGGATGCGCTCGATGGTCCGATTCAGGTCGCCCTCATCTTCTGCGCGATGATCACCGCCCTCATCGCCGTGAAGAACGGTCACCCGTGGTCGTCGGTCCAGGAGGCCGGTCAAGAGGCGCTGTCGTCGATCACGAGCGCGATCTTCATCCTGCTCGCGGTCGGCGCGCTGATCGGCACGTGGAACCTCTCGGGGACGATCCCGACGCTCGTGTACTACGGCATTCAGGTGCTGCAACCATCGTGGTACTACGCGGCCGCTGCGTTGATCTGCGGTCTCATCGCGTTGAGCATCGGGAGTTCATGGACGACAGCGGCGACCATCGGCGTGGGGCTCGTCGGAATCGCGCTCATGCTCGGCGTCTCCCCTGCCATCACCGCAGGCGCAGTGATCTCGGGCGCGTACCTCGGCGACAAGCTCTCACCGCTGTCCGAAACGTCCGTGCTCGCGTCTCAGCTCGTGAAGGTCGACATCTACGAACACATCAAACGCCAGGCGTGGACCTCGATCCCCGCCTTCGTGCTGGCCTTCGCCGGATTCCTCACTCTCGGCTTCATCGGAGCGCCCGGCGTTGAGAACCCGGTCGGCATCGATACCGAACTGAGCAGCCTCAGCTCGATCTACAACATCACCCCGTGGAACCTGTTGCCACTGGTCCTGTTGATCGTGTTGTCGATCCGCAAGGTGCCGGCATCTCTCGCGCTGGCGTTCTCGGCACTCTTCGCCGGATTGCTCGCCCCGTTCCTCCAGCCTGAGGTAGTCCTCCAGTTCGCGGGCGACACGGGATCGGCCGTCCTCGACGGGATCAGGGCGGCCTGGATCGCAATGGCGAACGGTTTCTCGATCGACACCGGCATCGCCGAGATCGATCAATTGGTTTCACGCGGTGGCATGGACAGCATGCTGACCACACTGTGGCTGATCCTCGGTGCGGTGACGTTCGGAGCCGTGCTCGAGAAATTCGGCCTGATCTCGCGCCTGATCGATCCCCTGATCCATCGGGCCAAGAGCACCGGGCAGTTGTTCCTGACGGTGTTCGGCTGTGCTGTCGGCCTCAACCTGGTCGCCGGCGACCAGTACATCGCGCTCGTGCTTCCGACGCGCGTGTTCCGCGCAGAGTTCGAGACCCGTGGCCTCGCACCGACGATGCTCTCGCGCCTGGCGGCCGACAGCGGCACCGTCACCTCACCGCTGGTCCCGTGGAACTCGTGCGGCGCGTTCATGGCGGCCGTACTCGGCGTGCCCACGCTCGCGTACCTGCCGTACGCCTTCTTCAACATCGCGAGCCCGATCCTGAGCGTCCTGTACGGGTTCACCGGATTCAGGATCGAGCGATTTCGTCCCGAACCGTCGTCCGATTCCAACGTTGACGACACCACCAGCGAGGAGCACCAATGATGAGCACGACATCGACGGCACCCGGAAAGCTCAGCGTCCCAGCACTGACCGCGATGGTGGTGGGCTCGATGGTGGGTGCAGGCGTGTTCACGCTCCCGCAACGGTTCGCGAGCCAAACCGGTGTCTATGGAGCACTCATCGCCTGGGCGATCGCCGGAACGGGGATGCTGATGCTCGCGTTCGTATTCCAGAGCCTCGCAGTGCGAAAGCCCAACCTCGACAACGGCGTGTACGTGTACGCCCGTACCGGGTTCGGCGTGTACCCCGGCTTCCTCTCGGCGTTCGGATTCTGGGCGAGCGCCTGCGCGGGCAACACGTTCTACTGGGTGCTCATCACCTCGACGCTCAAGCCCCTGATCCCGGCGTTCGGCGACGGCGACACCATCTGGGCAGTCGCCGTCTCATCGGTCTTCGTCTGGGGCTTCTACCTCCTGATCATGCGCGGCGTGAAGGAGGCCGCCGGCATCAACGCGATCGTCACCGTCGCAAAAATCGTGCCACTCGTGCTGTTCGTCGTCGTGGTGATCTTCGCGTTCGATCCAGCTGTGTTCATCGGGAACCTCACCGGCGGCTACGACATCGGTGGCGAGACCCTCTTCGGCCAGGTGCAGGGCACCATGCTCGTGACCGTGTTCGTGTTCCTCGGCATCGAGGGCGCCAGCGTGTATTCGCGGTACGCGAAGAAGCGCAAGGATGTCGGCAGGGCAACGGTGCTCGGCTTCCTCTCGGTGCTCGCCCTGTTCGCGACGATCTCCATCCTCTCTTACGGCGTCCTCCCGCAGGCCGAGCTCGCCGAACTGCGCCAGCCCTCGGTCGGCAGCGTGCTCGAAGCCGTGGTCGGCCCGTGGGGCGCCTGGTTCATCAGCGCCGGCCTCATCGTCTCGGTGCTCGGCGCCTTTCTCGCGTGGAGCCTCATGGCTGCCGAAGTCCTGTACGCGGCAGCCAAGGACAAGGACATGCCGGCCTTCCTCGCCAACTGGACACCCAAGGGGGTGCCCGGCAATGCGCTGCTCATCTCGACGCTGTTCATCCAGCTCCTGCTCGTCGTCGTGCTGTTCGTCCAAGGCGCACTCGACTTCATGCTCGACCTCACCGCAGCGCTGGCGCTCATGCCGTTCGCCCTCGCAGCCGGGTATGCCCTGAAGATCGCGATCACCCGCGACGGATACACGGATCTCCCGAAATCCACCCGCACCCGCGACCTCATCGTCGCAGCGATCGCCGTGGTGTACACACTGTTCCTCGTCTTCGCCGCCGGGCTGCAATTCCTCTTGCTCGCCTGCCTGCTGCTCGCCCCGGCAACGCTCTTGTACGGGTTCGCACGCCGCGAGCAACAGCAGCGCCTGTTCACCACGCCAGGGTGGGTGGTGTTCATCATCGTGGTCATCGGCGCAGTGGCCTGCATCATCGGCCTCATCACCGGCTTCGTCAGCATCTAGCAGTCAGGAAGGCATCCCAATGAACACAACGTCCGCCGCATACGGCGTCCACTCCGAAGTCGGTGCACTGCGCAAGGTACTGGTCTGTGCACCCGGGCTGGCGCACCGGCGTCTGACCCCCACGAACGCGGACTCGCTCCTGTTCGACGACGTACTCTGGGTCGAGAATGCCCAGCGCGACCACGCTGACTTCGTCGCGAGCCTCCGCTCCAACGGAGTCGATGTCGTCGAACTGCACGAACTGCTCGCCGAGACCATGGCGATCCCCGATGCGCGCAACTGGCTCCTCGACCGCAAGATCACGGCCAACGAGGTCGGACTCGGACTGATCGACGCAACGCGCGGATTCCTCGAAACCCTGACCCCCGCAGAGTTGGCCGAGTTCCTGATCGGGGGGCTGGCCACCTCCGATGTGCCCGATGAGTACCGATCCGACTACGCCGCCCTCGCACGTGAATCGACCGGGGTGCGCGAGTACCTGATGCCGCCGCTTCCGAATACGTTGTACACGCGCGACACGACGTGTTGGCTGTACGGCGGGGTCACGCTCAACCCGCTGTACTGGCCGGCCCGTCATGATGAGACGCTGCTCATGAAAGCGATCTACCAGTTCCACCCCGACTTCGTCGGTTCGACCATCTGGTGGGGCGACCCGGAAAAGGACTGGGGACAGGCGACCTTCGAAGGCGGCGACATCATGCCGGTCGGCAACGGCGTCGTCCTCATGGGCATGAGCGAACGCACCTCCCGCCACGCCATCACGCAGGTCGCAGCGGCCCTGTTCGACGAGGGCGCCGCCCAGCAGGTGATCGTGGCCGGCATGCCGAAGCTCCGGGCCGCGATGCACCTCGATACCGTCTTCACGTTCGCAGACCGCGACATCGTCACCCTGTTTCCGAACATCGTGGACAGCATCCATTCGTTCTCACTTCGACCGGGCGGCACCGCTCGTGGGCTGCACCTCACCGACGAAGGCCACACCCCGTTCGTCGACGTCGTCGCGAAGGGTCTCGGACTCCCCCGACTGCAGGTCATCGAGACGGGCGGCGACGTCTACGCCTCCGAACGCCAGCAGTGGGACAGCGGCAACAACGCCGTAGCGTTGAAGCCCGGTGTTGTCTACACCTATGACCGCAATACCCAGACCAACGACCTGCTGACCAAGGCCGGCATCGAGGTCATCCCGATCGTCGGCGGTGAACTCGGGCGAGGGCGAGGCGGCGGGCACTGCATGACCTCCCCGATCATCAGGGACGCCGTCGACTACTGACGTTCCCAGATGGTCGGCCCAGCCATGAGTCCGTTCAGATCGCTCAGCTCGATAGCCCCGACGCTTCCGGTCATGCCCCCGAGGTCCGCCGCGGCGACATCCCCACCTCTCCGGCGCGTCGGCATCCTCACCGCGGGCGTCGCTGCGCGAGGTGCTGTACAGCTGGCCGCATTCCTCGTCGCCTACTTCGGTGCGATCCCGTCTTTGGTGACGGCGGTGGTGCATCCCTACGACGAGGCGGCGACCCCGGAAGCCATTGGCAGCGCTGTCTTCTGGTGTCTGCTCCTGCTCGCCTGCCTCGCCGCCGCGATGGTCATGGGTCGCTTCGCCCGGTACATGCACGAATGGTGGTTGGGCGAGGTCGCGACCCGCGTGGCCGAGAACTACGACGTGCCGTGGCAGCTCATCGACAAGGCGACCCGGTACAAGCCGATCGCCAAGCCGTATTGGCCGTCACCGAACCGAGTCCTGCGGTTGTCCGATCGGCGCGGCTGGATCTCCGGCGAAGCAACCATCGAGATCCTCGTGCCCGCGCGCCCCGGTCGGCCGATCGTCGTCGCCATCAGCCAACCGAGGCGCGCAGCCTCCGAATAGACGGGATTGCCCATGGATGACGCCTGGATGGTGTTCTGGGTAGAGCTCGCGGTCGCACTGCTCATCGCAGTCGCCGTCTTCGCGACTGTTGAAGTGGGCCTGCGCCTGGCCGGCCGGCACAGTCCGTTCGCGACGGCCCTGCTCACCAGAATCCGGTGGCCGCTCGCGATCTCCGCCCCGTTGGCGGCTGCGGCGATCGCCGTCACCTACCTGCCCGACCCCGACTGGGCTGAACCGCTCAGCCACACATTCGCGGTCCTCCTCATCGTCAGCGGCGCCTGGCTCATCGCGGGAGCCTTCCTCGTCGTGGCCGATCACGCGCTCTCGCGATCCAGCCTCGCAGCCTCCGACTCGCAAGAAGGCCGCCGACTCCGCACGCAGGTGCAAGTGCTGCGGCGCCTCGTCGTGGCTCTCATCGCGATCGTCGCCCTCGGCGCGATCTTCCTGTCATTCGAATCAGTACGCGCCGTCGGCGCGAGCCTGCTCGCAAGCGCTGGCATCGTGTCCGTTGTCGTCGGTCTGGCAGCGCAGTCGCTGCTCGGGAACCTCTTCGCCGGGGTCCAACTCGCATTCAGCGAAGCCATCCGTGTTGGCGATGTCGTCGTCATCGAGGAGCAGTGGGGCCGCGTCCACGAGATCACCCTCAGCTATGTCGTCGTGATCACTTGGGACAGGCGGGTGCTCGTGCTGCCGTGCACCCGCTTCACGACGGGCTCGTTCGAGAACTGGACGAAGCTGCAGTCCGAACTGTCGGGCACCGTCGAAATCCTGTTGGATTGGCAGGCGTCGATACCGGCGCTTCGCGAGCAACTCGACCTCATTCTCGCCGCGACGGATCTGTGGGATGCGGACGTCGCGCGCGTCCAGGTCACGGACATCGCCGCCGACAGCGTGCGGGTTCGCGTCCTCATCAGTGCGGCCGACGCGCCCACGCTCTGGCAGCTCCGCTGCCATGTGCGCGAGGAGCTCGCCGGGTGGGTCCGCACGGACCACCCCGATTGGATCCCGCGGCAACGAGTTCGCATTGATCGCTCTCCCGACACCGACCCGCGCGACGAGGCATCCTGAGTCTCGTTCCGAGCGCTGACCTCGCCGGCAACGCCCAGCGACGCTGTGACGTCCACGACTGGCCGGACGGCACGACGGGCGTCAGCCCGCGTCGGGGGTGCGACCTATCGCGCGTTGCAGGCGGGCGCCGAGTCGCTCGAGCGCGGCGATGAGGCCGTCGCCCTCGATCACCTCGTAGTCGACTCCGAGCTGCGTGACCCACAGCGCGAGACGGTCGGGGTCGTCGGACCCGAGTTCGACGCGGCACGAGGTGTCGTCGACCCGTACGATTTCGACCGGAACGACGAGCTTGGCGGCAACCACATCCGCAGGAGCGTGCACGAGGATGCGGGCGCGGTGGACCCAACCCGCGCGGAGCACCCGCTCGACGACGAAGTCCACCTCGTCGCGCTCGGGGATCACGCGCGGACGGAACCTCCTTCCCGTCGGCGCGCGGAGGCGCATCCGATCGACACGGAACACACGCCAGTCGTCGCGGTCGAGATCCCACGCGAGCAGATACCAGAGCGAGCCCCACCCGACCAGGCGCTGCGGTTCCACGTGGCGCGGCTCTTCCGGCCCGCCCGGCTTGGTGTAGCCGAATCGCAGGCGCTCGTGTCCGCGGATCGCCGCGGCGACACCGCTGACGACGGTGAGGTCGAGCGCCGGCCCGGCGCCGGGGACAACGCTCGCGGCATGACGCAGCGCGTCAACGCGGTGCCGAAGGCGAGACGGTAGCACCTGCTCAAGCTTCGCGAGCGCAGTGAGCGAGGTCTCCTCGATGCCGAGGCTTCCGCCCGCGGCTGCGCCGAGCCCTACCGCGACGGCGATGGCTTCGTCGTCGTCCAGCAGCAGGGGCGGCATGGCCGTGCCTGCGCTCAGCCGGTAGCCGCCGGTGACACCGGGACGCGCAATCACCGGATACCCGAGGGAGCGCAGCTTGCCGATGTCGGCGCGCACCGTGCGGGTGCTTACTCCCAGACGCTCGGCGAGGTTGGCGCTCGTCCAGTCGCGGTGCAGCTGGAGCAGCGACAGCAACTCGAGGAGTCGCGCCGAGGTCCCCAACATGCTCACGATCATTTCAGCAATCGCGGAACAAAACCTTCCGCATCACCGAGGAGCGTAGAGACATGAACAACGACTCTCAGCTCACGCCGTTCCGGATCGACATCTCTCAGGCCGCCGTCGACGACCTCAAGGATCGACTCGAATGCACCCGATGGGCGGCTACCGTGCCGGGACGAGACGACCGCACAGATTTCAGCCGTGGCATCCCCCAGCCCTATCTTCGCGAGCTCGCCGAACTCTGGCGTGAAGGCTTCGACTGGCGGGCGCAGGAGACGGCGCTCAACGTCTTCCCGCAACTCCTGACCACCGTTGACGAGCAGACCTTCCACGTTGTGCATGTCGCGTCGTCGAACCCGGATGCGACCCCGCTGCTGCTGTGCCACGGCTGGCCGGGCTCGTTCGTCGAGTACCGGCGACTGATGCCGCTGCTGGCCGATGACTTCCACGTCGTCGTCCCGTCGCCGCCAGGGTTCGGGTTCTCGACCCCGCTGTCGTCGACCGGCTGGGAAATCGGTCGCACGGCCGAAGCATATGCGGAGATCATGACCCGCCTCGGGTACGACCGTTTCGTCGCCCACGGCACCGACACCGGATCGGGCATCGTCGCTCAGCTAGCCACTACCCACCCCGAGCGCGTCCTCGGCATGCACCTCGCGTGTGAGCAGCGTCTGCTGGGCCTGGTGGGCGTGATCTTCCCCGCACCCGATGACCTTTCCGCGCAGGAGGAGACCGAGCTGGCGACGATGGGTGCTGAGGCGGCATCCGACCGCGGGTATCTCGAGATGCAGAACCACAAGCCCGACACCATCGGCGCAGCCCTCACTGACTCGCCCGTCGGACAGCTCGCGTGGATCGCGGAGAAGTTCAAGACCCGCGGCGATCGCCACGCCACGCCGAGCGACTCGGTCGACCGCGATGACCTGCTCACGAACGTGAGTCTCTATTGGTTCACCCGCAGTGGGGAGTCGAGCGCGCAGTTCTACTACGAGGCGACGCACTCCGGAATGCCGCCCGCGATGGGTGCGGCAGTGCCGGCCGGTTGGGCTGTCTTCGACGCGAATCCGCTCGTGCGCCGAGCTATGGATCCGCAGCGGTCGATCGGCCACTGGACAGAGTTCGCCGAGGGCGGCCACTTCCCGGCGCTGGAGGAACCCGACCTGCTCGCGCAGGACATCCGCGACTTCGTTCACAGCATTCGCTGACCGTCGCGTCCTCCGCGTTCGCCGCCGCGTGAGCGCCGACCCTGAGCTGCCCCTCTCCTGACCGGACCCCTGTCGCCCTCATCGGGCGGCGGGGGTCCTTCGTTCTTGGCGGCGCGGACACCGGCGCTGCGCTCTAGTCGACGAAGCGCTGGACGAACGCGAGGGCTTCGTCGGCGACGTCGCGCCAACCCGAGTCGATCGTCAGGGAGTGCCCCCGGTTCGGGATGATGATCTCCTCAGTGATCCCGACATTGTGCTTCGCCTGGATCTTGTAGCTGGCGTTGGTGATCGCCGGCGGCACCGTGTGATCCTTCTCCCCACCGATGATGAGCAGCGGTCCGCGGGCGGGGTTCTTCGAGTCGACTTCAGTGTCGCCGCCGAACGGATTGAAGTTCGCGAACGCCGCTTGGAACAGTGCAATCCCTGCAGCCGCGACATGGTGCTCCTCATAGAGTCGTCGCCCTTCCTCCTCACTCAGCGCGTTGACCCAGCCGTACTGGAACTGCTCCCACGTCAACGCGACACCACGCCCCGCGTTGGCAGGGTTCGCAAGCACGGGGGCCGCGGACTTCAGCGACGACGCCGGAAGCGGCAGCACACCCTTGAACGGTGCGTTGTCGATCGACACAGTCACGGCCGCCACTCCTTCGCCGGCGATCTTCTGCGCGATGAGCCCACCGAAGGAGTGACCGATCACGACAGGACTCCGGTCGAGTGCGGCAATGGCCTCGAGGTAGTGGTCGGTGACCTGCTGGACCATCTTCTTCGCGAACGCCTCGGGATGCTCGCGAGCTTCGGCGACGGTGGCCGGGTCGTCCGGCCAGCCAGGGGCGAGCGTCACGAACCCGTTGTCCTCGAAGAACTCCCGCCACGGCGCCCAACTGCTCGAGAGCAACCAGAGACCATGCACGAACACGACCGGAGTGCGGTCCGACTCGTTCGCTCGAGCGATCTCGACGAGCTCCCAGTCGGCGAGGGTGGAGGTGCTGTCACTCATGTGTCGTCCTCTCAACGGTGGCCGTGCCCGTTGCGCGGCCGAGACCGCGACCAGCGTAGGACGATGACGATCAGGCCACCAGAGCGCCCGGCCCAGCGTTCCGGGCGAGAGGCAGGAGTCGCGGTTGCGGCAACCGGTCAATGGCTCGTAGGTTCTGTGGATCAGGCCCTGCGTGTGCTGGGCGGTTGGCGGTGATGCATGCTCTTCGGGCGCGATGCCGAGCTCGAGCTGATCCGCGCGCTCGTACAGGTTGGACCGCCCAGACCGGCTCCACCACCCGTTCTGATGTTCAGCGGCGAGCCGGGCGTGGGCAAGACCGCCCTGCTCGACAGCGCCACCGAGGTATCCGAGCGGGCCGGCCGAACCGCGCTGCGCGCGACGGCCCTCGAGTACGAGGCCGATCTCACCTACGGCGCGTTGAACCAGGTGCTGCTTCCCCTGCTCGATCATCATTCATCGCTCGACGAGGTCCATCGGCATGCCATCGCGGTGATCTGCGGGCTCGAATCCGGCCCGCCACCGACCCAGCTCATCGCCGGCGCCGCAACCCTCGCCCTCCTCACCCAGGCTGCGAAGACGACGCCGCTACTCCTCATCGTCGACGACGCGCCGTGGCTCGACCTGGCGAGCGGCATGGCTCTCGCCTACGTAGCCCGGCGCGTACAGAGCACCGACATCCGATTCCTCATCGCCGCCCGATCGGAACTCGAGAACCTCTTCGTCCGCAGCGGCTTCGATGCGCATGTCCTCGAACCGCTCGACGAGATCGACGCCGATGCCCTGCTCGTCGCACGCTTTCCAGCCCTCGCACCGAACGTACGTCGTCGCATCCGCGAGGAGGCACTCGGCAACCCGCTGGCGCTCCTGGATCTGCCCGCTGCGCTCGACGCCTCCGCGCGGCCGCTCCGCGAGACCCTGCCGCTGACGGATCGCCTCACGAACCTCTATGCACAGCGGATCCGGGACCTCCCAGAGGCCACTCGAGGGCTCCTGCTCTTCGTGGTGCTCGCCGGTGCCGAGAACAGCGGGACGATCGAGGACTGCCTGCCGACGCCGGAGGGCCGAGCCGACCTCCCGCCCGCCGAGCGGGCGGGCCTCGTGCGCATGAATCAGCGCACGGGGCGCATGGAGTTCCGTCATCCGTTGATCCGCTCGACCGTCTTCGAGCTGTCGACGAGCGACGACCGCCGCGGCGCGCACGCCGCCCTCGCCGAGGCGTTCGCGGACGACCCGCAGCGGCGCGCCTGGCATCTTGGCCAATCGGCGTCAGCGCCCGATGAAGAGGTCGCTCATCTCCTCGAAGCCGTCGCCGACGATCTGCTCCACACCGGCAACAGCACGCGCGCGACGGCAGCGATGCTCCGAGCAGCTGAGCTGAGCCCTGCTCGGCCGGACCGTGCACGTCGCCTCGCTCGCGCCGCCTACCTCGGCTCGCTCGTGACCGGCGAGCTGCAGGCCAGTCCCCGCCTACTGGTCGCGGCCCAGCATGAGATCACCGATGCCCCATCCATCGCCGCCGTGACGGCAGCGGCGTTCCATCTGCTGAACGGCGAGGGCGACGCCTCGAGCGCACAGCGTCTGCTCATCGCGGCGCTCGACGCGACCCCCGGTCCCCTCGATACCGCGAACGACGATGTGATGGAAGCGCTGCAGACCCTCGTCTTCGTGGGCTTCTATGCGGGTCGCCCCGAATTCTGGAGTGAGACGCGGCGGCAGATCTCTCGCGTCACGCCCGAGCCGCCCGAAACGCTCACCCTGCTCGACTCGACCTTCGCAGACCCCGCCCGCACCGAGGCATCCGCTGTTCATCGCCTCGATGCCGCTGTCGATGCGCTGCGATTCACCTCCGATCCGGTCCAGATCACGAGGATCGCCACGGCCGGTGCGTACCTCGACCGCATCGAGCGCGCGCGCGAGCCGCTCTGGCGCATCGTTGACGACGGGCGCCGCGGCGGCGCGGTAGCGAAGGAGATCGAGGCGCTCTTCCTCCTGTCGAACGACGACTACTTCGCGGGCGAGTGGGATGAGCTCGAGCAGCTCACCGACGACGGCCTGCGGCTCTGCGACGAGCTCGGCTACACCCTGACGGCAGCGCCTGGCCGTTTTCTCCGGGCGCTCGTCGATGCCGCGAGAGGGCGGGATGCTGCCGCTGATCGGGCCGCGGAGCAGATCCTGCTCTGGGCCGCGCCGCGCCGCCTGTACACACTCGCCGCCTACGCCTCCCAGATCCGCTGCATGCTGCAACTGCCCCACGGACGGTTCGAATCCGCATACCGGCACGCGGCATCCGTCAGTCCCGCCGGCACGCTGCAGCAGGCCCTGCCCCACGCCGTCTGGCTCGTGTTCGACCTCGTTGAGGCGGCAGCGAGATCCGGAAGACACGCAGAGGCCGTGGCCCATGTGGTCGCGGCCCGGGAAGCCGGTCTCGGCGGCCTCTCGTCGCGCCTCGCGCTCCTCATCGCTGCCGCGGCCGCACTCGTCGACGCCGAGAACTGGCGCGAGGGCTTCGAGCAGGCGCTCGCCACCCCGGGCAGCGAACGATGGGTGTTCGACCGCAGCCGCGTGCACCTCGTCTACGGCGAGCAACTGCGACGCGCTCAGGCGCCGGCCGAGGCTCGCCACCAGCTGGCTGCAGCGATCGAGGGCTTCGAACGCCTCGAAGCGACGGCGTGGATCGATCGAGCCCGCCGGGAGCTCCGCGCAGCGGGCGGCATCGACCAGACCGCCGAGGGGCTCACCCCCCAGGAGTCCGCCATTGCCCGGCTCGCTGCAACCGGCCTCTCCAACAAGGAGATCGCAGCACAACTGTTCCTCTCCCCCAGAACCGTGTCGACGCATCTGTCACGGGTGTTCCCGAAACTCGGCATCATGTCGCGAAGCGCCCTTCGCGACGCCCTCGACCGGCAGGAGCCGGAGCTGCGTCATTGAGATACGTCATCTGACGGATTCCTGGGGTGTGCGCGCTCCGTAGATTCACTCGTGTCCACACCACGAGAGAAGGAGTCAACATGAGTGCCACCATCGTCCTCGTCCACGGCGGATTCGTCGACGGAACCGGATGGCGCGGTGTCTACGACGAGCTGCGAGGTGACGGCTTCGACGTCCGCGTCGTGCAGAACCCCACCAAGTCTCTTGCCGACGACGCCGCGACGACCCGCGACATCCTCGACCAGGTCGACGGCCCCGTCGTCCTCGTCGGCCACTCCTACGGCGGCGCGGTGATCACCGAAGCCGGCACCCACGAGAAGGTCGCCGCCCTCGTCTACGTCACGGCATTCGCACCGGATCAGGGCGAGTCCGTGAACTCCCTGCTCGCCACCTTCCCGCCCGACGGCCCCCAGCCGCCGATCCTGCCCCCCGTCAACGGGTACCTCTTCCTCGACCGCGACAAGTTCGCCGATTCGTTCGCCGCCGACGTCTCGCCGCAGGAGTCGGCATTCATGGCCGACTCGCAAGTGCCGTGGGGCCTCGAAGCCCTCGGCGGCAATGTCACCGAGGCCGCATGGCGGGTGAAGCCGAGCTGGTACCTGCACGTCAGCGAAGACCGGATGATTCCGCCCGCAGCCCAGTCGTCGATGGCCGAACGCATCGGTGCGACCGTTGCCGAGACTCCGGGCAGCCACGCGATCTACGTGTCCCGGCCCAAGGTGGTCGCCGACCTGATTCGCACGGCGGCGGCGGAGGTCGACGCATCCGCTGCGGCCTAGTCGCAGTCATCGAGCCGGAGTCCGCTTCGGCGGGCTCCGGCCCGTGAAAGTCGTGTCACCCGCAGCATCTGAACCCGGCGAGACCACGAGGAACAGCATTGAACATTCCCACCCTCATGACCAAGGTCGCCGCCCTGAGCGGGCATCCGATCCCGACCTCGAAGCGTCCCGCTCCGTTGGATGCAGACGGCAGTCACGTCATTCCTGCGGATGCCGCAGGCCAGGTCCGGCGCACCCGGGCCGTGCGCGAGGTCCGCAACACGGTGTTCGCGCGCCACCCGTCTGCAGGAAGGAACGGCGCACCGTTGAGCCTGAGGATGGACATCGTCATGCCCGACGCGCCAGGAGCCCACCCGCTCGTCGTCTTCGTCCCCGGCGGCGGCTTCGTCATGTCGCCGAAGGCTGGGGGTCGGCGCATGCGTCGAGCGCTCGCCGCCGCTGGTTACGTGGTGGCCAGCATCGAGTACCGAACCACCCGCCACAACGCCACCTACCTCGACGGGCTCGCCGATGTACGTGCCGCCGTGCGGTTCCTCCGTGCGAACGCCGCTGGGTACCGCATCGACGCCGCCCACGTCGCGCTCTGGGGAGAGTCGGCCGGCGGGTACCTCGTCGCGATGGCCGGCGCGACGAACGGCGACCCTCGATTCGATCCAGAAGGCGGCGGTCGAGTCCAGGCCGTCATCGACAAGTTCGGCGGCTCCGACCTGAGCAGGATCGCCGACGGGTTCGACCCCGCCACGATCGATGCCGTCGATGCGCCGGGCAACGCGGTCGCCCGATACGTCCACGGGCCGCGAGCGGTGCGCATCACGGACGACCCGGCAGCGGTCGACGCCGCCAACCCCATCACCTACGTGACGGCAGCGTCACCGCCATTCCTGATCTTCCACGGCAGCGACGATCGCATCATCTCCCCGGTGCAGACCGCATTGCTTCATCGCGCCCTCCGGAAGGCCGGCGCCGACAGCACCAGATACCTCGTCACGGGCGCCGGACACGGCGACCTGGCGGTCAAGGGCGGCGAGGAACGATTCTGGACGACCGAGCAGATGCTGAGGTTCATGACCGAGTTCCTCGATCGGCATCTCGACCCGGACGACACGGACGCAGAGTTTCGCCGATCCATCCCGTAACGCAGAAATCCCGGCCTCGTGCGAGGCCGGGATTCTTCGTACGTTCTGACGGACGCATCGTTGGTGGCGCATTCGGTAAATCGGGAAGGCCTTGTAGTTGCAGGGCACTTTCAAAGTCGGAGTATCGGCGTTCCAGGCTAAGCGCGAAAAAATTCCAGCACCGAAGAGACACGGGCATGCGCCTGCCCACATTGTGTGACTCTCATGTGCTGAAGTGGAGAAATGGGTTCGAGAACCAAACGCCGCGCGCTGAAACGAAAGCGTCGACGGCCCCAGCAAGGGGCGGGGGCACAATTCAATCCACATATGAACGTAGCGATGGACTCGGTCGCGAGCCTTGAGAAGCTCATCACTCGTTTCGCGGACGCCACCGACCCGGGTTCAGCCGTCGCGTCGGCGTTCGCTGCGGCAGTCGAAGAACTCGGTGAGAAAGTTCGCCGATTCGATCCATTCAGGCTTATCGAAGTTGCGCGGTTGGCATACCTACCCTTCGGTCCGGGCGGAATGGCCGCCGCGTCAGCCCAAGCGATCCCGGCGCAGATCGAGCTCATCGCTCTGCTCGCGCTGACCTCAGCCTCAAAACCGTACGAAGACGGCGGGGTCGAGCCGCAGGAGATGAGTGAGTTCGTCTCCGAAGCGCCGCCTGCCCTGATGGATCTCGCGCAGCTCGCTCAGCTACGGGGCACCTTCACCGTGGACTCGAATGACAAGCTCGCTCTGATTAGCTTGCTTCTTCGGGGCAGCGAGGTATGGGTCCGCAACACCTCATACCGCGAGCTCGTCAGCGAAACGAACATCGACTTGCTGGACGGACACACGAAGGTCCGTCAAGCGATGCGAGCGAGTCTGGGCTTCGATGCCGGCCAGGCTCTCGCCGTGCTGGACGCATGTCACGAGTTGCAGATGCAGAGTTTGAACGATCGCATGAGCCGGATGCAAGATGCTTTCACCGAGAGCGCAAGCGGAAGTTCTCCAAGTCCGCAGGAAATAGCGGATGCCGGCGCGGCCTTCATGAACGTCTTCGAACCGCGATCTGAGTCATCGACCGTGTCCGTCATAGACATCGCGGGTAAGTCTGGGATGCCAGAACAGACCGTTCATGCGGTCATCCAAAGGTTCCGGCTCGATCTGGGCGACCTGTCTACGGCCGATGCTGTGGACGCGTTCTTCACTGGCAACAATCCGCTGCGAAGCCGCCCCGTCATCGTCGCGCCGAGCGGTCGTGTCCTTCTTCCGCACGACGTGCTCACACCGTTCGCCGTACGAGAGAACCTCGAGGAGTTCCTGAAGACGACCTCGGTGTGGGACATGTACGCGAAGCACCGTGGCGACCGGCTCGAAGCTCGAACGCGCCGCGCGCTTGACCGAGTGCTTCCCGGCGCGACATATCGTGATGCTTTTCTTTACTATGTGCCGGCGAACTCGGCAGAAGAGACGGCAGGCCAGCCAGAAAAGTATACGAAGCGGGCAGAAGCGGATCACCTCGTCGTTCTCGGCGACGTTGCGATCATCGTCGAAGACAAGGCTGTCGCATTCAGTCCGCTCGCTCGAGGCGGAAAGGCCACTCGGCTACGCAGCGACCTCACCGGAATCATCACGAAGGCTGCCCAGCAGGCAGGACGACTACGAGACTGCATCGAACGCGATGGCGGACTGCGTATCGAAGATGAGGGGTGGGTAGATCTATCTCACATCAGGGAGATCCACACCATCGCCGTCAGCCTCGATGACGTGTCGATCCTTACAGCAACCGCGCACCTCGTCGATGCCGGGTTGCTCGATTTGGACAACATCCCTTGGACGGTGTCACTCCACGATCTGGACCTCATCACTCAACTCGTGGACCGACCGGCCGAGTTCCTCCTCTACCTTCGACGCCGCCGCGAGCCCGACGCGACGGTCATGTTCGCGGCACCGGATGAGCTTGACCTCTTCCTCTACTTCCTTCGTGACGGCCTTTGGATCGAACCCGATCCAGCACTCGTGCGTACGAGCTTCCCGTTCCTCCCCGCGCCCACGCCGGGTGAGCTTCGCCGCTACCGGGGACGACGTCCGGGATTCATCCTGAGCCAGACCGATGCACTGGACGCGTGGTTTTACACCCGACGCCGAGAGCCGCTGCGCGACGCACCCGCACCTAAACCAGCCATGGCACCTTCGATGCTTCACCCGCTGATTGACGAACTACAGATGCGCAACTCACCGAACTGGCTCAGCATTGGAGCGACGCTTTTATCGGTCGCGGGTGGAACGCAGGAGCAGTTCGCACGAAACGCCGACGACTTACTCGACAACCCATTGCCTGGCCGCGGCCGCAGACTTGCGGTCCCCATGCCAACAGTGGACCAAGCGTCGGCGTGGCTGATGGTGTGGGCGACACACCCGCCCGGAACTGATCTTGCCCACGAAGCTTCGAATCTACGCGACTACATCCGTGCCAAGAAGCATCAGCTCGGCATCCCACGCGCAGCAGTGCTGCTCTACGACGAAAAGACTCGCGAGCTCATCGACGTGATCTATGACGGACACCTAGGCGAACCGGACGCGGCAGCGACAGCGCTGATGAGCTACCTCAAACCGGCAACAGCCCTCACCAGACGCCTCCATCCAAACGCCAAACGACCGAGGACGCCGATCGGCTGACGGCGTCGACGCATCTGAGTTGGACGCGGGGCATTCGCTCGTCGACCATCGCATCGCGGCATTTCACGCGCCCACGTCATGCCTCGCCTCTTGTCTCCGAGTCCGGGGACAAGAGGCGAGGCTGCCGTCGGCAGGGGCCACACCGTTCTCGCCCGTGTGTACCTAGTTGTGGTCGCAGCTATCGACAACGCATTTTCAATGGCCATCTTCGGTGCGCGCCATCGATACTGTGATCGAATGAATGACGCAGACGGGACGTGGATCACCGGGGATGTTCGCCTACCCGAAGCCGTCATTAGAGCTCACACCGAGGGAACGCTTGTCTTCTTCGTTGGTGCTGGCGCATCTATGGATGATCCTTCCAACCTCCCGCTCTTCAGCGATCTTGCTCAACAATTGGCTGAGATGGCGCACGTGCCGTTCGACAAGGACGCCGCAGTCGATTTCTTCCTTGGCTCAATGCCTGAGGATTTCGACACGCACCTCCACGCTCGCGACCTCATCGCGAACGAAAGCTCAGCCCCCAATCCAACGCACCAAGTACTGGTCAGAGTCGCCACGGCCAAGGGTCAGATGAGAATAGTGACGACGAACTTCGACGACCATCTGTCGGTAGCGGCAGCCAGTAGGGACATCGAGGTGGCAGACAAATGGATCGGCCCTGCTCTACCGCTTGGTGATGATTTCTGCGGCATTGTCCACCTTCATGGATCGGTCCTTCGCGATCCACGTGAGCTCGTACTCACGGACAGTGATTTCGGGCGAGCGTACTTGACTCACGCATGGGCAACCAGGTTTCTGATGTCGATGTTCCAGAAGTTCACGGTGCTCTTCGTTGGGTACAGCCACGACGACCCGATCATGCGCTACCTCGGACTGGGTCTACCAACTGGTACGCCTCGATTCGCCTTCACGAGCATCGATCGTGTGGGCGACCCGAAGTGGGCACGACTCAAAGTGAAGACGATCGGATACCCAGTGGTTGGTCGCGATCACGGCGCGCTCGTAGCGGCCCTAGGCGCTTGGGACGCTCGCTCCCGAATGGGACAGACCGAACATCTCGCCCAGATGACACAAATCGTCAATGCCGGGCCCACCCTCACACCGGTTGATCGCGACTACTTGGCTGTGCGACTGAAGTCCGTTCAAGGCGCACGTGAGTTCGCCCACGCTACAACGAGCCTTGGTCCAGACCGTCAGGTTGAGTGGCTCCGCTGGGTCGAAGAGTTCCCTGATTTCAAAAAGATCTTCATAGGCGAGGATGGCTCGGACGCAGCACCAACGCTCAGCTATTGGTTCTGTCAGACCTTCGTCATCTCCCCTGACCTCCACGGGGCCGCTCTGCAGACGGTTCTCAGGCTCGGTCAGGCGTTCTCGCTTGGGCTCTTTCGCGACGCGTGCTTTGCTGCCGACGAGCTGAGAAAGCTGGATCCAGAGGCAGGGCGGCGCTGGAAAGCCATCCTCTCAACGTCGATTCGTGGGCACTCTGCACCTGTCGCAACCGAGTTCCTGCTTAGTTATATGCCTGACGACCACACCGAGCATGTATCGGTATTGCGGTCAGCACTTCGACCATCCCTTTCACTGAAACGGCGATGGTCCTTTAGCGAATCCGAAAACATGACCCGCCCGCCGGACGCCGAGGTCTATTGGACGACCGCACCGGAGAGCCTCGCCGCACATATTGCAGGAGCGGTCGACGCGAGACCGCCCGGGGACCCGGTTCTCGCGGCGATCCTCGAGGATGCACTGTCCGCCGGTTACGACTTACTCGAGGCGTACCACGGTGACCAACACTGGGACAGCCTCAGCTTTGGTCGGTCGGCAATCGAGCCACACGAGCAAGATCGACACCGTGACCAGGTTGACGCGATGATCGACGGATTGCGAACCTTTGGAGAGAAGGCTCTGAGCTCGCATCCTGATCTGATCGAGACGTGGTGGGCGCTCGGGAGAACACTCTTTCAGCGACTCGCGCTTCACCTAATTGCAATAGACGAATCGCGTACGTCCGACCAGAAACTCCAGTGGATTCTTGACCGCTCCCTGCTGTTCGCCAGTGACGTTCGCCATGAGACCTACGGCGTGCTCCGAGTTGCGATCAAGTCAGCCTCGGGCCCTTTCCGCGAGCGAATCCTTGACGTCGCATCAGGAGGCCCCGATCTCTCGGATGACGTCCCGGACGCCGAGCGGCGAAAGGCGCACGGGACATACCGCCTGTTGGCCTGGCTAGTTATGGTTCAGCCCGATTGGACCGAGGCCGTGCAACTGCTGGCCGCTTCGCAGGAGTCAAATCCTGGCTTTAGCCCTAGTGAACACCCGGACCTCGACCATTGGACAACAACGGGAACTTGGGGCGGAAAGCTACCAGTTGAGCCGGATGAGTTCGAAGCGGCTGTAGACGAAGACCCTACTGAGGCCCTTGACGAGCTTCTGGCTCATGACTACTCGGAACAGGATTTCGATCAGCCAACATGGCATGAGGCGCTTACACTCGTAAGCCGTCTGGCCGAGTCCCGGCCCGACCTCGGCGACCGGATCTGGACGGCTATCGAAAGCCGAACAGATCTCGATACGAGGTGTGAGCTCCTCCGCGCGATTATCGAGGGGTGGGCGAAAGCCGACGCTGCGAGGCTCGCCGAACCCATCTTCGATCGTGTTGAGGGCCAGATTTCTGATCCCGAATCTGCTGATGCGATCGGCAGGTTCTTGTTGGATCAGATTCGCAAGCGAGTTGACGACGATGATTCCTCTGCGCTTGCTGCACTACGCAGGATCGCCCAGATTCTTTGGCAGGAACAGGGCGAAGCCTTCCGCCACGCAGACGACGTTGACCCCGTTGCAATTGTGTCCCTCTACCTGAACTCGTGGCCTGGCGCACTCACTCAGTATTGGATGAGCGAGATTGACCGACGGTGGCGGAGCGACCGCGATGGCTGGGCCGGCCTTAGCGACGACGAATCTACCGCGCTTACTGCCCTACTCGGAGGGTCACGGTATGCGCGCGACGCGACCCAGCCAGCAGTCGCGGCCGAATTGTATTTCATGTTCGCAGCTGACCCCGATTTCACCATCCAACACATCCTGCCGCTGTTCCTAGATGTCGAAACGGCGAAGCTGGCTTGGACGCCCTTCCTCTATGGTCCCAGATACGACGACAGGCTCCTCGCCGCTGGCCTGCTCGAGGGCCTCACCGTTGAGTGGGACCGCCTCTCTAGCCTGGATCATGAGCTGCGCAAACAGTTCTTTGGTCTGACTGCATCCGTCGTGTCGTTCGCTGGGATCGATGCCGACGCACGCCAAGCCCTGCTCGACCGCAGTGTGCTGGCAGGGGGTGGCGCCTACGCCGCGGACTTCGCGAGCTGCACTGTGCAACTCGCTGCCTCAGAAGGTGTTGATGGAGCGGAGATTTGGAACCTCTGGCTTCGCGATCACCTTAGAAAACGGATTGCAGGAGTTCCCCGCATCGCTGGCGCGCCCGAGCTGACGAGCTGGGCCGACGTTGTTCCGCACCTTGGCACCGCAATTCCGGAAGCAACGGAGTTGCTTCGTAACTCTCAGATCGGTCTGGGCGAAGACTTCCTCAGCCCGGTGTTCGCCGAAGGAGTTATCGCCGAGCATGGGAACGCACTGGTCGAGCATTACGTCGGACGGGTTCGGAACACGTCAAACAGCGGCCGTCGCCTTCAATTTCAACTCCAGGAGCTGATTGCCAGTTTGCGGACGGTTTTGGGTGATGAGGCAATCGAACCGCTGGCGGTGGCGTGCGCGGATGGAGGCTTCCTGTCTCGCTGAAGGACCCGTTTTGCGGTTCGACCTACCAGACACTCTCGCCGAAGGCGCGGCACGCACCCGCAACTGGTCGCTGTCGATCGAGACTGGCTCGACCTACCAGTACGGCGCTCGCGCTGGAACACCGCGCCAGGTTGGACGGATGCGGGCGCGATCTTGCCCGATCCTGTTCGATTCGGAAGGATCGCATGCGCGCCGTGGGTGATCCCTGCTTCAATTCGGGCATGCGACTCGAAGATGCACACGAACTCATAGCCAAGCATGCAGGCGAGGCGAGGCGAGGCGACGATCGTCGACGGAACGTCGACGGAACGATCATCTCGAAGACTGAGCACAGCGGACCTCTCGAGCTCAGCACGACTGGCGTCGTGTTCGTGCTCCTCGCGGGAGCAAAGTGTCGATGGCTACAGATAGCGTGAGACTGTGAAGAAGCGGTTGCCCGGCTACTACCCGATACTTCAGGACCAGGTTGATGCAGTCTGGGAGAACGGCATCGTCGTGCTCGACGCCAACGCACTGCTCGGGCTCTACGAGCAGACTGCGGCCACGAGGGTCGTCTACGTGGCCGCGCTCGAAAGTGTTCAGGAGCGACTGTGGTTGCCTCACCAGGTCGCCCTCGAGTTCCATAGGAATCGCAGGCGCGTCTGGGATGGCGTCGTCGCCGATCACAACGAAGCCACCAAGAAGCTCCGCTCCGAAGTGCGTTCTGCGCGCAAACAGCTCGATCAGATCCAGGTGCGAGACAACGAGCTCGACTTCAGCGAAGAGTTCGACGCCATCGAGACACAGATCAAAGCACTCGATGCCAAGCTCAAGGAATCCAAAGGCCGTTTCAACGCCGAGAAGAAGAACGGTAGCGACCCGATCCTCAAGACAGTCGAGGAACTCTACCCCGACCGGCGTGTCGGCAAGCCCTTCACTACGAAACAACGCACGAAGCACCGCGCGTTGGGTGCCGAGCGGCTCCTCGCTCGCCAAGCGCCTGGTTTCACCGACGGCCAAAAAAGCGGCGATGCAGCATTCGGTGATTACTACCTGTGGGCACAGATCATGAAGCGAGCAAAGAAGCTCGGGGCTGACGTAGTTCTCGTCACCGACGATCGCAAGGATGATTGGCGTACATCGGACGGAGGGCCCCTTCCTGAGCTCGTGAGCGAGTTCGCCGAGCGGACTGGACAACGGATTCTCATCGTCGACTCGACAGCATTCGTCGAGAGGTTCGGGGCCAATGACGCCGCAAAGGCAGCAGCCGACGAACTGCGCGAGACCGCCGCAACGCGTGAATCCGCCTACGAGGCTCTGCTGCCTTCGATTTCGACACTGCAGCACGCCGCGGAGGTAGTGCCAGATGTTCGCCAGTTCCTGTCCACGTACGAGTCCCTGGGCCTCGCCTCAGAAACCATCGCAAAGATGGTTGAAGCGGCTAACTTGGTTGGTTTCACGCCGTCATGGCGCACAACGGCTCTTCTCGGCCCCCAATCAGCGCTCGCCGCTGCGGCAGTGAAAGCAGCGCAGCATCCCGGACCGCAGAACTCGCTGGCGGCGGCGGCAGTCGAGATCGCTCGAGCCCAGGCGGAGTTGCGTGATGCCCGAGCTACAGAACCGGATGACTTGCGCGGAGAAGATTAGGGCTGCACAAAGTTGACCCGGTTGCCGAGTGCACGAACTCAAGCCGGCACGGCTCGGCCGCTCCTCGCAATCATGCGCAGTCTGCGCGCTAACTCCCTTTCTCCCCTCGTCTTCCCGCTCGGCCTGCGACCGAAGTAGTCGGCGTCCAGAAGGAGGCCGTGCCGCGGATGCGCATTCGACGCGCCTCGAGGCGGGTGATGTCGCGCCCTCGAAGCTTGCTGTAGTCGATGGTCTGGACCTTGACCATGTGTCGCAGCTTACTGACACGGGTGTATCGCTGTTGCGGCAGTGGATTGGGCGTGTCGATCGACCGCCAGCTAACATTCGAACAAGTGTTCGAATCCGGGAGGACGCGATGGCAGAAACCACCACAGAGCCGGCGACCGTCTGGGAGCAGAACGGTGCGCCGACACGACTCGAATTCCGTGGCGAAATTTGGCGAGTGATGGGACCCCTGGTGCCATTGATCAAGGAACCCGATGCGCTTCCCGAAGGGCTCACCCATCCCCCATCGCGCCACGTTGGTTGGCGGCTGCTCGTCCGATCCGAGGCGGGTAGGTCGCTGACAACTGACCTGATCCGTTCAGACGCCGGCTGGATCGTGGAACGCGTCGAACCGTGACCCAGAACCGCCGCTACGGCACGCGCCTCGACGAGAACCTCGCTCGAGCAGAACGACTCGACGAAGCACAAGGCACACCGATCGCGCTGACAACCGAGGAGCTGAACACAACGGGCCGACGTGTCGAAGCATCAGAACCGATCCAAGTCGACGCGTGGATCCGGCATCGCGTGATCTACGAAGACCCGCGACTCGTGCATGGCGAAGCCGTCGCCTGGACCGACGGTGCGGTGCTCGTTCGATGGCAACGCAACGGGCACGACTGCTACACGTGGGTTTGGGCAAACGCTGTTCAGCGGCGGAGCACTTGAGTTGTTCAACAACTATGCAGAAGCGGATCGACTTCCGGGCGGATGCGATACGGGAATCTAGACGGTGGTTTCGAACTGCATTCTTTCCGCTCCGGCAATGAAGAGCTCGATGCCCAGGTCCAGCTGGCGGTGGTCGTACGTATTGACCGGCAGGTCCGCGATTCGCGTCAGTGTCGGGTATGCAGTCGGGTCCCGTTTCTCGAGCGCTCCGCGTAGGATCACGGTGCGAGCTGGGACGCCGCTACGAGCCTGGAGGACTGCGTCCCGCGCGTATGCCAGGCAGATGTTCGTGAGCAGCGAGAGTGATCTCATCGCGTTTTCGTCGTTAAAGCCGGCGGCGACCATCTTTGCGAGGACGGCCTCGGTCGGATCGAGCACGTCGGTCACATACGCGTCGGTGAGCCGGATGTGCTCGGCCAGGGAACCTGTGGCGACGGCGCTGCGTGTGAATCCGTGGGCGTAGTTCCGGCAGGCGTCCTGCCATGTCGCCTGCTCGGCGATGTCGACGCCGGAGAAGCTCTCGGAGAAGGCATCCATCGCCACCAGGGCGAGCAGGGTCTCGCGGTCGCTGACGTGGTGGTTCAGTGCCTTTCGGTCGACGCCGAGTTCTCTCGCCAGGGCTTGCATGGTGAGCGCGTCTGCGTCGAGTGAGCGAGCCGCCTCGATGATGCGATCCAACGTCAGTCCTGCGTAGACGCCGACGGCGCGGCGCGGGCCGGCGGGCTTCCGATCGGTGGATGTATTCATGCGTCCTCTGCTGCGGTTTGACGTCCGTCGTTCTCGAGCCTACGCTGTCATTTCATCAGTTCCCACCCGGGAACTGTGATCAAGAAGCGCTCAGGCGTACAAGGGAGTGAGCATTGAGTAGCACCATCACGCGGGACGACGACTTCCGCATCATCACGAAGGAACGCCTCGAAGGCAACGCTGCGCGTTGGCGTCGATTCGGCGAGCCGGTCCCGGCCGGGCAGTCGTTCAACGAGGACGGCACTCCGGACTACGGCCTGTTCGGCCCGGGCTCGATGGTGTGGCAGGTGCTGCTGCACCCGGCGACGATCGTCTTCCAGTACGCGTTCCAGGGTTTGCTGCAGTCGACGTACAAGCCGGTCATCGCCGGTGTCCGTGACCATGACCCGCTGTCACGGAAGACCCTGAAGGGTACGGTCACGATCTTCGACCTGTTCGAGCGTGGGCAGCGCAACTCGGGCATGCACGCCCCGATGTGGCTTGCCGACACTGAGTCCGCGGCCCGGATGGCCAAGCACCTGAAGAACATCCACACCAAGGTCGCCGGGCCGATCATCGATGTCGAGGACCCGGAGCTCGGCGGTTTCGCCGCGACCGAACCGCGCGACGTGATGTGGGCTGCGTTGACCGAGATGCACTCCATGCTCTGGCTCTACGAGAACCTCGCCTACCGCGACGGCAAGAAGCCGCACAAGCTCACCCCCGAGCAGCGTGACCAGTACTTCGCCGAGTCGGCAGCATACTGCCGCCTCGTCGGCGCGAGCGAGGAAGAGATCCCTCACAGCAAGGCCGATCTCGACGCGCTCTACAAGAAGTACGACGCCTACTTCGGCACCAGCGACTCGATGGCGCTCTGGCCCGACACCGGCGAGAACTTCGCCGAGGCGATGTTCGGTCTGTTCAAGAAGAACTTCCACCGTTCCCAGATCCCCGCGGCGATCTACGCCGGCGCGCTCGACCACGGCATCTTCCGTCAGATCGCCGCCGCGTCCTCGTCAGGCCGGATGCGCCAATCCCTCGGCTGGAGCGAGAAGAAGTCCGCCAAGTCGGTGCGCAGCCTGAAGTTCTGGATGCCGTTCGTGTGGATGTTGCAGCGCGGACCGTTCGAGCGCCACTACATGCGCCTCATGTGGGGACCGGACGGCGTGAACCTGATCGAGTCCGCGCGCCGCCTCGAGGCCCAGCACGCAGCCGCGAACCGTCGCCCGCGGAAGCCGTGAACGCGATCGCAGCCCTCGCCGACGTCGTCGACACCGTCGACGACGCCCGCGCGTACTTCGAGACCGGGGCGACCCGGCCGATCGCCTGGCGCCTGAACCAGCTGAACCAGCTCGCCGAGATGCTGCGAGGGCACCGGACCCGGTTCGAGCAAGCCCTCTGGGCCGACCTGCACAAGAGCGCCACGGAGGCCCAGCTCACCGAGCTCGGCAGTGTCCTGTCCGACATCGCGCACACCCGCAAGCACCTTCGTGCCTGGACCAAACCCCGCCGCGTCAGGGTGCAGGCCTCGCTCGCGCCGGCGACGGCGAAGCTCGTGACCGAACCGCTTGGCGTGGTGCTCATCATCGCGCCGTGGAACTACCCGATCCAACTGACGATCGCACCGTTGATCGGCGCGATTGCGGCCGGAAACGCGGTCGTGCTCAAGCCGAGCGAACTGGCGCCGCGCACCTCCGCGGTCCTGGCGGAGCTGATCCCCCGCTACCTCGACCGGCGCGCGGTCCACGTCGTCGAGGGTGCGGTCGCTGAGACCACCGCGCTGCTCGCGCAGAAGTTCGACCACATCTTCTACACCGGCAACGGCACCGTCGGCCGTGTGGTCGCCCGTGCCGCCGCGGAGCACCTCACCCCGACCACGCTCGAGCTCGGCGGCAAGAGCCCGGTCTGGTTCGACGACGACGCGCACATCCACCAGGTCGCCCGCCGCATCGCGTGGGCGAAGTTCACCAACGCCGGCCAGACCTGCATCGCACCCGACTACGTGCTCACCACCCCCGACCGCGTCCAGCCACTGACCGATGCGATCGCCGCAGCGACCACCGAGATGTGGGGCGAAGACCCGAGCCAGATCGCGGACTTCGGGCGGATCGTGAACGAGCGCCACCACGCCCGCCTGGTCGGATACCTCGCCGACGGGCACGTCGCGTACGGCGGGGATGCCGATGCCTCGACCCGGTACCTGGCACCGACGATCCTGCAGCTCGCGCAGGGAGCACAACGACAGGACCTCGCCGTCCTCCGCGACGAGATCTTCGGTCCGATCCTGCCGATCCTGCCGGTCGCGTCAGCCTCGGAAGCGATCCGTCACATCAACGCCGGGGACAAGCCGCTCGCGATGTACATCTTCGCCGGGGCGCGCACGACCCGCGACCGCTTCGTCGACGAAACCTCGTCGGGTGCGGTCGGACTCGACGTGCCCTTCATCCACGCCGGCGTGCCGAGCCTGCCCTTCGGCGGCGTCGGCGAAAGCGGCATGGGCGCCTACCACGGCGAATTCTCCATCCGCACGTTCAGCCACCTCAAGCCGGTACTGCGCAAACCGCACTTCGCGGACACCATCAAGATGGTGCAACCTCCGTACACACCGTTCAGCCGCCGAATCGCGCAGAAAACCGCCGGCGGCTGACGACTCGACCAGCCCTCGCCGGTAGCCGGTCCCATACAGCTTCGCGGAACCTCGCTGGCACTTCTTCTCGAGGTCACGCGTCCATGATGTGGGGCGGCTACTTTGCCGAAAAGAGATCGGCGGATGCGGATCTGGCGTCGCAGGTCGACTGGGAGGTCAGTGTCGCTGAGCAGCAAGTCGACGATGCTCTGGGCATGTTCGATGAACTCGACGCGGCGCCGTTCGCCGAACGTCGGCTGCGGCATTTGGCTAGCAGGCGTGTCGAAGCAGCGAAACCGATTCAGGTGGACGCGTGGACTCGGCATCGCGTCATTTACGAAGACCCGCGACTCGTGCAAAGTGAGGCTGTCGCTTGGACCGACGGTGCGGTGCTCGTCCGATGGCAGCGGAACGGTCACGACTGCTACATGTGGGTTTGGTCGAGCGCGGTTCAGCGGCGCTCGGATTGATCGGCATCCTGGCCGAGGCGCTCTTCAGAGGCTGCACCTCGACCGAAGACCCACGCGCGTACCGACGCGGGAGCCTGTCACGGTGGCGGGCTTTTCTCCGTCATCCCGACCCGCGTCAAGGATTCCCGCTGGCTACTCGACGGCCGTGATCTCCACGATTTCGCCTCGTGCTCGATATGCGTCCGCAAGAGCTTGGACGATGTCGTCGAAGCTCTGGATCGCTACGACTGAGTCGCGGACATTGCGGAGCTGAGACGCACCCGGAACGCTCGGAAGAATGTTGTCGTGTAGGTCGTCAATGAGATCCGGACGATCGCCGCCGGCGAAGATGACGTCAACTTGACGGTTGGCTCGGTCGGTTCGAATAGTCAGCATCGTTCGATTCTGCAGTACGCGGTACCGGTCCTCGTTCAGCGACGCACGATAGCCCCCAAGATTCGAAACGACTGCGGTGGCTCCGTCTCATGTGTGCCACCACCCGACGCCTGGTGTGCTCAGCGTTGACAACAACGGATGGAGCCGGAGGTCAACTCGCGTAGCTATTTGTCACGCCGCCTTCGACAGGGTCGACCTCGAGGAACCGACCCTAGGCGCGTACTTGTTGGCGGACTTCCACCTCGATCGTCGTGATCGAACACGCATGCTCGGTGAGGTTGCGGTGCTGGCCGGGCCAGCATCCCACATGCTTGTCCGGCCGGGGATTCCATTCAGTCGGTTGTGATGCCCGAGAGCGTACTTCGCTCCGCCTCGACGAGTACCGGGATCAGAGCGAACACGAGCGCTTCGTCACTGTTCGTGGGCGTGAAGTCCTCGGGAACGCGGGCGCCGCGCCGTTCGGCAAGAAGTTCTGCCTGCTTCCTCACGCGCTCGCCGCGCTATCCCGGTCACCGGCTCGCAGTCCCTTGCGAACACCGACCTGAAGCGAACGTTCCACCAGCCGATCGACCGCGTCCGCATGACAGGCTTGGTCACCGTCTCCGAATCAACCGCAGCTGGAAGTCCCCTGCTCTAAGCGCGTGGGATCGGGATCCATCGTGAAACACCGAGGCTCGGATGCCGCGATCAGGGGTAGAGCCCGCGCAGCTTGTGCGCTTCGGCGACGCGTTCGACGGCGAGCGCCGTCGCGGCGGTGCGAAGCGAGAGCCCCCGCGCCTCGGCGTAGCCCAGCACGTGCTGCCACGCGCTGAGCATCCGCTCCTCCAGTCTGGACTCCACCTCGTCGGCGCGCCACCAGTAGGCCTGGTTCGCCTGCACCCATTCGAAGTACGAGACGATGACGCCGCCCGCGTTCGCGAGGATGTCGGGCACGACGAGCACGTCGTTCTCGCGGAGGATCCGGTCGGCACCGGGCGTCGTCGGGCCGTTCGCGCCCTCGACGATGACGGTGGCCCGCACCGTCGCCGCGTTGCCCTCGTGCAGCACGCCCTCGACGGCGGCCGGCACGAGCAGGTCGACGTCGAGCGTGATGAGCTGTGCGCCGTCGATCGCCTCGGCGCCGGCGAAGCCGACGACCGAACCGGTGGCGCGCACGTGGTCGGAGAGCGCCTCGATGTCGAGGCCCGCAGCGTTGAACACCGCGCCGTACTGGTCGCTGACCCCGGCGACGGTGACGCCGGCCTCTGCGAGGAACCGCGCGGCATCCGCACCGACCTTGCCGAAGCCCTGCACCGCTGCGCTGGCGCGCGACGGCTCGATGCCGCGGTGGCGGAGCGCGGCGAGCGCGATGTGGGTCACCCCACGCGAAGTCGCGCTCGCCCGCCCCTGCGAACCGCCGAGCGCGATGGGCTTGCCGGTCACGATGCCGGGCACCGTGTAGCCGCTGGTCACGGAGTAGGTGTCCATGATCCAGGCCATCGTCTGCTCGTCGGTGCCGATGTCGGGCGCGGGGATGTCGCGCTCCGGGCCGATGATCGGCAGGATCTCGCTCGTGTAGCGACGGGTCACGCGCTCGAGCTCGGCCTTGGAGTGCTCGCGGGGGTCGATCGCGAGTCCGCCCTTCGCGCCGCCGTACGGCACGTCGAGCAGGGCGCACTTCCAGGTCATCCACATCGCGAGCGCCCGGACCTCGTCGAGGTTCACGTTCGGCGCGTAGCGCAGGCCGCCCTTGGCCGGTCCTCGCGAGAAGTTGTGCTGCACGCGGTGGCCGATGTAGAGCCGGCTCTCACCCGAGTCCATGCGCAGCGGCACCGCGACCGTGAGCTCGCGGCGCGGGGTCGCGAGCATCTGGTGCAGTCCGTCGGTGTAGCCGAGCAGGCCCACCGCCTCGGCGAGCTGGGCGCGCGCGTCAAGCAGAGGCGTCGCTTCGGGCGCGGCAGTCAGGACCGTCATCGGACCGTCACCTCCGCGACGAACTGCTGCACTTCGTCGGCGGTCCGCAGCGGTCGTTCTTGCCCGATCGAGTGCCCTGTGTCTTCGATACCTACGCAGCTGCCACTGGGGGCAAGCGCCGCAAGTCGCGTGGCCGCGTCGAGCATCACCGAACGCACCTGCTGATCGCCTCGCAATCCGATGAGATACCGAACGGGCATCGGGTCGGGCTTCGCCTCGAGCTGCATGATCAGCGGGCGACTCTCCCGGATGTGCTTCAGCTCGCGGCTTGTCGTCCTGAGGTCGGCGCTCGTCCAATGGTCTTGTAGCGCGATGTCGAACTGTCGCTCGGTGTACCTCGGCCAGCGGCCGTCTCGGAATCGCCGGAGCAGCCTTGACCGCCCACCGAGCAGCACCTGGAGATGCCACCACCAGTGCATGACGCGGACTGGACGAAGTGAGGGCCCATCGAATACTGCGGACAATGTGGGATCGACGTACATGAGCGCCTTCACCCGCTCGGGCGCTCTTGCCGCAAGCAGCCGAATGATGTTCCCACCCCAGCTGTGGCCGACGAACACCGCCGGCTCGTCGATGCCGAGTGAGTCGAGCAGCTGCAGGGCATCGGACGTGAGGTTCTCCAGCGTGCGGGGGGCGCGAGACGGATCGCTGCCGCCGAGACCGGCACGGTCGTAGGCGAGCGTCCGGGAGGTTTTCGAGACGAGCTCCTGAACTGCGACCCATATGCCGGCCGCATCGCCGCCGCCGCATTCAAACACGACCAGCGGCCCGGAATCCCCTCCCGTCACGTAGCGCATCGATCGGCCATCCGACAGGCGAATTCGGTGTTCGGACAGCCCCTCGCCAGCATCCCGTGACGACATCTCGTTTCCTCCTCATGGAACCTCGGGGTGGGGCGGCCGAGCGGCCGACCCACCCCGGTGTATCAATCCGCGCTGCGTACTACTTCGGTGAGATCTGCGTGACGAACGGCGTGTGATCGGTCGAGTAGGCGTTGAAATCCGGCCACGCGAACCCGTCTGCCAGAGCAACATTGATATCGCCGGCGTACAGGGGCACGTAGGGCATATCGTCGGCGACGATCGCAAGCAGCTCGGAGTAGAGCACGAATCGCGCGGCCGGGTCGGTCGTCGCGTCGGCGGCCTTGATGAGCGCGTCGACCTCAGGGTTGACGTAGTCGGCGAAGTTGTTCATTCCGACGGCGGTCGCGGAGCTATCCAACGCGATGCTGGGCATGCCTCCCGCATCAGGCGTCGTGTTGTTGAAGTAGGTGTACCAGAGTGGCATGTCAGTGTGCGGCTTCGAGAAGCTGGTCTGGTACTCGGCGTCGGACAGCACCTTCACGTCGAGATCGATGCCGATCTCCTTCAGCTGTCCGGCGATCGCCTGACTGGTCTCGGTGAAACCGCCGCGGGCGGACGTCTTCAATTCCGCGCTGAACCCGTCCGGATAGGCTGAGAGCGCGAGCTCCTCTTCCGCCTTCGCGAGGTCGAATTCGTAGCTTGGCAGCGACTTCATCAGGGCGTCGACCTCGTCCTGCGAGGCGATCGATAGCAGCTGCGTCGGTGGGATGATGGTCGAGTCGGGCTCGGCGGTGCCGCCCATGACGTTGATGAGATCCGCCTTGTTGATGGCATAGGCCACCGCCCGTCGGACGTGCACGTCATCCCAAGGTGCCACAGTGTTGTTCATGATGAACAGGCCCTGGCGGGTACCGGGCACGCTCGTGACCTCGGTGTCAGCGGTCGTCTCGAACGAGCGGACGTCGGTGGGGAAGGCGAGGTCGACCTCACCCGTACGGAAGGCCAGCGCAGCGCTGTTCTCATCGGAGAACGACTGCAAGGTGACCTTGGCGATCTCGGGCGTACCTCCCCAATAGTCCGGGTTCGCTACGAAGGTCGCGACCCCATTCGTCGCGTCGATCTTCTCGATGACGTACGGCCCGGTCCCAATCACTCCGACTCCTGGCTTCCCGAAGTCGTCCTTGTGCTCCGCTTGGTGTTCGGCATCGAAGATGTACCCGTTCATGGCGAGGACGTACTGGAAGCTCGCTGTCGGGGCGTTGAGCGTGATGACCACGGTTTGCTCGTCCTGGGCGGTCACGTCTGCAATCGCCGCGTACCTCCACGATTCCGAGAACTCCGGGTCGCGCTCGTGGTCCAGCGAGGCGACCACGTCGGCGGCAGTGAGACTACGGCCGCTCGAGAAGGTCACGTCGTCCCGCAACGTGTACACGTAGGTGACGTCGTCGACCTGCTCCACGGACTCGGCCAGATTCGGCTCGACCTCGCCGGTCGGGCTGAGCTTCATAAGAAACTCCTGTACATAGGAGTTCACCTGAGCTGCCATACCGCGGCCCGGGTCGATATTCGACACGTCGAGGCCGACCGCGGCGATACGGAGCTGTTCGGCTGAGCCACTGCTCGTATTTCCCGTGTTCGTGCACCCGCTAACGAAGAGGGCCACCGCCAGCGCTGCAGCGGCCAGCTGCCCGCGGGTTCGGAGTCGGTTTCGCTTCATTGCTTGCCACCTGTTCTCTGTGATTGCGTGGAGCCTCTGGCTGTGCAACGGTCTCACGGTTGCCATGGGCGAGGTAGACGGACCTGGTTTCCGAAAGGCAAAGGCGAACTTTGAGCTCACGACCCGGTCGTTTGATCCGCTATGAGGTGAGAGCCGCCGCGCGACCGTCGAGCCAGCTCGCCGAGGCGTGCGGTACGGACTCGAGCAGCGTCTTCGTGTACGGGTGGCTTGGGGCGCCCAGCACTGCGTCGACGTCTCCCGACTCGACCACTGCTCCGTGCCGCATGACGTATAGCCGATCGACGACCTGGCGGACGATCGAGAGGTCGTGCGTGATGAAGAGGTACCCGATCCCGTGTTCCTCGCGAATCGCCGAGAACAGGTTGAGCACCTGCGCCTGCACCGACACGTCGAGCGCCGCGACGGGTTCATCGCAGATCAGCAGTTGTGGACGCACGGCGAGTGCCCGCGCGATCGCCACCCGCTGGTGCTGGCCGCCCGACAGTGCGACCGGTTTGCGTTGGGCGTAGCCAGCATCAAGGCCGACGGACTCCAATAGCTCGCCGACTCGGCGCTGGACGTTTCGGCCGGACGGATCGTGGATGCTCACCGCCTCAGCCAAGGTCGAGCCGATCGTGCGCATGGGGTTGAGCGACGAGTATGCGTCCTGGAAGATCATTTGGACTGTGCCGCGCAGTCGGATGCGATCGCGTGCGCTGAGACTCGACCAGTCGGATGCGTCGATCCCGGCGATCTCGATGTGGCCCGAGGTCAAGGTCTCGAGGCCGGCAATCGCCCGGCCGAGGGTCGTTTTGCCCGAACCGGACTCGCCGACGAGGCCGACACCGTCGCCTGGGCCCACCGCAATGGAGACGGAATCGAGGGCCACTACCGGGCCCCGGCTGCCGCCAAATTCTTTCCGCGCCTCGGAGACCACGACGAGCGCTTCTGCCGGCTCCCGCACCGCGGGAATGACGGCTTCGGCCTCTGCCGAGTTCCGAACAATCCGCATTTCATCGCGGATCTCTCCAATTCGGATGCACCGCGTGTGCCGGTCCGTGCCGACCTCGTGAAGTGGCGGCCGGCCCTCCCGGCACGCGTCAGTCGCCCACGCACACCGCGCCGAGAACGGGCAGACGCCGGCAACCTCGGCGGCGGGTGGGACGGAGCCCGGGATCGCTACGAGCTCGGCCACGCGCCGATCCGCGGGCGGCTCGGATAACAGCAGCCCCTGGGTATAGGGATGCAGCGGCTCCACTTCGAGCGATTCGGCCCCCGCAGCCTCGACCATCACGCCGGCGTACATGACGTGCACGCGATCGCACATCGAGAATGCAATTCGGAGGTCGTGGGTGATGAGGATGAGCCCCATGCCCCTCGCTTCTTGCAGTCGCTTGATAAGCGCAAGGATCTCGCGCTGCGTCGTGACGTCGAGGGCGGTCGAGGGCTCGTCTGCGATCAGCAAATCGGGCTCGCGAGCGAGCGCTGCCGCGATGGCGATGCGCTGCCGCATGCCGCCAGAGAGCTGGAACGGGTAGCGATCGACGACCGTTTCGTCGGTGATTCCGACCTCTGCGAGCCGCCGGATCACCTCGCGCCGACGCTCGGCACGGCTCATCCGCTTGCGGTCCTCGGCGCGCAGCGATTCCTCGATGATGCGGCCGCAACGGAAGACCGGGTTCAGCATCGTGAATGGGTTCTGCATGATGAGCCCGATGCGTCGTCCGCGTACAGTCCGCCATTCCGCCTCGGTCTGTGACAGCAGGTCGATCCCGTCGAACGTCGCCGAGCCGACCGCCTCGAGGCCTCGCGGCAGCAGGCCCACCAGCGCCTTCGCGGTCATGGACTTGCCGCTGCCGGATTCACCGACAATCGCCAGCGACTCGCCGGGTGCGACGGAGAGCGCCGCGTCGTCGACGATGAAGCGGCCGGCCTCGCCTATCCCCCCGGTGATCCGCAGCCCTTCGACCTTGAGACCTGCACGTTCGGTCATCGGTTCGCTCCCCGGCTCGAAAGGCGCTCGTAGAGCCAGTCGCCCACGATGCTCACGGACGTCGCCGTCACGACGATCATCAGGGCTGGTGCGAGCACAGCCACTGGGTTGACGAAGAGCACGCTGCGGCTCTCACTGACCATGAGGCCCCAGTCGGGCGTGCCGGCTGGGACGCCGAGTCCCAGGAAGGACAGCCCGGCCAGGGCGACGAGTGCGCCAGCGAAGGAGAGGCTTAGGTTGGCGGTTGCGATTGGCGCGACGTTCGGCCAGATATGGGTCAGCATGATCCTCCGGTCGGAGACGCCGATCGACCTCGCGGCCTCGACGTATGGGCGGGGGGTTTGCTCGAGTGTGGCCCCGCGGATGAGCCGCGCGTCGGCGGGCGCCGAAAGGATGATGAGCAGCACCACAGACAGCCAGTACCCGCCACCGAACGTTCCAGCGAAGACGATGACGACGAGCGTGCCCGGCAGCGCGAACATGAGGTCGACCCATCGCATGACGAACGAGTCGGTGCGACCGCCACGGTACCCGGCGATGAGCCCGAGGATGTTGCCGATAAGCGCTCCGCCGAGCGCGATCACGAGCGGCCCGACGACTGCGCTGCGCGTTCCGGCGAGGATGCGGGAGTAGACGTCCCGGCCGAGGGAGTCGGTACCGAGCCAATGCTCGGGCGACGGCGCTGACAGGCCGAGCGCGAGGTCTTGCTGCGCCGGATCAATCGGGGCGATCATGCTCCCGAAACAAGCGAGGAAGGCGGTCGCGGCGACGATGGCGAGGCTGACCGCTACCGCCCAGTTTGGCCTGAATCGGGGACGTTCGAGACGCGCGGCTGCTGCGGTTGCCAATAGCGCGGTCATGCGAGTGCCCGGTTCCTGACGCGCGGGTCAACGGCGATGTAGGCGAGATCTGCGAGCAAGTTGAATCCCATCACGATGAGGGCGATGAAGACGGTGACCCCCTGGATCATCGGCAGGTCCTGCGAGTTCGCCGCCTGTACGACCAGGTCGCCGATGCCGGCGATGGAGAAGGTCACCTCGACGAACACCGCACCGATGAGGACGTTCGCGAGCAGCATCGCACTGATACCGAGGATCGGGATCAGTGCATTGCGGAGCACATAACGGAAGAGCACGTCGGCGTTGCCGAGTCCGCGCGCTCGGGCGAACATGACGAAGTCCTGGTCGAGCACTGCGATCACGGCAGCGCGGGTGTTCTTCACGATGAAGGCGGACCCGACGACCGCGAGAGCCACCGCGGGGAGGGTCAGGTGCCACAGCCGGTCGAGGAAGCCGTCACCGGCACCGAACGCCGGGAACCACCCGAGCGCAACGGAGAAGATGTAGAGGACGAACACCCCGCTGACGAAGGCCGGGGTGCTGAGGCCGACGATCGTGAGCCCCACGAGGCCCCGATCGATCGTCGACCGCTGCCGGAACGCGGCAATGACGCCGATCGTCAGGCCGATGACCAGCATGAGGATGAACGCGTAGACCGCCAGGAACACGGTGACGGGGAGGCGCGCGAGGATCTCGTCGGTCACTGGGAGCGTGGTCTGGATTGATTCGCCGAAATCCAAGTGAAGGGCGCCCTGGAGCCAGTACCAGTACTGGGCGAGGAAGGGCTCGTCGAGGTGGTACTTCGCCTCAAGCAGCGCAACCGTCTCGGGCGTTCTCGGCTGGTTGCCGAGGAGGACATCGACGGCCGAACCCGGCGCGAGATAGACGAGCGAGAACACGAGGAATGACACGACGAACAGCAGTGCGACGAGCGCGAGCAGTCGTCGCGCAATGAAAGCAAGGAGGGCGCGGTTCATCGGCGAAGCTCGACGCCCGGCCATTCGACACGGGTGCTCTGCTCTCGGACGGGTGCCTCGTCGCCCTCGCGCATGACCACCCAGCCGAGCTCGGGGCCCGTTGTGAACGAGGTGACCTCACCGTCCCGGGTGATCGCAAGCATGTTCATGATGGCGGAGTCGGGGAAGTCGAGCGCGATCGGCAGGAGGTCCTCGATCGCTGCCCGGCCCGCCTCGATGAGGGGCTGCCCAGCCGCGAGCCGCGAGATGAAGTCGCGCACGAGCCCCCCGCGGATCGACACCTCGCCGAGCCCAGTACATCCAGCGGCTCCATACCGGTTGTCGGCGTAGATCCCCGCGCCGACCACGGGTGAGTCGCCAATGCGGCCGGGGTGTTTCCAGGCCCAGCCGCTAGTGCTGACGGCGCTGGCGAGATTGCCGTGGACATCACGGGCGACGACGTTCACAGTGCCGTGGACGTGCTCGGGATCGGCGGCGAGCGCGGTCAACTGAGCGAGTGGTCCGCGGAACAGCTCGAGCTTGCCGGGGAGGAGACCATCGATGCCGTCCTGCCAAATGCGCCGAGTCTCATCAGTGAGCAGTTCCTCGGACGACATCCCGATCTCGCCAGCGAAGCGCGCGGCGCCTGCGCCGGCGAGGAAGGTGTGGGGCAGCCGTTCCATGACGGCCCGCGCAACGGAGATAGGATGCCGGAACCCCTCGAGCGCGCCGACTGCACCGACGCGGCGGCGGGCACCGTCCATGATCGCGGCGTCAAGCTGCACTTGCCCAAGCAGGTTGGGGTACCCGGAGTAACCAACGGAGTGGTCCGCCTCGTTGTCCTCGACCAGGCGCGTCGCCGCCTCCACGGCGTCGATCGCGCTCCCTCCAGCGCTCAGGATCGCCCACGCCGCCGGCAATCCGATCTCAGCGTTGTGACTCCCAGCGACTACTGCATCGTACGACAATTCCGACTCCCAACGACCAGCCGCGAGAGCACCAGCGGCCTCGCGATTGGTCGAGTCTGGCACAGGCAAGTTAGCGGTGGTAGCTTTGTTTTCCTTAGCGAAACCCAAGGAGTAGTTTTGACTCTACGCCAGTTGCTCTACTTCCTCGGAGCCGCCGAACTCGGTTCGTTCACAGCCGTCGCAGTGAGAATGCAGGTGACACAGCCGGCCGTGGCCGAGCAGATCCGGCAGCTCGAGCGGTTCCTTGAAGTCGACTTGTTCGTGCGCCTCGGTCGCGGGGTCCGACTCACCCAGGCCGGCGAGGAGTTCCTCGCCCACGCCCGACGGGTGACTGCGGCGGCGGAGGACGCCCAGAACAGTGTGGTCGGGATGCGAAAGCTCCTCGGCGGTACGGTCACGTTCGGATCGTTCGGCGCCCCCGCGCACTATGGGGTCGCCGAGCTGGTTCGCGACTTCGCCGCAGCCCACCCTGCCGTGCGGCTCCGGCTCAAGGGCCGAAACTCCTCGGAGGTCGCCGATGCCGTGCGGGCGGGCGACGTCGAGGCGGCGCTCGTCGTACTACCGGTCAATGACGACGGCATCGACGTCGAGCCGATCGCGCGCGACGAGGTGCTCTACACAAGCGCCGATCCCGCGCAGACTCGGCTCCCCATGACAATGGCGATGATCGCCGCCACGCCGATGGTGCTCTACGAGGCACAATTCGCGGAGCACGACCCAACGCGTCGTCAGCTCGCCGAGCGCGCACAATCGGAGGGCATACGCCTCGAGCCCCACTTCGAGGTCGAGCACCTCGACACCGCGGTGCAGCTGGCCTCGGGCGGGGTCGCGAACACGTACGTGCCGCGAGCGGTGACGAGCTCCCCGGGGTTCCCCGGCAACCTCTCGACCTGCTCGTTCGAGCCGCCGATGTACGATACCTTCGCGATCATCACGAGGCGCGGGTCCCGGATCTCACCCGCGACGCGCGAGCTCGTTCGTCTCGTCGTCCGTCACATGCGCACCGTAGCGAACCCGGTCCGTAAGGCGCCGGCCGCCCCAGATGTGTGATTAGTCCGGCAGAATCGGCAGGGTGATGCTCGATCCGTGCACCGCTCCATAGTGGACTGAGTTGCGGGCGACTACGCCTTCTGTCTCGTCGAAGTTGTTGCCGCCCGTGTTGAGGTTGCGCTCGTACATCGGGAAGCTGCTCGACGCGATCTCAAGCCGAATGCGGTGCCCTTCGAGGAACCGATTGCCAGTGACCATGTTCGGCAGGACGATCTGGTACACCGTCCCCTCCTCGGCGGGCTCGGGTGCGTCGAACCCGTCGCGGTACCGCAGGCGGAGCCCGTCGTGGGCGAGGTTAATCGCCCGGCCGTCGGGGTACACGTCGACCAGGCGCACGATGAAGTCGGTGTCCTTGACTGATGTCGAGACGTGCAGGTCCACCTTGATTGGTCCTACGACGGTGACCGCATGCTCGAGCTGTGGGGTGCTGTAGACCAGTACGTCCCTGCGGGCGGAAACGGGGCGCTGATCGATCGCGGCGTGGAAGCCGAGCTCATCGCCGAGGCTCGGCGTCGGGTTCATCGGGTCGTAAACGAAACTGTCGACGAGGTCGTTTGCCGGCGAGTCGGTCGAGAGACCGCCGGCCTCGTTTCGACGCCAGGCATCCGGGTCTTCCGTGAGGTGGTAGGTCGTCGGCACTGTCCGTGGCAGCGGCCAGGTGTCGGCGCCGACCCAGCCTTGGTTCATGATGAACAGCTGCACCTTCGGCATGTCGGTGATGCCGTTCTCGCGACCGCGCACCCATTTGTCGAACCATGCCAGGTACAGCTTGGGGTAACCGTGGTCGACGCCGCGGTAGCGCACGTCACCGAGTTCGAGGTCGCCAAAGGTGAACGACCGCATGTCGGGCGCGGGTGTCGCGTCCATTTCGGTCGTCGTCATCCCCGCGAACATCTCCTTCGCGAGCGCCTTCGTGATTTGGTACGGGAGCTCCTGCCAGATTGCGCAGTGCGGTCCTCCGCCCATGATCAGGTACTGGTCGGGGGTGTTCAGGCTCTGCAGGTAGGCGAACAGGCGCGTGGTTTCACCGGAGGCGAGATCGTGCCAGCTGTTGATGTGCAGGGCGGGAACTCTAGGCTCATCGCCGGCTCCGATGAACTCGACCTCGTCCCACGCGTGGTCCGCGGGAGTTCTGGTCATGTAGTCGTCGAAGGGCGTCAATGGGCCTCCGGCCTCGCGGAGGACGTCTTTGCTGGGCAGGTGGCGCAGCCGCTCCGGAGAGTCAGGGCGCCACCCGCGCCGACCCGAGAGCGCGAAGTACGCGCGGATGCGCTGGCGCTCCTCCTGTGTCGAGCCCGACGGGAGCATTAGCCGTTCAGTGGGGACGTACCGGCCGTACCACAGCGCCCAGTTCGCCAACATCGGGATGCCGCCGCGGTAGAACGCGCCGCGGGTGTCGTTTCCTGGCAAGTTGCCTACCGCGGTGCCGGACGAGCCAGGCACCATCGCCGAGTGAGCAGGGTTGTTCCCCGATGCCATCGCCCACTGATGCTCTCCGGAACTCGAACAGCCGATCGTGCCGACTCGGCCGTTCGACCACGACTGCCGCACGATCCAGTCAACTGTGTCGGATCCGTCGGTGCTCGCGCCCTGCAGGTAGTTGTCGAAGCTCCCCTCTGAGAGGAGCAGGCCGCGCTCGTTCTGTACGACGACGGCGTAACCCTGCCGGGCGAAGTAGTCGACCCACTTCGTGCGCACCGAACCTTCACCGACGTCTTTGTCGTAGGGCGTCTTCACCAGCACGGTGGGCAGCTTCCCGTCTGCACCCGTGGGCAGGTAGACATCCGTCGACAGCCGTACACCATCGCGCATGGGGACGTAGATTTCCTTCTCGACCTCGAAGTCGACGAAGGTCGCTTCGGGGAGCGCACTCTGCCAGTAGGCCTCATCCAGTGACATCGATCTCGTCCTCTCGTTCTTCGATTCCGCGGGCAGCTCGACGCCTGCCCGCTCGCGTCTCATCATCACCGAACATGGTCCGCGAACACGCCGCGGTCCCAGGGACGGACACCACCGATGGCTGCAGATCGGTCGCGCCCGTCATGCCGTTACCGAAGACCAGATGTCTCCGACCGTGTAGCCGGTCGGGAACAGGTCTGTCTCGTCGACGACCCATTGTGCGCGGCCGGTGATCCACGCTCGGCCGGTGACCGTGGGGAGCACGGCGGGCAACCCGGCGACTTCCGTCTCACCGGTAAGCCGCCCGAGGAACTCACTGTTGACGATGCTGCGGTGCCGGAATTCCTCACCGAGAGCGAGCTGCCCGCGAGCGTGGAGCGCCGCCATTCGCGCGCTCGTACCCGTGCCGCACGGCGACCGGTCGAGCGTCCCGGTCCACGTCGCGGGATCATCGGCACGCATTGGGCCGTTCGTGATGACCACCGTGTTGCGGTCCTCCCGGCCGGGCTCGCGGTCACCACTGTGGAGCATGACGAGATTCACGCCGTCGATCTCGGGATGGAGCGGATGAGCGACCCGGACCTGCTCTGACGCCGCGAGTTTGATGAGCGCACCGATACGGGCGAGTTCCCGGCCGTGTTCCTGCCGGAGCTCGATCCCGCAGTCCTCTGCCTTCACCTGTGCAAAGAACTGGCCTCCGAAGACGATGTCGGCCGCCACTGTGCCGATGCCGGGGACCTGTAGCGGAACATCCAGGCCGACTACGAACGCGGGCACGTTTGCGACGGTGACCGACGTGACCTTTCCGCCGGACACGTGTGCCACCGCGCGCACCACACCCGCAGCGGTGTCGATGGTCACCTCCGTGATCGGCTCCTGCATGGTGATCAACCCGGTCTCCAGCACGGCAGTCACTGCACACATCGTGTTGCTTCCTGACATTGGCGTGAATCCGCCCTGCTCGAGGATGACGATGCCGAAGTCGGATCCGGGCGTGACGGGGCTCAAGACGAAGACGCCGCACAGCCCCGGATACCCGCGTGGCTCGTGGAGCAGAACCTTCCGGAGGTCGTCCAGATTGTCGCGGCAGTACATCAAGCGCTCGGCCATGGTCGCCCCCTGGACGAGGACGTCTGCGTTCATCACGACCCGTCCCGGCTCACCTTCGGCATGCACTTCGACGGTGTCGAGCGTGAGGACAGTCATGCGGCCTGGCCGGTCAGGACGCCAGCATCCTCCAAGATGTGGGCGAGTCGCTCGCGGTCGTTGGCGGGGAGCGACTGGATCGGGCGGCGCGGCGGGCCGACCGGATGGCCGACGAGTTCGAGGCCGGCCTTGACGCCGGCGACGTAGTTGACCGATTCCAGGAAGTCACTGAGCTTCCAAAGGTGCGTCCAGAGCGCACGGGCTTCGTCGAGGTCTTTGCGCACCGCGAGTGCGTCCCAGAACTCGACGGCGAGTTCGGGCACGATGCCTGCGAGCCCCCACACCGATGCTTGTGCGCCGGAGGCGATGCCGAAGTACGTCAGCGTGTCCCATCCGTTGAAGGCGGTGATCCGGTCGCCGTAGCCGGCGAGGAGGGCTGCGAATTCGACGGCGTCGCCCGAGGTGTCCTTGAGGTAGTCGATGCCGGGTATGTCGCCGAGTTCGGCGATCTGCGCCGCCGCGAGCCGGATCCCGGTCGCGCCGGGCACGTTGTAGTAGACGATCGGCAGCGTGATGCTCTCGGCGACGTCGCGTAGGAACACCTTCAGCGCGTCGAAGCTCAGTGGGTCGTAGAAGGGCGGGACGAGCATGATGGCGTCCGCCCCGGCGGCCTCGGCGTGCTGGGCGAGCTCGATGGCCTTCTCGGTCGACATTGCTCCGATGCCGGAGACCACGGGGATGCGTCCGGCGGCGGCCTGTACGTACACCTCGGTCACGTGCTTGTACTCGGCGTCGGTGAGGGTGGGAAACTCGCCGGTAGTTCCGGTCGGAACCAGCCCGTGGATTCCCGCGCCAACGAGGCGCTCGACTTGCCGGGCGATTTCCTCCTCGTCGACGGCAGCCCCGTCTGCGGTGAACGGGGTGGTGACGGCGGCGAGGATGCCGCGCAGCTCAACTGTCCTGCGACGATTCATGATGGTCCTCTCGTGACTCAACGGGCGCCGCGGAAGCGGCGGGGGGTGAAGGGGGCCAGACGCTGCGAGTCGGTGCCGCGCAGCATGAGATCGGTCATCGCGGCCGCGGAGCCGGGCGCGAGGGTGACGCCGAGCATCCCGTGCCCTGTCGAGACGTATGCGTTCGAGAGCGGGCCGAGCTTGCCCATGATCGGAAGGCCGTCCGGCGTCATGGGGCGCATTCCCGCTCGTGCTGCAACCGGAGCCTGCGGCGGGATCCAGTTGCGGAAGTACGCCTCCGGCGCGCGGAGGATTGCTTCGACCCGGACGGGGTTGACATCCTCGTCGAGACCACCGAACTCCATCGTGCCGGCGAGGCGGAGGTTGCGGCTGAGCGGGGAGACGGCGACCTTGGCATCGGAGAGGTTGGTCGCGCTCCGCAGGCCGAGCGGCTCGATGTCGATGCTGTAGCCCTTCCCTGGCCGCACCGGTAGCGGCACCCCGAATCGCCGCGACAGTCCGCCCGTCCAGGCTCCCGCCGCGAGCAGGAAGGCATCCGCCGAGAACGACCGTCCAGCTGCGGCGACGCGGGTAATGCGTTCTCCGGAGCGCTCGACGCGATCGACCGGCGCCGCCTCAACGAGCTCGACGCCCATCTCGACTAGACGCCGGTGCAGCGCTCCGACCAGCGCACTCGGATCGACGTGCCGCTCCTTCGGGAAGAATAGACCGCCCTCCACTGCGTCAGAAAGCAATGGTTCATGGTCGCGGACGGCATCACCTTCGAGCACTGACGGTTCGAGCCCGTAGCGCTTCACCAGATCGAGATGGGTGAGGTGGTGGTCAAGGTTCGCACGTCGTGTGAAAGCCATGAGCAGGCCGGCGGTGTGCATCTCGAAATCCATACCGTCCGCCCGATAGTCATCAAAGGACTCGATGGTTCCCTCAGCAAGCGCGAGGTGTCCCGCGAAGCCTGCCCGCTGATCCCGAGCGTTGGACGCCCGCCACAGTCCGAACATGAATGACAGGAACTGAGGATGCAACGACGGCCGGATGTAGAGCGGGCTGTCGGGCCGTAGCATCCACTTCAAGCTCGTGAGCACCACGCCCGGCCCGGGCACCGGCGCCGCCTCCGCTGGCACGATCCATCCGGCGTTTACATCAGACGCCCCGAGACCGGTCTCTCGTGCGTCGAGAAGTGTCACCTGTGCGCCTTCGCGAGCGAGATGGTACGCAGTGGCGAGCCCGATGACGCCTCCGCCGATGACCACGATGTGCATGTGCCCCTTTTCGCTTAGCGGGGCCGGCCCTCCCTCGGCCCCCTCGTTGAGACTTCCACGGCGGGACTCAACAAGGTAGGTTTAGTTTCCTTTAGAAGGCGAAACTAGAACTTGGCCAAATGGCGGAGGCTAAAGCTTGTTCCGTGCTGATTCGCCGACCTCGGCGGGAGTATGCGACGCGGTCGAGCGTCTCACACCTCGGGATGTGCGCATCGCCTCGCATTTTCTGCAGCGGGCCGCGCAGCCGAGCTGACTGACCGAACTGCTCATCTGGATGCGTGCCCGCAGGGTACTGGCGAGTGCCGACACGACCTGGGACCCGGCCACCCGCTGGGCAGGCCTCGATACCGGGCTCCCCCACCTCGATTGTTCGTCCCGAATGGAAGCCCCGACCATCGAGGTTGAGGAAGCCCGGACCATCGCCGCCGCGATCGCGGGCCGACCCATCGACGACCTGGTCACGGCGGAGCAACGCCGCGGGCTCCCTCTCGACCCGAGGCAGCGATGGGATCGGGTTCCAAGCAGCGCGAAGTGCGTACACGGCGGCCCCGCCGCTTCGAGGAGGTTCTCACGGACTCGAGTGCGACGAACTCAGAGAGCCCCATATTCTTCCGCGAGGCCAGTTGCCGAAAGAGATGTCTTCCTCGCCCGCCCCCTCCGCGCAGTTGCCCCCGCCGTACACGGGCCGCTGCTCAAGATCCATAAGTACGGAGCTGCTATTCGCCTCCCACGAGCGGTGCGCCCAGGAACTCGCCTGGTCGTGCGCCGCGCCGGTTCGGCGGCTCGACCTCCGCGGCGTCGAGGAACGACCGCGCCGCGAGGTCGCCGTGCTCATCGAGGAGCCACAACACCAGCCGCGCCGGTCCACCACTCGGCGGAACGGTGATCGTGACGGCGTCGGACAAGGAGAACGGAACGATCCCGAACGCCTCGGACGAAGCATCCACTTGGGTCGGGAGATCTTCGACCGGTGACCCCGGCGGAACCCAGGCGGCGTGCACGCGCGCGTGAAGCCCGGCCGCACCGTGGTGCGAGATCTGGACGTCGATGGAGAAGGGCTCGGTGGGTGGCACGATGTCGGCGCCGGCGGCTAGCGGCACGAGGTCGAGCACGAGCACGGTGTCGGCGTTGACGTCGGCGGGGATGCAGCCACCCCAGTCCTTCGCGCGACGGTCGGCCGTGAGCAGGCCCGCTGCCTCGTGCTCGACGTCGGCGAATTCCGTGTAGACGTACCCGGTGAACCGGTCGTGCCGGCGCAGCTCTTGTGTTTCCCACCGCAGGTGCCATGCGCGCTCGAGACTAGTGAAGCCTTCGCCGTACTCGCTGTTGATGATCGGCACTCCTGTGCGAGGGAAGTCCGGCGAACCGTAGAGCGACTTGTCTACGGTGAAATCGGGGCCAAGCCGGACCGGGAACGTCTCCTGCTCGCCCGCGGCCATCCGCGCGACCGCGCGCCGCCATTCTCCGAGGTCGGGCTCGTAGTAGTGCCAGTCGACGAGATCGCTCTTCACGTGCGACCAGCCCGAGTTCTCGACGATGGGTCGGCTCGTGTCCAGCTCGCGGAGCCGATCATAGGCGCGTGCCGCAGCGGCGGCTCGCGCGGGGCTGCCCGGGATGTCCCAGTCGAGGCCCCACTCCTCGTTGTAGAGGCCCCAGATCACGATGCTCGGGTGGTTGCCGTCACGCTCCACCATCGCCGGCAGTTGCGCGTCGAACGCGTCGGCCGCCTCCGGTGAGAATCGGCTCGGGCAGGCGGGTTCCGCCCACACGAGCGTCCCGGTGCGGTCCGCCTCGTGCAGCCAAATCGGCTCCTCGAACTTGAGGTGCTTGCGCACGAGGTTGTAGCCGAGGTCGCGAGCGAGCCGGATGTCCCGGAGGAGCGCATCGGCGCTGGGCGCGGTGAGGCCAGTGTCGGGCCAGTAGCCCTGGTCGAGGATGCCGCGGACGTAGATCCGGGAACCGTTGAGGAAGAGGTCTTCGCCGCGTACTTCGATACGACGCAGACCGGTGGTTGCGACAACGGCGTCCGCCCCCTCCCCGACGCCGACCGCCACCTCGACCTGGTACAGGTGCGGGTTTTCCGGAGACCATAGCCGCGGGGCGGCGAGTTCAATGCGCCCGGTCGCGTGCCCCGAGTTATCCGCGGTCATGGTGATCGCCTCGTCTGACGAGGAGATTCGTGCAGAGACGGAAGCGCCCTCGGGTGCGTCTCCGGCGAGCTCGACGGTGATGTCGATTCCGGTCAGGCTGTCACCGCGCAGAACCACCGATCGCGCATGCGTGCGCCCGCGAGCCTCGAGCCACACGGTCTGCCAGATTCCCGAGGTCGGGGTGAAAGACACGCCGTCGTAATCGTCTCGCGGAATCGATCGCTGCTTGCCGTGGACGATCGCCCGCTTGTCGGCAGGCGCCGTCACCTCCACCGTTAGCTCCGACTCAATCCCCGGCAGCAGGAAGTCGGTGACATCGAGTTCGAAGGACTCGTACCCGCCGACATGCTCGCCGACGAAGTCGCCGTCGATCCGCACCACCGAATGGTGGTGCACCGCGCCGAAGCTCAACACGAGTCGTGCACCGGCCCAGGCGAGCGGTGCCGCAACGCGCCGACGATAGACGCCCCGCTCGAGCCAGATACGGTTGACGCCCGACGCCTCGCTCTCCCACGCGAACGGAACAGTGATCTCGCCGGCGTAGCCGTCGGCTTCGAACGACCACCGGCCGTTGAGGTTCAGCCACCGAGCGGAGCGATCACGATCGGGTCGCGGGTACTCAGGGCGAGGAATCGCCGTGACGGCCGGGGAACCGGCGCGCACCGTCGTGGTCTCAGAGGGGAGCAATGACATGTTCAACCTTTCACGCTTCCGGCGAGGATGCCGTTGATGAAGTGACGCTGGAGCACGATGAAGAGCACCAGCAGTGGAATGAGGGCGATGGAACTCGCCGCGAGAAGTTCGCCGGTGACGGAGGCGTAGTCCGCGCCGATCCGATTTCCCGTGATGTTCTGGGCGAGCGTCGAGAGCACAACCTGCAGCGTCGCCATCTGCTCGGAACTCGCGATGACGACGGGCCACACGAAGTCGTTGTAGATGTTCATGATCGTGAGCACCGCGAGCCCGGCAAGCCCCGGACGGATGACCGGCACGACCACGCGCCAGAAGATGCCGAACTCGCTGCATCCGTCGACCCTCGCGGCATCGAGGAGTTCGTCGGGCACGGCGCTGATGACCTGCCGCATCCAGAAGATCGCGAAGGCATCGACCGCGCCAGGCAGGATCAGCGCCTGGTATGTGTTCACCCAGCCGAACGTCTTCATCTCCAGCAAGAGGGGAATGATGAGCACGATCGTGGGCAGCATCAGTGTGATCAGGACCGCGCCGAAGATGACGTTCTTGCCCGCGAACTCGTACTTGGCGAACGCGAAGGCGGCGAGCGGAGCGAAGAACATCGTGATCGCCCCCTTGAACACGAGCACGATCGCGGTATTGACGAAGCCGTGCGCGATCGGCACGTCGTGAAACATCGCGATGTAGTTGTCGAGCGTGAACGTTCCGGGATCGAACGCGAGCGGCGAACGGATGATGTCGTTGGCGGGCTTGAACGAGGAGATCAGCGCCCACGCGACAGGTGCGAGGAACCCGACCATCAGGATGAGGAGGAACGCATGCGTGCCGATCCGGAGCGGGGGCCGTCGGCGGGCGCGCTCGTTCACCGGCGGCGTAACCGTCGGCGGCGACGATGCCGGGTTCGATGTCTCGTGCGGGGTATGCGTACTGAATGCGGTGTCGGTCATGGTCAGTCCTTTGCTCGCAGCAACCGGACAAAGAACAGGGAGAGCGCCATCACGAGGATGACGAGGAGGAACGAGTTCGCAGCGCCGGTACCGAGGTCCGCACGGGTGATGTGGTTGTAGAGGTAGTACCCGGCGGTGGTCGTCGAGTTGTACGGTCCGCCCTGCGTGACCACGAAGGGTTCGGCGAACATCTGGAACACCGCGAGCGTCTGGAGCACGACCGCGAACATGATCGTTCGGCGCAGCAACGGCACGGTGATGCTCCAGAGCTGACGGAAACGGGAGGCGCCGTCGAGATCTGCTGCTTCGTAGAGCGAGCTGTCGATCGATTGCAGCCCCGAGAGCAGGATGATCACAATGAACCCCGTCGTCTTCCAGAGGAAGAGCAGCGCGAGCGTCGGTTTCGACCACGCGCTCGTGGTGAGCCAGCCGACGTCCGGCAGCCCGAAGGTCCCGAGAACCGCGTTCACCGCCCCGTACTGCTGATCGAAGAGCACGATCCAGATTTGGGCGACAGCGACGAGCGGCGTGACGAACGGAACGATGAACGCGACCCGGTACATGCCGCGGAACGTCAACGTCGCCGAGTTGAGAAGTACGGCGACGATGACACCGATCACCAACTGGATGGGGACGATCAGCAACCAGAGCGTCGCCGAGTTGCCGAGGGAGCCCCAGAAGCCGGGGTTCGAGAGCAGATAGGTGTAGTTGTCCCAGCCGACCCACTCCGCGGCACCGGTACCGCGCCAGTTCGTGAAGCTCAGGCGCGCGGTGAACACGAGCGGATAGACGCTGAAGGCGAAGAAGATCGCGAGGAACGGCAGCGCGAACAGATATGGGGCGAGGCGCCGACGGATCATCGCGCCGCCTGGACGACGCCGCTGCGGGCGAACCGCGGAGCGGGTGGCTGGGATGGTGGTCATGGTGCTGCGGTCACTGCCGATCGATGAGGTTGGTCTGGATGGCCTCGGACGAACCGGTCAGCACCTGTTCGGGCGTGAGGTCGCCGTCGAGCATGCGTTGGACGTCGTTGCCGAGGTAGTCGACCGCGCCGGCCCACCAGCTCGGAATCGGCGTGCCGCCCGGGATCTGGGCGCCGGCCTTCGTTGCGACGGCCCACAGATCCTGGCCGCCGAGAGCTTCGACGGGCTCGAAGAGCGGAGCCGACGGGTCCGCCGCGGGCAGGTAACTCGGGATCGAGGTGTTGAGGCCGGTCGGATAGACGTCGTTGGGTCCCCAGACGGCGGTGTACCCGGCCTCATCGAACATCAGGAACTCATAGAAGAGCCATGCGAGGTCGGAGTTCTCACCGCCCTTCGGAAGAACGAACGACGATCCGCCCATCGCGCCGCTTCGTGCGCCGCCGGATTCCCAAGCGGGCAGTTCCATCGCGCGCCAGTCGCCGCTGGTCTCGGGCAGCAGCTGTTGCGGAGCGAAGCTGAACCAGATCGCCCATGGATAGAACACCTGGTTGCCGTTCTCGAGCTCGGCGATATCGGTCGGGCTGAGATACTCGGCGCGAGTCCCGAGGCTCTCGGTCTGCACGGTGTCGAGGAAGGTGAGGATCTGCTCGTACTCCGGGCTGTCGAGCCGGAGTTCACCGTTCGCATCGGCGATCGAGGTGCCGAGCTGGTTCGCGTACATCTCGAGCTGCAACTGGCCGAGGAAGGCGGACTGCTCGAGGTGGATGGGCTTCGAGCCCGGCTTGGCGACTTGGTAGGCGCGGGCGGCGTCGAGGAGATCGTCGTAAGTCTCGATCTGCGAGGCGTCGACTCCCGCCGACTCGAGCGCGGCGGCGTTGTACCAGAGCAGTCCCGGGTCGAGGTCGAACGGGACCCCGAAGATGCCGCCGTCGACTGAGTTCACGTCGACCTTCTGCGGCGCGATGTCGGAGACGTACGGGTCGAGCACGTCGCCGAGGTCCCACAGGTAGTCGGCGAACCCGGCGACCTTTGCGTCGTCGAGGAATACGCCGTCGGGCACGTCCGTGCCCGTGATGAGCGTGTTCTGCAGCTTCGCATCGATGTCGACAGCTTCGTGGTTGACGGTGATGTTCGGGTACTTCTCATTGAAGTCGTCGATCGCTGCCTCGAAGACTTCGAACAGGTCGCCCGAACGGTCCCAGATCGTGATCTCGCCCTCGGGCTGCGCGGCGGTGGGCACCTGCAGGCGGTTGCCTTCCACCCCCGTGGCATCACTGGTGACCTCGGGGCCGCAAGCGGTCAACGTCATCGCGGCGATCGCGATGACTCCAACCGTGGCAAGGCGCGTGCCGCGCCGGTTCGTGTGGCGGTGCATGGACACTCCTTCGTGTTGTCGTTGCACGTCGTCGGGATTTGCAACGTACGCAAACTGTATGACGATTTTGCGTACGTTGCAAACGTTAGTATGGCTTCATGCCTTCCACGATGCGCGACGTCGCCGACCGAGCACAGGTCTCTTTGCGGACCGTGTCCAACGTGGTGAGCGGCTACACCCACGTGAGCGAGCGTATGCGCGAGCGCGTACTGAAGGCGATCGAAGAGCTCGACTACCGCCCGAACCCCGTGGCCCGCACGCTGCGCACCGGACGCACGGGCATGCTCGCGCTCATCGTTCCAGAGATCGACGTGCCATACTTCAGCGAACTCGCCCGCGACGTTATCGACGCGGCCGCCGAGTTCGGCTACCGGGTCATGATCGACCAGACCGGTCACGACCACGAACGTGAACGCGAACTCCTCATGGGCGAGGACCGATCGATGCTGTTCGACGGGCTGCTCTTCAGCCCACTGGTGACGAAGGCGGAGCTGCTCGCCATGAATGGCGCAACCCGAATGCCGCTCGTACTCCTCGGGGAGCACGAGTTCGACGGCCGATTCGATCACGTCGCGATCGACAACGTACGCGCGGCGCACGATGCTGTCTCGCACCTCATCGGCCTCGGTCGCCGCCGCATCGCGGCCATCGGCACCCAGCCGCTTGAAGAGTACGCGACGCCGCTGCAGCGCACCGCCGGGTACGAAACGGCACTCCGAGACGCTGGCATCGAACCCATGCCCGACTATGAGCGATCCGCCGCCCACTACAGCCGCGGCGACGGCTACACCGCAGCCGCCGCACTCCTTGAGCTGAGCCCGCGCCCGGATGCCATCTTCTGCTTCTCGGACCTGCTTGCTATGGGTGCCATGCGCGCCATTTTCGACGCCGGCCTGCGCGTTCCGGACGACATCGCGGTGATCGGCATCGACGACATCGAAGAGGGCAGGTTCGCCCGGCCATCGCTCAGCACCGTCTCGCTCGACACGCCATTCATCGCCCGTGAAGCCGTGCGGCGCATCACCGCACGAATCGATGACCCTGCCTCTCCCGCGCAGGAAGTCGTCGCGCCGCATCGCCTTGTGGCCAGGGAGAGCACGATCGGTGCGAGTCCCCGCATCTGACGCGATGCCCCTCACCTGACCCCATCGCATCCGAGCGGACGAACCGAGTCATCGTCGCGAACGCTTGCAACGTGCGCAAATGAGTGCCATGGTGTTTGCAACGTGCGCAAATCGGCCACGCTGCACCACATCAACGAAGGAGTTGCTCATGGTGAGAACCGATCGACGAGCGCGAACGACGGCAAGGCGCCTGACTATTGCCGCCGTCGCACTGCTCGCGTTCACCGGAATCACGGCGGTGGCGGATGCCCCGCCAGCCGAAGCGGCACAGCCCGGCAACGTGCTGTATACGCCCAACCTCTCCAGTTATCCGAACGGGACGGCCGGATATCCGCGCGCTATCCGTCTCGACCATGACGGCTCCAGCGCGCAGACCATGCTGGCGACATTCGCGAAAGGCGGGCACAACGCGCCAACGAGCCTGCCGATATACCGCAGCACCAACGGCGGTCTCAACTGGACCCAGGTCTCCACTGTCTCGTCCAACACGCCCGGCTGGGACCTCGAGGCGCCCACCTTGTTCGAGGTCCCGCGAAACATCCCGGGGCTGAACCAGGGTGACATCCTCGCCGCCGGCACAGCCTGGGACGTCGGCGATTACAGCGCACAGAAAGTCGAAGTCTTCCGAAGCACCGACGACGGCGCAACCTGGCAGTTCCTGTCGAACTGTACCCAAACGACAGGCCAGCCGAACGGGTGGGGTCACGGCATCTGGGAACCCACGTTTCTCGTCGCCGACAACGACACGCTCGCCTGCTTCATCTCCGACGAGCGACCGGCCAACACCCCGACGAACAACCAGTTGATCGGCCACTACACCTCCACCAACGGCGGCGTCACCTGGAGCTCCACGCTCACCCCCGACGTCAGCTTCCCGGCTGACAACCTGGCCCGCCCTGGCATGCAAACGTTCGCCGATCTGCCCGACGGTCGCGTCGCGATGACCTACGAGCTGTGCCGTGACGCGACGAACGCCGACCATGCCTGCGAGGTGTACCTGAAGTTCAGTAACGACGGCCTGAACTGGGGCGCCGCTGGCAGCCTCGGCACGCTCATCCAGACATCGGACGACCGTGAGCTTCTGCACACCCCGTATGTCTCATGGACGCCCGGTGGCGGCCCCAACGGCACTCTCCTCATCTCCGGGCAGCGAGTGGTCGCCGGCCCGACGGGCAGCAAGACCGTACTCGCCGAATCCGGTACCGTTCTGTTCGCCAACACCAACCTCGGCGTCGGCGATTGGACCGAAGCGGAGACACCAGTCACCGTGAGCCCAACCGGCGGATACGGCGCGGGCGTCCCCTCATGTCCCGGATACTCCACGCCGATGATTCCCCGCGAAGATGGCACCAGCTACGTCTACCTCGCCGCTACCTGGCTTGGCACTGGCAATCAATGCGAGCTGCGCTTTGGCATAGGCGCCCTCCCTGGCCCAACCGGCGCGATCGTCGGCCCCGCAGGGAAGTGCCTCGACGTCGACACGAACACCGCCAACAACGGCCGAGCCGCTCAGCTCTGGACCTGCGGCACCGCAACGGGTCAGGATTGGTCCGTATCGGCAAACGGCACGATCCGCGCGTTCGGCAAATGCCTCGACGTCGACGGCAACGGCACCGCGAACTTCACCAAAGTTCAACTCTGGGAATGCAACGGATCCGGAGCACAGCAGTGGCGCACCCAATCCAACGGCTCACTCGTGAACCCGCAATCCGGTCGCTGCCTCGACCTTCCGCAAGGGAACACGGCCGACGGCACCGATCTGCAGATCTATGACTGCAATGGCCTTTGGCCGCAGGTCTGGAACCTGCCGGGATACCCGACAGGGCCGATCACCGGACCCGCCGCGAACTCGTTCTGCGTGGATGTCGACACCAACACCCCCGTGAACGGCAGGGCGATTCAACTCTGGACCTGCAGCGGCGTGCCCGGACAGCAGTGGTCGATGCACGCCGACGGCACCGTCCGAGCGTTCGGAAAGTGCCTCGATGTCGACGGCTCAGGCACCGCGACCGTCAACGGCACGCCCGTCAAGCTGTGGGACTGCGACGGATCCGGCGGACAGCAGTGGGTCGCGCATTCGGGCAATGCACTTCGGAATCCTCAGTCGGGTCGCTGCCTAGACACGCCGGCCGGCAACGCTGTGTCCGGCACAGATCTCACAATCTACGACTGCAACGGACTCTGGTCGCAGGAATGGAAGACTCCGGTCTGATCACCTAGCGACTGCCGAGCATCGAGGGTTGCCTCGATGCTCGGCGGTCGCACTTCGCACAGAACGGATGGAGCGCGCGCCGTTGCTGGAAGTCATGCGCATCAGCCTTCTGCATCCGAACTGAGGACCGTCCAGAGGCGCAGCGCCACGTGCGCGGAGGTGGTCGACCATCCGTCCTCGAAGATGTGCGTGCCGACGCGTTCGCGTACACGTCCGAGGCGGTGGTAGAGGGTGGTGCGGTGGATATGGAGCCGTGCGCAGGTTCTCCGAGCGTCGCGATCCTCGTCCAGGTACGTGAGCCAGGTGGCAGCCAGGAGGCGGTCGTGCCCGATGAGTTCTGCGACTGCCGGGCTGAGGCTCTTCACCGTCTCGAAGTTCCACTCGTGCAGGCCCAAGAGCGTCCACGCGCCGAGCTCGTTCCAGGAGCGCACTGACGCCGGATCCGTGCGGAAGAGCGTACGTGCGGCGAACCGGCCCTGCTTGAAGAGGACCGCGCCTTCGGCCGTGGCATCCGTCTCGGTGTGGCCGATCGCGTCGAGGACCAGATGGTGCCGCTTCGCCCCTGTCGAGAGCCGTTCGGTGAGCAGAGGAGCTTCCGCTGCACCATGTCGGGTGATCAACGTCACGCTGTCGTCGATAACAGTGCCGATCGCATGAGCGGCGTGTTCTCCCTTGAGAATGTCAACTAGGAGCGCTTGAAGACGAACTCGTGACGCGCGATCACCTGAAGATTCTCGAAAGACCGCGCACCACACGTCGATCGGCCCGGTTCGCGGGAGCAGCTGGCGTGCCGCGGCTTCGTCGAGCGCAGTTCGCCTGTTCTCCACGAGGTATTCCGTCGCCAGACGGGACGCCTCGGCGATCGAGTGGGATACGGGCCGCCCTTCCCACTCGAGTTGAGCCGTGATCGCATCTACGGATTCAGCGATCGTCGTCCACTCAGCGTCGGTTAGGGGCGGCTCGTCGAAGGCCCAAAGGTAGCCGGCGGGCCGGCCGCCCAGGCGGAGCGGGAAACACACTCGAGGAAGGGAGTGGTAGGCGGGATTTCCCGGTACCCGGCGCGGCCCCTCTGCACGATCGAACCCGAGTGAACGTAGCCACGCGACGAGGCCTTCGGGGAGCTCCCGGTCGAGGATCGCCGTAGTGCGCGCTTCGTCGACCGGTTCGCGTTGGGCGCTTGCGAAGAGGATCCGATAGTCGGGGTCGTCGACGGCGAGCGACCGTCCCGTTCGGTTGCTCAGATCGTCGAGGATCTCTTGCACACCCGCCATCGCGATCCAGCCCTCCCTCCGCATTCAACAAATGTCGAATGCATCGTAGACAGTTTGCCGTAGTCGCTGTTGAGACGCCTTCCGCATAGTGGAGAACGCCTCGGACACGCGGGGCGTCGCAAGATTGGAAGTGGAACACGTATGACGACCGTTGTCATCGGAGGCGGAATCATCGGACTCTGCACCGCCTGGAGCCTGCATCGTCGCGGAGTCGAAGTGCAGGTCCTGGAGGCCAGCACCGTCGGTCAGTCCGCATCGGCGGTCAACGCCGGCTGGGTCACTCCGTCCCTGTCGACGCCGTTGGCTTCCCCGGGCATCCTGGCCACGGGGCTCAAGCACGCGTTTCAGCGGGATGGCGCCCTCCGAATCCGACCGCGACTCGACGTCGGATGGCTGCACTGGCTATGGCAGTTCCAGCGGGCGTCGCGACCACGCGAATACCACGCGGGCGTCCGCGCCCTCCTCGATCTCAACCACCGCACGCTCGACCTGTTCGACGAGCTGGAGGACACGGGGGTGGAGTTCGAATCGCACGAAGCCGGATTGCTGGCGCTGGCACTCGAACCAGGCGGCCTCGGCTGGTTCCGACAACTCTTCGACGAACTCGTACCGATGGGATTCACCGGCGGCATCCACTACCTGAACGCCGCCGAGGCACGGGAACTCGATCCCGCTGTCGGCGAGAACGTGGCCGCCGCGGCGCACACGACAATCGACCGGCACGTCCAACCAGATTCGCTCCTCGCCGGGCTGAAGCGCTGGTTGAACGACGCCGGAGTGAAGGTGACCGAGCATGCGGCGGTGCGATCTGTGGAGCGCCGCCCCGCCGGGTGGAAAGTGGAGCACACCCAAGGGGTTGAAGCTGCCGAACATGTAGTCGTGGCTCTCGGCGCCGCCACCAACCAGGTACTCCGCACGGTCGGCACGAAGTTGCCGATCCTGGGAGCCAAGGGATACTCCGTGACGGTCCGAGGATTCGAGACTCCACCAGCCCATTCGTTCTATCTCATGGAGGCTAAGCTCGGCGTGAGTCCGTTTGCGGAAGGGGTGCGTATCGCCGGCGCCTTCGATCTGCCAGGCACCGACGACCACGTCGACGACCGGCGGATCCGCGCCCTCGTCGACCAGCTGCGCCCCTACATCGCGGGCGCAGGATCCGACCTCCGGGCGGATGTCTCCACCGCACGCGCTGGCTTGCGACCCGCCACCCCCAACAGCCTGCCGTTCATCGGTGAGGTACCGGGCCGGCCTGGCCTGTACGTTGCGGCCGGCCACGGAATGCTCGGTCTCACGCTGGCGCCCGCGACCGCCGAGGCGATCGCGGATCTCATCACCGGAAGCGCACCTCATTCGCCGATCGAAGCCTTCGCGCTCGAAGGGAGAATCGCATGAGCGCCGCGCTGACGCCACCGCCCGCCCAGACGTTCCGTGCTGTCACGGGGACACTTGTGATGTTCGCCGGCGTCGTCGGGGTCGACGATGCCTGGCGGCCTGTGAAAGGTTCGTTCCTCGACGAGGCGGCTGCCGTCTTCGCCCGACTAAACAGCAACTTGGCCGATGCCGGACTCGATCGCGACAGTGTTGTCTCCGCTCGCTGCTACCTCACCGACTTCGCCGATTTCGCCGACTTCAATGTCGCCTGGCAGGCCTTCTTCGGCCCCGGTGCACCGCCTCGCACGACAATCGGGGCGACCTTGCACCCGCCGTTCCGTTTCGAGATCGAAATCGTGGCAGAGAAGCCAGCCCCTGCAATTGCACCCGAGAAGGGAACACACCCGTGAGCACGACCGAACCCCAGCCGTACATCGACCCGTTCGTCGAGGCGATCGACCTGCGATCCGATCTGAATGGCAGCGACTACGAGATCAGGATCGGACTGCCGGCCACGTACCGATCGAGCTCCGCGCACTACCCGGTGCTCGTCGTACTCGACGCGGACCTCTCCTTCGGCATCGCGTATGAGACGACGGTACTGGAAGCGATGTGGGCCTCCGCTCCCCGCTCCGGCGCGAAACCGGCACAGGAGTTCATCGTGGTCGGTATCTCATTCCCCGACCGGCACGTCGATGCCTTCCGCCGCAACTTCGAGTACATGCCCGAAGGGCACCCCGAGGAATACGCGCCCGAGATGAAGGCGTATCTCGAACGCGTGGTGGAGCTGACAGGCCGTGAGGCACGCTCTGGCGGCGCCGCCGTCTTCCTCGAGGTGCTGACGAGGGAGATCCTGCCGTTGATCGAGCGCAACTACCGCGTCGACCCGTCTCGCCGCATGCTCTTCGGCCAATCAGCCGGCGGCACCTTCGGCTGCTACACCCTGCTCACACGACCCGAGACCTTCACCGACTACGTCATCGTCAGTCCCGGCATCCCGGACGGAGAGATCTTCCGTCTGGAAGAGGCGTGGGCGAACGCCCACGACGACCTCCCCGTCGCAGTCCAGTTCTCAGCAGGACAGGGTGAGGTGACCGATCCTCTTCGGATCGTGAGCAACACCGCGACGCTCATCGAGAAGCTGCACTCTCGTCACTACCCAGGGCTCCGTCTCCTCAGCTGGTTCGTCCCCGATGCGAACCACATCCAGACCGCCGCGCCCAGCCTCGCCCGTGCCCTCAGCTCCCTGTGAACCGATAAGGACAACATGACCACCTCATCCCCGTCGTTCGGAACCATCCTGCGGATCATCCACGAGGCAACCGAGTTCAGCCGGCCCACGATCGGTAGTCCAATGACTGCACTCAAGCCAGCTGACCAGCGCATGCCAGATCTCAGTCTGGCTGGTGTCGAAGCGAGGTCCGCCCGGGCCTCAGAACTTCTCGAGCGTTTGGACCGAGTCGATCTGGATTCCGTGCCTCATGAGATCGGTCTCACCCTGCGTCTCATCCGCTACTACCTCGACCGAGTCTCCGGCGATGCCGGGCGGTATTGGCTCGCCGTCGACGGCCTCGGCATCGGGTACTACGGAATGTTCGCCTGGACCGCCTACAACTGCGGCTTCCTGACCAACCTGATCGCGAGCCACGCCCAAGGCTTCAACTTCGAAAAGGCGAGCGATGCCGACCGCTACCTCGGGTTCATCTCCGATATCGCGGTGCTGATCGAGCAGCTCGACACACGAACCCGCGGTCAAGCCGATCGTGGCATCGTAATGCCCCGCGCGCAGCTGGAAAAGGCGTTCCCGCTCCTCGAAGGACTCCGCACGATGCTGGGCGAGCGGCTTCGGGTCGTTCCCGATCGTCTCGCCGGCATCGATGCGCCCGGCTTCCCCGAAGAGCTCGGGCGGAGGATCGAAATCCTGACCGGCCCAGTCTTCGCGCACGCCATCGAAACCCTAGAGACGACCTCGCAGGGCAAAGCACCGGAGGCCGTTGGACTCGACCAGTACCCCGGTGGCCGAGAAGTGTACGACGATCTCGTCAGGTTCCACACGACCCTCGACCTCTCACCTGAGCAGATTCATGACCTCGGCGTGGACCTCATGAAGCGCATGCGTGCGGAGATGGCGGAGATCCGTGCCGAGGCGGGCTTTGCGGGCGACGACCAGGCATACCTCAAGAGCCTTCGCGAGGATCCGCTCTGGCGCGCAGAGACCGCCGAAGGGGTGTCGGAGTTCTTCCAGCGGTACATCGACCGGATGAAGCCGGTGTACGACGAGTACTTCGATTTCGAATGTCCTGTTCCGTACGGTGTGCGTGCACTTCCGGATTCACTGGAGTCCGGCATGACCTTTGGTTTCTACGACATGCCGCGTCCCGACAAGCTTCGAGGCGACTACCTCTTCAACGCCGCGAATCTCACGCAAACACAACTGTCGAACGTCGCAGCTCTCACCTACCACGAACTCGTACCGGGGCACCATCTGCACATCAGCACCCAGCAACAGATCGAGAACGTTCATCCGCTACACAACGACGCCTTCTTCAACGCGTTCAACGAAGGATGGGGTGAGTACGCGGCAACTTTGGCAGGTGAGGCGGGTATGTACCGTGAACCGGCAGAGCGCTTCGGGCTGCTCGTCATGCGAGCGTTCCTGAACTGCCGGCTGGTGGTCGACACCGGCATGAACGCACTCGGCTGGACTCTCGAAGATGCGCGCACTTACCTTCGTGAGAACTCGTTCCTTTCGGAGGTCGAGATCGAGAGCGAGACCATCCGCTACTCATGCGACATCCCCGGGCAATCCTTGGCGTACAAACTCGGCGACGCCGAAATCCTGCGACTTCGTGAGGAGACCCGCGCGCGACTCGGCGACGCCTTCGACATCCGGGCGTTCCACCGCGCCGTCCTCCAGCACGGCGGGATGCCGTTGCCACTTCTCGCGTGGAACATCCAACAGATCTTCGCCGACTAGAGCAGCGATGTCAGAGACGCTGGGCGGCAGGAATGCTCTCAAAGAACGTGCGGGTGCGGTGTATCGCAACGCTGAGCCACGGATTCTCGCCTTCGCCCGCGCGCTCCACGACGAACCGGAACTCGGCTTCCACGAGAACAAGGCCAGCCGGATGCTCACCGACGAGCTCCTTCGGATCGACGGCGCACAGGTCGTTCGCGGCCTCGGGACTCTTCCCACGGCGGTGCGGGCCGACGTCGGGCGCGGGAAACTCGTGCTCACCTTGTGCGCCGAGTACGACGCCCTGCCGGAGATCGGTCACGGATGCGGCCACAACATCATCGCCGGCGCCACCCTCGGCGCGTTCACCGCGCTCAGCGGCGTCGTCGATGAACTCGACGTGACACTTCGCCTCCTCGGAACCCCGGCCGAGGAGCAGTCCCTCGGCGGCAAAGTCGTCATGCTCGGTCAAGGAGACTTCGCCGGCACACACGCTGCACTGATGGTCCACCCGTACGCCGAAGACCTCGTCGGGTTCAGGTCGTACGCCTGCGCCTCGTACGAGATCATCTACCACGGCCGGAGCGCCCACGCCTCCGCCGCACCTCATGAGGGTGTGAACGCCCTCGACGCCTTGACAGTGGCGATGGTCTCCATCGGGCTGGCACGACAGCACCTCGAGCCGGGACAACAACTGCACGGGCACGTGACCCACGGCGGCGACTCTGCCAGCGTGATCCCTGATCGCGCCGTGGCGCGATACATGGTGCGGGCGCCGGACAAGGAATCCCTGGAACGAGTCACCGCGGTCCTAATGCGATGCCTCGAGGCAGGCGCCGTCGCGACCGGCGGCCGACTGGCCGTCAGGATGGAGGGACACCCATATGCGGAGCTCGACAATGATGACGCGATCGAGGAGCGCTTCGCCGCGAATCTGCGCGCACTCGGCCGGAACCCTCGCCGCGCCCAAGGCATCTCGGCGTCGACCGACATGGGTAACGTGTCCCACGCGTTTCCAACCATCCACCCAATGATCGGCCTCGGACCTGACACCCCGACGATCCACAGCGCCGAGTTCGCCGCGCACAGCATCACCCCTTCGGGTGAAGCAGCGATCCGCGACGGCGCCCTCGCCCTCGCCTGGACCTGCATCGACCTCGCCCTTGACTCCGCAGAACGCCAGCGATTGCTCCGCATCCAGACGTAGTCGGCGACGAAGTGAACGGCTGAACCCGCTGGGGGCTCAGCCGTTCAAGTGTTGCGTTTCTCAGCGAACACCCTTGATAGGAACGATCAGCAGCGCCGCCACGACCACTGCGATCATCCCGAACACGAAGAGCGGAGAGTACCCGCCAAACGAGCCGATGATGATACCCGCGACGGCGGGGCTCGCAGCCTGCGGGATGCTCGTCGCCAGGTTGAGGATTCCGAGATCCTTGCCTGCGGCGACGCCATCCGCGGGCAGCACCTCGGTCATCAGAGCTGCATCGCAGGCCATGTAGAGCCCGAATCCGAACCCGTTGAGCACACTCATCGCGATCATCCCGGTCAGGCTGGGGAAGAGCAGGGGCATCGAGAGACCGGCGACCATGAAAACAGACGCGGCATAGATGAAGACCTTCCGACGGCCGATCCTGTCGCTCCACCAGCCGGAGAGCATGATGGCGATCATGGTCGGTATCAGTCCGGCCAGGGCGAGCAGTCCCGCACTAGCCGCGGCCTCCTGGAGCGGCATCCCGAGGTAGTCCGTGAGGATGTAGAGGTTGAAAGTGGCGACGACGAAGTAGCCCATGATCAGGAAGAAGCGCGCGGCGAAGGCCCACGCGAAATCGGGGCTCTTCTTCGGGCTGACCCAGAATCCGGCGAGGAACCGTTTCCATTGGAACGGTTCGATGTCGACTTCAACGCTGGAAGTGTCCCTGTTGAACGCGACGAAGAGTACGGTCACCACGAGGATGCCGATACCGAATGCGGCGTAGCCGAGGCCGATGTCGTTGACGAACTGACTGGCGATCACCGTACCGAACGCCGTGCCGATCATCGTTCCGATGCCCATCATCGCTGACGCGATTCCGCGACGCGACCGGGGGAAACGGTCAGGAACGACGGCAGAGAGGGGGCTCTGGAGCGCGTTCAACGCCACTTGGACCACGACCCAGAAGACCGTGATCCAGAGCAGGTTGCGCAGGCCGCCCATCCCAAGCAGGAAGATCATTGCGACTGCGGCCCCGATCAGCATCCACGGCGCTCGACGTCCGAGCCGGGAACGCGTCCGATCGCTCAGCGCGCCGACGATTGGCTGAGTTATCAACGCGGCGACGAAGGATGCGGAGATCACGATCGCGAGGTTCGTGACCTTGTTCTCCTCATCAACCTGCGCAACCTGAGTCGGCAGAAGGATGCTGGAGACGGCTAGGTATGTCGCGAACAGAGCGGCCGCTGTGAGCGCGATGGACGGCAACAGTGCTTTCGGCGTGCGCGGACCGGGACTCACCGTTGAGCCGGCTGTGGCGCGGGGGTCATCGCCGACTCCGGATTTTTGGGTAAACAAAGCTCTCCTCTTTCATGGGCGGGCTGCGGGGTGTCGGCTTCATCGCCTCTTCCCGTGAATTTCCCTCACCGTATAGACGCGGAACAGAAGGCGGCCACGGCAGATTGTTGAACCTCGCTTCGACAGATGTCGAAGCGAATCGAGACCCGGACGCCCCTTCTGAATCCACCCAGGCAGTCGAGCAACGGGCTAGGTCGTGTGTGTAGACCCGGAGGCCACGCGCCCTGGTGCTTCTGCGAGGATGGCGTGCGCTATCTGACGATCGAGATTCCCGTGCAGTTGTGGCAACGCATCGACGGGTGTGTTGACAACTCGATGGCGATCGACGTAGTCAACGGGATCATGGACACGGTGATCGCTGGTTCCTGCATCCGCGACGAGGGATGGCGTGCATCCGCCGCGTACGAGGGTGAGCGTGACTTGTATGGGTGGCCGTCTCGCGAACATCCGCTGGCGATCACACTGCGACTCGCGCACTGGGAATGGGTGTTGTCACAGCTGGACCGCTGGGAACCCTACGCGAGTAACGGTGCGGTGGATGACGTCAACGTCCGCGCGATCATCAGCAGCGCGCTTACTGCGGCGTAGACCGTCCGAGTCGCCAAGGCAGCGGGTCCAAGCTGGGATTCGGCTGTCTCACCGACGAAGCTTGCGCGAACGACACCATCAACGCAGACCGCGGCGTCGCCTCAGAATCGACAAGGTTTGAACAATTCAGACCGACCGGAGGTTCGACGCTACCTCGCCAATGAGGCGGGTGCGTATGGTTACGTTCGTGAGTTTCGACAGCGTTTGTTGCTGAGTTCTGAGATGCTCGGGTGGTTTTGGCCGGAAATGTTGCTGAGTTTCAGGCCCGCCCAATGGCAACGGTTTCTGAGGGTTGGGGCCCCGGGAGTCTCGTTCATGCCGCACCGCCCTTCGCGCCTCGCAGATGTTTCGTGGGCACAGTCGCCGTTGACAGGGGTCCAGGCGGTCCGCGGGGTGCGAGGCCGTCGCAGGTGAAGCACTAGTTCTGCGTCTGCCTTCGTACCACCGCGCCCTTAATCCCGATAGTTGGGTGCTTCGGCAAGTATTTCGATGTCATGTGGATGCGATTCCCTGAGCCCTGCCGCGGTCATCCGAACGAATCGTCCCCGTAACTTGAGCTCAGCGACGTTCGCCGCCCCGACGTAGAACATTGACTGCCGCAGGCCGCCGATGAGTTGATGCAGCACACCATCGAGCGCACCACGATAGCTCACTCGCCCCTCAACACCCTCGGCGATAAGCTCCTCGTTCGACGTGACATCCGCCTGAAAGTAGCGATCTTTTGAATAGGACGTGCGCTGGCCGCGCGTCTCTAGCGCCCCGAGGGAACCCATCCCCCGGTAGGTCTTGAACGGTCTACCGTCAACGAATGCCAATTCGCCTGGGCTTTCTTCTGTCCCGGCCAAAAGGGACCCAAGCATGACGCTGTCGGCCCCCGCGACAAGGGCTTTCGCGATGTCGCCAGAATACTGCAGCCCTCCGTCCGCGATCACTGGGACGCCTGCTTTGCCCGCGGCGAGAGACGCCTCATAGACTGCCGTGATCTGAGGAACCCCCACGCCAGCGACGACGCGAGTCGTGCAGATCGAGCCGGGACCAACACCAACTTTGATGGCATCGACGCCGGCTTTGATCAGCGCCTCCGCCCCGGCGCGAGTGGCGGCCTGTCCGCCGATCACATCGACCTCCGCGAACGCTCTATCACCTTTGATTCGTCGGACCATGTCCAGAACGCCTTGGCTCTGCCCGTTCGCGGTATCAATAACGAGAACATCGACTCCCGCTTCGAGGAGCGCAGCTGCCCGTGCCCAACCGTCGCCAAAGAAGCCGATTGCGGCGCCAACTCGGAGACGCCCCTGAGTGTCCTTCGTTGCGTGCGGGTGGTTCTCGATGTTCTCGAATTCTTTGGCCGTGACGAGGCCGGCGATTCTTCCAGCAGCATCGATAATCGGAATCCTCTCGACTTTATGCGCGACGAGAAGGGACCGCATCTGACGTTGAGTGGAGCCCACCGGCGCCGTGACCAGCGGGGCTCTCGTCATGACGTCGCGCACGCTGGTTGTGCGACGGTCGCCTTCTGCTACAAACCGCGTATCGCGATTTGTGACAATCCCGATGAGTACTCCGCCCTCATCGACAACAGGCAAGCCGGAGCCAGAGAATTCTCCGCACAACCTGTCAACATCGGCAACGGTCGCTTCGGCAGCGATCGTGACGGGATTCAAGATCGGTCCGTCCGAACGCTTGACGCGATCAACCATCGCAGCCTGATCGGAGATCGACAGATTTCGATGGAGAACGCCCAGCCCGCCCTGACGCGCCATGGATACGGCCATTTTGTCCTCTGTAACAGAGTCCATCGCGGCTGAGACGAGTGGGACACTCAGCGAGATTCTCTTCGTCAGCAAAGTGCCCGTGCTAACTTCGCTCGGAATGACGTCTGTGTACCCGGGAAGCAGCGTGACGTCGTCGTAGGTAAGTCCAACTGTGCCGAATGGGTCGGAACGGCTCGCAGTGTTTTCCTCGTGGAGCATGAAGTTCTTTCCTATCTCAGTGCGTTTGGGGGCAGCACGCCGAGGCCCCTCTGCCCGGGGTGGTCTTGTCGGCGCGACGCCACTCCGCTCGCCTCGCTGCTCAGGTCAGGTCAGCCTCTTGCCTCAGCGGAAGATCTCCCTGGCGGCCTGCTGGCCATGACACGCAGCAAGAGTTGATGAAGCTGTTGCCGTTCGTCTGTTGTCAGCGAGTGCAACAGATCGTCTTCAACGGCCGCCAATCGCGCGTAGGCGGCTTCGAGGACCTTGATTCCAGCGTCGGTGAGTTCGACTATGTGTCGGCGACGATCCGACGGATCTCGACGACGAACCGTTAGCCCTCGCTCTTCTAGCTCATTGAGGAGCCCAACCACGTTGCTCGAATCAAGACCGAACACGTCCCTGATGTCCTTCTGCGCCATCCGTCCACGGTCCCGAATGAGCGTCAGCACGAGAAGCTGTCGGTGGGTGACGTCTCCAGGCTGCGCGGACAGATCGAGGGCGCGCCATCCTGCACGAGCCAGGTGGCTCGCAAGAGGCAGCGTGTGTCCCGCATATCCCATCACCGGCAAGGCCATCCACCCAGCATGTCACAAATAGTTTGTTAAGCGCAAACTATTTGCGAAGGCACAACCATATGTCTTCCCGTGCCTAGAACCCGTTACGGATCATCAGCTCACGGCAGACGACAGACGGCCGTCCCGCCGGACCGCGCTGTCGAAAACCGACAAACGAATGAAGACACTCCCGAGGCCTCGCCGCGAACAGGCAGATACCGTCGATCCGAGCGCCTCGATGCTCCCGTCTGGCGGCAGCTGCGGCGGATGCATGGCGAGCCTTGTTGGGGTGCCGGGGTCGCTGACGCCAAGGTTGACAGCCATCGACAGATAGGTTATTTGTTTAACCGTTGCTATTCGGTTCTGGAGGCTTCGGTGAATCGACTCGATCGCATGAACCATGCTCTTCGCCGATACGACGAGCATGCGGCGACGGCCGAGGCCACCCTTGAGGAGCTTCGCCCACTGATCTCGGCTTGCGCTGACTTGACGGAGCGGATTCAGGCCGCGATCCGCTTGCTGTTTCCCCAAGACTTGACGCCCGGCGGCCGTTCGATCCTCGAGCGCGTCGTGAACGGCGACACTGGCCCCACGCGCACCGAAGCTCTGGACCGGCCGTGAACGTCGAGACGTGGGGCGCAGTGCTCTTCGGTAAGAAGCGCGCACGCCTGTTCTGTGTACTTCTCGCAGCGCCGTCCCCGATTACAGAGTCGCAGCTGTGCGAGATAACCGGCCTAACCCGGGGGCGCGTGCAGACGCTGGTCGAACGGCTGCGTGAGGCCGGCCTGGCAACGGTTTCCGAGACACACGGAACTTCCGCGGTACGACTGATCCGGGACCATCCAGCTGTTCGCACGATCTCGGAAATTCTGCACGGTCGGCCAAGGTTCACGATCAACCCTCGATCACCCCAGGCGCCAGACACATCGGTCGCCGTCGCGTGGAACGACGAGCTACTCGTCCTTGACGTTGTGGTCGTGCTTCCCGACTCGGCAGCCGACGCCATCGCCGATCAGACGAGCGTAGGACCACGCATTTCAGTCAACGCGTGCCGGAAGAGTGAGTTCTGGTATGCGCTCAACTTTGGAGGAGACCTGGAAACCGCGATCTTCGAACGAGGCATCCAGATCGCCGGCACACCTGTCACCCGCGCCGCACAGGCGGTGGCACGTTTAGGTGGCGGGTGCGCCCGCGAGACGTCGAGATGACTGACCGGCGATCAAAGGCCAACGAAGTTCGGTCATTCGACCGACTTCCAAAGCTCGACCACGGCATCTATCTCGTAACCACATTGTCCGCGACCGTCCACCGGTTCGAGACGTCGACGCGGCGGCCAACGTGGCAGCGCTTCCCGGTCGGTGCCTCCCCGTCCGGACCCATCCCGATTCGCCGGCTCGACGAGAACTGGGCCGTCGGGGGCCGCGGCTACGTGGAGTTGAGCGATGGCAGCTACTTGTACGGGAACACCTGGCGTCTCTCCGCGAGGATCGTGTCGATCACCCTCGACAAAGTTTGCTGCTCACGCTGTCACCACGAAGAACGAATCAAGGGATTCTGCCCGATGTGCTTCGTCGAGCCTTCTTGGTCGAGTGTGCCGGTGCATTGGGACGTTGGGTACGACGACGGAACGGTGCGTGGGCGTTTGCGTGCGTGGTTAGGGCACGCGCAGTCGAGAGTGGTGGAACGCCGTCGGAAGAGGCTGCTATTCCGTCTGGCGAAGCAGCGATGACCTCTGCCGCCCAATACGACGAGCTCGACCAACAGCAGCACGGCACCTGGTTGGTGACCACCGAGAGCGGAACCATCTACGAAATCCGGGTCAGTGAATCACGGGTCGAGATGATCCGGCATCCCGCGATCGACGACGATGCCCGAGACCAGTACGCGCTGTACCGAGACGAACTAGAGATCCGATGCGAAATCGGGCCGGTCCGTCTCGGTGAACCAGCGATCATTGTGTTCATCCGTGACGACCGAATGGACATGCCTGGGTACATAGCGACGACCCGCCGCACGACGCCGGTCACTCGGATCCTTTGGACAACTGGACGCTGAAGGCTGATGCCAAGCCCGCCTAACGGACTTCCGTATGTTCTGGCCCCCACTCAAGAGAGTTGGCACTCGCCTTGAGCGATACGCTCCACCCATGAGCACAGCGACTGTGACACGGGCTGAGACCGCAACGATTCGCCTGGACGAGCAGGGTCGAGTGCCGCTCGACTCGTTCGTCCACGATCTGACCGACATCAGCCGGCTGGCTCATCTCGTCGAGCGCATGTCGTACGGCCGCCAACTGGACCTGTCCCCGACCACGGAGGACGACAACGAGGACCTGCGAACTAAGGTCGTTGCAGTCCGGTACGGCAGCCCCCTCGAAGTAGTCCTCGGCATGGCCCCGCAAGCGCTCCTTGTGATGGGTGGCCTTGCTCTCTTCTTTGAGCGCACGACCGCCGGAATCCGCAACATCGCTGATGCATCGATGAAGCGGGCAGAGGCACGCCGAGCGAACGTAGACACAGACAGAATGCTCGCGGAGGCAGAGACCGCACTCGCCTCCGCAACTGCGGCCGACAACAATGAAATGGCCAGCCTCCGTATTCAACAGGCGGAGCTGATCAAGATGCTCGCGGAGGCCCACCGCCGGATCGACGATCTCGAGTCGGTCGGGATCGAAGCGGCCCCATCCGAGGACGAGCAGCACGCAAGCCTTCGACGAGAGATCCGCTCAGCTTGGGGCGACGACTTGGCTGATCGGTTCGATACAGCGGTTCCGGACGCCGAACTCGACACGATCGTTGATCTGCTCGACCGGCTCTCAAGCAAGCGAACGACGATCCAAATACGCGAGTGACGGTCAACCCGGCAAAGAGTCTCGAAGCCATGCGCTTGACCGGCACCATCCGCCCCGCCCCGTGGGCTCGTCGCGGTAGGCCACGACCGCAGCCCCAAGGGTCAGCTGGCCCGGGAGCCGGTCGTTGATCGCCCGTTGGTCGACCTCAGGCAGAGAGGCGCTTCTCCGCGTCGGCGCCCGCGCCGGACTCAGCAGCGAGCGCATCAAGCGAGAGATCAAGAGCCGATGCGACCGCTGTGACGGTGGCGAAGGAGGGGGTGACCAATCGGCCGGTCTCGATCTTGCGGAGGGTCTCCGGTGAGATTCTCGCCGCCGAGGCGACGTCGAGAATCGAACGGCTCCCGCGGGCGTGCCGCAGCAGAGCACCGAGACGTCGGCCGTGCTCGATGGCCTCGGGGCTGTGCGGCAAGCGAACCATCATCATGAGCCCGAGCTTACCGGTATAGTTTGACCGGTATTTTCATACCACTCTCTGGTTGGAGCCCCCGATGATCGAGATCTTCCCGCCCTCGGAAGTCAACCGCGCCCGATCGGCCGGCGCAGTGGTCGCAAACACACTGAACGAGCTGCGGAAACGAGCGGCGGTAGGGGTGAACCTCCTGGACATCGACGAATGGGCACGTCAGCTCATTACCAAGGCGGGCGCGCGGTCCTGTTACGTCGACTACGCGCCGTCGTTCGGGAACGGGCCCTTCGGTCACTACATCTGCACGGCAGTGAACGACGCCGTTCTCCACGGCATGCCGCACGACTATTCGCTCGAAGACGGAGACCTTCTCACCCTCGACCTCGCCGTGCTCAAGGATGGAATGGCGGCCGATGCCGCAATCAGTTTCATCGTCGGTCCGAACAAGCCCGCCAGTAGCCTCCGACTCATCGAGGCCACAGAGCAGGCCCTTGCGGCCGCTATCGACGCAGCTCGCCCGGGGAACCGCGTCGGCGACATTTCTCACGCCATCGGCTCCGTGCTCGAGGAGGCTGGCTACTCGATCAATGCAGAGTTCGGCGGGCACGGCATCGGTTCCGTCATGCACGGCGACCCCCATGTGGCCAACACCGGCCGCCCTGGCCGTGGCTACAAGTTGCGGCCTGGTCTGCTTCTGGCCCTCGAACCTTGGGTGATGGAAGATACGGATGCTCTGATCACTGACGCTGATGGGTGGACTCTACGTAGCGCCACCGGTTGTCGTACTGCGCACAGCGAACACACCATCGCTATCACCGCCGGCGCCCCCGAGATCCTCACTTCACCGCGATAGCGAAACCCGGAAGTTCAGCACGGGCAACTCATTGGCAATTTGTTCTGATTTGGAGCGAAATGTAGCCCTGTAGAGCAACGCCCTATGCAGAGCTAGATTCAGGCGTTTTTCGCGCTGCCTAACCCGAATCCGGAGGCCCGCCTCCGGCTCCCTCAACATGAGGAAATGAGAGCGGGACCATTTCGAGCGCCAGCCAGACTGGGCCGCGAGCCTATTCCCTTTGGCTCCGCGCACCGCGACGACCCCTACTCGTCGCGGTGCGCGCAAGCCCAGTTAGGAGCGACGACGAGCCGCACGCCGCACGAACGGCCACGCGATCGTCAAGCCGAACAACGCAGCGACGAACACGAACGGCCCGGGGTCCAGCTCGAACGCGCGAACCATCCCAGTCCACGCGTTCGCGAAGCCTTGCAGGATGACATCGACCATGTTCGGCATGGAGCGACCGTAAGAGCGGCGTATGGGCGCGCGCTACCTCCCTTTCGGGGCCACCGCTCGACCCTTTTGGGACCTCGGCTCGTCGTAGGCTCAAGACATGCGCTTGACTGGTCTCATTCGCCCCTCCTCGACCGCTGACCTCGTCGCCGCAGGACACGACCGCGGCTCCGCGTACGAGGCACTGGTCGCCCAGGTGCCGCCCGGCCATTCCCTGCTCCGCGCGCATTTCGACATGGCGGCCGGCGTCACGACCGCGACCGGCGTCATCCGGCCAGATCGCACCGAACCCGTCGATGCTGAGGGCGCCAACTATACGGCCGCCACAGCGGCGCTCCGAGAGCAGGTGCCTGATGGCTACCTGCTTCTGCAGGTAGTGAACGTATAGAGCGAGCAGACCTACTCCGGGCCGTTGCCCGCCTCGAACCGTTCGCGGTATCTCTCCTCGGACTCAGCGAGCAGCTCGTCGCTCAGCAGCGCGACGAATCGCACAGGCTGGAGTAGCGGCTCGCAATCCGGGCCGCGGCCGACCTCGTCGCCGTGGACAAGCCATGCGCGGCGGTTGGTGTTGCGGTCGCGAAGGTATTTGTACTGGCAGAGCTGGCGCGCAAGCCAATCCTGAACGGGCCGCGTCCACCACGGCTCTGGGTCGAGCGGGTTGACGGAGAGGCCCGGAAGCTCGACACCACTCTCGGTATCGATCGATGCTCCGTCACGATCCTCTTCGGGGCCTTCCGAGTACCGCACGTACAGCGGCCGTCCTCCCAGTTCTTGCTCAAGCTCATCGAGCCTTGAAAGCACGCGCATCTCAGTACGCAGACGCATGCAGATACCTTGATCTGCAGTCCGCCAGTCCTTCCCTGATCAGTCAGTGAAGGGCCGCACATCCGAATCCTTGGGGGGAAGTGGACGAAGTACGTCGACGCGCACTCCTCAGTGCGACCCTTCCGCCGGGCTCTCGGCAACCCGACCCTTCGAGTATCGATCTCGACGCGGTCCGACGGGAGGGACTTGACAGCGACGCGAAGATCACTCCAACGCCATGTTCGGGCGGCTCTGGAATCATGACGAGACCGGCGGTCGAGTTCGCAGAATCCGCGAGGATCTCGAGCCACGTACGATTCAGCGCCGGCTGACGACTCCCCGAATACACGAACTGCAGCGCGACGCTCGGATGCATCCAAAACGACACAATTCCGCCTGCACCACTCCACGAGAACGGGAAACTCTCCTGGCGTCGAAGCTTGTTCAGGATCACCACCTGCAAATGAGCCAACGTTCGATCGTCGATCTCGATCACGCGAGATTCGCGATCGTAGACCAGCTGCCCCACACCGCCTCCCTCGAATCGTGACAGGAGTGCGAGCCGCCGGGCCGGTGTAGAGGTTCACCAGCCCGGCCATCGATGTCCTACGCGGGTAGGGTCGCGGTTCCATCGATGGCGCACGCACTAGCGCTCGCGTCATTCAGGGGCGAAGAGTTGTTGCCCCCCTCTTGCCTCTTCGTCCGAAACAACACTCCCGGTAGTGAGGAGGCTAAGTACCCGAAACAGAGCCGCCGCCGGATGTGCTGGTACCGCCGAGGCTAACAGGGGACACGCCGGGATGCCATCGATCCAACTTCGCAGCGATGTCAGGCGCCCGAGCCACATCATTCACACCCGCCCGAGTCGCACATCGACGAGCAACCCGCCTCGGATACTTCTTGGCCACGAAGCACGAACCGCTCAGCCGGCTACTCTCGCTCGATCCACGCCACGATCCGCTCGACGTCCTCGGGCGTGATGCCGACCTCAGGGTCCGGCCTCACCACATGGAACCTCGACCCGAGGCCGCGGGCCCGAGCTCGAATCCCAGCGAGCACCGAATCATCAAGCTGGTCGTCGATGACGATCAACGGCGGCGAGCCTCGATAGATCTCATCGGCGATCGCGACGTACTTCCATGCGCCGGTCAGCGCGAGCGCGTTGTCTGGCGGCAGGACCGCGTATCGGATCTGAGGTAGGTTGACGAGCGGCGCGAAGACGGAATGAGACTGACCGCCCCACGTCGAGAACCAGGCAACTTCGACGTCCGGCCGTGCGGCGATCCGCCGGATCGCGTCGATCGCGTTCGGCGACCACTCGACGACGACCTGGGCTTCATGGGCGCGGGCGTACGGGGCCACCGACACCGTTGCCCTCTGGAGCTCGCCGCCCCACACGTCAGCTGAACCGGGGCTCGACAAGACCCCGTCAATGTCGAGGAAGACCCGCGTGAGCTTCATCCGTCCCCGATACCGAATCGGTCAGCTCCGGCGAATACGCCCCGGCCACAAATCAGCGTCGAGACCGGTTTCCAGTTTCGAGATCGTGTAGAGATCCGGCCAGACTCTCCCGGCGAGGATCCCGAGGAGGGTGGCGTGGTTGATCTCGCAAGCGGCGGCAACGGATCGAATGCTGCGATCGCCGATTGCCGTGCGCAAGTTGTTCGCGAACCTGCGAGCCACTTCACCGGGCGGTTCATTTGCGGTCTCGTCAGGCCAGGACACGGTCAGCTCGTGAGGCCGTGGCCGTGAAGTCCGGGGCATGGGTCAAGCGTAGAGGGTGATGGGGCGCGAGTCCTCGCAAGTGAACTCGCGAGTGCCGGGATGCTGCCATCCGGTTAATCTATTAGCCAAGACTGAACCGCGCAACTGGCGAACCGGGCGGCAGGAGTTGGATAGAAAGAGCGGCTAGCGGAAGTGAGAAATCGTCTGGTAATTTGATTAACCATTGCGGCGCAAACTGGAGGTGATGCCTACTCACCGAAGCCATGCAGGAAGTCCTCTACTGCGACCGCGCGGACACGATCGAACTGATCTGCCCAGAACAATACGTCCGCCAGCTGCATCTGAGTCTTGCCTCGAAGCAATCGGACCATGCGGTCATAGCTCAGCCCTGGAACGTTCGCATCAATCTCCGCGAGATGTTCTTCGAGCGTCTGGCCCCTAGCGAGAATCTCCTCGCGCACCGCGTTGGCAACGCGGTGCTGCAGCTGCGCCGCCCGCAACCGCGGATCCCCCACATTGAATCCGTCAACCGATACGAACAGCGCGCTCGTGCGTCCGAACACCGTCGGCACCATGCAGAGCGACCTCGGCTCGAACGCGAACCCGGTCTTCGACGGAGTTCGATCTCGAATCGTCTTCTTTGAAGCACTCATGGGGAGATTATCCGCCCTGCTATGGGCAGAATTTCTAGGAACACGCCGGTGGAATCGCCACGCGTTACCACTATTCGCCAGGCGGTCCGAATGAGACCAACATGTAGCCACACACGCATCTTGCATGAACTCCCCCGCGGCCACCACGTCCACCGGGCGCACTCGCCCCACACGCCTGCCACATCCGAGCACCGCGACGCGTCCGCGGCACCTCACCGCACCCGATCTCGTCGCGAACGACCGCTATGACAGCGCTGCTTCAGCGGAGGTGATCCTGGCCGTGGAACGCTACAAGCCAAAGCGCCCGACGCCGGGATGGGAGCGCATCAGCCCATTCGCCCGAGATATCGCCGCTCGCGCATCCGACAACCCGGCCAGCGCCGCCCGCACGATGGTGATTCTGAGCCCATTCCTCCTGTGGTGCATCACCGAACAAGGTCTTCCGATGACCACGGAGGATCTGCTCACCCCGCGCATCATCGACGCATACGTCGGCAGTCTCGAACGCGCGGACGGCACAAAGGCCACCTATCGCTCCAAGCTGATCGACACCGCCGAGCGTCTGAATCCGAACGGGTTCCCGCCGCGCATGGAGCGAATCGGGCGCCGCTCCATCGCCGCACCTTACAGCCAGAGTGAGATGACCGAGTTCGAGAACTGGGCCAACTTTCAGGCCAGCGACATCAAGACCCGGAAGGCTCGGCTGATGCTCGCCCTCTGCGCCGGTGCCGGGCTTCGCCCCGGAGAGCTCGACCTGCTCTGCAGTGACGTCACGGTCGACGACCGCGGCGTCGTACTGAACCTTCGCTCCAGCGAAGCCCCCCGGGACATCCCCGTCCTCAGTAGATGGGAATCCTGGATCACGGCAGAACTCGAGAAGCTCCCCGTGGACGGACCGCTCTGGATGAGCGACAGACAACGGAAGAACAAGAGCTTGCTGAACTCGTTCACCGAGAAGACCAGCGGCAAGGCACCGAACGGCGCGCGGCTGCGGGCGACCTGGATTGTTGCCCACCTCGCGGCAGGCACCCCCATCAAGGAACTCATGCGCGCGGCCGGCATGGTCCAGTTCAACAACCTGCACCATTACCTCGCATACGTGGACGATGTCGGCCCGCTGGCCTACCGGGCTGTGCTCCGTGGATCGGCTGAGCATTGACCACGAAACCAACACCGCCTTCCGCGGCGACGGTTGCGGAACGCAGCGGCGCCGCCCAACTCGAACAGCGGATGCAAGCGGTGTTCGGACGGTCGGTCGAGGACTACGAACAAGAAGTGGCCGAAGCCGCGCTGCCGAGGGTGTTCCTGGAGCTTGCTCACAAAGTCGTGACCGCATCCAGCGCGCCCGACATGCTCGCCAGATGGAAGGACGAGGCACGAAAGTCGAACGCGGGTGCGAAACCGCTCGTCCCGATGGCGGCAGTGCTCATTCTGTTCGTCGCGCACGCCCTTGCCGGCAAACCGCTCACCTATTACGAGCTCGCGCGGACCCTTCGACTTCGACTCAAGCACGATCAGCGTGTTCTGCTGGGGGTATCACACAAGTCGGGTACTCACAACCAGTGGTACGACCGCATGTGGGCCGCGGTGAACCGGCTTATCGAACTCGTTGACCCGTACCCCGGGCCCCGAAACAAGAAGTTGAGGGGATCTGCCTGGGAGGAATACCGAAGGACTACTGAGCAACCCCGCTATGTCGAGAATTCAGAACGCATGCTCGAGCGCTTCGACGAACTCGTAAACAGTATTCTTCGTGCATGCATCGACCTATTGCCGCGTGACATCTGGACGGAGTACGACGGCGGCCTGATCATCGACGCCACCAAGATCATTATCGCCGGCTCCCCCAATTCCTCCTCCAAACTCGGTGATCGTTCGAACCCCGACCCACTGTCCGGTCGATACCGCCGAGAAGGCAAGCACGACGGCAAGGGCGCCTCAACCGACGTCGCTGCCTACGAACTCGAAACGGCCCTCACGATGTGGAACAAGCCTGGAGAGAGCACCCGATTCCCGACGCTCGTCACAGCCGTCTCGATGCACCGACCCGGGCAGCTCATCGGCCACGCTGCCCGGCTGATCGCCCATCACAAGCGGCTCGGCTTCGATCGGTTCCTGTTGGGCGTGGATCGCGCCTACAACGGCGAGAAGATCGAGAATTTCCACATCCCGGCACGACTCGCGGGCGCAGAGCTTATTTTGGACTACAAGGCACCTGACCTCGGACTGCAAGGTTGGTTCGAAGACCTCATCCTCGTCGACGGAAACTGGTACACCAACTGGATGCCGGACAAGCTCGTGTCTGCCGGAAAGAAGCTGCGCGTGTTGAAGGACGAAATGAAGGCCGCCCGCGGAGCGCTTAAGGGGTATTCACGCTCGACCTCACATTCCCCCGAGCAACTTGAACTGATAGTGCAGCACGAACGGCTCCTTGCCGAAGGTCCGAGCATCCGCGCGGAGCTAGAAATACTCATCGCGAACCGGACGCGCTATCGCATGAAGGAGCACGGCCACGTCGACTCGGACGGAGCACAGAGGTTCCGGTATCCGGACCCGAAGCTATCTCTCGTCACTCCGAGACCAATCGCCAACCGATCGTCGATCACGATCCCAATGCTCGTGCCTGAAAGGGAAGCACCGTCGCATCTATCTGCGCTGGTCCCAACTAGTTCGCCGCCCAAGGCGAAGAGGTCCGGTTCCCCCAGAAAGCCTCAACCGATCAAGCATGTGCAGAAGTTCGCCTATGAATCTCTCGAATGGAACAAGCACAAAGGCATGCGAAGCCTGGTCGAAGCCTCCAATCGACTTCTGAAGAAGGCGACAAAGTTCGACATCGAGGAACCTGACCTCCGATCAGGCCGCGGCTACGCGTTCACCTACCTCGCGTCGGCACTAGCCGTCGTGGCAGACAACATCCACCGCATCCGTAGCTTCTTCCATGCGGACGCCGAACGAACGGACGCACCGAAGACGCGTGCCCGCCGACGAAAGGACGCCAACGGCAGTCCGCTGCCTCGTCGGCAGCCGCTAGACAACGGCCCGCCGCGATAATCGCAGCTCCACTGACAGCAGATTCGCGAAGCCCACGAACGCTTCAGCCTGCCCAAAGGGCGGGCTTTTCGTCGTTAACGACCCGTCGGCAAGCCACGAACAGGCGTGAGCCACCAACGAGAACTACACAAGCAGAAAACAGAAGAGGCCGGGACTGAATTTCTTCAGTCCCGGCCTCTTCTGGGCAATTTACCGAGAACCAGAATCTGATTCTCCAATGCCGCCTTGGTTGCGGGGGCAGGATTTGAACCTACGACCTCTGGGTTATGAGCCCAGCGAGCTACCGAACTGCTCCACCCCGCGTCACCGACCGCCTGACGGCGGTCACCTCCTCGCAAGATCCCCCGGAGGGCTGCTTGCGATGGTCCCTTCAGTCTACGTCACGGCCGGGGTCCGCTCGACCCATCTCGCCCGAGGCCGGAGCTCGATCGAGTCGGAACAAGGGTTCGCCTGGTCCGACCAGATGTCCCGATCCGGTCGACAGCGACCTCGGGCGTTCAGTACGTTCGTCGGATTCGCCCGCCCTTCTCCCCAGACCGGTACGGGCGCGTGCCGTGCACCATGCGGCAATCGGCTGGTCCCGCGGCTCGCAGATGCGACGCGGGACCAGTTGCCCGCGAATCGAGACACTGTCTCGCGGGTGAACGGGGAATCCCGTTAACGCAGAAGTCCCGGTCTCTTTCGAGACCGGGACTTCGTGCGCGTTCTGACGAACACGTTGGTTGCGGGGGCAGGATTTGAACCTACGACCTCTGGGTTATGAGCCCAGCGAGCTACCGAACTGCTCCACCCCGCGGCACAAGAAGAAACACTATCACGACATTTCAGCCCCGTCGAATCGAGCCGGCGGCGGTGACAGTGGCCCGCGGCATCCACTCTCGCACTCTCGCGACGTGTGCAGATGTTGCACACTTCGCGCGATTCAATGGAGGAATCCTCAATGATCCCGTCGAACCACGTAGCCGATCCCCCATTCTTTGTTAAGACTCTTTCCAAACTCGATCGACCATTGCTACGTTCACCGCAACCGTTCACCCAGCACGGCCCCGACGACGATCGATGAGGATTCAATGTCACCACGCCAACTGCTCCGCGGAGCGGCCATCGCGGCCGCCGCCACCGCTCTCGTCGCCGCTTCGGCGGCCTCCCCCGCACTCGCGCACGGCAACGGCCATGGCAACGGAAACCACGGCGGCCACGGCAACTCGCATGGCAACCACGGCCACGCCGAATCGGCCGGCCCGACCGACATCAACGGCTACCGCTCCGTCGGCTACCTCATGTCCGACACCCCGGTCACCCGCGACTACCAGATCGAAGACCTGCTTCGCACGGGCGCGATCGAAGACGTCACGCACATCAACTACGCCTTCGGCAACGTCACGACGAACTTGAAGTGCGAGATCACGGATGTTCCGGGCGAAGGCGATGCCCGGAACGACTACCTGCGCCTCGTGCCGGCCGCCGACTCGGTCGACGGCAAGAAGGACAAGGCGAACAAGCACCAGCGCCTCGCGGGCAACTTCAACCAGCTGAAGAAGCTCAAGGAGGTCAGCCCCGACACGAAGGTGCTCATCTCGCTCGGCGGCTGGACCTGGTCGGACAACTTCTCGGAGGCGGCGTCCACCCCGGCGAGCCGCACCGCACTCGTGTCCTCGTGCATCGACGTCTATCTCAAGGGCAACCTGCCGAAGGTCGGCGACCTCGGCGGCCCGGGCGCCGCGGCCGGCATCTTCGACGGCATCGACGTCGACTGGGAGTGGCCGGTCAACGGCGGCGAGACGGCGAACGCGAAGCCTGAAGACAAGGAGAACTTCCTCGCCCTCATGGAGGAGTTCCGCGCGCAGCTCGATGCATACGGCGCCGAGACCGGCGAGGACTACCTGCTCACCGCGTTCGGCCCCGCCGGCGGTTGGAACACCAACGCGGGCGGATGGAACACCGCTCGGCTCTTCGCCTCGATCGACTGGCTGAACGTGCAGGGCTACGACTACGCCGGCGGATGGACCGGCAACACCGGCCACCAGGGCAACCTGCACCCCGACGGCGCCAACAACTGGGGTCTCGCGATCGACAACGCCATCGCGCTCTACACCGCGGGCGGTGCGCGCCCCGACCAGTTGAACGTGGGCCTCGCGGCGTACGGGCAGGGCTGGACCGGCGTGACGGTCGGCGACCGCGCCGGGTGGACCCCCGACCCCGCTGTCTCCTCGATCGGCACGAAGCCGTACTACGAGATCCGCGACATCGGCGAGGGCTACTTCGACCCCGCGCTCGGCGCCTCGTGGCGCTTCGACGCGGCGAGCGGTCAGTGGTGGAGCCTCGACGACCCGAGCTCCGTCACGGCGAAGGCCGAATGGCTCGCGGAGCAGGGCTACGGCGGCGCGATGTGGTGGGACCTCTCGGGCGACTACCGCAACGAGCTCGGCGACGCTCTCGGCGACGCGCTCCGCTCGGCGGACGAGGGTCCGCTCGACTGATCACCCCGAAAATGGCGGATGCCTCGGAGCGGACTCGCTCCGAGGCATCGGCGCCGATCGGTGCCGTACCCTCGATTCGCGCGTCGCGCTACGCGACCGTCGGGGGGCGCGGCACCGCGACGAGCTCGTACGAGAGCGGCAGCCACTGCTCGGCAGGCCAGCCGTACATGCCGTCGCCGACGTCGACCGTTGCCGGGAAGATGCGCCACGGCACGCGGTAGTGCTCGGTGAACGTCTCGACGTCGAGGCCGGCGCCGCGCAATGCGGCGAAGACCTCACCGAGCGGATGCATCCACTCCCACGTGCGCGCGTTGGCGAGTGCCGCCTCGGGGTCGGCGTAGTCGCTCGGGTCGTCGATGATGTCGGGCGACTCGTTCGCGTACGGGTAGGCGAACGCAGGCAGGCCGCCGGGCCCGCTGTCGCCGTCGAACACGAACGCGGCGGGGTGCCCGTCTGCGAAGAGGAAGCGGCCGCCGGGCTTCACGAACCACGACACGATGCGCGCCCACTCCGCGACATCCGGAAGCCAGCCGATCGTGCCCCACGAGGTGAAGACGAGGTCGAACGACTCGGGCTCGGGCAGCATGTGGCGGGCGTCGTAGACGTTCGCCTCGATGAATCGAGCACGATGCGAGAGACCGAGTTCTTCAGCCATGCGACGCGCCTCGGCGACCGCCTGCGACGAGAAGTCGATGCCGACGACCGTGGCGCCGAGGTTCGCGAGCGACAGGGTGTCGGAGCCGAAGTGGCACTGCAGGTGCAGCACCCGCACCCCCTCGAGCCCGTCGGGGTAGAGGCGAGTGATCGCCTCGCGCACGATCGGGTCGAGCACGTCGCCGCCCTCGCGGAGCCGCGAGCGGTCGTACATCTCCGACGCGACGTGCACCGCGACGCGCTCGTCCCAGTTCGCGAGGTTGTCGTCGAGCCACTCTCCCCCGCGCAGGTCGACGGTCACGTCACTCGTCCTTGGTGGCTTCGAGCAGCTTCGCGATGATCTCGGCGAGCTGTGCATCGGCGGCGCCGTATGCGGCCCAGTCACCCTCGGCGAGGGCGGCCTGCTTGTTCTTCAGCGCCTGCGACGCCTGGTTGAGCAGTGCCTGCACCTCGTCGCTCGGGGCCACCGGGGTCTCGCCGCCGTCGCCGCCCTCATCGGGCGGGGGCGTCGCGCCGGGATCGACCTCGTTGTCGCCGGCGTCGGCGCCGGAGTCGCCACCGAAGAGCACATCGAGCGCGAGGTCGAGCGTGTCCTGGAAGGCGATCTGGTCGCCGAAGGCGACGAGCACCTTCTGCAGCAGCGGATAGCTCGTGCTGCCGGTCGACTCGACGTAGACGGGTTGCACGTAGAGCAGGCCGCCGCCGACGGGCACGGTGAGCAGGTTGCCGTTGATCACGTTGGACTGGCCCTGCTTCAGCAGGTTCAGCGATTGGGAGACGGTCGGGTCGGAGTTGAACTTCGCCTGCACCTGGCCGGGGCCCGGCACGTTGTCGTCTTCGGGCAGGGTCAACAGCCTGAGCTTGCCGTAGCCGTCGGCGCGCTTGCCGTCGGTCGCGCCGGCATCGGCATCGACCGCGAGGTATCCGCGCAGCACGTTGCGACTCTGCTCGCCACGGGCCTCGGGAATGAACGTCGAGTAGAGCGAGTAGCTCGGCTCGTCTTGACCGGGCATCTGCATCGTGAGGTAGTACGGCGGCTGCAGCAGCGTACTGCCGGCGTCGGCCGTCGGGTCCTTCGGCGTCGTCCAGGCGTCTTCACGCGAGTAGAACGGGATCGCGTCGGTCACGTGGTAGCGGCCGAGCACCTCGCGCTGCACCTTGAACAGGTCGGAGGGGTAGCGCACGTGGCTCATCAGGTCGCCCGACATCTTGCTCATCGGCTCGACCGTGGTCGGGAAGACCTTCTGCCAGGTCTGGAGGATCGGGTCCTCCTCATCCCAGGCGTAGAGCGTCACCGTGCCGTCGTAGGCGTCGACGGTGGCCTTCACCGAGTTGCGGATGTAGTTGACCTCGTCGAAGGCGAGGGTCGGCGCCTGGGTCTCGCTGTCGGCGATCGCCTCGCTCATGCTGACCTTGTTGGAGTACGGGTACTGGTCGGAGAGCGTGTAGCCGTCGACGACCCAGACGATCTTGCCGTCGACGACCGACGGGTAGGTGTCGGAGTCGAGCGTCAGGTACGGGGCGACCTTCTGCACGCGCTGCACGGGGTCGCGGTCGTAGAGGATCTGCGAGTCGGTCGTGACCTGGTCGGAGAGGAAGATCTGCTCGGACTGGAACTTCAGCGCGTAGACGAGCTTCGTGAAGGCGTTGTCGAGCTTCGGGCCGCCATCGCCCTCGAACGTCGTCTGCGTCTGGTCGGCGCCCTCGGAACCCGACGGGTAGTCGAGCTCGATCGGCTTCGCGTCCTTCGGCGCGCCGACGATCGAGTACTGCGGCGAGGACTCGCCGAAGTACACGCGCGGCTGGAAGTCGCCGAGCACACCCGACGACGGGATGCCCGACTGCAGGAACACCGGCTGGCCGTCGACCGAGCGCTGGTTGCCTGCGGCCGCGACGAGACCGTAGCCGTGCGTGTAGACCAGGTGCGAGTTGAACCACGTCTCGGCGTCGCCGAGGCCCGAGAGGTTCACGTCGCGCACCGCGACGACGGTGTCTTGGGAGGTGCCGTCGATCTCGTAGCGGTCGACGTCGAGCGCAGACGGGAACTGGTAGTACTGGCGGAACTGCTCGAGCTGCTGGAACGCGGGGCCGATCACGAGCGGGTCCATGAGGCGGATGCTCGCGGTCGTCGCCGCGTCGGAACGCAGCGCGCCTGGCTCGGCGTCGGTCTTCGCCTCGAACGGGATCTCCTCGACGTCGGCGATGCCGTACGCATCGCGCGTGAGGTCGATGTTGCGCTGGATGTAGGGCTCTTCGAGCGAACGGGCGCTCGGGTCGACCTGGAAGCGCTGGATGACCCAGGGGTAGAGCGATCCGATGAGGAGGCTCGAGACGACGAGCAGGGCCGTGCCGACGAGCGGCAGGCGCCAGCGCCCGATGATCGCGGTGATGAAGAAGAGCACGGCGACGACGGCCGCGATCGCCGCGAGGATGCCGCGGCCGGGGATCGTGGCGTTGACGTCGGTGTAGGAGGCGCCCGTGATGAGCGAGCCCGTCTCGGTCACCGTCGCGTACTGGTCGAGCCAGATGCTCACCGCCTGCAGCAGCAGGTAGATGCCGGCGGTCACGGCGATCTGGATGCGCGCCGACTTCGAGATGACGATCTCGCGGCCGCTCACCCGGAGTGCCCCGTAGAGGTAGTTCGTCGCGATCACGAGCAGCAACGACAGCAGCACGACAGCCGAGGCGAAGCCCACGAGCGAGCGGTAGAACGGGAGCTCGAACACGTAGAAGCCGACGTCGAACCCGAACTGCGGGTCGGTCGTGCCGAAGGGCGTCCGGTTCAGCCACGCGAGCGTGCCTTCCCAGCGGGTCGAAGCCGAGACGCCGGCGAAGATGCCGAGCACCACGGGGATGCCGTACATCGCGAGGCGGCGCAGCGGCTCGAAGACCTCCTGGTACCGGTCGAGCTGGGAGTTCAGCTTCGCGTAGACCGGGCGCGAACGGTAGGCGATCTGGATGGATCCCCACACGGGCAGCGCCATGGCCACGAAGCCGATGAGGAAGAGCACGATGCGTGCGATCCACTCGGTGGTGAGCACCGAGAGGAAGCCGAGCTGGTCGTACCAGAGCACATCGGCATAGATGCCGGCGAAGGCGAAGAACGCGATGACGAGCACGGCCACGACGCCGATCGTGATCGCGATCGGAGCGCGCCTGCGCTGGACCCTCGGTTCTTGCGGCTGTGCTGACACTCTCGGCCTCGTGTTCGGTCGGGATGGGATCGGGATTCCATCCTAGAGTTGCGTTCCTTGGAATCGCCTGTTCAGGCGGAACAGGAGGGGTACGACCCCGTCACGTCGCCGTCGGCGACGTCTTCGACGATCGAGCGCGCCTGGTCGAGGGTCTCGACGGCGAAGACGGTGACGCCGTCGGGCACGTTGCCGGCCACCTCGTCGCAGTTCGACTCGGGCGCCAGGAACCAGTCGGCGCCGGCGCGTTCGGCGCCCCAGAGCTTCTGGCGGATGCCGCCGATCGGCCCGACACGACCCGCGGAGTCGATCGTGCCCGTGCCCGCGATGATCTCGCCGCCCGTCATGGGCCCGGGCGTGAGCTTGTCGACGATGCCGAGCGCGAACATCATGCCGGCGCTCGGGCCGCCGACGTCGTCGAGCTGCAGCTCGACGTCGATCGGGAACTCGTAGACCATGCGCACGCCGACGCCGAGCACGGCTCGACCGTCGCGCTCGGTGGGAGTCACCTCGACGGTGAGCGGCTCGCCGTCGCGGATGATCTCGAGCTCCGCCGGTTCGTCGGCACCGTGCTCCTGCACCGCCGTCTGCAGTTCGTTGATCGAGTGCACCGCCGTGCCGTCGAGCGTGACGATGACGTCGCCCTCTTCGAGGATGCCGTCGGCCGGCGAGTCCTCGAGGAGTCCGGCGACGGTCACCTCGCGTGGGAAGTCGTAGCCGAGCTCGACGAGGGCCGCGGCGATCGCGTCCTGCTGCGAGTCGACCATCGCGGCCTGGTTCTGGGCGTCGCGGTCTTCGCTGCTGATGCCGGGCGGGAAGATCGCCTCGACCGGGATGACCGAGCGCGTGCGATCGAACCACGCGGCGATGACCTCGAGCCAGTTCGGCGTCTGGCCCGGTCGACCGACGACGGAGACCGTCAGCAGGTTGAGCTCGCCGTCGGTGGGGTAGGTGGTCTCGTCGGGGATCGCGATGAGCGGCACCTCTTCGTCATCGCCGTTCTCGGCGACGCCGAGGGTGTCGTAGACGGGGCCCGGCTGCTCGATCACGTACGGCGAGGGGATGAACGCGAAGACGACTCCGATCACGATCGCGACCGTGAGGGCGCTCCAACCGATGCGCTCGCGCAGGGGGCGCCGCCCCGTGATCGGATCGGACGTCCAACGGGACTCCTCCGACACTGGGGTCTCGTCGTCGAAGATGCTCAACCGACATCCTTCCGGGCGGGATTCGAACTCGCGTGCCGGCCCTGTTCGCGAAGGGCGGACACCCGGAACGCCCAGCCTAGGCCATTTCCCAGACACTCCGCCGTGCCCCCGCGTTACGGTTGAACCAGACGCGACTGGGAGGTGGCCAAAGTGGCCGATCGGCATGATGAGCCCGACGACCGGAGCCCCGAAGACGAGTTCCGCGAAATGCTCCGCGAGATGCTCTCCGGCGGAGGCGCCGGCGGCATCGACCCGTCGAGCCTGGCAGGAGCAGCCGGACTGCCCAATGACCCGGCGAGCCTCGCTGCCCTGTTCTCGCAGTTGCAGCAGGCGATGAACAAGGCCGACGACGGCATCGACTGGAGTGTCGCCGTGCGGCAGGGCGAGGAGCGCGCCGCGACCGGCCAGCGCCAGATCGCCGACGACGAGCGGGCGCGCTTCGACCAGGCGTTCCAGGTCGCCTCGCTGTGGCTCGACGAGGCCGTCGACTTCGGTGCGCTGCCGACCACACCCGAACTGTTGACGCGGCGAGCGTGGGTCGCAGCCACGATGCCGATCTGGTCGCAGCTGGCCGAGCCTGTCGCCCTCTCCATCTCCGATGCGCTCACGCGTGTCATGAGCGAGCAGGCTCCTGAAGAGATGCGCTCGATGATCGAGGGCGCGAGCCGCATGATGCGCGGCATCGGCGGGGCGCTCTTCGCGATGCAGCTGGGGCAGGTCGTCGGCCAGCTCGCGACCGAGGTCGTCTCCGGCGGCGACGTCGGAATTCCGCTCCTCGACGACGGTCGCGCCGCGATCCTGCCGCAGAACGTCGCGGAGTTCGGCAACGACCTCGACATCCCGACCGACCAGATCGAGCTCTACCTCGCGGTGCGCGAACTCGCGCACGCGCGCCTGTTCCGGCACGCACGCTGGCTGCGGCTCCACCTCATCACGGCGATCACGGCGTTCGCGCGGGGCATCGACATCGACACCGAGCGACTCGAAGAGCTCGCAGAGGGCTTCGACCCGTCGAACACCGAAGATCTCCGCAACGCCGTCGTCAACGGCGCCCTCATCCGCGCGAAGAGCGAATCGCAGCAGGCCGCGCTCGCCCGCCTCGAGACGATGCTCGCGCTCGTCGAGGGCTGGGTCGACGCGGCGACGGCCGACGCCACCGCCCGACTGCCGAAGTCCGTCGCCATCGCTGAGACCATCCGTCGCCGCCGCGCCTCCGGCGGACCGGCCGAGTCCGCCTTCGCGACCCTCGTCGGCCTCGAACTGCGGCCCCGTCGTCTCCGCGAGGCGACCGCCATGTGGCGCGCGGTCACCGATGCGGTGGGCGTCGAGGCACGCGACGCACTCTGGTCGCACCCCGATCTGCTGCCGACCTCCGAAGACCTCGACGATCCGGCACGGCTCGTGGCCCGGCTCACCGGCACCGACACCGCCGAGGCGGAGGCCGACGACGAGTTCGACCAGGCGCTCGAGCAGCTGCTCCGCGGCGAGACACCCGCGGCCCCCGGTGAAGACGGCGAAGACCCCGCGAGCTGACCCGGCGCTCCAGATGCGGGAGCGGCCCACCCTGTGGAGGGATTCCACGGCCCACGGAGCGATTCCGGCATGCTCTCGGCATGTCACCGCGCATCGATCCGGTCCTGCCCATCGTGTGGCGCTCCCCTACCGAGCTGCAACTCGGTGCGACCCCGCGCGTCGTCGTCCACGATCCGGGTGAACTCGAGAGCGGGCTGCTGTCCGCACTCCGGCACGGCGCCTCGGCGTCGACCCTCGAGACGATCGGCATCGCCCTCGGCGGCACTCACGAGGCCGTGCAGGCATTCCTCGAGCTGGTCGCCCCGGCGTTCGAACCTGACGGCACCAGGCGAGCGGATGCCGCGGCATCCGCTCGACCGCGACGCGTCGCCGTCGACGCACCGCGCGAGTTCGGCGACCGCCTCGGCGAGCACCTCGCGATGCTCGGCTGCGAACCGGTGGCAGCCGTCGACGCCGAGGTCGAGGGAACGGCACTCGCGGTCGTCGCGGCGACCTGGGTCGTCTCCCCTGCACGGCACCTGCCATGGCTGCGAGCGGATGTGCCGCACCTCGCGGTCGTGTTCGACGACGAGGGCACGCGCGTCGGCCCGCTCATCGAACCCGGCGACGGGCCGTGCCTGCGCTGCCTCGAGCTGACACGGCGCGATGGCGACCCCGCCTGGCCGGTGATCGCCGCCCAGCTCGCGGGTCGCCCGGCGGCGAGCTGCACGCCGAGGGCTGTGCACGACGCCGCCGCTCTCGTGGCGGCACTCGTCGACGACCGCCTCACCCAGTCGTGCAACCCCCTGCGCGGCGCCTCGATCAGGCTCGGCCGTCGGGGCGCGATCGCGCCGCCGAACCGGCACCCGTGGCACCCCGAGTGCGGGTGCCGAGCTCCTGCAGGAAGCGCGACGGCTCCCGTTCGCCTCGATAGCCGCCGCCCTGACGCGGCCAGCTCAGCTCGAGGCGCCGCCGTGCCCGCGTGATGCCGACGTAGAGCAGTCGCCGCTCCTCGTCGATCGCGTCGAAGCTCTTCGCGTACGCGATCGGGAGCATGCCCTCGGTGAGCCCCACGATGTGGACCTGGTCCCATTCGAGGCCCTTGGCCGAGTGCATGGTCGCGAGCGTCACGGCGGCGACCGTCGGCTCGTGCTGCGCCTCGGCCCTGGCGCGCAACTCGTCGGCGAACATGCGGAACGTCGTCCCGGGAGGTGCGTCGTCGACGAGGCGGGCGATCGCGTTCAGCGACTCCCAGCGCGCACGCACGGCACCGGGGCCGTCGGGCGCCTGTGCGCTCCACCCGAGCGCGCGCAGCACGTCGCTGACCGACTTGAAGAGCGGTTCGCCCGCGACCGTGAGTGCTGCGGCGCGCAGGGCGTGCACCGCCTCTCGCACCTCGGGCTGATCGAAGAAGCGCGAGGCGCCGCGCACGCGCGAGGCCACTCCGACCTCGTCGAGCGCCCGCTCGAGGATCGCCGTCTGCGAGTTGACGCGCATCAGCACCGCGATGGACTCGGGCGCGGCGCCGGCGTCGATGCTCGCGCGGATCCGGGTCGCGACGCCGCGCGCCTCGGCCAGATCGTCGGCGTACTCGGTGATCGAGGGCTCGGCGTTCGGCTTCGGCATGCCCGGCGACTTCGTCGCGACCTGCGACGCCGGCGCCGCGGCATCCGCGTCGGGCTGCGCGGTGACCGCCGCCAGCCGGAGGGCGCCCGCGCGACCCCGCATGAGCCGGTTGGCCGTGTCGACGATCTCGGTCGTCGAACGGTAGTTGCGCTCGAGCCGCACGACCGTCGCACCCTCGTACCGGCGCTCGAAGTCGAGCAGGTAGTCGGCGCTCGCGCCGGCGAACGAGTAGATGGTCTGGCTGGCGTCGCCCACGACGCAGAGGTCGCGACGACCGCCGAGCCAGAGGTCGAGCAGTTGCTGCTGGGCGGGCGAGACGTCTTGATACTCGTCGACGATGAAGTGCCGGTAGCTCTCGCGCACGTGCATGGCGACGGATGCCTCGGACTCGATCATGCCGGCCATGGCGAGCAGCACGTCCTCGAAGTCGAGCATTCGCCGCTCGTCCTTCAGCGACTCGTAGGCGTCGACGACCGAGAGGAACTGCTCGGCGGTGAGGTTGCCCGGTGCACCGCGCGTGGCGAGGCGCGTGGCGTAGCTCTCGGGACCCGCGCCCGAGACCTTGCGCCACTCGATCTCGGCCGCGACATCGCGCAGGGTCGCCGTGTCGACCCGCACGCGGGCGCGTTCGGCGGCCTGGCCGAGCAGGCGGCCCTTGAACTCGAGCACCCGCGGCGCTCCGCCGCCGACGACGATCGGCCAGAAATGATTGAGCTGTGCGAGCGCTGCCGCGTGGAACGTGCGCGCCTGCACGGCGCCCGCGCCGAGCGCCCTGAGCCGCGCCCGCAGCTCGGCAGCCGACCGCGACGTGAAGGTGAGCGCCATCACCCGCGCGGGATCGTACGTGCCCGACGCCACCCCGTACGCGATGCGGTGGGTGATTGCGCGGGTCTTGCCGGTGCCCGCGCCCGCGAGCACGCAGACCGGTCCGAGCAGCGCCTCGGCGGCGACGCGCTGCTCGTCGTCGAGCGCGTCGAGCAGGGGGTCGGAGGCGGTCACGACGTCGACCATGCGAGACCGGCCCCCTCGGCGTCGAGTGGGCCGCCGTACCAGCGCTCGAGCAGCCACCGCGCGATCGAGATGCCGCCCGGCAGGCCGATCTCGGCCTGCGCCGCCACGATCTCGTCGCGCGAGAACCAGCGGAGTTCGAGGATCTCCTCACCGTCGGGCACCGCTGATGCCGGCGACGCCGTGGCCGCGATGCGAGCCGTGAATCCGAGCATGAGACTCGCGGGGAACGGCCACGGCTGCGACGCGACGTACTCGACCCGGTCGACGAGGACCCCCGCCTCTTCCTCGATCTCACGCACGACGGCGGCCTCGAGCGCCTCGCCCGGCTCGACGAATCCTGCAAGCAGCGAGTAGCGGTGCTGCGCCCAGAGTGCGTTCGATCCGAGCAGCACGCGGTCGTCGTCGTCGGTGACGAGCACGATGACGGCGGGGTCGGTGCGTGGAAAGTGCAAGCTGTCGTCGACGGTGCAACGGCGCGCCCACCCTGCTTGCACGGGAACCGTCGCGGCACCGCAGCGCGGGCAGTGTCCGTGACGCTCGTGCCAGTTCGCGAGTGCGACGGCCTCGACGAGGAGGCTCGCGTCGCGATCGCCCAGTACGGCCGCCGCCTCGCGGAGCCCCTGCCACCTGGCGGCTTCGGGCTCGATCGCCGCCGCGGCTTCGGCATCGAAGACCCGCAGTTCGAAGCGGGAGCCGTCGGCCCGACCGAGGTAGCAGCGCAGCACCGGATCGGGCAGCCCCTGCGGGTGCGTCAGCTGCAGCGCCGGGGCCGAGCCGTCGATGCGCTCGGCGATCAACGCCTGGCCCCGGTGCACCGCGACGACGCGCGTCTCGGGGTCGGCGTCGAGCGACGTCTCGAGCTCGGGATCGGCGCGCGACGCGGCATCCCGGTCGATCGTCGAACGCGCGAACACCGGCGATGTCGGATCGTTCACGTACCACCCCTCGATGCCCGGGTCGGAGTCGGAGTCGGCCGGAAGGCGTGGCGGTCGCCCGCAGCCGCGAGTTGCCTGCTTAAGCTGAATGCCATGGCCAGACCTCCTCTCACTCTAGCCGCGTTGGCCACGGCGGCGGTGCCCGGACTCGAGGTGCGAGCCGTGCGTGCGCACTCCCGCAAGAGCCATGGCGCCTTCGACGCGGTACTGCTGCGCAGCACCGACGACCGCATGCTCGTGCTGCGCGTACCCCGCTCCCAGGCCGCCGAATCCGAGCAGTCCGCCGATCTGGTGTCGCTGCGCGCGCTCACCCCCGGCATCCGCTCCCGCCTGCCGTTCGCCATGCCCGAGTTCGTCGGCCAGGCACCCGTCGACGGCACCCGGGCCGTCGTCACGACCTTCGTTCCCGGCGCCGTGCGCTCCGCCGACGAGCTCACCGAACACGACGGCATCGCTACCTCGGTCGGCCTCGCCCTCGCCGCGGTGCACGCGCTGCCGACCGGGTTCATCGCTGACGCCGGGCTTCCCCGCCAGACCGCCGACGAGTCGCACGACGCCGTCGTCGACCTCATCGACCGTGCCGCCGACACCGGCCACCTGCCCGCAGCGCTGCTCCGGCGCTGGGAGGAGGCGACTGACGACGCCGCGCTCTGGCGGTTCCGCCCGACCGTCGTCAACGGCGCACTCGCCGCCGACTCGTTGCTCGTCGACGGCGATGCCGTGACCGGTCTGGTCGGCTGGTCGGCGCTCGCTCAGGGCGATCCCGCCCGCGACCTGCACTGGCTGCTCACCTCGCGCGGTGCGGCGGCCGAGCGCGCGCTCGACGCCTATTTCGGTGCGCGGTCCGGCGAGGCCGACGGCCACCTGCCGCAGCGCGCGCTGCTCTACGGCGAGCTCGAACTCGCGCGGTGGCTGCTGCACGGCGTCGAGGTGCGCGACGACGCGATCATCGCCGACGCGGTCGGACTGCTCGACGGGCTCGTCGAGAGCGTGCACGACCGCTCGAGCGAGCCGCTCTCCCCCGAGACCGGGCCCATCCTCACGGTGGGCGACGTCGAGCGCCTGCTCGATGAGACACCGCGCGACGGCCTGCCGCGCGAGGCCGGGGCGAGCCTGCTCACCGACAGCTACGACTTCTCCGAGCTCGAACGCCGTGAGGCGGGCGAACGCGACGCGGCGCCGTTCGATGCGACCGCGCCGATCCCGCTCGACCTCTCGGACTGGGGCGACGCATCACCCGCACCCGCGGAGACGGCCGAGGGTCAGCGCGATGCCGCAGCTGGAGCTCAGCGCGACGCCGCCGCCGGTTCGGATGCCGCCACCGACGCCCAGGCGCGCCGCAACGCCGCCTCGTCGTAGATCGCGTCGGGTCTGATGACCTGGTCGTCTTCGACGAAGTAGAAGACGGCGTCGATCGTGTCGGGCTCGACGCCCGCCCAGTTCGCGTATGCGAGCCGGTAGAGCGCGAGTTGCGTCTGCTTCAGTTCGAGGTCGCGCGCGTCGCGCGGAGCCTTGCCGGTCTTCCAGTCCACCACCTGGTGTCGGATGCCGCGTCGCCCGAGTTCGCTCGACGGCTCGACGTCGAACACGGCATCGAGCTTGCAGACGAAGACGTTGTCGCCGATCGGCAGGTGCAGCTCGATCTCGACGGCCGAGGGTTTGCGGCCGCCCCACTCCGATGCCTCGAAGGTGGTCTGCAACGCCCGCAGCCGCTCGGCGGTGGGGTCGGCGACCCGCTCGTCGAGCGGGATGTCGAGCTCGGCGTACGCCTCGAGGCCGTCGAGCGCGTCGATGGCGGCGGCCTCGAGCTCGCCGGTCGAGCGCTGCTCGACCCATTGGTGGAACAGGGTGCCGATGCGCGTCGCCCGATAGGGCCGCTGCGGCATCGGTCGGCGCAGCTGCGCGGCGACCGCCGCCGGGTCGTCGACGTAGTCCTTGAATCGCGACGCCGGGACGCGCACGGGCACCTCGGCTGTGGCCGGCCCTTCGGCACGACGGCGGCGCTCCTCGAGCAGCAGTCGGATGCGGTCGGCGAGCACGGGCCCAATACCCTCACCACTCGGTCGTGCGGCAGCGGCTCGCACGGCGTCGGCCGCCGCGGTGACCGCGTGGTGGCGCACGCCGAGCGGGTCGAGCGGCCAGCGCACGCGTTCGGCCCCGCCTGCCCGTGGGTTCTCGTCGTGCTCGGAGGCTCCGGGCAGCACGCCGGCCTCGAGCACTCCAGCGGCCACGAGTTCGCGCAGGAACGGGCTCGGCTTGCGTGAGGCCTTCTGGCTCGCCCACCACGATCCCGTCAGCAGCAGGTCGCTGCGCGTGCGGGTGAGCGCCACGTAGGCGAGGCGCCGCTCCTCTTCGGCATGCCGCAGCTTGTTCTCTTCGGCGAAGTCGCCGACCGCACGGTCGAAGTCGGCCTGGCTCTGCACGCCCCGCCACTGCAGTTCGGGCAGCTCGTCGGCATCGCCCTTGAACTCGTTGGGCAATTCGCCGAACGAGAGCCAGCCCTTCGATGAGCGCGGCTTCGACGGCACTTCGTCGTCGACCATGCGCGGGATCGCCACGACGTCCCACTCGAGCCCCTTCGATCCGTGGATCGAGAGCACCTGCACGGCACCGGGCTCGGGCTCGTCTTGGCGGGGTGCGAGCCGGTCGCGCTGCTCGGCCTCGGTGAGCCAGCCGAGGAAGGCGCCGAGCGTGGCGTGCTCCGAGACCTCGGCGAAGCCTGCGAGCAGCTCATCGAACGCCTCGAGGCTCGGCGCCCCGAGTGGCTGGCCGGAGTTCGCGGCGACCTCGATGTCGAGCAGCAGCTCTTGCTGCACGAGGCTGACGAAGTCGACGAGCCCGAGTCCGGCCCGGCGGCGCAGCGACTGCAGCTGCGCGCCGGCACGCCGCATGCGGGCGAGGCCAACCTCGCTGAACGCGGCGAGCGCCGAGTGGGAGTCGGGAGCGACGAGCAGGAAGTCGAGGGCGTCGACGATCGAGGGCGACTCGTCGGGTGCGATCGACGCGCGGAGCCCTGCGCGGACCTCGTCGCCGAGGCGCCGCGTCGACAGGTCGCGATCGGCGAGCCACTTCGCGAGCGAGTGGAGTGCCGCAAGGTCGGCCGGGCCGATGCGCCAACGCGCGCCGCCGAGCACCCGCACGAGTTCGGAGCCTGCCGTGGGATCGTTCAGCACGCGCAGCACGCACACCAGGTCGGCGATGACGGGTTGGTCGAGCAGACCCGCCATGCCGAGCACATGCACGGGAACGCCGTGGGCACGCAGCGCCGCGGTGAAGATGCCGACGTTCGCGAACGTGCGGCAGAGGAGCGCCCCGCTTCGGGCACCCGATTCGGGCGCTGCACCGCGACCCGACCGGCCCAGGCGCTCGGCGAACCACGAGGCCACGAGGTCGGCCTCCTGCTCGATCGTCTCCGCCCACGCCGCCTCGAGCCTCCCAGCCTGCGCGAACGGCGATGCTCCGAGCGGCGCCTTCGGAATTCCGGCATCGAGCGGAAGGATCAGCGTGTTGGCCCCTTCGAGCACGATCTTCGGGTTGCGCCAGCTCGTCGAGAGGTCGTAGACGGCGGCCTCGCCCCCGGGCGCGAAGTCACGGCCGAAGCGCGCGAGGTTCGCAGCACTCGCGCCGCGCCATCCGTAGATCGACTGGTCGGGGTCGCCCACCGCCATGACCGACTGTTCGCCGAACAGTGCCGAGAGCAGCCGCGTCTGCACGACGCTCGTGTCTTGATATTCGTCGAGCAGCACGGTGCGGTAGCGCTCGCGGTGGGCAGCGACGACCTCGGGATGCCGCTCGCAGATCGCGAGGGCGAGGGCGACCTGGTCGGAGAACTCGACGAAGCCCTGCTGCTGCTTCGCCTCGGCGTACGCGTCGGCGAGTTCGAGCAGCGGCGGCAATGCCCCCACGATGCCCAGGGCGTCGACGAACGACGCGAAGTCGGTGCGCTTGCGCGGCGCCTCGATGGGCAGCCCCTCCATCGCGAGGAAGTCGCGGGTCATCGCTCGAACGTCGCGGCTGTCGGCGACGTTCTCGGCGAGCGCGCGGCTCAGCGAGAGCACGGCGCCGGTGACCTTGTCGAGCGAAGCGTCGAGTTCGACGAGCCTCGGGTCGGCCGAGGCCGCGACGACCGAGCGTGCGAGCTGCCAGGCGGATGCCTCGCCGAGCACCGCCGCGTCGGGTTCACGCCCGATGAGCATCGCGTGCTCGCGGTAGATGGCGCTCGCGAAGGCGTTGTACGTGCCGACCGACGCGGACTCGAGCGGGTCGAGCGAGACATCGGCGATGCCGAGCGAGACGAGCTGGGCGATGCGCTCGCGGATGCGCTCGGCGAGTTCACCGGCGGCCTTGCGCGTGAACGTCAACCCGAGCACCTCGGGCACGGCGACGTGCCCGTTCGCGAGCAGCCAGACCACGCGGTTGGCCATCGTCTCGGTCTTGCCGCTGCCGGCCCCCGCGACGACGATGCTCTGGCCGCGCGGGTCGGCCTCGATCACGGCGCGCTGTTCGGCGGTCGGCGCGTGCAGGCCGAGCCGCGCGGCGATGTCGGCGGCGGCGAGGCCCGCTGCGGCCGTCATGCCGACACCGCCGGCACGAGGTGCACGCGGTACTGCCAGCCGCCGAATCTCGAGCGGTATCCGAGCTCGGCCGGGCCGTCGAACTCGCTGCCCGACATGGTGCGGGCGACATCGCCGAGCCGCGCGCGGAATTCGGCCTCGGCCTCGTCGTCGAACGGCTGCTGGGCGCGTTCGGTGAAGGCGTTGCCGCGCGTGGGCTTGGCGAGGTACACGAGCTTCGCGCCGCCGAGCGTGCCGCTGTTCGGCACCTCCCCGGCCCGCGCCGCGAGCTGGTATGCGGCGAGCTGCGGGTGGGCGGCTGTCTCGGCGGCCGACGGCGGCGTGCGACCGGTCTTCAGGTCGACGATGACCGTGGTGCCGTCGGCCGAGGCCTCGACGCGGTCGATCGTGCCCGAGATGCGCACCCGATCGACGATGAGTGTGAAACGCCCCTCTGCGCCGAGCAGCACCTTGCCATCGTCGACGAAATTCGCGAGATAGTCGGAGGCCCCCTCGGCCATGCGCCGTGCGCCGCGACGCTCGCGCTCGGCCACCCAGCCGGCCTCGAAGCGCAGCTCGCGCCAACGCTCTTCGACGGCGGCCCACAGCGTCTCGATGCTCGTGTCGCCGTCGTCGCGGGCGCCCGCCTCTTCGACGACGGCGTGCACGATTGTGCCGATCGAGGCGGCGAGGCCCGACGGCGGCGACGCGACGTGGTCGATGAACCAGCCGAGCGGCGACTCCTCTGCCCGGTCGATCTGCGACGGCGAGACCGAGACGAGCGCCTCGGGGTCGCCCTCGAGGTCGACGAGCGGCGCCGTGGTCGACGGCTCGGCGAGCCCGTACCACTCGTCGGGGTGCGCGCCGGGCACGCCCTGCTCGGCGAGCAGGGCGAGTGCCGCGGGGGCCTCGCCGCCGCCCGAACTCGTCGCCTCCTCGCGCAGGGCGCCGACGAGTCCGCGCAGGTGCAGCGGGCGACGACGGGCGGTCTTGATGCGCTCGCTCGCGTAGCCCATCAGCATCGAGGGCTGCTCGTCGTCGTTGGCGGTGCAGCTCAGCACGAGCTGCCGGCTCGCCCGTGAGGCCGCGAGCACGAAGAGCCTGAGCTCGTCGCCGCGCACCGACGTTCGCGCCTCGGCGACCGTCTCGGGCGCAGGGAGCGGCGCTCCGGCACGGGCCGCCGCGACGACGCGCGGCAGGAGCGCGGCGTGCAGCAGGGTGCCGCGGGGGCGGAGGTTCGGCCAGACGCCGTCTTGCAGGCCCGCGATCACGACGACCTCGAACTCGCGGCCGATGACGGCGGGCGGGGTGGTCACGACGACGGTCTCGGCCGAGCGCTGCGGCGCGAGCGAGTCTTCGGGCAGCTCGCTCGCGAGCACCTCGTCGACGAACCGCACGGCCGGCGCATCGGGCTCGCGCTCGACGAAGCGCTGCGCTGCGGCGAACAGGGCCACGGCCGCGTCGAGTGCGCGGTTCGCCTCTTCGGCCAGCACGCCCGTGGCCGCGGCCTGCGCCGACCACTCGGCGGCGAGTCCGCTGCCCTCCCAGATCGACCAGAGCACCTCTTCGATCGTGCCGCCGCGCAGCGCGACGCCGCGCGCAGTCGCGAGCAGCTTCGCGAGTCGGGCCGCACGACGAGTCGGCGCTGCATCGATGGTCTCGAACCCACCCGGGGCGCCGAGCGCCTCGACGAGCAGTTCGTCGGCCGTGCGCGCGCCCTCGTTCGCGAGTTCCTCGTGTCTCAGAGCGAGCCGGAGTCGGCGCAGGCCCACGCTGTCGAGCCGGCCGATCGGACCGGTGAGCACGGTCACCGCGAGCTCGGGCGTGAGCGGTTCGCGATCGAGCACGAGCGAAGCGGCCGCGAGCAACGCAGCAGCGGCCGGAGCGTCGCGCAGCGCGGTGCGCGCCGCGTTGCCGGCGGTCGGGACGTCGGCGAGCGCGAGCCCGCGCTCGAAGGCCGGCACGTCGCCGCCCGAGCGCAGCACGACGGCCATCGACGACCATGGCACGCCGTCGAGCAGGTGGCGCTCGCGCAGCACGGCGGCGACGGCCTGGCATTCGGCGGCGTGCGACGGCGCCTCGATGCCGAGCACGGCGGCGAGGCGGTCGCTCTCGGCGTCGGCCGGCTCCTCGCGCACGGCCGAACGGTGCGTGCCGCCGAGCGCGGTGCCGATGTGGCCGCTGACCGACTGCACGATCGACCGCAGCTCGGGGCGGCCCCGGTGCACGACGGGCAATTCGACGCGCTGCACGGCGCCGGTGCCGAGCACCGAGCCGAGCGAGCCGAGCAGTTCGGCGCGCCCGCCGCGGAATCCGTTGGAGGCGACGTCGGGGTCGCCGAGCGCGATCACCGTGACGCCGCGGGCCGCGAATGCGCCGAGCAGCGCGGCCGTCGACTCGGTCGCCTCCTGCGCGTCGTCGACGACGATGAGGCGTACGCGTGCGAGCAGGCCGAGAGCCGCCTCGGCCGAGGCATCCGTCGTGCTGCGCCGCACGATCGCGGCAGCGAACGCGCCGAGTTCCGACGAGTCGTACTGGTCGGGGCGGAGCTGCGCCTTCACTTCGTCGTACTCCTCGAGGAAGGCGGCCGCCGCGACCCACTCGGGTCGACCGGTGCGCTCGCCGAGCGCGGCGAGGGTGGGCGCGTCGACCCCGTGCTCGACGGCGCGCATGAGCAGGTCGCGGAGCTCCGAACGGAAGCCGCGCAGCACTCGCACCTCGGGCGTCAGCGGGTCGGGCCAGACGGGGCCGAATCCATCGCGGATGCCGCCGTCGAGCAGCTCGCCGATGATCTGGTCGTGCTCCGCCCCGGTGAGCAGCGTCACCGGTGCTCCGGTGAACGCGCGCACCAGCTGGAAGGCCAGCGAGTTCGCCGTGCGGGCCAGCGGGCCCCGCGTGGTGACACCGAGCCGCACCGCGAGCCGGTCGCGCAGCGCGGTGGCCGCGACTCGTGTCGCCGAGAGCACGAGCACCTCGTCGGTGGCCTGCCCGAGGCGCTCGATGCGGTCGGCGACGAGCTCGATCGCGAACGTCGTCTTGCCGCTGCCCGGGGCCCCGAAGACCGCCACGTGCTCGTCTGCCGCGAGCCTCGAAACGGGGGCGTCGGATGTCGCGGTGACCTGCATGTGGGCAACGCTAACGGGTTCCGCCGACAGTGAACCTGCACCGGCCCCGCGAGCCGGTGTCGTAGGGTTGGCGCAAGAGCAGAAAGGCGTACCGTGGACGTTCGTATCGGCATTCAGAACTCCCCCCGTGAACTCGGTTTCGAGACTTCGCAGTCAGCTGCGGAGGTCGAGCAGGCGGTCGCCGCGGCCCTCGCCGGCCAGTCGCCGCTGCTGACGCTCACCGACGACAAGGGCACCCGCTACGTCGTGCCCTCGGCCGCACTCGCCTACGTCGAGATCGGTTCAGAGGAGTCGCGTCGCGTCGGATTCGTCGCCTGACATGGAGCTCATCTTCGTCGTCGTGGGCGGCGCCATCCTGGGTCTCGCGACCCAGTTCGTGGTGCCGCTCCGGCACCTCCGCGGCGTGGCCGTGGGCTCGGCGATCGGCGCAGGCGTCGCCGCCGTCGTGTGGGTCGCACTGACCTGGCTCGGCTGGCCGTGGGACGGCGGATGGATCTGGGTCGCGGCCCTCGTCGCCTCGGCACTCGTGCCGGCGGCGGTGCTGTACCTCATCTCGCCGCGCCGTGAGCACGCGGATGCCGCGCTCTTCGAGCGCCTCTCCCGCCCCGGTGTCGTCCGCGCCTGACGCGAAACGCGCCGGGCGCGAAACGCACCGGCGCGCCGATCGGCCGTGAAGCGCGCTTGCGCGCCGTCATCCGTGGGTCGATCGCGCTCAGCCCCTGAAGGCGAGCCCGCTCAGGCCGTGAGGCCGAGCGCGTCCATGCGGCGTGTATGCGCGGCGATGAGCTCGGTGAAGACCGGCTCGACATCGGCACCGCGATCATTCGAGTCCGACGCGCGGAGCGCAGATCGAGCGATCAGCAGGGTGTCGCCCACGAGGCTGCGGCCCCACAGGGCGAGCCGATCGGCGAGGCCGGGTTCGGCCGCGATCGCGGCGAACAGTTCGTCGTGCAGCACGCCGGCCGATGCCTCGTCTTCGGCGAGGATCGCGCGCACCCGCGTCGCGAGTTCGCGGGGCAGGCCGGCCGCAAGCCGTGAGAAGTAGTCGTCGAGCATGCCCGCGGTGACGTGGATGCCGAGCAGCAACTCGTACCAGTCCGCGCCCGCACTCGCCTGACGGAACCGCTCCGCTGCCGGCGCGAACGGCGCCATGACCTCGACGGGCTCGACGTCGAGTCGACGCAGCTCGGCGATCAGCGCATGATGCTGGCGCAGCGCACCGCCTGCTGCACGGCTCAGCCCCTCTTTCGCCGACAGCGTCGGCGCGGTCGCGACGGAGCGCGCGAGGGATTCGAAGAACTCGAGCTGGATGTACGCGGCCTGCCCGAGGAACGGCACCGGCTCGGGCACGAGTTCCGTGAAATCGACCTTCTCGAGCTCCTTCGAAGCGCCCCGGGGGCGCAGTCGAGGCAGCTCGGGGCGCGGGAGGCGCCGATTCGACCAGAGGACCACAGCAGACAGCTTACCGACGGGTGCAGTGCGACTCGGATCCGGAAGGCCACGCAGACGGCCCATCCGAGGCGTTCAGGGAGTCTCGGATAGGGTAGAGGGTGCATGCGGGCGATGGATCCGCAGCCGTGCGCCTGGGGTTGAGAACGGGGCGCGCATCCGACCGCCACCTCGAGCAACACGAACAGGCAGACTTTTGACCACATTCACCGACCTCGGCATCGCGTCCGACATCGTCGACGCCCTCGCCGGGAAGGGCATCATCGATGCCTTCCCCATCCAGGAACAGACCATCCCCCTCGCCCTCTCGGGCCAGGACATCATCGGCCAGGCCAAGACCGGCACGGGCAAGACCTTCGGGTTCGGCCTGCCGATCATCCAGCGACTCGGCGACGACCCCGAGCCCGGCGTCAAGGCGCTCGTCGTCGTGCCGACCCGCGAGCTCTGCGTTCAGGTCACCGAAGACCTCGAGCTCGCGACATCCAATCGCCCGACCAAGATCGTGTCGATCTACGGCGGCAAGGCCTACGAAGGCCAGATCGAGCAGCTCAAGGCCGGCGCGCAGATCGTCGTCGGCACCCCCGGGCGCCTCCTCGACCTCGCGTCGCAGCGCCTCCTCTCACTGAAGAACGTTCAGGAGATGGTGCTCGACGAGGCCGACAAGATGCTCGACCTCGGCTTCCTGGCCGACATCGAGAAGCTCATGGCCCAGACGCCGGCGACCCGCCACACGATGCTGTTCTCGGCCACCATGCCGGGCCCGATCGTCGCGCTCGCGCGCCGCTTCATGGTGCGCCCCATCCACATCCGCGCGACCGACCCCGACGAGGGCCTCACGCAGGCGAACATCAAGCACCTCGTCTACCGGGCGCACTCGCTCGACAAAGACGAGGTCATCTCGCGCATCCTCCAGGCCGAGGGTCGCGGCAAGACCGTGATCTTCACGCGCACGAAGCGCGCGGCGGCCAAGCTCGTCGAAGAGCTCAACGACCGCGGGTTCAACGCCGCAGCGGTGCACGGCGACCTGAACCAGGACCAGCGCGAGCGCGCCATGGCCGCGTTCAAGGCCGGCAAGAAAGACGTGCTCATCGCCACGGATGTCGCCGCGCGCGGCATCGACGTCGACGACGTGACCCACGTCATCAACCACACCATCCCCGACGACGACAAGGCGTACCTGCACCGCGTGGGCCGCACGGGCCGCGCCGGCAAGACCGGTATCGCCGTGACGTTCGTCGACTGGGACGACCTGCACAAGTGGGCGCTCATCAACCGCGCCCTCGAATTCGGCCAGCCCGAGCCGACCGAGACGTACTCGTCGAGCCCGCACCTCTTCACCGACCTCGACATCCCGGCCGGCACCAAGGGCCGTCTCAAGCCGTCGTCCGCGGTCGCCGCGCCGACGCGCTCGGCCACGGCCGGTCGCAGCGAGGGCCGCTCCGGCGGTCGCTCAGAGGGTCGCTCCGGCGGTCGCTCCGAGGGCGGTTCCGAGCGAGCGGATGCCGGCGCGGAGCGCGCCCCGCGCACCCGCAGCCGCAACCGCACGCGCGGCGGCAAGCCCGCGGGTGAGACCACTGGTGTTGCTCCCGAGTCCGCGTCGACCGAGGCCGCCGGAGCGCCCGCGGCTCACGCTGCTCCCGCCGAAGCCGTCGCCGTCAAGGAGCCCGGCACGGGCACGCACGACGGCAAGGGCCACGAGCACCACGACGGCAACGCCGCTCCCCCGCGTCGCCGCCGTCGCCGCGGCCCGCGCACCGGTGGCACCACGCCCCAGGCGTAACCTGCACTGACGTTTCAGCGCCCGCTCGGCTTCGGCCGGGCGGGCGCTGTGCGTCTCGGACGCGTGTCTCTCTTAGAACGCGTGCGTCGGCGTCGACGATTCGGTTCGCGCGCTGTCTTCAGGCGCGAGCTGGTCGGTCTCGGCCGCAGGGGCCGGCCGATACCTCCACGCCCACGCGGCCAGACCGGCAGCGAGCAGGATCACGATCACGGCCAGGGGAACGTGCAGGGCGGTCAGGGAACGGAACCCGGCGAACGCCAGCAGGGACATGAGCGCGAGCAGGGCGACCGTGGCCCAGATCGGCCAGCTCGGCGCTTGGCCGAGGCGTCGCGCGAGGATCGCTGCGACGATGCTGACGATCAACGCGATGCCAGCCACCGTCGCCATCTCGCGATGCAGCGCGAACGCCGACGGCTGCCCGCCCATGAACAGACCGGCGAGCACCGACTGTCCGAACATGAGGATCGCGGTCACCGTCAGCGAGATCCGCAGGAACCGCATCGGCCACCGGCGGGGTTCGCGAGCTGCGTCATTGAGTGAGGACATGATCGGAGCCTAGTGAATAGATCCAAATGGATCAATTGCAACTGGATCGAATTTGCGAGAATCGAACCATGAGCGATGACAGCGGGCAAGCCTCGATCGAGGTGGGGTTGCTGCTCCACCAGGTCTACACATTGGCGACGCAACGACTGAACGACGCGCTACTGCCGCTGAACCTTGCCAGCCGGCACGTCACGGTGATGTTCCTGATCCGGGATGGCGTGCAGACCCAGCGCGACCTCGTCGCGCGACTGAACACCGACAAGACCGGCATGGTCCGAGTGATCGACGACCTCGAACGGCTCGGCTACGTGACTCGAACGCCCTCGACACAGGACCGCCGGGTCACGATCCTCGCGCTGACGAGCGAGGGCGACGAGGCCCTGCGGAATGCGCAGCAGCACACCAAGCGCGTGTCAGCAGAACTCTTCCACGCCGTCAGCCCGCAGGAACTCGGCATGCTGAAGTCGATCCTCGAGCGCACATTGGCCCCGAGCTCCGCACGTCAACCAGTCGAAGGCCCCGCCCCGACCTGATCAGCGCCGCCCGCCACCGTGCTGCCTTCGAGAATTCCCGCCCGCTACGGCAGTACCGGCGACGAGCCACGCCCCTCGGCGATGATGGCCTCGACGACCTCGGGTGCGGTGCGGCACTCGCCGAGCCGGTTCGGCTTGCCGGTGCCGTGATAGTCGCTCGAGCCGGTGATGCGCAGCCCGAAGCGCGAGGCGAGCGCGCGCAATCGCGGCTTCGCGTCTTCACGGTTCTCGGGGTGGTCGATCTCGAGCCCGAAGAGGCCGGCCTCGACGAGCTGCTCAAGCCGTTCGGGCGGGATGACCCGCTCGGCGCCGCGCGTGCCGGGGTGCGCGAGCACCGGCACCCCGCCGGCTTCGCGGATGAGTCGCACCCCCGTGAGCGGATCGGGCGCGTAGTGCGGCCGCGCGTAGCCGGCGCGAGGGTGCAGGATGCCGTCGAACGCCGCCGAGCGCGTCGCGACGTGGCCTCGGGCCACGAGGGCGTCGGCGATGTGCGGCCGGCCGATCGTCGTGCCCTCGACGGTCTGGGCGAGCACGTCGTCCCATGTGAGGGCGTAGTCGCGGCCGATGCTGCGCACGATCGCCTCGGCGCGGGTGAGCCGCGATTCGCGGATCTGCGCCGTCTCGGCGATGAGCGCCTCGTCGAGCGGGTCGATCAGGTAGGCCAGCATGTGCACGCTCGTGTAGCCCTCGCGGGTCGAGAGCTCCATGCCGGGAATCAGCGCGACGCCCGTCTCGGGCACGGCCGCGGCCGCTTCGGCCCATCCGCTCGTCGAGTCGTGGTCGGTGAGCGCGACGCCCCAGAGACCGGCGCGCGCGGCCTGCCGCATGAGCTCCGCCGGCGCCTCGGTGCCGTCGGAGACCGTCGAGTGCGTGTGCAGGTCGGCTTCGCCCGCGACGACGGTGGCTTCTGGCATCCTGCAATGCTATCCGGGGCGCGCCACGAGCCACCTCGCCTAGGGTTGGTTGAATGCTCCCCCGCATCCTCGGCTGGGCCATCGTGCTCGGCACCGCCGCCGTCGCGCTCGTGCTCGTGTGGCCGCAGGCCTTCGGCCTGCAGAACCAGTGGGTGGCCGCGCACGTCGTCGCCCTGCGCGGCACCGCGGCTGCTGCCGGCGTCGTGGCCCTCGTCCTCTTCCTCCTGCTCGCCCTCGCACGACCCCTCCGAGTCTTCGCGTTCGCGATGGCCGCCGTGTTCGCGCTCTTCGCCGTGGGCAACGTGGCCGTGCTGACCGCCCGCGGGTTCGGGGCATCCACCGCCGAGTCGGGTCCCGACTCCGTGACGGTGCTCTCCTGGAACACCCTCGGCGAGGTGCCGGAGGCGTCGACCATCGCCGATCTCGCGATCGAGCGGGGTGCCGATGTCGTGGTGCTGCCCGAGACCACCGAACCGCTCGGCGAGGAGGTCGCGATCGCGATGCGCGAGGGCGGCAGCCCAATGTGGGTGCACACGGCCGCGTACGACGACATCGCGAAGGCACGCTCGACGACCATCCTGATCAGCCCCGACCTCGGCGATTACGACGTCGTCTCGCCCGAGGTGCCCGGCCCGCCCGGCAACACGAACACCCTGCCGAGCGTCGTGGCCGAGCCGTCCGACGGCGTCGGCCCTCGCATCATCGCCGTGCACGCGGTCGCCCCCATCCGCTGGGAGCTGCGCAACTGGCGCAGCGACCTCGACTGGCTGGCCGAGCAGTGCGTCGGCGACGACGTCATCATGGCGGGCGACTTCAACGCGACGGTCGATCACTTCGCCGGTCACGGCACCGACGGCGGCGACATGGGTAATTGCGCGGATGCCGCGGTGCAGGCCGGCGCCGCAGGCCTCGGCACCTGGCCGACCGATGTGCCGCCGTTCTTCGGCAGCCCGATCGACCACGTGATGGCGACCCCGAACTGGAGCGTCGAGGCGTTCGAGGTGCTCGACGGATACGACGACGCCGGCAGCGATCACCGACCGATCGTGTCCACACTCGTCGAGGCCGACTGACAGGCGACGGTGCGAGAATGGTTCGCATGGCCAACACCAGCGACACCTCCACGACCGAGACCACGGGTTCCGTGACGACCGCGAGCGAGGAGGGCGGCCGCAACGCGAACCGTTCGACGACGCCCGGCTCCGAGGGCTTCAAGAACTTCATCGGCAGCGGCTGGGCTGAGCGCGACGAGGCGCTGCCCCAGGCGCGCGAGCAAGCGTCGTTCGCCGCTGCACGCCGTGCGAAGGTCTCGGCCGCCTACCTCGGCCAGCGACTCATCGTGCCCGCGGGCGACATGAAGCAGCGCGCCAACGACACCGACTACCCGTTCCGCGCGCACTCGGCATTCGCGCACCTGACCGGCTGGGGTTCCGACTCGGAGCCGGGCGCCGTGCTCGTCTTCGAGCCGACGACCGATGGCCACGAGACCACCGTCTACTTCCGCGAGCGCGCGGGCCGCGACTCCGAGGAGTTCTACGCGAACCCCGCGATCGGCGAGTTCTGGATCGGCGCGCGTCCGTCGCTCGTGCATGTCGCCGCCGACCTCGACCTCGCGACCCGCGGCCTCGAGGAGTTCGACCGGGTCATCGACGCCGTCGACACGGCGACCCTCGTGCTGCGCGAGGCCGATGCATCCGTCACCGAGCGCGTCGATCACGCCCGCATCCGCTTCGCGGCCGAGCAGGCGCTGTCGACGAACGCCTCCGACGCTCCGTTCTCGCTCGAGGTCGGCGGCTCGCACGAGCCCGACGCCGAGCTCGCCCGCGTGCTCTCCGAACTGCGCCTCGTGAAGGACGCATTCGAGATCGCCGAGATGCGCGCGGCGATCGACGCGACGCAGCGCGGCTTCACCGAGGTCATCGGCGAGCTGCCCCGCATCACCGCCGAGGTGCGCGGCGAGCGCGTCATCGAGGGCGTCTTCGCGACTCGTGCCCGCCTCGACGGCAACGATGTCGGCTACGACTCGATCGCCGCCGCCGGCCCGCACGCCACGATCCTGCACTGGACCCGCAACGACGGCCCCGTCGTGCCCGGCGACCTCGTGCTGCTCGACGCCGGCGTCGAGATGGACAGCTACTACACCGCCGACATCACCCGCACCTTCCCGGTGAACGGCACGTTCTCCGACGTGCAGCGCAAGATCTACGAGGCCGTGCGCGAGGCCGCCGACGCCGCGTTCGCGATCGTGAAGCCCGGCATCGTGTTCCGCGAGGTGCACGCCGCGGCGATGCAGGTCATCGCCCGGAAGACCGCCGAGTGGGGCTTCCTGCCCGTTTCGGCTGAAGAGTCGCTCGAGCCCGACAACCAGTTCCACCGTCGCTACATGGTGCACGGCACGAGCCATCACCTCGGCCTCGACGTGCACGACTGCGCGCAGGCGCGACGCGACATGTACATGGACGGCGTGCTCGAGGCCGGCATGGTCTTCACGATCGAGCCGGGCCTCTACTTCCAGCCCGACGACCTCACCGTGCCCGAGGAGTTCCGCGGCATCGGCGTGCGCATCGAAGACGACATCCTCGTCACCGCCGACGGCGCCGAGAACCTCTCGGCCGGCATCCCCCGCACGGCCGACGAGGTCGAGGCGTGGGTGCGCGGCAGCACTCGGTGATCGAATCGTGATGCGCGTCGGGGTGGCCCCTGAATCGATCTCGGCTTCGGCCGATTAGATTCGCGGAATGACCCGACTCCCGTCGATCACCGCCGCGTTCTTCGCAGCGGTGACGATCCCCCTCCTCTTGAGCGCCTGCGCGGCAGGTGCGTCGAGCACTCCGAACGACGACGCGACCTCGACACCGACGGCGATCGCCACAGCCGAGCCGGTCCCGACGGCTGAAGCCCCGGCTCCGATCGAGGTCGATCCCGCGTTGTACGTCGACGAGTACGTGCCGGGCGTCGTGTTCGGCGTCGGGTCCGGAGCCGTGAACTGCCAGATCCAGGAGCCGTCCGGCGACCCGGCCGTCGCAGCATGGGGCTGCGCCGTCGGTGAGGCCAAGACCTGGCAGTGGGAGGACACCTCGTTCGCGGACTACTGCGCAGAGCTCGAGTCGGAGGTGATCGGTTGCCGCGACGGACTCGTCGTGCGTGGCGCAGAGGCCCCGATTCCGCGCCGGAACACCGATGCCGACTTCGGTGGATTCACGGCGTCGCACGTGCTCGCCGCGGGCGAACGGATCACCGTGGGCGACGTGTCGTGCGAACCGGTCGACGACGGCGTGCGCTGCGCGGACACCGCGAGCGGTCATGGCTTCGCGCTGTCGGCCGCGGCGATCGACGCCTGGTAGCCGTCAGTCGCCGACGACCGGGCGAGCGGCCCGGCGCGCTTGCCACCACGCCCAGAAGCGGGCGAGCTGGCGCTTGGCGAAGGCGGCGACCCGCTTCGCCCACGCGAACTCCGTGCCGAGGATCGCGAGGCCGAGGAAGACGATGAGCCACCCGGGCCCCGGCAGCGGCACGAGCAGCAGGCCGACGGTCGCGATCAGGCCGCCGAGCACGGCGACGGCGACACGGTAGGCGCGACGCAGACCCGGCCTGCGTTCGATGCGGCGACGGATGGATCGGAGCAACCGCATGATCGGCCGATCGGGTCGTTCGCCCTCGGCGATCTCCGCTGCGATCTCGTCCTGCGTCACCATTCGGTCACGCTATATCGCGAGTCTGAGAAGTCGCCTCGATCACCGAACGTCGCCGAGGGACGCGCTCAGCGCTCCGCGGCAGGTGGTTCGGACGTCGCCGGTGCATCCGCGCCGTCGGCCTGCGGCGCAGCGGATGCCGCGTCGCCGGCGTCGGCCGCCGGAGCGAGCTCCCCGTATCGCGGGCGAGCGGGAGCCTGCGCCGCCCGAGCCGCCTCTGCGGCGGCGCGCTTCGCGGCATCCGTCGCCTCGCCGTAGCTGAGCGGACGCCCGCCGTTCTCGACCGGCAGGTTCGCAGCGGGTCGCTCGGGGGCGGGCGCGTCGACGCCGAGCACGCTGCGAGCACGATCGACGTGCGCGCTCTCGGCGATGATCGCGTACTTGGTCGCGAGCACCTGCCCCACGGAGGTGAAGTCGCGGCGACGCCGGTTCATCGAGTACGAGACGACGCTGAAGATCATGCCGAAGCCGGCGCCGATGAGCACCGCCGAGATGAGGATGCCGACGGACGCGCCGGTCGGGGCGAAGATGAAGAACAGGAGCCCGAGGAAGGTGCCGAACCAGGCACCCGACAGGGCGCCTGCGCCGGCGGCGCGGCCCCAAGTGAGCTTGCCCGTGATGCGCTCGACGCTCGTGAGGTCGGTGCCGACGATCGCGAGCTCCTTCACGGGGAACTCCGCCTTGGCGAGCGCGTCGACCGCGGCCTGCGCCTCGGCATAGGTCTCGAAGCTCGCCACCGTCTCTCCCTTGGGCAGGATCGGGTAGGCACGGCCGACTCGGCCGCCGAACGGGGATTGAGTGCTCACCCGGTCATTCTCCCACGACGCGCCCGCCCGCGGCCGGGAACGGGCCGCGCACGAGGCATCCGGGACTAAGTTGGAACCGTGAGCGCAACGAGAGTCTTCGTCGCCCGACTCGCCGGGTGCGCCGTCTTCGACCCCGCCGGCGATCGGGTCGGCAAGGTGCGCGACGTCCTCGTCGTGTACCGCAAGAACGACCCTCCTCGCGTCGTGGGCCTCATCGTCGAGATTCCCGGCAAGCGCCGCGTGTTCCTCTCGATCGGCCGCGTGACGTCGATCGGCGGCGGCCAGATCATCACGACGGGCCTCATCAACCTGCGCCGCTTCGAGCAGCGCGGCGGCGAGGTGCGCGTGATCGCCGAGATGCTCGGCCGCAAGGTCGCCTTCATCGACGGCTCGGGCGACGCCTCGATCGAAGACGTCGCGATCGAAGAGCTCGAGCCCGGCGAATGGCAGGTCGACCAGCTGTTCGTGCGCCGGCCCAAGGGCGCCTCACCGTTCTCCAAGGGCCAGTCGGCCTACGTCACGTGGCGCGAGGTGCGCGAGGTGAACCCGCCCGGTGAGGCGCAGTCCGCCGAGCACCTCATCGCCTCGTACTCCGAGCTGAAGCCCGCCGACCTCGCGAACACGCTCCTCGACCTGCCCGCCCAGCGCCGTCAGGAAGTCGCGGAAGAGCTCTCCGACGACCGTCTCGCCGACGTGCTCGAGGAGATGCCCGAGTCCGACCAGGTCGTGATCCTCGCCGGCCTCGGCGACGACCGCGCCGCCGACGTGCTCGACCACATGCAGCCCGACGACGCCGCCGACCTCATCGCGCAGCTCCCCGAGGAGCGCGGCGAGCACCTGCTCGAGCTCATGGAGCCCGAAGAGGCCGAAGACGTGCGCTTCCTCCTCTCGTACGGACCCGACACCGCCGGTGGCCTCATGACCCCCGAGCCGATCATCGTCTCGGCCGACGCGACCGTCGCCGAGGGCCTCGCGCTCATCCGCCGCCACGACCTGCCGCCCGCGCTCGGCGCCGCAGTCTGCGTGACGCTTCCGCCGTACGAGCCGCCCACCGGGCGCTTCCTCGGCATCGTGCACTTCCAGCGCATGCTGCGCTATCCGCCGCACGAGCGGCTCGGCACCCTGATCGACCAGGGGCTCGAGCCCGTGCGCGCCGACACCTCGGCCGCCGAGGTCAGCCGCATCCTCGCGAGCTACGACCTCGTCTCGGTGCCGGTCGTCGACGAGAAGCATCGACTCGTCGGGGTGGTGACGATTGACGACGTGCTCGACTACCTCCTGCCCGATGACTGGCGAAGTCATCCCGAAGATGCCGAGGTGGGGCGCCGCGCAGCCGCGCGAGCCCAGCTGACGACGGGGAGTATCCCCATCTCGAACGGAAGGAGGGCAGGAGATGGCACGCGCTGACGCCGACGACCGGCGATTCGACACCCCGAAGGGCACGCGCCGCGCCCCGTCCTTCCGCGGTTCCGGCGACAGCGACCGGTTCGGTCGCTTCACCGAGTGGGTCGCGCGCGGAATGGGCACCCCCGGCTTCCTGCTCGGGCTGTCGGTGTTCGCGATCGGCTGGATGGTGTGGAACACCTTCGCACCCGAGGAGTGGCGCTTCGACTCGATCGCGATCGGCTTCACCGCCCTCACGCTCGTGCTCTCCCTGCAGGCCTCCTACGCCGCCCCCCTGATCCTGCTCGCACAGAACCGGCAGGACGACCGCGACCGCGTGCAGATCGAGCAGGACCGCCAGCGCGCCGAGCGCAACCTCGCCGACACCGAGTACCTCGCCCGCGAGGTCGTGGCGCTGCGCCTCGCGATGAAGGACCTGGCGTCGCGCGAGTTCATCCGTTCGGAGCTCCGCTCGATCATCGAGGAGCTCGACCGACGCGACGAGGAGGACGCTGAGCATGCCGGTCGTTGACCCCGCCACGGCCGACCCGGCCGCGCTCGAGACTGCCGTTCGCGCGGCGCTCACGGGCGTCATCGACCCCGAGATCCGCAAGCCCGTCACCGAGCTCGACATGGTCGATCGCGTCGTCGTGGGTGACGACGGCCGGGTCGAGGTCGGCATCCGCCTGACGATCGTCGGATGCCCTGCCTCCGACCGCATCGAACGCGATGTCCGGCAGGCGGCCGAGACGGTCGTCGGCGACGGCAACGCCGAGGTCGTGCTCTCGGTCATGACGCCCGAGCAGCGCGCCGCTCTCACCGAGCGCCTCCGCGGCGGCAAGGCAGCGCGCGGCAACCCCTTCGGCCCCGGCAGCCTCACCCGGGTGATCGCCGTGACGAGCGGCAAGGGCGGCGTCGGCAAGTCGACCATCACCGCGAACCTCGCCGTGGCGCTCGCCGCCCGCGGTCTCTCGGTCGGACTCGTCGACGCCGACGTGCACGGTTTCTCGATCCCCGGCCTGCTCGGCCTCGTCGACGAATCGGGGCTCGCCGCCCGACCCACGCGCGTCGACGAGATGATCCTGCCGCCCGTCGCACACGGCGTGAAGGTCATCTCGATCGGCATGTTCGTCGAGCCGAGCGAGGAGGGCGGGCGCGCGTCATCCGTCGCCGTCGCCTGGCGCGGGCCGATGCTGCACCGCACGCTCTCGCAGTTCCTCACCGACGTGTACTTCGGCGACCTCGACGTGCTGCTCGTCGACCTGCCGCCGGGCACCGGCGATGTGGCGATCTCGCTCGGGCAGCTGCTGCCGAACGCCGAGGTCGTCGTCGTGACGACCCCCCAGCCTGCGGCCGCCGACGTCGCAGAGCGCTCCGGCGTGGTAGCACGGCAGACCGGACAGAAGATCGTGGGCGTCGTCGAGAACATGGCCGGCTTCGCCCAGCCCGGCGGCGAGATCTTCGACCTGTTCGGCGCGGGCGGTGGCGAGATCGTCGCCGAGCGCCTGTCGGCGGGGCAGCCGACGCCCGTGCCGCTCCTCGCAAGCGTCCCACTCAGCGTCGCCCTCCGACGCGGCGGTGACGACGGCATGCCCGTCGTGCTCGCCGAACCCGATGACCCGGCGGCCCGCGCGATCGAACACGTCGCCGCGCAGCTCGCCGCGGTGCCCCGATCGCTCGCCGGTCGACGACTCGACGTCACGGTCCGGTGAACGGATGTCGCGCGCCCGCCTGACCCGCCGGCTCGCGATCGACGTCGCCGTCGCGGCTGCCGCCGCCGGGGCGCTCGCCCTCGGGCTCGCCGCGTGCGCGCAGCAGACGGGGCAACCCGCCGGCGAGTTGCCCGCGGGGCTCTCGGCACGGGTGCAGCAGGGTCGTCTCGACATCGAGGCCCACCGGCTCGTCGTGCGCATCGAGAACGACGGCGACGAAACGGTGACCGTCGAGCGCCTGGAGGTCGATTCGCCGACGCTCGCCCCGGGCATGGTGCGCGACCAGCCGTTCGAGGTCGCGCCCGGCGACGCCCTGCAGATCCGGATGCCGTTGTCGGCGAGCGAATGCGGCGACGGCGAGGTGACGCCCGACCCCGAGGCGACGATCCGGCTCGAGGTCGCGACGCCGACGGGCGGCGCCGCGGGCGAGCTCATCGCCGACGACCCCCACGGCACGCTCGCCCGCGTCGCGAACTCCGACTGCCTCGCCGAGTCGGTCGAGCGGGTCGCCGCGATCGAGATGCCCGAGCACCTGCGCACGACCGGCGTCGGTGCGGAGCAGCGCGCGTTCATCGACGTCGAGGTCGTGCCGGCGGCATCCGGCGACGGCTCGTTCGTCATCGACCGCGTGTACGGAACGACCCTGCTGAACGCCGAGGGCGGTGTCGACTGGCCGCTCGGCGCCGAGGTCACGGCCGGGAGCGCACCCGTGACGATCACGCTGCCAGTGCGCCCGGCGCGCTGCGACGCCCATGCGATCGCCGACGACAAGCGCGGCACGATCCTGCCGTTCGAGATCCGCACGGGCGATGGGCGCGAGGGCCGGCTCGACCGATCCTCGGGCGACACGCTGAAGGCCGAGCTCTACGCGTACTACGGCGAACGATGCGAGCTGCAGTGACGGGCGCCGGTGACGGGCGCCGGTGACGCGCACCGTCGCGAACCCCGCGAGCCCCGCGAACCGAACAGGCGCGCGCGGGCCGAGGCTCGATAGAATCCGGGCATGAGCACCCCGAATCCTTCTCCCGCCGCGCTGTCCGACGAGTCGCGCGCTCAACTGCTCAACGCCGAGGTGGCGAGGTACGCGCAGCGCGGCTGGACGGTGCAGTCCGTCGCCGCCGGCCAGGCGGTGGTCTCCAAGAACAAGCGCATCGGCTGGTTCTGGAACCTCATCCTCGTGCTGCTGACCGGCGGCCTGTGGCTGATCTACGTGGTCTACCGTGCCCTCAATCGCAAGGTGGAGACCGTCGTCATCACGGTCGACCCTGCGGGGCGGATCCGCACGAGCTGACTATGCTCGACGGATGACGGTACCCGCTGACTGGATCGCGCATCGGCGCGGCGACGGTGAACTGCTCGGGTGGATGCGCCCCGACGGCGAGGGTTTCGTGGTCATCGACCTGCTCGGACGACCGCTGACCGACTCGATCGACTGGTTGAGCGCCGAGGAGGCGCTCGAGGCGACGGGAATCGGCTACCTCGCCGATCTGTACGAGCTGCGACTCGACGACGGCACCTGGCTCCGCGTTCGCATCACCGAGGTCTCCGCTTCGGTGCTCAAGCTGAAGAAGGACGACTTCGGGGCCATCGACGTGCCCGTGGTCGAGTACGAGGTGCCGTTCCCGATCGACGACCGCCTCCGGCCTCTGACCGGCGAGCGGGCGTTCATCCTCGACCTCTGACGGTCAGGCGAGGTCGCGAGTCGACGGCGGCTCCACGACCCGCGCGAGCAGCTCGACGAGCAGGCGCTCGGTGAGCTGCGGCGGCAGTGCACCGACGAGCGCGAGCACCGGGGCCAGCCGGTCGGGCAGGGCGCCGTCGGCACCCGCCGCGCCCCCGCCGGGGTCCGCGGTTCGGGCCTCGGCACCGCCGAGCAGCCCGAAGGCGCGGAGCAGACCCGCAGCATGCTCCGAGTCGAGGCCTGCGGATGCCCCCGTGAGCGCGTCGAGGCCACCGGGCAGCGTCTCGGCGAGCCCGGCCACGAGCGCCTGTCCGTCGACGGGCGGCTCGCCGCGCACGGCATCGGCTGCCGCCACGAGCGCCGTCGACAGCTCGCCGACCACGGCCTCCGTCACCGGCGTCACCGTGAGGTGGGTCGTATGGGGCAGTCGGGTGCCGTCGGCCTGCGTCAGCGCGGGCTGCAGCTGCAGGTGCCAACCGGCCCCGCGCGCGGCATCCGCCCAGTGGTGCGGGTCGACCCGCAGCTCGGCGGGCACCGACTCGTCGGTGGCGACCGCGAAGAGCGGCCCGGTCGGCGCGCCGACGACCGCGAGTCCCTCGATGCCGGTGACGACCTCGCGCAGCGCCTCGGTCGCGCGCGCCGCCTGGGCGGTGAGCTCGGCGAACCCGTCTTCGCCGAGCGCCTCGATGATCGCCCAGGCCGCGGCGAGCGGCCCGGCGGGCTTCGACCCGGTGAGCGTGGGATTCACGACCGGGTAACCCGGCCAGGCGGTCGTCGCGAAGTACTGGAAGCGCTGGCGGTCGCGACCGCGGGTGAGCAGCACCGAGACGCCCTTGGGCGCGTACCCGTACTTGTGCAGGTCGGCCGAGAGGCTCGTGACGCCGGGAACCGACAGGTTCCACGCCGGCAGGTCATCGGGCCAGAAGGCGAGGGCGAAGCCGCCGATGCAGGCGTCGACGTGCAGCGCGATGCCGCGCTGGCCGGTGATCGCCGCAACATCCGCGATGGGGTCGAGCGCCGCGAACGGGTACGACGGCGCGCTCACCACGACGAGGGCGACGTCGTCGCCGAGTCGCTCCTCGATGGCGGCGACCGAGACGACGCCCGTGATCGGGTCGACCGGCACGAGGTCGAGTTCGAGCCCGAAGTACTCGGCGGCCTTGTGGAACGCGGCGTGCACGGTCACCGGGGCGACGATGCGCGGCACCCGCGGGCTGCCCGCACGCACCGATCGCCACAGGTCGCGCGCCGACTTCACCGCGAGGAGGCAGCTCTCGGTGCCGCCCGAGGTGACCGAGCCGACGATCTCGTCGTCGCCGGCGCCGCCCAGCACGCGTCGGGCGAAGCCGACGACACCGGCCTCCATCGCGGCGACCGAGGTGAACGTCGTGGGGTCGAGGCCGTTGACGGGCTGCACGAGGCGCGCTGCGCCGGCGGCGAGCTCGTCGAGCTCGGCGAGGCCCGAGTCGTAGACGTACGAGAGCACCCGGCCGCCGTGCGTGGGTGCGTCGAGGGCGCGCATCGCCTCGAGTTCGGCGAGGATCTCGGCTGTCTCGCGGCGGAGTTCGGTCATCATGCCATCGTCTCTGCGGTGGATGCGGCGGCATCGGCTTCGATGTCGGCGCGTCGGAGCGGGTACCTGCGCAGCGCCACGAGGCTCGCTGCGACGAGCAGCGCGGGAATCGCGCTGAAGCTGATCGCGATGCCCGCGACCGCGGCCGGCGACTGGGTCACCGTCTGGGAGCCGATCGACTCGACGTAGCCCGTGAGCGCGAGCACGATCGTGAGCACCGTGGCGCCGAGCGCCATGCCCGCGGTCTCCCCCGCCGTCCAAACCCCGCCGAAGCTGCCCGCGCGGCCGAGGCCGTGCGTGCGGGCGTCGTGCGAGATCACGTCGGGCAGCATCGCCATCGGCAGCGACTGCATGCCCGCGTAGCCGGCGCCCGCGAGCGCGACGGGCACGTACACCCACGCGCCCGGCGCCCAGATCATGCCGACGAGGCTGAGGGCGGCGATGCCGAAGAGCGTGCTCGCGAGCGCGAACCCGCGCTCCTTCCCGACGCGGCGGGCGACGGCCTGCCAGACGGGCGCGAAGAGCACGGCCGGGCCGATGAGCGCGACGAAGAGGAAGGTCACCGCGCGCTCGTCGCGGAGCACCCACGTCGCGACGAACTGCGCGCCGGCGAGCATGAGGCCCGTCGCGAGCCCCTGCAGCACGAAGGCCGCGAGCAGCGCGCGGAACGCCGCGCTGCGCTTGAGTGCGGCGAAGCCCTCGGCGTAGCCGGCACGGATGTCGCGGCGCGGCGCTGCATCCGTCGATGCACTGGGCTTGGACGCACCGGCCTTCGCAGCGGTGGTGGTGGCGACGAGCATGCCCGCCCCGATGACGACGCCCGCGACGATCGCCATCACGAGGTACCCGGTGTGCTCGTCGGCGAACGCCGCGCGCACCTCGGGTCCGCCGGCCCCGAAGAGCAGGATCGCGATCGTGAGCACGACGACGCGCCAGGTGAGGAGCCGCGTGCGGGCGTCGTAGTCGGACGTGAGCTCGGCCGGCAGCGCGATGTAGGGCACTTGGAACAGGCTGAAGGCCGTCGCCGTCGCGAGGAAGGCCAGGAACACCCAGATGCCGGATGCCCCGGGGTCGAGGCCCGTCGGCACGGCGAAGGTGAGGATGAAGCCGACGGGCAGCGCAATGGCGCCCACGATCATCCACCTGCGCCGCGTGCCGGTGCGCGCGAGCGCGCGGTCGCTGCGCTCGCCGATCCACGGGTCGATCACGACGTCCCACACCTTGGCGGCCGTGACGACGAGGCCAGCGGCGAGCGCGGTCACCCCGAGGGTGTCGGTCAGGTAGTAGACGAGCACGAGGCCTGGCAGCGTGGCGAAGCCGCCTGTGCCGATGGATCCGATCGCATAGCGGGTCACGACACCGCGGGACAGGGTTCGCACCGATGCGGTCATGGAGGCAGTGTACTCACCCGTCGGCACCCGTCGGCACGCGAACTGGGTCAACTGACCTAGAACGGGGTTCACTGTCCTAGACTGTGCGCATGCGCGCCCCCACGGCCTCCCCCGACCTGTACGCGAGCCTCAGCGACGACGTCGTCGCTTCCGGTTCCGAGACCACCTCCGTCCCGACCCCGTCGACGGGCGAGATCCTGCACGAACTGCCGCGCTCGAGCGCCGACGACGTGCTCGACGCGTTCGCCCGGGCACGGCTCGCCCAGCTCGCCTGGGCACGTGCCGGATTCGCCGAGCGCCGGCGCGTGCTGCTGCGTGCGCACGACCTCATCCTCGAGCGGCGCGACATGCTGCTCGACCTCATCCAGCTCGAGAGCGGCAAGACGCGCGGTCAGGCGTTCGAAGAGATCTTCGAGGCCGTGTCGGTCACCCGGTACAACGCACTGGCCGCCCGGAAGGTGCTGCACGGCCGCCCCATCCGCTCCGGTCTTCCGACCGTGGCGACGAGCCGGGTGCAGTTCCGTCCGAAGGGCGTCGTCGGCGTCATCACCCCGTGGAACTTCGCGCTGAGCCTCGCCGCGATGGACGTCGTGCCCGCCCTCGCCGCCGGGTGCGGCGTCGTGCAGAAGGCCGACGACCAGGGCGCGCTCTCGATCCTCGCCCTCCGCCGCGCCTTCATCGACGCCGGTGTACCCGCAGCACTCTGGGCCGTCGTCGCCGGCCCGGCCTCCGAGGTCGGCGAGGCGCTGACGGATGTCGCCGACTACATCTGCTTCACCGGCTCGACGGCGACCGGCCGCAAGATCGGCGAGAAGGCGGGCCGTCGTCTCGTCGGCTCCTCGCTCGAGCTCGGCGGCAAGAACGCCCTGCTCGTGCTCGACGACGTCGACCCCGCGACGGCCGCGGCGAATGCCGCGCACGCCGCCTTCTCGGCGATGGGCCAGCTCTGCGTCTCGATCGAGCGCATCTACGTGCACCAGAAGGTCGCCGGCCCGTTCCAGAAGGCGATCGTCGAGCGGCTGTGGTCGGCCAAGCTCGGGTCCGGCCTCGACTTCAGCGCAGACTTCGGCTCGCTCGCGAGCGCCGCGCAGCTCGCGCGGGTGCAGGCGCACCTCGACGACGCCGTCGCGAAGGGCGCCGTCGTGCTCGTCGGCGGCAAGCATCGCCCCGACATCGGCCCGTGGTTCTTCGAACCGACGGTCCTCACGGGAGTCACTCCCGACATGCTCGTGTATGCGGAGGAGACCTTCGGCGCGATCGCCTCGCTCTACCTCATCGGCAGCGATGAAGAGGCCGTGCTCGCGGCCAATGCGAGCGAGTACGGCCTGAACGCCTCGGTCTTCACCGCGTCGGCCGGGCGCGCACGCCGCGTCGCCGACGCCCTCGAGGCCGGCAGCGTCAACGTCAACGAGGGGTACCGCGGCTCGTTCGCCTCGGTGGCGGCGCCGATGGGCGGCGTCAAGCAGTCGGGTCTCGGCCGTCGCAACGGCGAGGCCGGGCTCCTGCGCTTCGTCGAGCCCGTCACGATCTCATCGGTGACGGGGCTGCTGCAACTGCCCCGCACCGCGAAGGAGTACGAGCAGAAGGCGCCGCTCCTCGTGCTGCTCGCGCAAGCGCTGAAGGTCGCGCGCCTGCGCTGAGCGGCGGGCCTGCCCGGCGTCGCGCTGCCACGCGGCATCCGCTCGGCCCTGCCCCGCGGCAGCGCCGCGGCGATCAGGTCGCTTCGGAGTCGAACGGCGCCGGCTCGTCGGCGCCGAGCCCCTCACGCTTGCGCTTGCGCTGCAGGTAGGCCGAATTGTCGTTGACCGACGCCCGCGCGACGACGGGCGCGGGCGCCTCTTCGGCGAACGGGTCGACATCGGTGAGCGCTTCGCGGATGATGCGGCGCGGGTCGTACTGGCGCGGGTCGAGCTTCTTCCAGTCGACGTCGTCGAAGTCGGGGCCCATCTCGTCGCGCATGCGGTCTTTCGCACCGTTGGCCATGTCGCGCAGGGAGCGCACGAGTCGGCCGAGCTGCGCGGCGTAATGCGGCAGTCGTTCCGGCCCGAGCAGGAAGACGGCAATCACCCCGATGATGAGGAGCTTCTCGAACGTCAGACCGAACACCCCTACAGGATAGTGGGCGGCGAGGCGTGCAAACGCCACGGCGCGTTCACCTTAGGCTTAGGCACTGAGAGATCCACCCGGGAGCCGCCACGTGTCAGATCACGACCTGAACTGGAAGTACGTCGACGACTCGGTCGCCCCGACCGAGTCGATCGCCAAGGCCCGTCAGCAATCGCTCGAGCTCGGCGTCGAGCCGGTCTCGCCTGCCGTGGGTGCGCAACTCGCAGTGCTCGCGGCCGCATCGCGCGCCCAGTCGATCATCGAGGTCGGCACCGGAGTGGGCGTTTCGGGCCTCTGGATGCTGCAGGCCGCACGTCGTGCGCTCCTCACCTCGATCGACACCGAGAACGAGTACCAGCAGCACGCCCGCCAGCATTTCGCCGACGCCGGCATCGCCGCCGCCCGAGTGCGACTGATCGCCGGGCGCGCGAGCGAGGTGCTGCCGCGCATGAACGAGAGCTCGTACGACATCGTCTTCATCGACGCCGACGCCCCGTCGGTCATCGAATACGCCGAACACGGCCTGCGTCTGGCCAAACCGGGCGGCATCGTGCTCGTCGCGCGCGCCCTCTGGAAGGGCCGCGTGGCCGACCCTGCGCGACGCGACGAGTCGGCGAGCGCCTACCGCACCCTTATCTCGGAGCTCTCGACCTCGACGGCGGTTGCGACGGCGATCTCCCCGGCCGGCGACGGACTGCTGCAGATCGTCAAGCTCGGCGTCTAGCGGCCGCAAGCGCATGGAAACGAAACGAGCCCCGAGAGATCTCGGGGCTCGTTTCGAGTGATGTGACTCAGGCGGGATTCACGACGCCACCGAGGACGTCGTACAGCTCCTTGGCCTCAGCATCGTTCACCGAGACGACGAGGCGACCGCCACCCTCGAGTGGAACTCGAACGATGATGAGTCGACCCTCCTTCACAGCCTCCATTGGCCCGTCTCCGGTGCGTGGCTTCATGGCCGCCATTGAGCTCCCCTTTCGTGGCTGAGATTCCATTATCTGCTAACACAGGCGGTGCTGGGAAATCGCCGCGAGCCTGTGGACAAGCCGATTGACGACATCCCACAGACGGAGGGCATTCTCCGTTCGTCGAATTCACCCTCCGATCAGGGAGGCGTCCAATCCCTGCCGTCGATCCCCCAGGCGATGAGCAGCCAACCGAGTTGGAGCAGGAGAGAGAGCGCGACCATGCCCCAGCGGTACCAGCGCGCCCTCGGCTGCGCCATCGCACCGACGAGCGGGAACATCGGCGCGAGCAGGCGGAAGGTGCTCGACTGCGGGAAGAACACCGCGAGCAGGTACAGCGCGTAGCTCGCGAGCCACAGCCGCAGGTCGACGCCGAGCCGGCGCACCGCCGGCAGGAACAGCGTCACCGCGAATCCGGCGATGAGCGCGATGACCACGATCGGGCCGAGCGGCTGGCCGAGCCACCAGTCGGCCGATTGGAACCACGCCGTGAACGGCACGAGTTCCTGGTAGCCGATGTACGCCGAGCGCCAGGCGAGTTCGGTGGCCGTGTACCCGTGCAGCTCTCCCGTCGCCGCCCAGACGACGCCGGGCCAGGCGAGGCCGACGACTCCCGCGAACACCGTCACGGATGCCGCGAGCACCCGTTCCCGCATGGGGAACGGGTCGCTCCGCCGCGAGAACCAGCGCCACAGCCAGTGCAGGCCGAGCGTGAGGGCGAAGGCGAGCGCCCCGGGCCGCGTGAACGCCCACACGGCGAGCACGGGCACGAGCCATCCGTATCGTCGATCGACGAGCAGGAGCAGCGCGAGCGCGAGCCACAGGAGGCCGAGCGATTCGGCGTAGCCGAACTGCATGATCGGCGAGACCGGCGCCACGCAGAAGAGCACGACGGCGAAGAGCGCCCGGTCGGGTTCGAGGAACCGCGACATGAGCCGGTACGTGATGAGTGCCGCTCCGAGACCGGCGGCGAGCGACACGATGACGGATGCCACGTTCCACGGCACCCCGAACGAGGTGACGAGGCCGACGAACATCGGGTAGACGGGCAGGAACGCCCACGCGTTCTCGGCGACCTGACCGGTCTCGGTCAGCGGGAGGTCGGCCGGGTAGCCGCCCAGCCAGATGATCTGGTACCACCGCGCATCCCAGAGGTTCGCGTACTCGAAGTAGCCGGGGCGGGCCTGTGTCCAGGGGTTCGAGCCCTGGAGGCTCGCCATCACGAGCACCATCGACGTGGTGATCGCGCGGGCCCCCAGGAAGATCAGGGCGACCTTCGCCCACCATGGAGCCACCCGCCAGCGCACCCGCGGCGACCAACGCGTCGCGCGGAACGGGTCGGGTTCGCGGAGGGCGGCCGACGGCGTGGTCACGGGGTGCTCTTCGAGGCCGGGCGGCTCAGGCGGTGGTGCCGGTCAACCAGGCGCGGAGCGCGACCTCGGTGTGCAGGATCTGGGCGACGTCGACCCGCTCGTCGTCGGCGTGGGCCTTGAGCGGGTCGCCCGGGCCGAAGTTCACCGCGGGGATGCCGAGGGCGCTGAAGCGCGCGACATCCGTCCAGCCGTACTTGGGGCGTGCCTCGGCGCCGACCGCACGCACGAACTGTTGTGCGAGCGGGTCGTCGAGGCCGGGGCGTGCGCCCTCGGCGCTGTCGACGATCGCGACCTCGAAGCCGTCGAAGAACTCGGTGACGAAGGCGGATGCCTCGGCGACGCTGCGGCTCGGCGCGAACCGGTAGTTGACGGTGAGCACGGCCTCGTCGGGGATCACGTTGCCCGCGATGCCGCCCGAGACGAGCACGGCGTTCAGGCCCTCGCGGTACGCGAGCCCGTCGACCTCGACGGTCTCTGCCTCGTACTCCGCGAGCTTCGCGAGCGCCGGTGCGAGCTTGTGGATCGCGTTCTCGCCCACCCAGCTGCGTGCCGAGTGCGCCCGCAGCCCGGTCGTCCACACCTCGGCGCGCAGGGTGCCGTTGCAGCCGCCCTCGACCTGCCCGTTCGACGGTTCGCCGAGGATGGCGAAGTCGCCGGCGAAGAGGTCGGGACGAGTGCGCGAGAGCCGCCCGAGGCCGTTGAGCGAGGCCGCGACCTCCTCGTTGTCGTACCACATCCAGGTGAGGTCGACGATGGGATCGGTGAGCTCGAGCGCGAGCTTCAGCTGTACCGCGACCCCCGCCTTCATGTCGACCGTGCCGCGCCCCCACAGGTACTCGACGCCGTCTTCGGTCTCGAACCGGGTCGGCAGGTTCTCGTTGATCGGCACGGTATCGATGTGGCCCGCGATCACGACTCGGCGGTCACGACCGAGGTTCGTGCGCGCGACGATGGTGTCGCCGTCGCGGATCACCTCGAGATGGGATGCCCCGGCGAGCGCCTGCTCGACGAGGTCGGCGAGCAGCGACTCGTCGCCCGACACGCTCGGCACGTCGCAGATCGCCTGCGTGATGGCGACGGAATCGGCGGTCAGGTCGAGCGTGAGCGGTGTTGCGGCGGGAGGCATGCCCCCAGTCTACGAATGCCGCGCAGCGTCACAGCCCGACCGGGCTCGGTACCCTTGAACCATGCCCACGAACGACGTCGCGCCCAGCCCTGCCCGTCTCGCCTCCGCAACCGGACTCGCGACCGTCGCCGCAGACGGCACCGTGCTCGACACGTGGTTCCCGGCACCGGTGCTCGGTGTCGACGCCGCGCCGCTCACGGCCGAGCACCTCGCACTCGCCGGTGCCGACGAGCGCCGCGCCGTCACCGTCGAAGCCGTCGATCTCACGATCGACCTCGATGCGGCCCCGACGGGCACGAGCGACGCGTACCTGCGGCTGCACGTGCTCTCGCACCTGCTCGCAGCGCCGAACACGGTGAACCTCGACGGCATCTTCGCCCACCTGCCCGCCGTGGTCTGGACCAACGCGGGCCCGGTGCATCCGACCGACTTCGACCGTCTGCGCCCGGCGCTGCAGCGCGCCGGCATCCACGCGGTCAGCGTCGACAAGTTCCCGCGCCTGCTCGACTACGTCACGCCCGAGCGGGTGCGCATCGCCGACGCCGCACGCGTGCGCCTCGGCGCGCACCTCGCGCCGGGCACCACCGTGATGCACGAGGGCTTCGTGAACTTCAACGCCGGCACGCTCGGCGCCTCGATGGTCGAGGGCCGCATCTCGCAGGGTGTCGTCGTCGGCGACGGCTCCGACATCGGCGGCGGGGCATCCATCATGGGCACCCTCTCGGGCGGCGGCACGCAGCGCGTCGTCATCGGCGAGCGTGCGCTGCTCGGCGCGAACTCGGGCATCGGCATCTCGATCGGCGACGACAGCGTCGTCGAAGCGGGGCTCTACGTCACCGCCGGCACGAAGGTCGTGCTGCACGGCGGCCCCGGCGAACGACCGAACACCGTCAAGGCCGTCGTGCTCTCGGGCGTGCCGAACCTGCTCTTCCGGCGCAACTCGCTGAATGGCCAGGTCGAGGCTCTCTCCCGCTCGGGCGAGGGTGTGCAACTGAACGCCGCGCTGCACGCGTAGCCCCCCGGAATCGCGCGGCTCGGGCCTCGCGGGTCGTGCCACATCACAGCCCTGCAACGACCGGTCGCAACTCCCGCCGTCTCGGCTACAGTTGGTGACTCGGGCCGCCACGGGGCGGCCCTCCCGCTTGCGCATCACGAAGGAGTGACGTGGGTACCGACGCACCGCGAACCAGTCGGCATCGGGCGATGCGGTTCGTCATCGGCCTGCTCGTCACCGTGCTCGTGCTCGCAGTCGTCGCGGCCGGACTCGGCTGGTGGACGGTGCAGCGATCCTTCCCGACCACGAACGGTGCGATCGACGTCCCGGGGCTCGGCGCAGAGGTGACCGTCATCCGTGACGATGCCGGCATCCCGCAGCTCTACGCGGAGACCGACCACGACCTGTTCTTCGCGCAGGGCTACGTGCACGCGCAGGACCGCTTCTGGGAGATGGACTTCCGTCGGCACGTCACGGCCGGCCGGCTCGCCGAGATGTTCGGCGAATCGCAGGTCGGCACCGACACGTTCATCCGAACGCTCGACTGGCGGGGCATCGCCCAGCAGGAGTACGACGCGCTCGGCGAGGTGCCGAAGGCCTACTACGACGCCTACGCCGAGGGCGTCAACGCCTACCTCGACGAGCGCAGCGGTGCCGACCTCTCGCTCGAGTACGCGGTGCTCGGGCTGCAGAACCCCGGCTACTCCCCCGAGCCGTGGTCGGGCGTCGACTCGATCGCGTGGCTGAAGGCCATGGCGTGGGACCTGCGCTCGAACCTCGGAGACGAGATCGACCGCGCGATGCTCTCGACCGTGCTCCCGCCAGAAGAGGTCGCGCGCCTCCACCCCGACTTCTCGTGGGACACCATGCCCACGATCGTCGGCGGCCAGCCCGTGGCGGCGACCGCCGCCCTCTCCACGACCCCGATCTCCGGCGCTGCCGACACGATCGAGACCGAAGCCGCCGCGGCCTCCGCGCCGGCCTCCGACTACGTCGCCGCCCTCGGCACGCTGCGCGCTGCGATCGACGGAGTACCCGAACTGCTCGGCCCCGAGGGCGGCGACATCGGCTCGAACTCCTGGGTCGTGGGCGGCGCGCTGACCGAGTCGGGCCTGCCCCTCCTCGCGAACGATCCGCACCTCGGGCCGGCGATGCCCTCGATCTGGACCCAGATGGGCCTGCACTGCGTCGAGGTAACCGAGGCATGCGGATTCGACGTCGCCGGGTACTCGTTCTCGGGCCTGCCCGGCATCGTCATCGGGCAGAACCAAGCCGTCGCCTGGGGCTTCACGAACCTCGGACCCGATGTCGCCGACCTGTACCTCGAACGCATCAGCGGCGACACCTACGAACTCGACGGCGTGCAGATGCCGCTCACGATCCGCGATGAGGTGATCGAGGTCGCGGGCGGCGACCCCGTCACGATCACGGTTCGCTCCACGGCACGCGGTCCGATCGTGACCGACATCCGAGACGACTTCGGCGATGTCGGCGCGCAGTACCCCGCGGCATCCGGCCAGCCCGAAGGCGACTACGCCGTGTCACTGCAGTGGACCGCGCTGACGCCCGGCACCACCGCCGGCGCGATCTTCGCACTCGACCGGGCGCAGGACTGGGACGGCTTCCGGGCCGCCGCCGCACTCTTCGACGTGCCGGCGCAGAACCTCATCTACGCGGATGCCTCGGGCAATATCGGCTATCAGGCGCCCGGCCGCATCCCCGTGCGCAAGGCAGGCGACGGCACGCTGCCGCTGCCCGGTTGGACGAGCGAGAACGGCTGGTCGGACACGATCCCGTTCGACCAGTTGCCCTCGGTGCTGAACCCGCCCGCCGGGTACCTCGTCACGGCCAACAACGCGGCCGCCGGCCCCGACGGTCCGATGCTGACGAAGGACTGGGACTACGGCTACCGCGCTGCCGGCATCGACCGCCTGATCCGCGAACGCATCGACGCCGGCGAGAAGTTCACGGTCGACTCGCTCGCCGAGATCCAGCTCGACACCGGTGATGCCAACGCCGATGCCCTCCTCCCGGTCATCGCGTCGCTCGATCTCATCGGCGACGCCGGACGCGGAGCCGACCTCCTCCGCGGCTGGGACGGCAGCGCCGACGCCGACAGCGCGCAGGCCGCCTACTTCGCCGTGTTCTGGCGCACCCTGCTCGACGACATGTTCGGCGGGCTGCCCGAGTCGACGCGGCCGCAGGGCGGCGACCGCTGGTTCAGCGTCGTCGGCACGCTGCTCGACGAGCCCGAGTCCACGTGGTGGGCGAACGACGAGCTCGACGTCGCCGGCCGCGACGGGATGATCGCGCACGCCCTCGGTGCCGCATGGGCCGAGTCGACCGACCGCATGGGGTCGAACACCGATTCCTGGCGCTGGGGCCGCCTGCACACGCTGACACTCACGAACCAGAGCTTCGGCGAATCCGGCATCGCGCCCATCGAGTGGCTGTTCAACCGCGGCCCGTACGAGCTCGGCGGCGGCTCGGCGGTCGTGAACGCGATCGGGTGGGATGCGAGCATCGGCTACGGCGTCGACTGGGTGCCGTCGATGCGCATGGTCGTCGACCTGGCCGACCGCGACGCCTCACGCTGGATCAACCTGACCGGCGCCTCCGGCCACGCATTCCACGCGAACTACGCCGACCAGGCCCCGCTCTGGCAGCACGGCGAGCTGCGCGACTGGGCCGTCAGCCGCGAGGCGATCGAGGCCGACGCCCGCGACACCCTGACGCTGAACCCCGCCGGCTGACCTCGAACGACGAGACGCCGGCCCCGCCCGAAGGCGGAACCGGCGTCGTCGTGGTGCGGATCAGACCGAGGGGTAGTGCCGCTCGGCCTCGCCGATGTAGAGCTGCTGCGGGCGCCCGATCTTCGTCTGCGGGTCGACGTTCATCTCGCGCCAGTGCGCCATCCAGCCGGGCAGGCGGCCGATCGCGAAGAGCACGGTGAACATGCGCGTCGGGAAGCCCATCGCCTTGTAGATGACACCCGTGTAGAAGTCGACGTTCGGGTAGAGACGACGCTCCTTGAAGTAGTCGTCCTGCAGGGCGAACTGCTCGAGCTCCTTCGCGATGTCGAGCAGCGGGTCGGCGACGCCGAGTCCGGCGAGCACCTCATCGGCCGACTGCTTGACGATCGTCGCGCGGGGGTCGTAGTTCTTGTAGACGCGGTGCCCGAAGCCCATGAGCTTCACGCCGTCTTCCTTGTTCTTCACGCGCTCGACGAACTTCTCGACGCCTTCGCCGGAGTCGCGGATGCGGGCGAGCATCTGCAGCACTGCTTCGTTGGCACCGCCGTGGAGCGGGCCCGAGAGCGCCTGGATGCCCGCGGAGATCGAGGCGTAGAGGTTCGCGCCGGTCGAGCCGACGAGGCGGACGGTCGACGTCGAGGCGTTCTGCTCGTGGTCCTCGTGCAGGATCAGGAGCCGGTCGAGCGCGGTCGAGAGCACCGGGTCGACCTGGAACGGTTCGGCCATGTTGCCGAAGTTCAGCTTCAGGAAGTTGTCGACGAACGACAGCGAGTTGTCGGGGTACAGGAACGCCTGGCCGATCGACTTCTTGTGCGCGTAGGCGGCGATCACCGGAAGCTTCGCAAGCAGGCGGATCATGGTGAGCTCGACCTGCTCGGGATCGTTCGAGTCCGTCGAGTCCTCGTAGTAGGTCGAGAGCGCCGACACCGCGCTCGAGAGCACGGACATCGGGTGCGCCGTGTGCGGCAGCGACGAGAAGAAGCGCTTCAGGTCTTCGTGCAGCAGCGTGTGGTGCCGGATCTTCTCGTCGAACTCGCCAAGCTGATCGGCCGTCGGCAGCTCGCCGTAGATGAGCAGCCACGCCACCTCGAGGTACGTCGAGTTCGCTGCGAGCTCTTCGATCGGGTACCCGCGGTATCGCAGGATGCCCTGCTCGCCGTCGATGTAGGTGATCGCCGACCGCGTCGACGCGGTGTTCACGAACCCGTAGTCGAGCGCGGTGAGCCCGGTCTGCCGGGTCAGCGTCGAAACGTCGATGCTCGAGTTGCCCTGCACCGCACGGTGGACGGGCAGTTCGGCGGTGGTGCTGCCGAACTTCAGGGTCGCGGTCTGGGGGGTCTCCCCAGCCGCATTGTTCACGACGTCGCTCACGGCGCCTCCTGTGATCGTCACTTGCGCGGTCACCTGCTTTCCGGTCGTGGCCCTCAGGGCGGCCGCGGTCCGAATACAGCCTAGACGGGCTCCGAACACACTGTCGCACCCGCCAACAGATCATCTTATCCGTTGGTGAGAGTCACAGCCGACGGGGTCGTTCCAGCCGCGATCTCCCGGATGTCAGGCCGCAGCCGCGGCCCGGAGCCGCTCGGCCGCAGCCGCGATGCGCTCGTCGGTCGCCGTCAGCGAGAGTCGCACATGCTCGGGGTGGTGCACCCCGTAGAAGTGGCCGGGGCCGGCGACGATGCCGAGGTCGGCGAGCCTGCCGATCGACTCCCACGCGTCGCGCCCCTCGCTCGCCCAGAGGTAGAGCCCGGCCTCGCTGCGGTCGATGCGGAACCCTGCGGCCTCGAGTGCGGGCTTCAGCAGTTCGCGCCGCGCGCGGTAGCGCGCCTTCTGCTCGGCGACGTGCACGTCGTCGCGAAGAGCGGCGATCATCGCGGCCTGCAGCGGCTGCGGAAGCATGAGCCCCGCGTGCTTGCGCACGGTCGTGATTCGCCCGATGACGCTCCGGCAGCCCGCGATGAAGGCCGTTCGGTAGCCGGCCATGTTCGACTGCTTCGACAGCGAGTAGGCCACGAGCGTGTTGCGACGGCTGTCGCCGACGACGCGCGGGTCGAGCAGGCTCGGGATCGGGGCATCCGCCCACTCGCCCTCCCACCCGAGCTCCGCGTAGCACTCGTCGCCGACGATGATCGCGTCGAGCTCGAGTGCCCGCTCGCGAGCCGCTCGCAGTTCGTCGATCGTGAGCACCCGCCCGTCGGGGTTGCCGGGGCTGTTCAGCCACACGAGCTTCGTCTCGGCGGGCCACTCTGCCGGGTCGTCGGAGGCCATCGACGTGGCGCCGACGAGCACGGCGCCCATCTCGTAGCTCGGGTACGCCGCTCGGGGGTGCACGACGACGTCGCCCTCGCCGAGCCCCAGCAGGAAGGGCAGGAGCGCGACCAGCTCTTTGGAGCCCACCGTCGGCAGCACGTTCGCCTCGGTGAGTCCGGTGACGCCGCGGCGACGGGCGAACCAGTCGATGATGGCACCGCGCAGCTCGTCAGTGCCGGTCGTCAGCGGGTAGGCGTGGGCATCGGTCGCGTTCGCGAGCGCCTCGCGCACGAGCGCCGGCGTGGGATCCACCGGCGAGCCGATCGACAGGTCGACGACGCCCTCGGGGTGAGCTGCGGCGCGCTCACGGAACGGCGCCATGAGGTCCCACGGGTAGTCGGGCAGTTCGCCGCGAGCCATGCTCAGTGCGCCTGGGGCGGGAGCACCGCGATCACGGGGTGGTCCTTCGGGATCACGCCGATCTTGGCGGCACCGCCGGGCGAGCCGATGTCGTCGAAGAACTCGACGTTCGCCTTGTAGTAGTCGGCCCACATCTCGGGCAGGTCGTCTTCGTAGTAGATGGCCTCGACGGGGCAGACCGGCTCGCATGCACCGCAGTCGACGCATTCGTCGGGGTGGATGTAGAGCGAGCGCTCACCCTCGTAGATGCAGTCGACAGGGCATTCGTCGATGCAGGCGCGGTCTTTGACGTCGACGCACGGAAGGGCGATGACATAGGTCACGGTGTTCGCTGTCCCTTCGAAAGGCTGGGAGTCCCAGTCTATGCGTCGCGCGGACGGGCCGACGGCAGCTTCGGCCACGCGACGACGAGCACCGCGATGAGGGCGGGCGCGACCGACCAGATGGTGCCCGTCAGATCGTCGACGATGAGCACCGAACCACCCGGCCCCGGCAGCGTGAGCACGGCGACCGCGACGATGACACCGGCCCCGGCCGCCGCAGCGGCCCACCGGCCGCCGGCGACGAGACGGATTCCGACGAGGAGCGCCGCGACGCCGATGAGCGCCGCCGCGAGGCCCCACGGGATCGAGACCTCGCCGATGCTGAGCGACGCTCGATGCCCGACGGTGCCGAGCGCGCCGTAGACGAGCCCGACCAGGAAGGCGACGACGATCGTGCCGAGACTCGTTCGACTCGTCATTTCGGCTGCTGGGTGACCGTGTACGAGACGACGTCGCCGTCGCCCGCGAGCAGCACGATGTACTCGCCGTTGGAGTACACGACGGCACTCGCCGTGTCACCGTTCAACGTGGTGTCCTCGGTGAAGCCTGCAGCTTCGAGCTTCGCGGCAGCGTCGGCGACGGGATCCGCCGCGCTCGACGTGACCATCACGACCCAGCCCTCGCTGGCCCCAGCTCCCGCGGCGAAGCTGATCTCGCCGTCGATGAGCGCGACCGCTTCGGGGAAGTCGGCGGGCAGTTCGCCGCTGAGGCTGACGTCGCCGCCGGTGGCGCCTTCGATGGCGTCTTCGACGCCCTGGTTGACGAGGTCGCCCGGATTCGGGAAGCAGCCCGAGAGCATGGTCAGCGCCAGTACGGCGATCACCGCGGCGCTGCCCGCCCGACGGCGGGTGATGGACTGTCGCATGGCCGGCTCCTCGTGTGCAGCGATCTGGGCGATGGGGCGGGTCGGCACCACGCGGCATCCGATCGCCCCGTTCGGAATTCTACCGCCCGGCCATCGCGAGGCGATGGCGTAGCGTGGGCCGGGACACGGAACGGACCGTGCGGAGAGGACCGATGATGGCCGAGCCCAGCACTCAGGAGAACGGGCCCGACGTGCGCGTCGAGCGCGACGGCAGTCTCGCGATCGTGACGATCGACCGCCCCAAGGCGCTGAACGCCCTCTCCCCCGACGTGCTCGCGTCACTGCTCGGCGCATTCGAGTCCCTCGCCGCAGAGGGCAGCGCCGTTCGCGGCGTGCTGCTCACCGGGGCCGGCGGACGCGCCTTCGTGGCGGGCGCCGACATCCGGGCGATGGCGGGGCTCACGCCCGAGCAGGGCGAGGAGTCGTCACGACTCGGCCACCGGGTGGCAGCGGCGATCGAAGGACTCTCCGCCCCCGTCATCGCGTGCGTCGACGGCTTCGCACTCGGCGGCGGCCTCGAGCTCGCGCTCTCGTGCGACTTCATCTATGCGACGGATGCCTCGAGCTTCGGTCAGCCCGAGGTGCACCTGGGCCTCATCCCCGGCTTCGGCGGCACCGTGCGGCTTCCCCGCGCGGTCGGGCTCGCCCGCGCCAAGGAACTCATCTACACGGGACGCCGCATCGACGCCGCCGAGGCGGTCGCGATCGGGCTCGTCGTGCGGTCGTTCCCCGACCGCGAGTCGCTCTTCGCCGGTGCGCGAGCGACCCTCGACGAGGTCGGAGCGAACGCCGCGCCGGCCGTCGGGCTCGCCAAGCGCGTGCTCGTCGACGCCGCGGGCCGCCGCACCGAGTCGGCGAGCGACCTCGAGATCGCGGCCTTCGGCGACGCGTTCCGCACTCACGACATGCGCGAGGGCGTCGCGGCCTTCATCGAGAAGCGAGACCCGGCCTTCACCGGCGCCTAGCTCGCCGAATCAGCCGATCCGCGCCGACAACCAGGCGAAGCCGTCGAAGCGCGCACCGTCGCCGCCGAACATCTCGAGGTGCAGGTGGGGGCCGGTCGACTGACCGGTCGTACCGACGACTCCGAGCTGCTGACCTGCGGTGACCTGCTGCCCGACCGAGACGGCGATCGAGCCGAACTGCATGTGCGCGTACGAGCTCGTGATGAGCTCACCGCCGATGTTGTGCTGCACCTCGACGTTGACGCCGAGCCCGCCGCCGTTCTCGGTGGCGAGCACGACGACGCCGTCGGCGATCGACATCACGGGCGTGCCGTTGCCGGGAGTGAAGTCGACGCCGTCGTGGAAGGTCGAGCATCCGGCACAGGGTGCCGAACGCGGCCCGTAGCCGCCGCTGCGCTTCTCGGGCGTCTGCACCGGCCAGACGATCGTGTCGGTGTCGATGAGCTGCACGCTGCCGAGGCTCGCGACCTGCGACGTGATGGGCGGCGGTGCGACCTCCACGTCGTACTGCTCGGCGGCGAGCTCGGACATGATGCCCTCGCTGCCGACCTCGACGGTCTGGGGCGCGTACTCGATCGTGTCCTCAGCCGGCGCGTAGACCGAGGCGCGGGCGATCGTGTCGGTCGCGGTCACGGCCAGCGCGGGGACGCTCGTGGCGACCATCATGGCGCCGGCGAACGACATCGCGATCACGGAGAGGACCGGCCGAAGCGTCGCAGCGCCGGAACGAGCAGCACCCGTGCGGGCGAAACGGTTCCGGATTCCGGCGAGGCCGGTGCGAAGTGCGGGGGTGGGGCGGGCAGGGCTGGAGGTGGCCGCGCGGCGGCCGTGCTTGGGGGGAGTCATATGGGGGTGCGTTACGTATTTTCTGAGTCAGGTTCGAGACAACCTCAGCTACGGTACGCACCGACTCTGGGAGGAACCTCCGATGCACATGCATATTCCCCCGGAACCCGTGAGAGCGTTCTCCCCCAGTCAGGACGCGAGAGAGCAGGCAGAACGCGAAACGAGCGGATGCCCCGGGGTCGTTCGACCCCGGGGCATCCGCTCGTCTGCGTCGGCGACTGCTAGTTCTGCTTCTTCAGACGCGACGTCGTGCGGGCACGGGCCGTCGCGTCGAGCTCGACCTTGCGGATGCGCACGGCGGCCGGCGTGACCTCGACGCACTCGTCTTCACGGGCGAACTCGAGGCACTCCTCGAGCGAGAGCTGGCGCGAGGGCGTCATCGACTCGAACGTGTCGGAGGTCGACTGACGCATGTTCGTCAGCTTCTTCTCCTTCGTGATGTTCACGTCCATGTCGTCGTTGCGCGAGTTCTCGCCGATGACCATGCCCTCGTAGACCTCTTCGGTCGGGTTCACGAAGAAGGTCATGCGCTCCTGCAGGGCGATGATCGCGAACGGCGTCACGACGCCCGAGCGGTCGGCCACGATCGAGCCGTTGTTGCGGGTCACGATCTGGCCCGCCCACACGTCGTACCCGTGCGAGATCGCGTTCGCGATGCCGGTGCCGCGGGTCGTCGTCATGAACTCCGTGCGGAAGCCGATGAGGCCGCGGCTCGGGACGATGAACTCCATGCGAACCCAGCCGGTGCCGTGGTTCGACATGTTGTCCATGCGGCCCTTGCGAGCAGCGAGCAGCTGCGTGATCGCACCGAGGTACTCCTCGGGGGCGTCGATCGTGAGGTGCTCGTAGGGCTCGTGCACCTTGCCGTCGATCTGCTTGGTGACCACCTGGGGCTTGCCGACGGTGAGCTCGAAGCCCTCACGGCGCATCTGCTCGACGAGGATCGCGAGCGCGAGCTCGCCGCGGCCCTGCACCTCCCACGCGTCGGGGCGGCCGATGTCGAGGACCTTGAGCGAGACGTTGCCGACGAGCTCGCGGTCGAGGCGGTCCTTCACCATGCGGGCGGTGAGCTTGTGGCCCTTGACCTTGCCGACGAGCGGCGAGGTGTTCGTGCCGATCGTCATCGAGATGGCCGGCTCGTCGACCGCGATGATCGGGAGCGGACGCACGTCTTCGGGGTCGGCGAGCGTGTCGCCGATCATGATGTCCTCGAAGCCCGCGACCACGGCGATGTCGCCCGGGCCGGCGCTCTCGGCGGGGAAGCGGTCGAGCGCCTTCGTGAGGAAGAGCTCGGTCACGCGCACGTTCTGGACGCTGCCGTCGTGCTTGACCCAGGCGACCGTCTGGCCCTTCTTGATGGTGCCGTGGAAGACGCGGAGCAGGGCGAGGCGACCGAGGAACGGCGAGGCGTCGAGGTTCGTGACGTGCGCCTGCAGGGGGTGCTCGTCGTCGTAGACCGGCGCCGGGATGTGCTGCAGGATCGCCTCGAAGAGGGGCTCGAGGTCGTCGTTGTCGGGGAGTTCGCCATTGCCGGGCTTGTTGTGGCTCGCTGCGCCGTTGCGGCCCGAGGCGTAGACGACCGGCACGTCGAGGATCGCGTCGAGGTCGAGGTCGGGCACGTCGTCGGCGAGGTCGGAGGCGAGGCCGAGCAGGAGGTCCTGGCTCTCGGCGACGACCTCGTCGATGCGGGCGTCGGGACGGTCGGTCTTGTTGACGAGGAGGATCACCGGCATGCGGGCTTCGAGCGCCTTGCGGAGCACGAAGCGGGTCTGCGGCAGCGGGCCCTCGCTCGAGTCGACGAGGAGGACGACGCCGTCGACCATCGACAGGCCGCGCTCGACCTCGCCGCCGAAGTCGGCGTGACCCGGGGTGTCGATCACGTTGATCGTGATCGGGCCGTCGACGGCGTGCTTGCCCTTGTACGAGATCGCCGTGTTCTTGGCGAGGATCGTGATGCCCTTCTCGCGCTCGAGCTCGTTCGAGTCCATGGCGCGCTCTTCGACGTGCGCGTGCGCGTCGAAGGAGTTCGTCTGGTTGAGCATCGCGTCGACGAGCGTGGTCTTGCCGTGGTCGACGTGAGCGACGATCGCGACGTTTCGCAGATCGTTCCGGGTGGCGTTGGCCATGTTTGGTCCTCGAGGGTGCCGGCCCCCCGTCGCCCCCGAGCAAGAGTTCAGCGCACGGAGACAGCGTGGAAGCGCTGAGATGAAGGTCTGTGGGGAGCGCAGGATGCCGCAGTGACGGCGTGCGCCCCTCTAGCGTACCCTGCCCCGCGCCCTGCGAAGCTGAGAACGCGAAAGCGCCCGGCCTCCGAGTGATCGGATGCCGGGCGCTCGCGTCGTGCGCGTCGCGCTCGGTGCCTAGGCGCCGAGCTCGATGCTGGCACCCGGGATCGCCGCGAGGAGATCCTTCGTGTACTGCTCCTGGGGGTGGTCGAACACCTCGTCGGTGGTCGCCGCCTCGACGATGCGGCCCTTCTGCATCACGCAGACGTGGTCGGCGATGACGCGCACGACCGCGAGGTCGTGCGTGATGAAGAGGTACGTGAGTCCGAGTTCGGCCTGCAGGTCGGCGAGCAGGCGCAGGATCTGAGCCTGCACGAGCACGTCGAGCGCCGAAACGGCCTCGTCGAGCACGACGATCTCGGGCTTCAGCGCGAGCGCACGCGCGATCGCGATGCGCTGGCGCTGGCCGCCCGAGAGTTCGTTCGGGTAGCGGCTGATGAGCGTGCGCGGCAGCGACACCTGGTCGAGCAGCTCGTAGACCCGCTCACGGCGGCTGGCACTGGTGCCGACCTTGTGCGTGAACAGCGGCTCGGCGATGGTGTTGCCGATGTTCCGCAGCGGGTTCAGCGAACCGTACGGGTCCTGGAAGACCGGCTGCATGCGGCTGCGGAGGTTGAAGAGCTCCTTGCCGGTCACGCTCGCGAGGTCTTTGCCGCCGACGACGATCTTGCCGCTCGTCGCGTCCTCGAGCTTCAGCAGCATCTTCGCGACGGTCGACTTGCCCGAACCCGACTCGCCGACGAGTGCCATGGTGGTGCCCTTGGGAATCTCGAACGAGACCTTGTCGACCGCGGTGAAGTCGCCGGAGCCGCGGATCTTGAAGACCTTGGTGAGGTCTTCGACGACGATCGCCGGCGCTGCCGCGGGAGCGGCGGCGAGTGCCTCGGCACGCGCCTCGGCGGTCGCGATCAGGTCGATCGAGTCGCCCGCCGCGGTCGCTGCGCCCTCGGCGATCGACGACTCGGCCGCCGAGATCGAACCCGTCGCCTGGATGCGGCGCGAGGCGAGGCTCGGTGCCGCGGCGACGAGTCGCTGCGTGTAGGGGTGCTGCGGGTTCTGCAGGATCTCGACCGACGGGCCCGACTCGACGACGCGGCCCTTGTACATGACGACGAGCTGCTCGGCACGCTCTGCGGCGAGACCGAGGTCGTGCGTGATGAAGAGCAGGGTCGTGCCGAGTTCGCGGGTCAGCGACTCGAGGTGGTCGAGGATGACGCGCTGCACGGTGACGTCGAGCGCCGAGGTCGGCTCGTCAGCGATGAGCAGCTGCGGGTTCGCCGCGAGGCCCATGCCGATGAGCACACGCTGACGCATGCCGCCCGAGAACTGGTGCGGGAACTGACGCATGCGACGGTCGGCGTCGCCGAGCCCCGCCTGCTTCAGCACCTCGACGGCGCGCTTCTTGACCTCTTTGCGACCGGTGGCGATGCCGTTGGCCTTGATGGCCTCCTCGACCTGGAATCCGATCGACCACACGGGGTTCAGGTTCGACATCGGGTCCTGGGGGACGAAGCCGATCTTGCGGCCGCGAACGGCCTCCATGTCCTTCTTGGACGCCTTCGTGAGGTCTTGACCGTCGAGGAGGATCTGGCCCCCCGAGACGTGGCCCGTGCCGGGAAGCAGGTTGATGATCGCGTGCGCGGTCGTCGACTTGCCCGAGCCCGACTCCCCCACGATCGCAAGGCTCTGCCCGCGGTAGAGGGTGATGTTGACCCCGTCGACGGCCTTGACGAGGCCGTCCTGGGTGTTGAAGCCGACCTGGAGATCCTTGATCTCGAGCAGCGGGCGTTCGGCGCCGGTGGCGCGTTCTGATTGCACGTTCGATCCGTTCGAAGTCTCGCTCATCGCTGCGCCCTCGCCTTCGGGTCGAGCGCGTCGCGCACGACCTCGCCGAGCATGATGAAGCTCAGCACGGTGACCGACAGTGCGATCGAGGGCAGGATCAGCGTCTGGGGCGCGGTACGCAGCGAGGTCTGCGCCTGGCTGATGTCGTTGCCCCACGACATGATGTCGGTCGGCAATCCGACGCCGAGGAACGACAGGGTCGCCTCCGCGACGATCGCCGAGGCGAGCGAGATGGTCGTGATGACGATGACCGGTGCGATCGAGTTCGGCAGCACGTGACGCACGAGGATCCGGAACCGCGAGACACCGAGCGCCGTGGAGGCCATGACGAAGTCGGCGTTCTTCACCCGCAGGATCTCGGCACGGAGCACACGAGCCGTCGCCGGCCACGCGAACAATCCGATCGCGAGCGAGATCACCCACACGTTCCGGTAGGCCGAGAGCACCGACATGATGACGACGGCGGCGAGGATGTAGGGGATCGAGAAGAAGATGTCGCCCAGGCGCGAGAGCACCGAGTCGAGCCATCCGCCGTAGAAGCCCGCGAACGCGCCGAAGACGATGCCGAGCAGCGCCACGAGGAACGTGACGATGAGGCCGACGGCCAGCGACGTCGACGTGCCGTGGATGATGCGCGAGTAGATGTCGCAGCCCTGCTTCGTGAAGCCGAGCGGGTGGCCCTCGGTCGGACCCGCGTTGCTGTTCGCGAGGAGGCAGCCGTTGTTCGGCGGCGTCTGCGTGAACAGGCCGGGGAACAGGGCGACGACCACGACGAGGAGGATCAGCACGGAGGAGATCCAGAACATCGGGCGCTTGCGCACGTCGTTCCATGCGTCGGTCCAGAGGTTCGAGGGCTTGCCCTCGGCCTTGACCGAGTCGATGGCGACGAGCGGCGTCTCTTCCAGCGGAGCGACGTAGTGCTGCTGGTCTGGTCTGGTGTTACTTGGCATAACGGATCCTCGGGTCGAGAACGGCGTACAGGAGATCGACCAGCAGGTTCACCACGAGGTAGATCAGCACCATGATCGTCACGAAGGAGACGACGGTCGGCCCCTCACCTCGGATGATCGCCTGGTAGAGCGTGCGGCCGACGCCGGGCACGTTGAAGATGCCCTCGGTCACGGTGGCACCGACCATCAGCGTGCCGAAGTCGACGGCGAGGTAGGTGACGACGGGGATGAGCGAGTTGCGCAGGATGTGCACGGGGACGATGCGCCCACGGGAGAGGCCCTTGCTCGCGGCAGTGCGAACGAAGTCCTGTCCGTCGGTGTCGATGACCGACGCCCGTGTCAGTCGAACGATCTGGGCGAAGCTGATGGTGGCCAGCACGATGGCCGGCAATATCAGGTCTTGCGTTGGAGCCCCTGGCCCGACCGTGGTTCTGAACCACCCCAGATAGATGCCGAAGAACCACTGCATCACGAACGCCAGCACGAAGATCGGCAGCGAGATGAGGATGAGGCTCACGACGAGCGCGCTGGCGTCGAAGATGCCGCCCTTGCGGAGGCCCGAGATGAGGCCGATCGAGATGCCGGCCACCATTTCGAAGAAGACCGCCATCGCAGCGAGGCGAAGCGTCACCGGGAAGGTGGCCATCAGGATCTCGGAAACCGGCTGACCCGAGAACGAGACGCCGAGGTCACCCTTGAAGATGTTGCCGAGGAAGATGAAGTACTGGACGATGAACGGCTGGTCCAGGTGGTACCGCTCGCGCAGGGCTTCGATGACCTGAGGGGGCGGGGTCTTGTCGCCGAAGAGCGCGACGATCGGATCGCCGGGCATGGCGAAGACCATGAAATAGATCAGGAATGTGGTGCCGAGCAGGACAGGGATCGCCTGCAGCAGTCGGCGCAGGATATAGCCGGCCATGGATCAGGCCCTGCGTTCTGCGAATGTGGACATGTTGAAAGAAACCTCACCGTTGTGCGAGTTCGACTCCACGATGTTACGCCGATCAGGTGAACACCGTGGATACGTGGGAGTGGGGCGGCAGCCTGCTCGGCTGCCGCCCCACGGGCGCCTCAGAGTCTAACCCCGAGTCGTCCTTGATCGAGAATTACTCGCTCTTGGTGATCTGGTAGTACAGCGGCACCGAGTTCCAGCCGAACTCGACGTCGTTGACGACCTCGCTCCAAGCACCGTTGACCGTGGAGTACCACAGCGGAACGGCGGGGAGGTCCTGGAACAGGATCTCCTGTGCGGCCTGGAACTTCTCGTTCGCGGCAGCGATGTCAGTCTGGGCGAGGCCCTCGCTGAGCAGCGTGTCGACCTCGGGGTTCGAGTAGTCGCCGTCGTTCGAGCCGGCACCGGTTCCGTAGAGCGGGCCGAGGAAGTTGAAGAGCGCCGGGTAGTCCGCCTGCCAGCCCGAACGGAAGGCCGTCTGGATGGTGCGGTCGGTGATCTTCGTGCGCGCCTCAGCGAACGTGGGGTACGGGTCGCCGGCGGCGTCGATGCCCAGGTCGTTCTTCAGGCCGTTCGCAACAGCGTCGACCCAGGCCTGGTGGCCACCGTCGGCGTTGTACGCGATCTTGAAGGTGCCGTCCCAAGGAGCGATGGCGTCGGCCTCGGCCCACAGCTTCTTCGCCTCTTCGGGGTTGTACTCGAGCACCTCGGAGCCGGGGATCTCTTCCGAGTAGCCGTCGATGACCGGCGACGTGAAGTCGTGCGCCGGGGTGCGGGTGCCGGAGAAGATCACGTCGGTGATCTCGTCGCGGTTGATCGCCATCGAGATCGCCTGGCGGCGGAGGTTGCCCTCTTCACCCGAGAAGTGCGGGAGACGCGCGGGGATCGTGAACGACTGGAAGATCGCAGCCGCCTGCGTGATCGCACGGTCGCCGAACTCGTCCTCGAACGTGGCCAGAGCCGAGTCGGGGATCGCGTCGAGCACGTCGAGGTTGCCGCCCTGGAGGTCGGCGTACGCGGCGTCCTGCGAGGCGTAGAAGATGATGTCGAGGCCGCCGTTGACTGCCTTGCGGGGGCCGTCGTAGTCGGGGTTCACGACGAGGTCGATCTTCTCGTTGTGCTTCCAGGCGTCTTCGCCGTCGAGCATGTACGCGCCGTTGCCGACCGGGTTCTCACCGAAGGTCGCGAGGTCCTCGAAGGCCGACTCGGGCAGCGGGTAGAAGGCCGAGTAGCCGAGGCGCAGCGGGAAGTCCGACTCGGGCTGCGACAGCGCGACCGTGAAGGTCGTGTCGTCGACGACCTCGAGGCCCGGAAGCTCGGGGACCGACTCGTCGTAGCTGAAGCCCTCGATGGACTCGAAGAAGTACTGCGAGAGCTGCTCGTTGGCAGTGTCTGCACCGTAGTTCCAGGCGTCGACGAACGAAGCGGCCGTGACGGGCTCGCCGTTCGTGAACTTCTGGTCGGCCTTGAGCTTGATCGTGTAGTTCTGCGCGTCGTCGGTCTCGATCGACTCGGCGACGTCGTTGTGCGCAGCACCCTTGGCGTCGTAGTAGACGAGGCCCGCGAAGATCGCGTCGAGGATCTTGCCGCCACCGACCTCGTTGGTGTTGGTGGGGATCAGCGGGTTCTGGGGCTCGGAGCCGTTGGTCGTGATGACCGCGGTGGCATCTCCGGCGGGTGCCGACGGGTCAGCGCCGCCGCTCGTGCAGCCCGACAGCGTCAATGCGCCGGCGGCAGCAAGAGCAATGGCTGCAACGCCGATTCTCTTGATCTTCAATGTTCCTCCTGATGAGATGTGCGACGACAGCACGGCTCGTGGCCGCGCTGGAGCGCTGGTAGATCGAGACTATGAACCCGACCTCCGGTAAGCAAACCAGAAGGGCAAACCGTTACCGACGCGCAACCTAGCGACACACGCCTCGGCGGATTCCGTCGCGAATCCGCACGAATCTTGCGTCTGAGCCGCTCATGCGATGATTGCCGCATGTCTTCTGCACGGCGGCTGCGGCTCGAGGTCGTCATCGTGCTCGGACTCTCGCTCGGGGCATCCGCCGTCTACTCGATCGTCTCGATCATCGCGAAGCTCACCGCCGAGACGCCGCTCGGCGAGCAGACGGTCGCCTTGAACCCCTCGCGCGCGCCTCGCGAGTGGCTCGATTTCACGTACCAGTTCCTCGACGTCTTCTTCGGTCTCTTCGCCGTCGCGCTCGTGCTCTACCTGCTCTGGGCGCCCGGCACGAACCCGTTCCGCCGCATCGGCCTCGACCTGACGAGACCGGGGCGCGACGCGGCATCCGGCGTGCTGCTCGTGCTCGCCATCGGCGTGCCCGGACTCGCGCTCTACGCGCTCGGCCGATCCCTCGGCCTGACCGTGGCGGTCGAGGCGTCACCGGCCGAGTGGCTGTGGTGGACGGTACCGGTCCTCGTGTTCCGGGCGCTCGAGGCCGCGCTGACCGAAGAGGTCATCGTCGTCGGCTACCTCTTCACCCGGTTCAGGGAGCTCGGCGTCGGCCCGTGGGCGACGATCCTCTCGAGCGCCGTGCTGCGCGGCACGTACCACCTCTACCAGGGCATCGGGCCGTTCTTCGGCAACGTCGCGATGGGCATCGTCTTCGGCTGGTGCTACCAGCGCTGGGGTCGCACGATGCCGCTCGTCATCGCGCACTGGATCCTCGACATCGTGTCGTTCGTCGGCTATCCGCTCGCGCTCGGCTGGTGGCCGGGGCTCTTCGCCGCCTCGGCCGACTGAGCGGGTCGGACGGTCCGATCAGGCTGGTCCGTGCGGATCGGATGCCGCGTGCGGGTCGTTCTCGGCATGTGCTCGCTCCTGCCGAGCGCGACGACCGTCGTCGGCATCGGCGGCAGGACCTCCTCGGCCGGCTCGACCCGCAGGTCGGAGTCCGTCGCCCGAACGCGCGCCAGGTCGAGCCCGCTGCGCCGCGACGGCGAGCAGACGGGAGAGTAGAAGCCCTCGTCGCCGAAGACGCTGCCGCTCGAGAAGTCGGTGATCGACTGGGCTCTTCGCAGCGCCTCGGCCGTGGCGGGATCTCGTCGTTCGAGGAGACCGGCCCGCTGCTCGAGCCCGAGGCCGCGACCCGCGAGCATCGAGGTGCCGACGAGGAAGCCCACGAACCCGACGGTCGTGAGCACCGTGATCAGATCAACGGACATCATGCCCCCTCTGCTTCGAGAGAACCCGGGCCCTCCGACAGAACCCGTGGGTAATCCGAGAGAACCTCAGTGTACTCCCGGGCGCGCCCCTCGGGGTCGCCCTGATCCGTCGGATCGTGCTGCTCGCGAGCATGGAGGCACCCCTCACCACGAGGGGGCGGCGGGCACCGCCGGACACCAGGGATGGAACCGAACCATGTCACTCGCCGCAGCCTTCGCCGCGGGCCACCTCGCGGCCCGCGCCACCGACCGCCGCTTCCGCGCGACGGAGGCGGAGATCGACGCCGCGCACGAGCGCGTCGCGGCTCGACGCCGCGCCCTCGTCGCGGTCACCGCCCCGGCTCCCGAACGTCGCGACTACACGGAGCGCGGTCGCCACGCGGCGCCGCGCCCCGCCTAGACCGCCGACACGTCAGCCGCCGATCTTCTCCCCTGCCGGCGTGAGCACCCACCACACGTTGTTCACGCCCTGGCCGTTCGTGTCGCCCGAGGCGCTGTCGCCCGCGAAGTAGTAGAGCGGCCAGCCGTTGAGCGTCACCTGCGTCGAGCCGTCGACGCCCGTGATGGTGCCGATCTCACCGGTCACGCCCTCGACCTCCGGGGCATCCGACTCGGTCGTCACCGCGGGCCAGTTGGTCGCGCACTCGCCTTCGCAGCTGCTCGCGTCCGCCCCCTGGGTGTCGTTGTCGAACATGTAGACCGTCATTCCCTCACCGTCGACCACGATCTCGCCGAGGTCCGAGTCGGCGGTGGTGAGCAGTGCCTCGGGCGACTCGCCCATGTCGGGCGACTCGGTCTCCGCCGAGGTGCCCGCGTCCGTCGGCTCCTCTGCCGCGGGGGCGGAGCACCCTGCGAGTGCGACGACGAGGCCCATGACGGCCAGTCCTGTTGCGATGCGCAGCTTCATATCCGGTCCTTCTCTCGTGCTCGCGGCCGCGATGTGCGACCTCTCCAGAAGCACGAGACGCAGCGCCGGATGGTTCACACCGACTCGCTCGAACCCGCTCCGACTCAGTCGAACTCGCTCCGCATGAGCACGTCGCCGCTGCCCATCGCCCGGATCTCGAGCGACGCGATCTCGTCGAGATCGAGGGCGGCGCCCGCCGACAGCCGGGCGGAGGATCCGGGACTGGCCCGCCAGCTCGACACGTCGGTGCGCTCGCCGTCGCGACCGACGACGACGAGCGCGTACGGCCAGCCGCCGGGCGGGGCATCGGATGCCTCGGCATCGGCGTAGCTGCAGTCGAGCTCGATCCTCGTGCCCCATGCGACCTGCGTCAGCGTCGCCGTCGCGGAGAGCGGCAGGTCGGCGACCGCCTCGAACGCGACCGATTCGGAGGAGAACTGCGGCCGGGTGACGGCGAGCGGCACCGCGATCGCGCCGATGACGATCACCGCGGCCGCCGCGGAGGCGGTCCACCAGGTGCGCGCCCGCCGACGACGGCGCCGGCGATCCTCCACCCGCACCGCGTCGAGGAGGTCGTCGCGGGGTGCCGGCAGGGGCTCGGCACCCGGCTCGCCGAGGAGCGCCTCGGCGCGTTCGGGCGAGAGCCGTGCGAGGAGCCCGGGCATCGGGGCGAGCTCGGCGACGGACCGGCGACAGAGCTCGCACGTCTCGAGGTGCTGCTCGAACTCGCCGCGCTCGGCGGGCGAGAGCGCGCCGAGCACGTAGGCCGAGTCCCAGTCGGCGAAGCGCGCGTGATCCGGGTTCATCGCGTCACCCCTTTCTCCTGCAGCGCGAGCCGCAGGGCCCGAAGCCCGTAGTGCAACCGGGACTTCACCGTACCCTCGGGGATGCCGAGCCGCCGAGCAACCTCGGCCACGCTGCATCCGCCGTAGTAGGCATGCACGATCACCGCCCGATGCTCGAGGCTCAACGTCGCCATCGCCTCCTCGACGAGCAGGCTCTCGAACAGCGCGTCGGTCGCGTCGTGCTCCGCGCGTTCGGGGGTCTCCGCGACGCCGATCTCGTGCCGGCGACGCGCGCTCCGCGCCTCGTCGATCACGAGGTTCCGGGCGACCGTGATCATCCACGATCTCGTCGACGCCGGTTCCTGGGCCATGATGCGAGGATTCCGCCACGCACGGAGCAGGGTCTCCTGCACGATGTCGTCGGCGCCGGCGGCGTCGCCGGTGAGGTGCACCACGTACCTCCACACCGACGGCCCGTGCGCGTCGTAGAGCGCGGCCAGACGACTGTCGTCATCGAGCGGCATCCATCACCTCCGGTTCTCTGCCCTGAGAACGAGAGCGCGCTCCGAATCGTTCATTCGCCGCGAGGGTGAACCCGAGCGGCGTCGGCGTCGTGTTCACGGCATGGATCCCACGAATCTCGCGCCCGTCGCCTCGGAGGACGTCCTCCAGATCGCGGGGCTGCCGCTGCATCCGCTCATCGTGCACGCCGTGGTCGTGCTCACGCCACTCACGGTACTCGCCCTGCTGCTCGGCGCATTCTGGCCGGCGGCCCGCCGCCGACTCGGCATCGTGACCGCGCTCGGCGCCGCCCTCGTGCTCGTGCTCGTGCCGATCACGGTCGCCGCCGGCCAGTCGCTCGCCGAACGGATCGGGCCGGTTCCCGCGGTCGCGCGGCACCAGCAGTTCGGCGAGATGCTCCTGCCGTGGGCGATCGCGCTCTTCGTCGTCGCGGCGGCCCAGTGGGCGTGGTTCCGCTACGGCGACGAGCGGATGCGCCGCGGCTCGCCCGGTGCGGCACGGGCGGTGCGCATCGGGCTCGCGGCGGCATCCGTCGTGGTCGGGGTCGGCACCGCCGTGCTGCTCGTGCTCATCGGCGACTCAGGAGCCCGCGCCGTGTGGGGCGGGCTCCTGAGCTGACCGGCTTCCGAGCCGACGGCGCTCGCTAGGCGAAGGCTTCGACGGGCGGGCAGGCGCACACGAGGTTGCGGTCGCCGTAGGCCTGGTCGATGCGGCGCACCGGCACCCAGTACTTGCCGCGCACGAGCGAGTGCACCGGGTACACGGCCTGCTCGCGGGTGTAGGCGTGGGTCCACTCCCCCGCGATGACCGACTCCGCGGTGTGCGGCGCGTTCACGAGCGGGTTGTCGTCGACGGGCCACTCGCCCGCTGCGACGGCGTCGGCCTCGGCCTTGATGGCGACCATCGCCTCGACGAAGCGCTCGAGCTCGGCGAGGTCTTCCGACTCGGTCGGCTCGATCATGAGCGTGCCCGCGACCGGGAACGACATCGTCGGCGCGTGGAAGCCGTAGTCGACGAGGCGCTTCGCCACGTCGTCGACCGTCACGCCCGTCGCCGCGGTGAGCGGGCGCAGGTCGAGGATGCACTCGTGCGCGACGAGCCCGTTGTCGCCCGTGTAGAGCACGGGGTAGTGCTCGCGCAGGCGCGAGGCCACGAAGTTGGCTGCCAGTACCGCCGACGCGGTCGCCTGCTTCAGGCCCTCGGAGCCCATCATGCGCACGTAGGCCCACGAGATCGGCAGGATCGACGGGCTGCCGTAGGGCGCGGCCGAGACCGGTCCGCCGTCGTGCGTGACGCCGCCCGAGTGGTCGGCGCGCTGGGCCATCGGGTGGCCGGGCAGGTAGGGGGCGAGGTGCGCCTTCGCCGCGACCGGGCCGACGCCGGGGCCGCCGCCGCCGTGCGGGATGCAGAACGTCTTGTGCAGGTTCAGGTGCGAGACGTCGCCGCCGAAATCGCCGAAGCGGGCGAAGCCGAGCAGTGCGTTGAGGTTCGCGCCATCGACGTAGACCTGGCCGCCGGCGTCGTGCACGGCCTGCGTGATGGTCTTCACCTCGTGCTCGTAGACGCCGTGCGTCGACGGGTAGGTGATCATGAGGGCCGCGAGGCTCGCGGCGTGCTCGGCGATCTTCGCACGCAGGTCGTCGAGGTCGACGTTGCCGAGCTCGTCGGTCGCCACGACGACGACGCGCATGCCGGCGAGCACCGCGGATGCCGCGTTGGTGCCGTGCGCGCTCGACGGGATGAGGCACACCGTGCGCTCGGTCTCGCCGTTGGCGTGGTGGTAGCCGCGGATCGCGAGGAGGCCCGCGAGCTCGCCCTGGCTGCCCGCGTTCGGCTGCAGCGAGACGGTGTCGTACCCCGTGACCTCGGCGAGCCAGGTCTCGAGCTGCTCGATCAGGCCCAGCGTGCCGACCACATCGGCCTCGGGCGCGAAGGGGTGCAGGTTCGCGAACTCGGGCCAGGTGACCGACTGCATCTCGGTGGCGGCGTTGAGCTTCATCGTGCACGAGCCGAGCGGGATCATGCCGCGGTCGAGCGCGTAGTCGCGGTCGGCGAGGGTCTTCAGGTACCGCATCATCTGCGTCTCGGAGTGGTGCGTGTTGAAGACGGGGTGCTCGAGGTAGCCGCTCGTGCGTCGCAGCTCGCCGCTCGCGACGGCCGGCAGGCTCGCGGTGTCGACCGCGACCTCGGTGCGCTCGGGCAGCCCGAACGCCTGCGCGACGAGCGAGAGCTCGGCCTCGGTCGTCGTCTCGTCGACGGCCACGTGCACGGTGGCCTCATCGGCCTCCCACACGTTCACGCCGAGGGCGCGGGCGCGCTCGACGATATTGCCGGCGAGCCCCGGCACGTGCACCCGGATCGTGTCGAAGTACGTGTCGTGCGCGAGGGTGAGGCCGTAGCCGGTCAGCACTCCGGCGAGCGCCGTCGCCTTGGCAGCGGTCGAGACCGCGATGTGACGGATGCCGCGGGGCCCGTGGTACACGGCGTACATCGACGCCATGACGGCGAGCAGCACCTGCGCGGTGCAGATGTTCGACGTCGCCTTCTCGCGGCGGATGTGCTGCTCGCGCGCCTGCAGGGTGAGGCGGTACGCGGGTGCGCCCACGGCGTCCTTCGAGACGCCGACGAGGCGGCCCGGCAGCTGCCGCTCGAGGCCCTTGCGCACGGCCATGTAGCCGGCGTGCGGCCCGCCGAAGCCCATGGGCACGCCGAAGCGCTGCGAGGTGCCGACGGCGACGTCGGCACCGAGCTCTCCGGGGCTCGTGATGAGGGCGAGGGCGAGCAGGTCGGCGGCTGCGACGACGAGGCCGCCCTGCGCCTTCGACGCGGCGATGACGGATGCCGGGTTCCACACGCGACCCGAAGCGCCCGGGTACTGCACGAAGAGGCCGAAGTGGTCGCCGAAGGCGGCGACATCCGTCTGCTCGTCGAACGCGGCGACGACGAGCTCGATGCCGACCGCCTCGGAGCGCGACTCGAGCAGCGCGAGCGTCTGCGGCAGTGCGTCGGCGTCGACGATGAACCGGTTCGAGGTCGACTTCGAGGCGCGGCGGGCGAGGAGCATGCCTTCGACGACCGCGGTGCCCTCGTCGAGCATCGACGCGTTCGCGGTGTCGAGCCCGGTGAGGTCGGTGACCATCGTCTGGAAGTTGATGAGCGCCTCGAGGCGGCCCTGCGAGATCTCGGGCTGGTACGGCGTGTAGGCCGTGTACCAGCTCGGGTTCTCGAGCACGTTGCGCTGGATCACCGACGGCGTGACCGTGCCGAAGTAGCCGAGGCCGATCATCGACGTGCGCACGGTGTTCTGCTCGGCGAGCGCGGCGAGCTCCGCGAGCGCCTCGCGCTCGGTGGCTGCGGCGGGGATCGCCGAGTTCAGCACCTCCCCCATGCGGATCGACGTGGGCACCGCGGCGGCCATGAGGGCGTCGAGGGAGTCGTACCCGAGTTCGGCGAGCATGAGCCCGTGGTCGCTCGGGCTGGTGCCGATGTGGCGACGCCCGAAGGCGTCGAGGTCGAATGCTGAGGAGGTGGGGGTGCTCATCGTGGTGCTTACTCTCCGACCAGTGCGCGGTACTCGGCGTGCGTGAGGAACTTCGGCAGGCTCGAGGCGTTCACCTTGATGAGCCAGCCCTCGCCGAAGGGGTCGCTGTTGACGAGCTCGGGCGAGTCGACCACGGCCTGGTTCGCCTCGACGACCTCGCCGCTGACGGGGGCGAAGAGCTCGCCGACCGACTTCGTCGACTCGATCTCGCCGACGACGGTGCCCTCGGTCACGGTCGTGCCGGGCCCGGGCAGCTCGACGAACACGACGTCGCCGAGCTTGTCGGCGGCGTAGTCGGTGATGCCGATCGTCGCGACGTCGCCGTCGATGGCGATCCACTCGTGTTCTTCGGTGTAGTGCAGTGCGGTCTGGTCGGTCATGTCGTGCTCCTCGTGATTCGTGCGGTGGGTGCGATCGTTGGTGGGGTCGAGCCTGCGGTCGCGCCGCTCAGGCGGTGCGCTTGTAGAACGGCAGGGCGACGACGGATGCCGCGACGCGCGTTCCCCGCACGTCGACGAAGAGCTCGCGGCCCGGCTCGGCGACGCCGGGTGCCACGAGCGCCATGGCGATCGGGTGGCCGAGCGTGGGCGAGAGGGCCCCGCTCGTGATGACGCCGACGCGCGCGGCATCGGCGTTGTCGCCGTCGAAGACCTCGTACTCGGCGCGCGCCGCGCGGCGGCCCTCGGCGGCGAGGCCGACGAGCACCGGGGCATCCGCTGCGGGGCCATGCTCGATGGCGGCACGACCGACGAAGTCCTCGGGCTTGGCGAGTGCGACCACGCGACCGAGGCCGGCCTGCACGGGCAGGATGTCGCGGCTCAGCTCGTGGCCGTAGAGCGGCATGCCCGCCTCGAGGCGCAGCGTGTCGCGGCTCGCGAGGCCGCAGGGCGTCACTCGGGGCCCGCCGGTCTCGGCGAGCGCCTCCCACAGTCGGGTCGCGCGCTCGGGGGCGAGATAGAGCTCGAAGCCGTCTTCACCGGTGTAGCCGGTGCGTGCGACGAGCACGGGCTCGCCCTCGAACGTGGCCGGGAAGGCGCGGTAGTACTTGAGCGCCTCGAGCTTCGCGTCGAAGTCCTCTTCGTCGTTGCCCGGGCCGTCGACGCCGAAGCCCGGCGTCTCGAGCAGCACCGCTCGCGCGTCGGGACCCTGGAGGGCGATGAGCGCGACGTCGTCGCTCTCGTCGGAGACGATCGTGTCGAAGTCGGCCGCGCGCGCGCGGAGTTCATCGGCGACGACGGCCGCGTTCGAGGCGTTCGCGACGACCATGTACCGGTCGTCGCCCGTGCGGTAGACGACGAGGTCGTCGATGATGCCGCCGTCTTCGGCGAGCAGCAGCGAGTACTTGGCCTGCCCGATCTCGATGGCCGAGAGCTTGCCGGCGAGCGCGTGGTCGAGCGCGGCTGCGGCCTGCGGGCCGATGAGCACGATCTCGCCCATGTGCGAGAGGTCGAAGAGGCCGGCTGCGGTGCGCACGGCGTGGTGCTCGGCGAGGTCGCTGGAGTAACGCACCGGCATCTGCCAGCCGGCGAAGTCGGTGAAGCTCGCACCCGCGGCGCGGTGCACGGCATCGAGCGGGCTGCGCCGCTCGGAGCTCGAGTGTTCGAGGCTGGCGGTACCGGGTTCGTTGGTCACGAGAGTTCTCCAGACGTGCCGGCGTGCGCCGGCGTTGTCACGGTCGCGGAAGCGGCGCCGTGTGGGAACTCCCCCTCTGTCATGAGCCTGAGAGTTTCACGCGGAAGCGCTTTCACCGTGGGCGGGAGGCCGCGAAGCGTCGCGGAATCCACTTTTCAGAGCGGCCTCGTCATCGCGGTGTAGTGACCTGAGAGATTGGCGGGGAGGCTTGCTCCTTCGGTGCCGGTCGGGCGCTGTTCGTTGGTGCTGACCGGCTCTCCCGCGACGCGTCGATGGCCCGGTATGAGGTTGTGCCTCGATCCTAGCAGCGGGTCGCTCCGGTGCCGGCTGGGCATCGACTGTGATCCGCGCCGCCCGCGTTCGTGTTCTGGTCAATGCGACTGTAAGCTACTTCCGACACACTTCGAGTCAACCTGACCAGAAGAGCGGAGGCCTCGGATGTCGCACCAGACCGAGCCCGGCGGCGACGCCGTGACGCGCCTCGCCGTCTCGACGGTGATCTTCGCGCTGCGCCCCGATCGCACCGGTCGCCCCGTGCTCTGGACGCCGCTCGTGCGCCGCACCCGCGAGCCCCAACTCGGCCTCTGGGCCCTGCCCGGAGGCTGGCTGCCGCCCAGCGAGGAGCTCGAGGCCGCTGCCGCTCGCACCCTGCGACTCACGACCGGCCTCGCCCCCACCTACCTCGAGCAGCTCTACACCTTCGGCGAGGTCGACCGCTCCCCCGACGCCCGCGTCGTCTCGGTCGTGTATTGGGCGCTCGTGCAGCGCGACGAGGCCGCCCGCGCCACCGCCGGCCCGAACGTGCGCTGGGTGCCCGCCGACACGCTGCCCGGCCTCGCGTTCGACCACAACCGCATCATCGAGTACGCCCTCTGGCGACTGCGAACCAAGGTCGAGTACGCCTGGATCGCCCACGCCTTCCTCGGCGAGACCTTCACACTCGCCGAACTCCGCGAGGTCGTCGAGGCGGTGCTCCAGCGTCCGCTCGACCCGGCGAACTTCCGCCGCACGATGCTCGCCTCGGGCCGGCTCCACGAGACCGGCGAGCGCCTGGCCGGCGCACGCAACCGGCCCCCGAAGCTGTACCGCTACGATTCCTCCGCCCTCGCGGACGCGACCCCCGAACCGACCGCCCGAACCGAAGCCCTGAGGGAGCGACCGGCATCATGACCATCTCCATCGAAGATCCGCAGATCGACGACACGCGCGCCGCGGCATCCGTCGACCGCACCATCAGGCTCATCACGGCCGGAGCGGCAGCGGGCGAGTCGTGCTCGCCCGAACTCGCGAAGGGTCCGTGGGAGTTCGACGCCGGCCCCGTCGCGTACGGCCCGGGCTCGTCGATGGGCGACATCATCCCGACGGGCTCGCCCCGGCAGGGCGCGCTGCCCGAGTCGTTCCGCACGGCCTCCGCCGACGAGCTGCACGCACGCATCCGCGCCGCGAAGGCGATGCTCGGCGACCGCGCCGTCGTGCTCGGCCACTTCTACCAGCGCGACGAGGTCATCGAGCACGCCGACTTCGTCGGCGACTCGTTCCAGCTCGCGAACGCCGCGCTCACCCGGCCCGATGCCGAGGCCATCGTCTTCTGCGGCGTGCATTTCATGGCCGAGACCGCCGACCTGCTCTCGACGCCCGAGCAGGCCGTGATCCTGCCGAACCTCGCCGCCGGCTGCTCGATGGCCGACATGGCCGACGAGTCGAGCGTCGAGGAGTGCTGGGAGCAGCTCGCCGACGTCTACGGCGACCTCTCGGCGACCGACGCCGAGGGAAAGGTGCCGGTCATCCCGGTCACCTACATGAACTCCTCGGCGGCGCTCAAGGGCTTCGTCGGCCGGCACGGCGGCATCGTCTGCACCTCGTCGAACGCGAAGACCGTGCTCGAGTGGGCGTTCGAGCGCGGGCAGCGGGTGCTCTTCTTCCCCGACCAGCACCTCGGCCGCAACACCGCGAAGGCCATGGGCGTGCCGCTCGAGCAGATGCCGATGTGGAACCCGCGCAAGGCGCTCGGCGGCAACACGGCGGACGAGCTCGGCGACGCCCGCGTCATCCTCTGGCACGGCTTCTGCTCGGTGCACCGGCGCTTCACGGTCGACCAGATCGCACAGGCGCGCATCGACCACCCCGGCGTCCAGGTCATCGTGCACCCCGAGTGCCCCATGCCGGTCGTCGATGCAGCGGATGCCGCGGGCTCGACGGACTTCATCGTGAAGGCGATCCAGGCGGCGCCCGCCGGCTCGACCTTCGCGATCGGCACCGAGATCAACCTCGTGCAGCGTCTCGCGGCCGAGTACCCGCAGCACGAGATCTTCTGCCTCGACCCCGTCGTCTGCCCGTGCTCGACGATGTACCGCATCCACCCGGGCTACCTCGCGTGGGTGCTCGAGGAACTCGTCGCGGGCCGCATCGTCAACCGCATCACGGTCGCCGACGAGGTCGCAGAGCCCGCGCGCGTCGCGCTCGAGCGGATGCTCGCGGCGAAGCCGCCCGTGGCCCAGCAGCCGGTCGCGGGAGCCTGACATGGCTCGCGTGCTCGTGATCGGCGGCGGCATCGCCGGGCTCTGGGCCGCGGTCAAGGCCACCGACGCCGGGCACTCCGTCGAGCTCGTCACGAAGGCGGAGCTCGCCGAGGGCAACACGCGCTACGCGCAGGGCGGCATCGCGGCGGCACTCTTTCCCGACGACTCCGCCGAGCGCCACTTCGCCGACACGATCGAGGCCGGCGCCGGTCTCGCCGATCCGGCGGCCGTGCGCGTGCTCGTCGAGGAGGGCCCCGATCGTGTGCGCGACCTGATCCGCTTCGGGGTCGCGTTCGACCGCGGCGAATCCGGCCTCGAGCGCGGCCTCGAGGCCGCGCACTCCCGCGCCCGCGTCCTGCATGCGGGTGGCGACGCCACGGGCGCGGCGATCGAACACGCCCTCGTCGCGACCGTACGGCGGCGGGCGGTCGCGATCGACGAGCAGACGATGCTCGTCGACCTCGTGGTCGAGGGCGGGCGCGTGATCGGGGCGCGGCTGCTCGGGGCATCCGGCGCCCTCGTCGAACGCCGCGCCGACGCGGTCGTGCTCGCGACGGGCGGCAGCGGATACCTCTTCCGGCATACGACGAACCCGGCGGTCGCGACCGGTGACGGCGTGGCGGCGGCATGGCGGGCCGGTGCGCGCGTCGCCGACCTCGAGTTCACCCAGTTCCACCCGACCGCGCTGGCCGCACCGGGCACCCCGCTCATCTCCGAGGCGGTGCGCGGCGAGGGCGCAGTGCTGCGCGACGCGCACGGACACCGCTTCATGCTCGACGTCGACCCGCGCGGCGAACTCGCTCCGCGCGACGTCGTGGCCCGCGCGGTCTGGCGGCGATCGCTCGAGCAGGGCGGCGCTCCCGTGCTGCTCGACGCGACGGCACTCGGCGGCGCAGAGCTCGTGCGGCGCTTCCCGGGACTCGACGCCGTCGTGCGTGCGGCCGGCTTCGACTGGGCCCGTGAACCGGTTCCCGTGACCCCCGCCGCGCACTACGCGATGGGCGGCGTCGCGACCGACCTCGACGGCCGCACGAGCCTGCCCGGCCTCTACGCCGTCGGCGAGGTCGCCCGCACGGGCGTGCACGGGGCGAACCGACTCGCATCCAACTCGCTGCTCGAGGCGGCCGTGTTCGCCGAGCGCGCCGTACGGGCGATCACGGCGTGGGAGTCGTCGACACGAGATGCCGGGGCGCACGCCCACGCGGCGGCGACGACGGCCGGCGTCTCGGCGCGGTCTTCCGACGTCGCGCGCGAAGCGCCCGTCGACCGCGACGAACTCCGTGTGCTGATGTGGCGCCACGTCGGACTCGAGCGCGACGAGGCGGGGCTCGCCGAGGCATCCGCTCGGCTCGATGCATGGCGTGCGCCCGAGCCGGACGACCGCCGCGATGCCGAGGATCGCAACCTGCTCGACCTTGCACGACTGACCATCGCGGCCGCACGTGCTCGACGCGCAAGCTGCGGCGCGCACTTCCGCACCGACGATCCCGACGTCGTCACGCTCCCGATCCCGCTCGAACGAGAGGCCGCCTGATGACCGACGCACGAGAGATCGACCGCATCGTCGGAGCCGCGCTCGACGAGGACGCGCCCTGGGGCGACCTGACCTCAGAGGTGCTGATCCCCGCCACCGCGACCGCGAGCGCGGTGCTCATGGCGCGCGAACCCGGCGTGCTCAGCGGCATCGAGGTGTTCGCCGCGGCGTTCCGCCTGGTCGACCCGGGCGTCGTCGTCGAACGGCTCGCGGCCGACGGCGAGCCGTTCGAGGCGGGCGCGGTGCTCGCCCGGGTCAGCGGCCCCGCCCGCGGCATCCTGCGCGCCGAGCGCGTCGGCCTGAACCTCGTGCAGCGCATGTCGGGCATCGCCACGCTCACCGCGCGCTACGTCGCCGAGACGGCCGGCACGCGGGCGCGCATCGTCGACACCCGCAAGACGACGCCGGGGCTGCGCAGCCTCGAGCGTCAGGCGGTACGCGACGGTGGCGGCCGCAACCATCGCCGCTCACTCTCCGATGCGGTGATGGCGAAGGACAACCACCTCGCCGTGCTCACCGCGGGCGGTCACGACCTCGCGACCGCGCTCCGTGCCGCGCGCGAGCGGATGCCGCACACGGCCCACCTCGAGGTCGAGGTCGATCGCCTCGACCAGGTCGAGGCCGTGCTCGCAGGCGGCGCCGACACCGTCATGCTCGACAACTTCACGCCCGACGGGCTCAGGGCGGGCGTCGCGCTCATCGCGGGCCGTGCGATCGTCGAGGCCTCCGGAGGCGTCTCACTCGAGACGGTGCGCGAGATCGCCGCGACGGGCGTCGATGTGATCTCCGTCGGCGCGCTCACCCATTCGGTGCGCTCGCTCGACCTCGGCCTCGATGTGGCGGTCGCGACGTGATCTTCCTCGATCACGCGGCCACGAGGCCCGTCCGCCGAGAGGCGCTCGAGGCGATGTGGCCGTTCCTGTCGGGGTCCTTCGGCAACCCGTCGAGCCATCATGCGCTCGGTGATGAGGCGTCCCGCGCACTCGCCGACGCGCGCGCCGCCGTCGCCGCGGTCGTCGGATGCCGCCCCGGCGACGTCGTCTTCACGAGCGGCGGCACCGAGGCCGACAACCTCGCGGTGAAGGGCCTCGCCCTGGCGAATCCCCGGGGCCGGCACCTGGTCGTCTCGCCGATCGAACACGAGGCGGTGCTCGAGTCCGCGGCGTACCTCGCGAGGGTGCACGGCTTCGAGGTCTCCCGGGTCGAGGTCGATGCCGGCGGGCTCGTCACGCCCGAGGCGCTCGCCCGGGTCGTCCGGCCCGACACCGCACTCGTGTCGGTGCAGCTCGCGAACAACGAGATCGGCACGGTGCAGCCGATCGCCGAGCTCGCCGCCGTCGCCCATGCCGTCGGGGCGCTCACGCACACCGACGCCGTGCAGGCCGCCGGCTGGCTCCCCCTCTCACTCGATGCGCTCGGGGTCGACGCCCTCTCGCTCGCCGGCCACAAGGTCGGCGCCCCGAAGGGCACGGGCGCGCTCGTCGTGCGCGGCCGGCTCCAGCTCGAGCCCGTGCTGCACGGCGGCGGGCAGGAACGCGGCCGGAGGTCGGGAACCGAGAACGTCGCGGGCGCGGTCGCCTTCGCGACCGCCCTGCGGCTCGCAGAGGCCGATCGAGCGGATGCCGCGGCACGCGTCGCCGCGCTCGGCTCGGAGTTCACGGCGACGATCGCCGCCACCGTTCCAGGTGCGCAGCCGACCGGCGACTCCGAGCACCGGCTGCCGGGCACGGTCTCCTTCGTCTTCCCCGGCACGAGTGGCGAGGCCGTGCTGCTCGAGCTCGAACGAGAGGGTGTCATCTGCTCGAGCGGATCGGCCTGCGCGGCCGGCAGCGACGATCCCTCGCACGTGCTCACGGCGATCGGACTGCCTGCGGAACTCGCGCAGACGGCCGTGCGATTCACGCTCGGCGCGGAGACCACGGCCGCAGAGGTGGCGGATGCCGCGGCATCCGTCGCTCGTGCCGTGTCGGCCGTACGCGGTATCGTGGCGACATGAGCGAATCGACACCTGCAGCTGACAAGGCGAACGAGCGGCGCATCGAGAACGAGCTCGCTCCCGAAGAGCAGCTCCTCGAGGGCTGGCTCCCCCGGCCCACCCCGACCGACGGCCCGGCTCCGGCTCCGTAAGCCGCCCCGCGCGACCGAGTTTCCCAACCGACCGATGCGCTCTCGGAGCGCTCGGTTCCATGCATTCCGATCGATGTCGGAATCGGGGAATAGCGAGTCACCCGACGCGGGTTGACCAACGTATTCGACGCAATTCTCCGGCGCAGTTCTGCGCCGACATCGATTGGACGCATCTTCCTTGACCGAACGCGCCGTTCCCGAACTCCATGACCCCGTCGTCGCTCCTGCGGGCGACACCAGCACGCACGAGCACTCCGATGTCGAGGCGCTGCACGGCGCCCGCAACAACCGGGTGATCTGGCTCCTCCTCGCCGCCTCCTTCGTCGTCATCCTCAACGAGACGATCATGGGCGTGGCGATCCCGCACCTCGTCGTCGACCTCGGCATCTCGATCTCCGCTGCGCAGTGGCTGACCACCGCGTTCATGCTGACGATGGCCGTCGTCATCCCGATCACCGGCTACCTGCTGCAGCGCTTCGCGACGCGGCCGATCTTCATCGCCGCCATGAGCCTCTTCTCGACCGGCACGTTCATCGCGGCCATGGCTCCGGGCTTCGAGGTGCTCCTCGTCGGCCGCGTGGTGCAGGCGAGCGGCACGGCCATCATGATGCCGCTGCTCATGACGACCCTCATGACCCTGGTCGCCCCGAGCGATCGCGGACGGCTCATGGGCCGCGTCGCGATCGTGATGTCGGTGGCTCCCGCGATCGGCCCGACCATCTCGGGCCTCATCCTGAACTCGCTCTCGTGGCGGTTCATGTTCTGGCTCGTGCTGCCGATCGCCCTCGTGATGCTCGTCATCGGCATCCGCCGGGTCGAGAACGTCAGCGAACCTCGCAAGATCCCCATCGACGTGTTCTCGGTGGTGCTGTCGGCCTTCGGCTTCGGCGGCCTCGTCTACGGACTCAGCCTCATCGGCGCCGAGACCGCCGGCAGCAGCCTCGGCGCTGCACCCATGTGGATCGCGTTCGGGGTCGGGGCGATCGCGATCGCCGGGTTCATCTGGCGCCAGCTGATCCTGCAGCGGCACGACCGCGCGCTGCTCGACCTGCGCACCTTCCTGTCGCGCAACTTCTCGATCTCGATCGGCCTCATGACGATCATGATGGCGGCGCTGTTCGGAACGATCATCCTGCTGCCGATCTACCTGCAGAACGTGCTGCACCTCGAGCCGATCATGACCGGTCTGCTGCTGCTGCCCGGCGGCCTCACGATGGGCCTGCTCGGCCCGACCGTCGGCCGGCTCTTCGACCGACTCGGGCCGACTCCGCTGCTGGTGCCGGGCGCGTTCGTCGTCAGCGGCGTGCTGTGGTCGCTCACGCTCGTGACCGACACGACCTCGCCGTGGCTGCTGCTCGTCGCGCACGTCGTGCTCTCTGTCGGTCTCGCGTTCATGTTCACCCCCCTGTTCACCTCGGCGCTCGGCTCGGTCGACCCGAAGTTCTACTCGCACGGCTCGGCGATCGTCGGCACCGTGCAGCAGGTGGCCGGTGCGGCCGGTACGGCGCTCTTCGTGACGATCATGGCGACGCAGTCGCTGACCGCGACCGCGGCGGGCGCAACCGCAGAGGCCGCCGCGGCATCCGGCATCCGGTCGGCGTTCATGGTGGGTGCGATCCTCTCGCTGCTCGCGATCGTCGGAGCCTTCTTCGTGCGCAAGCCCGCCGACATGATGGAGGGCGCGCCGACGGCGCACTGACGCTTCGGCACTGCGACGCAGACGACGAAGGGGGCCTGGCATCTGCCAGGCCCCCTTCGTCGTCGTCAGCCGCAGTTCGGGCGGCAGCTGCGTTGCGTGAGGGCGTCCACGAGCACCGTACCGAGGTCTTCGGGCTCCGATGCCGAGTACGCGGCGCCCTTCGTCGCCTGGGCGATGCGCTGCATCGCCGCGAGGTCGGTGTCGGGGCCGAAGCCGATCATGATGACCGGCACGGGCTTCTCGGGGTCGTCGATCTTCGCGAGCTCGGCGAGCAGCGTGTCGAGGTCGATGCCGTTCTCGTCTTCGTTCTTGCCGTCGGTGAAGAGCAGCACCGAGTTGACCTTCTCCGGGTCGTACGTCTCGCGCACCCGCTGCACCGCGGCGAGGGTGGTGTCGTAGAGTCCGGTCGCCCCGCCGAGCCGCCCCGGCAGCGACTGGATGATCCCGGCGATCTCCTGCGAATGGGCGGCGTCGCCGAGCGGTGCTATCGGCGACAGGTCCTCGTAGTCGAGGTCGCCGTTGCGAGCGGTGGAGAAGACCCACACTCCGAGCTCGACCTCGCCCGAGAACTTCTGCATCGCACCGACGGCGGCCTGCTGGAAGATGTCGATGCGGCGCAGGCCGTTCGCTGCCGGCTCCTCCATCGAACCCGACACGTCGATGACGGCGAGCATGCGCGAGCGCAGCGTCAACACCGACCAGGCGCGGAGAATCTCGATCTCCGCCCCGCCGTCGAGGGCCGCCGTGGCAGAGGGGGCCTGCGCCCCGAGCCCGACGATATCGAGTGCACCGGTGCCGTCGGGGGCGCGGAACCCCTTCGCGGCCAGGGTCTTCCGGCTCTCGCGGATGGAGTCCTCGAGGGCGTCGAGCAGCTCGACCTTGGCGCCCGCACCCGATTCAGCGGTCTCCGCGGAACCGGATTCGGCCGCGACCGGCGCCTCCGTGCGCACGAAGGGGTAGTCGAGCGCGACGGTGCCGTCGGCGGGGTACGCGGCGACGAGCGACTCCGCCGGATCGTCGAGGTTGTACGCGGCGATCTGCACCTCGCTCGTGACGACGACGACCGGCTGCTGCGCCGCGCTCACTGTGCCGAACGCGGCGCCCGTCGATGCGGGGATGGACTTGCCGAGCTCGATCATGGCGCCCGCGAACTGGCGTGGGTCGTCGGGCGAGGAGTGGCCGCGCAGGGCGAGGAGTCCGGCCAGGCTCGCGGCGGATGCCTCGGGGTCCGGCAGGATCGCCGGCAACGTGCCGCCGAGCACGCGAGCCCAGCTCACGGGCTCGGCCGCGAGCGCGGTCGCCTTGGTCGCCGCACCGGCGAAGACGACGGGCGACGATGCGATCGAAGCGCGCACGTCGAGTTCGGGCAGCGGCTGGCCGAGCGAGGTGGCTGTCGCGTTCGTGCGGTCGATCCAGACGCTCGAGTCCGGCACCCAGGCGTCGATCTTCACCCCGCCCGAGGCGACGACTGCGGCGGTGTCGGCCGAGTCCTGCGCAGTGACCTCCGTCGCCACGCAATGATCGGGGTCGGCGTCGAACTTCTCGGCGATCTCGGCGAGCGCCGGCGCGATCGACGGGTCGGCCACGATCGCGAGCTGCTCGGTCTCGGCGCAGCCGGAGTCTGCCGACGCGAAGATGGGGTTCAGGTAGCCGCCGACCCAGAGGAAGACGCCGGACGCCACGAGACCGACGACGACGACTGCACCGATGATGGACAGGATGAATCTGCGGCCCGGCTTCTTCGCCGTTGCCGCTTCACTGTGACGTCCCACGGACACTCCAAGCCGACGAGTGGGGGCCTCGTCGAATCCTCAGTTCGGGTTCCCCAGATCGGGGAGGGATTTGGTTCAGTGTAAGCGACGAGTTCCCAGAAGCGAACTTCGCTCGAATTCCGCTCGGCGACCGTCCGACTAGGGTCGGAGGCATGGATGCCGCTTCACCGCTGCTGATTCCCGCCGGAACCGCGTACTCGGCGCGAGACCTCACGCACTACGCAGGCAAGGGCGAAGTGGGGCTCGACGAGGCGATCGCCCGGGCCGACGTGCTCGTCACCGCGCCGCATGCGGGTGCCGCCATCCCCGAGGAACTCGTGCCGTTCCTCGCCCCCGAGTTCACCCGGCGCCTGCAGTTCGACTTCACCGATTGCTCGACGAGCCCGGTCGTGCGGCGCTGGGCCGAGATCGATCCGCGCATCGTGGTCGTCGAGAATCCGCATCCGCGCATGATCCGCGACCCCAACCGGGAGAAGCCGGCCGATCTCGCGGCCACGCTCCGCGAGGCCTTCGCACGCGTTCGCGCGGCGGGCGCCTGGAACCGTGTCGACCTCTCGGGCGTCGACGCGATCCGACCGGTCACCTTCTCCTTCTTCCCCCTCCTGCGGGTGCCGCAGACCGACGGCGAGCTCGAGGAGCTCGTCGAGCGCTTCTCAGCCGTCGCCGAGCGGGGGCTCGGCGTGTACGAGCGCACTCGGGACGAGCTCATCGAGCGCTTCACCGAGCAGGCGTTCGCCCTCGCCGCCCCGGGAGCGCCGACGGCGTTCACGATGCTCGCCTTCCACGACACGATGAACCACACGACGACCCGAGACGGCGCGATCTCGGTGGATCGCGCGCCCGAGGATCGCCTTCCCGGCGTCGTCGCCCTCTCGAACCGCGGCGATCATCGAGGCGAGCCGATCGATGGCGCTCCCGTCACGATGCGCCCCGAACTGCTGCGGCGACTGGCCGACGCCGCCCGTCACGCATTCGACGTCGCCGACCCCGCCGAGGTCGCACCGAACCAGCCCTACCTGGGCAGCTACGAGATCATCGCCGCGGGGCGTCGTTTCAGGGAGCTCGACGGGCGAGCGGATGCCGCGGGCGTCGTGCTGAGCGCGGTGCAGGCCGAGTTCCGCCGGGAGTTCCTGCTCGGCGAGGCGAACACCCGCACGCTCATGCAGCCCGGCACCGGGTGGATCGAACCCGATCGCGACCGCGTCGATGCCGTCGCGCAGGCCTGCAAGGAGATGTTCGACGAGGTGCGGCCGGGCCTCGTGACACCGGCCGCCTGACGCGCGGCCGAGACATCCGGGATCGCGCGATCCCGCCCCTTGGCCGGGCGCCGCCGCGGTGGGAGCATGGAAGAGAGCCGGCGGTCGCCATCGATCGCTGTTCGGCTCGATGGGCGCACGACATGGAGCACTTCACTGATCGGGCCGACGCCGGTCGGCGGCTCGCCGCGGCACTCGAGGGCGTCGACCTCGGGAAGCCCGTGGTGCTCGGCCTCCCGCGCGGCGGAGTTCCGGTCGCTGCACCGGTCGCGCGAGCGCTCGGCGCACCGCTCGACGTGCTCGTGGTGCGGAAGCTCGGCGTGCCGGGTCAGCCCGAAGTGGCGATGGGCGCGATCGGCGAGCAGGGCGCCCGAGTGCTGAACGACGACATCGTCGACTCGGCCTACGTCTCGCCGGGCGAGCTGCGCGACATCGAACGCGTCGAGCGAGCGGAGCTCGAGGCGCGGGTCGCCCGCTTCCGCGGCGGGGCCCCACCGGTGCCGCTCGACGGCCGAACCGCGGTGATCGTCGACGACGGCGTCGCGACGGGTGCGACCGCACGAGTCGCCGCAGTCGTCGCGAAGGCCAGGGGGGCCGCACGGGTGGTGCTCGCGGTTCCCGTCGGCGCGTCCGACTCGCTGGGGTCGCTCGCCGCCGACCCTGCCGTCGATGAGATCGTGTGTCTGTCGGTGCCGCCGGGGTTCATGGCCGTCGGCATGCACTACCTCGACTTCGCGCAGACCACCGATGCGCAGGTGGCCGAACTGCTCGCGGCGGCGCGGGCCGGCGACTGACCCGGGCGGCGGCCGCCGGGCCTGTCGCGGCTACTCGTGGTCGGCGCCGCGCACGCCGACGACGACGGTCGCGTCGGCCTCGTCATCGTGGAGGATCCGGGCGTCCAGCCCGCCCTCCTCGAAGAACGCCACGGCCACGGGCGCCTGGCGCTCGCTCGTCTCGATCAGCAGCGCACCGCCGGGGGCGAGCCACGAGCGAGCGGATGCCGCGACCCGGCGATGCACGTCGAGCCCGTCTCCCCCGCCGTCGAGTGCCATGCGCGCCTCGTGGTCGCGCGCCTCGGGCGGCATCATGGCGATCGCATCGCTCGGCACGTACGGGGCGTTGACGGCGAGCACGTCGACGCGGCCGCGGAGTGCTGCGGGCAGCGCGTCGTACAGGTCGCCTTCGCAGACGAGGCCGCCGAGCGGTTCGAGGTTCAGGCGCGCCGCCTGCACGGCGACGGGATCGAGGTCGGCCGCGACGAGCTGCACCGGCCCCGCGGCATCCGCGATCGCCGCACCGATGGCGCCCGCACCGCAGCAGAGGTCGACGACGACGGGCCGATGGGCGTGAGCCGCGCTCCTCGCAAGGCGTGCGGCCTCGGCCGCGAGGAACTCGGTGCGCCGCCGCGGCACGAAGACACCGGGCAGCACCCGGAGTCGGAGGCCCGCGAACTCGGCCCATCCGAGCACCTGCTCGAGGGGTTCGCCGGCGACGCGGCGCTCGACGAGCGTTTCGAGCTCGCCGCCTTCGGCACCCGTCTCGAGCAGCAGGGCCGCCTCGTCTTCGGCGAACACGCATCCGGCGGCGCGCAGTCGGGTCACGATCGCAGTCTCAGTCTCAGTCGGCATCACTCGAAGCGTATCGGCGCCGCCGGGGTGCTGATGCTAGAGTCCTCGACATGACCTCGTCGAACCAGAACTGGTGGCCCGCCTCCTAGGCGGCCACGCGTTTCGACGTACTGACGACCGCCCGAGGGCGGTCGTTTCGCGTATGCGGAGGTCGGCGCCCGACGGCCCGACCGGAGACCCCCATGACGCGATTGCTCGCCGCCCTGCTCGACGCCACCGACCCCGTGCCATTCGCCGTCGTGCGCCGGGAGCACGAACCGACGCTCGACGTGCTCGTCGGCGACATCGTCGACGTCGAGCGCCTCGCCGACATTCCGCTCGACGGCGCAGAGGTGCTCGCCCTCGTGCCGTTCCGCCAGGTGCGCGAACGCGGCTTCATCGCCCACGACGACGGGGCGCCGCTGCGCTGCCTCGTCGTGCGCGAGCGGGAGACGATCGACCTCGACGTGGCGATCGGCCTGCTGCCGGAGCATCCGATCGCCGTCGACGACCTCGGGGTCGACGTGAGCGATGCCGAGTACGCCGATCGGGTGCGCCGAGTGATCGACGAGGAGATCGGGCGCGGCGAAGGGGCGAACTTCGTCATCCGCCGCGAGTTCACGGGGCGGATCGAGGCATCCGCTGCACGGGCCGTGCTCGGATGGATGCGCGCGCTGCTCGAGCACGAGGCCGGCGCCTACTGGACGTTCGCGATCCACACGCCGGGTCTCTCGGCCGTCGGCGCGACGCCCGAGCGGCACGTGTCGTCGATCGACGGGATCGTCTCGATGAACCCGATCAGCGGCACGTTCCGTCACCTCGCGGGGCCGCCCGCCGACGACGACCTCGTCGCGTTCCTCGATGACGTGAAGGAGCGCGAGGAGCTCGTGATGGTCGTCGACGAGGAACTCAAGATGATGAGCGCGGTCTGCCCCGACGGCGGGCGCATCCGGGGTCCCTTCCTGAAGCGGATGTCGCGGCTCACCCACACCGAATACCTTCTCGAGGGACGCAGCGACCTCGACCCCCGCGAAGTGCTCCGGCTCACGATGTTCGCACCGACCGTGACGGGGTCGCCGATGGGCAACGCCTGCACGGTGATCGCGCGCCACGAGTCGACGGCGCGGGGCTACTACGCGGGAGTGCTGGCGCGTTTCACGCCGCGCGCCGGCGGCTACGACCTCGACGCGCCGATCCTCATCCGCACGGCCTACGTCGACGGCGACGGCGGGCTGCGCGTGCCGGTGGGGGCCACGCTCGTGCGGCACTCCGACCCGCTCGGCGAGGTGGCGGAGACGCACGCGAAAGCCGCAGGGGTGCTGACGGCGCTCGGGGCGATACCGCGCGCGATGGGTGCGCCCGCCCTGCCGGCCGCCGCCACCTTGGCCGCGGCCGTCGGCGACGCGCGCCGGGAGGATGACCGCATCGCCACGCTCCTCGATTCACGCAACGACTACCTCGCGACCTTCTGGAGCTCGCCGCAGGCCGCCCACCCCTCGCGCGGGGCGACCGCACTCGTCATCGACGCGGGCGACGACTTCACGACGATGCTCGCCCACCAGTTGCGGCACCTCGGCGTCGCGGCGCGGGTCGCGCCGTGGAACGAGGCCGTGCCGGCGGCATCCGACGATCTGGTGGTCTTCGGCCCGGGACCGGGCGACCCCCGCAACGAGACCGATCCCCGGGTCGCCCGCCTGCGCGAGCTGATGGTCGAGCGGCTCGCGAGCGACGCGCCGATGCTCGCCGTGTGCCTCAGCCACCAGGTACTCGCGACCCTCGCCGGGCTGCCGATCGGGCCGTTGCCCGCACCGCGCCAGGGGGTTCAGCTCGATGTCGACCTGTTCGGCGAGCCCGCGACCATCGGGTACTACAACACCTTCACGGCGACGGCGTCGAACGGCTCGACCACTCCTCGCCTCGGTCTCGAGGTCGCGGCCGATGCCGCGACGGGCGTGGTGCACGCGCTCCGCGGAACGCGCGTGGCATCGGTGCAGGGCCATCTCGAGTCGGTGCTCTCGCCCGACGGGCTCGCAGCGCTCGAACGGATCGTCGACGGTCTGCTAGCACCCGGAGCGATCGGGGATCCGGCTGTCGACCTTCACGGGACGCCGTCGCGGGCGTGATGATCCCGCACTGCGCCCGATTCCGCAAGGCGTTGCCGATGGGCCCCGAGCGCGATTGGCTGTGAGCGACCCGACCAGAGGAGGCGGATCACCATGGACACGAGCACCATCATCTGGATCATCGTCGGCATCGTCGTCGTCATCGCGATCGTCGTCGTCATCGTCATGGCGACGGGCAAGGGGCGCCGAGAGGCGCGCATCGAGGCCGATCGGCGCCGGGCCGCGGACCTCAGGCAGGGCGCGGCGGAGACGGAGGCAGCAGCACGCCAGCGTGAAGCGGATGCCGCGATGGCAGCTGCCGATGCCAAGCAGGCCGAGGCCGCGGCTGCCCAGGCTCGCCTCGACTCCGATCGTCTGGCCCGTGAGAGCACCGATCACCGAGCCGACGCGGCCGACCTCCACTCCGAGGCGGACGATCGTCTCCGCAAGGCGGACACCCTGGATCCCGACGTCGACACATCGGTCGACACGGACGCCAGGACTGCCGGCGCCGCGAATGACGGCACCGCGAGCGAAGCCACCGGACCCGAAGGCACCGGCCGGCACGGAGCCCCGCCCGCCATCTGACGCGCGAGCCGCGGGATTCAGCCCAGCGCGATGACGGCGTCGAGGGTCTCGTCGTCGAGCACTCGGTCGGCGTAGATCACGCGTTCGAGGTGCGTCGTGCCTCCGGGCGTCGATGGGCGGGCGTCTGCGGTGCCGTCTCGGTGCGCCGATCGCCCGCGCCATTGCCGTTCGAGGCCGATGCGTTCGAGCACGCGGATCGAGCCTGCGTTGTTGCCGAGCACCCTGGCCGTGACCGGGGTGCCGGGGCGCGTCGACTGCGCAGTGGCGAGCGCGACCGCAGCGGCCTCCGTCGCGAATCCGTGGCCCCACGCCTCAGGTGCGAAGCGATAGCCGAGGTTCCACGCGTCGAAGTCGAGCATCTTGGCTCCGGCGGAGCCGAGGAAGACGCCGGCGCGCAGCTCGCCGAGCGGCTCGCGGAGGAGCACCGCGCAGTGCGCGAATCCGTATCGTCGGCGACTGTCGATCGAGGCCGTGATGGCGCGCTCCGACTCGTCACGGCTCGTGTGACGGCCGCTCGGCAGGTGCTCCCACGTGCGCGGGTCGCCGTAGACGGCGTAGTACGCGTCGACGTCGTCGAGGGCGAGGGGGCGCAGCGCCAATCGCTCGGTTCGCAGGGTCTGCACCGTGGGCATCTGAGCAGCAGACGACGTCTGGTTCGTTTCCATCATCGCTGTCGAGTCTCGCAGCGGCAGCCGACACTCAACCGTCGGTGACCCCGCCGGACTCCACATGCCAGCGGCGATCGAGGCGCACGTGCTCGAGCATGCGGCGGTCGTGCGTGACGAGCAGCAGCGTGCCCTCGTACGAATCGAGGGCCTCTTCGAGCTGCTCGATCGCGGCGAGGTCGAGGTGGTTCGTCGGTTCGTCGAGCACGAGCACGTTGACGCCGCGCGCCTGCAGCAGCGCGAGCCCGGCGCGGGTGCGTTCGCCCGGCGAGAGCGCGTCGACCGGCCGCAGCACGTGGTCGGCCTTGAGCCCGAACTTCGCGAGCAGGGTGCGCACCTCCCCCGCCGAGTACTCGGGCACGAGCGCCTCGAACGCGTCGGCGAGCGGCTCCTCCCCGGTCAGCTGGGAACGCGCCTGGTCGATCTCGCCGATGGCGACGGATGCCCCGAGGCTCGCCGTACCGGAATCGGCCGCCCGCCGCCCGAGCAGCAGCGAGAGCAGCGTCGACTTGCCCGCGCCGTTCGGACCGGTGATGCCGATGCGCTCCCCCGCGTCGACCTGCAGCGAGACCGGGCCGAGCGTGAAGTCGCCCTGCTGCACCACGGCCTCGTTCAGCGTCGAGACGACCGAACTCGAGCGGGGCGCCCGGCCGATCATGAACTCGAGCTGCCATTCCTTCCGCGGCTCCTCGACCTCGTCGAGGCGCGCGATGCGGCTCTCCATCTGCCGCACCTTCTGCGCCTGCTTCTCGCTCGACTCGGTCGCGGCCTTACGCCGGATCTTGTCGTTGTCGGGCGACTTCTTCATCGCGTTGCGCACACCCTGGCTCGACCACTCCCGCTGGGTGCGCGCCCGAGAGACGAGGTCGGCCTTCTTCGCCGCGAACTCCTCGTAGTCGTCGCGCTGCTGTCGACGGGCGGTCGCGCGCTCCTCGAGGTAGGCGTCGTAACCGCCGCCGTAGATGCGGTTCGAGTGCTGGGCGAGGTCGAGCTCCAGCACCCGGGTGACCGAGCGGGCGAGGAACTCCCGGTCGTGGCTCACGAGCACGACGCCGCCGCGGATGCCGCGGACGAACGACTCGAGCCGCTCGAGCCCGTCGAGGTCGAGGTCGTTCGTTGGCTCGTCGAGCAGCACCAGATCGAAGCGGGAGCAGAGCAGGGCTGCGAGGCCGACGCGGGCGGCCTGGCCGCCCGACAACGAGGTCATCATCGAGTCGGCCGTCAGGTGGGCGTCGGCGCCGCCGAGGCTGAGTCCGAGCTCGGCGAGCACGGCCGGCAGCCGCTCGTCGAGGTCGGCGGCGCCCGAGGCGAGCCAGCGCTCGAGGGCGACGGAGTACTCGTCGGCGGGGTCGGGTGCGCCGGGCGCCGGGGCATCCGTCGACCCCAGTGCCAGCGCGGCGGCCTCGAGGCGAGCGGATGCCTCGGCCGCACCCGTGCGTCTCGCGACGTAGGCCGCGATCGTCTCGCCCGCGACGCGCTCGTGCTCCTGCGGCAGCCACCCGACGAACGCGTCGGCCGGTGAGAGGTGCACCGTGCCGGCCTGCGGTTCGAGCTCGCCCGCGAGGATGCGGAGGAGCGTCGACTTGCCCGCCCCGTTGACGCCGACGATGCCGACGACGTCGCCGGGGGCGACCGTGAGGTCGAGGCCGTCGAAGAGAGTGCGGTGGGCGTAGCCACCGGCGAGGCCCTGGGCCACGAGTGTTGCAGTCACCGGTCAACCCTAGTCAGCGAGGGCTGTGAGTTCAGCGCCGCCAGCGGTAGGGCGTCGTCGTCGAGACCTTGACGAGTCCCGACCGCTCGAGGATCGGCCGAGAGAACTCGGTGGAGTCGGAGTTGACGAGCCGCTTGCCCATCGCGATCGCCGACTTCGCGCGTGCGGCGGTCAGTGCACGGTAGATGCCGCGACCGCGCCATTCCTCGCGGGTCGCGCCGCCCCAGATGCCGGCGAACTCGGTGCCCGGCACCGGTTCGAGCCGGCCGGCGCTGATGATGGCGCCGTCGGCCTCGGCGACCCAGAGCTCCATGCCGTCGCCGCGGGAGAGGCGGGCGAGCACCGCATCGGCCGTCTCCTCGGAGAGCGGGTCTCCGAACACCTCGCCCTGCATGCGGCACATGGCGCGGACGTCGGACTCCTCGGTCACCCGTCGCACCGTGACCCCATCGGGCAGCTGCAGGTCGCCGGCGAGCGCACTCGCCTCGCCGATCATGATCGATTCGGCCTCATCGGCTTCGAATCCGTTGGCCAGAAGGCTGCCGTGCAGGCCGGGCGCGGCATCGTGGCCACGGGTCTTCCACTCCACTCGCGTGATCTCGGGATCTGCGAGGTAGTGCGCGAGCGCCCCGACGACGAGGCCCGCGATCTCGGTCGCGGTCGCGCCGTCGAGGTCGCGATAGGTCACGAATCCGCGGCCTCCCGCGAAGGTCACGAGTCGCAGCGGACCGAGGCGCTCGACCGAGATCGCACTCGGCGTCTCAGCGTCGGTGCGGAGTTGGTCGTCATAGGCGCGGAGCAACTCATCGGCGAGGATCATGGCCCCCATACTGGGGCCATGGGGTTGCATGTCGCAAAGCTCCGAGGAATGCTCGCGGAACTCAGCCCGTGCCGCGCTGTGCAGTCCTGTTCCGTCGCTCGAGGAGATCAGGGCGTTCGCGGTGCGCGCCACTCGTCGGCGAGCATCGCATAGGTGTACCCGTCGATCCAGCCGAGCTCCGCGTGCCAGGAGTCGCGCACGCCGTGCTGCTCGCGCCGCATGCCGAGTTTCTCCATGATCCGCCACGATGCCGTGTTGTCGGCGAAGCATCCGGCGGTGACCCGGTGCACGCCGAGCTCCCCGAATGCGAGATCGAGCAGCGCGCGGGCGATCTCGGTGGCGTAGCCGTTGCCCGCGTGGGCGGGATCGAGCAGGTACCCGATGCCCGCCTCCGCTCGGCGCCACGGGCCGTCGTCGACGTGCGACTGCCCCATCGCGTCGGTGATCCAGAGGGCGCCCGTGCCGACCACCTCGTCGCCGAGCACCGCGACGGCGGAGTGGTCGTTCGGGTCGTCGACGCCGTCGAGCCAGGTCGTGCGGAACGCCCCGGGCTCCACCTCGGTGCGGATCAGCCAGCGAGTGACCTCGGGGGCGTTGCGCCACTCGAGGATCCGGTCGAGATCGGCGTCCGTGGGCTGGCGGAGGACCAACGGCCCGGCTGGGCGCGGCCACTGCAGGTCTGGGGTCGTCATGGTTCCTGCTTAGCAGGCGAGCGCGCCGGAGCACGAGTCGGAGGAACTACTTCACGAGCCTGGAGAGCACGCGGTCGGCGAGCGGTTTGCCCCCGGTCTGGCAGCCCGGGCAGTACTGGAACGTCGAATCGGCGAAGATGACCTGGCGGATCGTGTCACCGCACACCTCGCAGGTCTCGCCGCTACGGCCGTGCACGCGCATGCCGCGACGCTTCGCGTCTTTGAGCTCGGCGGGCGGGCGACCGGATGCCACGGCAACCGCCTCGGCGAGGGTCTCGCGCATCGCGGTGTAGAGCGTCTCGACCTGCTCGGGCGTGAGCTTGGCGGCGAGCGCGTACGGCGACATCTTCGCGGCGTGCAGGATCTCGTCGGAGTAGGCGTTGCCGATGCCGGCGAACACCGACTGGTCGCGCAGCACTCCCTTGACCTGGGTGCGGCGCCCGTCGAGCACTGCGGCGAAGTCCGCGAGTGCGAAGTCGGGCGCGGTCGGGTCTGGCCCGAGGCGAGCGATGCCGGGCACCTCGGCCGGATCGCGCACGACGTACACGGCGAGCGACTTCTTCGTGCCGGCCTCGGTCAGGTCGAAGCCCGAACCGTCGTCGAGCCGCACGCGCAGTGCGAGCGGCGACCGACCTGGTTTGACCGGGGTCGACGGCACCTCGTCGTACCAGCGCAGCCAACCAGCGCGCGCGAGGTGGAATACGAGGTGCAGTTCTCCGGTATCGAGGTCGACGAACTTGCCGTGGCGGTTCGCCCGCTCGATGCGCCGCCCCTCGAGTGCGGAGAGCGGCGGATCGAAGGTCTTGAGCGCCGAGATCGCCGCGACGCGCAGGGAGGCGAATGCGTGCCCGGTGGCCCGCTCGCCGAGGAACGCGGCGAGCGCCTGCACTTCGGGAAGCTCCGGCACACGAACATCCTGCACCCTGCCGCCGACGGTCGCACCCTCAGCGGCACCTCAGCGGCACCTCAGTCGGTCGAGAAGTCGAGCTTCGATTCGGTGACGGCGATGACCGACCAGGTGACCCCATCGGCGTCGGTGAACTCGTATGCCGGAACGACGAGCACGCTGCCGTCGGGCTGCCACTGGCTCGAGAGCCCGAGGCGTGCGCTGACGATCTTCACGTCGTTCACGGGCCACGAGACGGAGCTTCCGGCTGTCGGCGTCGCGGGCGGCTCGGTCGGCGGCACCCATTCCTCGGTCATGAGATCGGTCGGAGCGTCGGCCGCGGCGAAGGGTATCGCGGTCATCTGCGCACCGAACCTCGGGTCGGACAGCCGTTCGAAGCCCTCCTGCTCGCTGACGACGTCGTAGTCGCCGATCGTGACGAGATCTGCGAGGGCGCCGGACGCGTTGACGACGCCCGCCTTCGAGAGTTCGAGCGACCATGCCCGGTCGATGCGCTGACCGTCGACGACCGGCCAGGCCTGCGCCATCCGCGTCACCGCGCCCTCCCAGGTCTCCGAGGTGTATTCGAACGCGTCGGCGTCCCGCCCGGCGGCCGTGATGAGCGACCGGAGCGCATCGATCGCAGCGGCCTCGCTCGGCAGGTCGGCGACGGGCGGCTCGCACACCGGCATCTCGGGAATGACTTCGCCATCGGGAATCGCCGGCTCGATGACCGCGGGCCCGCAGTTCCACGGGTTGATCCCCGGGTCGGAGTACGAGAAGCCGAGCGTGCCGTCGAGGCTGACGTAGAGCGCCGGGCCGGAGCCGTCCTGCGGGCCGACCGTCCAGCTGCCGTCCTTCAGCTCGGGGGCGCCCTCGACGCCGAGTGCCGCGGCGAGCGCGGCGACGGTCTCGGGGTTCGATGCGGCACGCGCATCGTATGCGAACGCAGCGGCGACGCCGCCGCCGGTGGTGGCGAGCCCGGAGGCGCTGAAGCTATTGCGACCGTATCCGTAGGGCATCATCATGTCGTTGACGCCCGACCCGGCCATCTTGCGGTTGCCGGTGCCGAACGCCGCGGACTCGTCCTGCGTCGCGCCGTCCTGCGGGGCACCCAACGAGATCGGAGCGGCGGCGAGTTCGGACGATCCGGCCGTGGCCGTACCGAGGCCGAACCCGGCACCGCCGACGATCGCGACCGATGCCGCGACCGCAGCGACGACGAGCCAACGCGGGCGACGGCGGGCACGCTCGCTGTCGAGATCGGCGACTTCGGCCGATGCGGCCGCCGTCGCCGAACCTGCTGTCGCCTCGGCCGTGGTCTGCGCGATGACGTCGTCGGCGAATCCCTGGCGAGGTTCGACGCCGGCCGCGGGGTCGGCGGCGCGCAGTCGTGCGACCGGGTCGAGATCGTTGTCGTCGTTCATGTCGAACACCCTTCGTGCGTGCGGTTCACTTGGGGATATGTCGGGACGCGACAGAACCTTGCAGCAGCGGCCGGTTCGGAGCTAGAACGTCAACCGCTCACCCCACGCCTCACGCAGGCGCTTGCGGGCACGTGAGAGCGCGGCATCCGCTCCGGAGCGGGAGATGCCGAGCACCTCCGCGAGCTCCTGGCCGTCGAGCCCCTCCCACGCGTGCAGGAGGAGGATGCGACGGTCGCGCTCGCCGACGCTCTCGAGCGCACCGCGCAGTTCGGCGTCGAAGAGCGCGCTGAGCTCGGGGTCGTGCTCGACGCGCACACTTCCGGTCTCGGGCACCTCGTCGACGGGCAGGTCGACGTGCTTGCGGCGTCCGTTCGCGAGGGTGAAGCCCGCGGTGCGGTAGAGCCACGGCAGCACCGCCTCGCGAGGCATGTCGGCGCGGCGACGCCACGCGGTCGCGAAGACGTCGGCTGCGAGGTCCTCCGCGTCCTGGCGCGGACCTCGACGGGCGAAGTAGCGGACGAGGGCGGTCGAATGCTCGCGGACGATCTCGGTGAACCATGCCGTCTCCGCGCTCGTCGCGGTCGGATCTGCGGGCTCGGGCATCGCCACCTCCTCGGCTGCATCGGCGCGTGCTGCGGTGCTGGCGATCCTCACACCACGTATATGTCGCGTCAGCCGCGAGTCTTGCACGACACGCGATCGCGCATCGAGCATGTCTGAGGCGCGCCCCGGCTCAGCCGTCCTCGCGGGCGGCCTCGATCACGACGGGCCCGGCTTCCCGAGGGCCGCCGCACTCCTCCGTGCCGCCGACGCGTCGCCAGTCGAGCGCGGTCGTCGTGCTCCCGAGCCGGGCGCCGTCGGCCGTGAACGCCTCGACCGTCACCTCCGACGGTGCACCGGTGGGGAAGTCGACCTGCCAACGCGAGCCGTCGAGCTCGGTGACCGAGGAGATCGACTCGTCGGTCCCGTCCGGTGTCACCACGGCGACGCGGTCGACATCGGCCGACGCCGCTCCCTCGACGACGACCTCGACGGTGCTGGGATACCCGATCGCGGTGCATGCAAACGGCGGAACCCCGGCCGCGCACCCGACTCCGCCAACGGCGATGCACAGGCCGAGTGCGGCGATTCCGACCAACGGCCGGAGGCGGACGGCATCCGTGCTGGCGATCCTCACACCTGGTATGTGTCGCGTCGGCCGCGAGTCTTGCCGACGCCCGATCGCGCTAGTCCGCAGTGCGCAGCGGCAAGCGCTCGCCGCCCGTCTGGCATGTCGGGCAGTACTGCGCCGTCGTGCTGGCGAACGAGAAGTCGAGCACGGTGTCACCGCACACCGGGCACGTCTCGCCGGCCCGGCCGTGCACGCGCATCGACGCGACCTTCGCGGCCTTGAGCTGGTCGATCGGTACTCCCCGCTGGAGCTCGATCTCGCCCCTGATGGTGCCGATCGTGGCGTCGAAGAGTCGATCGAGCTCCGCCTCGGTCAACCCCGCGGCGTGGGTGACCGGCGAGATCTTCGCGAGGTGCAGGATCTCGTCGGAGTATGCGTTGCCGATGCCCGCGAGCGATTCCTGCTCCTGCAGCACGGCCTTCACCTGCTTGCGGCGCCCGATGACGACGCGGTCGAAGTCCTGCCGCGAGAACCCGGGGTCGGCGGGGTCGGGCCCGAGCTTCGCGATCGCCGGCACCTCGCTCGGATCATCGACCACCCAGCATCCGAGCGACACCCAGTCGCCGGCATCCGTCAACTCGACGACGGTGCCGTCGTCGAAGGTGAGCACGACGAGGGTCGGCGGCGCATCGACGACGGATGCGTCGGCCTCGCCGTTCGCATACCGCGCCCAGCCGTGCCGGCCGAGCGAGACCACGAGATGCTCCGCGTCGCCGACCTCGAGATCGACGTGCTTGCCGTGACGGGCGGCACCGCGCACGCGTTCGCCGCGCAGCGACGACGGCGGCCGGCTGCGGGTCTTGGCCGCACGGAACTCCACGACGTCGACGTCGGTGATCTCGCGGCCCGCCAATCGCGTGCCCAGATCCTCGACGAGCGCCTCCACCTCGGGCGACTCGGGCATGCCGCCAGCATCGCACACCGGCCGGTGGCGGGGATACCCTCCAGGCGTCGGGCATCGGTCCGACGCGAGCCCTGTGCACTATCGTGCGGAGCATGACGAGTCGCGACCGCCGGGATGCCGCCCTCGTGCTGTGCCTGCCGACCGGCGAGCTGCTCGGCGAGACCACCGTCTTCGAGGTGCCGTCGCCGTACCCGCAGGAGGCCGGCCCGCTCGTCGACGCGGCTCGCACCGACCTCGGCATCGAGGTGACGATGCTCCGGCTCCTCGACATCGAGCATCGAGCGGGCGATGGGGCCGACCTCGTGCGATACCTCGCCGAGATCGCTGCCCCGCCCGCCATTTCGCTCTCATCCGCCGGCACCGCCGCGGTCGCGAACGAATCGCACCGCATGCCCTGGGCTCGGCCGGGTGGTCCGGCACGGCAACTCGACTGGGCTCGCCGCGAACTCGAGGCGGCCGGCATCGCGCAGACCGCGCCGCCCCGCCAGGTGCGCTCCTGGAACCTCTCGAGTCTCTGGAGCCTGCCGACGACGCACGGCACGCACTGGCTGAAGGTCGTCCCTCCGTTCTTCGCGCACGAGGCCGCCGTGATCGAGCGGATGTCACGGCACCCCGTTCCCCGAGTGCTCGCCCATGCGGATGGCATGCTGCTGCTCGAGGAGATCCCCGGTGACGACCTCTACGAACCCACCCTCGCGCAGTCCTGCGCGATGGTCGACCTGCTCGTCGCCATGCAACTCGACACGGTCGGCCGTCTCGATGAGCTGTTCGCCATCGGGCTGCCCGACTGGCGCCTGCCGGCGCTCGTGACACCTGCCGGTCGTCTGCTCGACGCCTGGGGCTCGGCACTCGATTCCACCGATCGCGCGGCGGTCGCCGAACTGGTCGACGCACTCGACGCGCGCGCCGCTCGCCTGGAGGAATGCGGCCTGCCCGACACGCTCGTGCACGGCGACTTCCACGGAGGCAACGTGCGCGGCCTCGGCCTCGAGCTGACCCTGCTCGACTGGGGCGACTCGGGCGTGGGGCATCCGCTGCTCGACGTGGCCGCCTTCACCGAGCGGATGCCGCCCGCCGATGCCGAGGCGGTGCGACGGCACTGGGTGGAGGCATGGAGCACAGCCGTCCCCGGCTCGGACGCGGCTCGCGCGGCGACCCTGATCGCGCCGGTGGCGGCTCTGCGACAGGCGATCGTCTACCAGGGGTTCCTCGACCGGATCGAACCCGACGAGCGCGTGTACCACGCCGAGGATCCGCCGCTCTGGCTGCGCCGTGCCGCTGAGGCGTTCAGGTCGAGCTGATGCAGGGCACGCGGATGCCGCGCCCCCCGGCGCGGCATCCGCTCCCCTGCAGGCCTCACACCTCGGGAGGTGCGGCCTGGTCCTCGGTCCGTGTGACGCGCTGGCCCGCCACCGGATCGGTGGTCGTGCTCGTCGTGGAGATGCTCCGACGACGTCGCATCATGAACACGAGACCGAAGATGATGACGACCGCTCCCGCGATCATCAGGATGTAGCCGACGAGATCGAGGTCGATCCAGTCGACGGTGACGTTCAGCGCGAAGGTCAGAACAGCGCCGATCGCCACGAGCAGAATGCCGAGGCCGATGCTCATGTCGTGTCCTCCGGTTCAGTCGTTGGTCGGGTGGCCCTGCGGGGCTACTTCGTGCCGTCCTCGAACGCGTCCTTGACCTTGTCGGCCGCCTTCTTGGCGTCGGCCTTGACCTGGTCGGCCTTGCCCTCGGCCTCGAGGCGCTCGTTGTCGGTCATCTTGCCGACGCCCTCCTTGACCTTTCCGGTCAGTCGTTCGGCGGTGTTGCCGATGTCGTCCTTGGCGCTCATGGCGTCCTCCTCGGGAATCGATATCGCCGGCGCACCTGTTCAGTGCGTCGGCTCCTCCACGTTAGGCAGAGCGCCACATTGTCGACAACGGGTTGACAACGCGACCGACGGCACCTACGCGTCGCGCGCGGGTGTCAGTGGGTACTGAGACACTCTCACTATGGCGACGATCGAGCTGCGAGAGACCCGGCACCTCGCCGTGGGCGACACGCTCGTCAACGTCTCGGGCCGCAACTACGAGGTCACGAAGCTCACGCGCGTCGGCCGTGGCATCCGCGTGCACTACGTCGCCGACGACGGCGCAGAGGGTCGATTCACGGCCGCCCCCGAGGCGATCAGTCGGGTACTCAGCGGCGGGCGCAGCGGGGCTGCGCAGCACGTCGCCTGATTCCGCGAGAATTCATGGTGCTTCGGGCCCCCGCGGACCCATATGATCTCGTCGTGGAATCCATCGCCGCCCGTGCCGCATTGAACCTCGACCCGGCGATCACGCTGACTCCCGAGAGCATCGATGCGGCGTACCGCACCGCCGCCTGGGCGCGGCATCCGTCACGCTATCCCGACGCCGAGAGTCGGCACGCCGCCGAGCTGTGGGCGACGACACTGCAGCAGGCGCGCGCGACCCTCCTGGCTGAGAGCTCCGTCTCCGAACCCGCGGATCCGGGGAGCCCTGCCCCACGGCGCGGCCTCTCGAAGGGCTGGATCGCTGGGATCGTCGCAGGTGCATCCGTCGTCGTCATCGGGCTCATCGTCGGGCTCGTATTCGGCGTCACGGCGCTCACCGAGCGGTTCACCGAGCTCGCCAAGCAGCAGCCCGAGGGCGAGTGGGAGCCGGCGGAGTTCATTCCCTCCAACGAGCTGATGTTCACGTTTCCCGCTTCGATCGAATGGTACAGCGACGGACGACACCTCGATCAGTGCCCGACGGATGCCATCAACGGCTGCTGGGACGTCGCCGTGATCCCGGAAGACGACTGCGATGCAATGCTCGTCGAACTCGGATTCACCGGCACTCCCGCCGATCCCGTATCGACCTACGAGGAACGCGAGTTCAACGACGCGCGCGCTGGGGAACCGTCGATAGTGGTCTTCTGGAACAACGCCGCCGAGTCGGCCTGGATCAGCGATGTCCGCTGCCTCGACGCCGAAGAGTAGCCATCTCCCGTCTGGACGGCACGACTGCGATGTCGGAGATCTGGAGGGTCGGTCGCGAGTCAGTCGAAGACGGGCGAGAGGAACCGTCGCTCGTAGCGCCGGATGCACTTCGTCTCGACCGCGTACTCGTACGCCTCGATGCATTCGGCGTCGTCGGCCGCGGCCAGGCGGTACTGCTCGTAATCGGCGAGCGACGGGAACGTGAACAGCGCGAACGCTTCGTCGCTGTCGCCCTCGCTCGGCAGGAAGTACCCGTGGTGCATGCCGCCGAGCTTGTTGACGAGGCGGATCCAGCGCTCCCCGTACTCACGGAACTCGGCGAGCTTGTCGGCATCGATCTCATAGCGCAGGTGCACGGTGATCATCAGGGGCGACTCGTTTCTGTCGGCGGCGAACTCGGCGCTGCGCGAGCTCGCAACGAGTATCCCGGTGGCGACGCAGTCCAGTCCAATCGGAGTCGAGGCGTGTCGACGTGCACGCGTGCGCTTCGCTTCGACCGCGGAGCGACTAGCATCACGAGGATGACCGACGCAGCAACCCTTCGAGCTCCCGAGGCGGTCGTCGCGCCGATGCCGCCTCGAACCAACACGCTGTCGATCGTGGCGCTGATCGCGGGGTTCATGGTTCCGATCGCAGGCATCATTCTCGGCTACGTCTCGCTCTCGCAGATCAAGCGCACGAACGAGGAAGGCCGCGGCCTCGCGCTCACGGGCCTGATCGTCGGCTACGTCGCCACCGCGTTCTCGGTGCTGTTCCTCGTCGTGTGGCTCACCATGTTCATCAGCATTCTCACGGGCACGGGTTTCGCAGCGCGATAGCCGTCGGGCTCGCGTCGAGCACCGACTCACGTACCCTGAGGAAGGGCCGCGATTCGCGCGGACCGACGAAAGGCTCCCCGTGAACATCACCCTGCTTCGACGCTTCGTCGCAGTCGCCGAGGAGCTGCACTTCCCGCGCGCAGCGGACGCCCTCGGCATTCCGCTCGCTTCGCTCTACACTTCGATCGAGAAACTCGAGGCCGAGGTCGGGCACCCGCTCTTCACCCGGCAGGGCGAGACACAGCTGACCAAGGTCGGCGTCCTCCTCCTCGACGAGGCGAAGGCGGAGATCGCCGCGGCGCCCGCTCCCGTCGAGAAGCCCGTCGTGAAGGCCGGCGGCAAGGCGAAGGCCTCGAAGGGCAAGGGCCGCGCCCCCATCGTCAAGGGGAAGCCGAAGCCCTACAAGAAGCGCCAGGGCCGCTGACCGACGGAGTTTCACCTCTGTAGGGTGACTCCATGACCGTGAAGATGGACAACGTCGGCATCGTCGTCGAAGATCTCGCTGCGGCGATCGAGTTCTTCCGCGAACTCGGACTCGAGCTCGAGGGGCAGACCGTCGTCGAGGGCGAATGGGCCGGACGCGTCACGGGCCTCGGCCATCAGCGCGTCGAGATCGCGATGATGCGCACCCCCGACGGCCACAGCCGAATCGAGCTCTCGCGCTTCATCGAGCCGGCCGTCGTCGCCGATCATCGCAACGCGCCTGTGAACGCGCTGGGCTACTTGCGCGTCATGTTCGCAGTGGACGATCTCGATGCGACCCTCGACCGTCTCCGCAGGCACGGCGCCGAACTCGTCAGCACCGAGGTGGTCCGCTACGAAGACGTGTACCGACTCTGCTACGTGCGCGGCCCCGAAGGCATTCTCGTCGGGCTCGCCGAGGAGCTCGGCTGAGCGCCATTACACGTTGAAGCGGAACTCCACCACGTCGCCGTCCTGCATGACGTAGTCCTTGCCCTCCATGCGGGCCTTGCCCTTCGCGCGGGCCTCGGCGACCGAACCGGTCTCGACGAGGTCCTCGAACGAGATGACCTCCGCCTTGATGAAGCCGCGCTCGAAATCGGTGTGGATCACGCCGGCAGCCTGTGGCGCCTTGTCGCCCTTGTGGATCGTCCACGCGCGCGACTCCTTGGGGCCGGCCGTGAGGTAGGTCTGCAACCCGAGCGTGTCGAAGCCGATGCGGGCGAGCTGGTCGAGGCCGGACTCCTCCTGGCCGGTCGAGGCCAGCAGCTCCGCGGCATCCGCGGGGTCGAGGTCGATGAGCTCGGACTCGATCTTCGCGTCGAGGAACACGGCCTCGGCAGGGGCGACGAGCGCCGCGAGCTCGGTCTTCTTCGCATCGTCGGTCAACACGGTCTCGTCGACGTTGAAGACGTAGATGAAGGGCTTGGCCGTGAGCAGGCCGAGCTCCTTGACGGGGGTCAGGTCGACGGATGCCGCGGAGAGCGGCGTGCCCCGCTGCAGCACGTCTTGCGCGGCCTTCGCGGCCTCGAGCACCGAGGGGTCGAGCTTCTTGCCCTTGATCTCCTTCTCGAACCGCGGGATGGCGCGCTCGAGCGTCTCGAGGTCGGCGAGGATCAGCTCGGTGTTGATGGTCTCCATGTCGGACTTCGGGTCGACCGTGCCCTCGACGTGCACGACATCGGCGTCTTCGAAGCCGCGCACGACCTGTGCGATCGCGTCGGCCTCGCGGATGTTGGCGAGGAACTTGTTGCCGAGCCCCTCACCCTCCGACGCACCGCGCACGATGCCGGCGATGTCGACGAACGACACCGCGGCGGGCAGGATGCGCTCCGAGCCGAAGATGCCGGCGAGCGTCTCGAGCCGCGGATCGGGCAGGTTCACCACGCCCACGTTGGGCTCGATCGTCGCGAACGGGTAGTTCGCCGCGAGCACCTGGTTCTTGGTGAGGGCGTTGAAGAGGGTGGACTTGCCGACGTTGGGCAGGCCGACGATGCCGATAGTGAGAGCCACAGGGGTCTATCGTACCGGCACGCACCTCCCAGGCGGTCCGGGCACCTCCGGGAGCTCGTCCCGAACCGTTGCCGATCCAGTCCGTAAGTGATAACTTACGGTTCGTGGAGGCTTACCAAGTCCTGAACGCGCTCGGCGACCCGACCAGACGTCGCATCATCGAGCTGCTCGGCGATCGGCCCCACGCGGTCGGTGAACTCGCCGAACGCCTGCCCGTGAGCAGGCCTGCGGTCTCGCAGCATCTGCGGGTCCTCGCCGAGAGCGGGCTCGTCGTATGCGAGTCGGTCGGCACACGCAACGTGTACCGCCTCGACGACCCCGGCGTCGACGCGCTCCGTTCATGGCTCGACGGATTCTGGACGACCGCCCTCAACCGCTTCGCCGGGCAGGCGGAGCAGGAGTCAAGGAGACCGTCATGAAGCACACGAGCCTCGACGCGATCGTGAAGACCGTGCGCGTCCCGCTCCCACAGTCCGAGGCGTTCGCGCTATTCACCGCACGGATGTCGTCGTGGTGGCCGCTCGACGCCTTCTCCGTCGGCCTCGAGGATGCCCTCGACGTCACCTTCCCGGGGTCCGCGGGCGGCGAGATCGTCGAACGCCTGCGGGACGGCAGCTCCAGCGTGTGGGGCACCGTCACGCGTTGGGATCCGCCCGCCCGGGTGGCATTCACCTGGCATCCGGGCGGCTCGCCCGATGAAGCGACCTCGGTCGACGTCGGCTTCGAACCCGTCGATGGAGGCACGGTCGTGCGGCTCACGCACGACGGATGGGCGCACCGGAGCGACGGCGATGCCGCGCGGCTCGGGTACGACACCGGGTGGGATCTCGTGCTCGGCCGTTTCACCGCCGCCCGCTGATCCCGTTCCTGCGGCCGCCCCGGCGTCTACCGCACCGGCAGGTCGGTCGCGGCATCCGCTCGCTTGACTCGCCCGACCCTGAGCGTCAGGTAGACGCCGAGCAGCACGAGCGCTCCGCCCGCGATCGCGACGGGTTCGATCGACTGGCCGAGCACGAGTGCGATGAGCACGGTGAAGACGGGCAGCAGGTTCAGGAAGATGCCGGCGCGAGCAGGGCCGACCGCTGCGGCACCGAGGTTCCAGAGGGCGTAGCCGAGCATCGACGGGAAGATCACGATGTAGGCGAGTCCCGCGATGCCGCCCGCCGAGGTCGGCAGGGCGACGCCGACGACGGCGACGAGCGGCAGCATCGTCACGACCGCGATCACGGCCTGCACGGCGGTCGCCGTGATCGGCGGCGTCGCGAGCCGCCGCGACACGATCACGTAGGCGCTCCAGACGATGACGGCGCCGACGACCAGGAGGTCGCCGATCCGGAATCCCTGCCGCAGCACGGCGAGCACGTCGCCGCCCGTGAGCACGACGGTGACGCCCAGGAATGCGACGACGAGGCCGACGATCTGCACGCCGCGCAGGCGCTCGTGCAGGAAGATCGCCGCGGCGAGGGCGATCGTCGCCGGGTTGATCGCCGAGATCACCGATGCGGTGACCGCACCGGTGAGGCCCAGCGCGGTGTAGAGGAAGAGCGTGTACCCGGTGAGCCCGAGCACCGAGAGCAGCAGGTGCCACGGCCACTCGCGGACGACCCCTCGCCAGTCGGGCCGCTCGATCGCCCACGCGAGCACGAGCAGCGGGAGCGCTGCGAAGGCCCACCGCCAGAAGGTGAGCGAGACCGGGCTGATCTCGGCGGTGACCATCTCGCCGGAGATGTAGTTGCCCGCCCAGAAGAGGCTGGCGAGCGTGAGTGCCAGGTACGCCCGTCCGCGATGCATCAGGTCAGGATACGGGCTCTCCCGCGCTGTCTCGTGCCGGTCGCTTCGTAGCGACTTCGTTATCGGAGGGTCATCCCACGCGCTGATGCGATCCGGCAGGATGGGCGGATGAAACCGCCTCGTGCCGCAGTGGTCGCGCTCGCCGTACTCGCACTCGCACTCGCGGGTTGCACGTCGACGCCTCAATCGAGCTCGCCGTCGCCGACGTCGCCCGCCACCGATGCGACACCGACTCCAGAGCCCGAGCCCGTGGCCTCCGAGATCATCGTGAGCGGGGCCGGCTTCTCGGTCATCGACAGCGCCGGTGCGACCGTCTTCACCCACGTCTGGGCTGATGAGGTCGCCCCGGCAGTCGCAGTGCTCAGTGATGCATTCCAGTCGGAGCCGACGATGTCGACCCGGGACGGGAGCGGCGGCCATTACGCGGACTTCGACCTGTACACCTGGGGAGCCTTCACGCTTGGCGACGCGGTGGGCCTCGAGAAGGCGCGTGCAGACTACTTCCTTCCCTCGTTGGTGGAAGTCACCGAATCCGAGATCGAGGGCATCGCCGTGCTGGCTGCGAGCGGGGTCGGCGTCGGCTCGACGGTCGCCTCGGTCGAAGGCATCGAGCCGCTCATTCGTTCGGCCGACGAAGGCGCCGCGTACTTCGCCTACCTGGTCGATCCGGTGGACCCTGCCGCGGTGCCGTACGTCGACGGCGGCGAGATCACCGACATGGTGCAACTGCTGGCCGACCCGGCAGACACGACGATCACACGCCTCAAAGCGCCCATCCTGTCGTACTACCCGTTCTGAGGCCGCCCGGTCACGCGGTCAGCATTGTGCGGAAGCAGCGCGTGACGTACGGCACGACGAGCTCCTCGGCGCCCGCGAGGTCGGGGTGTGTCGAGAGCAGGGTCTCGAGCGCGCCGATCGTCGCCTGCTGCTCCCCGGGCGACGACATGATGAAGTAGCTCCGCGATCGAACGAGGTCGAGGAACGCCTCCCGCGACATCCGCGCCCCCCACTCCACCGTGTGCTCGACGATCTCGCCGAACGGCGGCCCGACGTTCACGTAGCTCTCGAAGGTGGCGCTCGCGTCGTGCCGTTCGTGCATGATCGCGCCCGCCTCGCGAAGCCAGTCGACGCGTGTGTCGCGGCTGTTCCAGACGAGTCCGAGCACGCCGCCCGGCTTCAGCACCCGTGCGATCTCGGGGATCGCCCGCTCGGGCTGGAACCAGTGCCAGGCCTGCCCCGCCACCACCGCGTCGACGGCGTCATCCTCGACCGGGATCTCCTCCGCGGTGCCGAGGAGGCGCGGAACGCCGGGCACCGCGACCTCGAGCTCCTCGAGCATCTCCTCGACGGGGTCGACCGCGATCACCTCGCGATCGAGCGCGACGAGCGCCTCGGTGAGCTTGCCGGTGCCCGCGCCGAGGTCGAGCACGCGGGTCGCGTCGCCGATGAGCCAAGCGATCGCCTCGGCCGGGTAGCCGGGCCGGGCCTGATGGTAGACGGATGCCGCGGCGCCGAACGAACGCGCACTGACCCGCGTCGCGGGGTCTGAGGGGTCGGTGACGAGTCCGTGCTCGCGGGGCTCGGCCACCTCGGGTCGTTCATTCATCGCGATCCTCTTCTCACCGGCCTGCTCGTATCGCCCCGGCGGAGCCGGGCCACCGCCATTCCACGCCCAGCCCGGGGCATCCGTCAACCTCGCGGTTCGCGGCGCGGGCGGCGGGCGGTGTCGGCGCGGCATGCGACGATGCCTGTGTGCCAGTGGACTTCACCGCGATCGACTTCGAAACCGCCAACTCCTCTGGCGCCTCCGCCTGCTCGGTGGGCCTCGTGAAGGTGAGAGACGGCCGGGTCGTCGAGCGCGAGCATCGCTACATCCGCCCGCCGTTCCCGCACAACGAGTTCTCCGAGTGGAACGTGCGCATCCACGGCATCACGCCCGAGATGGTCGCCGACGCCGACGACTGGTCGGTGCACCTGCCGGCGCTGCGCGAATTCGCCGGCGACGACATGCTCGTCGCCCACAACGCGGGCTTCGACATGGGCGTCATCGCGAAGACCTCCACGGCGCTCGGGCTCGATGTGCCCGACTTCCGCTATCTCTGCAGCCTGCAGGTCGCCCGGCGCACCTACCACCTCGAGTCCTACCGGCTGCCGGTCGCGGCGATGGCCGCGGGCTTCGAGGGCTTCTCCCACCACGACGCGCTCGCCGATGCCGAGGCCTGTGCCGCGATCATCGTGCACTCCGCGGCCCGCCACGAGGTCGACGACCTCGACCGGCTCGCGCACATCACGCGCGTGAAGGTCGGCGCGATCGGTCCCGTCGCCACGCGCGACGACCGTGCAGCGCACGGCCCGATGGCCCTGCAGTAGCGGCCCGCCGGGGCCCTGGCCGGGCGATGTCCGCGGCCCCTGCGACACTGTGGACATGGACATCCTCGCCCTCCTCATCGGCCTCCTCGTCGGCATCGCGCTCGGCGCCCTCGTGGCGGCCCTCGTACTGCAGCGCCGTGCTGCGCAGGCCGCGGCCGAGGCACCCGTCGCCGAAGACCCGGCACTCGTCGAGGCGCGCCTGCAGGCTCGGCTCGCCGAGGTGCGGGTCGGCGAAGAGGCCGCGAAGGCCGTGCTCCGAGAAGAGCTCGCCTCCACTCAGGCCACGGCAGAGGCGCTCCGCGAGCAGATCCTCTCGGCGCAGCAGCAGTACCGCGAGCTCGTCGAGCGCCAGCGCGCCGAGGTCCAGGCCCGCGAGGCGCGAGACGCCGCCGAGAGCAAGGTCCTCCAGGCGCTCGCCCCCGTGAAGCAGTCGCTCACCGAGATGCAGTCGAAGGTCACGCAGCTCGAGAGCCAGCGCACGCTCCAGCACGGCGAGCTGACCCAGCAGCTGAAGTCGGCCGCCGAGTCCGAAGAACGCCTCCGCTCCACGGCGGAGTCCCTGGCATCGGCCCTCCGCTCCAACAGCACCCGCGGTGTCTGGGGCGAGACCCAGCTGCGCAGCGTCGTCGAGGCTGCCGGCCTCATCGAACGGGTCGACTTCGACGTGCAGTCGAGTATCACGAGCGACTCGGGCCACGGCCGCCCCGACATGGTCGTGCGCCTGCCCGGCGGCAAGTCGATCGCCGTCGACGCGAAGGTGCCGTTCAACGCCTATCTCGAGGCGAGCCAGATTCCGGCCACGGCGACCGGAGCCGAGGGGGCGCGGCGTGCCGAGTTCATGAAGCAGCACGTCGCCGCGGTGCGCGCGCACGTCACGGCACTCGGCACGAAGGGCTACTGGAACGGCCTCGACGCCTCACCCGAGCTCGTCATCGCGTTCATTCCGAGCGAGTCCCTCGTCTCGGCGGCCATGGAGGCCGACCCCACGATCATGGAGTTCGCGTTCTCGAAGCGGGTCGCGCTCGCCTCCCCCGTCACCCTGTGGTCGGTGCTGAAGACGGTCGCGTTCTCGTGGCAGCAAGACGTGCTCACCAACGAGGCGAAGACCCTGTTCGACCTCAGCCGCGAACTCTATTCCCGCCTCTCGACCACGGCGAGTCACATCGAGAAGCTGGGTCGCACGATCGAGCGAAGCGTGAAGGACTACAACGCCTTCGTCGGCTCCCTCGAGCGTCAGGTGCTGCCGACGGCTCGCAAGCTCGGCGCGCTCGACGAGTCGAAGGTGCTCGCACCGCTCACGGGCATCGAAGAGGCGCCACGCGAACTCACGGCGTACGAGCTCGTCTCGACGACTGGCGCCGATCTCGACCCCGAGCTGCGTCGCCAGCTCGAGGCCTCCGGCGACGCCGACTGACTCGAGCTGCGGGGGCCGCTGCCGGCCTCAGTCGTAGTACAGGTCGAGGCTCTCGCTCAGCCGGTCGCGTTCCTGCAGGCGACGCCCTGCGCCCTTCGCGCTCGCGGTCGTCAATGTGACGAGCAGGTGGATGACGAGCGCGACCGACGTCGGCGAGTTGGCGAACGATGCGCTCTCGGTGTCGACGATGAGCAGCTCCTGCGCCACGTCGACGAGCGGCGCATCCGCCGAATCCGTGATGACGATCACCGTTCCGCCCGCCTCGGCGAAGCGACGTGCGATGTCGACCGTGTACTTGCGGTACCGCGAGAGCGAGATCGCGACGAGCACGTCGGTCGAGCGCACGTCGCTCAGTACGTCGAGCGGCCGCACGATGGTGCCGTCGATGAGCGACACGTTGGCGAGCCCCGCACTCAGGTCCATCGCGAGCAGGGAGGCGTACGTGAACGACTTCGCCGCGCCGAGGATGAACCGGCGACGCGAGGCCACGATCGCCGCGGCGATGCGCTCGAAGGCACCCTCGTCGTGAGCCCAGTCGAGGGCAGCGAGGAAGTGCTCGCGCTCCTGCTCGACGATGCGACGCTTCAGCAGCACGGCAGAGCGCCGCTGCACGCGCGCGTCGTATCGTTCGTGCGGACTCCCGAGATCATCTGGCGCCATGTCACCCTTTCCGATGCAATCGTGCACGGTCGAGGGGGGCACCACCAACAGCGACACCCTGCGGGGCCCCGGATTGGGGACAATCATGCCGTCAGCGGGTCACTCCTCGATCACGAGCTCGGGTGCGGTGCCGGCGAACAGCGTCCCGCGCACCCCGAGCGGAATGCTCGCGGCGTGCGGTCCGTGGCCGAACCCGAGCTCCCACGCGAGCGGAACCCCGAGCGGAGCGAGGAGCTCCTCGGCGAGCGCTCGCACCTCGCCGAGGTCGCCGCAGTCGTGCCAGCTCCCGAGGGCGATGCCCGTGACGCCGTCGAACCAGCCCGCCCTGAGGAGCGAGGTCAGCAGGCCGTCGAGACGGTACGGCTCCTCCTCGACGTCTTCGAGCAGTGCGATGCATCCGCTGTGATCGGCGACCGGCCGACCGTGCGCCCCGAGGGTCATGGCGAGCAGGCTGAGGTTGCCGCCGATGATCCGACCCGTCACCTCTCCGGCGACGAGCGTCTCGGCACCCGACGCGGTGAAGCGCCGACCCCCGGCCGGTTCGAAGACCGCACGCCGCAGGCTCTCGATGGCCTCGGCATCGTCGAGCAGCGCTGCGGTCGCCGTCATCGGCGTGAACCAGGTCGCCAGCCCGAGCCGCTCGAGCCAGTACTCGTGGATGCCCGTCACGTCCGAGCTGCCGTACAACGGCTTCGGCGTCGCAGCGGCGAGCGCATCAGGGTCGAGTAGGTCGATCATCCGCACGGAGCCGTAGCCGCCGCGAGCGCAGAACACCGCATCGATGGTCGCATCGCACCACGCGGTCTGGAGGTCTGCGGCCCGCTGCGCATCGGACCCGGCGAGGTACCGCGCACGCGGATGAGTCGCCGTCGCGCTCGAGAACACGACCGGCTCGAGCCCCCACTCGACGAGCAGGTCGAGTGACCGGGCGAGCAACTCCGACGGCGGCGGCCCGCTCGGGGCGACGATGGCGACGCGCGCTCCTGGGGTGAGCGGGCCGAGTTCTGAAGCGGTCAAGCTGGAGTCCATTCGTCGAATCTGGCATCTTACGTTTCGCATGGCATCGCCTCAACCGGGGGTCGAATCAGATCGATGCCCGACTGCCCAGCGTCAGCGCAGCGAACCTGACGCGAACAACACGGCCGCGTTGCTCGATGATACGGTGCGTAACAGGCGGTTGGGCATCGTGTCACCCGCAAGCCGATGTGAGGAGCCGCGATGGCGCAGCAGTGGAACGTGCAGGGGCTCGACGCGGCGATCACTGCCGACGCAGCGAAGCTGGGCTCGGTCGAGTGGTCGGCTGCGGTCGCCGACGCGGGTACCGGCGAGGTGCTGTGGTCGCATCACGCCGACCGCGTTCTCAAGACCGCGAGCGTGGGCAAGGTGTTCCTCCTCATCGAGGCGGCTCGCCAAGCGGAGGCCGGCGAGCTCGACCTCGACGAGCAGGTGCAACGGCTGCCCGAAGACCTCGTCGCCGACTCCGGCCTCTGGCACGTGCTCGACGTCGGCGCACTGAGCATCCGCGACGCCTGCGCACTGATCGGCGCGGTGAGCGACAATCTCGCCACCAACGTGCTCGTGCGCCGCCTCGGCATCGACCGCATCGGCGACACCGGCCGATCGCTCGGCTTCACCGCCTCCGCATTGCTCGACCGGGTGCGAGAAGACCGCGGCCCGCAGCATCCGCCGACGCTCTCACGCGGCAACGCCGCCGAACTCGTGCGGCTGATGGCCGACCTCGCTCGAGGCCGCATCGTGTCGCCCGCGGTCTCGGCCCGCGTGCTCGGGTGGCTCGCCCTGAATACCGACCAGTCGATGGTGGCGGCTCCGTTCGGCGTCGATCCACTCGCGCACACCGAGCCCGACAACGGTTTCGTGCTGCGCAACAAGACCGGCACCATCAGCACCGCCCGCATCGACATCGGCACGTGCGACGTCGATGGAGGCAGCGGCGGACTGGCGTGGGCAGTGCTCGCGAACTGGGGCGACGAGGTCGACTTGCGCGACGACGTGCTCGAGCGCATGACGGCGATCGGCGCCGAACTCCGTGGCGCCCTCGAGCAATCGATCACCACCGCCCCAACCGGGAGCTGAGCATGCTCAGGCGCTGAGCGCGCTCAGGCCGTGAGCACGCTCAGGCCGTGAGCACGCTCAGCACGTTTCCGGCCGGATCGGTGAACCAGGCGATGTCGGGCCCTTGCCCGGTGACGGAACCACGGGCGATGCCCCGCTCGTCGGTGCCGAAGTCATCAGGAGCGGTGTAGATCTTCGTCACCACACCCGCCGCGTTCAGTTCGTCGACGGCGCGATCGATGTCGTCGACCACGAGGTTCAGGATCGTGAAGCTCGCCGGCTCATGGTTCGGCTTCGGGTAGATGAAGACCCCTTGACCCGACGGCAGCGTGACGCGCAGCGCCCCGGCGCCGGGTTCATCGCTCACCGGCAACCCGAGCCTCGTGCCGTAGAACTCACGGGCCGCCTCGACGTCGTCGACGCTGAATCCCGGAAACGCATCTCGAACCGTGACCATCCTGATCCCCTCTCACGTGCGTGCTGCCCAGACTCGCACGATGCACTGGCGACGTCGACCCCTCACCGGGGCTCGGGCTCGTCAACGGGCGGCTCGAACCCTGCTGCGGCCTCCGCACCGGTCACGGGCACGGCGTCTGCCGTGGCGTCGAGCGGATGCGCGAGCTCGTCTTGACCGAGGCGCGCGAACGCGAGCGTGCCGATCGCGAGCAGCGGCGACACGAGCCCCGCGATGAGGAAGGCCGGCGCAATGCCGATCCACTCGCCCACCGGACCTGCGACGGCCATCGAGATCGGCATGAGCGCGAGCGAGACGAAGAAGTCGAGGCTCGACACCCGGCCGAGCATCGCCGGCGGCACGCGCCGCTGCAGCAGCGTGCCCCACACCACACTCGCGGCCGAGAACAGCACACCGCAGATGAAGAGCGCCACGACCATCACCCAGAGCCACGAGGTGAAGCCGATGATCGCGAGCGGGAGGCATCCGAACCCCCACGCCAGGATCATGAGCGTCAGGTACCGCCGCGGTAGCCGCATCGAGGCGACGGCGAGCGAGCCGAGAGCACCGCCCACGCCGAAGGCGGCGAGGGCGAGGGCGAATGCGCCGGCGCCACCGCCCGTCTGGTCTTTCACGGCGAACGGCAGGAGCACCTCGATCGGTCCCATGATGACGAAGACGAGCAGGATCGAGAAGATGAGCGTGGCGAGCAGCCACTTCGTGCGCATCAGGTAGGCGAAGCCGTCGCGCAGGTCGATGAAGGTCTGGCGAACCGGATGCACCGGCGGCCCGTCGAGCACACGACGCACGGCAGTCGTGCGCATCACGCCGAGCACCGCCGCGGCGACGACCTGCAGCCCCGCGACCACCGCGAACGCGAGCCACGGCCCCTGCACGGCGATGAGGGCGCTCGCGACCGCCGGACCGGCAGCGTTCATGACCGATGGCCGCAGCACGCCCTCGATGCCGTTGGCGGCGAGCAGCTGCTCCTGCGGCAGGATGGCGGGCAGCCACGCCGAGTAGGCCGGGTAGAAGAACCCGTCGGCGAGGCCGAGCACGAACGAGAGCGCCGCGAGGTGCCAGACCTCGATCTGCCCGGTGGCCGCGAGCACGGCCGCCACCGAGAACGCGACGCCTCGCACCACCTCGACGCCGAGGAGGATGCGCCGCTGCGGGATGCGGTCGGCGGCGACGCCTCCGAAGAGCACGGCGAGCACGAGTCCGAGGCTCGAGCCGACCGCCACGAAGGAGAGGTCGACGGGAGTGCCGCCGAGTTCGACGACCTGCCAGACCGCCGAGACGATCCACGCCCCGGCGCTCAGGAGCGACGCCGCGAGGGCCGCCGTCAGCAGGCGGTACTGGCCCGAGCCGAACGGTCGGAGGGCGCGCGGAAGTCGGGCGGCGGCGATCACCTGTCCATCTTGGCGATGCCCACCGACATGGTCACCCGTTGCCGGGCGTCACAGCACGTCGTCGACGAGCCACTTCTCGACGAGGTGGTCGGCCACGATGCGGCGGATCGTTCCCGACTTGCCGCGCAGCACGATCGACTCGGTGCGCACGACCGGCCCCTTGCGGCGCACGCCGTCGAGCAGTTCGCCGTCGGTCACACCGGTCGCGACGAAGAACGTGTTGTCGCCGCGCACGAGGTCGTCGAGCTCGTAGACCCGGTCGCAGTCGAGGCCGGCGGCTTCACCGCGCGCGCGCTCGGCGTCGTCCTTCGGCGCGAGCACGCCCTGCATGAACCCGCCGAGCGCCTTGATCGCGCACGCGGTGGTGATGCCCTCGGGGCTGCCGCCGATGCCGACGCACATGTCGATGCGCGACTCGTAGCGGGCCGCGTTGATGCCGCCGGCAACGTCGCCGTCGCTCATCAGGCGAGTGCCTGCCCCGGCCTCGCGGATGTCGGCGATGAGCTGCTCGTGGCGATCGCGGTTCAGCACCGCGACGCGCAGCTCGCTCACGTCCTTGCCCTTCGCCGCGGCGAGCGCCCGCAGGTTCTCGCCGATCGGCTTCCGGATGTCGACGACGCCGATGCCCGTGGCATCCGTGACGATCTTGTCCATGTAGAAGACCGTCGAGGCGTCGAGCATCGTGCCGCGGTCGGAGACGGCGATGACCGAGAGCGCGTTGTGGCGGCCGGCCGCCGTGAGCGAGGTGCCGTCGATCGGGTCGACCGCGATGTCGCAGGCAGGGCCGCGCCCGGTGCCGACGCGCTCGCCGTTGAAGAGCATGGGCGCTTCGTCCTTCTCGCCCTCGCCGATGACGACGACGCCCTCGAAGTCCACCGTGCCGAGGAACGCGCGCATCGCGTCGACCGCGGCGCCGTCGGCGCCGAGCTTGTCGCCCTTGCCGATCCACGGGTACGAGCGGATCGCCGCAGCCTCGGTGGCACGCACGAGTTCGATCGCGATGTTTCGGTCGGGGTGCAAGAACAGGCTTGCCGTGTCGGTGCTCACCATCGAGGGTCCTCCCGGACGCTAGTGCGGCCGGCCAGTCGGGGCGGCCATGGAACGATGGTTCAAGCCTATGCAGCGCGCGCGCCGATCTCGCCCGATTTCAGGTCGACGGCGATGAAAGAATGTGCATTCTTAAGCCGGTGCTCACGCCACGCGCAGCTCGCCGGCCGTTGCATCGATGCCCGGTCCCGCGTGCCACGTGCTCACGGCGGCCGCGCCGTCGGGCCCCGTTCGCACGCCGGGCAGCGTCGCGACGCCGGGTGCGCACTCGGTCACCGCGCTGAGGAACACCCAGGCGGGAGCGCTGCACAGCTGTTCGAGCGACCAGACGCGATCGATCGAGAGACCGTCGGCGACCACGCGCTGCCGTTCCCCGGCCGACTGCGGGGCGAGCCGCGCCCACATCGAGCCGCCGAGCGCCCGCACCGCCGCCGCCGTGAGCACGCCCTCGGGGGCGCCGCCGATGCCCGAGACGAGGTCGAGGCCCGCGTCGCCGCCGGCTGCACGCAGGCTGCGCTCGACGTCGCCGTGCACGAAGAGCTCGACGGATGCCCCCGCCGCCCTGGCCGCGGCGACGAACCCGTCGTTCCTCGACCGCTCCTGCACGGCGACACGCACCTCGGTCGGGGCCACGCCGCGTGCCGCAGCGATGCGGCCGACGAGTTCGCCGACGGAGGCGCCGGCCGGGGCATCCGGAAGCCACGTGACGTGCTTCTCGAGATAGTGGGCCGCACCGAGGGCGGCGAGTGCGCCGCGCGGAGCGACGGCGAGCACGGCCATCGCGCCGGGTTCAGCGGCCGCCGCGAGGCGGGTGCCGTCGACCGGATCGACGGCGAGGTCGAGCACGGGCGCGCCTGGCCCGCCGCGGCCGAACCGCTCGCCGACGTACAGCATCGGCGCTTCGTCCTTCTCACCCTCGCCGACCACGACGACACCGTCGACGTCGAGTTCCCCGAGCGCCGCCCGCAACGCCTCCACTGCCAGCGCATCGACGGCGTGACCGTCGCCCGAGCCGACGAGGGGCGATGCCGCGAGGGCGGCGAGGGCCGTCGCGCGGCGGAAACCGTCGATGAGCCCGAGTTCGGCGAGGCGGAGCTGGTCGGTCGGCACGGGTCCATCCTGCCGTGCTGCGGGCGCCGCGACATCCGACACCTGAGCACCCCTCGGCAAGTCGGTAGACTCGACGCCAAACCCGTTGTCGTCCGAAGGAGCACCATGCCCATCGCCACCCCCGAGCAGTACGCCGAGATGCTGGACACCGCGAAGGCCAAGGGCTTCGCGTTCCCGGCCTTCAACGTCTCCTCCTCGCAGACGCTCAACGCGGTGCTGCAGGGTCTGACCGAAGCGGGCTCCGACGGCATCATCCAGGTCACCACCGGTGGCGCCGACTACTTCGCCGGCCACACCGTCAAGGCGCGCGCGACCGGCGCTCTCGCCTTCGCGCGCTTCGCCCACGAGGTCGCCAAGAACTACCCGATCACGGTCGCGCTGCACACCGACCACTGCCCGAAGCCGGCCCTCGCCGACTTCGTGTTCCCGCTCATCGAGGCGTCCGAGGCCGAGGTCAAGGCCGGTCGCAACCCCATCTTCCAGTCCCACATGTGGGACGGCTCAGCTGTGCCGCTCACCGAGAACCTCGAGATCGCCAAGGAGATCCTCCCCCGTATGAAGGCGATCAACGCGATCCTCGAGGTCGAGATCGGCGTCGTCGGCGGCGAGGAGGACGGCGTGCAGCACGAGGGCTCGAACGACGCGCTCTACACGACGCTCGACGACGCGATCGCGACCGTCGAGGCGCTCGGCTTCGGCGAGCAGGGCCGCTACATGGCCGCCCTCACCTTCGGCAACGTGCACGGCGTCTACGCTCCCGGCAACGTGAAGCTGCGCCCCGCGCTCCTGAAGGAGATCCAGGACGGACTGCAGGCGAAGTACGGCACGGCCGCGAAGCCGCTCGACCTCGTCTTCCACGGCGGCTCGGGCTCGACCGACGCCGAGATCGCAGAGGCGGTCGCGAACGGCGTCGTGAAGATGAACATCGACACCGACACGCAGTACGCGTACACGCGTGCGGTCGCCGACTACATGCTCAAGAACTACGACGGCGTGCTGAAGGTCGACGGTTCGGTCGGCAACAAGAAGCAGTACGACCCGCGCGCCTGGGGCAAGGTCGCCGAGACCGCCATGGCCGTTCGCGTCGGCGAGTCGACGCGTCAGCTCGGTTCCGCCGCGCAGTCGATCAGCGCGTAGGGCACGGATGTCGCAGCACGAGGCCGCTCGAACGCCCGACGAGTCGGGCGACGCAGCAGTGACCCGCGGAGGGGCGACCCCGCCCGCCCCGCCGTCGCCGCAGCGCGACGAGCGGCCTCGTCCGCAATACGGCGAGTACGCCCCCGAGGGATGGACGTGGACGCCGCCCGTCGATGAGCGTGCCGCTGCGGCGAGCGCCGAGCCCGCGCAGCCCGCGGCGGCCGCTCCGGTGGTCGCCCCGGGTTCGACCGTCACGAGTGCGGCCGCCGGCAGGCACCCGATCGATCGCATGTGGACGATCACGCTGCTCGTGTTCGGCGTGTTCGGCGGGCTCTACAACAGCCTGTCGCTCTTCCAGCTGCCGACGACGGCGCTCGAGTCGGCGAGGCTCTCCGCATCGATGCTCGGCGTCGAGGCTCCCGCGGACTTCGTTCCCGGGCCCGCCGTGCCGACGTTCATCTTCGTCGGCATCGCACTGCAACTCGCGCTGTGGGTGGGAGCCCTGCTCTGGTCGCGCGCGCGCATGCGCGCCGGTCGCCTGGCCTGGTGGATCCCGCTCCTCGCGGGCGTCGCTGCGTTCGTGGTGGTCGTCGTCGTCGGAATGCTCGTCTTCGCGAGCGACCCGTCGTTCCTCACGTCGCTGACGCCCTCCGGGTCGTAACGCCGAGCCCAGGCCTCGACCCTGGCGCGAAGCACCGCATCGAACCGTCGAAATCCGCTCTCCGAACGCATCGGAAGAGCGGATTTCGACGTTTCGGCAGAAGCCGACCGCGAGGGTTCGGCGACCTCCCTGAGGGTCAGCTCGCGGCGCCCTCGGGCACCGCCTCCATGCCGCCCGTGGCCGGGCCCGCGACCGGTCCCCCGGCCTCCTCTGGGTCGACGAGCGCCTGCGCATCGGCCGGCGCCGCGAACTGCGCCTCGTAGAGCCGCGTGTACGCGCCGCCCTGAGCGAGCAGCTCGGCGTGGGTGCCCTGCTCGACGATGTGCCCGTCCTCCATCACGAGGATGAGGTCGGCGTCGCGGATCGTCGAGAGGCGGTGCGCGATCACGAACGAGGTGCGGTCCTTGCGCAGCGCGTTCATGGCGTGCTGCAGCAGCAGCTCGGTGCGGGTGTCGACCGAGCTGGTCGCCTCGTCGAGGATCAGCACCGCCGGCTGGGCCAGGAACGCACGGGCGATCGTGATGAGCTGCTTCTCACCGGCGGAGAGGTTCGACGCCTCGTCGTCGAGCACCGTGTCGTAGCCGTCGGGGAGCGTTCGCACGAAGCGGTCGACGTAGGTCGCCCGGGCCGCTTCGAGGATCTCGTCCTCCGAGGCATCCGGCCGCCCGTAGGCGATGTTCTCGCGGATCGTGCCCGTGAACAGCCAGGTGTCCTGCAGCACCATGCCCATGCGGCCGCGCAGCTCGTCGCGCGTCATGTGCGTGATGTCGACGCCGTCGAGCGTGATGCGCCCGGAGTCGAGCTCGTAGAAGCGCATGATGAGGTTCACGAGGGTGGTCTTGCCCGCCCCGGTGGGGCCGACGATCGCGATCGACTGCCCGGGTTCGGCGGTGAGCGAGAGGTCGTCGATGAGCGGCTTCTCGGGGTCGTAGCTGAACGAGACGTCTTCGAAGACGAGACGACCGGATGCCGCGCCCTCATCGGCATCGGCATCTGCCGCGGCCTCGGGCTCGGCCGGATCGGGCACCTGCTCGTCGGCGTCGAGCAGCTCGAACACCCGCTCGGCGCTCGCGACACCCGACTGCAGGAGGTTCGCCATCGAGCCGAGCTGGCTGAGCGGCTGGGTGAACTGCCTCGAGTACTGGATGAAGGCCTGCACGTCGCCGAGGCTGATGCCGCCCGCTGCGACCATGAGCCCGCCGACGACGGCGATCGCGACGTAGACGAGGTTGCCGACGAACATCATGGCGGGCATGATGATGCCGCTCACGAACTGCGCGCCGAAGCTCGCCTCGTAGAGCTGGTCGTTCTTGTCGTCGAAGCCGCGCTCGACCTCGCGGCGGCGGCCAAAGACGCGCACGAGCGCGTGGCCCGAGTAGGCCTCCTCGATCTGCGCGTTGAGCGTGCCGGTGTGCGTCCACTGCGCGACGAAGAGCTTCTGCGAGCGCTTCGCGATGACCGTCGTGATGAGGATCGTGAGCGGGATCGTGACGAGCGCGATCGCGGCGAGCAGCGGCGAGATGACGAACATCATGACGAGCACGCCGATGACGGTCAGGAGCGACGTCAGCAGCTGGCTCATCGTCTGCTGCAGCGACTGCGAGACGTTGTCGATGTCGTTCGTCACGCGCGAGAGCAGCTCGCCGCGCTGCATCTTGTCGAAGTACGACAGCGGCAGGCGGTGGAGCTTCTCCTCGACCTCCTGGCGCAGCCGGTAGACGGTGCGCTGCGTCACGCCGTTCAGCACGTAGCCCTGCGCCCAGCCGAAGAGCGAGGCGAGCACGTAGAGCGCGAGCACCCAGAGCAGCACGGTCGAGAGGGCGGCGAAGTCGATGCCCTGGCCGGGCACGAGGTGCATCGAGGCGACCATGTCGGCCTGCTGGGTGTCGCCCGACGCCCGCAGCTGGTCGACGACCTGCTGCTGGGTGGCACCCGCGGGCATCTGCGACGAGAGGAAGCCCTCGAAGATGATGTTCGTGGCTCCACCGAGGATCTTCGGGCCGAGCACCGAGAAGACGACGCTCACGATGCCGAGCAGTACCACGGCCACCACGAGGGTGCGCTCGGGCTTCAGCCGGCGGAGCAGGCGCTTGGCCGACGGCCAGAAGTTCATCGACTTCTCGGAGGGCATGCCCATGCCACCCATCGGGCCTCCGCCCATCGGACCGCGACGGGGCGGGCCGACCGGGCGCGCCGGAGCAGCCGGCGTCTCCTGCGGCACCTGCTCGTCAGCGGATTCCCGGGGCCGTCCCTGCGACGCGCTCATGCCGCCTCCTCCACGCTCAGCTGGCTCTCGACGATCTCGGCGTACGCCTCGGAGCTCGCGAGCAGTTCTTCATGCGTCCCCTGCGCCGTGATCCTGCCGTCTTCGACGACGAGGATCTTGTCGGCGCCGACGATCGTGGCGACCCGCTGGGCGACGACGATCATCGTGGCATCCGACACCGTGCGCGACAGCGCCGCGCGGAGGCGGGCGTCGGTCGCCGTGTCGAGGGCCGAGAAGGAGTCGTCGAACAGGTAGATCGGCGGTCGTTTCGCGAGGGCCCTGGCGATGGACAGTCGTTGTCGCTGCCCGCCCGAGACGTTCGTGCCGCCCTGCGCGATGGGCGCCTCGAGCTGGCCCGGCATCGCGGCGACGAAGTCGCGTGCCTGCGCCGTCTCGAGCACGCTCCAGAGCTCGGCATCGCTCGCGTCGGGGTCGCCGTAGCGCAGCGTCGAGCCGACGGTGCCGGCGAAGAGATAGGGCTTCTGCGGCACGAGGGCGAGCTGGGCGCCGAGCACCTCGGGGTCGAGCTCGCGCACGTCGACGCCGCCGACGCGCACGGATCCGCCCGTGGCGTCAAAGAGTCGCGCGACGAGGTTGACGATGGTCGTCTTGCCCGAGCCCGTGGCGCCGATGATCGCCGTGACCTGGCCGAGTTCTGCGACGAAGTTCAGGTCGTGCAGCACGGGCTCCTCGGCGCCGGGGTAGGCGAAGTCGACGTGGCGGAACTCGACCGTGCCGGGAGCGGTGAGGGCGAAGACGGGCTGCTCGGGGTCGACGACGCTCGACGCGGTCTCGAGCACCTCGCCGATGCGCCCCGCCGAGACGGCGGCACGGGGCAGCAGGAATGCGATCATCGTCGCCATCATGACGGCCATGAGGATCTGGATGAGGTAGCTGAGGAACGCGGTCAGCGAGCCGATCTGCATCGAGCCGTCTTCGACGCGGTACGCGCCGAACCAGAGCACCGCGATGCTCGAGACGTTCAGCACGAGCATGACGACCGGGAAGACGAGGGCGAAGAGGCGCCCCGCCTTCAGCGCGGTGTCGGTGAGCGCGTCGTTGGCCTCGTCGAAGCGCTCGCTCTCGACGCCTTCGCGCACGAACGCGCGGATGACGCGGATGCCGGTGAGCTGCTCCCTGAGCACTCGGTTCACTCCGTCGATGCGCTTCTGCATCGACTGGAAGAGGGGCACCATGCGGCTGATGATGAGTCCGACCGTGACGAGCAGCACGGGCACCGCGACGACCATGATCCACGAGAGCGCGAGGTCTTCGCGGAGCGCCATGATGACGCCGCCGATCGCGAGGATCGGCGCCGAGACGAGGATCGTGCACGACATGAGCACGAGCATCTGCACCTGCTGCACGTCGTTCGTCGAGCGCGTGATGAGGCTCGGGGCGCCGAAGCGCGACACCTCCTGCTCCGAGAAGTCGGCGACCTTGCGGAACACCGCCACCCGCAGGTCGCGGCCGAAGGCCATCGCCGCCTTCGCGCCGAAGTACACGGCCGCGATGGCGCATGCGACCTGGGCGAGCGTGATGGCGAGCATCACGCCGCCCGTCGAGATGATGAAGCCGGTGTCGCCCTTCGCGACGCCGTCGTCGATGATGTCGGCGTTCAGCGTCGGCAGGTAGAGCGAGGCGATCGACTGCGCGAGCTGGAACACGATGACGCCGAGGAGCAGCGCCCAGTACGGCCGGAGGTGCCGGCGCAGCAGTTTCATCAGCATGGAGTGGTTCCCATCGGGCTGGTCGAGGTGGTCTGGTGGTTCGGTTCGAGCGGTGCAGCGGATGCCGCGCGCGCAGGTGCCCCCGCCGGTGTCGCGATGCCGTGCACGATGAGGTGCGCGAGCTCGTCGGTGTCGAGCCCGATCGTCGGGCCGAACTGCGGCATCGCCGACGCGAACGCGACGAGCCGCACGAACTTGAAGACCTGGGCCGGCGGCACGCGCAGCGCCTCGAGGTCGGGGGCGAGCAGCTCCTCGAAGATGCCCGTGATGATCTCGAGGTTCTGGGCCGGCGGCCGGGGGCGGCCGCCGAGCGCGGCGAACACGCCGAAGATGCCGCTGAACCGGTCGAGGAAGCGAGCGAGCACGAGCTCGATCTTCGGCTCGAGCGGCAGCGACGGATCGATGCTGCGGAGTGCCGCCCGGAACGGCTCTGGGTCGAGGAAGTGCTCGACGGCCGCGTCGATGATCGACTCCTTGTCGTCGAACACGCGGAACAGCGTGCCCTCGGCGACGCCCGACGCATCGGCGATCTGCCGGGTCGTGACGTCGCGGCCGTGGGCGACGAGCAGCGGCAGCGTCGCCTGGGCGATCGCCGCTCGACGCTCCTCGACCGGCATCGGCTTCGCGCGCGTCGCGCGATCGGTACTCGATGTCATGCGAGCGATGTTACGCGGAGTGAGCGCTCACTCCATCCCTCGGAAGGCGGAAGATCGGCGGCGCGCGGCGACGTTCGCCGATGGCTGAACGCGGCGCCGCGGCATCCGCTTCATCGCCTCGCGCGTGCCGCGAGGCATCCGCTCGTCAGGCCTGGAATCAGCGCTGCACGCGCCCGCCGAGCGCGCGCTCGTCGCGGTTGCCCTGCAGGTCTTTTCGCAGCTCCTTCGGGAGCGAGAACATCAGGTCCTCTTCGGCCGTCTTGACCTCGGAGACCGAGCCGTAGCCGGCGTCGGAGAGCGCGTCGAGCAGCTCCTTCACGAGCTCTTCGGGCACGGATGCGCCGCTCGTCACGCCGACGGTCTCGACGCCGTCGAGCCACTCCTGCTTGACCTCGCTCGCGTAGTCGACCCGGTAGGCGGCCTTGGCGCCGTACTCGAGCGCGACCTCGACGAGGCGCACGCTGTTCGAGCTGTTGGCAGAGCCCACGACGATCACGAGGTCGGCGTCTTGTGCGACCTTCTTGATCGCGACCTGGCGGTTCTGCGTGGCGTAGCAGATGTCATCGGAGGGCGGGTCTTGAAGATTCGGGAACCGCTCGCGGAGGCGGCGCACCGTCTCCATGGTCTCGTCGACCGAGAGCGTGGTCTGCGAGAGCCACACGACCTTGTCGGGGTCTTGCACCTCGATGTTGTCGACGTCGTCGGGGCTGTTGACGATCGTCACGTGGTCGGGCGCCTCGCCTGCAGTGCCCTCGACCTCTTCGTGGCCCTCGTGGCCGATGAGCAGGATCTCGAAGTCGTCGCGCGCGAAGCGAACGGCCTCGCGGTGCACCTTGGTGACGAGCGGGCAGGTCGCGTCGATCGCGTGCAGGCCTCGGTCGGCGGCGGCGTTCACGACGGCCGGCGAGACGCCGTGCGCGCTGAAGACGATGTGGGCGCCCTCTGGCACCTCGTCGACCTCTTCGACGAAGATCGCGCCCTGCGCCTCGAGCTCGGTGACGACGTGGATGTTGTGCACGATCTGCTTGCGCACGTACACCGGGGCGCCGTAGTGCTCGAGGGCCTTCTCGACCGCGATCACGGCGCGGTCGACGCCCGCGCAGTAGCCGCGCGGCGCGGCGAGCAGCACGCGCTTCTGTCCGGGGACGGGGTTATCCTTGAGCCGGCCGCGCACGCCCGGAACTCGGGGCATGCCAAGGCCGATTCGCGGGGTTTCCGTAGTGCTCGTCACGGTGCCCATCCTACGCGGCTGACGCGGGCCGACGGCTGGGAGGCCCACATGACGGATGCACCGGCGACACGCGATGCTCCGTGGCCGGTCGCGCTCCTCTCGGGCAAGCTCAAGGCGTACATCGATCGGCTCGGCACGGTGTGGGTCGAGGGCGAGATCACCCAGTGGGGCGTCTCCGGCGGCAACGTCTACGGCAAGCTGAAGGACCTCGACGCCGAGGCGACCCTCTCGTTCCAGGTGTGGTCGTCGGTGCGCGCCCGGTTCGACGAGCAGTTCAAGCAGGGCGACCGGGTCATCGCGCTCGTGAAGCCCAACTGGTGGGTCAAGGGCGGCTCGCTGTCGATGCAGGTCTTCGAGCTGAAGCACGTCGGGCTCGGCGATCTGCTCGAGCGACTCGAGCGACTGCGCACCCAGCTCGCGGCCGAGGGGCTGTTCGACGCCGGGCGCAAGCGGCGCCTGCCGTTCCTGCCGGGGGTCGTCGGCCTCATCACCGGCAAAGACAGCGACGCCGAGAAAGACGTGCTGCGGAACGCTCGGCTGCGTTGGCCGGCCGTCGAGTTCCGCGTCGTGCACGCCGCCGTGCAGGGCGATCGCACCGTCTCAGAGGTCGTGGCGGCGATCGAGCGGCTCGACGCCGACCCGCAGGTCGAGGTCATCATCATCGCCCGCGGCGGCGGCGACTTCCAGAACCTCCTGGGCTTCAGCGACGAGCGCGTCGTACGCGCGGCGGCCGCGGCATCCACCCCCATCGTCTCGGCCATCGGGCACGAGGCCGACCGGCCGCTCCTCGACGAGGTCGCCGACCTGCGCGCTTCGACTCCGACCGATGCTGCCAAGCGCGTCGTGCCCGACGTCAACGAGGAACTCGTGCGGGTCGAGCAGGCCCGCGCCCGGCTCGGCATGCGGCTGCAGGCGATCCTCTCCCGCGAGATCGACCGCATCGGCCACCTGCGCTCGCGGCCGGCACTCGCCGAGACATCCTGGATCGTCGACCGCCGTGCCGAAGACCTGACCCGCTGGGTGGCGCGCGGCGCCGAGCTCGTCGAACGCACGATCGACCGGCAGACCCATCGCGTCGCCGAACTGCGCGGGCACCTCCGCGCCCTCTCGCCGCAGGCCACCCTCGACCGCGGCTACGCGATCGTGCAGGGCGCCGACGGCCACGTGGTGCGCGGCCCTGCGGGCGCGCCCGACGGCGCGGACATCACCGTCACCCTCGCCGAGGGCGCCTTCGCCGCCGTCTCCCGGGGCGCCGTGCCGTCCGTGCACGACCTCGCCGCGGAGCCGCTCGTCGAACCGCCGGCCGAGGCGCTCACGGCGCCGGACGGCGCTCACGACCACGCCGAATAGAATGGACGACATGCCCTCCCCCACCGATGTCTCCGAGCTCAGCTACGAGCAGGCGCGCGACGAGCTCGTGCAGGTCGTCGGCGAACTCGAGCAGGGTTCGGCGGCGCTCGAGCAGTCGCTCGCCCTGTGGGAGCGCGGCGAGGCCCTCGCAGCCCGCTGCGAGGAGTGGCTGATCGGCGCGAAGGCGCGCCTCGAGGCGGCGCGCGCCGGCTCGTCTCGCGCAGCATCCGACGACAGCGGCGACCGCTGATGGCGGAGCGCGCACCGCGGGTCGTCGCCGAGCTCGGCCGGCCCGAGACCCCCGAAGAGACCGCGGCCCGCAAGGCCGAGAACTCCCTCAAGCACCGCCAGCGCCAGACGCTGCGCAACCTCCTGCTCGCGCTGGGCGCGAGCCTCGCGATCATGCTCGTCATCGTGCTGCTCGTGCCGCGCAGCGACACGCCCATCGAGCGCGACGTCGACGTGGCCTCCCTCGCCCAGCAGGCCCAGGGCGCGAGCCTCGACCCGCTCGCGGTGCCAGAGCTGCCCGAGGGCTGGCGCGCCAATGCCGCCGAGCTCCGCGTCAGCAAGGCCGACGACGTGACCGCATGGTACGTCGGCTACCTCACCCCCGGCGACGAGTTCATCGGGCTCTATCAGGGCCTCGACGCGAACCCCACGTGGGTCGCCGGACTGCTCGCACGCACCCTCGCCGTGGGCACGACCACGATCGACGGCGTCGAGTGGACGGTGTACGACAACCGGGAGTCACCCGAAGACGTCGGCAACGCCCGGTACGGCCTCACCACCGAAGCGGGCGGCAGCACCTTCGTGCTGCTCGGCACCGCGACTCCCGAGGAATTCGAGACGCTCGCGTCGGCGCTCACGCCGACGATCGAGGCGCAGGACTGAAAGGGCACCACGTGACCACGCAGCCGAAAGATCGTCCGCAGACTCCGGCTGAGACGTGGCGCGAGCTCCGCAGCGGCAACGCGCGCTTCGTCGAGGGCAAGCCGCTCCACCCCCGGCAAGACGTCGATCGCCGCGCGTCGCTCGCGCACTCGCAGCGCCCGCTCGTCGCGATCTTCGGATGCAGCGACTCCCGCCTCGCGGCCGAGATCATCTTCGACGTCGGCCTCGGCGACGCCTTCGTGGTGCGCAATGCCGGCCAGGTCGTGACCCCGTCGTCGCTCGGCTCGCTCGAGTACGCCGTGGGCCTCCTTCACGTGCCGCTCGTCATCGTGCTGGCGCACGACGAGTGCGGCGCCGTGCGCGCCGCAATCGACTCCGAAGGCGCCGACGCTGCCCCGCTCCCGGTGCACATCGCCGGCCTCGTGGAGAAGATCGTGCCCGCCGTGCGCAAGGTCGCCGGCGGCGCAGCAGACTCCCCGGTCGACCCCGTGCACGTCGACACCGGCTTCGTCGGCCGCGAGCACCTGCGCAACACCGTGACCGAGCTCGTGGCCGCCTCCGAGATGATCAGCGACGCGATCGCAGCGGGTACGCTGGCTATCGTCGGAGCGAACTACCGACTCTTCGAGGGTCGCGTCGAGACCGACATCGTCGTCGGCTCGGTCTGACGGCTCACGCCGAACGAACGAGCGGCATCGGCCGGGACATCCGGCAAGCACATCGAAGGGAACACACCGTGGTGGACAACGCCGCCGACTATCGCATCGAGCACGACACGATGGGCGAGGTGCGGGTGCCCGCATCGGCCCTCTACCGGGCGCAGACGCAGCGCGCCGTCGAGAACTTCCCGATCTCCGGAGCCGGCCTCGAGCCCCAGCAGATCCAGGCGCTCGCACGCATCAAGAAGGCGGCCGCGCAGGCGAACGCGCAGCTCGGCGTGCTCGACCCGGCCATCGCGAAGGCGATCGAAGACGCCGCCGACGAGGTCATCGCCGGCGTGCACGGCTACACCGAGCACTTCCCGGTCGACGTCTATCAGACCGGCTCGGGCACCTCGTCGAACATGAACATGAACGAGGTGCTCGCCACCATCGCGACGGGCAAGCTCGGCAGCCCGGTGCACCCCAACGACCACGTGAACGCCTCGCAGTCGTCGAACGACGTCTTCCCGACCTCGGTGCACATCGCCGTGACCGCGGCGCTCATCGACGAGCTCATCCCGGCGCTCGACCACCTCGCCGTCGCCCTCGAGGTGAAGGCCGTCGAGTGGGCCGGCGTCGTCAAGGCCGGCCGCACCCACCTGATGGACGCGACGCCCGTCACCCTCGGCCAGGAGTTCGGCGGCTACGCGCGCCAGATCCGCCTCGGCATCGAGCGCGTGCGCACGGCGCTCCCCCGCGTCGCAGAGGTCCCGCTCGGCGGCACCGCCGTCGGCACCGGCATCAACACGCCGGCCGGCTTCCCGCAGCTCGTCATCTCGCTCCTGCAGTCCGAGACCGAACTGCCGGTCACCGAGGCCGCCGACCACTTCGAAGCCCAGGCCAACCGCGACGGTCTCGTCGACGCCTCGGGCGCGCTGCGCACGATCGCCGTGAGCCTCACGAAGATCTCGAACGACCTCCGCTGGATGGGCTCCGGCCCGAACACGGGTCTCGGCGAGCTGCGCATCCCCGACCTGCAGCCCGGCTCCTCGATCATGCCGGGCAAGGTCAACCCCGTCGTGCCCGAGGCCGTGCTCATGGTGTGCGCGCGGGTCATCGGCAACGACGCGACGATCGCGTGGGCCGGTGCATCCGGCGCCTTCGAGCTCAACGTCCAGATCCCGGTCATGGGCACCGCGCTCCTCGAATCGATCCGCCTGCTCGCGAACTCGGTGCGCGTGCTGGCCGACAAGACGATCGACGGCCTCGAGGCCGACGTCGAGCGCGCGACCGCCCTCGCGGGCATGTCGCCCTCGATCGTCACCCCGCTCAACAAGCTCATCGGCTACGAGGCCGCGGCGAAGATCGCGAAGCACTCGGTGGCCAAGGGGATCACGGTGCGCGAAGCGGTGATCGACCTCGGCTACGTGGAGCGCGGCGACCTCACGATCGAGCAGCTCGACACCGCGCTCGACCTGCTCTCGATGACGCGTCCGCCGCAGGCCTGAGCCTCGGCGAACCTCGAAGCGCCCCCCCCAACCCGCGGGGGCCTTCGGCGTCGACGGCGTCAGGCGGATGTCGCGTGCACGTTGTTGCCCGCGACGAAGCCGACGATGTCGGCGGCTGCGTCGGCGAGCGTGCGAAAGTGCCGATGGGCGCCCGAGACCGGCACATCGCCGTTGACGCTCCAGGTCGTCATGCCCGCGGCGAGCCCCGCGGCGACACCCGCTGGGGCGTCCTCGATCACCAGGCAGTCGCGAGGGTCGACGCCGAGACGCCGCGCCGCGAGCAGGTAGGGCTCGGGCGACGGCTTGCCGGCGCGGGTTGCCAGGTTGTCGACGACGACCCCGGGCAACGGCAGTCCGAGCCGTCGGAAGCGCGTCTCCACTCGCCGCTCGGCGTTCGACGTGACGAGGGCCCAGGTGTTCGGCGCGAGCGACGAGAGGAGCAGCGCGGCACCGTCGATGCCGCGCAACGGCCCGAGCTCGGCCTCGACGTCTTCGAGCCGGTCGAACACGGCGACGAGCGCAGCCGGGTCGCGCCCCGGCAGCAGCTCGGCCACCGTCTCGATCGGCCGTGTGCGCATGGCCGCCTCGTACACGACCGCCGGGTCGAGGTCGAATCGCTCGGCCCACTCGTGCCAGATGCGTCGCTGGCCCGCCCATCGCGTCGATCAGCGTGCCGTCGACATCGAAGAGCACCGCCCGATTCGCCCGCATCGTCCGATCATCTCAGGCGCGGCGCCTCAGCCGGTCGCGGCCGTGGATACGATCGGTGCCGGCATCGACCGGGTCGGTCGCGGGCGTAGCGTGGAACCATGGACCACGGAGGCACCCCCGTCACGACCTCGACCGAACTCGAGGAGATCGTCGGCCGGCCACTGCCCGCCGCCCGCGACAAGTCGCGCGACCGACTGCACGACCTCGATCGGCAGTGGCTCGCGGCATCCCCGCTCTGCTTCATCTCGACAGCGGATGCCGCCGGCAACGCCGACGTCTCCCCCAAGGGCGACCCGGCCGGCTTCACCCTCGTGCTCGACGACACGACGATCGCGATTCCCGAGCGACCGGGCAACCGCCGTGCCGACGGCTTCCACAACGTGCTCGAGAACCCGCACGTCGGGCTGCTCTTCGTCATCCCGGGCCGCGGCGACACGCTGCGCATCAACGGCCGCGGTCGACTCCTCCGCGATGCCCCCTACGCCGGTCGCATGCAGGTGCGTGGGCACGAGCCCCTGCTCGTGCTCGAGGTCGCGATCGACGAGGTCTTCTCCCACTGCTCGAAGGCGTTCCTGCGCTCGCAGACCTGGAAGCCCGAGACCTGGGATCCCGCTGCCGCGCCCCGCCGCGCTGTGATCGCCCAGGCGCTCGAGCGCCCGAACGAGTCCGTCGAAGAGCTCGACGCGTACTACGGCCCCACGTACGACGCGAAGCTCTACGGCTGACGCGACGCGGGCCCCGGTCGCCCGGGGCCCGCGCGTGCCGTTCGTCGACTAGGCCAGCTCGTGCCCGTCGAGCATCTCGGCGACGAGCGCCGCGATCGCCGAGCGCTCCGAGCGGGTGAGCGTGATGTGGGCGAAGAGCGGATGCCCCTTCAGCGTCTCGATCACGCTCGCGACGCCGTCGTGCCGGCCGACGCGCAGGTTGTCGCGCTGGGCCACGTCGTGGGTGAGCACGACGCGCGAGTTCTGCCCGATGCGCGAGAGCACCGTGAGCAGCACGTTCCGCTCGAGCGACTGGGCCTCATCGACGATCACGAACGCGTCGTGCAGCGAGCGCCCGCGGATGTGCGTGAGCGGCAGCACCTCGAGGATGCCGCGATCGATCACCTCTTCGAGCACGTTGTCGGAGACGACCGAGCCGAGCGTGTCGAACACGGCCTGACCCCACGGGTTCATCTTCTCGCCCTGGTCGCCCGGCAGGTAGCCGAGCTCCTGGCCGCCCACCGCGTAGAGCGGGCGGAACACCATGATCTTCTTGTGCTGCTGCCGTTCGAGCACCGCCTCGAGGCCCGCGCACAGGGCAAGGGCCGACTTGCCGGTGCCGGCCCGGCCGCCGAGTGAGAGGATGCCGATCTCGGGGTCGAGCAGCAGGTCGATCGCGAGCCGCTGTTCGGCCGATCGCCCGTGCAGGCCGAAGACCTCGCGATCGCCGCGCACGAGTCGCACCTCCCGCTCCCCCACGACCCGGCCGAGCGCCGAGCCGCGATCGGAGTGGATGACGAGTCCGGTGTTGATCGGCTGCTCCAGGTCGGTGCCCACCGTCAGGTGCTCGTGCTCGTAGAGCTTCGCCATGTCGTTGGAGCCGAGGTCGAGCTCCGCCATGCCGTTCCAGCCCGAGTCGATCGCGAGCTCGTGCCGGTACTCCGCGGCGTCGAGGCCGATGGATGCGGCCTTCACACGGAGGGGCAGGTCCTTCGAGACGACCGTGACGGCGAGCCCGTCGTTGGCGAGGTTCAGCGCGCACGCGAGGATGCGGGAGTCGTTGTCGGAGAGCCGCAGCCCCGACGGCAGCACGCTCTGGTCGCTGTGGTTCAGCTCGACGCGGAGCGACCCGCCGTCGCCGACGGTGATCGGGAAGTCGAGACGCTCGTGCTCGACGCGCAGCTCATCGAGGATGCGCAGTGCCTGACGGGCGAAGTAGCCGATCTCGGGGTCGTTCCGCTTCGCCTCGAGCTCTGTGATCACGACGACGGGCAGCACGACCGCATGCTCGTCGAAGCGGAACAGGGCCTTCGGATCGGAGAGCAGCACCGAGGTGTCGAGCACATACGTGCGCTCCTGCTGTGCTGCTGCGGCACCCGCCGCGAGATCGGTCGACTTGGAGGTAGAGAGTGACACGCCAGCTCCCGCCCCGAGCTTCAGCTCGGCATTCCGCGTCGGCGGTGATCCTCCCACGAGCGGTTCACGAGCCGACTCGATCGGACGACTTGTCCGATGCCACAGACGCTACGACGGTGCCGTCGAATCGGCATGAGCGACACGCGGGGCGACACATGCCGTTCACCTGCGAGCGGATGCCGCGGCCCTCTGCGGCCCGCTCAGTACGACGCCGCGGTGCCGTACGAGACGAACGCCGCGCGCAGCATCTCGAGCGTCTCGTCGGAGGTCGCGGCGTGCACCGACAACCGGATCCGCCCCTGCCGCATCGTCGCCGTGACGCCGTGGTTGTGCAGCGACGCAGTGAGCAGGGTCACCTGCTCGGTCGGCGGTTCGAGCACGACGATGCCGGCGCGCTCGCGTTCGTCGCGCGAGGAGACGACGGCGATCGCGAACTCGTCGGCGAGCTCGATGGTCTGGCTGACCCGCTCGGCCATCGCGGAGTTGATCGCGCCGACGCCGACGCCGGCGATCTCCTCGAGACTCGCGGCGAACCTGGCCTCGGCGAGCGGGTCGGGGTTCGACACCCGGTAGGCGCGCGCGTCGGGAGCGGGCGGGGGCACCTCGCCCCACGGCTCGTCCTCCTCGGTGCCGGTGAAGCCCGAGAACACGGGGGTCAGTTGATCGAGTGCGCGCGGCGACAGGGCCATGAACCCCGTGCCCCAGCCGGCACGGCACCACTTCTGCCCACCGGTCAGCACGACGTCGGCGACCTCCCACGGCGCGTCGACGACACCGAAGCCCTGGATGGCGTCGACGATCAGCAGGCGGTCGCCGATGACCTGCCGGATGCCCTCGATGTCGCAGAGGTACCCCGAACGCGAGTCGACGAGGCTCACCGCGACGGCGGCGACGTTCGACTCGAGCTGCTCGCGGATCTGGCCGGGCGTCACCTTGCCGTGGTCGGTCTCGAGCCACACGGGCTGCACGGTGTGCAGCGCCTCCTGGGCGCGCACCGCGGCGATGGGCAGGCTCGGGAACTCGTCAGCCGATAGCAGCACGCCGCCCGTGAGGCCGAACATCGCGTGCATGATGCCGGTCGTCGTGTTGGGCTCGAAGACGATCTGGTCGGCCGGGAATCCGGTGACCGCCGAGGCCGCCGCCCGCACCCGGCCGTCTTGCTCGCGGATCTCGTCGAGGCTGCCGTGGCGGGCGCGCTGCAGCACCTGGGTGAAGACGAGCGACTCCTCGGCGGCAGCCGTCGAGAGCGGCCCGACCCGACCGTAGTCGAGGTACCCGGGTTCCTGGGTGAATCCGGCAATGAAATCGTCGATGGTCACGTGGAGGTGCCCCCTTCATCGAGGCGGAGATGTTCGGCGCGCATAGTCTCGCAGACGAGGATGTCGCGAGTCATCCGCCGAATCGGCGATGACGCTTCGTGTAGTCGCGGAGGGCCCGCAGGAAGTCGACCTTGCGGAGGTCGGGGCCGAGGGCCTCGACGAAGTAGAACTCGCTGTGCGCCGACTGCCAGAGCATGAAGTCGCTGAGCCGCTGCTCGCCCGAGGTTCGGATGACGAGGTCGGGGTCGGGCTGGCCGCCCGTGTAGAGGTGCTGGCCGATGAGGTCGGGCGTCAGCCGTTCGGCGAGGTCGTCGAGGCTCCGCCCCTCTGCGTGATGCTCGGCGACGATCGAGCGCATCGCATCGGTGATCTCCTTGCGGCCGCCGTAGCCGACCGCGAGGTTGACGTGCAGGCCGTGCTTGTCGGCGGTGCGGTGCTCCGCCGCGTCGAGCGCAGCGACGAGGGGCTCGGGGAGACCGGCATCCGACCCGACGTGCTGCACACGCCAGTCGCGGTAGTGCGAGAGCTCCTCGGCGAGCTCGGCGATGATCTCGATGAGGTCGGCCAGTTCGGCCGAGGGGCGGTTGCCGAGGTTGTCGCTCGAGAGCAGGTACAGCGTGACCGTCTTGATGCCGGCGTCGTCGCACCACTCGAGGAACTCGCGCATCTTCGCCGCACCGGCACGGTGGCCGTGGGCCGCGGTGTCGTAGCCGAGCTGCTTCGCCCATCGACGGTTGCCGTCGATGATCATCGCAACGTGGCGCGGCATGGCCTCGGGATCGAGTCCGCGCCGGAGCCGGTTCTGATAGAGGCGGTAGAGGAGGCCGCGACCGAGGGGCTGATCGCTCGTCTGCACGGGACTACGCTACCCCCAAGGTGCATCCGACACTCACAGCCGGTCGTGACCGGCGAGGTCCTACGCTGTGAGCATGACCTCGAAGCGCCGGCGCGCATCACACGATGCAGTGGACGAACTCTCCCGCCCCGTCGCGACGGAGGACCCGGGCGACCTGGCCGTCTCGCGGAGCGAGCACGGCCCCGACCTGCCGAACATCCCGCTGCTCGACGATTCGCTCGCGCACCCCGAAGAGGTCAAGCCCACGTGGCGCGGCTGGATCCACGCCGGCACCTTCCCGGTGACGATCGCGGCCGGCATCGTGCTCATCGTGCTCGCAGAGGGCGCACCGGCGAAGTGGGCGTCGGCGGTCTTCGTGCTCTCCTCGATGCTGCTCTTCGGCAACTCGGCGCTCTACCACCGCTTCAACTGGAAGCCGAAGACGAAGCTCGTCCTGAAGCGCATCGACCACGCCAACATCTTCCTGCTGATCGCGGGCACCTACACGCCGCTCGCCGTGCTCGCCCTGCCGCCCGACAAGGGCTGGCTGCTGCTCGGCGTCGTCTGGGCCGGGGCGCTCGCGGGCATCGGCTTCCGCGTGTTCTGGATCGGCGCACCGCGTTGGCTCTACGTCGCGCTCTACCTGCTGCTCGGTTGGGCGGCCGTGATGTACCTCGGCGATCTGCTCGCGGCGAACGCGGCGATGATGGTGCTCGTCATCGTCGGCGGGCTGCTCTACACGGGCGGCGCCATCGTCTACGGCCTCAAGAAGCCGAACCCGTGGCCCGGGGTCTTCGGGTTCCACGAGATCTTCCACACCTGCACGGTGCTCGCGTTCATGTGCCACTGGACGGCGACGCTGCTCATCGCGATCGCGCCCGTCTACCACGTGGGCTGAGGCTCGTCAGCGAGCGGATGCCTCGTCGGGCCCGTCGTCGGTCGAACCGGGTTCGGCGGGCGGCAGGGTGCCCGAGGCATCCGTCACCTGGCCGTCGGCCTCGGCGATCTCGGCATCGCGCGCCTCGGCCTCGAGCTGCTCGCGCACCTCGATGCGGTAGTTCGTGCGACGGATGCGGCGCACCATGTCGAGCACGAGCAGGAGCACCACGACCATGATGAGGAACGTGATGACGAAGCCCCAGATGCCGGGCGTCACCGTGTTGGGGTCGAACTCCTCGTCTTCCGCCAGGAAGGTCAGGGCTGGAACGACGAGCATCGGACTCTCTTTCACGCGTGCACTTGATCAGCTTGCACTGGCGAGCTTCGGCCTGCGCCGGGCGCGTTAGGCTTGAATCCAAGCCTAGACGATCGACCTCGAAGGAGCCTGCGGTGACCGCGCCCCGGAACGAAGCGCCGCCGAGCACAGCGCCCACGAACGACGTGCTCGACGCGCGATACGGGCGCACCCGCTCGCACCGCACTCGCGATCGGATGCTGCTCATCGGGGGCGCCATCGCGTTCGCGATCGTGCTCGTCGCGTGGGTGCTCTGGGCCGGCCTCGACGGCCAGAAGCCGCAGATCGAGGTCACCGACACGGGCCACCGACTCATGAACGAGAACCGCGCCGTGGAGGTCACCTGGACCCTGTCGGTCCCGCCCGGCAACGAGACCGCGTGCGCCGTGCAGGCCTTCAACGAGGACTTCACGGTCGTGGGCTGGAAGATCATCGAGGTTCCGGCGTCCGATCGGCACCTGCGCAGCCTCACCGAGACCGTGCGGGTCGCCCAGGAGGCGAACACCGGTTTGATTTACGGCTGCTGGCTCACCTAACATGGGGCATTCGCTCCGACATCCGTCGGGGCGACACGTCTATACGGCGTGAAGTCGACCGAACCAACGAACAGACCGAGTACCCGTCGCACGGGTCCTCATACACGGGAGTGTGCATCATGGCGCAGGACGTCACCGCCACCTGGCTCACCCAGGAGGCCTACGACCGCCTGGCAGCGGAACTCGAGCACCTCTCCACCCACGGCCGCGAAGAGATCGCCAAGCGCATCGAGGCCGCGCGCGAGGAGGGCGACCTCAAGGAGAACGGCGGCTACCACGCGGCCAAAGACGAGCAGGGCAAGATGGAGGCCCGCATCCGTCAGCTGAAGGAGCTGCTCCGCACCGCCGAGGTCGGCGACGCGCCGCAGTCGTCGGGCGTCGTCGAGGCTGGCACCGTCATCACCGCGATCATCGCGGGCGACGAAGAGACGTTCCTCATCGGCAGCCGTGAGATCGCCGGAGACTCCGAGCTCGACGTCTGGAGCACGCAGAGCCCGCTCGGCGCTGCGATCCTCGGCCTGAAGGTCGGCGAGAAGACCAGCTACACCGCGCCGAACGGCCGCGAGATCGCCGTCGAGATCACGAGCGTCGAGACCTGGGGCGGCCAGTAGGCCCGAGGACTCTGCGCGTGACCACCGCCGGCATCGGGAGCGCCGTGCCGGCGGTCAGTCGTTGTCGACGACCGGTTCGTAGCCGGCACGTCGCAGCACCTCGACGACCTCGGCCCGGTGCTCGGGGCCGCGCGTCTCGATGGAGAGCTTGAGCTCGACCTCCGAGATCTGCAGCCCTGACCCGTGCCGCGTGTGCAGCACTTCGATGACGTTGGCGTTCGCCTCGGCGAGCAGCTCGGCGATGCGGGCGAGCTGACCCGGACGATCGGGCATGCCGATGCGGAGCGTGAGATAGCGATCGGATGCCGCGAGCCCGTGTGCGATCACCCGCTGCATGAGCAGCGGGTCGATGTTGCCGCCCGAGAGCATCGCGACGACCGGGCCGTCGGACGTGATCTGGCCGGTCATGATCGCGGCGACCGAGACCGCACCGGCGGGCTCGACGACGAGCTTCGCCCGCTCGAGCAGCACCAGGAGCGCCCGCGCGATGTCGTCTTCGGAGACGGTGACGATCTCGTCGATCGCCTCGCGGATGATCTCGAAGTTCAACTCGCCCGGTCGGTAGACGGCGATGCCGTCGGCGATCGTCGGCACGACCGGCACCCGCTGCGGCGAGCCCGCTGCGAGTGATGCCACGTAGGGCGCGGCGTTCTCGGCCTGCACGCCGACGATGCGGATCGTGCGCCCGAGCTGTGCGGCGCGCTGCTTCGCGGCGCTCGCGATGCCGGCGGCGAGTCCGCCTCCGCCGATGGGAACCACGATCGTGGCGACGTCGGGCGCCTGCTCGAGGATCTCGAGTCCGAGCGTGCCCTGCCCGGCGATCACGTCGGGGTGGTCGAACGGCGGGATGATGACCGCGCCGGTCTCGTCGGCGTACGCCGCCGCGGCTTCGAGCGTCTCGCCGACCGAGTCGCCGCGGAGCACGACCTCTGCACCGTAGGCACGGGTCGCCTCGAGCTTCGGGAGCGCGACGCCCACGGGCATGAAGATCGTGGCGCTGATGCCGAGCTCGCGCGCGGCGAATGCCACGCCCTGGGCGTGGTTGCCGGCCGAGGCCGCGACGACGCCGCGGGCGCGCTCGGACTCGGTCAGCGCCGCGATGCGGTGGTAGGCGCCGCGCAGCTTGTACGATCCCGTGCGCTGCAGGTTCTCGCACTTGAGGTGCACGGGCACGCCGAGCAGGTCGGCGAGGAACCGCGACGACTCCATCGGCGTCTGCCGGGCGACGGCGGAGACCACGCCTCGCGCGCGCTCGAAGTCGGCGAGGCTCGGTCCTGCGATCGTGGTCGTGGTCGTCAACTCGTTCATTCTCCTCGTTTGTAGCCGGGGCGTTGCGGCACCGTGCGCCAGAGCGCCGAACGGGGCGGCGGCTGGGGAGCCGTGTCGTTCTTCCAGGCACCGCTCGCGACCGAGAGGATCATGACGTTCACGACCGCGGCGACGGGCACCGCGAAGAGCGCACCGGGGATGCCTGCGAGGAGCGAACCGGTCGCGACCGCGACGACGACGCCGAGCGGGTGCACCTTGACGGCGGTGCCCATGATGAGCGGCTGCAGCACGTGGCCCTCGACCTGCTGCACGAGCAGCACGATGCCGAGCATGATGAGGGCGATCACCGGTCCGTTGTAGACGAGCGCGACGAAGACGGCGAGCGCTCCCGTGGCGACCGCGCCGACGATCGGGATGAACGAGCCGAGGAAGACGAGGATCGCGATCGGCACCGCGAGCGGCACTCCGAGGAAGAACGCTCCGAGGCCGATGCCGATGGCGTCGATCGTCGCAACGAGGATCTGCACCTTCACGAAGTTCTGCAGCGTCGTCCATCCGGCCTGACCCGCGCCGTCGATGGCGGCGCGCCCGCGGCGCGGGAAGATGCCGACGATCCAGTTCCAGATGCCGCGGCCGTCGATCAGGATGAAGAGCGTCGCGAAGAGGGCGAGCAGCATGCCCGCGAGGAAGTGGCCGAGGCTCGAGCTGAGCGAGAGCGCGCCGCTGACGAGCACGCCGGTGTCCTGTTGCACCGACTGGATGATCTGATCGACCCAGTCGTTCAGCTGGGACTCGGTGATGTGGAACGGACCTTCGAGCAGCCACTCGCGGAACTTCTCCCACGCCACGAGCGATTGCGCGGCGAGCTCGTCGGAGCCGCGCACGATCTGCGTGATGCCGAGCGTGAGCAGCCCGCCGACGACGATGAGCGCCGAGAGCATGGCCGTGGTGACGGCGAGCCATTTCGGCCAGCGGTGCCGCTGCAGCAGGCCCGAGAACGGCACCAGCAGCGCACCGATGAGCACGGCGACGAGGATCGGGATGACGATCAGCCGCAACTGGATGATCAGGAAGACGACGACCGCGAGCACGCCGCCGATGAGCAGCAGTCGCCACGACCAGCCTGCGGCGAGCCTCACCCCGAAGGGGATGCTGTCGGTCACCTCGCGCGGAGCGGACTCCGCCTGCTGCGCCGGAGTCTGCGTGTCCGTCGCACCCCGCGACAACCGGCCCCGTTTCCGCCCCGTGGAGTCCGTCATCGCTCCAGTCTAGGTGCGGCGTATGAACGGGGCGGCATGGGCCTGCGGATGCCGCGCATCCGGGTCGCGCGTCGGTGTCGGTCGTCCCCGCTATCGTCGAGGCATCATGGTCGACGTCGTCAGCCCCGCCCTCGCTCGCCGCATCGCACTCGCCGCGCAGGGATTCGCGCGCCCGCTGCCCGAGGCGCCCGGCACCCGCGCCGTCAACGGCGTCATCGACCGGCTCGCCCTCTTGCAGATCGACTCGGTCAACGTGTTCGAACGCAGCCACTACCTGCCCGCGTTCAGCCGGGTCGGAGCCTACGACCGCACCGCACTCGATCGCATCACCACGGGCCGCCGCGGGCGCATGGTCGAGTACTGGGCGCACCAGGCCGCCTTCATCCCGCGCGAGCTCTGGCCGCTCTTCGACTTCCGCCGCGCGGCGTTCCGGGCGAACGGCAGCGACTGGGGCGGGTGGGTCTCCCAAGACGCCCCATTGGCCGAGTGGCTCAGGGCCGAGCTCGCCGCGAACGGCCCCATGCGGGCGAGTGAGATCGAGCACGACGCCAACGAACGGCGCGGCCCGTGGTGGGGCTGGTCCGACGTCAAGCGCACACTCGAGATGATGTTCCGCACTGGCGACGTCGTGTGCGTCGAGCGGCGCCGCTTCGAGCGCGTCTACGCGTTGCCCGAGCAGGCGCTGCCGGGCGAGCTGCTCGGCACCGCCCCGACCGAGGCCGACGCCGTGCGCGAGCTCGTGGGACTCGCGGCATCCGCTCAGGGCATCGCGACCGAAGCAGACCTCGCCGACTACTGGCGCATGAAGCGCGCGCCCGTGCGGCAGGCGATCACCGAGCTCGAAGAGGCCGGGGTGCTGCTGCCGGTCGAGGTTCCGGGGTGGAAGACCGGGTCCCGCCAGATACCGGCCTGGCTGCACCGCGACGCGAAGCGGCCGCGCCGCATCGAGACGGCGGCGGTGCTCTCGCCGTTCGACCCCGTCGTGTGGTTCCGGCCGCGCACCGAGCGGCTCTTCGACTTCCACTATCGCATCGAGATCTACACGCCCGAGCCCGACCGCAAGTTCGGCTATTACTCGCTGCCCGTGCTCATCGACGACCGCGTCGTCGGGCGGGTCGACCTGAAGAGCGATCGGCAGGCCGGCATCCTCCGAGTGCAATCGGCGTGGAGCGAGCCCGGTGCTCCGGCCGAGACTGCAGCGCGGCTCGTGCCGGTGCTGCAGCGTGCGGCCACCTGGCAGGGGCTCGGCGAGGTGAGCGTGACCGGGCGGGGCGACCTCTCCCCGGCTCTCGCCGCCGAACTCCGAGCCACGGCCTGAGCGCCTGAACTCACTGAGCGGTCGCCTGGAGCGCCTGTCCGCCTCGAACGCCTAGAAGGCGCCGCCCATCTCTTCGAGCCGCTTGACGCGGTCGGTGATCGGCGGGTGGGTGGCGAAGAGCTTGTCCATCAGGCCGGGCTTCAGCGGGTCGGCGATCCAGAGGTGGGCCATCGACGAGTTCTGCCGCTTCATGGGCCGGCCGTAGGTCTCGAGCTTCAGGAGCGCTCGGGCGAGCGCGTCGGGGTGACGGGTCGTCATCGCTCCCGTGGCATCAGCGAGGTACTCGCGCTGGCGAGACACGGCGAGCTGCACGAGGCTCGCGACGAGCGGTGCGATGAGCATCGCGACGAGACCGAAGATCATGACGATCGGATTGCTGTTGTTGTTGCCGCGGCCGAAGAAGGCCATGCGCACGAGCATGTCCGAGATGAAGCCGACCGCCACGACGAGGCCGAACACGACCATCGAGAGGCGGATGTCGTAGTTGCGCACATGCCCGAGCTCGTGAGCCATGACGCCCTCGAGCTCGGCGTCGTCCATGATCTCGAGCAGGCCCGTGGTCGCGGCGACGACGGCGTGCTCGGGGTCACGGCCGGTGGCGAAGGCGTTCGGTGCGGGGTCGGAGATCACGAATACGCGCGGCATCGGGGTGCCGGTCGTGATCGAGAGGTTCTCGACCGTGCGCCAGAGCCTCGGGTGGTCGGCCTTGGAGTGCAGCTCGACCGCGCCCGACATCGACAGCGCCTGTCGGTCGGCCGTGAAGTACTGGAACAGCGCGTAGGCGGTCGCGATCACGAGCGTCACCACCACGATGGTGACGTCTTGATAGATGACGGCCGCCAGCCAGCCCAACCCGCCGATGATGGCGAGGAAGAACAGGACGATGAAGACGGTGTTGCGCTTGTTCTTCGCGATCGCGCGGTACAACGCCGGCCCTTAGAACTGCACGCGCGGGGGCTCGGCGATCGCCGCCGGCTCCGTGACCTCGAAGAAGTCGCGCTCGTGGAACCCGAGGTTGCGCACGAACAGGGTGTTCGGGAACACCTTGATCTTCGTGTTGAGCTCACGCACGCCGCCGTTGTAGAACCGGCGCGAGGCCTGGATCTTGTCTTCGGTGTCGACGAGCTCGGACTGCAGCTGGAGGAAGTTCTGGCTGGCCTGCAGCTGGGGGTACGCCTCGGCGACGGCGAAGATCGACTTCAGCGCCTGCTGCATGTGGTTCTCGGCAGCACCGGCCTCTGCGGGGCCCTGAGCCGACAGCGTCTCGGCTCGCGCCTGGGTGACGGACTCGAACACCGACTTCTCATGCGCCGCGTAGCCCTTGACCGCCTCGATGAGGTTCGGAATCAGGTCGGCACGGCGCTTCAGCTGCACCGTGATGTCGCTCCACGCCTCATCGACGCGCACGTTCAGCGTGACGAGGGAGTTGTACGTTGCCCAGAGGTAGATGCCGATGATCACCACGAGCGCGACGACGATGATGACGGGGATGAGCCATTCCATGGCACGGACTCCTAAGCGCTCTGAGCACGGTTGCTGTGTGGATCCAGTGTACCGAGCGAGCCTCCGCGTGAGCTGTGCTTCCCATGAGACTCGGAGGAACCGGAGGGCGTTCTCCGGGCATAGGCTCAGGCTGTGACCGAGCACTCGGAGCGCCGTCGGCGCGGCCGTCCCCGCGGAGCGAACGCGGGCGACACGCGGTCGCGCATCCTCGCCGCCGCGACCGCCGAATTCGCCGAGCACGGGTACGAGGCCGCCTCGATGCGGGCGATCGCGCGCCGGGCGGAGGTCGACCCGGCGCTCGTGCACCACTACTTCGACGGCAAGCAGGCGCTCGTCGCCGAGGTCGTCGAGGTGCCGCTGCGCCCCGAGCGGATCGTGCGCGAGGCGCTCGCCGCCCCGATCGACGAGCTCGGGGGGCGCCTGGTGCGCGCGGTGCTCACGGCATGGGACTCCGGCGCGGTGCGACCCGCCGCCGTCGCGGCGCTCCGATCGGCGATCGGACAGGGGCCCGTCGCCCGCATGCTTCGCGAGTTCCTCCGCCACGAGATCATGCAGCGCATCGCCACCGCACTGGGCGACGCCGACGACGCCGAGCTCAGGGCCGAACTCGCGGCCTCGCAGCTCGTCGGGGTCATCATGGTGCGGTACGTGCTCGAATTCGAACCCGTCGCGTCGGCTGACATCGACGAACTCGTGCGCCGGGTCGGCCCGGCCGTGCAATGGCACTTGACCGGGAGTCCGGATTCGCTTGACAGCGCAGCTGAGGCGGCGAAAGATTCGTCACATGATGAATAACTCGGATGCCGCGGGGTCCGTGTCCGGCGCAGCGCCCGGGGCCGCGGTCATCGTGCAGGACCTGACGGTCGTCCGCGGCGGAACGCCCGTGCTCGACCGGCTCTCCCTCGCCGTGCCGCGCGGTCGCATCATCGGGCTGCTGGGCCCGAGCGGCAGCGGCAAGACGACCCTCATGCGAGCGATCGTCGGCGTGCAGATCGTGAAGTCGGGCACGATCGAGGTGCTGGGCCTGCCGGCGGGCAGCCGGGCCCTCCGCACCCGCATGGGCTACGTCACCCAGCAGGCGAGCGTGTACGACGACCTCTCGGTGCGGCAGAACCTCGCCTACTTCCGCCGCGTCATCGGCGCACCGGCATCCGACATCGACCGCGTCATCGAGCGCACCGACCTCGGCTCGGTCGCCGGCCGACTCGTCGGCTCGCTCTCGGGCGGACAGCGCAGTCGGGTCTCGCTCGCCGCGGCGTTGCTCGGCGAGCCCGAGGTGCTCGTGCTCGACGAGCCCACCGTCGGCCTCGACCCCGTGCTCCGCGTCGAACTCTGGGCGCTGTTCCGCAGCCTCGCCGACGACGGCACGACGCTCCTCATCTCGAGTCACGTCATGGACGAGGCCAAGCGCTGCGACCGCCTGCTGCTCCTCCGTGACGGCGCCTTGCTCGCCGACGACACCGTGCAGGGCGTGCTCCAGATCACCGGCACCGACGACGTCGAGCAGGCGTTCCTGCGCCTCATCGAACGCGGCGAACCCGATCTGCGGCCCACGAGCGAGACGGAGTCGCAGCGATGAACCTCACCCGCACCTTCGCGACCGCCGGGCGCGTGCTCGGCCAGATCCGCCACGACCACCGCACCGTCGCGTTGCTCCTCGTGGTGCCGAGCCTGCTCATCGGCCTCGTCGCGTGGATCTTCGTCGACACCGACTACTTCACCGACATCGGCCCGGCGATGATCGCGCTCTTCCCGTTCATCGTGATGTTCCTCGTGACGAGCATCTCGACGCTCAGGGAACGCCGGAGCGGCACGCTCGAACGGCTCCTCTCGATGCCGATGGGCAAGGGCGACTTCATCCTCGGCTACGCCCTCGCCTTCGGCCTGCTGGCGGTGTTCCAGACGGCCATCGCCGTCTCGTTCGCCGTGTGGGTCTGCGGGCTCGAGATCGAGGGCTCGATCTGGCTGCTCTTCGCCGTCGCCGTGGCCGACGCGCTGCTCGGCACCGCCCTCGGCCTGCTCGCGAGCGCGTTCGCGCGCTCCGAGTTCCAGGTGGTGCAGTTCATGCCGCTCATCGTCTTCCCGCAGATCCTCCTCGGCGGCATCTTCATCCCGCGCGACCAACTGCCCGAAGCCCTCGAAGTGATCAGCGAGTGGCTGCCGCTGAGCTTCGCGATCGACGCCCTGCAGGCCGTCGCCGCCGATTCGGAGAGCGCCGCGTGGATCACGGCGAAGATCCTCGTGATCGTGGCGTGGATCGTCGGGTCGATCGTGCTCGGTTCGATCACGCTGCGCCGCCGCACGGCCTGACGCTCTGCAGGCGGGCACGGCGGGCGCGCACGAACGAGGGGCGGATGCCCCGCGGCATCCGCCCCTCGTCTGGTCGGCGACCTAGGCGCCGAGCACCCGGTCGAGATACGGGTTCGCGAAGCGGCGCTCGGGGTCGAGCTCGTCGCGCACCCGCAGGAAGTCGTCGAAGCGCGGGTAGACCTCCCGCAGCGACTCGGCGTCGCGCGTGTGCATCTTGCCCCAGTGCGGTCGGCCGCCGTAGCCGCGCATGATCGCCTCGACCGCGGCGAAGTACTCGGTCGGGTCCTCGCGGAAGTAGCGGTGCACGGCGATGTAGCCCGACTCGCGGCCGTGGGCGGTCGAGAGCCAGTTGTCATCGGATGCCGCGGCCCGCACCTCGATCGGGAAGCTGATGCGCCAGCCCTTCCGCTCGATCAGCTCGCGCACCTCGCGCATCGCGGCGGGCACGGCCTCGAGCGGAACCGCGTACTCCATCTCACGGAACCGCACCGTGCGGTTCGTGATGTACACCTTCGGCGAGAAGTCGGCGAAGTCGCGGTCGCCCGTGAGCTTCTCGACCTGGCGAGCGAACGCCGGCACGACTCCCGGCGCGACGGTGCCGAGGGCGCAGACGCCGCGGTACGCGCCGTTCGCCAGGAGCTCGTCGTCGACCCAGCGCGAGAGGCGCCCGAGCGGACGCCGAGGCGCATCGCCCGGCAGGCGCGTGTTCGTCTTCGTCAGGGCCGCCTCGGTGTGCGGGAACCAGTAGAACTCGAAGTGGTCGGCGCCGCGCACGCGCTCCTCCCACCCGTCGAGCACGTCCCCGAGCGGCTCGGGCTTCTCGACGGCGTGCAGCACGTACCGCGGCACGAGCTGCAGCGTCACGTCGACGAGCACGCCGAGTGCACCGAGGCCGAGACGCACGGCGGGCAGCAGCTCGGGGCGCTCGGTCTCGCTCACGGTGATGAGCTCGCCCGTGCCGGTCACGAGCCGGGCGGCGACGATCTGCGTGGCGAGGCCGCCGAAGCCGAGGCCGGTGCCGTGCGTGCCGGTCGAGGTCGCGCCCGAGATGGTCTGCCGATCGATGTCGCCCATGTTGGCGAGTGCGAGGCCGTAGGGCGCGAGCAGCTCGGGCAGTTCGTGCAGCCGGGTGCCGGCACCGAGCGTGACACGAGCGGCCCCGACATCCGCATCGAGGACGCCGGAGACACCGGTCATGTCGAGCTGCACGCCCGGTGCGACCGCGATGCCGGTGAAGCTGTGGCCGGAGCCGACGGGCTTGATCGCCAGGCCGGAGGCCGCGGCGGACGCGACCGCCCGTTGCACCGCCTCGGCCGACGCCGGACGCTCCACACGAAGGGGCCGCACCGATTCCGTGCGACCCCAGTTGCGCCAGACGGCTCCCGTCGCGGTCACAGGTGCACCTCCATGCCGAGACGACCCGTACTCACATGCCAGATGGCTCCCGCAACGGTCACAGGAACGCCTTCCCTTCTCCCCGATACGTCGGGATGGTGTCGACGACTTCGCCCGCATCGACCAGGGCGAACTCGTTCAGGTGTTCGGCCAGCTCGCCCGACTTCGTGTGGCGGAGCCAGACGCGGTCTCCGACCTTCATGCGACGGGCGGCCTCGCCGCTCACGGGGGTCTGCACCTCTCCCGCCATCTCACGCGATTCCATCACGAGGCCCTCGGGCCACACGATCTTCGGCAGCCGGTCGACGGCGGGCGGGCCCGAGGCGACCCAGCCGCCGCCGAGGATCGTCGCGTGGTCGCGACTCGGGCGGCGCACGATGTCGAGCGCCCATGCGGCCGCCGGCGCCGGGGTGAAATGCTGGTAGCCGTCGAAGAGGTGACCACCGAAGATGCCGGATCCAGCCGCGATCTCGGTCACGGAGGTGTCGGCCGCGGTCGCTTCGAGCGAGCCGGTGCCGCCTCCGTTGACGAATTCGAGCTCGACGATCTCACGAACGGCGGCCACTGCGCGGCCGCGGCGCTCGCGCAGTTCGGGCATCGAGCGCGACTGCATCCAGCGGTTCACGGCGCCGTCGATCGGTCGACCGGCGGGCTGGTTCACGACACCGGCGATCTGCGCCTCGTAGGCCATCATGCCGACGAGTTCGAAGCCCGGGCGCTTCACGATGTACGCGGCGAGCGCGGCGGCGTCCTCGGGTGCGTGCACCGGCGAGCGGCGCACGCCGAGGTGCCCGAGGAGCGGTGCGTTCCACGAGGCGTCGAGTTCGAGGCACACGCGGATCGACTCGCGCTTGCCGGGCGGCAGCACCGCGTCGACGAGATCGAGCTGCGCCGGCGAATCGACCATGAGCGTCACGCGCTTCGCGAGCTCGGGGTCGCTCGCGAGCCGGCGGATGGCCGCCCGCTCGGCGGTCGGGTAGCCGACCACCACGTCGTCGACCGTCTCGGCGAGCCAGAGCGCCTCGGCGAGCGTGTACGCGAGCACCCCGTGGTAGCCCGGCATGGCGAGCAGCGCCTCGACGACGCCGCGCACGCGCAGCGACTTCGAGGCCACGCGGATCGGCGTGCCGTGCGCTCGGCGCAGCATGTCGAGCGCGTTGTGTCGCAGCGCCCCGAGATGGAGCACGCCGACGGGAGCGTCGAGGTGGGCGGTCGCGGCGGTCAGCGATGGCCAGTACCGCTCGGGTCGCAGCCACTCGGAGGCATCCGATGCCGGCGAACCGGTCTTGCGGAGGTCGATCGTCATCAGCGCACGCTCCGCACCCGGGCGACGGCGAACGCGCCGGCGAACGAGAACGCGGCTCCCAGCAGGAAGACGAGCATGAACGAGCCCGAGACCACGACCGCGGCGGCACCGATCATCGGGGCGATCGCCTGCGGCACGGCCGAGGCGATGTTCATGATTCCGAGGTCTTTCCCGCGGGATGCGGCGTCGGGCAGCACCTGGGTGGCGAGCGCCTGGTCGACGGAGAGGAAGCAGCCGTAGCCGAGGCCGAGGAGCCCGGCACCGACCATCGCGACCGTGAGGTCGGGGAAGAGGCCGAGCATGAGCGCGGCGACGCCCTGCAGCCCCGAGGCGATGAAGACGAAGAGCTTCCGGCGTCCGAGCTTGTCGGAGAGCTTGCCGAGGATGAGCGAGGCGAGGATCACGAACACCATGTAGATGAGCGTGAGCACGATGAGGTCGTCTTCGGCGTTCTCGTCCTTCAGCTGGAACATCAGGAAGTACAGGAGCAGGCTCGTGCCGAGCGCGTTGCCGACCGAGACGAGCACCCGGCTGAGCAGGGTCCAGCCGAAGTCGGGGTGCTTGCGCGGGTTGATCCAGAAGCCGCTGAGGATGCCCCTGGCGGTGACGCGGACGCGCTCGGTCGGCGCGAGCGGCTGGTCGGCGCGGAACAGGAACGGCACCGCCAGCACGACGAGGATCACCGCGAGCAGGATGTAGCCGAGCGAGGCGTCGGTGACGAGCTCGGTCACGAGCACGAGCCCCACGATGATGCCGACCGCTTGCGGTGCCGACATCCAGCCGGAGACGAAGCCGCGCTGGTTCACGGGCACCTGGTCGGAGATCGTCGCCGTGAGCGCGGCGGTCATGATGCAGAAGCCGACGGATGCCGCGACCCACGTCGCCCCGATGGCCCAGATCTCGGTCTGCTGGCCGAGCGTCACGAGCGAGAGGCCGAAGACGACGGCACCGATCGCGATCCACGGGCGACGACGGCCGAATCGGGACGTCGTGCGGTCGGAGAGCGCTCCGGTCAGCGGGTAGGCGATGATCGTGGCGATCGCGGCGATGCCCGAGATGATGCCGAACGCGACGACGCTGTCGACCCAGTTGTCGGGCTTGAGCTGGGCGTCGATCTGCGCCGGCAGCAGCAGCTGCACGGGCGTGAGCTGCGCCATCCAAATGCCGAGCCAGACCGTCGCGAACGAGGCGATCCAGCCGGCGGAGACGCGGCGGACCGGCTCGCCGAGCGCGGCGGTCGTCGGCTGCGCCTGGTGCGGCGCGGAATCGAGGCTCGTCATCGGGGCTCGGCCATTCTCGAAAGGGCGTCGGCGGCCGCGTGTGCGACCGCTCGTGCGACGTCGTCGTCGCGGGTGACGAGCCACGTGAGGGTGAGCCCGTCGGTGAAGGCGATGAGCACGCGCGCGACCTGCTCGACCGGAGTGGTCCAGACGACGCCCGCGAGTTCGGCCGCAGCCGCGAGCGACCGCGCTCCGAGCTCGGTGTACTTGTCGTACTGCGCGACGGCGAGCGGATGCCGCTCGGGCGAGCGCAGCGCGTACTGCGTGAGCTCGAGCATCGCCTGCTCGTGCTCGGGATCGCCGCGGAGGTGCTCGAAGTAGCGCAGCAAGCCCGCCTCGAGCATGTCGCGGATGTCGTGACCCTGGAGGTCGTCGGGCAGCACCGCCTCCTGCTCTCTGGCGACGACCGTCGTGATGAGCTCGTCGATGAGCTCGTCGCGAGAGTCGAACGCGTAGTGGAAGCTCGCGAGCGACATGCCGGCCTCTGCGACGATCGCACGCGTGGTTGCATGTGCGATTCCGCGCTGGGACACGACGCGGAGTGCCGCCTGTACGAGCGCGGCACGCCGTTCTGAAGCGGGGATGCGGGCCATGCGACTCCTTTCGACACCTTCGACGACTGAAGTGGGACGATCGTCCCAGTCGCATCAGTATGCACGAAAACCGTTACGCTCGCAGCATGCGCCTCGGAGTCCTCGACGTCGGTTCCAACACGGTGCACTTGTTGGTCGTCGAAGCGCACCCCGGCGCACGCCCCATACCGACAGCCTCGCACAAGTCGGTGCTGCGGCTCATGCGGTACCTCGAGCCCGACGGCGCCATCAGCGACGAGGGTGTCGCCGCCATCCTCACCGCCGTGGGCGGCGCGGCATCCGCTGCTCGCGATGCCGGCATCGAGGAGCTGCTCGCCTTCGCGACCTCCGCCATCCGCGAGGCCGCGAACGGCGAGGCCGTGCTCGATCTCATCGAGCGCGAAACGGGCGTGCGACTGCAAGTGCTCTCAGGCGACGACGAGTCGCGCCTCACCTATCTCGCCGTGCGCCGCTGGTACGGCTGGTCGGCAGGGCGCCTGCTGCTCTTCGACATCGGCGGCGGTTCCCTCGAGCTCGCGCAGGGCATCGACGAGGTGCCGGATGTCGCGCGATCGCTCCCCCTCGGGGCCGGGCGCTCCACGATCTCGTTCCTGCCCGACGACCCGCCCTCGCCCGAACAGGTCGCGCGCCTCCGCGCCCACACGCGCGCGGTGCTCGCCGAAGCCGTCGAACCGTTCAAGTCGCTGCCGTCGCCGAACCACGTCGTCGGCTCCTCGAAGACGATCCGTTCGCTCGCCCGGCTCGCCGGCAGCGTCGAAGACGGATTCGGCGACACCGAGCGCAGCATCCTGACCCGCGAGGGCCTCGACGACTGGACGCCCCGCCTCGCGCGCATCCCCGCCGACGCGCGGCCGGCACTGCCCGGCATCACGGCCGACCGCACGTTCCAGATCGTGGCCGGCGCCGTCGTGCTCTCCGAGACGATGCGCGCCTTCGGCGTCGACGAGCTCGAGGTGTCGCCGTGGGCGCTCCGCGAGGGGCTCATCCTCCGGCGCCTCGATCGGCTCACCTGACCCGGGTCGTACTCATCGTGCGGCCCGACCCGCGATGTCGCCCGAACCCTCCGGCTCCACCTGTTCGGCCGTGAGCGGGTCGACCGGTTCGGGCAGGCCGGAATCGATCGCCTCGCGTGCGGTCTTCGCCCAGCTCGTCCGACCAGTCCAGTGCCGCACGAGCGCGGAGAGGAAGACGGGGAACACGATCCACGTGTAGGCCGCGTACGGCACCGTCTCCACGAGCGCGAGCAGGAAGCCTCGAACGCCTCGACCCCGCAGGAAGAGCGTGATGAAGCCGGGACCGAAGCCGAGCGTCAGGAAGAGCAGGAGGACCGTCAACGACGCCGGGATGATCGGCACCTGCAGCGCGACGGCCAACACGATCGTGGCGAAGAAGTCGAGCCCGGCGATCGAGATGAGCACCGGTGTCAGCAGGTAGTGCACGGCGTCGATCCTCGCGATCATCCCCTGCTCGAGGCGAGTGGATCCGCCGATCAGTCCGAGCGCCTGCCAGCCGCCCTGCGCCCAGCGCACGCGTTGCCGATAGAGCCGCCGGAGCGCGGGAACGCCCTGTTGGTCGATGGCGGCGCCGTTCTCCTGCGCGCCGCGCCAACCGGCCTGGATGAGACGCACGCCCAGGTCCTGATCCTCCGTGAGGCGGTCGCGCCAGGGCCCGTCGTCGACCGCGATCGAGGTGAGCGCCGAGAGCCGGTTGAACTGACCGTTGCCGCCCATGTTCGCCGTCCCCCACGACGCGCGACCGGCCTGGTAGACGAACCCGAACGACGAGAACTCCACGTCCTGCGCCCAGGTCAGGAACCGGTTCGCGTTGTAGATGCGCACGAGCACCTGCACCCCGGCCGTGAGCGGGTCGGCGAAGTGCCAGGCGACCCGGTCCGGCGCATGCCGTTCGAGGCGGCCGTCGGCGTCGATGATGCCGACGATCACCCGATCCTCGGCGATCCCGCTGAATCCCGGCTCGGTCAGCAGCTCGTCTCGGATGTGCCGATACGCCTCGTTGAGGGCCGCCGCCTTGCCGCGGCGCGCGTTCGGCGCGGTGCGGGTCAGCACTCGAAGGCGCGGGTCGTCGATGCCGCGCAGGATCTCACCCGTTCGGTCGGTCGAACCGTCATCGACGACCAGGATGACCGCGCGATGCGCTTCGGCGTCGAGGAGCCGAGCCACGCTGTCGGCGATCGTCACCTCCTCGTCGAGTGCCGGCACCACGAAGACCCAGAGGAAGTCGTCTTCGCCGGGCGCACCTTCGGGGATCCGTCGCCGACGGCCCCGGCGGTACCGGAAGCCGGCGATGGCCAGGCCCGTGATCGAGACGAAGGAGATCACCGTCAGGGTCAGCGCGATCCAGAAGAGCACCTGGAAGGCGACCGGCACCCCGGCGAACAGCTCGCTCCAGACGACCGGCTCAAGCACCCGCAACACCGCCGAGGCCGTCGGCGACGCCGTCGTGGTACAGCTCGCCCAACCCGTCGGCTGGATCCTCGAGGTATCCCGCCGCTCGCAGCACGCCCATCCGATCGATGCCCGCGCCGAACTGCTGCGGAGCCCGCCCGCCGAACACGATGTGCTCGCTGAGCGCGCGGATCCGTTCGGCCGCGTGCCCGTCTCCGTACGGGTTGGAGCGGGCGGAGCGCCGGGCGTACTCCCTCGGGTCGTCGAGCAGGCGCGAGGCGCTGGAGACGATGCGCTCGGAGTCGGAGCCCACGAGTTCGACGGTGCCCGCCTCGACGCCCTCCTGGCGCTCAGTGGTCTCCCGCAGCACCAGCACGGGCTTTCCGAGTGCCGGCGCCTCCTCCTGGATGCCCCCCGAATCGCTGATGACGAATGCGGCGCGACCGAGCAGGCGTGAGAATCCGGCGTAGCCCATCGACGCCACCAGCGATGCGTTCGCGTGCGGTGCCAGGTGGCGACGCAGCACCTCCTGCACCGCCGGATTCGGATGGAGCGGCACGACGAATCGCACGTCGGGATACGCCTCGGCGAGTGTCGCGACCGCGCCCGCGATGCGCTCGAGCGGATCGCCCCAGTTCTCCCGCCGGTGCGCGGTCACCACCACGACGCGCGTCGTGACGTCGTCTTCGAGATCGTCGAGCCCCGCCACCCCGTAGGGCACGTCGAGCGAGGCAGCGAAGAACAGCGTGTCGATCGCGGTGTTGCCGCTCACGAAGATGCGCCCCTCGTCGATCCCCTCGAGGATCAGGTTCTGCTCGTTCCGGAAAGTCGGGGCGAGATGGAGCGCCGCGATGCGCGAGATGAGCTGGCGGTTCAGCTCCTCGGGAAACGGCGAGAGCGTGTCATCCGTTCGCAGTCCGGCCTCGACGTGCACGACCGGCACCCTCGTGTGGAATGCCGCCAGCGCCGCTGCCGCAGCGCTGGAGGTGTCACCGTGTACGAAGCACGCGACCGGAAACCCCTCTGGCGGTGCACCGTAATTCGTCTCACGGGTGGGCCCGAATGCCTCGAAGACCCCGCTCATGCCGCCGAGCACGTCGGCGAAGAGCTGGTTGAGGCCACGCCCCGGCGCCGCCCGCGCGAAGGTCACGTCGGGCTCGATTCCGCCGAGGGCGAGTACGTCCGCGACGAGCTCCGCGTGCTGCCCCGTCGAGACGACGAACGCACCGAAACGGCTGCTCTCTCGGAAGGCGCGGATGACCGGCAGCATCTTGATCGCCTCGGGTCGCGTGCCCACCACGAAGACGGCGACGAGCGTTCTCTGAACGGTGTTCTCCCCCACCCGCCCACCGTAGAACACGAGCAGGGAGGAGTGGTGGAGGCACTCGTCGATGATCGCTCGGACTCGGATTCCGGATCGATCAGGAATGGAGAAGCGCACGGCGGTCGCATCGGAATAGCCTGACAACGACGCCCCGCCCACGGCGGCGGCACCGATGAGGATCCCGGAAGGACCACGAGATGTCGAAGACCGATACGTCCGGCGGACTGAGCAAGGAAGAACGCGACGCCGTCAAGCAGCGCGCCAAGGAGCTGCGCGAGCAGGAGAAGGCGGGCAAGAACCGAGCCGCCGGCGACAAGGCGGTGCTCGACGCGATCGCCGAGATGGAGCCCGCGGACAAGTCGCTCGCCGAGGGGCTCTACAAGGTCGTCACCGAAGTCGCTCCCGACCTCGTGCCGAAGACCTACTACGGCATGCCCGGCTTCGCGAACGACGAGGGCAAGATGGTCGTCTTCATCCAGGCGGCCGCGAAGTTCAAGACTCGCTACGCGACCATCGGCTTCGAGGATCGTGCGCACCTCGACGACGGCGACCTCTGGCCGATCGGCTTCGCGGTGCGCAACTGGACGCCCGCGGTCGAGGCGAAGGTCGCGGACCTCGTGCGAAAGGCCGTCGGCTGACGGGGCCGCGCTGACCGCACGGCCGGCTCGCAGACAGCGGTCGGCATCGAGGCGGCGCGCCTACGAGGTGCTCCCGCTGGGATTCGAACCCAGACTGAGGCGAGTTTAAGTCGCCTGCCTCTGCCGGTTGGGCTACGGGAGCGCGGCGCCGCCCGATGGGCGGCGCCGCGTCACAGCATAGTCAGGGCTCGTCGCTACTTCGCGGCGACGGCCTCTTTCTTGGTCGACGTGCTCGCCTTCGCGGCAGCGGCATCTGCGGCCGGGGCCGGGGCCTCGACAGCCGGAGGCTTCGGACGGGCTGCGAAGAGCTCGAACTGGGCACGCGGCTGCTGCAGGGCGCTCAGCGAGACGATGTCGCGACCGAGCCAGAAGTTGTTCCACCAGCCCCAGAAGACGCGGAACTTGCGCTCCCAGCTCGGCATGGCCAGACCGTGGTACCCGCGGTGGGCGAACCAGGCGATGAGGCCCTTGATCGCGATCTTGCCCGACTGGAAGACGCCCGAGCCGACGCCGAGGCCGGCGACCGCACCGAGGTTCTTGTGGAAGTACTGCTTCGGCTCCTCGCCGCGGAGCACCGCGACGACGTTCTTCGCGAGCAGCTTGCCCTGACGCACGGCGTGCTGGGCGTTCGGCACGCAGTAGCCGCCGACGCCGCCGCCCGTGAGGTCGGGGACCGCGGCGATGTCGCCGGCGGCCCAGGCGTCGGCCACGAACTCGTCGTCGTCGCCGACGCGCAGGTCTGCGCGGGTCTTGATGCGGCCGCGCTCCTCGACGGGCAGGTCGCTCGAACGCACGATCGCCGGGTTCGCCATGACACCGGCGGTCCAGACGATGAGGTCGGTCTCGAAGCTCTCACCGGTCGACAGCTCGATCACGCCGTCGACCGCGCTCGTGAGCTGCGTGTCGAGGTGGATCTCGGCACCGCGCTGAGCGAGGTGCTTGATGACCCAGTGGCTGGTCTCGAGGGAGACCTCGGGCATGATGCGGCCCATGGCCTCGATGAGGTGGAAGTGCGTCTCATCGAAGGTCAGCTGCGGGTAGTACTCGAGCAACGAGCTCGCGAAGGAGCGGAGCTCTGCGAACACCTCGATGCCCGCGAACCCGCCGCCGACGACCACGAACGTGAGCAGGCGCTCGCGCTCGGGGCCGGGGGGAAGGTTCGAGGCCTTGTCGAAGTTCGTCAGCACGCGGTCGCGGATCGCGACGGCCTCCTCGATCGACTTGAGGCCGATCGCGTTGTCGGCGATGCCCGGAATCGGGAAGGTGCGCGAGACCGCACCACCCGTGACGATGACGATGTCGTAGTCGAACTGCCACGGCTCACCGAGCTCGGGCGTGATCGTCGCGGTCTTGGCCGCGTGATCGATGCGCGTGACCTTGGCGGTCACCACGTTGGTCTTCTTCAGGTGACGACGCTGCGCGACCACGGAGTGCCGCGGCTCGATCGACCCTGCAGCCACCTCGGGGAGGAACGGCTGGTACGTCATGTACGGCAGCGGGTCGACGATCGTCACCTCGGCCTCGCCGGCACGCAACCACTTCTCGAGCTTCCACGCCGTGTAGAACCCCGCATAGCCACCGCCGACGATGAGAATCTTGGGCACGGTGAATGGACTCCTCAGTTTTGGAACGTGCGGGCTGATTTGCGTGCGATCACTGCTCGCGAATGCGGACAGTCCGCTTGGTATGCCGAGTGGCGCCGATGCCCAACAGCGCTGCTAGCGTACCAAATCCTGCGACCAGTGAGAGCGGCACGGTGATGTAGGCGAGCGTCCACTGCGTCGGAAGCAGCGTCTGGGCGCCGTCCGATCGCGGCAACGGGGGGTCGGCGATGGGCACGATGGGCTGATCGACGCTGCTGGCCTCGTCTGGAGTCTCGACCTCCGCACGGCGGTGCAGCGTGATCCACTCGGCGAGACTGCCGAGCGGATTCTCGTCGACCTTCGGCACGTCCGCTCTGAGGGCGGCGACCGGATCGATCAATCCGTAGCCGTAGAGGGCACTCGGAACCGTCTGCCCGTTGGGGTCGGCCGTCGTGATGAGCCGGTTGATGACGTTCGCCGCGTCGAGCTCGGGGTACTCGGCGCGAACCAGCGCGACGAGGCCGGTCACGATGGGGGCCGCACCGCTCGTGCCGTCCCACTGCACGTGGCTGCCGTCGGGGAGGACGCCGACGAGGTCTTCGCTCGGCGCCGCGACGGCGATCGTGATGCCCTGCGAGCTCGCGTCGAGGCTCGCGTTCTTCGCCTTGTCGACGCCGGCGACGGTGAGCACGCCCGGAATCGTCGCCGGCGCCCCGACCTGGCTCGTGCCGCTGCCGCGATTGCCGGCGGCGGCGACGATGACGACGTCGTTCTCGAACGCGTACATGAACGCGTCGTCCCAGCTCTCGGGCCAGTCGGGAGTGTTGCGCGTCAGCGACATGTTGATCACGTCGGCGCCGTTGTCGACGGCCCAGCGCACGGCTTCGGCGATCTGGTCGTCGTTCGACTTCGCGGCACCGGTGTCCTGGCCGAATGCGACCGAGATCGTGAGCAGGTCGGCCTCGGGCGCCGTTCCGATGACGCCGGCGCCCTCACCCGTGCCACGACCGGCGAGGAGGCCGGCGACCATCGTGCCGTGGGTGTCGTCGTCCCCGACGGGCGTCTGGCCGTCGGGCGTGCCGAGGCCCGAGACATCCGTGCCGCCGACGACCGCACCTCGGAGTTCGGCGACGTTGCCGTTGACCCCGGTGTCGATGACCGCGACCGTCACGCCGTCGCCCTTGCTGGTGTTCCAGGCCGCCGTGAAGCCGTAGTCGGCGAGCCAGTACTCGTAGTCGCGCACCAGGTCGGCGTGTGCCGCGCCGGCTCCGGTGAGTGCGAGCATCGTCGCGGCCGCGAGGGTCGCTGTGGCGCGCACGACGAGCGCCATCGTTCGGCGGGCGCGCCGGGAACCTCCGGAACGCGCTGGGCGCTCGGAGTGGTTCAGGCGCGTCGGCGGCTTCACCCGATCGGTCCTTCGGAGGGGTCGGCCGCAGGCGCCTCACCGGCTGACCCGGTGGTGTCGTCGACGCCGTAGTCGGGGCAGCGGCACACCTCGGGCGACCAGGTCGATCGCTCGAGCGCGATGTCACCCATGGGGTTCACCCCGGGGCCCGCGGCGAGCGAGTGCGCGACGAGCGCGTGCAGGCACTTCACGCGCGTGGGCATGCCGCCCGCGGAGATGCCCGCGAGCTCGGGCACGACGGCGATCGACTCGCGATCGGCGAGGTAGTCGGCATGGGCGCGGCCGTAGGCGTCGGCGACGTCGGTGTCGGAAGCCAGGAGCTCGGTGCACTCCACCATGAGCTGCGCGGCCTCGAGGAACGACATCGCAGCGGTGGCGGTCGGGTGCGAGAGGTAGTAGAAGGTCGGGAACGGCGTGCCGTCGGAGAGCCGCGGCGCCGTGGCCACGACCGTCGGGGCGCCGCACACGCAGCGCGCCGCGATGCCCACGACGTCGCGGGCCGGGCGGCCGAGCTGCGCCGAGACGATGCGCACGTCGCGCTCGCTCACCGGTTCGAAGGGCGGGCGGGTCATCGGGTCTCCTCGGCTGCTGGATCTGCGGGCGGCTGGGTCGTGGGGTCGGTGGCCGGGTCCGCCGGCGGCGCCGCATCGGGCGCGAGGCCCGCCGTCAGCACCGAGTCGAGCAGGGTGGTCATCCAGTCGCCCTTCGATTCGGTCACTTCGGCGGAGACCTCGGTCGTGGCATCCGCCTTCGCCGCTGCCGTTCGGTCGTCGATGACGAGGTAGCTCACCTCGCCCGGCATCACGTAGTAGAGGCGCTCGCGCGCCTGGGTCACGATGAACGTGTCGTCGTTCCAGCGCTCGCGTTCGTCTCGCAGGCGCTGCACCTCCTCCTCCTGTGCGGAGACGGCGGCGCGGAGCTCGGCGATCTGCTGCCGCTGCTGTGCGAACGCCGCGATCGTCGGCGCGAGCACCACGACGGCGAGCACGAGCACTCCCATCATGATGAGGGAGAAACCTGAGAATCGGATGCCGCTGAGCCAACCCGATCGGGCGGAAGCGGCCTGTTGGGACGAGGGCCGCGATGCGGCGGACTTCTTCGCTGCCGTCGGCTTCGCGGGCGAGGCCTTCACGCCGGCACTCGAAGCGGCTGCACCGCGCTTGGCGGCGGGCTTCGATGTCGGCACGGTCGGGCGCCTGGGGGTGCGGCCGGAGCGACCGGTGTCATCGCGCATCGCCCCTCCTCGTCATCGCACCCGGAAACGCGACGACGGGGGCGGCCACTCGGCCGCCCCCGTCACGCGTGATGCTGTCTAGGCCGTGTAGCGGGGGAACGCCGTGCGGCCGGCGTACACCGCGGCCTCACCGAGTTCCTCTTCGATCCTCAGAAGCTGATTGTACTTGGCCACTCGCTCACTGCGGGCGGGCGCGCCCGTCTTGATCTGACCGCAATCGGTCGCGACCGCGAGGTCGGCGATCGTCGTGTCCTCGGTCTCGCCCGAGCGGTGCGACATGACGGCGGTGTATCCCGAGCGCTGCGCGAGCTTGACGGCGTCGAGCGTCTCGGTCAGGGTGCCGATCTGGTTCACCTTGACGAGGATCGAGTTGCCGGTGTGCTTCGCGATGCCTTCGGCGAGACGCTTCGGGTTGGTGACGAACAGGTCGTCGCCGACGAGCTGGAGCTTCGTGCCGAGCTCGGCGGTGAGCTGCGCCCAGCCGTCCCAGTCGGACTCGTCGAGCGGGTCCTCGATCGACACGAGCGGGTACGCGGCGGCGAGCTCGGCGTAGTACGCGCTCATCTCGGCCGACGTGCGGTCCTTGCCCTCGAACTTGTAGACGCCGTTCTCGTAGAACTCGCTCGCCGCGACATCCAGGCCGAGCGCGAGGTCGGTGCCGAGCTTGAAGCCCGCCTTCTCGATCGCCTCGGAGATGAAGTCGAGTGCCGCGCGGTTGTGCGCGAAGTCGGGCGCGAAGCCGCCCTCGTCGCCGAGGCCCGTCGAGAGGCCCTTCGCCTTCAGCAGGCTCTTGAGGGCATGGTAGGTCTCGACGCCCCAGCGGAGGCCCTCGGAGTAGCTCGGCGCGCCGATCGGCAGCACCATGAACTCCTGGATGTCGACACCGGTGTCGGCGTGCGCGCCGCCGTTGATGATGTTCATCATCGGCACGGGCAGCACGTGGGCGTTCGGTCCGCCGAGGTAGCGGAACAGCGGCAGGTCGGCCGAGTCGGCGGCGGCCTTCGCGACGGCGAGGCTCACGCCGAGGATGGCGTTGGCGCCGAGGCGGCTCTTGTTCTCGGTGCCGTCGGCCTCGATGAGCGCGGCGTCGACGAGGCGCTGGTCGGCGGCGTCGAGGTCTTCGATGGCGGGGCCGAGGTCGTCGAGCACGGCGTCGACGGCCTTCTGCACGCCCTTGCCGAGGTAGCGGTCGTTGTCGCCGTCGCGCAGCTCGTACGCCTCGAAGGCGCCGGTCGATGCGCCCGAGGGCACCGCAGCGCGGGCCAGCGAACCGTCGTCGAGCAGCACCTCGACCTCGACGGTCGGGTTGCCGCGCGAGTCGAGAATCTCGCGTGCGCCTACAGCTTCGATGATTGCCACAGTGAACTCCTCTGTGATGGGTGGGTATGCAGCGGACGACTCCGTCGTGATCCGCCAGCCAGTCTAGAGGTCGAGGATGTCTCGTGCTTGCGGCGCGAGCCACCCGTGCACGGTCGTGCCGACCGGGGAACGGGTGCCGCGCAAGAGGCCGCGAGTACTACGCGCCGAGTTCGCGGAACGCGAGCGACGCGGCATCCGTCGTCTCGGGGCCGACCGGCGCGAACGCGTCGAAGCCATCGGCGGTGACGCGGTCGAGCAGGGCGCGCAGGTTCTTGACCCGGCGCTCGAGGCGAACCCTCGAACCGGATGCCACGAGCTCCTGCTTCAGCGCGAGCAGGCGTCCGGACGGGACCTCCGCGTCGTAGACGAGCACGACGGCGCGCGGGCGCTGCTCGTCGCGCACGGCGAGCAGGTCGACGATGCGCTCGAAGCCGATCGAGAAGCCGCAGGCCGGCACCTCCTGGCCGAGGAAGCGCCCGATCATGCCGTCGTAGCGGCCGCCGCCGCCGAGCGAGTAGCCGTAGTCGGGGTGGGCGATCTCGAAGATCGTGCCCGTGTAGTACCCCATGCCGCGCACGAGGGTCGGGTCGAACTCGATGGCGGCGTCGGGCAGCGCGGCGCGAAGCGCGAGCAGCTCGGCGTAGGCCTCGCCGTCGAGCCACGACGGCGGCGGTACGACCCCATCGGCGAGGTGCCAGTCGGCGGTGGTGAGCGCCTCGAGTTCGCCCGCGACATCGGCATCGCCGGTGACGATGCCGAGGTCGGCGAGTTCGGCCGCCACTCCCCCGGTGCCGATCTTGTCGAGCTTGTCGATCGTGATGAGCGCGCGTTCGCGAAGCTCGTCGGGCACACCCCACGAGCCGAGGATGCCGGCCAGGATGCGCCGGTCGTTCAGGCGGATCGTGCAGCCCGACAGGCCGAGCGCGTCGAGCGCGGCGACCGTCGCGGTGAGCAGCTCGAGCTCGGCGAGCGCCCCCTCCTCGCCGATGATGTCGATGTCGCACTGCACGAACTGGCGGTAGCGGCCCTTCTGCGGGCGCTCGGCGCGCCATACGGGCGCGATCTGGATCGAGCGGAACACGGGAGGCAGGGCGGCCCGGTGCGTCGCGTAGAACCGGGCGAGCGGCACGGTGAGGTCGTAGCGCAGCCCGAGGTCCGCGAGCGAGAGCGCGTCGCCGGATGCCGCGGCGCGCGCGAGATCGTCGGCGCCGAGACCGCGCTTCATGACGGCGAAGGCGAGCTTCTCGTTGTCGCCGCCGAGTCCGGCGTGCAGCCGCGAGGAGTCCTCCATGACGGGCGTCTCGATCTCGTCGAAGCCGTGCGCCGCGTACACCCCGCGGATCACGCCGAGGGCGTGCTCGCGCCGGGCCTTCTCGGCCGGGAGGAAGTCGCGCATGCCGCGCGGAGGGGTGACGGAGGCAGCCATGCCGACCATTCTTCCAGCACGCGGGCGTCGGGCGATGCGCGAACCGGACGCCGCGGCCCGCGCGCGACCCGCTCGCACATGTCGCCGTGGGGTGCCGCAGATCGAGTCAGTCGGCGTCGAGCTCGATGCCCTTGGCTGCCGCGGCCCGCCGCAGCGCGTCGGCCTCGTCGATGCCGACGGCGACGTAGATGCGCAGTCCGTCGGCGTCGTCGCGCACGAGGTATTCGACGTCGCTCGTGACGATGAGCTCGTCGTCCGCGTCGAGATGGCTCCAGCGCACACGCACCAGCGAGAGCACGTCGGTGAGCGAGCTCACCGCTCGCAGTTCGGGCACGATCCCTGCGAAGCCGAGCCGGCGGTGGAGCGGGTACGACGCCGAGAGCCCCGCCGCCATGTCGGCCCGGCTCTCGAGCGCACCGGCGAACTCGTCGGTGATCACCATGCCCGGCAGTCCCCAGAACCGGGCGGTGGCGTCGGCGTCGAAGTCGCGCTGCGCCTCGGCGTACCGGTCGAAGAACTCCTCGAGCCGCCAGTCCTCGATGCCCATGCGTCCCCCTCGGGAGTGAGTCTCATCCGACGCTACGCCCGCGCCGAGGCATCCGCGAGCCATGCACCGGCGCGTCTGCCGGCGCGTGAACTCTCGCAATTCCGCGTCATCGTCCGCGCGTCGGCGACACGATCTCGGCTACGGTCGGTCTTCTCCGCTGCCGAGGGCAGCGACGTGGCACGGACGGAGTCGGCAGATGAGGATCCTGGTGATCGGGGCGACCGGCGTGCTCGGTGCTCCCGCAGCGCGGACGCTCGCGGCAGCGGGCCACGAGGTCATCGGCACGAGCCGCGGCTCGGCGAAGCTCGCCGCCCTCGAGGCCGCGGGCATCCGGGGCGTCACGGTGAACCTGCTCGACCGGGCCACGGTCGACGCAGCGCTCGACGCGATCCGGCCCGACGCGGTCGTGCACCTCGCGACCGACCTCGCCGACCTCGACTACGCCGGCAACGCGAACCTGCGGAGCGTCGGAACCTCGAACCTCGTCGACGCGGCGCTGTCGGCAGGCATCTGGCGGGTGCTGGCCGAGAGCGTATCGTGGACGGACGCCGACCCGGCCGTCGATTCACTGGAGCGCGATCTCGCGCGCCTCCCGCACGGTGTCGTGCTGAGATTCGGCCTGCTCTACGGCGCCCGCACCTGGTACGCGCCAGACGGCGCGTTCACCGCTCAGGCCGCGACCGGCATCGTGGAGGGCATCACGCCCATCACGAACTGGGTGCACGTCGACGACGCCGTCGCGGCGGTGCTGCCCGCCCTCGACTGGCCGGCCGGCCCGGTCGACCTCGTCGATGATGAACCCGCCGAGTTGATCGAGTGGGCGACGGTGCTCGCCCGTCGCGCCGGATACGACGGCGCGGTTCGGGCGACGAGCCGCGGCCCCGGCCGCCTCGCCGACAACAGCCTGGCGCGCTCGCGGGGCTGGACGCCGACGCGGCCGAGCTGGCGCGCGGGGCTCGGGCTGGCCTAGCCCGGCGGTGCGGCGTCACACGAACCAGGCACTGGCGTCGTCTCCTCGCTCCGGGCCGGCCGACGCTACGCCGAACCCGGAGCTTCCGCCATCGACGCATCGGTGCGCCGTCCGTGTCCGCGCGCCTCGACGCTCGTGAGGTGGTCGCGACTCGTCCGTGCCGCGCGCTCGCCGTCGGCCGCGGCGATCGCGGCGACGATGTCACGATGTTCGCCGTGGTCGTCGCGGTAGGCGGGTTCGGCCCGGCCGAGTCGGAGCATGTCGAGCATCGCCGAGCGCAGCCTCGGCAGGAATGCGGTGAACAACTCGGCCAGCACCGGGTTGTGCGCGGCCAGGACGATCGCCCGATGCAGGGCGATGTCGGCGCCGACGTAGGCCTCGTCGTCGTCATCTCGAGCCGCGAGCGCTCGCGCGTCGAGCGCCGTCTCGAGCGAGGCCAGCTCGTCTGCGGTGCGGCGCACGGCGGCGAGGCGCGCAGCCTCGACCTCGATCGCCACACGCGCTTCGAGCACCTGACTCACTTCGGCGCGGCGCAGCGTTGCGCCCCAGTCGGCGTCGGCGTCGGTCGCGACGACGAACACGCCGGCACCCTGCCGGCTCTCGAGCACCCCGCGACCTGCGAGCTCGCGCACGGCTTCGCGCACGGTGGAGCGGCCGACGCCGAGTTCGGCGGCGATCGTCGTCTCGCCGGGCAGGCGCGCGCCGACCGGCCATTCGCCCGCGACGATGCGTTCGAGCAGCACCGCGGCCGCCTGCTCGGCGAGGGGGAGTCGCGAGAGCCCGGGGAGCGGGGTGCGACCTGCACCGTCCGGCGGATTCGGCGAGATCGTGACGGCGGTCCGGCGTCGAGCTGGGGGCATGCGGTTCGTCCTTACTTGTCAGACAAGCTGATATGTCATAGCCTACCTCCATGGCATGGCAGCTTCTCCTTCGCCGCCGCGGCGGGGCCTGATCCGATCGGCTCCTCGTCGCGGGGTTCGTGCTGCCGATCGCCGAACCGCACCGAAGGAGTCCGCACATGCCCGCCGTCGCCCCATCCACCGCCGCTGATCACCCCCACTGGAATCGCCAGCGCCCGTCCGAGATGCCCTCGCACCGATATCGCGAGGTGCACGAGCGCGTCGAAATCGCGGCGGCGCGCGCCGGCGCCCCGCCTCGCGACTGGCCGGCGAACCGGCTCACCGCGGCCCCGCTGTGGGTGCCCGTCGACCTCCGAGACGGCAACCAGGCCCTCGCGGAGCCGATGGATCCCGCCCGCAAGCTCCGCTTCTTCCGGCTGCTCGTCGAGCTCGGCTACACCGAGATCGAGATCGGCTATCCCTCCGCCTCGCAGACCGACTTCGACTTCGTGCGCCTGCTCGCCGAGCGCGAGCCGGTGCCCGAGCACGTGACGCTCGTCGTCTTCACCCCTGCCCGCCCCGAACTCGTCGACCGCACCATGGCCTCGATCCGCGGCATCCGAAACCCGGTCGTCGTGCACCTCTACGTCGCCACGGCTCCGATCTGGCGACAGCACGTGCTCGGCAGGGACCGCGAGCAGATCGCCCGGCTCGTCGCCGACGAGAGCGCGCGCGTACGACGCGGGGCGGGCGACGATCCTCGCGTCCGCTTCGAGTTCTCGCCCGAGGTGTTCAACCAGACCGAGCCCGACTTCGTGCTCGAGCTCGCGGACACCGTCACCGGCATCTGGGACGCCTCACCCGAGCGACCCGTCATTCTGAACCTGCCCGCAACCGTCGAGATCGCCACGCCCAACGTCTACGCCGATCAGATCGAGCACATGCATCGCAACCTCCCGCGTCGCGACGGCGTCATCCTCTCGGTGCACCCGCACAACGACCGGGGAACTGGTGTCGCCTGCGCCGAGCTCGCCGTGCTCGCCGGAGCCCAGCGCGTCGAGGGATGCCTCTTCGGCAACGGCGAACGCACGGGAAACGTCGATCTCGTGACCCTCGCCCTCAACCTGCATGCGCAGGGAGTGGACCCGGAGATCGACTTCTCCGACCTCGCGCGGGTACGGGAGGTCGTCGAATCCTGCAACCGCATCCCGGTGCACCCGCGGCACCCGTACGCCGGCGAGCTCGTGCACACCGCGTTCTCGGGCACCCACCAGGATGCGATCCGCAAGGGGTTCGCCGAGCACGCCGTACGAGCGGCGGCACTCGGGGCCGAGGAATCGGAGATCGCCTGGCACGTGCCCTACCTGCCCATCGACCCGGCCGACCTCGGGCTGGGCTATGAAGCCGTCATCCGCGTGAACAGCCAGTCGGGCAAGGGCGGCATCGCCCACCTCATCGAGGAGCGCACCGGGCTTCGGATGTCCCGTGAGACCGAGGTATCGTTCGCGCGCGTGGTGCAGGGTGTGACCGATGCGAGCGGCCGCGAGCTCGACCGCGACGAACTCTGGGAGCTGTTCCGCGAGTCGTTCCCCCAGCTGGCCGCCGCGCATGCGGTGATGGTCGGCGGGGTCGACGCGCACGACTGACCGCCGCGCTCGGCGCGATCAGCTCGCGGTCGCCTCCGCCGTGCGCACCTCGGCTTCGAGGCTGCGCACGGCGGCCCGCAGCGCCCGCTCCGCGTCGAGGCCCTGCGATCGAGCGGATGCCACGAGCCCGAGCAGCACCCGGCCGAGCTCGTCCTCGTCCGTGGGCGCGGTGGTCGCGGGCGGGGCCGTCGCCGAGGCATCCGCCACCCCCACCTTCTCGGCCTTGCCGAGCACCTTCTGCGCGAGCGCGAGCGCGGGCATGCCGCGCGGGATGCCGTCGAGCACGCTCGTGCGATGCGGCTTCTCGTCGGCCTTCAGGTCGTCCCAGAAGGCGACGACGTCGGCGGCCGTCTCCGCCTCGCGATCGCCGAAGACATGCGGATGCCGCGACACCATCTTGGCCGTCATGTGACGGGCCACGTCGTCGATGTCGAAGCGTTCTCCGTCGGTGTGAGCGGCGAGGTCCGCGTGGAAGAGCACCTGGTAGAGCACGTCGCCGAGCTCCTCGATCATCTCCTCGCGAGTGCCCGACTCGATGGCGTCGATGAGCTCCCAGCTCTCCTCGACGAGGTACTGCACGAGGCTCTCGTGGGTCTGATCCGCGTCCCACGGGCAGCCGCCCGGAGCCCGGAGCAGGGCCACGGTGTCGATGAGTTCGTCGAGCCCGGGGTGCGCTGCGGTCATACCGGCAGCCTAGGTGCCCCGTCCGCCACTCGGCCCCGGATTCAGGCTCAGTGCACGACGGCGAGCAGCACCCCGACGGCGATGAACAGCGAACCGAAGACGCTGTTCAGGGTGCGCTGGCCGCGCACCGAGCGGGTGAAGCGCCGCAGGCTGTGCGCGGCGACCGCGAAGAAGCCCCACATCACGATCACGTCGACGACCACGACGGTCAGGCCGACGATCAGGTACTGCGGCAGCAGCGGCAGCTCGGGGCGGATGAACTGCGGCAGGAAGGCGAGGAAGAACACGATCGCCTTGGGGTTCAGGAGGTTCACCCAGAGCCCCCGGCGGAACATCGACCAGCGCGACTCGGCGCGCGCATTCGGCGCCTGCCGCGCGGCATCCGCTTCGCCTTCGACCTCCTCGTCGCCGACCGTCGGCGGCTGCGGTTTCGCGATCAGCTGCCGGATGCCGAGGTAGACGAGGTAGGCGGCACCCGCATAGCGGATGACCTCGAACGCGACGGGTGACCCGGCGACGAGCACGCCGAGGCCGGCGGCGACGATCAGGATGTGCACGACGAGGGCGGCCTGTTGGCCGATGATGCCCCAGATCGAGCGCCGGAAGCCCACGTTCAGTGAGTTGCCCATCGTGTTGATCGCCCCCGCGCCCGGGGTGAAGCTGATGACGAAACAGGCGGCGAGGAGCGTCGCCCAGAGCGAGAGGGTCACTGCACCAGCGTAGGCGCGGCGATCGGCCCCGAATGTCCGTCGCCCGTAGACTGCCCTGAGGAGTGCCGGGAAGTCTGGTCGGCCGACGGGAGACCGTCGTCACCGTCCCGCCGACGCCGTGCGCGCTCCTCATGCAGCTCGTGCACGCGACTTCCTGGAGTCCAACATGAACTTCCTCCGCTCCGAGCGCTGGGCCGCCGCTCTCCTCCTCATCGCCGCCGCGCTCGGCCTCCTGGTCGCGAACCTCTCGTTCGGGCCGGCGCTCATCGAGCTGAAGAACGCCCACCTCGACCTACCATGGCTCGGCCTCGACCTGTCGGCGGGCCACTGGATCAGCGACGGCCTGCTCGCGATCTTCTTCTTCATCGTCGCGGTCGAGCTGAAGCGGGAGCTCGTCATCGGCGAGCTCAACAGCCTGTCGAAGGCGCTGCTGCCGGCGATCGCCGCGATCGGCGGGGTCGTCGTGCCCGCGCTCATCTTCTTCGCGTTCACGGTGGGCACCGAGACGGTGAACGGATGGCCCATCCCCACCGCGACCGATATCGCCTTCGCCCTGGGCGTGCTCGCCATGTTCGGCACGTGGATCCCGACCCGCGTGCGGGTGTTCCTGCTCGCCCTCGCGGTGCTCGACGACCTCATCGCGATCCTCATCATCGCGTTCTTCTTCACCGCCGACGCGAACCTCGCGTCGATCGGCTTCGCGGGCATCGCGATCGCGCTGTTCGGCGCGGTGAGCCGCATGATGAAGCCGCGGTCGGCGTGGATCCTCTCGCGGAAGCCCCAGTGGCCGATCGTGCTCGTGCTGATCGTGCTCGGAGCGCTCGCCTGGTACTTCGTCTACCAGTCGGGCGTGCACGCGACGATCGCGGGCGTCGCGCTCGGCCTCGTGATGGCCCGCCGCCCCGGCGGCCGTGCCGTGCACGCGCTCGAGCCCTGGTCGAACGGCGTGATCCTGCCGCTGTTCGCGTTCTCGGCGGCGATGGTCGCCGTGCCGCAGGTGCGGCCGAGCGAGCTCGATCCGGCGTTCTGGGGCATCCTCATCGGACTGCCGGTCGGCAAGATCATCGGCATCATGGTGGCGGGCGGCCTCGGCGCGCTCGTCGTGCGACGTCGTGCCGGCATCCCGCTCACCCTCGGCGACCTCTTCGTCGTCGGCGCGCTCGGCGGCATCGGCTTCACGGTGTCGCTGCTCATGAACGAGCTCGCATTCATCGGGCTTCCCGAGGTCGCCGACGAGGGCACCCTCGCGGTGCTGCTCGGCTCGGGCGTCGCGATCGTCGTCTCGGCGATCGTCGTGAGCCTGCGCTCGCGCCACTACAAGCGCCACGGCGGTCACGCGGGCGTCGGCGGCGCGTTCTCGCGCTGACCGCGTGCGACACTCGAACGATGAGCGACAGCACACCGGCCGCCCGGTTCCTCCGAGCCGAACTCCAGGAGACCCGCCGCCGCGGTCTCGGCAAGGCCTGGCACACGGCGCTGCTGATCGCCGGTGAGGCGACCGGTCTGGGCGGGCCGTCGATCGCCGACCTCGTGGTCGTGCGCACGGGAACCGACGCCCCGGTGATCCGGACGCGGGCAGGCTCGCTCGATGAGGCCGACGCGCTGCTCCGCGCGATCAACGCCGATCTCGAGCGGATGTCGGTCGAGGAGTTCCTCGCCGAGTGGGGCCACCTGAAGGTCTAACCGGCGGCCCCGTCGACGATTGCGGCACCGCCGGAGCCCGCGGCATCCGTCGCCGGAGCCTCGGGAACCGGGAAGATCGCGATGATGAGCCGCGACACCCAGTCGATGAGGTCGGCGTCGCCCGGCAGCTCGCCGTTCGTGACGGGGAACGGCACGAGGATCACGTCGTTCTGCGCGAAGTGCTTGGCACCCGGGTACATGCGCTCGAGGCGCACACGGCGCGAGTCGGGGATGTTCGCGGGCGCGATGCGCAGCTTCGAACCGGTCGCGATGACGTCGGAGAGCCCGGCCCGCTGCGCCTCGCGGCGGAGCCTCGAGATCGCCACCAGGTGCTTGACCTGCTCGGGCGGCTCGCCGTAGCGGTCGACGAGTTCGTCGACGACCTGGTCGATCTGGCCGTCTTTCGCGGCCGGCCCGCTCGCCGCGGAGAGCTTCTGGTACGCCTCGAGGCGCAGTCGCTCGGAGTCGACGTAGTCTTCGGGGATGTGCGCGTCGACCGGCAGCTCGAGCCGGAGTTCGGTCTGGCCGGTCGCGACGTCGCCGCGGAACGCCGAGACCGCCTCGCCGATCATGCGCAGGTACAGGTCGAAGCCGACGCCCGCGATGTGACCGGCCTGTTCGGCGCCGAGCAGGTTGCCGGCACCACGGATCTCGAGGTCTTTCAGTGCGACCTGCATGCCGCTGCCGAGCTCGTTGTTGGCGGCGATCGTCGACAGCCGGTCGTGCGCGGTCTCGGAGAGCGGCTTCGCCGGGTCGTAGAGGAAGTAGCCGTAGGCGCGCTCGCGACCTCGCCCGACCCGGCCGCGCAGCTGGTGCAGCTGGCTGAGCCCGTACTTGTCGGCCCGGTCGATGATGATCGTGTTCGCGTTCGTGATGTCGAGGCCGGTCTCGATGATGGTCGTCGAGACCAGCACGTCGAACTTGCGCTCCCAGAAGTCGTTCACGATCTGCTCGAGCACGTGCTCGTTCAGCTGGCCGTGGGCGACGGCGATGCGCGCCTCGGGCACGAGTTCGGCGAGTTGGGCCGCGACCCGGCTGATGGAAGAGACCCGGTTGTGCACGAAGAAGACCTGCCCTTCGCGGAGCATCTCGCGGCGGATGGCGGCGGCCACCTGCTGGTCGGAGTAGGGCCCCACGAAGGTCAGGATCGGGTGGCGGTCTTCGGGCGGCGTCGCGAGCGTCGACATCTCGCGGATGCCGGTGACCGCCATCTCGAGCGAACGCGGGATCGGCGTCGCGCTCATCGCGAGGATGTCGACGTTGGTCTTCAGCTTCTTCAGTGCGTCCTTGTGCTCGACGCCGAACCGCTGCTCCTCATCGATGATGACGAGGCCGACGTCTTTGAACGTGACCTTCTCGGTGAGGATGCGGTGCGTGCCGATCACCATGTCGACGGTGCCGTCGGCGAGACCGGCGATCGTGTCGCGCGCCTCCTTGTCGGTCTGGAACCGGCTGAGTGCGCGCACATGCACCGGGAAGCCCGCGTACCGCTCGGCGAAGGTCTCGAGGTGCTGCTTGACGAGGAGCGTGGTCGGCACGAGCATCGCGACCTGCTTGCCCTCTTGGATCGCCTTGAACGCCGCGCGCACGGCGACCTCGGTCTTGCCGAAGCCGACGTCGCCCGCGAGCAGGCGGTCCATCGGGATCGACCGCTCCATGTCGGCCTTGACCTCGTCGATCGTCTGCAGCTGGTCGGGCGTCTCGGTGAACGGGAACGCCTCTTCGAGCTCGTGCTGCCACGGGGTGTCGGGCCCGAACGCGTGCCCCTTCGACGCCATGCGCGCCGAGTAGAGCTTCACGAGCGAGACGGCGATGTCGCGCACGGCCTTGCGGGCCTTGCCCTTGGCCTGCGCCCAGTCGCTGCCGCCCATCTTCGAGAGCGACGGCGCCTCGCCGCCGACGTAGCGCGAGAGCAGGTCGAGTTGGTCGGTCGGCACGAAGAGCCGGTCGCCGGCGTGGCCGCGCTTCGAGGGCGCGTACTCGATGACGAGGTACTCGCGCACCGCTGTGGGCTGCTGCTGGATGCCGGCGGTTCGGCTCGGTCCGGTGGGCCGTGCACCCGTGGCGACCTCGCGCTGCACCATCTCGATGAACTTGCCGATGCCGTGCGTCTGGTGCACGACGAAGTCGCCGGCCTTCAGCTGCAGCGGGTCGACGACGTTGCGACGGCGACTCGCGAGCTTCTTGCCCTGACGGGCGTCGTAGCCCGCGGCGCGGCCGTAGAACTCGGATTCGGCGAGGAGCCCGAGCTTGACCTCGGGCACCTCGTAGCCGTGCGCGGCGTCGGCTTGCACGAGGTAGGCGACGCCGGCCTCGAGTTCGGCCGGAACCTCGTCGACGAGCCGGGCCGCGAGGCCCGCTTCGGCGAGCACGTCGCGGGCTCGCTCGACCAGGCCGTGACCGGCGGATGCCACGACGAGCGACCACCCGTCGCGCAGACGTTCGGCCGCGTGGTCGACGGCACCGGCGACGTTGCCCTGGAAGCTCGGCATCGCGTTCGCCGCGACACGCACGGTCGCGGAGGAGCTCGTCAGGTGCGACTCGGCCTCGCCGCCGGCTGCGGCGACGACCTCGGCGGCGTCGCCCATGTCGAAGCCCGAGAAGTTCCACCACACGCGCTGGGGGTCTGGTTCGCCGGGAGCGCTGAACAGCACGGCATCGCGAAGCTGGCGCACCGTCAGGAAGTCGCCGGCGGCGAGGTCGATCGGCGCGGCGGCGCCGACCGTCGCGGCGTTCCACGCGGCGGCGAGGAACTCGCGGTTCGTCTCCCCGAGGTTGACCGCGCGCCCGGCGACGCGCTCGGGCTCGAGCACTGCGACCGCGGCGCCCGGTGGCAGGTAGTGCGCGAGCGGCACGAGCCGTTCGAGCAGTGCCGGGGCGAGCGATTCCATGCCCTCGACGGGAATGCCCTCCGACACCTTCTCGAGGAGGCCGGCGAGGCTCGGGAACTCGTGCACCATCTCGCGGGCGCGCTGTCGCACCGGCTCGGTGAGCAGCAGCTCACGACTCGGCGGCAGCGACACCCGCTCGATCACGTCGGGCAGCGAGCGCTGGTCGGCGACCGAGAACGCGCGGAGTTCCTCGACCTCGTCGCCGAAGAACTCGACGCGGACCGGGTGGTCGGCCGTGGGCGGGAAGACGTCGAGGATGCCGCCGCGCACGGCGAACTCGCCGCGCCTGGCGACCATGTCGACTCGTGCATACGCGAGGTCGACGAGTCGCACCGCGAGCTCGGCGAGGTTGTACCCGCGCCCGCCGGCGACGAGCTCGACGGGGTCGAGCGATGCCAGGTTGTCGGCGAGGGGCTGCAGGGCGGCCCGCACCGAGGCGACGACGACGAGCGGATGCCGCGAGCCGGCCTCGGCCCAGTCGTGCATGCGTCGCAGGGCATGGAGGCGCCGGCCGACCGTCTCGGCCGAGGGGCTCAGTCGCTCGTGCGGCAGCGTCTCCCATGCCGGGAACTCGATGAGTTCGGCGTCGGGCAGGTAGGGAGCGAGCGAGGCGCGCAGCGACTCGCCCTCACGGCTCGTGGCGGTGATGGCGAGCAGCGCAGGCGGCAGGCCGGCATCGGCCCGACGCTGCAGCAGGCCCGCGATCAGCGGGGCGTCGAGGCCTGCGGGTGCCGAGAAGTCTGCGTTCCGCTGGGCTTCGGCGAGTGCGGCGTCGACGGTTTCGGCACGCGAAAGCGCCGCGAGAAAGCCCTGGAGGTTCACCCGTCGAGTCTACGCGGCGCATCCGACACCACTCCCGCTGGTTGCCGACGACGCCCGCGGTGGTGCCGGCCGATACGGCTTCGGTCGACAGGGTGCGTCGGTGCCGGCCGATACGATGGGCGCCGCAGACGAAACGCCAGGAGGCCCTCCGCAATGATCACCGCCGCCGCCGACGGATCGGCCCTCGGAAACCCCGGACCTGCCGGCTGGGCCTGGTACGTCGACGACTCGTGCTGGGCGGCCGGCGGCTGGAAGCACGCGACCAACAACCAGGGCGAACTGAAGGCCGTGCTCGAGCTGTTCCGCGCGACGGCGCACCTCGACGACGAGCTGCTCGTGCAGTGCGACAGCCAGTACGTGATCAACTCGGTGACGAAGTGGATGCCCGGCTGGAAGCGCAAGGGCTGGCGCAAGGCCGACGGCAAGGCCGTCATGAACGTCGAGCTGCTGCAGGAGATCGACGAGGCCATCGCCGGCCGCCGCTACCGCTTCGAGTGGGTCAAGGGCCACATCGGCCACCCGCTCAACGAGGCGGCGGACACCCGTGCGCGCGCCGTCGCCGAGGCCTACCAGCGCGGCCGCGAGATCCCGGCCGGGCCCGGGTGGAGCGGCGACTGCGAAGACGACGCGGCCTCGATGGCCCCGATCACGCGCGCGGTGGAGCCGGTCGTGGCCGAAGAACTGCCCGAACCGATCGACCTCGGAGCGCCCGAGCTCGCGCTCGTCGAGCCCGAGCTCGATGACGCCCTGTTCAGCCTCGACGAAGAGCCCGAGGCCTGGCACAGCGTCACCCTCGAGCTGTCGACCGAGGAGATCGATCGGCTGCGCGTTCGCGCCCAGGCCGAGGGCCTCTCGCCCGAGGAGTTCCTCCGCCGGCTGATCTGATCGGCCGGCCGGCCTGCCGATGCCGGTACGGACACCTGGCGCCGAGCGGGCTCAGCTCGGTGCGTGGAACTTCTGCTGCGCCGCCACGAGACCGTCGCTCGCGACCGCCTCGACGGCGTCGGCGGCATCCGACAGCAGGTTCGGCAGGGTCTGGCGTTCGGCGGCCGAGAAGTCCTTGAGCACGAAGTCGGCCGGGTCCTGACGTCCGGGCGGGCGGCCGATGCCGACGCGCACCCGCAGGAACGGCGCGGCATCCGTCGCCTTCTGGATGTCGCGGAGGCCGTTGTGCCCGCCGTGGCCACCGCCCTGCTTCAGTCGAACGGTGTCGAACGGCAGGTCGAGCTCGTCGTGCACGACGATGAGCTGCTCGGGGCTGAGCGAGTAGAACTTCAGGAGCGCCGAGACCGGCCCGCCCGAGGTGTTCATGTAGCTGTTGGGCTTCGCGATCACGAGTTTCGGTCCGCCGGGGCGGAGGAATCCCTCGGCCACGCGCGACGGCGTCTTGTGACTCTTGAACGGCGCGCCGATGCGCTCGGCGAGCTCGTCGGCGACCATCTGGCCGACATTGTGCCGATTCGCGGCGTACTGGGCACCGGGGTTGCCGAGGCCGACCACGAGCCAGGTGTTCTGGGGCATGGCGTCGTCCTTCCGGCGCGTGCGCAGCAGGTCGAGGAATCCCATCGGATCTCCGTACGTGTGTGGAACGGGCGAGGCCCCGCGCCCCGCAGTCCGAGCGTACCCGGGTGCGGGAGGCGGGGCCTCGTCGCGGTGCTTCGAGTGCTACTCGGCGGCCTCTTCGGCAGCGGCCTCGGCCGCTTCCTCGGTGGCTTCGCCCTCGGCTGCGGCCTCAGCGGCCTCCTCGCCGAGGTCGACCTTCTGCGGGGTGTGCACGTTGATGACGAGCGACTCGGGGTCGGTCAGCAGCGTCGCGCCCTTGGGCAGCGTGACGGCACCGGCGTGGATCTGGGTGCCCTCTTCGAGGCCCTCGACGTTCACGACGACGTTCTCGGGGATGTGCGTCGCCTCGACCTCGAGCGACAGCGTGTGCTGGTCGACGTCGGCGATCGTGCCGGGGGCGCTCTCACCCTCGACGTGCACGGGAACCTCGACCTGGACCTTCTCGCCCTTCTTGATGACGATGAGGTCGAGGTGCTCGATGACCTGGTGCACCGGGTCCTTCTGGACGTCCTTGACGAGCGCGAGCTGGCTCTTGCCCTCGATCTGCAGGTCGAGCACGGCGTTGGCCTTGCGCAGGATCAGGCCGATCTGGTGCGCGGGCAGCGCGATGTGACGCGGCTCCGTGCCGTGGCCGTACACGACGGCGGGGATCTTGCCGGTGGCGCGCAGCTTGCGGGCAGCGCCCTTGCCGAACGACTCGCGCGTGTCTGCGACGACCTTGTTGTCTTCGTCCATGATGTGTCTCCTTGCGGGCTCGCGGCCCAGATCGTTGTCTGTTGTTTTCGACTCGAACGCGCGCAGTCGGACTGCGCAGAAGCGTGAGGAAAAGCCGTGGAGCCTGCTCCTACCGCGTCGATCACGGATGCCCTCGCGCCCGCTCTCGCGGACGAACCCGGGCCTCCCTCGCCGAAGTTCACGGCCCGTGCACCAGAAGTGCGCATGACCGACCATGAAGTCTACCAGCCCTGCCGACGCGCGTCGCCGAGACCTCTCAGCAACGCCGCGCAACGGTGAGCCTCGCTCACAGTACGCTGGAGTCGATCCCAAGAAACTCACGAGGAGAGTGTTCGTGCCTGCATCAGCATCAGCAAACATCGGCGTCGTCGGACTCGCGGTCATGGGGTCGAACCTCGCCCGCAACCTCGCGAGCCGTGAGGGCAACACCGTCGCGGTGTTCAACCGCTCCCCCGAGCGCACGCGAACGCTGACGACCGAACACCCCGAGGCCGGTTTCGTCGCCTCCGAGAGCTACGACGACTTCGTCGCCTCGCTCGCCAAGCCCCGCACCGCGATCATCATGGTGCAAGCCGGCAAGGGCACCGACGCGGTCATCTCCGAGCTCGTCGCCCGCTTCGAGCCGGGCGACATCATCGTCGACGGCGGCAACGCGAACTTCCACGACACCATCCGCCGCGAGGGCGAGATCGCTCCCAGCGGCATCCACTTCGTCGGCACCGGCATCTCGGGCGGCGAAGAGGGCGCACTGAACGGCCCCTCGATCATGCCCGGCGGATCCGTCGAGTCCTATGAGACGCTCGGCCCGATCCTCGCGTCGATCGCGGCGGTCGCCGAGGGCGAGCCGTGCGTCACGCACGTCGGCACCGACGGCGCCGGCCACTTCGTCAAGATGGTGCACAACGGCATCGAGTACGCCGACATGCAGCTGATCGCCGAGGCCTACGACCTCATCCGCCAGGGCACCGGCAAGTCCCCCGCCGAGATCGCCGACATCTTCGCCGAGTGGAACACCGGCGAGCTCGAAAGCTACCTCATCGAGATCACGGCCGAGGTGCTGCGCCAGACGGATGCCGCGACCGGCGAGCCGCTCGTCGACGTCATCCTCGACGAGGCGGGCGCCAAGGGCACCGGCGCGTGGACCGTGCAGAACGCCCTCGACCTCGGCGTGCCGACCTCGGGCATCGCCGAGGCGGTCTTCGCCCGCAGCCTCTCCTCGAAGCGCGCACAGCGCGAAGCGGCATCCGACCTGCCCGGCCCGGCCGAGGCATGGACCGTCGCCGAGGGTGATGCCGACGCATTCATCGAAGACGTGCGCCTCGCGCTCTACGCATCGAAGATCATCGCCTACTCGCAGGGCTTCGACGAGATCATCGCCGGCGCGGAGCAGTACGGCTGGGACGTCAAGAAGGGCGACATCGCGAAGATCTGGCGCGCCGGATGCATCATCCGCGCCCGCTTCCTGAACCGCATCGCCGACGCCTACGCCGACGACCCCGCGCTCGTCGCGCTCGTCGTGGCACCGTACTTCCGCGACGCCGTCGCCGGCGCGCAGGAGTCGTGGCGCCGAGTCGTCGCGATCGCGGCGCAGTCCGGCATCCCGACGCCCGCGTTCTCGTCGTCACTCGCCTACTACGACGGCCTGCGTGCGCAGCGCCTGCCCGCCGCGCTCATCCAGGGTCAGCGCGACTTCTTCGGTGCGCACACCTACAAGCGCGTCGACAAGCCCGGCGTCTTCCACACGCTCTGGTCGGGCGACCGCTCGGAGATCGAGACGACGCCCTCCTCGCATTGAGGGGCCGGTCATGCGCGACCCGAAATGGCGTGACGAGGGCGAGGAACCCGACTACCGGTTCACCCTCGCCAACGAACGGACCTTCCTCGCGTGGATCCGCACGGCGCTCGCGCTCCTCGCGGGCGGCGTGCTGCTGCACCAGTTCGCGACGGAGCTCGATCCGCGTCTCGTCGTCACGCTGCTGTCGACGTGCCTCGGCGTCGTCGCCGCCGTGCTCAGCGTCGTGTCGTACACGCGGTGGCGCGCCAACGAGATCGCGATCAGGAACGGCCGTCCGCTGCCGTTCAGCTGGGTGCTGCCCGCGCTGGCGGCCGTGTGCCTCCTGACGAGCGCCGTGCTCGTGGTGCTGCTCCTCGTGGCGTGATGGGCGACTGACATGGCCGCGTACAGCATTCCCGCGACGGGCGACCCGGGGCTCCAACCCGAGCGCACGGCGCTCGCGTGGAGCCGTACGGCGCTCGCGCTCGCGGTCAACGCGCTGCTCTCGATGCGCGCCGGGTTCGTGGCCGGCCAGCCGCTGCTGGTCGCCGTCGGGGTGGTGCTGTTCGCGGCATCCGGTGCTGCCGTCGCGATCGGCACGGTGCGGCGCCGTCAGCTCGCGGGGCATCGGCTCGTCATCACTCCCCCGCGCGGCGCACTCGTGGGTGTCGCGGCCGCGACCCTGCTCGCGAGCCTCGGCGGCATCGCCTCGATCTTCGCAGGGGGTGCAGTGTGAGCGAACCGCACCCCGAGCTGCAGGGCGCCGACGACGACGACCCGCGCGGCCCCGTCTTCGGTGAACGCCGGCGGCGCGCCATCCGCATCACGGTGCTCGTGGCACTCTGCGCCATGCTGCTGCCCATCGTGCTCTCGGTCTTCGGCACCGCCCAATCGGCGGCGCAGCGCTCGTGCGCGGTCTCTGCGGCCCAGTTCGACACGGATGCCGCAGGCGCGCGCGTCTCGTTCGACCTCTTCGCCCGCGGCGGGCCGGGCTGGCAGTGCTTCTCGGTCGGTGAGAACGGCACCGAGACCCTCATCGCCGAGCTCGGGCTCCTGCCCGGGGCCCCCCGCCCGATCGACCCCGACGAACGCGACGCCTGAGGCTCGCCCGATGGTGCCGCGCCGCGGCTCGAGGTATCTTGACATCGAGATACTTTGGAGGTCGCCCATGCTGCATCACGTCCAACTCGCCTGTCCCCCGGGCCGCGAAGCCGAACTGCGCGAGTTCTACCTCGGCGTGCTCGGATTCGCCGAACTCGAGAAGCCTCCGATGCTCGCCGGGCGTGGCGGGTGCTGGTTCCGCCGCGACGGCATCGAGCTGCACCTGGGCGTCGACCCCGACTTCCGCCCGGCGACGAAGGCCCATCCAGGGGTCCTCGTCACCGACCTCGACGAGTGGGCGGGCCGACTCCGCAGCGCCGGCTACCCCGTGCGGTTCGACGACGACTTCCCGGGCATGCGCCGCTTCTACAGCGAGGACTGCAACGGCAACCGGCTCGAGTTCCTCGAACCGGTCGCCTGAGGCCTGCGGCGGTTCGCCCGGCTCACTCCTCTGGCAGGAAGACGCGCTTGTACTTGCGGCCGTCGGCGAGCTCGACCGTCTCGGCACGCAGCAGGCCTCGAGTGACCCGCTGGTAGATCGCCTGCGGCGTCACGCCGAGCTTCGCGGCCGCCTCGGCCACCGAGAGGCCAGGCAGCTCGGTCGGCACGCTCGACGGGCGCTCGCGCTTGCGCTTGCGGCTGGCCTCGTTCCTCGCCGCGATCTCGTCGTCGTCACCGGCCCAGCGGTACTTCGCCGCCGAGGAGCTGAGGCCCGCGGCATCCGCGATCTCGTCCCAGGTGCGCCCGTCGGCCAGTGCGTCGCGCACCGAGGCGAGCGACGCCGGGTCGGCTTCGAGCGCGGCGACGAGCGAGCGGATGCCCCGGAGCCGCTCGAGCGGCGAGGCATCCGTCTCGTCGTCTGAGACGTCGCCGTGCAGCGCGTCGAGCCCCACGAGCTCGGCGAGCGCGCGGGCGGTCTCGGCGGAGAGGAACGACACGGCGACCGGCTCAGCCGTTCAGCAGGTCGTTGCGCACCTGGCGGCGCAGCACCTTGCCGATGAGGGACTTCGGAAGTTCGTCGGCCTGCACGACGCGCTTCGGCACCTTGTAGGGCGTGAGCCCGTCGCGCACGAAGTCGCGGAGCGCCGCCTCGTCGAGGGCGGCGCCGTCGCGCAGCACGACCACGGCGACGACCTGCTCGCCCGAGTGCTCGTCGGGCAGGCCCACGACCGCGGCCTCCTCGACGTCGGGATGCGCGCGCAGTGCCTCCTCGACCTCGCTCGGTGCGACGTTGAAGCCGCCCGTGATGATGAGCTCCTTGATGCGATCGACGATGCGCACGAAGCCCTCGTCGTCGATCGCGACGATGTCGCCCGTGCGGTACCAGTCGGCTCCGCCGTCGGTCGCGGGCACGAAAACGGCCTCGGTCTCTTCGGGCTTGCGCCAGTAGCCCGAGAACACCTGCGGGCCGCGCACGATGAGTTCGCCCTCGGTGCCCGTCGCCACGTCGGCGTCGGGCGACTCGGGGTCGACGACGCGCACCTCGGTCGAGGGCAGCGGCAGGCCGACGGTGCCGGCCTTGCGGTTGGGCGCGACCGGGTTGGCCATGAGCACGGGCGAGCACTCCGAGAGGCCGTAGCCCTCGACGAGGTACCCGCCGGTCTCGGCCTCCCACGGCTCGACGACGGCGGGCGAGAGCGGCATGGCGCCCGAGATCGCGATGCGGATGCCGTCGAGCGAGACGCCCTCGGCGACCGCGGCCCGGGTGAGCCGGTCGTAGATGGGCGGCACTGCGGGCAGGAACGTCGGCGGATGCCGCTTCACGACCTTCAGCACGAGGTCGGGATCGAACTTCGGGAACAGCACGAGGCGGGCGCCCATGCTCATCGCGAAGGTGAGGCAGAGCGTGAGCCCGTAGGCGTGGAACATCGGCAGCACCGCGTAGACGACCGAGGTGCCGCGTTCGATCTCGGGCACCCACGCACGAGCCTGGGCCGCGTTCGCGCCGAGGTTGCCGTGCGTGAGCGTCGCACCCTTCGGGCTGCCGGTCGTGCCGCTCGTGTACTGGATCACGGCGACGTCGGAGACCTCGGGGCCGATGATGTGCGCATCGATCGGCTCGGCACCGACGATCTTCTCCCACGGGGTCGTGCCGCGCACCGTCGTCGTGAGCGCCGCGCGCGACTCGCGGGCCTTCGCGACCGGCAGCCGAAGCATCGCTCGCATCGTGAAGGGCATGGCCCGGGTCACGTCGACCGAGATGATCGTCCGCACCGCGACATCCGGCGGGAACTCCTGGATGGTCTCGACGACGTTGTTCCAGGCGATGACGATGCGTGCGCCGTGGTCTTCGAACTGGTGGCGGAGCTCGCGCGGGGTGTAGAGCGGGTTGTGCTCGACGACGATCGCCCCGAGTCGCAGCACCGCGTAGAAGGCGACGATGTGCTGCGGGCAGTTCGGCAGCACGAGCGCGACCGGGTCGCCCTTCTGCACGCCGAGGAGTCGCAGGCCCTCGGCCGCGCGCTCGATCTGCTCGCCGAGCTCGGCATAGCTCGTCGTGCGGCCGAAGAACTCGAGCGCGACGTTGTCGGGGTAGGTCTCGACCGACGTGCGGATCAGGTCGGCGAGCGAACCCGTCTCGGCGGGGAGGTCGGTCGGCACCCCCGCGGCGTAGCTCGAGAGCCAGGGGCGAGGTGTCGTGATCTCCATGGTCGGGCCTATGCCGCGCCGTCGAACATGCTCGTGACCGAGCCGTCTTCGAAGACCTCGTGGATGGCCCGGGCGAGGAGCGGCGCGATCGGCAGCACCGTGAGGCGGTCCCAGCGCTTCTCTTCGGGGATCGGCAGCGTGTCGGTGACGACGACGCGGTCGATGAACTCGGACTGCAGGATCTGCGTCGCCGGGTCGGAGAAGACCGCATGGGTCGCTGCGACGACCACGCCGATCGCGCCGTTCGCCTTCAGCGCCTCGGCCGCCTTGACGATCGTGCGGCCCGTGTCGATGAGGTCGTCGACGAGAAGGCAGACGCGGCCGCTCACGTCGCCGACGATCTCGTGCACCGAGACCTGGTTCGGCACGAGGGGGTCGCGACGCTTGTGGATGATCGCGAGCGGTGCGCCGAGCTTGTCGCTCCAGATGTCGGCGACGCGCACGCGGCCCATGTCGGGCGAGACGACGGCGAGCGTCGAGGGATCGAGGGAGTTCTTGAACTCCTCGAGCAGCACGGGCATCGCGAAGAGGTGGTCGACGGGGCCGTCGAAGAAGCCCTGGATCTGCGCGGCGTGCAGGTCGATCGACATGATGCGGTCGGCGCCGGCTGCCTTGAACAGGTCGGCGACGAGGCGTGCCGAGATCGGCTCGCGGCCGCGGCCCTTCTTGTCTTGCCGCGCGTAGGGGTAGAAGGGCGCCACGACGGTGATGCGCTTGGCCGACGCGCGCTTCAGCGCGTCGATCATGATGAGCTGCTCCATGAGCCACTCGTTGATGGGCGAGGTGTGCGACTGGATCACGAACGCGTCGGAGCCGCGAACGCTCTCGTCGTAGCGGGCGTAGATCTCGCCGTTGGCGAAGGTGCGCGCGTCGGTCGGCACGAGGTCGGCGCCGAGCTCGGCTGCGATCTCATTCGCCAGCGACGGGTGTGCCCGCCCCGACACGAGTACGAGGCGTTTCGAACCGGTGGTCTCGATTCCCGACATGTCTCGGTGTGTCCTCTCCACCCGCCTCGGCCGGTGCGTCAGTCGGCAGCGGGGCCCGTCGTCTCGGCGGCGGCGGCTGCCTCAGCAGCCGCAGTGCCGGCGCGATGCGTCTGGACCCATCCCTCGATATTGCGTTGCGGCGCCACGTTCACGGCGAGTGCTCCGGCGGGGACGTCTTTGCGAACGACCGTGCCGGCGCCCGTGTAGACGCCGTCCCCAATCCTAACGGGCGCGACGAAGACGCCGTGCGAGCCGGTGCGCACATGCGAGCCGATCTCGGTGCGGTGCTTGTCGACGCCGTCGTAGTTGGCGGTGATCGAACCGGCACCGACGTTCGAGTGCTCGCCGATCGTCGTGTCGCCGATGTAGCTGAGGTGCGGCACCTTGCTGCCCTCGCCGATGTTCGCGTTCTTCGTCTCGACGAAGGCGCCGATCTTGCCGTCGGCGCCGAGCACCGTGCCCGGTCGCAGGAAGGAGAACGGCCCGACGGCGGCCCCGGCGCCGATGACCGCGAGGGTGGCGTCGGTGCGCTTCACCTCGGCGTTCTCGCCGATCTCGCAGTCGACGAGCGTCGTGTCGGGGCCGACGAGCGCGCCGGTGGCGATGAGCGTCGCCCCCTTGAGCTGCGTGCCGGGGCGGATCGTGACGTCGGGCTCGATGCGCACGGCGAGGTCGATCCAGGTCGTTGCGGGGTCTTCGATCGTGACGCCGTTCAGCTGCCAGCCGCGCACGATGAGGGCGTTCAGGCGGGCCGCCGTCTCGGAGAGCTGCGCGCGGTCGTTGATGCCCGCCACGAGCCACGGCTCGGAGACGGGAACCGCCTCCACCTCGGAGCCGGCGGCGCGCAGCAGGCCGATCACATCGGTGAGGTACTTCTCGCCCTGGGCGTTGTCGGTCGTGAGGTTCGCGAGCTGGTCGCGGAGCGCCGCCGCACCGAATGCGTAGATGCCCGCGTTGATCTCGGCGATGGCGCGCTCGTCGGCGGTCGCGTCCTTCTGCTCGACGATGCGGTCGAAGAGGCCGGCCGCGTCGCGCACGACACGTCCGTAGCCGGAGGGGTCGTCGTAGACGGCCGAGAGCACGGATGCCTCGGCGGCATCCGCACGGTGCTGCTCGAGGAAGGCGGCGAGCGTGTCGGCGTTCAGGAGCGGCACGTCGCCGTTCAGCACGAGCACCTCCCCGTCGAAGTCCGCCGGGAGCGCGGCGAGCGCCTGCTCGACGGCGCGGCCCGTGCCGGGGATCTCGTCCTGGTCGACGATGATCGTGCCCGGCAGTTCGCGCTCGACGACCGTGGCGACGAGGTCGCGCTCGTGCCGCACCACCGCGACGATGTGCACGGCGTCGAGCGCCCGCGCCGTCGCGAGCACGTGCGCGACGATCGGGGCGCCCGCGAGCGGGTGGAGCAACTTCGGCACCGCGGACTTCATGCGCGTGCCCTGGCCTGCAGCGAGGACGATGATGGCGAGGTTCTGGTCGGTCATTCGCGCGGATTCCTATCGGTGCGGTCTGTGGGATCGATCGGGCGGGCGTTCCGGCTCCGCCACCAGGATTCGAACCTGGACCGAACAGCTCCAAAGGCTGCCGTGCTGCCGTTACACTATGGCGGATCGCGCGGGCGCGTGGCCGCGCGCGACAACCAGTCTGCCATGAGCGGGCGGTCGCCCATGAGCCCACTGACGCTTCGAGGCATCCGGCGACTTCTGCCACGGCACCCCGCGCGGTCACGGGATAATGACGGGATGACCGATGCTGACGAGGTCGACCGGATCGTCGACGACTGGGAACGCGAGCGCCCCGACCTCGATTTCTCGCCGCTGCAGGTGCTCTCGCGCGTCGCGCGGCTCTCGAAGCACCTCGACCGTGCGCGGCGTCAGGCGTTCGCCCGTTCGGAGCTCGAGTCGTCGGAGTTCGACGTGCTCTCCGCCCTGCGCCGCGCGGGCACGCCGTACCGGCTCTCCCCCAAGCAGCTGCTGCAGCAGACGCTCGTCTCGAGTGGCACGATGACGAACCGCATCGACCGGCTCGTCGAGCGCGGGCTGGTGAACCGGCAGACCGACCCGAACGACGGTCGCGGCATCCTCGTCGAGATGACCGCCGCCGGGCTCACGCGGGTCGACGCCGCCATCACGCGACTCGTCGACGCAGAGGCCGAGCTGCTCCGCAGCCTCCCGGCCGCCGAGCAGAAGCGACTCGCCGGGCTGCTGCGCAAGCTCAGCCTCGGGTTCGACTGAGACCTGCCCTCCATCGGCTCAGTCCATGCCGGCTGAGTCCATGCCGACTCAGTCCGTGCCGACTCACGCACAGTTTTGATAATGATTATCATTAACGATACGGTGACGGCGTGAACACACTCAAGAGACGATCCCCTCTCCGATTCGCCGCTGTCGCGGCCCCCGTCCTCGCGCTGGCCCTGGCCGGTTGCTCGAGCTCGGCCGGCGCCGACGACGAGAGCGACCCCGCCTCATCCGACGACCACGCGACCGCGACGGAGGTGAGCGCGCCGCGCGTCGTCGTGAGTTATGACGGCGGGCTCCTCCTGCTCGAGGGCGACTCGCTCGAGCCGGTCGACGAGGTGCCGCTCGGCGGCTTCCTGCGCCTGAATCCTGCCGGCGACGAGCGCCACGTCGTGGTGTCGACGGATGACGCGTTCCGCGTGCTCGATACCGGAGTGACGATCGAGCGGCACGGCGACCACGCGCACTACTACGCCGAGGCCCCCGAGCTCACGGACCTCGAGTTCGCGGCCGAGCACCCCGGACACGTCACGACGCACGCCGGCACGACCGCGCTCTTCGCCGACGGCACCGGACGCGTCGAGCTCTTCGACCCCGCCGCCCTCGTCGGGGGCGACGCCGATTCGACCACCTACGAGGGCCCCGACGCGCACCATGGCGTCGCGGTCGCACTCGACGGCGGCGGCCTGCTGACGACGATCGGAACGAGCGAGCTCCGAACGGGCGCGGTCGCGCTCGACTCCTCGGGCGCCGAGATCGCCCGCACGGAGGACTGCCCCGGCGTGCACGGCGAGACCGTCGCCGCCGACGACGTCGTCGTGATCGGTTGCGAGAACGGCGCGGTGCTGTACCGCGACGGTGTCTTCACGAAGGTCGCCTCGCCCGACGCCTACGGCCGCATCGGCAACCAGGCCGGCTCCCCCGAGTCGGCGATCGTGCTCGGCGACTACAAGGTCGACGCCCAGGCAGAACTCGAGCGCCCGCAACGGGTGAGCCTCATCGACACCGACGCCGCGACGCTGCGACTCGTGGACCTCGGCACCAGCTACACGTTCCGCTCGCTCGCCCGCGGACCGCACGGCGAAGCGCTGGTGCTCGGCACGGACGGGGCGATCCATGTCATCGACCCGGAGACGGGCACGGTGACGAAGCGCATCGAGGTGGTCGCCGCGTGGACGGAGCCGATCGACTGGCAGCAGGCGCGTCCGTCGCTCGAGACGCACGCGCACCGCGCGTACGTCACCGACCCGGCGACGTCGACGGTGCGTGTCGTCGACCTCGAGTCCGGGGAGATCACGGCGAGCGCCGAGCTGCCGCACGTGCCGATCGAGTTGTCGACCGTCGGCGAATGAGCCGGGCTGCGTGAGCGCAGCGGATGCCGCCGAGCGATGGCACTCGGCGGCATCCGTGCGCCGCTATCGGCGCATGACCTTGCGAGCGAGCCAGTTGCCGAGGAACTGCACGCCCTGCACGAACACGACAATGATGATGACCGCCGCCCAGGTGATGGCCGGCTCGAACTGGCGGTAGCCGTAGACGAGAGCGAAGTTGCCGAGCCCGCCGCCACCGATGAAACCCGCCATGGCGGTCATGTCGACGATCGCGACGAGCACGAAGGTGTAGCCGAGGATGAGCGGGCCGAGCGCCTCGGGGACGACGACCGTTCGGAGGATGCGGAACGGACCGGCACCCATCGCCCGTGCCGCCTCGATCACGCCGGGAGACACTGTGAGCAGATTCTGCTCGACGATGCGGGCGATCGCGAACGAGGCTGCGATCGAGAGCGCGAAGATGAGCGCGTCATTGCCGATGCCCGTGCCGATCACGAGTCGCGACAGCGGCTGCACGGCGGCGATGAAGATGATGAACGGGATCGGACGGAAGAAGTTGATGACGACGTTCACGATGTTGAACACCGCTCGGTTCGACAGCAGGCTGCCCGGCCGCGTCGTGTAGAGCACCAGGCCGAGCAGCAACCCGCCGAGCCCGCCGATGAGCAGCGTGAGGCTCGCCATGTAGAGGGTCTCGACGGCAGCGACCCAGAACTCGGAGCCGAGATCGAACAGGCGATCCATCACGACACCTCCGTCACGTCGACGCGGGAGGATATCTCGGCGAGGACCGCGTCGACTGCGGCATCCGTGCCCCTGATCGCGAGCGTGAGGTGACCGAACGCCCGGCCCTGGATGTCGTTGATGCCGCCGTAGACGAGCTCGAACTCGACCCCGGCGGTCGCGAGGGCGACGAAGACCGCGGCCTGCGAGGCGTCGCCGTCTCGGAACGAGATCGTGACGATGCGACCCTCATGGCGCTCGCGCAGCACGTCGAGCTCTGCGGGCGACGGGATGCCCTTCACGACCGTGCCGACGAAGCGCTGGGACGACGGGTTCTGCGGGTTCGAGAAGACGTCGAACACGTCGCCGTGCTCGATCACGCGGCCGCCGTCCATGACGGCGACCTTCGTCGCGATCGACTGGATGACGTCCATCTCGTGCGTGATGACGATGATGGTGACCCCGAACTCGCGGTTCACTCGCTTCAGCAGGGTGAGCACCTCCTGCGTCGTCTCGGGGTCGAGCGCGCTCGTCGCCTCGTCGGCGAGCAGCAGCCGCGGCGAGGTCGCGAGCGCACGGGCGATGCCGACGCGCTGCTTCTGCCCTCCCGAGAGCTGGTCGGGGTAGTTCTTGGCCTTGTCGGTGAGGCCGACGAACTCGAGCAGTTCGGCGACGCGAGCCGCGACCTCGCTCTTCGACGCACCCGCGACCGTCAGCGGATAGGCGATGTTCGCCCAGACCGTCTTCGAGTTGAAGAGGTTGAACTGCTGGAAGATCATGCCGATGCCGAGCCGGATGCTGCGGAGCTCGCGCTCGGGCATGGTCGTGATCTCCCGGCCGTCGACCTCGATCGAGCCCGAGGTCGCGGGTTCGAGTGCGTTCACGAGCCGCACGAGCGTGGACTTTCCGGCACCCGAGTAGCCGATGATGCCGTACACGTCACCGGGTTCGACCTCGAGGGTCACGCCGTCGATCGCGACGACCGGCGGGGCGCCCTTCTCGGGCGCAGGGTACGTCTTGGTGACGTTGCGCAGGGCGACGAGCGCCATGGTGTTCTCCTTCAACGCCGAACCGGGCGGCGGGCACCGGAGTCGGTGCCCGCCGCCCGTCGGCGGGTGGTCGATCGCGAGAGCTGAGCCGGATCGCTCCGGTCGGAACTCGGGAGATCAGCCCTTGAATGCCTTGGTGTCGGCCTCGACCTTGGTGAGCGACTTCTCGAGGTCGGCGATGGGGGTCTGCACCGGGACGCCGGTGCCGCCGGAGGCCTCGAGGAGGCCGGCCTGCACCTCGGGGTCGGTCTGGAAGATCTCGACGAGCTTCTTGTACGTCGCGTTGTCCTTGTCTTCGGCGCGCGTGGCGAAGATGTTGACGTAGGGCAGCGCGTTCGGGTCGGACGGGTCGTCCTGCGCGATCGCGTCCTCGAAGGTGAGGCCGGCGTCGGCGACGAAGTCGTTGTTGATGACGGCGGCGGCGAGGTCGGGCAGCGAGGTCGGCGTGAGCGAGGCCTCGAGTGCGGTGACCTTGACCTTCGACGCCGACTCGTCGACGTCGGCCAGGTCGGAGAAGATCGTGCCGCCGCTCTTCAGCTCGATGAGGCCGGCCGACTGCAGCACGAGGAGTGCGCGCGCCTGGTTCGAGGCGTCGTTCGGCACGGCGACGGTCTCGCCCTCGGGGATGTCCTTCACCGAGTCGTACTTCGTCGAGTAGAGCCCGAGCGGGTAGATCGCGGTCGAGCCGATGGGCGCGAGGTCTTCGCCGGCCGACACGTTGTAGTCGGCGAGGTAGACGATGTGCTGGAACTGGTTCAGGTCGAGCTCGCCCTCGGTGGTCGCCGGGTTCGGCTGGGCGTAGTCGGTGAAGTCGACGAGTTCGATCTCGATGCCTTCGTCGGCGGCGGCCTCTTCGAAGGCGGTCCACTGGGGATCGGCCTTGCCGACGACGCCGATCTTGATGACCTCGTTCGCGGCGTCGCCCTCACCGGCAGCCGGAGTGGCGCAGGAGGCGAGACCGAAGACGAGCGGCACTGCGGCGAGTGCGGCGATGAGCTTCGACTGACGGGAGGACGGGTGCTGACGTGACATGGTGGTTCCCTTTCGCTGTATTGCACGCGATCGGGTGCTGTTGGCGTGGAGCAGGCATGGCTCCGCCACAGTTGTTGACGGTGGGGGCTTCGATGCCGCGATCGCGGGTGCATGAACAACGCTAGGCGAAGAATCTTTGCCTGCTCGACGCCAGAGTCACAGTGCGTCACAGCTTCTGCGACGCTAGGCCTCCAATGACTCGGAAACTTCGAGCCAACGCGTTTCGAGGTCGGCGACGGTTGCCTCGAGCTCGCGCAACGAGTCGCCGAGTGCCGCCAGGCCGACGTAGTCGCCCTGGTCGTGCACCGCGAGCTTCTCGTGCTGCGCGGCGATCTGGGCCGACAGCTTCTCGAGCTTGCGATCGATCGAGGCGAGCTCCTTCTCTGCGTTGCGCTTGTCGGCGCCTGCGAGCGAGCTCCCCGCTCCCCCGGTCGCCGCAGTGGCCGCTCCAGCAGGCTGCGACGTCGTCGATGCCACCGGAGTCGCGGCGGACGCGGCATCCGATGCCCTGCGCAGCTCGAGGTACTGCTCGACACCCCGTGGCAGGTCGCGCAGGTGCCCGTCGAGGATCGCGAACTGGCGGTCGGTGACGCGCTCGATGAGGTAGCGGTCGTGCGAGACGACGAGCAGCGTGCCCGGCCACGAGTCGAGCAGGTCCTCGATGGCCGCGAGCATGTCGGTGTCGAGGTCGTTGGTCGGTTCGTCGAGGATGAGCACGTTCGGTTCCTGGAGCAGGATGAGCAGCAACTGCAGGCGACGCTTCTGGCCGCCCGAGAGGTTCTTGACGGGCGTCGACAACTGCGCCGTCGTGAAGCCGAGGCGCTCGAGCAACTGCCCGGGCGTCATCTCCTTGTCGCCGACCTGATAGCTCGACCGCTGCTCGGCGACGACCGCGGAGACTCTCGAGTCGGCCCACTCGGTGAGCTCGTTGAGCTCCTGGCTGAGGGTTGCGATGCGCACCGTCTTGCCCCGCTTGACCCGGCCGCTCGTGGGCTCGACGGCACCCGTCACGAGCCCCAGCAGCGTCGACTTGCCGGCGCCGTTGACGCCGAGGATGCCGGTGCGCTCGCCGGGCGCGATACGCCATTCGACGTCGTGCAGCACCGTGCGGGTCGCCGGCTCTCCGGTCACGGGGTCGACCATCGGGAACTGCACCGAGACGTCGATGAGGTCGACGACGTCCTTGCCGAGCCGCGAGACTGCGAGCCGGTCGAGTTCGACCTTGTTGCGAATGGGCGGCTCGTTCGCGATGAGCTCGTTCGCCGCGTCGATGCGGAACTTCGGCTTCGAGGTGCGCGCCGGGGCGCCGCGACGCAGCCACGCGAGTTCCTTGCGCATGAGGTTCTGGCGCTTCGCCTCGGATGCCGCGGCGGAGCGGTCGCGCTCGACGCGCTGCAGCACGTAGGCCGCGTAGCCGCCCTCGAACGGCTCGACGATGCCGTCGTGCACCTCCCAGGTCGCGGTGCAGACCTCGTCGAGGAACCAGCGGTCGTGGGTCACGACGACGAGCGCGCCGGAGTCGGCCGGCCAGCGACGCTTCAGGTGCCCGGCGAGCCAGGCGATGCCCTCGACGTCGAGGTGGTTGGTCGGCTCGTCGAGGAAGACGACGTCCCAATCGCCGACGAGCAATGCCGCGAGGCCGACACGGCGGCGCTGACCGCCGGAGAGGCTCGCGATCTGCCCGTGCCACGGCACGTCGCCCAGGAGGCCGGCGATGACGTCGCGCACCTTCGCGTCGCCCGCCCAGACGTGTTCCTCGATGCCGCCCACGACGAACTCGGCGACGGTCTTGCCGGGGTCGACGACGTCGGACTGGTCGAGCGTGCCGATGCGGATGCCGCGGCGATGCGTGACACGGCCGCCATCGGCCGCGAGCCGACCGTCGAGGAGCTTCAGGAGCGTGGACTTGCCGTCGCCGTTGCGGCCGACCACGCCGATGCGGTCGCCCTCGTCGATGCCGAGGGTGACCTCGTCGAAGACGACGCGCGTCGGGAATTCGAGGTGCAGGCGCTCGGCGCCCAGAAGATGTGCCATGTCCCCCTGAGCCTACTTGCAGTCGCTCAGCCCGAGATGATGCGCGCCCCGTGCACCGCCCCGTGCACGTGCACGGCGTGCAGGCGTGCGGCCGAGAGCGCGACCTGCAGTTCGAGCGCCGAATCGGTGTCGTCGACGAGGAACGCGATGGTCGGACCCGACCCCGAGACGAGACCGGCGAGCGCCCCGTGGGCGGCGCCGAGGTCGAGGATGCCGCCGAGGCCCGGTGCGAGGCTCAGTGCCGCGCTCTGGAGGTCGTTGTGCAGTGACGCTGCGAGGCGGTGGGCGTCGCCGGCGCGGAGCGCCTGCAGCACCGCGGCATCGACGACGGGCGCCGTGCCGTCGTGCACGAGTCCGAGCCGCGACTCCCGCTGGCGGTCGAGCTCCCGGTACACGGCGGGCGTCGACAGCCCGAACTCCGCGACCGCGAGCACCCAGTGGAACGACCCCGTCGCGAGCGCGGGGCTGAGCTGGTCGCCGCGGCCCGTGCCGATCGCCGTGCCGCCCGAGAGGGCGAACGGCACGTCGGCACCGAGCTTGGCGGCGAGGGCGTGCAGCTCCTCCTTGGAGAGCGCGGTGTCCCACAGCGCGTCGCAGGCCACGAGCGCAGCAGCCGCGTCCGCCGATCCGCCGCCCATGCCGCCCGCGATCGGCACGTGCTTCTCGATCTCGAGGTGCACGCCGCCCGGCACGCCCGCGGTGCGGGCGAGGAGCTTCGCAGCCTTGATGGCGAGGTTCGAGCGGTCGGTCGGCAGCCCCGAGGTGTCGACGCTGCCGCCGAACGAGACGCTGAACCGGTCGTCGGGCCAGGCGCGCACGTCTTCGTAGAGGGAGACCGCCTGGTACGCGGTGGCCACGTCGTGGTAGCCGTCGGCCTGCACCGCGCCGACCCGCATGAAGAGGTTGATCTTGCCGGGTGCCCGAACGTGCACTGCCTCGTCGGTCGCCGCGATCGTCATGACTCCACGCTAACCGACCGCTTCGACGGTCACTGCGCCGAGCCAGCTGCGCAGGGTCGCTTTGACCTCGGCGAGGTCGTCGCCGTTCGGCAGCCGCCCGCGCACGAGCCCGATCGACGTCTTCCCTGCGCTGCGCGCGGACGCCGACGCGAGCAGGAACTCGCCGCCCTCGAGCGGAAATCGGGCGGTCGGGTACTTCGCCGCGAGGTTCAGGGCGAGCGGTTCGACACCGGTCCGTGCGGTGACGACCGCCACGAGCGCGCGGAGCGCCGGCTCGACGTCGCCCGCGATCGTGCGCGTGACGCTCACTTCGAACGTGCCGTCCTGCCGCTGACCGGGCAGGCGGATGCCTCGTGCCTGCTCGTACCCGACGGTGATGCCCTGAGCCCACCACGAGTCGACGCCCTGGTCTCGCACGAGCCAGGTCGCGATCGCCTGGTGCTTCCACTCTGCTGCGCCCGCCGCGTCGAGCAGCGCGAACCACTCGTCACGCGACTTCCCGGTCGCGCTGACGACCGCGTCGTCGCCGACGCCGTCGACGCTGCCGCCGACGGCGTCCTTCCCCGTGCCCTGCGTCCCCACGGCACCACGCTAGCGCGTGATCAGGCCGCGCGGGCGATGCGCAGGAAGTCGGCGACGGTGAGTTGCTCGCCGCGCTCCTGCGGGTCGACCCCGGCGGCTTCGAGCACGGCCGTCGCCTGCGCCGATCCCCCGCCGAGCACCGTCGAGAGCGACTGCCGCAGCATCTTGCGTCGCTGCTGGAATGCGGCATCGACGAGGGCGAAGGTGGCGAGGCGCTCGGCCTCGGTTCCCGGGGCATCCCTCCGCTCGAAACCCACGAGCACGGAGTCGACGTTCGGCACCGGCCAGAAGACCATGCGCGAGACCTGACCGGCCGTGCGCCAGTCGCCGTACCAGGCCGCCTTGACGCTCGGTGCGCCGTAGACCTTCGAACCGGGTTCGGCGGCGAGCCGGTAGCCGACCTCGGCCTGCACCATGACGATGCCCGACTGCAGCGAGTCGAAGTGCTCGAGCAGGTGCAGCAGCACCGGTACCGAGATGTTGTACGGCAGGTTCGCGACGAGCCGCACGGGGTCGCCGGGCAGCTCGGTGACGCGCATCGCGTCTTCAGTCACGACCGTGAGCGAGGTCCCCGGCTGCATGATGCCGGCGGTGTGCGGCAGCTGGGCGGCGAGGCGCTTGTCGATCTCGACGGCGATGACGGATGCGCCGGCCTCGAGCAGCCCGAGGGTCAGCGAGCCGAGGCCGGGCCCGATCTCGAGCACCGTCTCACCCGAGCGCACGCCCGCGGTCTGCACGATACGGCGTACGGTGTTCGCATCGTGCACGAAGTTCTGGCCGAGCTTCTTCGTCGGCGTGACATCGAGCAGCTGCGCGAGATCGCGGATCTCCGCCGGCCCCAGCAGGCGCGGCTCCGTCTCGGCACCCTCGGCCGCGTGTCGATGCGCGTTCACGCCGTCGCCCCCATCACGGGCTCATCCTGCCACGAGCCGTACACCGCCACCGTGTTCGCCGCGAGCTGTTCGCAGAACTCGTCGAGGTCGGTCCCCAGCACCTCGGCCATGAATCGCACCGTGTGCGGCACGAGGTAGGGGGCGTTCGGGCGGCCGCGGAGCGGGACGGGCGTGAGGTACGGGGCATCCGTCTCGACCAGGATGCGGTCTCGCGGGGCGACCCGGAGCGCCTCGCGGAGGTTCTCGGCGTTCTTGAACGTGACGTTGCCAGCGAACGAGAGGTACCAGCCCTCGTCGGCGGCGAGCCGCGCGAGCTCCTCGCCGCCCGAGAAGCAGTGGAAGACCGTGCGGTCGGGTGCGCCGACCCGGCGCAGCGTCTCGACGACGTCGTCGTGCGCGTCGCGATCGTGGATCTGCAGGGCGAGCCCGTGCCGCTTCGCGATGTCGATGTGGGCCTCGAAGGAACGGAACTGCGCGCCCCGCCCGCCTTCGCCGGTGCGGAAGAAGTCGAGCCCGGTCTCGCCGACCGCACGCACGCGCGGGCGCGCGGCGAGCTCGTCGATCACGGCGAGGGCCTCGTCGAGCGTGCCCGCGGCCTCGAGCTCGGGCGCCTCGTTGGGATGCAGCGCCACGGCGGCGAGCAGCCGCGGCTCGACCGCCGCGACCTCGGCCGACCAGCGCGACGTCGCGACATCAGTTCCGACCTGCACGGCACCGGCGATGCCGACGGATGCCGCGCGCTCGAGGTGCTCGTGCACGTCGATGGGCAGCGCGCCGTCGGCGATCTCGAGGTGCGTGTGGTTGTCGTACACGGCCACGGGGAGCGCCTCGGGCGCCGGCGGGTACTCGGCGGCACGGCCGCCGTCTGAGCGGGTGCGGAGGTGTGCGGGCGAGGGGTCGCTCACGCCGCTGCTGCTCCGAACCGCATCATTCGGCCACCTCGACACGTGGGAAGAGCGCCTCGAGCGGCGCGACCTGCGTGCCGGTCGCCCAAGAGTCCGCCTGATCGATGCGCTGCCCCTGCACGGTGCCGGGGGCGCCGAGCGCGGTCCAGAGCTTCGCCGTCGCGACCGGCAGCACGGGAGAGAGCAGCACGGCGAGGGTGCCGAGGCCGTGGTACGCCGTGGCGAGCACCGTCTCGAGTCGGTCGCGCTGCGCCGGGTCCTTCGCGAGCGTCCACGGCTCCTCGATCGTGAGGTAGCCGTTGAGGGCGTCGACGAGCTCCCAGGCTGCGCCGATCGCCTCGTGGATCGCGAGTCGGTCGATCGCCTGCCACGAGGCATCCGTCGCCCGGCGCTCGACGCCCGCGATCTCGATGTCGGCGGCCGTCAGCGTGCCGGCGGTCGGTACGGCGCCGTCGCAGTAGCGGGTGATCATCGCGATCACCCGCGAGGCGAGGTTGCCGAAGCCGTTCGCGAGCTCGGCCTGATAGCGCGCCGCCAGATCCTCCCAGGAGAACGAGCCGTCTTGGCCGAACGCGATCGCGCGCAGGAAGTAGTAGCGGAAGGCGTCGGAGCCGAACGTCTCGGTGATCTGCTCGGGGGCGATGCCCGTGAGCTTCGACTTCGACATCTTCTCGCCGCCGACGAGGAGCCAGCCGTGGGCGAAGACGCCCTTCGGCACCTCGAGGCCGCCGGCGAGCAGCATCGCGGGCCAGATCACGGCGTGGAAGCGCAGGATGTCTTTCCCGATGATGTGCTGGGCGGGCCAGCGCCGCGCGAACTCGGCGTCGTCTTCGCCGTAGCCGGCCGCGGTGATGTAGTTCAGCAGCGCGTCGAACCACACATAGACGACGTGCGACTCGTCCCACGGCACCTTCACGCCCCAGTCGAACGTCGACCGCGAGATCGACAGATCGGCGAGGCCCGACTTCACGAACGAGACGACCTCGTTGCGCGCCGACTCGGGCTGCACGAAATCGGGCCGCTCCTCGTAGAGGGCGAGGAGCTTGTCGGCGAACGCCGACATGCGGAAGAAGTAGTTCTTCTCGTGCAGCAGCTCGACGGGCTTCGAGTGGATCGCGCAGACGAGCTGACCTTCGTACTCGCCCGTGCCCGCAACGAGGTCGGAGGCCTGCTTGTACTCCTCGCAGCCCACGCAGTAGTAGCCCTCGTACTCGCCGGTGTAGATGTGGCCGTCGTCGTAGAGCTTCTGCAGGAACTTCTGCACGTTCTGCTCGTGCCGCGCCTCAGTGGTGCGGATGAAGTCGTCGTTGGCGATGTCGACCGTCTCGAGCAGCGGGATCCACGCCTCGGCGACGAGCTTGTCGGCCCACTGCTTCGGCGTCACGCCGTTCGCGGTCGCCGTGCGCAGGATCTTCTGGCCGTGCTCGTCGGTACCCGTGAGCATCCAGGTGTCGTCGCCCGCCTGGCGGTGCCAGCGTGCGAGCACGTCGGCAGCGACCTCCGTGTAGGCGTGCCCGATGTGGGGCACGTCATTCACGTAGAAAATGGGCGTGGTGATATAGAACGAGGAGCCGTCGGCCATCCCCCAATCCTACGGGCGACCGGATGTCCCGGAGTCCCGGTTACGCCGGCGCCGACGAACGCTCCCGTCGAGGATGGCGGGGGGCACCGCCTCCTCCACCTCCATGTGCTCGTGCGGGGTCGGCACGCCGAGCGTCACGTCCTGCTCCTTGATCGCGGGCTCGTGCACCTTCTGGCCGGCGTAGCCGACGACCCGCATGCCGAGCACGATCTTTCCGGGCGCCTCGCGCCGGTCGAGCGCCCGATAGGCGTCGGCGACGGATTCGAGCGGGAAGATGTCGGCGATGGGCAGCCGCGCCCGCCGCGCCGCGACGAGCGCGGCGACGCGTCCGAGCGCCACGACGTCGCCGGCGTAGAGCTTGACCGCCTCCTCCTCCTGCACGGCATCCCAATCGAGCACCGTGAGGATCCGCGCCCGCGGCACGCCGAGCGCGATCGCCGCGTCGGTCTCGCCGCCGAGGAAGTCGAGGAAACCGGTGACCGGCCCGGGAGCGACCGGCCGTACACGCTCGGCGAGGTCGGGCCCGTACGCGACGGGCAGCACGCCGAACTGCCGCAGGAAGTCGAAGCGGGTCTCGATGCTCGTGCCGATCACGGTTGCGCCCCGCATTCGGGCGAACTGGGCCGCGAGGCATCCGACGCCGCCCGCCGCCGCCGTGATGACGACCGTGTCGGACGGCCCCAGCGCGAGCCCCTCGACGGCCGTCCATGCGGTCGTGCCCGCCACGTAGAGCGAGCCCGCCACCTCCCAGGTGAGTTCGGGCGGCTTCGTCAGCAGTTGCGTCTCGGGCACGACGACGTGGGTCGCATGGGCGCCGCGATCGACGAATCCCATGACCTCGTCGCCGTGCGAGAACGACGACACGCCGGGGCCGGTCGTGGCGACGACTCCCGCGAGATCGCGACCCTGCAGCGACGGGAAGGTCACGGGCCAGCGATCGGGATGGTCGCCGCGCCGGATCGAGCTCTCGACGGGGTTCAGCCCGGTCGCGAAGACCGCGACGAGCACTTCTCCCTCGCCCGGAACCGGCATCGGCTCCTCGACGACCTCGAGCACCTCGGGTCCTCCGTGCTCCGAGAATCGGACGACGTGAGCCAGGTCGTGAGTCGGGTCGTGAGACATCTCGCACCTCCACCGCTCTCCGGGTACTGCCATTCTCCGCCTGCCGGGTGGATTCCGACAGGGCTGGACACGGGGCGCCCGCTCCCGGTAAGAGGGGCCGGCGCCCTGCCCGACTCAGCCTCGCTTCCGCGCCTGCAGCGCCGCCTCGTAGAGATCGCGGGTGCTGAGGCCGCTCTCCGCGGCGACGAGCGCGGCCGCGTCCTTCAACCGGGTGCCGGATGCCGCGAGCTCGAGCACTCGCGCGAGCGCGTTCTCGGGGTTCGCCTCCTGCTCTGCTGCGCCCCCGACCACGATCACGATCTCGCCGCGCACCCCGGCCTCGGCCCACGCCGCGAGCTCCCCGAGCGGGCCGCGACGCACCTCCTCGTACATCTTCGTGAGTTCACGGCAGACGGCGGCGGGCCGGTCGGGCCCGAACGCCTCGGCGAGCGCGGCGAGGCTCGCGGCGAGCCGCGACGGCCCCTCGAAGAACAGCAGGGTGCGGCGGTCGCCCGCGAGCTCGGCGAGGCGCCGGCTCCGTTCACCCGCCTTGCGCGGCAGGAACCCCTCGAACGCGAAGCGGTCGGTCGGCAGCCCCGACACGGCGAGCGCGGTGATCACGGCCGACGGCCCCGGGAGCGCGGTGACCTCGACTCCGGCCTCGGCGGCCGCTGCCACGAGCGGGAACCCGGGGTCCGACACGGTCGGCATGCCGGCGTCGCTCAGCACGAGCAGGTCGGTGTCGCGAGCGAGCTCGACCAGCTCGGCCGCCTTCTGCCGCTCGTTGTGCTCGTGCAGGGCGACGAGCTTCGGACGGTTCTCGATGCCGAGGCCGGCGAGCAGTCGCTGCGTCACCCGGGTGTCTTCGGAGGCGATGACGGTCGCCGCCTCGAGGGCGTCGCGCAGACGGGCGGAAGCGTCGCCGAGATTGCCGATGGGCGTCGCCGCGAGGATGATCATGGTCTCAAGCATGACACCAGCCCGTCGGCCGGACTCGTTTAGGGTTGGCCCATGGGAGTGGAGCCGGGCGCCGCCGAGACGCGCGATGAACGCATCGGCGAGGCATCCGCTCACGACGAACCGGCAGACGCCGTCGCCGCCGAGACCGACGAGACCGACGAGATCGACGATCCGGTCGAGGAGCGCCGGGGCACACGCCTCGACGACTGGTGGGCACGGGTGCTGTCGACCCCCCGCCGGCGCGTGCTCTGGTACTGGGGTGGACCGATCCTCGTCACGCTCATCGCCGCGGTGCTGCGGTTCTGGAACCTCGGGCATCCGCAGGCGATCGTCTTCGACGAGACGTACTACGTGAAGGACGCGTGGACGCTCCTGCAGAACGGCTACGAGTCGAGCTGGCCCGAGGGCGCCGACGCCGACTTCGCGGCGGGCGACACCGGTGTCTTCAACGACGCCCCCTCCTATGTGGTGCATCCGCCGCTCGGCAAGTGGATGATCTCGCTCGGCATGGCCGCCTTCGGCGCCGGCGACGCGTTCTGGTGGCGCGCCTCGACCGCGCTCGCGGGCACGATCGCCGTCTTCCTGATGACGCTCATCGCTCGCCGCCTGTTCGCGTCGACGATGCTCGCGGTCATCGCCGGCCTGTTGTTCGCGGTCGACGGCAACGCGATCGTGATGTCGCGCGTCGCACTGCTCGACAACTGGGTCATGCTCTTCTCGCTCCTCGGGTTCTGGTTCGTGCTGCTCGACCGCAGCCGATCGAACCGCCTGCTCGAAGGCCGCCTCGAGGAAGCCCGCGCCTGGGGCCGCGAGCCGCACTACGGGCCGGCGCTCTGGGCCCGCCCGTGGGTGGTGGCCGCCGGCGCCGCGTTCGGCGCGGCGAGCGCGGTGAAGTGGTCGGGCCTCTGGTTCCTCGCCGCGTTCGGCATCTACCTCGTGATCGTCGACGCGGTCGCCCGCCGCCGTGCCGGGGTCCCCTTCTGGCTGTCGGCGTCGATCCTGAAACAGGGTCCGGTCACGTTCCTGCTCCTCGTGCCCGTCGCCGCCGTCGTGTACCTCGCGTCGTGGACGGGGTGGCTCGTGACCGACGGCGGCTACTACCGGCACTGGGCCGAAGAGGCGGGCAACGCCGCGACCGGGATGTTCTCGTGGGTTCCGCTCGCCCTGCAGAGCCTCTGGCACTACCACGAGGCGGCCTACGGCTACCACGTCGGCGTGCACAGCCCCCATCCGTGGCAGTCGAATCCGCTCACCTGGCTCTTCATGATCCGCCCGACGAACATGTACTTCTCCTCGACGGAGGACGGCTCGGGGGGCTGCGGCGCCGACACGTGCTGGTCGTCGATCATCGAGGTCGGCAATCCGCTCATCTGGTGGGCGGCGGCGGCGGCGTGCTTCTACCTGGCCTACCGGCTGGTGCGGTACCGCGAGTGGCAGGTCGGGGCGATCCTCGTCGGGCTCGCGGCGGGGTACCTGCCGTGGCTCGGCTACCTGAACCGCACGGTCTTCCAGTTCTACTCGATCGCGTTCGAACCCTTCATGGTGCTCGCGCTCGTCTTCGTCATCGGGCTCGTGCTCGGTCGGCGCGACGACCCGTACTGGCGACGCGAGCGCGGCATCGCCACCGTCGTGATCTACCTCGGCTTCGTACTGGCCGTCTCGGCGTTCTTCTTCCCGATCTGGTCTGGTGTTCCCGTGGTGCCGACGTTCCGCCAGCTGCACTTCTGGCTGCCGAGCTGGGGATGACGCGTCGGCCGGCGGGCGTCAGTCGCGGAGCGGCCGGAAGAACTCCCGCATCGCGGTGGCGACCGGCGCGGGCGACTGCTTGACGGTGAAGTGCCCGCCGCTCGGCAGTTGCCGCCAGTCGCGGATGTCGCGGTAGGTGCGTGCGGCGTAGCTCTGCGGGAACCCGCGCTCGCCGTACTGCACGGCCACGCCCACCGGCACCTCGACCGGCGGCATCGGCGCGGTGTCGAACCGATCGTCGTAGTACGCGCGGAACGAGGTGCCGATGCTCTGCGTCGCCCAATAGAGGGTGATCGTCGTGAGCACGTCGTCGTCGCTCCACGCGGCCCGGTACGCGTCGTCGCCGCCGCTCCAGGTGCGGAACTTCTCGACGAGCCACGCGGCGAGCCCAGCGGGCGAGTCGTTCAACGCCGCGGCGAGGGTGTCGGGCTTCGTCGACTGCAGATCGCTGTAGGCCGACTCGCCGAGCCACTTCGCATCGAGCCATTCCCGGAACGCGAGCTCCTCCTCGGTGGGATCGGCGCGCCGTTCGACCGAGGGGAACGCGGCGTGGGTCGCGAAGAGTCCGAGCACCGACTCCGGATGCAGCGCCGCCGTCCAATCGCTGATCCACGTGCCGACGTCTTCGCCGTAGCTCGCGTAGCGCTCGTAGCCGAGCACGTCGTGCATGAGCGCATGCCATCGCTCGGCGATCTCGTTCGCGACGAACTGCGCTTCGCCCGGGGCATCCGAGAACCCGAAACCGGGCAGCGACGGCACGACCACGTCGAAGGCGTCGCCCGCCGTGCCGCCGTGACGCACGGGGTCGACGAGGTACGGCACGATCGGCAGCATCTCGGCGAAGGTGTACGGCCAGCCGTGGCTGAGGATGATCGGCACCGGCGCCGGGTCGCGCCGCTCCGCGCGGATCCAGGCGAAGTGCACGCGGCCGCCGCCGACATCGGCGCTGAACTGCGGCACCGAGTTCAGTCGGCGCTCGACCGCACGCCAGTCGAAGGCACCGCCCCAGTAGGCGAGCAGGCGTTCGAGCTCGGCGGGATCGGTGCCGGCCGACCACGGCACCCCCGGCGTCGGCGGCGGGAGCCGGCGCCCGGCTATGCGTCGGCGCAGGTCGATCAGCACGTCGTCGGCGATGTCGACCTTGAACGGCTCCATGCGGCGACGCTACCGCCGACCGCCGACGATCGGCCCGGGAGCTCGCCGATCGATACCGGCGTCGGCGTCCGCGTCGGATACCGTTGTGCGGTGCGACGTTTGCTGCCGGGACTCGTCGTCGCGGCATCCGCGGCGCTCATCGCGTGGCTCGCGCACCTGGCCTTCCCCGCCGTGCCGCTCCTGACGGCCGCGGTCGCACTCGGCATCGTCGTCGGGCAGATCCCGGCACTTCGGCCGAGCCTCGGCGGCACCCTCGCGCCGGGCATGCGGGTCGCCGCCCGTCGGCTGCTCCGCATCGGCATCGTGCTGCTGGGGTTGAAGCTCAGCCTCGTCGACATCGCGTCGCTCGGCTGGATCACGATCGCGACGACGATCACCGTGGTGGTGCTCACCTTCGTCGGCACGATCGGCCTCGGCCGGGCGCTCGGCCTGCCTGGCCACCAGCCGCTCCTCGTCGCGAGCGGCTTCTCGATCTGCGGGGCATCGGCGATCGGTGCGATGGGCGCCGCGGTGCGTGCCCGCGATGAGGAGCAGGCCGTGCCGGTCGCCCTCGTCACCCTGTGCGGCACCCTCGCGATCGCGGTGCTGCCGGCCCTGTGGCATCCGCTCGGGCTCTCGAACGTGCAGTTCGGGCACTGGGTGGGTGCGAGCGTGCACGACGTCGGCCAGGTGGTCGCCACCGCGCAGATCGCCGGCACGGCGGCGCTCGCCGTTGCCGTCGTCGTCAAGCTCACCCGGGTGCTCATGCTCGCCCCGATGGTCGCGATCACCGTCGCGGTCGAGCGGCGACGGGCGGTCGAGGTCGAGGGCCCTCGCCCCGCGATCGTGCCGCTCTTCGTGGCGGGGTTCCTCGCCGCCGTGCTGCTGAACACCTTCGTGCCGCTGCCCGAGTGGGTGCTGACGGGCGCCGACGCGCTGCAGACGGCGGTGCTCGCGATGGCCCTCTTCGCGCTCGGCGCCTCGATCCGTCTCGGCGAGCTCGCGAGCACCGGGTGGCGGGCCCTCGTCGTCGGCCTCACCTCGTGGGTGCTCGTCGCGGGGCTCGCCTACGGCGCCGTGCTGCTCGGCTGAGCCGCGACGCCCGCTCGGTCGCCCGTCACACCGCGATGACGATCTTGCCGCGCACCTCGCCCGACTCCAGCATGGCGACCGCCGCAGCAGCCTGCTCGAGCGGGAACACCCGGTCGACGACCGGACGCACCTCGCCGACGTCGATGCGCCGCGCGAGTTCGGCGAGGTCGTCGCCGCTGCGCACCGCCGCGAGCGGCCGGAGACGCTGCGACACGAACGGCGAGATGACGGATGCCGCGGCCAGTCGACTCATCGGCCCGAGCACCGTGCCGCCGCGGCCCGACGACAGCACGAGCGTGCCGCGCGGCGCGAGGGAGCGACGCACGCGACCGAGGGCGTGGTCGGCGACGAGATCGAACACGATGTCGTAGCGGCCGGTGTTCGCGGTGAAGTCCTCGGCCGTGTAGTCGATCACATGGTCGGCGCCGATCGCCAGCACATGCTCGGCCTTCGCGCCGCGGCAGACCCCGGTCACCTCGGCGCCCGCCGCCTTCGCGAGCTGCACGGCGAATCCGCCGACACCGCCCGAGGCTCCGTTGACGAGCACATGCCGGCCCTGGGCGACACCCGCGAGGCGCAGGCCCTGCAGGGCCGTCGTACCCGAGACCACGACGGCGGCGGCGTGCACGGCGTCGACCGAGGTCGGTCGGGCGGCGACGAAACGCTCGGGCACAGCGACGAACTCGGCGAAGCCGCCCTGATCGGATTCGGCGAAGACGGCGTTGCCGACCGCGAACCGCGTGACGGAGGCGCCGACCGCGACGACCTCGCCCGCGACATCCCGGCCGATGATCGACCGCTTCGGCCGCCGGAGGCCGTAGGCGAGTCGCACCGCCCGCGGTTCGCCGCGCATGAGCAGCACGTCGCCCATGCTGACGGCGACCGCCGCGACGCGGATGAGGACCTCGTCGGCCGCGGGTTCCGGCGCATCGACCTCGGCGAGCGCGAGCTCGTCGGGGCCGCCGTAGCGGTGCTGCACGACCGCCCTCATGCTGCGGCCCGCTTCGGTGACGGCGACGGAGACCATGACGACGAGGATGCCGCCGGCGACACCGCGACCACGACGCTGCCGACCTTGTGCCCGGTGTCGACGCGGCGGTGCGCCTCCGCGATGTCGTCGATGGCGACGATGCGATCGATGACCGGCACGAACTCCCCCGCGTCGATGAGTTCGACGAGCAGGGCGAGTTCCGTCGCCTTGAGCCGGATGTCGCGGAGTCCGGTGAAGGCGATCGCCGCCCGCCGCCCGCGGCTGACCCAGCGTGTGACCGGCCACTGCACCATGATCGCCGCCGACGGCACCGTGGTGAGGTAGATGCCGTGGGGCGTGAGCGCGCGCCGGGCCGCGCCGAACGAGCGCTTGCCGACCGCGTCGAAGATCACGTCGTAGGCGCCGCGCGCCTCGGCGAAGTCCTCGCTCGTGTAGTCGATCACGCGGTCGGCGCCGAGCGATGCGACGAGCGGCGCGTTCGCGGTGCTGCACACGCCGACGACCGTCGCGCCGAAGTGCCTCGCGAGCTGCACCGCCGCAGATCCCACCGTGCCGGACGCCCCGTTGACGAGCACGACCTGGCCGGGCGCCAACTCGGCGAGATCGCGGAGGAAGGGCAGGGCCGTGAGGAACCCGTCGACCGTTGCGACGGCCTCGGCCGCGTCGAGCCCGCCGGGGATGTGCGCGATCGGCGCGTCCTCGGCGATCTTCACCAGCTCGGCGTGCGCGCCCATCGCCGGCGCGAGCGTGCCGAAGACGCGGTCGCCCGGCGCGAATCGGGTCACGTCGGCGCCCGCGCGCTCGACGACGCCGGCGAAGTCGGACCCCAGCACGGGATGCTTCGGTCTCGTGAGTCCGAAGAAGAGGCGGGCGAAGCGCGGTGTACCGCTGCGCCCGGCGCTGTCGGACGGGCCGACCGTGCTCGCCTCGACCCGTACGAGCACCTCGTTCGCTTCGATCTCGGGATCGGCGGCCTGCTGCAGGTGCACCACCTCGGGCGGGCCGTACCGTTCGTAGACTGCGATTCTCATGATGCCGACTCCTCCGCGTCCGTTGCCGCGTCGTGTTCGGGGTACTGGAAGACGTCGTCGAGCGGCACCCCGAAGATCCGCGCGAGCTGGAAGGCCATCTCGAGCGAGGGCGAATAGCGCCCCTGCTCGATGGCGATGATGGTCTGACGGGTCACCCCGAGACGCTTCGCGAGCTCGGCCTGGGTCATCTCGCCGGCCCTGAACCGCAGCGAGCGGATCTCGTTCGTGACCCTCGTGGGCTTCACCATGCCGGTACTCCCCTGCGATAGGCGACGAGCTTGGTGATGCTCGAGACGACGGCGGAGAGCACGAAGCACAGGTAGACGGTGTTCGCGATCCAGAACCCGTCGGCATCGAACATCGCGAGCACGAGCGCCCCGAGGGCGCCGATCACGACGAACGAGCTGCCGACGCGCTCCCCCAGCCGGTCGATCTCCTTGTCGCGGATGTCACCTCGCGTGCTCTCGCTCGGCGAGAGGATCTCGACGAGGATGCGCCCGACGATCGAGGCGACGATCGCGCCGCCGATCACCCAGAGCATGGCCGGCACGTAGTCGATCTGCGCGGCCGCGGTGCCGCCGAACAGCTGCGGCAGCACGAGCGAGAGGTACACCGTGCTGCCCACGATGGCGACCACGAGGTAGACCCACGTGCCCTTCTCCTCGTACGACATGGCCGTCTCCCTTGCGTGTCAAAGATTGTTTACATCCCAATGTAAAGCGCAGGCGACATCATGTCAATGATTTTTTACATCCGTCGGACCCGCACCAGACGTCGAACCCGCATCGGACGACGAACGCGCGACTCGAGATCCGAGCCGCGCGTTCAGCGAGTGCGATCGGCGGGCCTAGTGACTGCCGCCGTCGACGAACTTGAGGCCGACGACGCAGCCGACGAGCCCGAACAGCAGGACGATCTTCAGCCACGAGACATCCGTGTCGCCCGTGATCATCGCCCAGATCACGGTGAGCGCCGCGCCGATGCCGACCCAGACCGCGTAGGCGGTGCCCGTGGAGATGTCGCGCATCGCCCAGGCGAGGCCCGCCATCGAGAGCGCGAGTGCACCGAAGAAGACGACCGACGGCCAGAGCTTCGTGAAGCCCTCGGACTTGCCGAGCGCGGTGGCCCAGACGGCTTCGAGCACGCCGGACACGATGAGGATGACCCAGGCCATGTTGTTCACTCCCGTGGCCAGTCTTGTCGCGTTCCGGGTACTGATCCCTCGTCCGGGGCCGCAGTCGGCGGCCTGAGATGATGCTAGCAACCGGGGCTGGGCAGGCACTGTGCAGCAGATCGAGCGGATGCCGCGGCGCGCGTCATCTGCTCGGGTCATGCAACGCGAGCGACCTCCGCGAAGTGCTCGACGACCGGGAACGGATCGTAGAACCGGTGCAGCAGCTCTCGCCAGCGGCCGTACTCGGGCGATCCGCGGAACCCGACCTCGTGGGCCTCGACGCTCTCCCACTGCACGAGCAGCAGGTACTCGTTCGGCGTCTCGATCGAGCGCGAGAGCTGCAACTCGATGAAGCCGGGCATGCCGGCGATGATCGCCTTCGCCTCGGCGAACGCCGCTTCGAAGTCGGCCTCGTGGCCGGGGACGACGGGCAGCAGTGCGTGTTCGAGGATCACGGGCCCACGGTAGCGCGTCGGGCGCATTCCCCTGCGCGCCATCCGTTGCCCTGCGTTACGACGCCGGGCGGTGCGGGTGGCCGCCCGCAGTAGCGTTGCCGCATGGCAGACCGCGAATACGGCTTCAAGACCCGCGCCATCCACGCGGGCAACATCCCCGACCAGGTGACGGGCGCCCGTGCGCTGCCGATCTACCAGTCGAGCGCCTTCGTCTTCGACGACACGGCCGACGCTGCAGCTCGGTTCGCCCTGCAGAAGTACGGCAACATCTACTCGCGCCTCGCGAACCCCACCGTTGCGAGCTTCGAGGAGCGCGTCGCGAGCCTCGAGGGCGGCCTCGGCGCCGTCGCCACCGCGAGCGGCCTCTCGGCGCAGTACATCACCTTCGCGAGCCTCGCGGGCACCGGCGACCACATCGTCGCCTCGGCGAACCTCTACGGCGGCTCGATCACCCAGTTGGATGTCACGCTGCGCCGCTTCGGCATCGAGACGACGTTCGTGCAGTCCGCCGACGCCGCCGACTACGCCGCCGCGATCACCGACAAGACGAAGGCCCTGTTCGTCGAGACCATCGCGAATCCCTCGGGCGAGATCGCCGACCTCGAGGCGCTCGCCGACGTCGCGCACGCGCACGGCATCCCGTTCATCGTCGACTCGACGATCGCGACCCCGTACCTGAACCGACCGATCGAGTGGGGCGCCGACATCGTCACGCACTCCGCCACGAAGTTCCTCGGCGGACACGGCACCACGCTCGGCGGCGTCGTCGTCGAGTCGGGCCGCTTCGACTGGCACTCCGAGAAGTTCCCGCTCTTCGGCCAGCCCGTGCCGAGCTACGGCGGACTCCAGTGGTCGGGCAACTTCGGCGAGTACGCGTTCCTCACGCGGCTCCGCGCCGAGCAGCTGCGCGACATCGGCCCCGCGCTCGCGCCGCACTCGGCGTTCCTGCTCGCGCAGGGCGTCGAGACCCTGCCGTACCGCATCCAGGCGCACATCGACAACGCCCGTGTCGTCGCCGAGTGGCTCGAGAGCGACCCGCGCATCGAGCGCGTGCTGTGGGCGGGCCTGCCCGGCCACCCGCACCACGACCGGGCGCTGAAGTACCTGCCGAAGGGCCCGGGCTCGGTGTTCAGCTTCGAGGTGAAGGGCGGCCGCGCCGTCGGCCAGGCCCTCATCGAGAACGTCAACCTCGCGAGCCACCTCGCCAACATCGGCGACGCCAAGACGCTCATCATCCACCCCGCATCGACCACCCACGCGCAGTTGACCGAGCAGCAGCTCGTCGACGCAGGCGTCCTGCCGGGGGTTGTGCGACTGTCGGTCGGCATCGAGGATGTCGAGGACATCATCGACGACCTCGACCAGGCCCTCACGATCGCGACGGGAGCAGCACGATGACCACGCAGGCCACGAGCACGGCAGCGCTGAGCGCGACGGATGGCGCGGCATCCGCTGCCCTCGAAACCGGCGATCTCGAGACCGTGCGCCTCGTCAACGGCCTCTCGTGCGAACTCCCGGCGAGCTCGCCGCTCGCGAGGCTGCTGAAGTCGCAGCGCACCTGGACCGGGCCCGATGCGAAGCAGCGGCTGAAGATCCTGAACGCAGCGAAGTCGGTCGCGATCGTCGGCGCCTCGCCGAAGCCGCAGCGCTCGAGCTTCTTCGTCGGCACGTACCTGCAGCAGTCGAGCGACTACCGGTTGTACTTCGTGAACCCCATGGAGACCGAGATCCTCGGCCAGCCCGCCTACGCGAGCCTCGCCGACCTGCCCGAGGTGCCCGACATCGTCGTGGTGTTCCGCCGCGGTTCCGACATCCCGCAGGTCGTCGACGAAGTGCTCGCCTCGGGCGCGAAGACGATCTGGGTGCAGCTCGGCATCTGGAACCAGGAGGCCGCGTACTACGGCGAGGAGCAGGGGCTCACCGTCGTCATGGACCGCTGCATCAAGGTCGAGCACGCCCGCTTCCACGGGGGCCTGCACCTGCTCGGCTTCGACACCGGCCAGATCACGGCGCGCAAGACCGTTCGCTGAGCGACGGACACGAGCCGGCCCAGCGGCGAACGGACATCGGCCGTCCGCCGCTGAGCCGACCCGGTCGCCGCGCGACCGGCGGGACTCGTCTCCTGAGCGTCAGCGTCCGGGCCACACCGTCTCATCGAGGTTGGCCAGGGTTCCGGGACTCAGGGTCGCGGTGTCCTTCTCCGTCAGGTGGCCGGGACCGAAGCCGGCCATCGGGCCGGAGACCGGAAGGTTCAACCTCGAACCGCTCAGCGCGACCGTGTACGGGGTCGCCGCATTGTCCACGGCCACGACACCGTTCCGGCTGCCGCTGATCACGATGCCGAGCTGGTGACCTGCCGGCACCACGACGTCGTTGGCGGCCAGTTCGACCGTGACCTTGTGGTTGCCCGCCCCGTCGAGGCGGGCCCAGCCGCGGGCCAGCACCTGCAGCTCGGTGCTCGAGATGCGCTTGGCGACGTCCAGGTAGCAGGCGTCGTCGGTCGCGATCGCCGGGCCCCAGCAGGACTCGGTGCTGAGCGTCTGCGCACCGTCACCCGAGGCGCTGACGCGATCCATCACTCCGTAGTCGACCAGCATGACCGACACCTGCCCGACCGGTGCCGTGTGCGTGACATCGAGGTCGAGGGTCGGTGTGCCCGAGATCCGGACGTCGTGCTTGATCGTGCCGGTGAGGAACTGCAGCCGGTTGGCATTGGCGCCGATCCTGACGGCGTTCGCCTCGCTCAGCGACGTGGAGTTGACATAGCCGGCCGTGGAGCGATCCTTCTTGCCGAGCATCATCGTGCCGTCGGCATGCAGGTTCAGCGTCTGGGTGCGAGCCGACGAGATCGGCCAGGTGTCCGACTGCTCCCACTGGTTCGGCGCGGTCTCGACGCTGACGGCGGGCTCCTGGTCGATTCCGTTGTCGATGTCCATGAGTTCGTGGTCGAACCATCGGTGCAGGGTCTCGACCCACAGCGCGCGCTCGGAGTCGAATGGATCGACGTGCCCGAGGCGGGTGAGCCACATCTTGCGGTCGACGCCCTGCTCGCCGAGGTCCTCCCACCACTTCGACGCGTTCATGGTCTTGACGTTGGTGTCCTGCAGCCCGTGCATGATGAACACGCTGGCCGTGACCTTCGACACGTCGTAGGAGGATCCCTCGCGGTAGTCGCGCTCGGCCCAGAAGTCGGTGTAGGCCCCGGTCTCGTCGCCGTCGTTGGCGTTCATCCAGTTCAGCCGCGCCGAGCAGTCCGTTGCGATGGTCCGGTTGGAGGCGACCGACCGGGACAGGCTGCTCGGGTAGTTGAAGGACTTCACCGCGCCCTGCCAGCGGTTGTAGTCGTACCACGAGCTGATGGCGCTGATCGGCACGATCGTCTTCAGTCCCTCGACCCCGGTGGCGGCGACGCCGTTGGCCAGGGTCCCGTCGTAGGACTTGCCGATCATGCCGGTCTTGCCGTTGCTCCAGTCGGCGTCGACGACCGCGCCATCGGCATCGAGGGCGACGCCCGTGCCGTTCAGCCACTCCACGACGGCCTTGACCGACTCGATGTCGGAACGGCCGCCCTCATCCGTGCAGCCGGTCGAGCGGGCCGTGCCCGCCATGTCGACCGCGACGAAGGCGTACCCCCGGGGCACGAAGTAGTTGTCGTAGTAGAGCGGGAACTTGACGAGGTTGCCGTCGGCGTCGTAGACCTTGCGCTCCGCCTCGTTGCCCCGCCCGGAGCTCAGGTAGTACGGGCTCGCGTCCATGATGACCGGAACCTGTGCGATGCCGTCGAGTTCGCGGGGTCGGATGATGTCGGTGGCGATCCGTTCGTCGACGCCATCGCCGTCGAGGTCGGGGGCGGTGACCCAGACCGTCTCCCGGATGGCGCCGGGGTAGTCGTAGATCGGGGCGGTGACGTCGTCCACGAGCGTGACCGGTGGGTTGTCGCCCGGTGCCGCGCTCGCCATCGTCGCCGCACCGAGCGCGAGCGGCGCCGCGATGGCCACCGAGCCCGCGAGGGCGAGAATTCTGGATTTCACGATGAGGTCCTTCCGTCGCGGGACGAGATCGTCCCAGTGGGAGTGCTGAGCTCTTCCTTCGGGAGCGGCGGCAACGTCGGACGCTGGCGTTCTTCGGCGACTGGTGTCGAAGAGCGCACCGGATTCCGTGCCACTCCGGTGATTTCCGGGATGTTATGTGGCAACCTACGGTGCGCGACCGAGATTGGTCAACAATCTCGATCGGTGGGTCGGGTGCTATCCCACCCGCCGCATGGCCTGCTCGCGCCGCGCAGCGACGCGCGATCCCGACTCGCGCCGAGCCATGCGTCGCAGCACGATCGGCGCGAGCACGAGCCCGACGACCGCCCAGGCGCCGAGCACCGCCGCCGTCTCGAGCTGGCGCCACGATTCGCCGATCTCGACGACCACCGCGTCGTCGGGCAGGAACGACGCGCGCATGCCGAGCCCGAGCCAGTAGATCGGGAACACCTGGGCGATCCACTGCAGCCAGTCGGGCAATCCGGTGATCGGGGCGAAGATGCCCGAGATCGCGATCAGCCCGAGGATCGGGAGCGAGAGGTATCCCGCGCCGCGCGGCGTCGCGATCACGGATCCGAGGAGCACGCCGATCGCCTGCGTCGCGACGAGACCGAGCACCAGCACCCACGCGAAGGTGATCCACGAGTACGGGTCCGCGATCTCGAGGCCGTCGACGAGGACGAGACCGGGGATCAGGATGATGGCGAGGTAGGCGAGGATCGTCGCCGAGATCTGCACGAGCTTGCCCACGAGATAGGCGCGGATGCCGTTCGGGGTCGCCTTGGCGCGCAGGAGTGTGCCATCCTCGCGATCGGCAGCGAGCTGCTGCACGACGAGCAGCATGCCCAACGCGACGAACATGCCGAGCGCACCCGGAAGGATGATCGTGCCGAGCGAGTACGCGGTGCTACCGATGGCGACGTCGCGGAGGAAGTAGACGGCCACCAGCGTGGCCACCGGCCACAGCAGCTGACCCACGAGCTCCATGCCGGTGAACGCCTGCCGAAGCTCGATGAGGCCGCGTCCGATCCCGGCGCGGAGGGCGGGGGCGACGGCGGTCATCGCGGTGCTCCATTCGGTTCGGGAACGGCGTCCGAGGGCTCGAGCTCGGGGTCTGGGCCGTCGTCCGACTCGGCGTCCTTCACGAGCGCCAGGTAGGCGTCCTCGAGCGATGCGCGGCGGAGCTCGAGGTCGCGAACGTCCGCACCGTCGCGTGCGAACAGCTCGCGCACGAATGCGGTCGAGTCCGGAACGTGCCGCACGTGACGCTCGCCGCCCTGGACCCAGCGCACTTCGTCGTGCCCGGCGATCTGCCGGGTGAGCTGCTCGGACGTGCCGTCGGCGACGATTCGCCCGCGGGCCAGTACGACGATCCGACCGGCGAGCTTCTCCGCTTCGTCGAGATCGTGCGTCGTGATGAGCACCGTGGTCTCGAAGTCGTCGCGGATCCGCCGGACGAGTTCATGGAAGTCGCGTCGCGCCTTCGGATCGAGTCCGGTCGTCGGCTCGTCGAGGAAGACGAGCTCGGGGCGGCCCACGAGGCCGATCGCGACGTCGAGCCGTCGTCGCTGGCCGCCCGAGAGCACCTTGATCGGTCGCTCGGCCTGTTCGGTGAGCCCGACTGCGGCGAGGAGGTCGTCGACGTCCCACGGCCGGCGGACCAGTGGCGTCGAATACGGCTCGTAGAGCGAGCCCTGGAACGCGAGGAGCTCGCGCACGCGCCACTTCGGGTGGTCGCGCCACGACTGCAGCACGATGCCCATGCGGGCACGCCACTGCTCGGTGCCGCGGGCCGGGTCGGTGCCCAGCACCTCGGCGCGTCCCGCGGATCGCATGCGGAACCCCTCGAGGATCTCGATCGTCGACGTCTTGCCGGCTCCGTTCGGGCCGAGCAGCGCCAGCACTTCACCCCGGCGCACCTGGAACGCGACGTCGTGCAGCACGTCGGTCGTGCCGTACCGCAGCCGGAGTCCCTCGACCTCGATCGCGAGTCCATCGGCCTGCGTCATCATCTCCGCCCCTGACATGTGCTCGGCGTGGTCAGGCTCGTCCGAGTGCGTCGATGAGCTCGGCTCGATCGACACCCGCGTAGGCGAGCGCACGGGGGACGGTGCCGAGATCGGCACGCAGGATTCCGACGAGCGCGTCGGCGACCGCGAGTCGTTCGCGCTCGGCTCGGCCACGGTTCCGGTGAGCCGTGAAGTCGGCACGCCGCAGCGCTTCGCGCACCGTCGCGCCCCAGGCCGGCCGCGACTTCCGCGTGGCGGCGAGTCGCTCCTCGGCGACGGGCTCGATGCCGGCCGCCCGCAACGACCGCTCGCGTTCACCGCGAAGCGCGGCGTCCACGCCGTCGTGGTCGAGACCGAACTCGGCGAGTGTGCGGCCGGCCGCGTCGTGGCCGGCCGAGATCGCGAGCAGAAGGTGCTCGGCCTCGACGCTCGACGCGCCGCGATCGATCGCCTCGTCGATCGCGTTGATGATGACCTGCTTCAGCGTCGGGTCGAGTGCGTCGTCGTCCAGGCGGTCAGGCATTGCGCCTCCTCAGTTCGATGCCGGCGAGTTCGAGCCGACGGTGGTGCTTCTTGTGCACGGCCTGCCGGGTGACGCCGAGGGCCTCGGCGACCTGCGTCCAGCTCCACCCCTCGCGCATCGCGCGCTCGACGGCTGCGTCCTCGAGTCGGTCGGCGAGCTCGCGCAGTGCGACGACTGCGGCGAGGTCGTCGGCTTCGGCGCCGGTGGGATCCGGGATCTGCTGAGGCGGCGGAGGCGGGGTCATAAGAGCAACTTAGGTTGCTTATTCTGATTTGTCAACCGAAGTTGCTAACAGGTGCTGGAACGCGCTCGCTCACGGGCTGGAACGGCGCGCGAGTCCGCCCCCCGGAACTCGTCCTCTTATTCGGCCCAGAACTCGGCGAGCGCCCGAGTGATCTCGTCGCGCACCTCGCGATCTGTCGCGGTCGCGACACCGTCGCCGGGCTGCACGCCGTAGTCGCCGAAACTGGCATGGTTGGCGCCGTCGATCTCGACGAAGGCCGCGTCGGCGGGCAGCAGATGCGCCGCGGCTCCGATCTTCTCGGGGGTGCTGAGCCCATCGTCGGTGCCGGCGATGCTGAGCACGGCGAGTCCGGAGTCGCTGACATCGTTCGCGCAGTACGAGCCGAAGAACACGATGCCCGCGACGTCCTCCTCACCCGCCATCATGCAGGCACGCACTCCGCCGAGCGAGTGGCCGCCCACGTACCACTCGGACACCTCGGGCGCATGGCGTGTGAAGGTCTCGAGCGGCCGCTGGTCGAAGAACGCCAGGTTCAGGATCGGCTTGGTGATGACTACCGTCGCGCCGGTCTCCGCCACCGCGTCGACGAGCTTGGCCATGTACGCGTACGGATCGACCTTGGCGCCGGGGATGAAGACGAGTCCGCGATCCGATGCGCCGTCGACCGGCGCCATGACGATCGAGTCGTCGAACGACTCGATGCTCACGCGCTCATCGGTCCACGCCTCGAGCGAGGCCGGTCGCTCGCCCTGCATCACGGTCTTCGCCCACACCAGGAATCCGACGACGACGAGCACGAGCACGACGAGCGCCGCGAGCAGCACTCGACCGACGCGACGGCCCGTCGGAGTGCGGCTCGGCTGGTGCGGTGCGGTGGTCGACATCGCACCAGTCTCCCAGAGCGGCGCAGGCCACCGACCTCGAATTGGCCGTTGCCCCGCGGGAGCCGCCGCGGTTCCATCGGAGCATGCACGACGACCTCGAGTTCTCCGCCGACCCTGCACGCCTCGACCTCGATCGAGTGCACGCCTGGCTCGCCGAGGAGTCGTACTGGGCGCTCGGCCGCACGCGTGCGGCGCTCGAGGCCGCCGTCGCGGCGTCGCGCAACTACGGCGTCTACGACCGGGCGAGCGGCACGCAGCTCGCCTATGCGCGGGTGATCACCGACGGCGTGACGTTCGCCTGGCTGTGCGACGTGTTCGTCGATGCGAACGCGCGAGGTCGAGGCATCGGCGTGGCACTCGTCGAGCACGTCATGGCGACGCTCGAACCGCTCGGGCTCCGTCGCATCGGGCTCACGACCGCCGACGCGCACAGCCTCTACGAGCGGTTCGGCTTCGCGGCGCTGGAACGACCGGACCAGTGGATGGCACGCGTGGCGCCCGTCACCGCGGACTGACCCGCGGCAGGGCGCCTCAGGCGGCGCCCGACTCCCGGCGAACGCTGCCGGCATCATCGCCGACGGCACCGTCGGCGTCGCGCCCGTAGGCCATCATGAGGAAGCTCGTACCGTCGGGTCGTTCGAACGTGAACTCGCGCTCGTGCAACCGCTGGAACCCGAGGCGGTCGTAGAGCCGCTGGGCCGCCAGCATGTCGGGCCCGGTGTTCAGCACGACCCGCTCGAGGCCGCGGATGCGCGCGAGCCGGAGCACGTGCTCGACGAGCACCTCGCCCACGCCGCGGCGACGGGCATCCGCGGCGACCCCGAGGAAGCGGAAGTCGAGTTCCCCCGCCCGCGCGAGCGGCGAGATCGCCGCGCCCGCCACGGGGGTCGAGGCCGTGCCGAGGAGCGCGCCGCTCGAGGCATCCGTCGCCACCCAGACCTGGTGGTCGCGTGCGCGCTCGGTGACCGCGACGATGTCGGCGCGATACGCATCACTCAGCTCGAAGTCGGCTGCGTACGCGGCCTCGACGAGTTCGGTGACCGGCTCGACCTCGTCAGGGCGCATGAGTCGCACGCGAATGTCGGCCTGTTCCTGCAGGGCGAAGCGGTACGCGAACGCCAGCACGTCGCCGAAGTGCTCGTCGCGCTCGGGCTGCCGCTCGAACCCGAGCCGCGCGTAGAGGGCCTGCGCCCGGAGGTTGCGATCACCGGTGTCGAGCAGTAGTGCGTCGGCGCCCCACCCGAGGGCGGTCTCCATGCTCGCGCGCATCAGCGCCTCGCCCATGCCCGCGCCCTGGGCGGAGGGGTCGACGGCCACGAGCCGCACCTCGGCCTCGTCGCCGATCGCGACTCGCGAGTACGGCGTGCCTGCGCGCAGCACGCTCGCCGTGCCGAGCAGTCGCTCGCCTGCGGCAGCGTCACCGTCGGCGACGGCCACGAGCACGGCCCCGGATGCCGCGCGCCCCGACACGTCGCGCTGGAGCGCGCGTCGCTCCTCGCTCACGGGCAGGTGCCCGTACGGGCCCGCAGCGAACGCGGCGGCGATGAGGTCGGGTTCGGCGGCGAGGTCGGCGTCGCGGATCGGACGGATGGTGAACGGGGCGCTGTCGGTCTGCATCGCCGTCCAGCCTACGGCGGGCAGCCCGGCATTAGGCTCGACAGCGTGCCGCCGACCACGACCGATGCGCCCCGAGTCGCCCTCCTCGGGCCGGTGCTCGTGGCAGGCCCGAGCGGCGAACTCGTCGAACCTCCCGGCACCCTCGCGAAGGCGCTGATCGCGCTGCTCGCCGAGGCTGCCGACCAGCCGGGCCGGCGCGGCCTGAGCACGAACGCGATCGCGGCAGAGCTCTGGGGCGAGGCCCAGCCGCGCAACCCCCGTGGAGCGCTGCAGACGCTCGTCTCACGCGCCCGCGGTGCGACGGTCGAAGGCCTCATCGTCTCCACGACGAGCGGATACGCACTCGCGGCCGACGAACGGTCGAGCGATCTCGCCCTGGCACGATCGCTGCTCGCCGACGCTCGAGCGCTCCTCGACCACGAGCCGGGCGAAGCCTTGGCTGTTGTCGAGCATGCCCTCGCGCTGTGGCGAGGGGAACCCGGCGCCGACCTCGGCGATGCCCCGATCGGAGCCGAACTCGCCGAGTCCGCGGCAGCGGTCAACGACGAGCTGCACGAGGTGCGGGCCCGTGCCCGACTCGCGACCGGCGACGCCGGCGGCGCCGCCGACGATGCGGCCGGGCTCGCGGCGACGCGTCCGCTGAACGAGCGGCGGCAGCTCCTCCTGCTGCAGGCCATGGCCGACGACGGACGCCGCCAGGAGGCGCTCGAGGCATTCGGGCGATTCCGCGCTCGCCTCCGCGACGAGCTCGGCGCCTCCCCTGGCGCCGAACTCGTCGCCCTCAACACCCGGCTCCTCGACGATGAGCCGGGAATCGAGCACCGCGTGCGTGTCGGCCTCCGCGCCGAACCCAACGAGCTGCTCGGCCGCGAGCACGACGTCGCGGCGATCGCCGCGCTGCTCGAGTCGGCACGACTCGTGACCGTGCTCGGCCCCGGCGGCCTCGGCAAGACCCGGCTCGCGCAGGCGGTCGCCGCTCGCGCCGACGATCCCGCGGTCGTGGTGGTCGAACTCGCGAGCATCCGGAGCGATGACGATGTCACCCTCGCCCTCGCCTCGACGCTCGGCATCGGCGAGCCGTCGGTGAGCGCCCGTCTCGCCGACGCCGCACCTCGACCCGACCTCGCGACCCGCGTCATCCAGCAGCTCGCCGAGCGCCCGACGCTGCTCGTGCTCGACAACTGCGAGCACGTCATCGACGGAGCGGCGCGCTGGACCGCGACGCTCCTGGCATCGGCTCCGCATCTCCGCGTGCTCGCCACCAGCCGCAGCCCGCTCGCGATCACCGCGGAGCACGTCTATCCGCTCGGCGCCCTCCCGACGGTGAACGCCGACGGGGTGCCCGGTGCCGCGGTGCGGCTGTTCCGCGACCGGGCGAACTCGGCGCGACCCGGGGTCTCGCTCCCCCGCGAGGCCGTCGAGCGACTCTGCACGCACCTCGACGGGCTCCCGCTCGCCATCGAACTCGCGGCGGCACGCGTTCGCTCGATGTCGGTCGAGCAGATCGAGGCGCGCCTCGAGCACCGCTTCGCCCTGCTCGTCTCCGGCGACCGGTCGGCTCCCGAACGGCATCGCACGCTGCAAGCGGTCATCGAATGGAGCTGGCGCCTGCTCGAACCGGCCGAGCAGCGTGCACTCGCGCGACTCTCGCTCTTCGTCGACGGATTCGGCGTCGACGCGGCTGCCCGCATGATCGGCGACGACGGCGCCGCGGCCACGGCGGAGACCGCCGACCTCGTCGTCGATGCGCTCGTCGCCCAGTCGCTGCTCGCCGTGGCCGAGCCGCCCGGCTCCACCGCCCCGCGCTTTCGCATGCTCGAGACCGTGCGGGAGTTCGGCCAGCTCGAGCTCGACGCCGCCGGCGATGCAGAGAACGCTCGCCACGCGATGTTCGAGTGGGCCGTGGAGTTCGCGCTCGACGGCGTCGAGCGCACCGCCGACCACCGCCAGATCGAGATGCTGCACGGAGTCGCGCTCGAGCAGGACAACCTGGTGTCGATCCTCAGGGCTGCGATCGCCGAGTGCGACGCGCGCGTGGCGCTCGGCGTCTTCGCGGTGCTGGCCTACTCGTGGTCGGTGCGCGGCAACCACGACGAAGTGCTCTCCTTCATCGGCGATCTGCTGGCGGCGAGCACCGGGTACACGCCCGAACCGCGATTCATCGAGTTGGCGGCGACGGCGTACATCACGATGTCGGCGACGGCACTCGTCGCCGAGCACCGCCAGGGGCTCATCGCGCTCTCACGCCTGCGCCGGATCATCCGCTCGGGTGCGACGCTCGCGCCGTGGCAGCGCGGAGCTGCGGAGTTCCTGCTGAGCCTCTCCGATCTCGATCACGCCCACGCGTCGCTCGAACGGATGACCGCGTCCGACGACCTCGCCGAGGCGCTGCTCGGCGGCATCCTCACCGCCCAGGTCGCCGAGAACGAGGGCGAGATCGATCGCGCCGCGACGGCGGCACGTCGCGCATTCGAACTCTCGGAGCGGAGCGGGGAGGCATGGATCGGCGCGATGGCGGCGATGACCCTCGCCCAGCTCGCCAGCCAGACGGCTCAGCCTTCCGAGGCGCTGCGCTGGAGCGAGGAGGCGGCGCGGCGTCTGCGACGGTTCGGTGCGGCCCCCGACCTGCTGCAGCTCGAGTGGATCGAGGCGGTGGCGTTGCTCTCGCTCGGTCGACTCGATGAGGCGGAGCAGCGCTTCGAACGGATGACGCAGGGTGATCGCACGGGCGACATCCGCTTCGATCTCGGCGCGATCGGCGAACTCGGGCTCTCCGAGGTGGCGCGCGCCCGCGGGGAGACCGCCGGGGCCGTCGAGCACACGCATCGCGCGCTCGAACGATACGCGTTGCCCGGCCGCCGGGCGTCGCCCTGGTACGTCCTCTCGCTCGCGGCCTTCGTCGCCGCGGGGGTCGACGACGACCGTGACGGGCACGAGGTCGCCGACACGGCACGGCAGCTCCGTGCACGAACGCTCGCCATGCACCGGTCCAGGCCGGGGTACATCGACAAGCCCGTACTCGGTACCGCGCTCGTCGGCTGGTCGAGTTGGGCGATGACGCTGCCTGCGCTCGAGGACCGGGCGCTCGAACTGCTCGCCCTCGCCGAGCGGCTGTCGCCCCGCCAGGACCTGCCGCTGCTCGTGCTCGCCGCACGCGTCGAGGCCGCCGTGCGGCGGCTCGGTGCGGCACGGGTGCACGAAGCCCGGTCGGCCGCGGCATCCGTGTCTCCGAATGCTGCGGTCGCCCGGGCCATCGAGCTCCTCTCGGAGCGACTCCCGTAGCCGAGGCGGCTACGCCTTCCGCATGTACGCCCGCACCGTCAGCGGTGCGAAGACCGCGACGATCACGGCGGCGCCGAGCAGCGAGACCGCCGCGTCGGGCCCCCAGGTGCCGGTGTTCACGAGGTCGCGGACCGCGGTCACGAGGTGCGAGACCGGGTTGATGTCGACGAACCACTGCAGCCAGTCGGGCATCGTGTCGGCCGGCACGAACGCGTTCGAGAGGAACGTCAGCGGGAAGAGCACGATCATCGAGACGCCCTGCACGCTCGATGCCGTTCGAGCGATCACGCCGAAGAACGCGAAGATCCAGCTGATCGCCCACGAGCAGGCGATGACGAGGAGCCCCGCCCCGACGACCGACCAGATGCCGCCCTCGGGGCGGAATCCCATGAGGTAGCCCATCACGAAGGTCAGGCTCGTCGCGATGCCGTATCGCACGGTGTCGGCGAGCAGTGCGCCCGACAGGGGCGCGATCCGCGCGATCGGCAAGGAGCGGAACCGGTCGAACACGCCCTTGTCCATGTCCTCGCGCAGCTGCACGCCGGTGACGACCGAGGTCGTGATGACGGTCTGCACGAGGATGCCCGGAATGATGATCGGCAGGTAGCTCGCGACGTCGCCCGCGATCGCCCCGCCGAAGATGTACGTGAACATCAGGGTGAAGAGGATCGGCTGGACCGTCACGTCGACGAGCTGCTCCGGGGTGCGCTTGATCTTCAGCAGGCCCCGGTACGCCATGGTGAGCGTGTGCGAGACGGTCTCGGAGATCGAGACGCGGTTCTTGAGCGTGCGCTGCGCGCCCGGTGTGATCGGCGACGCGGCGGTCGCCTTCGGGGAAAGCGTGGTGGTGGTCATGCGCGGCTCCCTTCGAGCTCGGCGGATGCCTCGGTCCCCGCGTCGTCGGATTCGACGCCGTGACCGGTGAGCGTGAGGAAGACCTCGTCGAGCGTCGGCTTCTGCACGCTCATCTCGGCGAGGTGGATGCCCTCGTCGCGGAGCGTCACGAGCAACTCGGTGACGAGGTCGGGGTTGTTCATGGGCGCGGTGATGCGACCGGCCTCCGGCGAGGCGGATGCTTCGACCCCCAACACGCGCCGGATCGCGACGCGAGCGTCGTCGGCGTCCCCGAGATTCACGAGTCGCAACTCGAGCGTGGACTCCCCCACGGACGCCTTGAGCTCGTTGGCCGTGCCTTCGGCGACCACGCGCCCGCGGTCGATGACCGCGATGCGATCGGCGAGCTGGTCGGCCTCGTCGAGGTACTGCGTGGTCAGCAGCACCGTCGAACCCGACGACACCAGGCGGCGGATGGTGTCCCACATCTGGATGCGCGTACGCGGGTCGAGGCCCGTCGTCGGCTCGTCGAGGAAGATGAGCGGCGGCTGCGCGATGAGGCTCGCAGCCAGGTCGAGACGACGGCGCATGCCGCCGGAGAAGTTCTTCAGCGGTCGCTTCGCCGCATCCGTCAGGCCGAACTCCTCGAGGAGCTCGGTGGCCTTGCGACGCGAGTCCGCGGCGCTCAAGCCGTGCAGACGCGAGAACAGGAAGAGGTTCTCGGTGGCCGAGAGCGTCTCGTCGACGGAGGCGTACTGGCCTGTGACGCCGATGAGCTGGCGAACGACCTGCGCCTCGCGCTGCACGTCGTGGCCGAAGATGCGGGCGCTGCCGCCGTCGGGCTTGAGGAGGGTCGCGAGCATGGAGATGGTGGTCGTCTTGCCGGCGCCGTTCGGGCCGAGCACGCCGTAGACGGACCCGGTGGCGACGCGGAGGTCGACGCCGTCGACGGCGCGATTCGCGCCGAACGTCTTGACGAGCCCCTCGGCTTCGACGGCCCAATCGGGTGATGTGTGTGTGGTCATGGGTACACAGTGCGCGCCCGTGCTTGCACGACGCTCACGCGGCGCTCACAGCGCGCTGACGGTCGCGACAGCGGCCGACCGCAGCCGCCCGCGATGGATACCCCGATCGGCGACGTGCGTGCGAGTCGCCGATCTTGCGCCGAACCCGCGCCGTGAACGACGGATGCGCATGAATCTGCGAGTTCCCGCCACAACACTGCGCGTCCCGCGGCGTAGCCTTGGAGGGTGACAGCGTTCGTCTCAGCCCTCGATCTCTTCTCGATCGGGATCGGCCCCTCGAGTTCCCACACCGTCGGCCCGATGCGGGCCGCACGGGCGTTCGCCGAACGCCTCGCGCGCGACGGCGTGCTCGACCGGGTCACCCGCATCACGTGCTCGCTGTACGGGTCGCTCGGCGCCACCGGCCTCGGGCACGGCACTCCCGACGCGGTCGTCGCCGGCCTGGCCGGCCTCGAGCCGCACGATTGCGACCCCGACGAGGTGCGCGGCGCGTGGTCGGACCTCGGCGACGACGGCGCCGAGGTGCGCATCGCCGGCACGCACACGATCCGGATGCTCCGCAGCGATGTCGCCCTCGAACCGCGCACGCGCCTGCCCGGCCACCCCAACGCGATGACCCTCCAGGCCTGGGGCGACGACCCGCTCCCCCTCGCCGAAGACACGTACTACTCGGTGGGCGGCGGGTTCATCCGCCGCGAGGGCGAGACCGCGTCCGAGGCCGAGGCGCTGCGGCATCCGCTGCCCTACTCGAGCGCCGACGAACTGCTCGCACTCTGCGAGGAGCACGGCGTCTCGCTGTGCGATGTCGCGCGGTACAACGAGGTCGCGGTCCACGGCGAGCAGGGCATCGACGACGGTCTCGACGCGATCTGGGCGGCGATGGCCGAGTGCGTCTCGAACGGGCTCTCGGCCGACGGCACCTTGCCCGGCGGCCTGCGGGTCAAGCGGCGCGCATCGCTCGTGCGACAGCGCCTGGAGGAGTACGACCGCGACGAGCACCTGCGCGACACCTCGACCGAATGGCTGCACGCGTTCGCGCTCGCGGTGAATGAAGAGAACGCCTCGGGCGGTCGGGTCGTCACCGCACCGACGAACGGCGCGGCCGGCATCATCCCGGCCGTCGGCCACTACTACCTGAAGTTCGTGCCCGGTGCCGATGCCGCCGGCATCCGTCGATACCTGCTGACCGCTGCGGCGATCGCCTCCCTCGTCAAGAAGAACGCCTCGATCTCGGGTGCCGAGGGCGGGTGCCAGGCGGAGGTCGGTTCGGCGTGCGCGATGGCGGCCGGCGCGCTCTGCGCCGTGCTCGGCGGCACCCCCCGACAGATCGAGAACGCCGCAGAGATCGCCATGGAGCACCACCTCGGCCTCACCTGCGATCCCGTCGGCGGCCTCGTGCAGGTGCCGTGCATCGAACGCAATGCGATCGCCTCGTCGACCGCCGTCTCCGCCGCACGCCTCGCACTGCACGGCGACGGCACGCACGTCGTCTCCCTCGACACGGTCATCGAGACCATGCGGCAGACGGGCATCGACATGATGACGAAGTACAAGGAGACGAGCGAGGGCGGGCTCGCGGTCAACGTCATCGAGTGCTGACCGCCGGTCACGGCACTCGTCGTGTCCCCCGATCGGGACTCTCGCGGTGCACGCGAGCGTCTGGCACGCTGTGCGGATGGACACCCCCGACCCGAACATGCCCGATCTGCTCTGGGGCGCCGGCCTCATCGGCCTCGTCATCGGCCTCGTGATCTATCTCGCCGTACTCGGGCTCATGCTCTGGATCGGCTACCTGATCATCAAGGCGGCGGTGCGCAACGGCCTGCGCGACCACACGATGTGGCTCGAGAGCCGGCGCGGCCCGTTGCGCTGAGACCGGGGCCGGCAGCCGCATGAGACTGCCGGGTGGGTGCCGGTGTCCCGGCCGGCGCCCACCCGAGCTCGATGCGCCCGCGTCAGCAGGCGCAGCTGATGACGCCGTCGGCGACAGCGCCGCCGCCGAGTCCCGTCTCGACGACGTTCGTGAGCGGGTCGGCCGCGAGCTGGGCCGGCCCGTCGGCGGTGTCGTAGGCGAATCCCTCGCGCACCCAGTACTCGAATCCGCCGATCATCTCCTTCACGGGGTGGCCGAGCAGCGCGAACTCGAGCGCGGCGCGCGTCGCCCCGTTGCATCCCGGGCCCCAGCAGTAGACGACGACCGGCGCGCCCGCGGGGATCAGCGCAGCGGCCCCCGCCGCGATGCCGCGCCACGGCAGGTGCACGGCGCCGGGCACGTGCCCCTGCGACCATGAGGCGTCGTTGCGGGTGTCGACGAGCACGAAGCCCGGCTCGGAACCGGCGAGCGCGGCGGCGACATCCGAGACGTCGGCCTCGATACCGAGCCGGCCCCGGAAGTGCGCGATCGCCGCGTCGCGGTCGGCGACGTGCGCGAAAAGCGAGGGTGCAGGTGAGGAGGCAGGGGCGGCGGGCGGCGTCGTGGCCGTGATCGTCTCGGTCATGCTGTTCACACTGTCAGGCGCCGCCGGTCGAGGGCAGGGTGAATCGCGCCGTCGTGGCGCGACATCCCGCCACTCGTGGTCGTCGGCCCGTGACGAGTGGGAATCAGCCCGCGAAGAAGGCGGTGACCGCGGCGCCGAGTGCGGCGAGGTCGTCGACGTGCGCGAGCTCGCGCGCCGAATGCATCGAGAGCAGCGGCACGCCCACGTCGACCGTGCGGATACCGAGGCGTGTCGCCGAGAGCGGGCCGATGGTCGAGCCGCACGGGATCGAGTTGTTCGAGACGAACGGTTGCGTCTCGACGCCCGCCTGCCGGCAGACCGCCGCCCAGAACGCCGCACCCTCGGCGTCGCTCGCATAGCGCTGGTTGGCGTTGAGCTTGAGCAGCGGACCCCCGCCGAGCGAAGGGCGGTTCGCCGGGTCGTGCCGTTCGGGATAGTTCGGGTGCACCGCATGGCCCGCATCGGAGGAGACGATCCAGGATGCCGCGTACGCGCGCCGACGCTCGATGTCGCCCGCGCCGAGGCCGGCGCCGATGCGCACGAGCACGTCGTCGAGGAACGGGCCGCTCGCACCCGAGCGGGACTCGGAGCCGAGCTCCTCGTGATCGAACGCGGCGAGCACGCTCACATGACCGGCATCGCCGGGCGCCTCGAGCAGGGCGACGAGCCCGGCGTAGACCGAGCTCAGGTTGTCCATGCGACCCGAGGCGAACAGGGTGTCGTCGAGACCGAACCGCGCCGGCGCCTGCGTGTCGGCGACGAGCACGTCATGACCGACGATCCGCTCGGCGTCGACCCCGGCCGAGGCCGCGAGCACCTCGAGGACGTCTCCCGTGCCGCCAGCGCCCCAGATCGGCTGCACGTGCCGCTGCTTGTCGAGGGTGAGCCCCTTGTTGACGTCGCGGTCGAGGTGGATCGCGAGCTGCGGGATGCGCAGCATGGGTCCGGTCCGCACGAGGTGCGTGGCGCCGTCGTCGGTGGCGATGCGGCCCGCGAGCTCGAGTTCGCGGTCGAGCCACGAGTTCAGGAGCGGCCCGCCGTAGACCTCGACCCCCGCCTGCAGCAAGCCCTCGGAGCTCGAGGTCGGGCGCGGCTTCAGCTTGAACGAGGGCGAGTCCGTGTGGGCGCCGAGCACGCGGAACGGCGTCGTGCCGTCGGCGGCCACCGGCGTCACCCAGGCGATGACGGCGCCGTCGCGAACCACGACGCGGCGCCCCCCGCCCGACGGCCATTCGTCGCGCTCGTCGAGTCGATCGAAGCCGGCGGATTCGAGGCGGCGCGCGACCTCTTCCGCCGCGTGGTACGACGACGGCGAGGCGCGGACGAAATCGGCGAAGTCGGCGATGTAGGCGTCAGTGCGTGATGCGGGCATCCTCCCATCCAACACCGCTCGCGGCCCGTGGTCGAGTTCGCCGCTCGGCGTCAGGCGAACCGCACGACGGCCTGCAGGCGCGAACGCACCTCCATGACCTCGGTGCCGCCGAGGTGGGCCGACCCCGGCAGGCCCTCGCGCACCGCGCTCGCGAGGCGCGAGCGACGCACGAGCGCGACGACGGCGCCGCGATTCGTGCCGCCGAGCTCGAGGGACTCCTCGGCGTGCTCGTCGGGCACGACGATGATGAGCGCGGTCGGCTTGACCTTGGCCGCGCGCCCGATCGCCTTCGCGCGTGCGGCGAGCGCTCGCACCGGGCGTTCCCCGTCGAGCGCCGCGCCGACGAGTTCGCCGCGCTTCATGGCGACGGGCCCGCCCCAGTCCTCGGACTGGATCGCGAAGAGGCCTGTCGGGCCGAGCACGAGGTGGTCGAGCTTCGGCGGCAGGCCGTGGCCCGCGGCATCCGTCGCGACGTCGTGCCAGACGGTGTAGGCGATGCCCAGCGTCGACAGCGAGCGGGCGCTCGCCTCCTCGGCGAGCGCATCGGCGAGCACATGACGGATGTCGCGTGGCGCACTTCGCACGAGCGCGGGGTCGTACGGGTCGGCGAGGGTCACTCCGCGGCCGGCCCACTCGCGGATCAGCCCGAGGTATCGCTCGCGCGACAGCCCGCCGGGGTGGCCGTAGGTGCGGGCGAGCGGGCGCGAGTCGCGACGCGGCTTCGGCGCAGCCGGCGCCCACGCCTCTCGGCTCGGCGCCGGGGCTCCGCCGCGGGCGCCGCGGTCGAAGAGCGCACGCGCATCGGGTGTTCCGACGAGCTCCCACGCGAGTTGCACGGCGTGGAACCGCACGACGTCGCCGCCCGTGTCGGGGTGCGCGCTCCGGAGCGCACGACGATAGGCGAGCCGCAGCGTCGCGTCGTCGGCGTCGGACGCGACGCCGAGCACCTCGTACGGTGAGGCGGAGAGCGGACTGTCGGGCATGGGCTCGCTTTCGAATGTGCGACCACGAGAATACCGCGGCGCGGCTGTACGCGGGTCTAGACTGCCGACCACAGGGGCCCGCGGGGGTCGCAGGAGAGGCAGAGATGCTGATCGACGTCAAGATTGCCGTGACCGAGCGCGTGACTCGTCGGAGGAGCTGAGATGCTGATCGACGTCAATTACTGGGCCGTGATCATCGCCACGCTGTCGACGATGCTCGTGGGGTCGATCTGGTACACGCCGAAGGTCTTCGGCAACTACTGGATGCGGGTCGCGAAGGTCGACGACTCCGGCGAGCGCGGAGCGGTCGGACCGATCCTCACGACGCTCATCGTGAGCTTCATCTCGGCATGGGTGCTCGCGATCGCGACCCAGGTGGCGTGGACCGCGCTCGGCGGCAACTACCTGCTGATGGCGTTTACGACCGGGCTCATGCTGTGGGCGGGCTTCACCGCCGCACGCTTCATCACGCACGACGTGTTCGAGGGTCGCCCGCCAGGGCTCACCATCCTCAACATCGGGCACGAGTTCGTGACCGTGGTCGTCATGGCGCTCATCATCGGAGTCTGGCCGCCCGCGGGCACCGTCTGACGGGGAGCCGCCCGGCTCGCTCCGCCTCAGTCGGCGAAGCGGAGCATGCCGTCGTCGACGAGCGTGCGCACCGCGGGCAGCAGCTCGGCCGCGAGCGCCGTCTCATCGACCTCGAGCAGCTGGGCGAGCGCGGCCACGATCGCGCCGGCCGACAGCTCGCCGTCGCTCGCGCCGACGAGCGCCGCGAGCCCCGTGTCGAGGCTGATCGCGCGCCCGAAGCCACCGCCCTGGCGCAGCAGCATCGCCGTCGGATCGTCGTCGCCCGGCCAGTAGTGACGCTCCTCGGTGACGTCGCCGGCAGCCGTGAACCGGGTCGCGGCGAGCGCGGCGTCGTCGAGGGCGGCCTGCCGGTCGTGTCCGGCGAGGCACTCCACGAGATGGGCGCCGAGCCCGGCCTCGTTCGAGCCGAGGGGTCCGTGCAGGCGCTCGAGTCGCATGAGCCCGCCCGCCGAGCGAGCGGATGCCGCGGCATCCGCTCGTCGCAGCAGCACGTAGCCGAAGCCGACGCGCTCGACCCCGCGCGCCGCGAAGTCGTCGAGCCAGGCGTCGTAGAGGCGGTCGAACTCCGCGCTGCCTGGCCGCGTGCCACCGTCGCGGATCCACGTCTCCGCATACTCGGTGACGTGCTGCACCTCGCGCTCGATCACCCAGTGCTCGAGCATCGCGGCCCAGTCACCGACGCGTTCGAGGCCGTCGGAGGCGCCTGCGCCGGCGGAACCGCTGCTGGAAGCGCCCTCGCCCCGATACTCCCAGTTGCCGAGCAGCTGCGCGACACCGCCGGGCTCGAGGTGGTCGTGGGCCCCACGGATCACGGCTTCGACGAGCGCATCGCCCACCATGCCGCCGTCGCGGTAGTCGTACTCGGGAACGCCCTCGATGCGCGGCGTGATGACGAAGGGCGGGTTCGAGACGATGCGGTCGAAACGTTCCCCCGCGACCGGCTCGAAGAGGCTGCCGAGCCGGAGCTCGACGCCTCCGATGCCGTTCAGCACCAGGTTCAGTCGCGCGATCTCGAGCGCACGCTCGGAGATGTCGGTCGCGACGATGCGCTCGGCGAACCGTGACGCGTGCATCGCCTGGATCCCGCAGCCGGTGCCGAGGTCGAGCACCCGCCTCGCGGGCGTCGGCAGCACGAGTCCCGAGAGCGTCATCGACGCTCCCCCGACGCCGAGCACGTGGCGCTCGCCGAGTGCGTGTCCGAGGGCGAGTTCTCCGAGGTCCGAGATGATCCACCATTCGTCGGCGCCGTACGCGTCGGTGAACGCATACGGACGCAGGTCGAGCCGAGCGCGCACGGATGCCTCGCCGGTCGAGTCGCGGCCGTCGCCGGCATCGCCGACGAGCCCGAGCTCGATGGCCCCCTCGACCCCGAGCCCGACGAGAGCCTCGGCGAGCTCGCCGTGCGGCACTGCGACACCGAGCACGAAGAGCTCGGCGAGTGTCGCGAGACCGGCGGATGCCCCGTGCTCGCGCCTGCGGGCGTCGAGCACACGCCTCGCGGGCACGCGCTCGCCCCGATGCAGGGCCGCAGCGGCGTCCTCGCCCCACAGCGCCTCGAGCGCGGCGACCGTGAAGTCGGCGGCGACGAGGTCGGCGCGCAGGAGGCCCAGCAGCTCGTCCGCACGAGCCTCATCGACGGCGGTGAGGGGCGACGGTTTCGGCTCGGTGCTCATTCGACCATTCAAGCGCACCCGTGCCGCGGCGATCCGATCAGGGGCCTCGGTCAGCGGGTCGCGAGGTCGAGCACGAGCGGGAACGGGCCGAAGCCGTCGTCGATCGTGAGGTGACCGCCACCCGGTACGGTGATGTGCTCGGCACCGAGCGGCTCGGCGAAGACGCGGCCGGCCCCCTCAGGGCAGTACGGGTCCGCGTCACCGGAGACCACGATCACGTGGTCGGCGGCGGCGTGCACGGCCTCGCCGTCGAGGGCGAACCCCGCGACATTCGGGATCCCTCGGAGCACGGGGTCCGAGACCGGGGCGACGAGCAGCAGACGGGTCGCCGCGGCATCCGTTCGCCCTGCTGCCGCGCGCCGGGCCGCGACGGCGAGCCAGGCCGCGCAGCCGAGGCTGTGGCACACGACGGTCAGCGACGCGGGGTCCGTGTCGGCCAGTTCGGCCTCGATCGCGGCGATCCAGTCATCGAGCACGGGCTCGTCGGGATCGGGCAGCTGGGGGTAGCGGACGGATGCTCCGCTCTCCTCGAGTTCGGACGCGAGCCACCGTTGCCAGTGCCCGTCGGGGCGCCGGTTCTCGTAGCCGTGCAGGATCAGGTAGTGCAAGACTCGTGCCCCTCGGGTTCGGCCGCCATGACGGCTCTCGGCAGTGCGCACCATTCAAGCAGGTGGTCGGCACGACGACGATGTCGACCGTCATCGATTCGTCATCTGGAGTACATGTCGGGTTGCGCTCTGTAACCCGCCCGTCACACGGTGCGTTTAGCGTTGATTACGATCGAGACAAGGCGAGGGGAGGTGCGCATGGCAGAGTCGACGACACTCGAGCGGCTGCGTCAGGACGCACGCGACGAGCTCGCGGCGCTCATCGAGCTCCGATGCCGCCTCGGCGAAGACCCGTGGGTGTTCCTGCCCGACCTGCCATCGGTCGACGAACAGGTCGTCGCGACGCTGCGTGAAGACCGGCTCCACTCCGAGCGCTGGCGCACGGTGCGGGCCCGCGCCTATCACCCGGCCGCTCGCGAGGGCGACGCCGCGAAGTTCGAGTACGAGTTGCTGCGCGAGATCGCCCTCGAGCATCCAGAGCTCAGCTCTGCGGTGTGGTTGGTGCTCGACCGGGTGCCGTCGCGCTGGTGACCCGCTGCACGCGCATCCAGGTGATGAAGCCGAAGATCGTGAACAGTCCGTAGAAGACGTAGAGCAGCGCCGAGGCGTAGTAGCCGGCGCTGATGAGCAGCGGCACGCCGACGATGTCGACGGCGACCCAGATGAGCCAGAACTCCGTCCACCCCTTGGCCATGCCCCACGTGGCGAGCAGCGAACCCATGAAGATCCACGCATCGGCCCAGACCGGTTCGAACGAGCCGAGGGCCCGGAAGATCGGGGTCAGCACGAGCGTGCCGCCGAGGAGTGCGACTCCGAGCAGGATGCGGGCTCGCGTGCTCGCCCATCTCGGCTCGACCGCGGAGTCGCTCACCTGACGGTGCTGCGACCAGCGCACCCAGCCGTAGATCGAGACGGCGATGAACATGAGCTGCCGCCCGGCCTGACCGAGCAGGTTCACGGGGTTCGGCGTCTCGAAGAGCGCGCCCATGAAGACCGTGAAGAGCAGCGCGTTGCCCACGATGCCGACGGGCCACGCCCAGACCTTGCGCCGAAGCCCGCCGAGCGCGCTCGCGAGCCCGAACACGTTGCCGACGATCTCGCGCCAGAGGATGACCTGGTCGCCGATCACGAGCTGGGCGTCGAAGAGCCACTCGATGGGGTTCATGCCGGATCGCCTCGCGAGGGGTCGGCGGCGTCGGCGGCACCGACTGACTCGGCGCTCGAATCGGCGGCGTTCGCATCGGCTCCGGCGCGTGCGCTGCGCGTCACGAACGTCGCGATGAGCCGCCAGCCGAGCAGGAACGCGGCGAGCGTCAGGGTCGCGACGATGATGAACGCGAGTTGCGTGCCCTGACCGCTCACCGCACGCAGCAGCATGCCGCCCACGACCGTCACCGCCCAGACGATGATGCCGGTGGGCCAGACGGCGAACGGATGCCGCCACGCTCGCGCCGCGAGCCAGCCCGCCACGAGGGCTGCGAGGAAGGGCCACGCCGTGCCCGCGATCCCCGCGAGGTCGAGGCCCTCCGCGTGGCTGCTCCGGCCGATCGACACGAAGACGACGACGAGCACCGCATCGAGGATCGCCGCGATCGCGATCGTGCCGGGACGGTGCTTCACGGGCTGCGTCATGCTCTCATCGTACGGATCCCGGAGTTCTCGTGCGCACCGATACGCCCCGCCCTCACTCGAGCGGGCCGAGCGCTCCGAGCATCGACGGGTCCTCGACCGGGAGCGCGCAGACGAACGCCTCGCAGCGGTACGCGACGGCCTTCCCGTTGCGCGCAGTGCGCTCATCGAACAGCGAGAATCCCGCCTCCGCGAACTCGCGTGCCTGCCGCTCGTCGACGATGACGACGACGGATGCCTCATGCGCCCGAGTCGCTGCGACGAGCGCGGGCTCCTCGGGTGCTGCGCCGTCGGTTTCCGCCTGCTCGCGATCGCCGTCCACGCGCTCGGGCACGACCGTCACGAGCTGCACGGCCGGGGCCGCGAGCCTCGTCATGAGCGCGAGTGCGCCGCCGAAGGCGAGCGGGCGCTCCAGTGCGATGCCCGCCACTGAGGACATCGCCTGCTCCGCCGCCGCGAGATACGCATCGCCGGCTCCCAGCAGGTGCAGTCGCCACGCGGCATCCGCACAGGCGGTGAACCCCGATGGGGCTGCGCCCTCCGCCGGATCGTCGGGCAGCTGGAGGCCGCGCGCCCGCAGCACGGGGTCTCCCCCGCCCGGAGTTGCGAACGGGAGCCCGCCGTCTCGATCGCGATCGGTACTCGCGGCCGCCATCGCCGCATCGACGAGTGCACGCGCTGCGACCGCGTAACCCGGCTCGCCGGTCACCGCTGCGAGTTCGAGGAGCCCACCGGCGAACATGCCCGTGTCCTCGAGGGTCGCGACGGCCGTCGAGCTCAGTCCATCGCGCGATGCCCGAACGAGACTGCCGTCGGGCCGCACGTGCGTGGCCAGCAACAGCTCCGCGCCGCGCCTCGCCGCCTCCACCGACCGACTATCCCCGCGCACGAGGCCGTGCCTCGCGAGCGCGGCGATCGCGAGCCCATTCCACCCGGTGAGCACCTTCTCATCGAGGGGCGGCGGTGCGAGCCGCGCCCGCCCGTCGGAATCCTGTCGGTAGTACCCGCCCTCGCTCCGCTCGCCGTCGATCATGCTCTCCGAGTCCTGGGCGCTTGCGAATCCGCCGCTCGGCAATTGCAACCGGTCGATCAGGAACCTCGCGATTCCGTCGGCGATCGACAGCGTGTGCTTATCGCTCGGCCATGCCCGCCCGAGCTCGGTCGCAACCCGGAGGAGCAGCGCATTGTCGGTGAGCATCCGCTCGTAGTGCGGCTCGCTCCAATCCGCCTGCGTCGCGTAGCGGAAGAACCCGCCGTCGACCGGGTCGTGCAGCGGGGAAGCGCCCATGAGCCGCACGGTCCGCTCGGCCAGTGCCCTGCCCGACCCGCCGGCCGCCGTCAGGAACTCGAGCACAGGCGCGACAGGGAACTTCGGCGCACCGCCGAACCCGCCGTGCACCCGATCCTCCTGAGCGGCGAGCGACTCGACAGCGCCCTCCAGCTCGTCACGACGCGGCAGCGCGCCTTCGGTTCGAACAGCGGATGCCGCGGCCAACGCCTCGGCCACGGCCGACGCCGTCGCGTCGAGCTCCGCGCGCCGATCTCGCCAGGCTGCGCTGACGGCGGCCAGCACGTTCGTGAAGGAGGGCGCGCCGCGGAGCTCGTGCGGCGGGAAGTACGTGCCGGCGTAGAACGCACGCCCTTCCGGGGAGGCGAACACGGTGAGCGGCCAACCGAGGTCGCGCGTGAACGCGGACGCGGCCGCGAGGTAGCTCGCGTCGACATCGGGATGCTCCTCGCGGTCGACCTTGATCGCCACGAATCCGTCGTTGAGCACCGCGGCGACCGCGGGATCGCTGAAGCTCTCCCTGGCCATCACATGGCACCAGTGGCAGGTCGCGTAGCCGACGGAGATCAGCACCGGCACATCCCGTTGCCGGGCCGCCTCGAATGCCGCTTCGCCCCACGGGTACCAGTCGACCGGGTTCGACGCGTGAGCGCGCAGATAGGGGCTCATCGCATCGCCGAGCCGGCTCCCCATGCCCTCAGGATAGCGATGTGGTGTGTGTTGGTCGTGTTAACGGCGAAAGGCCGCCCTCTCGGGCGGCCTTTCGTCGTGTGCGTGGTGGTGCAGCTCAGCGGCTGCAGTACGCGTGTTAAACCAAAGAGAGCCGCCCAACCTTGGGCGGCTCTCTTCGAAATAATGTCCGGCGGTGTCCTACTCTCCCACAGGGTCCCCCCTGCAGTACCATCGGCGCTGCGAGTCTTAGCTTCCGGGTTCGGAATGTGTCCGGGCGTT
>NZ_JBHJPN010000003.1:0-231680 GCF_042262385.1 Agromyces sp. NPDC056389
GGACACCCTGCTCACCCCGCTCCTCGAGCAGCGCGCGGCGGGGCGGCTCGGCGTGGGGGCGCGGGCGCCCACCCCCCCCCCCGGGGGGGGGGGCGGGGGGGGCTGGCCCGCGGGCGGCGCCACACCCGCTGGGGCTCACCCCGGGCCCGGGGGGCGCCCGGGGGGGCACCCCGGCGCCATCCGCCGTTTCGGGGGTCAGCGACCGCAGTGCCCAGATGGGAAGTCGTCGCGGTCGTGGTCGACGCGATCTTCGGAGAGCCGGGCACGATGGCGGCTCGTCGGACGGATGTCGCGGAGCGACGTCGCCCCGCGACAGGGAACGGCGACCAGGTCCCCGGGGTGCAGATCGATCGGCAGCTCCGCCGTGGGCATCTCGGCGTCGGTCGTGACTGACGGCCGGAGCTGCACGGGGAGTCGCAGCTCGACGCTCGGGCGCCCGATGATCCGTGCCTCAGAGAGCACGGGGGAGCAGCGGTCGAGATCGGCGTCGACCCAGGCGCCGATCGAACCGTCGGCGAGCGTCTCGACCGCGAGAACCCGCGTGATCACGACCGAGGCGAACTGCGTCGTCGACGGGACGCCCCAGGTGCCGGGCACGACGGCGGCGGCGATGCGCACGCACGGGGTGCCGTGGCTCGCGGCGACGTCGAGGAGCGAGACGGAGTTGACGCGCACGTCACCCGCCTCCATCACGGTTGACTCGGGCCACGCATCGCGTGACCAGGAGCCGGTGTGGCGGTGGCGCAGCCACGTCACGGTGTGCAGGATACTCATCGACGGAACCTCCTCGGGGTGTTCCGTCCGGTCTACGCCCGGCTCGTCAGGCGCAGCAGGGCCGCTCATGGGATCCGAACGGACCCGACCCGTTCACCGACGGGTTCCTCACGCGTGCGGTCGGGGTGCGCGCGGGGCGATACGTTTGTGCTCATGAACGCGGCGGACACCATCTCGGTCATCACCGAGGTGATCGGATGGTTCGCGCTCGCCGCGGGGCTCGGATGCCTGCTCCTCGCGCTCCTCATCCGCGTCGCCGACGGTCGTTGGCTGCGCACCGAGGCGGTGGTCGTCGATGACGGCGACGGCAGCATCGTGCGGTGGTTCACCGACGACGGCTTCCAGTCGCGCCCGCTGAGCGTGGACGAGCGCGCGCATGTCACCAACCCCGACGAGGAGCCCGCCTTCTACAAGGAGCGCGAGCCGTACCGACTGCGACTCCACGAGCCGCCGCCCGGCCGCCGGGTCATCCGCATCCTCGGCCTCGTGTTCATCGGCATCGCCGCGGCCTCCGCCGTCATCGGCGTCGTGCTGATGTTCGTGGGCTGAGCGCTACTCGAGCGCGCGGAGCGACCGGGTGTAGGCGCCGGGCGAGATCCCCGCGACATCCTGGAAGTCATGGTGCAGGTGCGCCTGGTCGACGTAGCCGAGCTCGGCGGCGAGCGCTGCGAGGTCGGGCGGATCCGCGGAGGCCAATGCGCGCGCGACCTCCTGCAGCCTGACGAGGCGGCTCGTGCGCTTCGGCCCGAGCCCGACGGTGCGCTGCAGGGCGCGCTGGATCGCTCGCTCCGAGGCGCCGAGCCGATCCGCGAGATCCTGCCCGGTTCGCGTCCGGAGTCGTGTCGTCAACTCGTCGACGACGGCATTCGCGAGACGGCCGTCCGCGTCGATCGGGTGCTGCCGGAGGTATCCGGTGATTGCGCGATCGGCGGCCTGCGCGCGAAGCTCGGCTCCTCGCTCGCGTTCGACCGCTCGCAGCAGCGAGTGCAGCCGGGCGTCGAGTTCCCTCGTGACCGGCACCGCGGCATCCACGATCCCCGCCGCCGGCACCGCGCCGAGCACGGCGAGACCGGCGGGTCGCAACCTGATCGCGAACACGTCGCCGCTCCCGATGATGCGTCGCGCCCAGACCGCGCTCTGCGCGCCCGTGATGACGAGCGGAGCGGGAACATCGCCCTCCTCGACCGTGAGCGTCACCGCCGGAATGGTCACGATGCGCTGGTCGATCGACTCGCCGGCGGACAGCGCCCAGCGCACGTGCCAGTACTGGTCGACGACGTCGCGGATCGCCGGGTCGGGATCGAGCCACCGTGCCGCGTACCGTGCGAGGTTCGAGGGGTGCAGCACTCCCGTGCGCTCGTCGGCTCCGATCGGCCGGCCGCGCGCGTCGCCGTCGTGATGCGGGCCCACTCGACCAGTCTGCCCCTCGGTCGGATTTCTACAAGAGCATGCGCGAGCGCACGAGCAGACTCGCCTGCATGCTGGATTCATTCCTCCTCGTGAACTGGGCGGCGGTCGCCGTCGCGACAGCGCTCTGCTACGTGCTCGGCGCGCTCTGGTTCACCCCGTTCTTCGGCCGGGCCTGGGACCGCGCGCTCGGCACGACCAGGGTGAGGGGTGAACGCTTCCCGCCCGTCTACTACCTCGTGCCGCTCGCGTCGTGCCTGCTCGGCGCGACCGCGATCGGAGCGCTCGTCGTCGCCGTGGAGGCCGACGGCTGGGTGGATGCCGTGGTGCTCGGCCTCCTCGTCGGGGTCGGACTCTCGGCCGCGGTCTCGTTCACCGACGCGCTTACTCCCGTGATGCCGCATCCGCTCCGCTACGGAGCCGTCACCGGTTCGTACCACGTGCTCTGCTCGGTCGTCGCCGCGCTCGTCGTCACTGCGATGCCGTGAGCCGGCCGCTGGCGCTATTCGAGCGCGGCGAACCGCTCGATGTCGCTCTCGGTGCCCGAGACGATGATGAGGTCGTGGTTGGAGACCACGGTCTGCTCGGTCGCGTAGGTGAACGGCTTGCCGGGGCTCTTCACGCCGACGACGGTGACCCGGTACTTCGACCGCACACCCGACTCGGTGAGGTTCTTGCCGCGGATCGGCTTCGGCGGGTACATCTTCACGAGGGCGAAGTCGTCGTCGAACTCGATGAAGTCGAGCATGCGACCGCTCACGAGGTGCGCGGCGCGTTCGCCCGCCTCGCGCTCGGGGTAGATGACGTGGTTGGCACCGATGCGCTGCAGGATCTTGCCGTGCGAGGCGGAGATCGCCTTCGCCCAGATCTGCGGGATCTTCAGGTCGACGAGGTTCGCCGTGATGAGCACGGATGCCTCGATCGACGACCCGACCGCGCACACCGCGATCGAGAAGTCCTGCGCACCGATCTGCTTCAGCGCGTCGATCGACTTGGCGTCGGCGACGACGGCGTGGGTGACCCGCTCCGACCACTTCTGCACGAGGCCCTCGTTCTCGTCGACGGCGAGCACCTCGCGGCCGAGCCGGTCGAGCTGACCCGCGGTGGCGGCTCCGAAGCGGCCGAGGCCGATCACGAGCACCGGGGCGTCGTGCCTGATTCGATCAACCAACGATGGGCCTCTCTTCCGGACGTTTGAACAACTGCCGGCGCTGGCTCGCCGCCAGGGCCGCGGCGAGTGTCACTGTACCAACCCGCCCCATGAACATCGTGGCCGCCATGACGTAGACGCCCTCGGGCGGCAGTTCGGCGGTGAGCCCGGTCGAGAGCCCGCACGTCGCGAATGCCGAGATCACGTCGAACAGCACGTTCTCGAACGGCGCCTTCGTGATCTGCAGGATGGCGATGGAGGCGCCGGCGACGATCGTCGCGCCCCAGAGCACGACGCTCACCGACAGGCGCAGCATGTCGCGGGGGATGCGCCGCCCGAACGCCTCCATCGAGGGATTGCCGCGCGCCTCGGCGAAGGCGGCGAGGAACAGCACGGCGAGCGTCGTCACCTTGATGCCGCCCGCGGTCGACGCGGAGCCGCCACCGATGAACATGAGCATGCTGCTGACGAGCTGGCTCGAGCCGTACAAGTCGTGCATGTCGATCGTCGCGAAGCCGCCGGAGCGGGTCATGGCCGACATGAAGAAGGACTGGAATATGGTCGGGCCGGCGTCGAGGTGGCCGTACGTCTTCGGGTTCGCGTGCTCGAGCAGCAGGAACATCGCCGCGCCCGCGACGAAGAGGATCACCGTCGTCGTGAGCGTCAGCTTCACGTGCACGCTCCACTTCCGCGGCTGCCGCCAGGCGCGCGAGAGCGCGAAGATCACCGGGAAGCCGAGGCTGCCGAGGAACACGCCGATCATGAGCAGCGACTGCATCCAGTAGTCGTGCTCGAAGGGGAGGAGCCCGCCTGGGTTCGGCGAGAAGCCGGTGTTCGTGAACGCCATCGCCGAGTAGTAGAGGCTGTACCAGATCGAGTGCCCGACGTCGTAGCCCGCCGCGAGCATGCTCGGCATCAGGCCGACCGCGATCGCGGCCTCGATGACCAATGCGCTGATCGCGACGGTGAACAGCAAGCCGCCGACCTCGCCGAGGCGAACCGCTTGCCGCTCGGCGACGGGGCCCACGTGGAGGCGCGAGGGGTTCGTATCGCTCGCCGCCATGAGCTTCGCGCGCAGCCCCAGCCGGCGCGAGATCACGAAGCCCAACGTCGTCGCGAGCGTGAGCACGCCGACACCGCCGATGTTGACGCCGAGGTACACGAGCCCATGGCCGAACGGCGACCAGTACGTCGCCATGTCGACCGTCGCGAGACCAGTGACGCAGATGACGGAGACCGCGGTGAACACCGCGTCGTGCAGCGGGGTGATGCTGCCGTCGGCCGTGGCGATCGGCAGCGAGAAGAGCAGCGTGAACAGCAGGATGAGCGCCGCGAAGACGAGGATCGCGAATCGCGACGGCGAGCTCTTGACGAGCGAGTCGACGGCGTCGCGAAGCCTGCCGAGCCACGACCGGCGGTCGACTCGGCCGAGTCGACCCATCGGCTGTGCGCGCATCGAGCCCCCTCCGCCGTCACCGAACGCGTGAGTCATGGTACTCCCCACGCGGAGTGACTAACCTTGGGGCATGGCGGACATCTTCGACGTGGTGGCGGACTCGACGCGGCGCGACATCCTCGCCGTGCTCCTCGAGCGCGAGGCGGAGGTGCCGTCCTCGGGTGGCGAGATCAGCGTCTCCGAGATCGTGAGCGCACTCGGCGCGAGTCAGCCGACGGTCTCGAAGCACCTGAAGGTGCTCCGCGAGTCGGGCCTCGTCGCCGTGCGCGAAGAGGGCCAGCACCGCTACTACAAGCTCGATCGCACGCCGCTCGAGACCCTCGAAGACTGGCTGATCCCGTTCATGTCGACGGATGCCGCCGCCGACGCCGCCACGCTCGCGAGCGCCGGCGCCCGCGAGGAGATCGCCCTCAACGAGGAGCAGTTCGCATTCGCCTCGGCGATCGGCAAGGCGTTCGCCGAGACCGCGCACCAGGTCACCGCGGTCGTCGCACCCAAGAAGCGCCGCTAGCCCGCCACGTCCGCGGCGGAGCGGACCTGCCGCCCCGCCGCTCCGATTCCTACCGGCCATCCGCCATGAGTGCGTCGACGAGGTCGGCGGCATCGGCGCGATCGCCCGTCGCCTCGCTCGCCGTTTCCTGCTCCTTCGCGCTCCGACGCGCCCGCCGGCGCTCGCCGCGGCGTTCCATCAGCGAGTACAGCACCGGGACGAGCAGCAGCGTGAGCAGGGTCGACGAGACGAGTCCGCCGATCACCACGATCGCAAGGGACTGCGAGATGAAGACGCCGCCTCCGGTGAGGCCGATCGACATCGGGAGCAGTGCGAACACGGTGGCGCACGCGGTCATGATGATCGGTCGCAGGCGGAGCCTCGATCCGTGCACGATGGCGTCGTGCACGCTGTCGCCGCGCGCGCGATACGAGTTGATGAGGTCGATGAGCACGATCGCATTCGTCACCACGATGCCGATGAGCATGAGCAGGCCGATCATCGCTGGGATGCCGAGCGGGGTGCCGGTGATGAGGAGCCCGGCGACCGCGCCGGTCGCTGCGAACGGCACCGAGACCAGCAGGATGAGCGGCTGCAACAGGCTGCGGAACGTCGCGACCATCACGATGTAGACGAGCACGATCGCCACGAGCATCGCGAACCCGAGCTGGGCGAACGACTCCTCCTGCGCCTGCGCGACGCCGCCGATCGTGGCGGTGACCCCGTTCGGCAGTTCGAGTCCGTCGAGCCCGTCGCGCACCGCGAGGGTGATCGCACTCAGGTCGTCGCCCTCCTGCACGGCCGAGACGGTCACGGTGCGAACGCCGTCGACTCGCGTGATCGTGGCAGGGGCGGCCTCGTTCGCCACGCTGGCGACGTCGGAGACCTTGATCGGTGCGGCGGTCGTGTTGGCGAGGTTCTCCTGCGCCAGCGTGAAGGCCTCAGCCTCGGCACGCTGCGCGGCGGCATCCGCGCGAGCCGTCGCCATCGCGTCGAGCTGTTCGTCGATCCCAGAGACGGCGGAACGGGCTCCGGCCATGGCGCCGTCGAGCGCGGCGAGCTGTTCGGCCCGCTCCTGGTACGCGCGAGCGATCGCCTCCTCCTCTGGCGTGGTCGGCACGACCGGCGGTACCTCGACCGGAGCGCTCGCGAGTGCCGCGAGCTGAGCGGTGAGCCCGCCGAGCTGATTCGTCGCGGCGGTGCGTGCGGCGCGGAGCTCCGACTCCTGCTTCGCGACCTCGGCGAGGGACGCGGCTTCGGCGCGCTCTGCCGAGGCCTTCTGGTCGGCCTCGAGTCGGTCGGCCGCCGCCTTCTGCGCCGCGGCCTGCTGCAGCCCGCTCACCGGGAGCTCGAGCGCGGCGATCTCCGCCGGGGTGGCACCAACGCGCTGCGCACGGACGATGACCTCCCGCGAGGATCCCTCGAGCACGATCGAACCGAGCGACGCACCGCGCACCGCATCCGAGATCGCCGAGCCCACCTGGGCCTGGGTGAATCCGTTCCGCGCGGCCGCCGCCCGGTCGACATCCACCTTGAGGATCGCCTGCTCGTCGGCGAGGTCGCTCGTGACCTCTCCGAGTCCGGGCACGCCGGCGAGCATCTCCTGCACCGCTCCCGCACCCGTGGCGATCGCCGCCGCATCCTCTCCGCGCACTGCCACCTGCACTCCGCCGGCCGAGAATCCGGCGTCCGTCGCACCGAGCGAGACGGTGCCGACGTCGCTCAGTCCGTCGACCTCCGCCATGACCGCCGCGCCGACCTCGTCGCTCGAAGCGCGCTCGTCGAGGGTGACGGTGATCGATGCCGTGCTCGTCGACGAACCGTCGCCGATCGTCGTGAGGTACGACTCGACCCCTTCGGTCTCCGCCAGCACCTTCTCGACCCGGGCGGCCGCCGAGCTCGTCACGTCGAGGCTGGTGCCGGTCGGCAGCTCCTGCGTGATGCTCAGGCTGTGCTCCTCGCCGAGACTGCCGAGGTAGTCCATCTTCAGGAACCCGCCGGCGACGATCGTGCCGGCGAAGATGCCGGTGGCCACGAGGAGCGAGACGACCGGATGCCGCAGGGCAGCGGTGAGGACCGGAACGTATCCGCGCTGCAGCCGGGTGTACGCCTCGGCCCGCGACGACTCGACCCCGTCAGCGGTTGCGGCCAGTCCGGCGGCGACGGGACCGGGTGCGGCCGGGCTGAGGTCCGCTTCATCCGCTGCCTCCGCCTCATCGGCGGCCTTCGCCGAACGCCCGCCCATGAACCAGTACGCGAGCACCGGCACGATCGTGAGGGAGACGAGCAGCGACGCGAGCAGTGCGAGCGTCACGGTCACGGCGAACGGCCGGAAGAGCTCGCCGATCGTTCCGCCCACGAAGGCGACGGGCAGGAACACCGCGACCGTCGTGATCGTCGATGCGGTCACGGCGCCGGCGACCTCGCGAACGGCGGCCAGGGCCGACGCGGTCGTCATCGGAACGCCCGTGTGCCGGCGCTTGAGGTTCTCGATCACGACGATCGAGTCGTCGACGACACGACCCACCGCGACCGTCAGCGCCGCGAGGGTGAAGATGTTGAGGGAGTAGTCGCCGATCCAGAGCCCGATCATCGCGATGAGCAGCGACAGCGGGATCGAGACCGCAGTGATGATGGTCGACCGGAGCGAGAGCAGGAAGACGAGGATCACGAGCACGGCGAAGAGCAGCCCGAGTCCGCCCTCGACCGACAGGTCGTGGATCGACTGCTCGACCATCGGCGACTGGTCGAAGACGACCGTGAACGCGGCGCCGTGGCCGAGCTCGCGCTCGAGACCGGGCAGCGCCGCCCTGATCGCGTGGGCGACCTCGACGGCGTTGGAGTCGGGGGTCTTCAGCACCGAGATGCTCAACGAGGGGAGGCCGTCGGCGCGGGCGATTGAGGTCATCGCGGCCGGGACGAGTTCGACGTCGGCGACCGACGACAGGGCGAACGGGCCGTCCTGATGCTGGATCGGCAGCGCCTTCAGGTCGTCGAGCGACGTGACCGCGCTGCCGACCTCGATCGCGAGTGCGACGCCGTCGCTCACGCTCGTGCCGGCGGCGACGACGACACCGCTCGCGGTGATCGCAGCGGTGACCTCTTCGCGGGAGACCTTCTTCGCCGCGAGGTCGGCGGGCCGCATCGTGATGACGAGCTGCGTCTCGTTCTGCCCGCTGAGCTGGACCTCGCGGACGCCGTCGATCTCGCGGAGCGCGGGGAGCACGGTGGATGAGACCTGCCCCGCGAAGTCCGAGGGGTCGCCCTCCGACGCGATCGCCAGCGCCATCACGGGGATGTCGTCGGTGCTGCCCGCGTAGACCTCGGTCGTGGCGTCTGCGGGAAGGGCGCTCCGCGTCCCCTCGATGGCCGAGCGGATGTCGGCGATGATCTTCTCCGAGTCCAGTCCGAACTCCCACTGCACCTGGATGCTCGCGTTGCCGTTCATCGTGCTCGACGTGACCTGATCGACGCCCTTCACGCTGCGCACGGCCCGCTCGACGGGTTCGGTGACCTCGCGCTCGACCGAGGTGGGGGAGGCTCCGGGGAACGTCGCCACGACGACCGCGCCGGGCTGCTGCACGGACGGCAGCAGCTCCTGTTTGAGCGACGTGGTCGCGAAGAGTCCGAAGCCGACGATCACGATCGTCACGAGCCCGACGATCGCTCGATTGGCGAGGCTCAGCTTGGTGAGGAAGGTCATGGCCGGGCAGCCTCTCATCGGGGCGGTCGTTGCGGGGAGCAGGGCGGAATCGCCCGTCATCCACGCTACGAACCGGAGGAGTCTCCCCGCATCGATCCGCCGGGGGAGCTTGCTCCGCACCGCCTCCACCCGGGGGAGGACGTCGAGTGGTACCGCGGTACCACGCCCGCGGCGCAGAGCGGTGCGGTGCCCGGTTCAGCCCCCGATGAGCGCCGCGAGCACGAACGCCAGGCACGCCGCGGTCGAGGCGATCGTGCGCACGTGGTTCCACGCGAGCCAGCCCGGGCGGAACGCCTGCCAGGCGGCAGCGAGCGCCGGGGCATCCGTCTCGGCCGGCGCAGCCAGCCGGTTGTTTCGCGGCACGTTCGCGCCGCCCGTCACGCCGACCACGCCGAGCAGGTAGAGCGCCGCCCCTCCGATCGACCACCACGTCGCTCCCGCGGGTTCGCCGAGGAATGCGAAGACGGCGAGCACCGCGACCACGAGCGCCGTGCCGAAGATGGCGAGCATGAGCGGCGCCCGCACCGCGGTGACGTTGATCTCGCGCATCGCGCGCGCTGCGTCGGTGCCCGGAAGGCGCGCGATGCCCTGCGTGACGAAGCCCGAGAAGGCGAAGAAGACCCCGGCGACGAGGCCGGTGCCGAGGATCGCGACGACGAGCAGCACTTGCACGAATGCGGTCATGCGCCCAGTCTGCCGCGACCCGCCGACTCAGTGCAGGGGTTTGATCATCTCGAGTTCGAGCCCGCCCGGCGCGAGCTCGTACTCGCGGCTGCGGCCGGTGAGCGTGAAGCCGAGCTTCTCGTAGAAGCGGATCGCCCGAGGGTTGTCCTCATGCACCTCGAGGCGCAAGGTGCCTCCGAACTCGCGCGCCCACTGCTCGACCGCTTCGAGCAGCCGCCGCGAGACGCCGGCCTCATCGCCGCGGTGATCGGGGGCGACGTAGACGCCGACGAGCATCGGGCCCGACGTGGCATCCGGAATATAGCCGCCCATGTGCCCGATCCAACGGTCGCCGTCGATCGCGACGATCGAGGTCTGCCGCGGCGTCGTGCCCCGGGCGGCGCGCGCCCGCCAGGTCGCCTCGTCGGCGTCGAGGGCCGTCGAAAGGGTCTCGGCGTAGGCCAGCGGGGTGTCGCGCAGCATCTCGAGGCGCAGTGCGCGCACGGCCTGCCAGTCGGCTTCCTCGGTGGTTCGGATCACGAGATCGGGGCGGGGCATCCCTCGACGCTAACCCATCGGGCGAAGGCTGCCGTTCGGATCCGGTAGACTACCCCGAGGCTTTCTGGCCTCCGGCCGCGGCACGCGCGTCCGACTCGATCTTTTCTGTGAGGTTCTGATGGGTTCCGTCATCAAGAAGCGCCGCAAGCGTATGGCGAAGAAGAAGCACCGCAAGCTGCTTCGCAAGACGCGCCACCAGCGTCGCAACAAGAAGTAGTCCTTCGAGACTCGGCTGAGCGTCAGGCCCTGGGGCCTGGCGCTTTTCGCTGTGCCCGGGCGACGTAGCATCGAAGCATGCCTCGCGACATCCGTCTCACCCTCATCGGCAAGCCCGGCTGCCACCTCTGCGACGACGCACGGGAGGTCGTCACGGCCGTCATGGCCGAGATCGAGGCGACGGATGCCCCGCCGCGCATCGAGCTCGTCGAACGCTCGATCCTCGACGACGACGAATTGCGCGCCCGCTACGCCGAAGAGATCCCGGTCGTGCTCATCGACGACGTCGTGCACAACTACTGGCGCATCGACCCCGTGCGCCTGAAGACGGCGCTGCTCGCCGGCTGAAGTCCCGATTCCCGGCCGTGTCACCGTTGTCACGGCGTCGGCGCTGTGCCACGGTGGAGAGGAAGCCGTCGGGGGTCGACGGCTTCTGAGCGGGAAGGGTGAGGGCAGGGGGCATCCGCCGCTCGCCGTCGTCGCCCTCCCAGACCGGGGAGACCGACTGTGAGCACCAAGCCCGACGTCCAGCGTTCGACACTGCCGATTCCGGACCTGGCCTATACGGGCACCGTCACGTACGACGCGACGGACCCCGACACGCAGTACCCGCCGATCAAGCGGCTGCTGCCCCCGGAGGGAGCGCCCAACGTGCTCGTCGTGCTCATCGACGACACCGGCTTCGGCGCCTCGAGCGCCTTCGGCGGCCCGGTGCATACCCCCAACTTCGAGCGGGTCGCAGCGGCCGGGCTCAAGTACACGCGCTTCCACACGACGGCGCTCTGCTCGCCGACGCGCGCCGCGCTGCTCTCGGGCCGCAACCACCACACCGTCGGCATGGGCGGCATCACCGAGATCGCGACGAGTGCGCCCGGCTACAGTTCGGTGCGGCCGAACAACTGCGCGCCCCTCGCCGAGACGCTAAAGCTCAACGGCTACAGCACGGCGCAGTTCGGCAAGTGCCACGAGGTGCCCGTGTGGGAGGCGAGCGCGGTCGGACCGTTCGACCACTGGCCACACCCCGGTGGCGGCTTCGAGTACTTCTACGGGTTCATCGGCGGCGAGACGAACCAGTGGTACCCCGCGATCTACGAGAACACCTCGCCGGTCGAGCCGTGGGGCACGCCCGAAGAGGGCTACCACTTCATGGGCGACATGACCGACAAGGCGATCGACTGGACTCGCCAGCAGAAGTCGCTCGCTCCCGACAAGCCGGCCTTCACCTACTTCGCGCCGGGGGCGACGCACGCTCCCCACCATGTGCCCACCGAATGGGCCGACAAGTACGCGGGCCGGTTCGACCAGGGCTGGGACGAGGTGCGCAAGGAGACGTTCGCCCGACAGCTCGAGCTCGGCGTCATCCCGGCCGACGCCGTGCTCACCGAACGCAGCGCCGGCATCCCGTCGTGGGACGAGATGAGCGAGGCGCTGAAGCCGGCCCTCGCCCGCCAGATGGAGGTCTACGCCGGCTTCCTCGAGTACGCCGACCATCACGTCGGTCGCCTCCTCGACGCGTACGAGGAGCTGGGCATCCTCGATGACACGCTCGTCTACGTGATCATCGGCGACAACGGGGCATCCGCCGAAGGCTCGATGCACGGCACGACCAACGAGGGCTTCACGATCAACCACATGAACGAGATCGAGACCGAGGAGTACGTCGCCGCGCACATCGACGACCTCGGCACCCCGAGCTCGTACAACCACTACGCCGTGGGCTGGGCCCACGCCATGGACACGCCGTACCAGTGGACGAAGCAGGTGGCGTCGCACTGGGGCGGCACCCGCAACGGCACGATCGTGAGCTGGCCGAACGGCGGTGTCGAGCAGGGCGGCATCCGGAACCAGTTCTCGCACGTCATCGACGTCGCGCCCACGGTGCTGGAAGCCGCGCGCATCCCCGAGCCGGCGACGGTGCACGGCGTGACGCAGCGGCCCTACGAAGGCACCCCGATGAACTACACCTTCGACGATGCGCACGCCGAGGAGCGCCACACCACCCAGTACTTCGAGATGGTGGGCAATCGCGCGATCTTCCACAAGGGCTGGACGGCGGTCGCAAAGCACAAGGACCCGTGGCTCGGCTCCGACCACGGCCTCGACGACGACGTCTGGGAGCTCTACAACGTGGAGGAGGACTGGACCCAGTCCGACGACCTCGCCGCACAGGAGCCCGAGAGGCTCGCCCACCTGCAACGGCTCTTCCTCATCCAGGCCGCCCGCTTCAACGTGCTGCCCCTCGACATCCGCACCGCCGAGCGCTTCAATCCCGATCTCGCGGGGCGCCCGGCGCTCATCACCGCGCAGAGCCAGAAGCTCTACCGCGGCATGCGCCGACTCAGCGAGAACTCGGCGATCAACGTCAAGAACAAGTCGTTCACCGTCACCGCGAAGGTTGACGTGCCCGACGGCGGTGCCGACGGCGTGCTCATCGCCCAGGGCGGTGCCTACGGCGGTTGGTCGTTCTACGGCACCGACGGCAAGCTCGCCTTCGCGTACAACCTCCTGGGCATCCACACCGACATCGTGCGATCGGATGCCCCGGTGCCCGGGGGATCCCAGCAACTCCGTGCGCACTTCGCCTACGACGGTGGGGGACTCGGCAAGGGCGGGACCGTGAGCCTGTTCGCCGGCGACGAGAAGATCGGCGAGGGTCGCGTCGATCGCACCATCCCGTTCCAGTTCACCTTCGACGAGACGGTGGACGTGGGCATGGACCTGGCGTCGCCGGTTTCGACCGACTACGGGGCGAAGGGCAACGAATTCACCGGAACGCTCGACTGGGTGCAGATCGACCTCGGCGACGACGACCACTCGCACCTCATCGACGACGAGCACAAGATGCGCGTCGCGATGCTGAAGCAGTGATGCCGCGCATGAGCAGCGAACTCCTCGAGTCGTGGTCCGACGGTCCGACTCGCGACGCGATCGTCGCGTTCGTCGAGTCGGTCGCGTCGGGCCCCGACGCACTGCCCGAGGCGGAGCGCGTCGCCGTCTTCGACAACGACGGCACGCTCTGGACCGAGAAGCCCATGCCGACGCAGCTGCACTACATCGTCGAGCAGTGGAAGGTGCAGGCCGAGGCCGATCCCTCGCTCGCCGAGCGCCAGCCCTACCGGGCGGCCGTCACCGGCGACTACGCGTGGCTCGGGGGCGCGATCGACAAGCACTACACCGGTGACGACAGCGACCTGAAGATCCTCATCGGCGCACTCGTCGGGATCACCGCGGGAATGAGCGTCGACGACTATGCGGCCTCGGTGTCGCAGTTCTACGAAACGGCGAAGCACCTCACGCTCGGTACCCCCTACGCCGACGCCGTCTACGCGCCGATGGTCGAACTGCTGCGCTACCTCGAGGCGCACGGGTTCACCGTGTACATCGTGTCGGGCGGTGAACGCGACTTCATGCGCCCGATGACCGAGCAGTACTACGGCATCCCGCCCGAACGCGTCGTGGGCTCGGCGCTCGGCCTCGAGTACGACGCGGACTCCGGCGATGTCCGCTACACCGCGGGGCTCGACTTCTTCGACGACGGGCCAGAGAAGCCCGTGCGAATCTGGAGTCGTATCGGTCGGCGCCCGCTCATCGCCGGCGGCAACTCGAACGGCGACCAGCCGATGCTCGACTTCGCGCGCGCCGGCGGCGGACTCGCGCTGCTCGTGCACCACGACGACGACGGTGGCAGCGACCCGCCCTACGACAAGGGCGCCGAGCGGGCGCTGGCCGAGGCATCCGATCGCGGGTACACGGTCGTGAGCGTGAAGCGCGACTGGTCGCGCATCCACCCCGAGGGCTGACCCGGTGGCCTCGACCGCGACACCGGCCGGTCGCCGGCTGCGGCTCTTCCCGACCCTTCGGGGGTACCAGCGCGAATGGCTCGGCGCCGATCTCCTCGCGGGGCTCTCGGCCGGAGCCGTCGTCATTCCGCAGGCGATGGCGTACGCGACGATCGCGAACCTCCCGGTGCAGGTCGGCCTCTACACGTGCATGGTGCCGATGCTCGTGTACGCCATGCTCGGCGGCTCGCGGGCGATGAGCGTGTCGACGACGTCGACGATCGCGACGCTGACCGCGACGACGCTCGTCTCGGTCGGCGTCGCGGCCGACTCCGACGACCCGATCCCCGACCTCATGGCGCTCACGCTCCTCGTCGGGCTCATCCTGCTCGTCGCCCGGTTGCTCAAGCTCGGCTCGCTCGTCGAGAACATCTCGAAGGCGACGATCACCGGCGTGCAGATCGGCGTCGGCGCCACTGTCGCGGCCGGGCAGCTCCCGAAGCTGCTCGGCGAGACCGAGAACTTCTCGGGCCACGGATTCATCAGGTCGATCGTCGCGGTCGTCGAGGCGCTGCCGGGTGCGAATCTCGCGACGGTCCTGCTCTCGGCGGCATCGATCGTCGTGCTCGTCGTCGTGAAGCGCTGGGCACCGCGCGTGCCCGGCCCGCTCATCGTGGTCGCCGCCGGCATCCTGCTCGTGGCCGTCTCGAGCATCGAAGGTGCGGGCGTGGAGCTCATCGCGCCCGTCCCGACGGGATTCCCTCCGCCCGAGCTGCCGTCGCCGGCCCACCTCGGCGGCATGCTGCCCGGCGCCCTCGCGATCGCGGTCATGGCGCTGCTCGAATCCGCGGCGGTGGCGCGCGGCATCCGCAGGCCCGGTGAGACGCAGATCGACAGCAACCAGGAACTCCTGGCGACCGGAGCGGCGAACGCGATCGGCTCCCTGTTCCAGACCCTGCCCTCGGCGGGCGGCTTCTCGCAGAGCGCGGTCAACCAGGGCGCCGGAGCGCGCACGCAGCTCGCCTCGATCGTCACGGCCGTGCTCGCCGTGCTCGTCGCTCTGCTGCTCGCACCCGTGCTGAGCCTGCTTCCGCAGGCGACGCTCGCCGCCCTGGTGCTCGTCGCCGTGATCGGGCTCATCGACATCGGTGCCCTCGTGCGGTTCTGGCGCATCAGTCGCAACGACTTCTGGATCGCGACCATCACCGCGGTCGTCGGTCTCACCGCCGGGCTGCTGCCCGCGGTGGCAGTGGGCGTCGTGGCCACGCTCGTCGTCGTGCTCCGCGAGCTCAACAGGCTGCGTGTCGTCACCGAGGCGGTTGTCGACGGCGTGCTGCCGATCCGCCTCGAAGGGCCGCTCTACACCGCCAACGTGCTCGCGAACGAGAACGCGGTGCTGAGCGCGGCGGCGGAGAACCCGGGCATCAAGGCCGTGGCGCTCGAGCTGTCACGACTCTCGGCGACCTCGGTCACGGTGCTCGACACCCTCGCCGACCTCGACCGCGAGCTCGCGTCGACGGGCGTCGAGCTCCGGCTCGCGGCCGTGCCCGCGGAGGGCGCCGGGATCGCTCGGCGCACGAGCTGGTTCACCGGCCTCGAGGCCCAGGCGCGGGTGTATCCGACGCTCGACGAGGCGGTTCGCGCGCCGGTCTCACCGCCGAGCAGTTGAGGACCGAGCCCGTTCAGGCGTCGCGGGCGCAGCGGAAGCCGATGTGCGTCGTCGCCGAGTCGTCCGCTTGCGGGGATCGGGCCGCCGGTCGGTAGCGCAGGCAGTAGTCGGGGGAGCAGAGGTGCGAGCCGCCCTTCAGCACGCGGCGGGGGATGCGCGAGCCGGGTTCGGCGGATGCCGCGGCGAGCAGGTTCGGGCGCCGCTCGGCGTCGACCGCCTCGATGCCCGGAGGGTTGTGGCGCGCGGTGTAGAAGTCGGTGGTCCATTCCCAGACGTTGCCGGTGACGTCGAACAGCCCGTAGCCGTTCTCGGGGAACGTCATGACGGGCGAGGTGCCCGCCCAGCCCTCCGCGCCGGTGTTGCGGTACGGGAACGAGCCCTGCCACCGGTTGACCATGAGCCGCCCGTCGGGGAACTCCTCGTCGCCCCACGCGAAGCGCGCGCCGTCGAGCCCGCCGCGGGCGGCGAACTCGAACTCGGCCTCGGTGGGCAGGCGCTTGCCGGCCCATGCGGCGTAGGCGGAGGCATCCTCGAAGCTCACCTGCACGACCGGATGCGTCGGGCGGTCGGCCAGCGCGTCGACGACGGCGCCATGAGCGTCGACGACGGCGCCATGAGAGGGAGACGGCTCGGGGCCGAACGGGTGCCGCCAGCTCGCGCGGGCCCCCCAGCGCCACCACTGCCGCCATTCGCGCAGGTCGACGGGACCAGCGGTCGGCGTGAAGACCAGCCCGCCGGGGACGAGGTCGGCGGGGTCGACACCGGGGAAGTCGGCGGGGTCGAGCGGACGCTCGGCGACGGTGACGTAGCCGGTCTCCTCGACGAATGCGGCGAACTGCGCGTTCGTGACGGGGTGCATGTCGAGCTCGAACGAGACCACAGTGCGCTCGTGCACGGGCGTCTCGTCGGCGTAGAACTCCTCGGAGCCCATGCGGAACGGGCCGCCCTCGATGCGGATCATGGGCGTGGGCTCGGTCATGCTCCGAGCCTACGACGGGTTCGGGCCGACGTGCCGCGCGCCGGAGCGCGGGGCGACGAGCGACGCTACGGCTGCAGGCGCGTCGGGCCGCGGAACAGGTACGTCGTCTCGCGGATCGAGTGCTCGTTCAGCATGAGCATCAGCACGCGGGCGAGGCCCATGCCGAAGCCGCCGTGCGGCGGCACGCCGTAGCGGAAGAAGTCGAGGTAGAACTCGAGCTCCTCCGGGTCCATGCCCTTGTCGCGGGCCTGCTCGACGAGCACGTCGATGCGGTGCTCGCGCTGCGCGCCGGTCGAGATCTCGACGCCGTTGTAGATGAGGTCGTAGGAGTTCGTGAGGCTCGGGTCGCCCTCGTGGCGCATGTGGTAGAACGGCCGGATGCTCGCCGCGTAGTCGGTGAGGAACACGAAGTCGTGGCCGAACGTCTCTTTCACGTACGCCGAGATCTGGCGCTCGCCCTCGGGGTCCATGTCGTCGTCGGCGCGGGGGATGACGTAGCCGCGATCGGCGACGATCTGCTTCGCCTCGGCGAGCGGGATGCGAGGGAACGGACGCGTCGGAACGGCGAGCTCGATGCCGAAGAGTTCGGCGATCTCTGCGCCGTGCTTGTCGACGACGGCCTGGAAGCCAGCGACGATCAGCTCTTCATGCAGGGCCATGACGTCTTCGTGCGAGTCGATCCAGCTGATCTCGGTGTCGACCGAGGTGAACTCGGTCGCGTGGCGCGAGGTGAACGAGGGGTCGGCGCGGAATGCGGGGCCTACCTCGAAGACGCCGCCGAAGCCGGCAGCCTGCGCCATCTGCTTGAAGAACTGGGGGCTCTGCGCGAGGTACGCCTTGCCTTCGAAGTACTCGACCTCGAAGAGCTCCGCGCGCGACTCCGACGCCGAGGCCATGAGCTTCGGGGTCTGGATCTCGATGAGGCCCTTCTCGACCCACACGCCGCGGAGCGCGTGGAGGAAGGTGGTCTGGATGCGGAAGATGAGGGCCTGCTTGGGGTGGCGCAGGTCGAGGAAGCGCCAGTCCATGCGCTTGTCGAGGCTCGAGTCGGCTGCGATCGGCGTCTCGGGGTTGGCGGCGGTGACGACCTCGAGCGAGGCGATCTTCACCTCGAGGCCGCCGAGCTTGACGCGCTCGTCGTGCTTCAGCTCACCGGTCACGGTGATGAACGAGCCGTGTGCGAGCGCCGAGATGGCCTCGGTCGTCGCGAGGCGAGCGGATGCCTCGGCATCGGCGCCTTCTTCGAGCTCGCGCGTCGCGGGATTCACGAGCTGCACGGCACCCGATTCGTCGCGAAGGATGACGAACTGCACCTTCTTCTGATCGCGCACGGTCTCGACCCATCCGGACACGGTGACGGGGCCGTCGGGGAGGGCGGCGAGGTTCTTGACGAGGGTGCGGGTACTCACGATCGACCATCCTACCCGTGGGGGTTCCGACGCTCGGCGGATTCAAAGGAAGCCGCTCTCTAGACTGGAAGCCGTGCCGGCCGATCAGATCCATCTCGTGCGCCATGGCGAGGTGTTCAACCCCCAGGGTGTGCTCTACGGACGACTCTCGGGATTCGGCCTCTCCGACCTCGGCCGCGCCATGGCGCAGGCCGCCGCCGACGACCTCGTCGCCCGTGATCGCCAGGTCGGCGCACTCGTCTCCTCGCCGCTGCAGCGCACGCAGCAGTCGGCCGAGCCGATCGCCGCGGCCTTCGGCCTCGAGCCGACGCTCGACGATCGCGTGATCGAGCCCGAGAACCGCTTCGAGGGCAAGCGCATGCGCGGCCCCGACGGCGCGCTCCGCGACCCCCGCAACTGGGCGTTGCTCGTGAACCCGTGGGAGCCGAGCTGGGGCGAGCCCTTCCGCTCGATCGCCGATCGCATGCTCGCCGCCATCGGCGACGCCTGGCAGTCGGTCGACGGCGGCGACGTCGTCATCGTCAGCCACCAGCTGCCGATCTGGATGGTGCACCGGCGTCTCGCCGGCGTCTCCCTCGCGCACGATCCCCGTCGCCGGCGCTGCGCCCTCTCGAGCATCACGACGCTCGAGCGACGCGGCGAGCGGTTCGTCGAGGTGGGCTACACCGATCCCGCGGCGGGCCTCGCCGCGCAGGCGACAGATGTAGGAGCAGTGTGATGCGCGGTCGTTGGTCGCTGACTGCGGTGGCGCTGGCCTCCGCCCTGGTGCTGACCGGGTGCACGAGCGATCCGCTCGCCGACCAGTTCCGCGAGGGCAGCGGCAAGAACTACATCGCGGGCGACGGCACGATCACGGTCTACGACTCCGCCGAGCGCGGCGACGCCATCGAGTTCTCGGGCGAGACCGTCGAGGGCGAGCAGTACGACTCGGCGGATGACGCGGGCAAGGTGCAGGTCGTCAACTTCTGGTACGCGGGTTGCGCGCCCTGCCGTGCCGAGGCGCCCATCCTGCAGGAGGTGCACGAGGCGGTCGACGCCGACGAGGTGAGCTTCGTCGGGGTGAACGTGCGCGACCAGGCCGGCACGGCCGCTCCGTTCGAGAAGGACTACGGCATCGGCTACCCCTCGGTGCTCGACGTCGAGACCGGTGAGGCGCAGCTCGCCTTCGCGGGCAAGGTGCCGCCCGCCGCGGTGCCGACGACGATCGTGCTCGACCAGGACGGCAAGGTGGCGGCCCGGGTGCTCGGCCAGCTGAAGGACGCCTCGATCCTGCAGACGATCATCGACGACCTCCTCGCCGAGCAGGCCTAGCGCATGGGCGAGATCGTGCTGAACGGGCAGCTGCTCGCGGCGATGCCGATCGCGATCGCCGCTGGGCTCGTCTCGTTCCTCTCACCGTGCGTGCTGCCGCTCGTGCCCGGCTATCTCGGCTACCTGGGCGGCTTCACGGATGCCTCGGCCGACGCCGCGACGGAGCGGAAGAACCGCAGGCGGCTGCTGCTCGGCGTGCTGCTGTTCGTCGTCGGGTTCACGGTCGTCTTCGTGAGCTTCAACCTCATCGCGGGCTTCGCCGGGTCGTGGCTCGTGCGCTACGCCGACACGATCGTGCGCATCGCCGGGGTGCTGCTCATCCTCATGGGGCTCGTCTTCATCGGCCAGTTCACGTTCATGCAGCGCACGATCAAGCCCTCGTGGCGGCCGGCGACGGGCCTCGCAGGCGCGCCGCTCCTCGGCATCGTGTTCGGCCTCGGCTGGACGCCCTGCATCGGCCCGACCCTCGCCGTCGTGCTCGCGCTCAGCGCCGACTCCGCCTCGGCCGGCCGCGGCGTGCTGCTCGGCCTCGCCTACTGCGTGGGCCTCGGCATCCCGTTCCTGCTCGTGGCCGCCGGCTTCAGCTGGGTCACGGGCTCACTCGCCTTCCTCCGTCGCCACATCCGCGCGATCAACATCGCGGGAGGTGCGCTGCTCATCGTGATCGGCGTGCTCATGGTGACGGGCATCTGGTCCATCTGGATGTACGAACTGCAGGCGGTGATCACGGGTTTTGTCCCCGCAATCTGATCCCGGCGCGCCGTCGCGGCCCGCCGACCACATCGACTCGATCGAGGCCGACCCCGGCGAGACGCCCATCAACCAGCCGAAGCTCGGCTTCGTCGGCTGGCTGCGCTTCGCCTGGCGACAGCTCACGAGCATGCGCACGGCGCTGCTCCTGCTGCTCCTCCTCGCGATCGCAGCAGTGCCCGGCTCGCTCGTGCCGCAGCGCTCGAGCGACCCCAACGGCGTCACGCAGTACTTCGACGACAACCCGAAGCTCGCACCGATCCTCGACGGCTTCCAGATGTTCGACGTGTACACGTCGGCGTGGTTCTCGGCGATCTACCTGCTGCTCTTCGTCTCGCTCATCGGCTGCATCATCCCGCGCACGAAGCACCACTTCGAGGCGCTCCGCGCGCGGCCGCCGCGCACCCCCGTGCGCCTGTCGCGCCTCGCGGGCTACACCGAGCGCGCCCTGCCCGAAGGGGAGACCGCGGCCGCCGCGATCGACTCCGCTGCGAAGCAGCTGCGGCAGGCGGGCTACCGCGTCGAGCAGTACGAACTGCGCGGCGAGCCATCCGTCTCGGCTGAGCGCGGCTACCTCCGCGAGACCGGCAACCTCGTCTTCCACACCGCGCTCGTCGGCGTGCTCGTGGCGGTCGGCTTCGGCGGCGGATTCGGCTTCTCGGGTCAGCGCGTCATCGTCGAGGGGCAGACCTTCGTCAACACGCTCGCCGCCTACGACTCCTTCAACCCCGGGCGCTTCTTCACCGACACCCGGCTCACGCCCTATCGGCTCTCGCTCGAGAACCTCGACGCGGTGTACGAGACGCGGAATCAAGACGCGATCGGCCAGCCCATCGACTTCACGGCGCACGTGACCGTGCAGGACCAGGACGGCGAGCCCGAGGACCGCACGGTGAAGGTCAACGAGCCGCTCTACACGCACGGCACCGACGTGTACCTGCTCGGCAACGGCTACGCGCCGACCATCACCGTGAAGAACGCCGACGGCGAGGTCGTCTTCACCGACGCCGTGCCGTTCCTGCCGCAGGACGCGAACCTCACCTCGATCGGCGTCGTGAAGGTGCCAGACGGCATGCCGGAGCAGCTCGGCATGGTCGGCTTCTTCTACCCGACGCAGACCGAGCTCACCTCGGGGGCCTACACCTCGAGCTACCCCGACCTGATCCTGCCGGTGCTGACGCTCAACGTCTACGAGGGCGACCTCGGCATCGACGACGGCATGCCCACCTCGGTGTACACGCTCGACACGTCGACGCTCACCCAGCTGAGCGGCGGCAAGACGGGCGTCGACTCGATCGAGCTGAAGCCCGGCGAAACGGCCGAGCTGCCGAACGGCCTCGGCACGGTGACCTTCGAGGACGTCACGCCGGGCGCCGCCCCGGCGGTCGACGTGGACGCCGACACGGATGCCACTGCCGCCGAGGGTCGCAACTATGCGCAGAGCGTGTCGCGCTTCGCGAGCTTCGACATCCACCACGACCCGACGCAGATGTGGGTGCTCGCCTTCGCGGCGCTCATCCTCGGCGGGCTCCTCGTCTCGCTCTTCGTACCGCGCCGCCGCATGTGGGTCAAGGCCGTCTCGAAGCCCGACGGCCGCGTCGTGCTCGAGTACGCGGCACTCGCCCGCGGCGAGGACCCGGGGCTCGAAGACGCCGTGACCGGGTTCGCCGACAAGCACGCCGGCCCCCCAGCATCCGCGGAAACCGCCGATGCCCCCGAGAAGTCTTCGACGTAAGGTAGAACAGTGCAGTTGACGCTCGACGAGATCTCCATCCTCTGCGTGTACTCGGCCATGGTCGTGTACGCGATCGCCTTCATCGCGTTCTCCATCGACCTCGCGAAGCGCTCGGCGGCGGCCACGGCGGCGGCGGATGCCAGGGCCCATGTCGAGGCGAAGGAGACGGTCGCGGTCGGTGCCGGGGCCGGTTCGCGCTCGGCGGTCGCGGCGAAGCCGGCGGCATCCGTCGCCTACGGCCGCTCGCCGGCACTGCGCGTCGGCGTCGCGATGACGGTGCTCGCGTGGATCCTGCACCTCTCGGCGACGGTGCTGCGCGGTCTCGCCGCAGGCCGGGTGCCGTGGGCGAACATGTACGAGTTCGCACTCACGGGCACGCTCATCATCACCACGGTCTTCCTCATCGTGATCGTGATCTCGAAGCACGACCTGCGGTTCCTCGGCACCTTCATCACGGGCCTCGTGCTCGTGCTGCTCGGCGTCGCGGCACTGAACTTCTACGTCAGCCCGATCCCGCTGCCGCCGGCCCTGCAGTCGGTGTGGCTCGTCATCCACGTGTTCGTGGCGAGCGCGTCGGTCGGCCTCTTCGCCCTGGGCTTCGCGCTCTCGGTCGTGCAGCTCATGCAGGCGCGCCGCGAGTCGATCGCGGCGACGGCGAAGGCGGCGAAGCTCACGTTCCTCGCGACGCTGCCCGATTCGGTCACGCTCGAGAACCTCGCGTACCGCATCAACATCATCGGCTTCATCATGTGGACCTTCACCCTCATGGCGGGCTCCGTCTGGGCCGAGAAGGCCTGGGGCCGCTACTGGGGCTGGGACACCAAGGAGGTGTGGACCTTCATCATCTGGGTGGTCTACGCCGGCTACATCCACGCTCGTGCCACGCGCGGCTGGCGGGGCTCGCGCTCGGCATGGCTCGCCATCATCGGCTTCTCGACGGTGCTCTTCAACTTCACCGTCGTGAACCTCTTCTTCAAGGGCCTGCACGCCTACTCGGGTCTCTGATCGGCGCCTGATCCCCGCGGTGCGTTGCGCTCGTCGATCCGAGCGAGCACCATCGCACTATGAGGCTCCTCGAACGCGAGGCTGAACTCGCCGAGCTCGGCGACGCCGCGCGGGCGGCCGCCGGAGGTCGTGGCGGGGTGGTGCTCGTGCACGGCGAGGCGGGCATCGGCAAGTCGAGCCTCGTGAACGCACTGCGCGAGCAGCCGCCGGGCGGCAGTCGGGTGCTCGTCGGCGCGTGCGACGCGCTCTCCACGCCCCGCACGCTCGGGCCGCTGCGCGACCTGATCCCGCAGGTGGGCCCGCGCCTCGGTGGAGCCCTCCGTGCGGGCGAGCGGGAAGAGGTGTTCGCGGCGCTGCACGAGGAGCTGTCGTCGGCACCCGCCACGGTGCTCGTCATCGAGGACGCGCACTGGTCGGACGAGGCCACGCTCGACGCGCTGCGCTTCATCGCGCGCCGCATCGAGCCGCTGCCCGCCGTGCTCGTGCTCACCTATCGCGACGACGAGCTCGACCGGGAGCACCCGCTCGGCAGGCTGCTCGGCGAACTCCCGAGCGGCGTGCGGCACCTCGCGCTCCAGCCGCTGTCGTCGGCCGCGGTGGGTGCGCTCGCGAGCGAACGCGGTGCCGATCCTGTTCGGGTGTACACGCTGAGCCGAGGGAACCCGTACTTCGTGAGCGAGCTCGTGACGTCGGCGGATGCCGCGCAGGTGCCTCGCACCGTCGTCGACGCCGTCACCGCACGCCTCCACCGCCTCGACGCCCTCACGCAGGGCCGGGTCGAGCAGCTCGCGGTCGTGCCGTCGGCCGTCGGCGCCGACGAACTCGCACGGCTCGTGCCCGAGGGGTCGAGCGCGCTCGCCGTCGCCGAAGAGGGCGGACTCCTCACCGTGCGGCCCGACGGCGTGCAGTTCCGGCACGAACTCACACGACGTGCGATCGTCGACGCCCTGCCGGCCTCCCGCCGCATCGAGTTGAACGCGCGCGTGCTCGAGATGCTCCTCGAGGTCGGTGCCGACCCCGGCCGCATCGTGTCGCATGCGATCGAGGCCGGCGACGTGGACGCGGTCGTGGAGTGGGCGCCGACGGCGGCCCGCGATGCCGCGGTGAGCAGTGCGCACCGGCAGGCGGCCGCTCACTTCCGCGCGGCCCTCGCGCACGGCGAGCGCTACGACACCGCCACGCGCGCCGACCTGATCGAGGAGTACGCGATCGAGGCCTACCTGCTCGGCGACGAGCCGCAGGCGGTCGCCGCGGAGCTCGAGGTCATCGCGCTCCGTCGGGAGATCGGCGTCGTCGACGCCCTCGGGGCGAGCCTGCGCTGGTTGTCGAGGTTCGAGTGGATCGCAGGCAACCGCCCGGGTGCCGAGCGGGCGGCGGCCGAGGCATCCGCCGTGCTCGCCGACTCGCGCGACCGCGGTCTGCTCGCCCTCGCCCTCAGCAACGAGGCCCAGCTCGCCATGCTCGCCCATGACCTGCCCCGCACGATCGAGCTGGCGACGCGTGCGGTCGCCCTGGCGCGGGAGTCGGGGGAGCAGCGGGCGCTCTCGCATGCGCTCAACAACCTCGGGACCGCCCACCTGTTCGAGGACGACGACGAGGGCATGCGGGAGCTGCTCGAGGCGGCCGACATCGCCGCAGCCGCGGGATTCATGGACGACGCAGCCCGGGCGCACGTCAACCTGGTCTGGAGCCTGCTCGACCAGTACCGCCTCGACCTCGCCGAACGCCATCTCGAACCGGCGATGGCGTTCTCCGAACGCACCGAGGTGCTCGGGCTCTGGACGTACCAGCAGGTCGAACGCGGCCGGCTGCACCTCGCGCGAGCGGAGTGGGAGGAGGCGCTCTCCGCGGTCGACGGGGTCTCGGAAGTGCTGCCGCAGGCGCAGTGCGTGGCCCTCATCGTGATCGGCACGGTGCAGTCGCGGCGTGGCGATCACGACTCGGGCGCAGCCGTGCTCGCGGAAGCGAGGGCCATCGCCGAACGGCTCGGCGAGCTGCAGCGCACCGGGCCGGTGGCGGCGGCGCGGGCCGAGGCGGCGTTGCTCCGCGGTGATCTCGACCAGGTGCGGGCGATCGCGCGCCCGGCCTTCGACGAGGCCGTGCGCTGGGCGGATCGGAACCTGCAGGCCGAACTCGCGTGGCTCCTCCGGCGTGCCGGCGAGGAGGTCGACGTGCCGGACTCCGAGCACCCGTTCGCGGCGCAGGCACGGGGCGACTGGCGGCGCGCTGCCGACCTCTGGCGGGAGCGCGGGTGCCCGTACCACGAGGCGGCCGCACTGGCGGAGAGCCCCGACATCGGCGACCTGCTCGCAGCGCTCGCGATCCTCGACGGCCTCGGCGCCGATCCGCTCGCCCGACGTGTGCGCGCGGCCCTGCGCGACCGGGGTGCGCGGTCGATTCCGCGCGGCCCGCGGCAGCCGACGCGGAACAACCCGGAGGGCCTCACCGAGCGGCAGCTCGACGTGCTGCGGCTCGTGGCCGACGGGCTCACGAACGCGCAGATCGCCGATCGACTGGTGCTGTCGGTGCGCACGGTCGACACCCACGTCGCGGCCGTGCTCGCCAAGCTCGGAGTGCCGACTCGGCAGGATGCGGCGCGGCTCGCGCCCGAGGTGCTCGACCGCCTCGCGTGACGACGCCGGCCGTCGTCCGCCGGCCGTCGGCGTCCGGCCGTCGGCACCTGGTCGTCGGTAGTCGTCGCGACCGATCTCGGTAGTGCCGCGCGGCGATCTCGGTAGTCGTCGCCGATGAACGCGATCGCGCTTCGCCGTAGAACGGAAGCAGGCCCGGAACAGGGCCCTCGAATACCACTCAGGAGTCATCATGAACAGCGCGGCCTTCACCCCGGCTTCCCCGCTCGTCCGCCCGGCCGGGCGCACGAGCCTCTTCGGCCGGCTCTCGCGCCGCGTCGGCCTCGCCCTCGTCGCGTGGAGCAGCGAGTCCGACCGGCGCCGCAGCCCCGAGTCCCTCGCCGAGCTCCACGAGCTGCGGCAGCAGGCGGAGCGACTCCGCAACGACCGCTTCCGCGAGGTGACCTTCTCCCGCCTGATGTGACAGCGTTTGCATCAAGCACGCGGCGACCGTGACGAGTCACCCGTCAATTCGGCATCGAGGGATTGCAAACGCTTGCATTAACTCCCGTTCCGCTGCTAGCGTCGCCGCCAGTGGTCGGAGGCACGTCGTCGTGCCGGGAGTTCGGGAGTCAAGGATGACGCAACGCGCACATGCTCGCAGCTGGTTCGCCCTCGTGGTCGCAGGAGGGCTCGCGGCATCCGCGCTCGTCGTGGCCCCCGGTCTCGCTGCCGCGGCCGAGGAGCCGCGCACCTTCGCCCTCGTCGGCTCGCTGCAGAGCGAGCTCGGGTGCGCGGCCGACTGGGCGCCCGAGTGCGCCGAGACCGAGTTGACCGCCACCGGCACCCCCGGTGTCTTCGCGGCGGACTTCACGATCCCCGCCGGCACGTGGGAGTACAAGGTCGCCGTGAACGACGGCTGGGACGAGGCCTACGGGTTGAACGGCGGCGGCGACAACATCCCGCTGACCGTCGCCGGCGACACCGCGGTGCGCGTCGTGTTCGACGACAACCTGAAGAAGGTCGGGCTCGAGGCGACCGGGGCGACGCTGCGCGGCGCCTACGACGAGGCATCCGATGCCGACCTCGTCGCCGCGCCCGTGCGGCAGCCCGGCAGCGACGAGGTGTTCTACTTCGTCATGACCGACCGCTTCGCCAACGGCGACCCGTCGAACGATGCGGGCGGCCTCGACGGCGACCGCCTCACGACGGGCTACGACCCGACCGACAAGGGCTTCTACAACGGCGGCGACCTCGAAGGCCTTCGCCAGCAGCTCGACTACATCGACGGGCTCGGCACGACCGCGATCTGGCTGACGCCGAGCTTCAAGAACCGACCCGTGCAGGGCGAGGGCGCGAACGCGAGCGCCGGCTACCACGGCTACTGGATCACCGACTTCACCCAGATCGATCCGCACCTCGGCACGAACGCCGAGCTCGAGGCGCTCATCGCCGAGGCCCACGACAAGGGCATCAAGGTCTACTTCGACATCATCACGAACCACACGGCCGACGTCATCGACTACGAGGAGGGGCAGTACTCGTACATCGACCAGGCCACGTCGCCGTACCTCGCCGCGGACGGCGCGGCCTTCGATCCGGCCGACTTCGCCGACGCCGACACGGGCGCCGACTTCCCGGCACTCGACGCCGCGACGAGCTTCCCGTACACGCCGAGCCTCACGGCCGACGATGCCGACCTCAAGGTCCCGGCGTGGCTCAACGACCCCACGCTGTACCACAACCGCGGCGACTCGACGTGGGAGGGGGAGTCGGTCACCTACGGCGACTTCTCGGGCCTCGACGACCTCATGACCGAGCACCCGACCGTCGTGAACGGCTTCGTCGACGTCTACGAGCAGTGGGTCGACCTCGGCATCGACGGCTTCCGCATCGACACCGCGAAGCACGTCAACTTCGAGTTCTGGGAGCAGTGGTCGACCGAGGTGCTCGACTACGCCCACGCCGCGGGCAAGCCCGACTTCTTCATGTTCGGCGAGGTCTACGACGCCGACCCGGTGAAGCTCAGCCCCTACGTGCGCAAGACCGACATGAACTCGGTGCTCGACTTCACGTTCCAGTCGCAGGCGACGAGCTTCGCGGCCGGCAACTCGGCGAAGAACCTGCAGTCGCTCTTCGCCGGCGACGACTACTACACGACGCCCGACTCGTCGGCGACGGCGCTGCCGACCTTCCTCGGCAACCACGACATGGGCCGCATCGGCTATTTCCTGCAGTCGACGGACGCCCCGCTCGCACGTGACGAGCTCGCGCACGAGCTGCTCTTCCTCACGCGCGGCCAGCCGGTCGTCTACTACGGCGACGAGCAGGGCTTCGCGGGCACGGGCGGCGACAAGGACGCCCGGCAGACGCTCTTCGCGAGCCAGGTGGCCGAGTACCAGAACCAGCCGCTCGTCACGGGCGAGACCGCCGGCAGCGTCGACCGCTTCGGCACGGATGCCCCGCTCTACGCGCACATCTCCGAGCTCGCCGCACTCCGCTCCGCCCACCCCGCGCTCGCGACGGGTGCGCAGATCGAGCGCTACGTCGACAACGGCGCGGGCGTCTACGCCTTCAGCCGCGTCGACCGCGCCGAGCAGGTCGAGTACCTCGTCGCCGCGAACAACGCGAACGAGGCGCGCACCGTCGGAGTGCCGACCCTCACGGAGGACGGCGTGTTCACGGTGCTCTCGGGCGACGGCTCGCCCGTCACCGCGAACGCCGACGGCGTCGCCTCGATCAGCGTGCCGCCGCTCGGCGCGGTCGTCTGGAAGGCCGACCGCACGGTGAGTGCTCCCGACGCGGCATCCGCCATCACCGTCGCGACGCCGGTCGCCGGCGCGGGCGTGACGGGCATCACCCCGGTCGTCGCCGACGTCGATGACGCCACCTGGCAGGAGACGAGCTTCGCGTGGCGGGTCGCCGGTGCCACGGGCGACGACGCCTGGCACGCGCTCGGCACCGCCGAGGACACGAGCCCCCGCGTCTTCCACGACACGGCGGGCCTCGAGAAGGGCACGCTCCTCGAGTACCGCGCGATCTCGACGGATGCCGCCGGCAACCGAGCGGCGGCGAGCACCTACGCGAGCGTCGGCAACGCCGTGAACCTCGTCGAAGAGGAGGAGCCCGAGCAGCCGATCGACCTCGTGACGGTGCCCGGCTCCCACAACTCCGAGATGGGCTGCGCGGGCGACTGGGCTCCCGGTTGCGAGGTCGCGAAGCTCACGAAGCGCGCCGACGGCATCTACTCGGGCACCTTCGACGTGGCCGCCGGCGACTACGAATACAAGGTCGCGATCAACGGCAGCTGGGACGTCAACTACGGTGCGAACGGCGAGCTGAACGGCGGCAACGTCACCTACTCGCACCCGGGCGGGCCGATCACCTTCTTCTGGAACCCGAACACCCACGTGTTCTCGTCGACCGCCGAGGGCCCCGTCGTGACGCTGCCCGGCAGCTTCCAGTCGAAGGTCGGATGCCCCGGCGACTGGCAGCCCGAGTGCCTCGCGACCCTCATGCAGGACGGCGACAAGGACGGCGTCTTCACCTGGTCGACCTCGTCGATCCCCGACGGCGCCTACGAGACGAAGGTCGCGCACGGCCAGGGCTGGGACGAGAACTACGGCGTCGGCGGCGCACCCGGCGGGGCGAACTATTCGTTCACCGCGACCGCCGGCAAGCTCGTCGAGTTCCGCTACACGCTCGCCACGCACGTGCTCGAGATCGTCGTCACCGACCCGCCGCTCGCCGGCACCGGTGAGGCGCGCGCGCACTGGGTGGACGCGGACACGCTCGCGTGGCCGGCCGCACTGCTCGGCGGCGCCGAGGCGACGGATGCCTCGTGGACCCTCGAGCACTCGGCCGACGCCGCGCTCGCGGTGACCGACGGCGCGGTCACGGGCGGCGGCGACCCGGTCGTGCTCGAGCTCGACCCGGACGGGCTCGACGACGACCAGCTCGCCGCGTTCCCGGCGCTCGAGGGCTTCCTCGCGCTGCGTCCGGTCGGACTCGACCGCGGCGAGGTTCAGGCGCTGCTCACCGAGCAGCTCGCGGTCGCCCAGTCGACCGATGGCGAGCTGTCGGCATTCACCGGCGTGCAGCTGCCCGGCGTGCTCGATGCGCTCTACGGCGACGCGGTGGCATCCGAAGCGCTCGGTGTGAGCTGGAAGCGCAACAGACCGACGCTCGCACTGTGGGCGCCGACCGCGCAGGGTGTCGCGCTCGAGGTCTTCCCGACCGGTGAGGCCGGCGAACCCGTCACGACGCCCGCCGTCTTCGACGCGGAGAGCGGCATCTGGTCGGTCACCGGCGCCGACGGTGCCGACGGCAAGCGGCTCGCGGCCGGCGCCGAGTACCGCTGGTCGGTCACGGTGTACGCGCCGTCGACCGGCGCGATCGAGACGAACTCGGTCACCGACCCGTACTCGGTCGCGCTCACCACGAACTCGGTGCGCTCGGTCGTCGTCGACCTCGACGACGAGAAGCTGCGTCCCAAGCAGTGGGAGAAGACCGAGGCCCCGGCCGTCGAGCGACCGGTCGACCGTGCGATCTACGAACTGCACGTGCGCGACTTCTCGATCGGCGACGAGACCGTTCCAGCGGAGGAGCGCGGCACCTACCGTGCCTTCACTCGCGACTCGGCGGGCACGCAGCAGCTGAAGCAACTCGCCGAGGCCGGCATCAACACCGTGCACCTGCTGCCGACGTTCGACATCGCCACGATCGAGGAGCAGCGGGACCAGCAGGCCGTGCCGGCGTGCGATCTCGCGTCGTTCGGTCCGGCGTCGCCCGAGCAGCAGGCGTGCATCGATGCGACCCGCGACCTCGACGGCTTCAACTGGGGCTACGACCCGTTCCACTTCCAGGCGCCCGAGGGCTCGTACGCCGTCGACCCCGACGGCGGGGCCCGCGTCGCCGAGTTCCGCGAGATGGTCGGCGCGCTGCACGCCACGGGCCTGCAGGTCGTGCTCGACGAGGTCTACAACCACACGGCGGAGGCCGGCCAGGGCGGCAAGTCGGTGCTCGACAGGATCGTGCCCGGCTACTACCAGCGCCTGAACGCCGCCGGAAACGTCGAGACCTCGACGTGCTGCCAGAACGTGGCGACCGAGCACGACGTGGCGCAGAAGCTGATGGTCGACTCCGTCGTGCTCTGGGCGAGGGAGTACAAGGTCGACGGCTTCCGCTTCGACCTCATGGGCCATCACTCGAAGGCGAACATGCTCGCGGTGCGCGCAGCACTCGACGAGCTCACCATCGAGGAGGACGGCGTCGACGGGGCATCCGTCTACCTCTACGGCGAGGGCTGGAACTTCGGCGAGGTCGCGAACAACACGCTCTTCGAGCAGGCGACGCAGGGCCAGCTCGGCGGCACCGGCATCGGCACGTTCAACGACCGGCTGCGCGACGCCGTGCACGGCGGCAGCCCGGTCGACGGCGCCTCGACGTTCCAGCAGGGCTTCGGCACCGGGCTCGGCACCGACCCCAACGGTCAGCCGGGCACGCCGTCGCAGGCCGACCAGCTCGCCGACCTCGGTCACCAGGCCGACCTGGTCAAGCTCGGCCTCGCGGGCAACCTCCGCGGCTACGAGCTGACGGATGCCTCGGGGCAGGTCGTGCGCGGCGACGCGCTCGACTACCGGGGTGCGCCCGCCGGCTACGCCGATCAGCCCGACGAGGTGATCAACTACGTCGACGCCCACGACAACGAGACGCTCTACGACCTCTCGGTGTTCAAGCTCCCGACCGACACGTCGATGGCCGACCGGGTGCGCATGAACACCCTCGAGCTCGCGACCGTGACGCTGTCGCAGTCGCCCTCGTTCTGGCACGCCGGCACCGAGCTGCTGCGCTCGAAGTCGCTCGATCGCAACAGCTACAACTCGGGCGACTGGTTCAACCGCATCGACTGGACCGGCCAGGAGTCGACCTTCGGCTCGGGCCTGCCGGGCGAGGCCGACAACGGCGGCAAGTGGGCGGCCATGGCACCGCTCCTCGCGGACCCGGCGCTCAAGCCGGCCGCTGCCGACATCGCCGCGGCCGAGGCATCCGCTCTCGACCTGCTGCGAGTACGTTCGACGGTCGACCTGCTGCAGCTCGGCTCCGCCGCGCTCATCGACGAGAAGGTGTCGTTCCCGAACAGCGGCACCGAGGCGACGCCGGGCGTGATCGCGATGCAGATCGACGACCTCGTGGGCGACGACGTCGACCCCGACCTCGACGGTGCGCTCGTCGTCTTCAACGCCTCGCCGGAGCCGGTGACCGAGACGGTCGCCGGCCTCGCCGGGCGGGACTTCGCGCTCGCCGAGGCGCAGGCGAACGGCTCCGACGCCGTCGTGAAGACGACCACGTGGGACGCCTCGACCGGTTCGGTCACCGTGCCGGCGCGCAGCGTCGCCGTACTCGTCGACGAGCAGGCGCCCCCGGCTGTCACGACGTTCACGGTCGCTGCGCCGAACAAGCTCCTCGCGAAGGCCGGCTCCGCGGTGAAGCTCGTGGGCAAGGTGTTCGCACTCGACGGCAGTGCGCCGGTCGGCGACGTGCGCGTCTACGACGGCGGCACCCTCATCGCCGAGGCCGAGCTCGAGGCCCGCGACACGGGGCGCATCGACGTGAAGCTGCCGAAGCTCTCGCGCGGGTTGCATCTCGTGCGCGCGGTGTTCGACGGCGGCGAGGGCTACGCCGACTCGCAGTCGTTCACGGTGCCGCTGATCCTCTGGTGAGTCGATGATCGGCTGACCGGATTGGTCGCGGAGGCGTATCGAGGCTGGTAGGGAGCCTCGGTACGCCTTCGCGTTCACCGGTGCCTCGGCTGCGACGCGGCGTCCGGAGAACGTGGCGCTCGGCGATACGGGGGTTCGCACGATAGCGGCCACCCGGTGCGGTCGGCAGGGTGAGCGCGTGACCACCACGACGCCGAAGCTCACCCGGGTTCGCACCGAGCTGCTCCTGTTCGCGCTCATCACGACGCTCATCAGCGGGTCGCTGTGGCTCCTGCTCTCCTGGCAGGGCGGGAACGTGCGCGAGGGCGCTGCGCTCTGGATCTTCGGCATCGCGACGTCGGGTCCGTCGCTCGCCGCGCTGATCCTCTTCCTGGCCCGCACGCGCGGCTCTCCGGAGCGAGCCGCACGCCCGCGGCTCGGATCGCCGTGGCTCTGGGCACCGGCGGCCCTGGTGCTCGGCGCCGCTCCGGTCGTGATCGCGAACCTGGTGCTCGTGCCGCAGGAATTCGGTGCACGCCTGCCGGGCACGGGGCAAGCCGCAATGGGCCTGTTCACGGCCGACGGCCTGCTGTTCTGCCTCTCGCTCATTCCGCTCTCGCTGGTCTATCACCTGCCTGCTGGCTGCCGCACTGTTCTTCAGCTGGCATCCCGAAGCCCGGCGCGCACGAGGCTGAGTCAGCGGCCCGATGCCCGCGTGCGTTCCCCGGCGGAGGTGGCGGCGGGGGCGAAGGCCGGGCGCACCGTCGCGGCGATGAAGGCTGCGACCGCGAGCAGGCCGAGCGCGAGCCACGGCAGCACGTCGACGCCCATCGTGTCGAGCGCGATGCCGCCGAAGAACGCGCCCGCCGCGATCGATCCGTTCCACGTCGCGACGACCATCGACTGCGCGACATCCGCTGCGTCGCCGGCGATGCGGGCCGGGGCGGCCTGCAGCAGGGTCGGGGCGCTGCCGTAGGCGATGCCCCAGACGGCGAGGGCGGCGTAGACCATGGCCGGCTGCGCGGCGAAGAGGCCGATGGCGATCATCGCGAGTCCGAGCAGTGCCGTCGCGACGAGCACCATCGAGCGCATGCGGCGATCGACGAGGGCGCCGGCGCCGATCACCCCGATGACGGCCGGCACGCCGAAGACGAGCAGTGCCAGGTCGAGGTGCCGGTCGATGCCCGAGGCGACCGTGATCGGAGCGATGTAGGTGTACGCGATGTTGTGGGCGAGCACGAACAGCGCGGTGGTGGCGAGCACGGCGACGAGTCCCGGCATCCGCAGCACCGACGACAGGCCGGGCCGCTGACCCGAGCGCTCGCCCGGGAACGAGGGGAGCGCTGCGGCGGCCCAGATCGCGAGCCCGACCCCGACGACGGCGATGACGCCGAACGCGGCGCGCCAGCCGATCGCCGCGCCGAGCGTCGTCGCGATCGGCAGTCCGAAGGCGAAGGCGAGCGGCGTGCCGACCATGGCGATCGACAGGGCGCGACCCGAGTGCTCGGGCTCGACGGTCCGCATCGCGTAGCCGGCGGCCATCGCCCAGAGCAAGCCGGCGAGCATGCCGCCAGCCATGCGTGCGATGAGGATCACCGTGTACGAGTCGGCGATCGCCGTGACTCCGTTGACGAGCGCGAAGCCGATGACGAGCGCGACGAGGAGGGGCTTCCGCGGCAGGCTGCGGGTGACGGCAGTGAGCGGGATCGCGGTGATCGCGGTCGTGACGGCGTAGATCGCGACGAGTTGGCCGATCTGCGATTCGGATGCCCCGAGGTCGGCGCTCATCTGCGGGAGCAGGCCGGCCGGGAGGATCTCGGTGACGACGCCCGTGAAGACGACGGCGGCGAGGGCGAGGAGGCCGTTGAGCGGCAGGCGGGTGCGGCCGCGTCGGCCCGTCGTCGCGGGTCTCGTCAGGGTGAGGGAGTCGGTGATCGGTGAAGCCATGTCGACAGTCTCGAACCTTGACACTAATGTGAAGGTCAAGTCGCCCTCTCGTGATCGGTCAGGAGCTCGTATGCGCATCGGTGAACTCTCCGCCCGAACGGGCGTGCCCACTCGCCTGCTGCGGTACTACGAGGAACAGGGACTCGTGAGTTCGACGCGCGAGCACAACGGCTACCGCGACTACGCGGAAGCGGCGGTCGAGCGGGTGAACCAGGTGCGCGGCCTCATCGAGGCCGGCATCCCGACCGCGGTGATCCGGGACATGCTGCCGTGCCTCGCGAGCACCTCGTTCGTCGAGGCGCCGATCATCCAGCGCCAGCTCGCCGAGACGCTCGCCGAGCGCCGCGCCCAACTCGATCAGCGCATCGGATGCCTCGCGAAGAACCGCGACGCCATCACGACGTACCTCGAGCGCGCCACCGTCACGGGCTGATCGAACGCTCAGCCTCATCGCTTATATTGGATTGAATCCAAGATAATCGGAGGTGCAGGGTGACCGAATTCCTGTTCACGCGCAGAAACATGCTCGCAGCTGCCGGATTCGGCCTGGTCGGCCTCGGCGCCGCGGGATGCGCTCCCGGCGGTGCGCCCGGCGGTGCGCCCGGCACTGATCGCTCGAACGGGTTCGATGACGAGGGGGAGGCGAGCATGATGCGACGGCTCGGAGCGGAGTGGGAGAGCCACGAGCTGACGGTGATGTCGTGGCCGACGGCGCTGATCTGGGGTGAGGACCTGCAGTACGTGCGCGACGACATCGCGAAGCTCGCCCGCACGATCGCCGAGTTCGAGCCGGTCGTGCTGCTGGCATCACCCGGTGACGAAGAGGATGCGGCGTACGAGAGCGGGTCGGGCGTGGAGGTCGTGACCGTGCCCGTCGATGACCTCTGGGCGCGCGATACCGTGCCGGTGTTCGTCGAAGGCGCCGGCGGCCTCGAGGGGATCGATTTCAACTTCAACGGCTGGGGCGGCAAGCAGGAGCATCCGAACGACGCCGGCGTCGCCGCGGCGGTGCTCCGCGAGTTCGAGATCCCGAGGGTGCAGGCGGATCTCGTCGCCGAGGGCGGATCGCTCGAGACCGACGGGCTCGGAACCCTGCTCCTCACCGAGAGCTCGATCGTCAACGACAACCGCAATCCGGGGCTCTCGCGCGACGAGATCGAGCAGCGCCTCATGAGGCTGCTCGGCATGAAGAAGGTCATCTGGTTCGACGGCGTCTACGACGAAGACATCACCGACGCCCACATCGATTCCCTCGTGCGCTTCGTCGCGCCGGGCGTCGTGCTGCTCGACGTTCCCGGGCCGGGGGCGCCCGACGATGTGTGGTCGCGTTCGAGCGACCAGGCGAGTTCGGTCCTCGGTCAGGCGACGGATGCCACTGGCCGAACGATCGAGGTCGTCGAGCTCCCGCAACCCGACTTCTCGAAGATCAGGGGGAGCGGCGACGAGTTCCTCGCGTCGTACGTCAACTTCTACATCGCCAACGGGGCCGTGTTCGTGCCCGAGTTCGGCGATCGGAAGGCCGACCGTCGCGCCCAGGACGTCCTGCAGGACCAGTTCCCCGACCGCGAGATCGTGCCGCTGCGGATCGACACGATCGCATCCGGCGGCGGCGGAATCCACTGCGCGACGCATGACCTTCCGGGGGATCCGGAGGACGGCTGACCCCGCGGACCGCAAGGCCGCCGTGTTGACAACCGGACGCATCGTGTTCATGATGTTTGGATATCATCCAATTTCGTTCCGGTGACGATGCGGTCATCGGAGACAGGAGTCATCATGGCCCCCTCCATGACGAAGGCGCCGTCGGCGACGAAGGCGTTGTCGGCGCTGACGGCCGCACTCATGGCCGCCGCACTGGCGGCGTGCAGCCCAGGAGGCGGACCGGCGGACCCGGTCGACGCCGACGGCACGCTCCACGTCGCCCGCTCGGAGTCGTTCGACGGCTGGGACCCCGATCAAGCCGCGGCCTACTCCACCTACCAGACCTTGCAGGGCGTGCTCGAGCCGTTGCTGCGCTCCAACGCCGACGGCAGTGCCGTCGAGGCAGGTCTTGCGAAGGAATGGACCTACGACCCTGCGGCGATGACCTGGACCTTCGTGCTGCAGGACGACACCCTGTTCAGCGACGGCACCCCGCTCACCTCTGCGGACGTGGCGTTCTCGGCCGGTGTCTGGGCGGAGGGGTCCAACTACGGCGGCCTCTACGCGAAGATCACGGGCGTCACGACGCCCGACGACCGCACCGTGGTCTTCGAGCTCTCGCAGCCCGACACGACGCTGCCGGTGCTGATGACGTGGTCGTCGTCGGCGATCTTCCCGACGGATTTCGGGGGGAAGGCGAAAGACGAGTACTTCGCGAATCCGGTGGCCGCCGGGGCGTTCGTCGTCGCCGACTGGTCGCCGGGCGGGCAGATCACGCTCGAGAAGAACCCGAACTACTACCAATCCGGTCGGCCGTACCTCGATCAGGTCGTCATCGACGTCGTCCCCGACGCCACCGAGCGGGGAGCGCAGTTCCAAGCCGGTCAGGTCGACATCTCGGAGTACGTCGGGCCGAGCGATGCCAAGCAGTACGGCGAGTCGCTCATCGCGCTTCCGGTCGGCCAGGTCGAGCACCTGAGCTTCAACACGACACGAGCGCCACTCGACGACCCCCGGTTGCGAAAGGCCATCGCCTCCGCGATCGACTACGACTCGATCACCGAAGGCGCCTTCAAGGGATACGGATCCGAGCCCCGCGGAATCATCCCGCCGAACCTCGCGAACTGGGCGCCGCCGAGCGAGCCTCCGTTCTCCTTCGACCTCGAGCGGGCGAAAGAGCTGCTCGAGGACTCCGAGAACCCCGGGGCCGACTCCCTCGAGTTGATCTTCGACGCCGCCAACACGACGGACCTCCTCGTCGGGCAGGTCATCAAGGCGAACCTGGCCGAACTCGGCATCGACGTCACCCTGTCGGGACTGGAGACGGGAGCGTTCCTGAGTCGTGCCTACGGCCTCGACGCCGACATGGTGCTGTGGTCGTACGGCGCGGTCTCGCCCGACGTCTCGGATCCGCTCGGCTGGATCACCGGCACCTCGTGGCTGTTCACCGGGTTCGAGACCGACACCGTCCAGCAGCAGTTCTTCGAGTACGCGGCGACCGAGTCGCCCGAAGAGAAGCAGCGGATCGTCGAGACCGTGCAGGACGAGGCGCTCGAGAACGCCCAGGCGATCAGCCTGTCCGAGTTCCAGGTGCTGCACGCCGTGAGCGATCGAGTCTCGGGGTTCGCCGCCGCACCTTGGGGCATGTACTACTGGGACACGATCAAGGTCGGCGAGTAGCGAGTGGGTCGCTATCTCTTCATCGCCAAGCGATTGGCGCTCGCGATCCCGCTCCTGCTCGGCATCGTGCTGCTGGTGTTCCTGATCCTCAAGATCACCCCGGGGGATCCGGCGCGCCTGATCGTCGGCCTGCGCGCCTCCGAGGCGGAACTGCAGCTCGTGCGGGATCGGCTCGGGCTCGACGATCCCGCGATCGTGCAGTACTTCCGATACGTCGGCGACGTGCTCACGGGCAACCTCGGATACTCCTTCAAGTCGAAGGAGCCCGTGACGAGCATCATCGCCGAACGCCTCCCCGTGACGATCTGGCTCCTCGGATTCGGTGCGCTGGCCTCCCTCGCGATCTCCGTTCCGCTCGCGATCGCCTCGGCACGTCGACCCGATCGGGCGTTCGATCACGCGACCCGCGGATTCGGACTGCTCGCACTCGCGATGCCGTCGTTCTGGGTCGGCATCATCCTCATCCTCACCGTCGCCCTGCCGACCGGCTGGTTCCCGGTGGGGGGCTTCGGCGAGACGCCGGCGGAGCATCTGCGATCGATCGTGCTGCCGGCGCTCACGCTCGCGCTCTCGATCGCGCCGCTGCAGGTGCGAAGCCTCCGGGCGAGCATCATCTCGGTGCTGGGCGCCGAGCACGTGACCACCGCCAAGTCGTTCGGCGTCGGCCGATCCCGCATCATGTCGAAGTTCGTCCTCCGGAATGCGGCGCCGCCCACCGTCTCGATCCTCGCGCTGAACATCGGCTACCTGCTGTTCGGCGCGGTCGTGATCGAGACGACGTTCGCGCTGCCGGGTATCGGCCAGGGCATCGTGCTGGCCGCCCGGCAGCGCGACGTTCCCACGATCCAGGGATACACCCTGCTGTTCGCCGTCGTCGTCGTGCTCGTCTTCCTGATCGCAGACATCGTGACGTCGATCGCCGACCCTCGCCTGGAGGTCGAATCATGAGCGTCGAATCCGCCACCGCCATCGCGGCCGCCGCGACGCCGAGCCACGCGATCGTCGGCGTCGAGCGCAGGCGGATGCCGCGACGCGTCTGGGTGGGAACCGCGATCGTGGCCGTCTACGTGCTCGCCGCCCTCTTCGCCCCCGTCATCGCTCCGTACGACCCGCTCGAGCAGGACATCGTCGACGCGCTCGCATCGCCGAGCTGGGCGCACGTGCTCGGAACGGACGAGCTCGGCCGCGATGTGCTCTCGCGGCTGATCTTCGCGTCGCGGGTCGATCTCCTCGTGGGCTTCCTCGGCGCAGCGCTCCCGGCGGTCCTCGGCACCGTCCTCGGAGCGATCGCGGGATTCCGCGGCGGTTGGATCGACGGAGTGATCATGCGCGTCTCTGACGTCGTGCAGGCGTTCCCCACCTACATCCTGATCATCGCGCTCGTCTTCGTGCTCGGCCCGGGGGTCACCTCGATCCTCGTCGCGTTCACCCTGATCGCGTGGGTGGCCTACGCGCGCCTCATCCGCACCGAGGTGCTCCGTGTGCGTGGTCTCGACTACGTCGCCGCCGCGCGCACATCGGGCCTGCCCGGACGGCGCATCCTCTGGCGCCACGTCTTCCCGAACTCGGTCGGGCAGACCCTCGTCTACCTCCCGTCCGACATCGTCGGCGCGACGCTCGGCCTCGCCGCCCTGTCGTTCCTCGGACTCGGGATCCAGGCGCCGACACCGGAGTGGGGTGCGATGATCGCGGCCGGCCAACCGTACATCCGCGAGCAGTGGTGGCTCTCGACGGTGCCCGGACTGGTGATCGTCGGCTTCGGACTGGGACTGAGTCTCATCGGAGAGGGAATCGAAGAATGGACGAGGAAATGAGCCGCGCCGTGCTGGGTGTCAGCGATCTCCATGTGCGGCTCACGGTCGGTGGCCGGACGCTCAGTCCGGTCGACGGGGTGTCGTTCCAGGTCGCGGCCGGCGAGTCCCTGGGCATCGTCGGCGAGTCGGGTTCGGGCAAGAGCCTCTCGCTCCGCGCGGTGCTCGGCCTCCTGCCGCAGGGCGGCGAGTCCGACGGCTCGATCCGGTTCGCGTTCGAGCGCGGCGAGATCAGCGGAGATGCCGAACGCGTGCGCGGCCACGGCGTCGCGATGGTCTTCCAGGAGCCGATGACGGCACTGAACCCGACCATGCGGGTCGGCGACCTCATCGCCGAGGCCGTTCGGGTGCGCAGCGGGCTGTCGCGTCGCGCCGCGAAGTCGCGGGTCGTCGAGCTCATGTCGAGCGTCGGCATCCCCGATCCCGCACGGCGGGCCCGGATGTGGCCGCACGAGCTCTCCGGGGGCCTGCGCCAGCGCGTCATGATCGCAGCGGCGCTGGCCACGGAGCCCGAGCTGCTGCTCTGCGACGAGCCGACCACCGCGCTCGACGTGACGATCCAGGACCAGATCCTCGGCCTGCTGCGGCGGATGCGCGAGGAACGCGGGATGGCGATGGTGTTCGTCTCGCACGATCTCGCCGTCGTCGCCGAGGTGTGCGACCGAGTCGCGGTGATGTACGCCGGGCGGATCGTGGAGACCGGGCCGGTCGACGAGGTGCTCCGCTCGCCGAGGCATCCGTACACCGCAGCGCTGCTCGCATCGGCGCCGTCGTTCCGAGGAGGCGGGGGTGAGCTCGCGACGATCCCGGGAACGCCCCCTGACCCCCGGCAATTCCCGAGCGGATGCCGGTTCGCTGCGCGTTGCGCGTTCGTGCGCGACGACTGTCTTCGCGCACCGTACGAGCTGGCGGGCGACGCGCACCGCTCGACCGCGTGCATCCATCCCGAGGTCCTGACGGAGGCCAGCGCATGAACTCATTGATCGACGCCCGCGGACTCACCGTGAGCTATCGCGTCGGCTCGGCACTGCTCGCGCGCCTGCGGCGTCGACCCGCACCCGTCGTGCACGCCATCGACGGGATCGACCTCGTCGTCGAACGCGGTGCGTCGGTCGGCATCGTCGGTGAATCCGGCTGCGGCAAGTCGACGCTCGCGAAGGCGCTCGTGGGGTTGGCGCCGTTGTCGGAGGGGGTGCTCGCGCTCGACGGCGAAGAGCTCGGCGGACGTCGAACGAGGTCGCAGACGCGCCGCATCCAGATGGTCTTCCAGGATCCGAGCGCATCGCTCAACCCCTCGATGACGATCGGCCAGACGCTTCGGGAACTGCTCAGCGTGCACAGGATGGTGCCGCCGGGCTCGGTGCAACGACGCGCGGAGGAGCTGCTCGAGCTGGTCGAGCTGCCGATCTCGTTCATGAACGCGTACCCGCGAAGGCTCTCGGGCGGACAGCGCCAACGCGTCGGCATCGCCCGTGCGCTCGCCCTCGAGCCGGAGATCCTGGTCGCGGACGAGTCCGTCGCCGCCCTCGACGTGTCGGTGCAGGCTGCGATCCTCAACCTGCTGCAGAAGCTCAGGAGCGAACTTGGGTTGACCCTGCTGTTCATCTCGCACGACCTCGCAGTGGTGCGTCATATCAGCGAGCGCGTCGTCGTCATGTACCTCGGGAAGATCGTCGAGGATCGCCCGACCGAGGACCTGTTCCGCGACCCCCGCCACCCCTATACGGCGGCGCTGCTCGCGGCGGCGCCGCGCATGGGCGTCGAGAAGCGGTCGGGCGGCTCGGCACTGCGCGGCGAACCGGGCAGCCTGCACAGCCTCCCGTCGGGATGCCGCTTCAATCCCAGGTGCCCGAGAGTGCAGGACATCTGTCGCGAGACCGAGCCGGCGCTGCTCGGCCCGGATGAGGCGCAGCATGCCGCGTGCCATTACGCCTGGGTCGGGCTGTCGGACGCGTTTCAGCAGAGAAGCGGGGGAGGGGGCGATCCGGGTCGTCTGGTTAGGATGGTGACGCGATGAGTGAGAGGGCGGCCGGGTGAGCGGGCGACGTGCGAAGGGCAAGGCACGCGAAGAGCTCGTCGTCGATGCGGCGGCCAAGGCGATCGCCGATCTGGGACTCGCGAACGTCCGGGTCTCCGACATCGCCGAGCGCGCCGGGATGACCCCGGGTCACGTCACCTACTACTTCCCGTCGAAGACCGAGCTCCTGATGCTGGCCATCCGCCAGAGCGAAGAGGCATTGGTCGAACAGGTCGAGGTCGAACTCGATGACATCGACGACCCGTGGGCGAGGCTGGAACGGCTGATCGCCCTCTCGGCCTCGAACGGGCGCGGCGACGTCGGCTGGATCCTCTGGTTCCAGGTCTGGTCGGATGCCGCGACCGACGACACCGTCGCCGAGGTGCACAACGAACTCGACGAGCGTTGGCGTGGGATCCTCACCGACGTCCTCGCCTACGGCCGCGAGCGCGGCGCATTCGCGTTCGACGACCTCGACACGGCCTCGCAACTCATCTCCGCCACGATCGACGGCCTGTCGATCCAGCTCACCGTGGGGGCGCCGAACCTCGACCGCGCTCGCATGCTGGAGTTGTGCGTTCGGGCGAGCGCCGCATTCCTCGGTGTCCCGGTGGCGCAGCCCACCGACGCCGCCTGATCCGAGCCGCAGCGGTCGCGACGTGGTCGCGCGTTCCGGCGCGCCCGGACGCCGACAGCGCGACCTCCTGAGCGCGCGATCCTGTGCTTGCAATTAAATTGGTTCCCATCCAAAATAGTCGGGAACACCACGTACCAATGGAGGTCCTCGTGACTGAGACGATGCCCACTCCGGCCGAAGCCGGGTTCTCGATGCCGGCCGAATGGTCGCCGCACGCCGCGTGCGTCATGGTCTGGCCGGCGCGACGTGAGCTCTGGAACGACCGATTCGACGAGGCCAAGCGCGACTACGCGGCGGTCGCCCGGGCGATCGCCGCCTTCGAGCCGGTCGTCATGCTGTGCAACCCCGGCCTCGCCGCCGAGGTCGTCGCCTTCTGCGGGACCGGCGTCGAACCCCTCGAGGTGCGGGTCGACGACTCCTGGGCGCGCGACAGCGGGCCGGCATTCGTCACGAATGCCAAGGGCGACGTCGCCGCGGTCAAGTTCGGCTTCAACGCCTGGGGCAACCGCTGGCATCCGCACGACCAGGACGCGCTCATCCCCGACCGGCTCGCAGCGCACTTCGGCGTCCCGCTCTTCCGGGCGCCGTTCGTGCTCGAGGGCGGCGCGTTCTTCGTCGACGGCGAAGGCTCACTCATCACGACCGAGCAGTGCCTGCTCGACCCGAACCGGAATCCGCATCTCACGAAGGGCGAGATCGAGCAGGGGCTGAAGGACTACCTCGGCGTCTCGACCGTCACCTGGCTGCCGTTCGGGCACAGTCTCGACGTCGGCCCTGCCGGCACCGACGGGCACATCGACGGCGTCGCGCAGTACGTCGCGCCGGGGCGCGTGCTGCTCGAGGTGCCGTCGGACCCCGCGTCATCCGAGTACGAGCGCGCCCGCGCGAATCTCGCGCGGTTGCAGGGCTCGCCCGACGCCGCGGGTCGCACGCTCGACATCAGCTTCCTCGACCCCCACCTCGACGCGGAGGTCTCCTACGCGAACCACTACCTGGCCAACGGCGCCGTCATCGTGCCGGTCGGCGGCGACGAGCGGGATGCGGACGTGCTCGACTTCCTCGGCGGGGTCTATCCCGACCGCACGATCGTGGGCGTCCCCGGGGCGACGATCGCCTACGGCGGCGGTGGCCCGCACTGCATCACCCAGCAGGTGCCCGCCGGAGTCGTCTCGGCCGCGTAGCGCCCTCACCCGATAGGAATCGCCATGCCCGCCTCACCGCCTCCCGAGTCGCTGATCTCACCCACCGCGGCCACCGCTCGCGTCACCGGAGGGCGCTTCAAGCGCGTGCTCGGCACGCCCTCGCTCGTGCTGTTCGGGCTCGTGTACATGGTGCCGCTCACCGTGTTCACGACCTACGGCATCGTCACCGAGCTCACGGGCGGCCGGGTGCCGATGGCGTACGCGATCACCCTGGTCGCGATGGTGTTCACGGCACGTTCGTATGCGCGGATGTCGGTGGCGTACCCCTTCGCCGGATCCGCGTACGTCTACACGCAGCGCAGCTTCGGTGGCGCGGTCGGATTCCTCGCGGGCTGGGCGCTACTGCTCGACTACCTCTTCCTGCCGATGATCAACTACCTGCTCATCGGCATCTACCTCGAAGCGGCGTTCCCGGCGGTGCCGGCGTGGGTGTTCATCCTCGTCTCGATCGTGGTCGTCACGGCACTGAACATCGTCGGCATCGTCTCGGTGACCCGGACGAACTTCGTGATCATCGCCCTGCAGGCCGTGTTCATCGCCCTGTTCCTCGTGCTCGGCCTCGCCTCGCTCTCGGGACGTGCCGTAGACCCCATGGCGCCGTTCACCGGGGACGGCAGCGCCCCGGGGTTCGGGGTGCTCTTCGCGGGTGCCGCGGTGCTCTGCCTGTCGTTCCTCGGCTTCGACTCGGTGTCGACGCTGGCGGAGGAGGCGAAGGAACCCGCCCGCACCGTGCCACGGGCGATCATGATCACCACCGTCGTGGCCGGACTCGCCTTCTTCGCCCTGTCGTACCTCTCCCAGCTGGTGTTCCCGTCGAACGAGTTCGCCTCGGTCGACGCTGCGGCGCTCGACGTGGTGCAGGCCGCGGGCGGCCAACTGCTCGCGGTGCTGTTCACCGCCGGGTACATCGCCGGCTCGCTCGGCTCGGCGCTCACCTCGCAGGCGTCGGTCTCACGCATCCTCTTCGCGATGGGCCGCGACGGGGTGCTCCCGAAGCGGGTGTTCGGCCGCCTCTCCGAACGGTTCGGCACGCCGGTGATCGCCATCTCGGTCGTGTCGGCGATCTCGCTGCTCGCGATCGTCTTCGACCTCGCGCTGCTCGCTGCGATGATCAGCTTCGGGGCGCTCATCGCGTTCTCGGCGGTCAACCTCTCGGTCGTCAAGCACTACTTCCTCGACCGCAGGGAGCGCGGAGGCATGGCCGTCGTGAACAACCTCGTGCTGCCGCTGATCGGCTTCGCGCTCACCGTATGGCTCTGGACCAGCCTGGCACCGAGCACCTTCATCGTCGGCCTGTCGTGGCTCGCCGTCGGCGTGGTGATCCTCGCGATCGTCACCCGCGGGTTCCGCCGGCCGACGCCGATGCTCGATCTGAAGGAGTGAGGCTGCGGATGCCGCGGCCGCACGCCGTGGCATCCGCCGCGGTCTTCGGGATCAGTCGGGGCGATTCGCTCGTCGCCCCGGGAAGCGCACTCGCACCTCGAGGCCGCCCTCGGCACGCGGGGTGAGCCGGAGCGCGGCGCCGTGGCGGTCGGCGATCGCCGCGACGATCGACAGCCCGAGGCCACGGCCCGTCGTCGATGCCCGACTCGTGCGACCGGCGCCGCGAACGAACGGATCGGCGAGCCGATCGACGAGGTCGGCGGGCACCGTGTCGCCGTCGTTGGCCACCTCGAGTGTCGTGGAGTCGTCTTCGTCGGAGCGGGTGCTCACGCGCACGTGTCCCCCCGGTGCGTTGTGACGGATCGCGTTCTGCAGGAGGTTCAGGGCGAGCTGGCGGAGGAGGGCGCGGTCGCCCTGGACGGTCGCGGCAACGAGCCGGGTCTCGATCGTGATGTTCGCCGACTCCGCCTCGGCGGTGACCTCGCTCACGGCCTCGGCGACGAGGAGCGAGAGGTCGACCGGGTCGCGCCGGGCGGTGACGGCTTCGATCTCGGACAGGTCGAGGAGCGCCTCGACGGTGTCGACGCTGCGCTCGTTCACGGCGCGCAGGCGAGTGAGCAGTGGCCGTTCCGCCTCGGTCGCCGAAGCGAGTGCGACGTCGAGCATGGCTCGCGTCGTGGCGAGCGGGGTGCGCAGTTCGTGCGAGGCGTTGGCCGCGAAACGCCGGTACGAGTCGAACGAGCGTTCCAGCTCGCCGAGCATCTCGTCGAAGGTGTCGGCGAGGTCGGTGATCTCATCGCGCGGGCCGGCGAGGGCGATGCGGTGGTCGAGCTGGCCGCGTGCGGCCAGGTGGGCCGCGGCGCCGACGTACTGCAGCGGGCGGAGCATCCGCCCGGCGACCAGCCATCCCGCCAGAATCCCGCCGAGGGCGAGGAGCACCAGCACGACGCCCGAGACGACGAGGAGGAGGGTCTGGACCTCGCTCTGGGAGCTCACGACCAGCGCCTCGGTGGTTTCGACGGGGATGCTGGGGTCCGGAACGAACTCGCCATCGCCGGCGGTCGGCATCGCGGTGTCGGGCGGGAGTGCCGGGGTGAGGGGTGCCGCGAACTGATAGGTCGGAAGGAGCCCGAGGAACACGAAGACGATCGTGAGCATGATCAGCCCGGCGACGGTGAGCAGCACCGCGTAGGTCAGTGCGAGGCGCGTCCGAACGGTGAGCCGGTACCGGTGCGGGGCCGGCACGTCGTCGCCGTCGCGCTCACTCGTCGATCGCATAACCGACCCCCGGGACGGTGCGGATCACCCACGGCTCGCCGAGCTTGCGGCGGAGCGTGGAGATGGTGACCTTCACGGTGTTCGTGAACGGGTTCGCATTCTCATCCCATGCCTTCTCGAGGAGGGTCTCGGCGCTCACGACGCCGCCGTCCGCGCGGAGCAGGACCTCGAGCACCGCGAATTCCTTGCGGGTGAGCGCGACGTGTCGTCCATCGCGGAAGACCTCCCGGCGGATCGGGTCGAGCGTGAGCCCTGCTCGCTCGAGTTGCGGAGGGAGCGCCGTGAATCGTCGCCGGCCCAGTGCGCGCAGTCGAGCGGTGAGCTCGGGGAACTCGAACGGCTTCGCGAGGTAGTCGTCGGCGCCGAGTTCGAAGCCGCCCACCTTGTCGTGCAGCCGCCTCGCGGCGGTCAGCATGAGGATCGCAGGTCGCGAGTCACGGCCTGCGAGGATGCGGCACACCTCGTCGCCATGCGTGCCGGGGATGTCCCGGTCGAGCACGATCGCGTCGTATTCGTTCACGTCGACGGCGATGAGTGCGCCGTCGCCGTCACCGACGACGTCGGCGGCGATCGCCTCGAGGGCGAGCCCGGCTCGGATGGCCTCGGCGAGATAGGTCTCGTCTTCGACGATGAGCACTCGCATGCATCCCTCCTCTCTCGGTGATGCGCACTCGGTGATGGCCACAGTCAAGCATCCGCCGGGTAAAGAAATCGTCAAGGCCGCGCTTTACGGCGTCGTAACCGCCGATCGCATGGACTGGTCATCGCCTCGAACCGGGGCGTACCGAAGGGACAGCTCATGACCACCATCCGTACCAAGCGTCGCGGCTTCGCGGCCGCCCTCCTCGCCGCCGTCGCCGTGACCGTGGCTCTCGCCGGTTGTTCGGCCGCGCCCGGTGCCGGCGGCGATGGTGCCGGCGCGGGCGGTGGCGAGCTCAAGAGCGGCGACGCCGAGGCCATCTACGCGGAGTGGAACGACAAGTTCCAGGACTGCATGAAGGACAAGGGGTTCGACCTGTCGGACATGAGCGAATCCATCTCGGCTGACGACGCGGAGGCGCTCAATGCGGCCGCGAACGCGTGCTACGAGAAGGTCGGCGAGCCACCTGCCGATCCCAACCTGCCGTCGAACGAAGAGCTCAACGAGCAGATGCTCGCGTTCGCCAAGTGCATGCGCGAGGCCGGGTACGACTACCCCGACCCGAAGATCGACCCGAATGGTGGCGTCGCGATGAGCCCGGCGATGCCGTCCGACTGGGACTCGGCCGACATCGACCGGTGCAGCAAGGAGGCCGGCATGAGCGGTGGCGGTGAGAACTCATGAAGACGACACGAGAGCGGCACCCCGATGCGCGCGAACCGGGGGCGACCGAGTCGCCCGCACCGGGCCGGTCGCGCCGCAAGCCCATCCTGATCGGCGCGGCGGCCGTCGCCGTGATCGGAGTGGCCGCGGGGATCGGATATCTCACCTGGCCGTCGACGGCCGCTGAGGACAAGCAGGACGTGAGGGTCGAGAGCGCCGAAGTCGTGCGCGGTGACCTCACCGAACTGGTGCGCGCGAGCGGGAAGCTGGGCTTCGGCGCCCTCCGCGACCTGGGCACCGGTCTGCCCGGCACGATCACGGGCCTGTCGGGGCTCGGCACCGTGGTGGGTATCGGCGGCGAGCTGTTCCGGATCGACGACCGGCCCGTCATGCTGTTCCGCGGTGAGCTGCCGATGTGGCGCTCGTTCGAGAGCGGCATGACGGACGGTGCCGATGTGCTCCAACTCGAGCGCAACCTCAAGGACCTGGGCTACTTCGACCGCGAACCCGACCAGGAGTTCGCGGGCAGCACGGCCACGGCGATCGAGAAGTGGCAGAAGGCCAGCCACCTCGACGAGACCGGTTCGATCGAGATGGGCCGCATCGTCTTCTCGCCGACGGACGTGCGTGTCGCCGAGCACAAGATCGGCGCGGGCTCGCCGGCCGGTCCGGGAGTGCTCGGCGTCTCGGGCACGACGAAGGAGATCAGCGTCTCCGTGGACCCGAACCTCAGCGCGATCGCGGCGCTCGGGTCCGAGGTGACCGTGGTGCTGCCCAACGGCACCGAGGCGAAGGGCAAGATCGCCGGCGTCGGATCTCCGGTCGAGCAGGACGACAAGAACAGCGGCGAGAAGAAGCTCAAGCTGCCGTTGACGATCACTCTCGACGACCCCGCGACCGCGGACGGCCTCGACGACGTCAGCGTCAGCGTCATCATCAATCGGGTGAAGGCCGAGGACGCGCTCCAGGTGCCCGTGCTCGCGCTCCTCGCCCGGCCCGGCGGCGGGTTCGCGGTCGAGGTCCTGCACGGCGAGAAGACCGAGATGGTCGACGTCGAGCTCGGCGTCTTCGCCGACGGCATGGTCGAGGTCACCGGAGGCGACCTCGAGGCGGGCGACAAGGTGGTGGTCGGCACATGACCGAGCCGATGATCGAACTGCGCGGGGTGACCCGCCGCTACGGCAGCCCGCCGACCGTCGCGCTCGCCGGAGTCGACCTCCGGGTCGAACGAGGCGAGATGCTCGCGATCGTCGGCCCCAGCGGCTCGGGCAAGTCCACGATGCTGAACCTCATGGGCACGCTCGACCGGGCGAGTTCCGGGCAGATCCGCATCGCCGGCGAGGACACGACGACGCTCACCGATGCCGAACTGTCCGCCCTGCGGGCGTACACGATCGGGTTCGTCTTCCAGCAGTTCCATCTCGCCGACGGCGTCAGCGCACTCGACAACGTCGCGACCGGCCTCCTCTACACCGGTGTGCCGCTTCCGGAACGCCGTCGCCGTGCGGTCGTCGCCCTCGAACGGGTGGGGCTCGGGCACCGACTCCGGCATCGGCCGCGGGAGTTGTCGGGCGGGGAGCGGCAGCGCGTCGCGATCGCCCGCGCGGTCGTGGGGGAGCCGCCGCTCCTCCTCGCCGACGAGCCGACCGGCAGCCTCGACACGCGATCCGGCGCGGCGGTGGTCGAGATCCTGCACGAGCTCAACCGCGCAGGGACGACGGTCGTCGTCATCACCCACGACGTCGAACTCGCCGAGCGGCTGCCGCGTCGCGTCGCGATCCGCGACGGACGCATCGAACACGACGCATCCGACCCGGCACTGGAGGTGGCATGATGGCGACGACCGAACGACGATCACGACTCCGATTCGGCGACCTGCTCGGTCTCGGCACCCACGGGCTGAGGGCCCACCCGATGCGGGCCGCCCTCTCCGCACTCGGCATCGCGATCGGCATCGCCGCGATGGTCGCAGTCATCGGCATCTCGACGTCGAGCGAAGCCCTCGTGCGAGAGAAGCTCGCCTCCCTCGGCACGAACATGCTGACCGCCGCCGCGGGCACCGACTTCCTCGGGGAGGACTCGAAGCTCCCGGCCGACGCGGTCGAACGAGTGCGTCGGATCGACGGTGTCGAGACCGCGAGCTGGATCGCGACCCTCGGGAAGGTCAACGTCTACCGCAACGCCGCCGTCGATCCCGGTGCGACCGGCGGACTCACGGTCGTCGTCGGTGAGAACTCGCTGCTCGACGCCACGAGTTCGGACCTCATCCGCGGATCCTGGCTGAACGCGGCCACCGAACGATACCCCGCCGTCGTCCTCGGCGAACGGGCAGCGCAGAAGCTCGGCATCCGCGAGGTCGGCACCAGCGTGTGGATCGGCGGCAACCAGTTCACCGTCGTGGGGATACTCGACCGGTCGCCGCTCGCTCCCGAACTCGACTCGGCCGCGATCATCGGGCCCGGCATCGCGAAGGACCTCTTCGGCTTCGACGGCTCGCCGACCACGATCTACGAGCGCTCCGACGATGCGCTCGTCGCCGACGTCCGCGACCTGCTTCCGGGCGCGATCAACCCGGAGTCGCCCAACGAGGTGAAGGTGAGTCGTCCGTCCGACGCGCTCGCGGCCAAGAACACCGTGGACCAGGCGTTCACCGGGCTGCTCGTCGGAGTCGGTTCGATCGCGCTGCTGGTCGGTGGGATCGGCGTGGCCAACACGATGGTCATCTCGGTGCTCGAGCGCCGGCGCGAGATCGGCATGCGCCGCTCGCTCGGAGCCACTCGCGGGCACATCCGATCGCAGTTCCTCGTCGAGGCGATGCTGCTCGCGGCCTACGGCGGACTCGTGGGAACGGTGCTCGGCTGGCTCATCACCGCCGTGGTCGCCCGCGGGAACGGCTGGATCGTGGCCATCCCGCCGCAGGTGCTCGTCGCCGGCGTGGTCGTCACGGTCGTCGTCGGAGCCGTGGCCGGAGTCCTCCCCGCCATTCGGGCGGCACGCACGTCACCGACGGCGGCACTGTCGGCATAGGAATCGCGAGCGACCGAGCGGACGCGACGGCGCTGTGCCGTCGCGTCCGCCCACCGCCGAGTCCCTCAGGTGACCTGGAAGGTCGCGCTGGTGGCGAGCAGGGTGAGCCCGTCGTCGGCGAAGAAGCGGAAGTTGTACGCCCCCCGCGTCGAGGGCGCCGTGAACGTGATCGTCGCAGAGGTGCGACCGGTGGCGGGCGGGCTGTCCTGGCCGTTGAGGTATTTCTCGTCGTAGCCGCCCGCACTGTCGGGGTCGCTCGCGCGGTACAGGCCGACCCAGTCGCGCCGGCCGCCGGGTCCGCCCGCCACGTTCGCGCGGATCGTGCCGCCTCTGCCGACCGAGCTCCGGTCGGCCGCGATGGTGGCTCCGGCCGGGGGAGTCGGCGTCGGCGTCGGTGTCGGGGTCGGTCCGCCGGAACCCAGCGGCTCCTCCATGGTGACGCAGTGCGCTCCGCCGCCGCCCTCGCCCATGAGGACATCGAGGTTCAGCTGGACGCACGGACGACCGAATGCCGCGGAGAGCGCGTCCCTGGCCGCGGTATCCGTGGTGGGATCGCCGAACTGGGCGGTGATGACGGACCCCGAGGTCACGATGCAGTTCAGGTAGCCGTCGAAGAACGTCGCCTGTGCGGAAGCCGGGATGCGCGGGAGCGAGGCCGGCCCGTAGATCGTGGTGACCTCCAGCCGCCGGCCCTTGGCATCAGTGGCGGATGCGAGCAGGTTCCTCGTCGCGATCGCCGATTGCGACCAGATGGTCGACGGGCGCGCCGGATTGCTGAGCTGGACCAGCACCCGGCCCGGACTCGTGTACAGGACCGTCGCATCGATGTGGTCGTCGGTGATGTCCTGCCCCGAGATGCCCTGGCACCAGATCATCTTGGAGGCACCGTACATGCGGAGGAGTTCGGCCTCGATCTGGGCCGCCGACTTGCCCGGGTTGCGAGCCGAGTCGACCCAGGAGCTGCGGTTGGCGATGAGCGTGCCGTCACCGTCGGAGATCACGCCGCCGCCCTCGCCGACGACGGTCGCCGCGCTGAACGCGACGCCGTTCTGGGCAGCCATCCGCTGCGCGACCAACGCGTCCTTGGCATGCGTCTGCTCGTTGCCCCAGCCGTTGAAGTTGAGGCCGATCGCGTCGATGCCGCCCGCCCCGTCCGTACGGAACACCGCACCGGAGTCGCGCATCCAGCAGTCGTTCACCGGGATGGAACTGATCACCGTCACGTTCGAGCCGACCCGGCTGCGAGCCGTGGCGGCGGCACTCGTTCCGTCGGCGCACATGATGACCGGCGTCGTCTTGACGATCTCGTTGGCGATCTTCGCGATATCGCCCTGGATGCCAGAGAGCAGGTTGCCCCAGATCGACGTGCTCGACGGCCACGCCATCCAGATCCGCTTGAGGGGGCCGCCCTCGCCGGGCACGACGAACGCGCCGGCGGCCTGTGCGCCATCGAGCGTCGTCATGGCCATCGCACTCGGGGCGGCCACCACCAGGCCGGCGGCCGCCACCCCGGCAAGGGTGAGGAACTGCCTCCGTGGATAGCCTTCGATCGTGCTGTTGCGGTCGCTGCTTCGCTGCTCACTCACGCGCGGTTCCTTCCCTCGTCCACGGAATGTGGAGGTCGACCTCTGTATCCGGACAACACTCTTTGGATGTCATCCAAATTTGTGAGGCCTAGTTTTCCCCGAGGCATCCTCGATGTCAAGGGCGTGGGTGAATCGGGGTCGACGACATCCCCGGAGCGAGGAACGCGCGCCGGGTCGTCAGGAGGCCGGGCTCAGGCGAGCGCCGCGTGGCAGCGCACGATGCGCTCGAACCACCACTCGGTGCGCTCGGGCGATGCGGCGTAGCGGTCGAGCAGCGCGGGGTCGGGCAGCACCCTGCCGACCGGGATCGACCCGTCCTCGGGGATGAGCGGCGCCCGCGTGACATCCGCTGCCAGGAGTGAGGCGGTGCCGAGGCCGCAGTCGAAGTCGAGCACGGGCACGGATGCCGCGAGCTGCGCGCCCATCGCGAGGCCGATGCTCGTGTCGAGGGCGCTCGAGACGACGACAGGCAGGCCCGTGCGGCCGATGAGCTCGAGCGCGCGATGGATGCCGCCGAGCGGCTGCGCCTTGATCACGAGCAGGTCGGCAGCGCCCGCCTCGGCCACTGCGAGCGGGTCGTCGGCGCGGCGCACGCTCTCGTCGGCTGCGATCGGCACGCCCATGTACTTCGTGCGGCGACGGATCTCGGCGAGCTCATCGATGGTCGGGCAGGGCTGCTCGACGTACTCGAGGTCGAACGTCGCGAACGCGTGGATCGCGTGCTCGGCCTCGTCGACGTTCCACCCGGCGTTGGCGTCGACGCGGATGCGACCCTCGGGACCGAGCGCCTCGCGCACGGCACGCACGCGGGCGACATCCTGCGCGAGCGTCTGGTCGGGGCTCGCGACCTTCACTTTCGCCGTACGGCATCCGGGGAATCGTGCGAGCACGGCGGCGACGCTGTCGGGATCGACGGCCGGCACGGTCGCGTTGACCGGGATGCGGTCGCGGAGCGCCGGCGGCGGGGTCGTCCAGCCGTAGTCGATCGCGGCGGCCAGCCAGGCGGATGCCTCGTCGTCGTCGTACTCGACGAAGGGCGAGAACTCGGTCCACCCCTCCGGCCCCTCGAAGAGCACGGCCTCTCGCACGTCGATGCCGCGGAACCGCGTCACGAGGGGGAGGGCCACGACTCTGGCGGTGGCGAGCAGTTCGTTCGGCTCGGGCAGCATGTGCCCAGTCTCGCACCCCGCGCCCCTGAGAGGGTGGACTGTCAGGGGAACGCCCGGAGGGGTAGGGTGAACGCCCACAGGGGGTGCACATGGACGGACTGCAGCAGCTCGGCATCGAGGGCGTCGAAGTCCCCGAGGAGCCGGTCGCGAAGAACGTGCTCATCGGCGTCGGAGGAGTGCTGCTCGTGATCGCTGCGCTGATTCCGATCACCGCGGCGGTCATCACGATCGTGGTCGTCGTCACGAGCTACGGCGGGGCGATGCTCGGCCTCTGACGCATCGGCGATGGGCCCGGCCGAGCAGGGGTCGCCCGATGACGCTAACGTCGGTCGGATGACGTCGCAGGCGAGTGGAATCTATGTCGGGCACCTGATCGGGGCATCCTTCGGTGCCGTCTTCGTGATCCGCAACAGCGGCTTGCTCGGCCAGCCCGGCCAGCTCATCGCGAGTGTGCTCGCGGTGCTCGCAGCGGTCGTCATCCTCGTCGGCTTCATCTCGACGATCCGGCGGGGTCAGCGCCCGCCCGCGCAGGACCTTCCGCGTTCCCGCGCAGCGTTCTGGGTGATCGTCGTGATCGAGGCGGTGCTGCTGTTCGGCGGGCTCGCGCTCCTCAATCGCGTCGAACCGGCGGCGAACGTCGGCTGGATCGCCCTCGTCGTTGGCGTGCACTTCCTCGCGTTCACCCTCTGGTGGATCCCCGGGCAGCGCGAGCTGCTCGTCATCGGCGCCGTGATGGTTCCGCTCGGCATCGTCGGACTCGTCATCGCCGTCACGACGCACGACGCGGTGCTCGTCGAGTTCGTCTCCGGCTTCGGGTCGGGGATCGTGCTGCTCGGCGCGAGCCTCGCGACCGCGGTTCGCGTGATCGTGACCGGTCGAGCTCCGATCCGCGCGGAATAGGCTTGGGGCATGAGCGCCGAGGTGTCTGAACTGTTCGATGTGAGCGAGTGGACCGACGCGGCGGCCGCGGTCGGGTTCACCGACATCACCTACCATCACTCGAATGACGGCCGCATCGCGCGCATCGCCTTCGACCGGCCCGAGGTGCGCAACGCCTTCCGGCCGCACTCGGTCGACGAGCTCTACCGCGCGCTCGAAGACGCGCGCACGAACCCCCGCATCGGCGTCGTGCTGCTCACCGGCAACGGCCCGAGCGCCAAGGACGGCGGCTGGGCGTTCTGCTCGGGCGGCGACCAGCGCATCCGCGGGCGCGACGGCTACAAGTACTCCGACGCCGAGACGGCGATCGTCGACGGCGCAGGTGGCACCGCCGACCCGCACGGGCACGCCGCGGTCGGGCGCCTCCACATCCTCGAGGTGCAGCGGCTCATCCGCTTCATGCCGAAGGTCGTCATCGCGGTCGTTCCCGGCTGGGCGGCCGGCGGCGGCCACTCGCTCCACGTCGTCTGCGACCTCACGATCGCGAGCCGCGAGCACGGCAGGTTCAAGCAGACGGATGCCGACGTCGGCAGCTTCGACGCCGGATACGGCTCGGCGTACTTCGCCAGGCAGATCGGCCAGAAGTTCGCACGCGAGGTGTTCTTCCTCGCCGAGGAGTACTCGGCCGAGCGCGCCTACGAGATGGGCGCCGTGAACCGGGTCGTGCCGCATGCCGAGCTCGAGCGCGAGGCGATCGCCATGGCCCGCACGATCCTCACGAAATCGCCCACCGCGGTGCGCATGCTGAAGTTCGCCTTCAACGCGGTCGACGACGGCATGGTCGGCCAGCAGGTCTTCGCGGGCGAGGCGACGCGTCTGGCCTACGGCACCGACGAGGCCGTCGAGGGGCGAGACGCCTTCCTCGAGAAGCGCGCCCCCGACTGGGGCCCGTACCCGTGGCACTACTGATGGCGGTTACGGCCGACCGGTCGAGCAGGTTGCGGATGCCGCGATGAAACCGCTCATCAGGGTTCCGGCCGGCGACGTGCCCGCGTTCACCGCGCAACTGCGCGACGCCCTGTTCTTCGATGGGGCGGCGCTCGCCGTGCTCCCCGTGGCGGGCACGGCCGAGCCGGCGCCCGAGGAGCACATCGCCGCGTTCGTACCCGACGACGTCGCCGTGGTCGTCGAGACGAGCGGATCGACGGATGCCCCGAAGCGCGTCATGCTCACGGGCTCGGCGCTGCGGGCCGGCGCCGGCGCGACCGAGCGCTGGTTCGGCGGCATGCACGGCCAGTGGCTGCTGGCCCTGCCCGCGACCTACATCGCGGGCATCCAGGTGCTCGTTCGCTCCCTCGTCGGCGGAACGACGCCCGCGGTCATGCCGGAGGGCGGGTTCACCCCCGGGGCGTTCGCCGAGACGGCCCGCACGCTCGACCCCGACCTGCCGTGGTTCACGTCGCTCGTGCCGGTGCAGCTCGCAAGGCTCGTGGAGGCCGCGGCCGACGACCGGAGCGTGCGCGCGGCCCTCGGCTCGTTCGAGCGCATCCTCCTCGGCGGGCAGGCGGCGCCCGCCGGACTCGTCGAGCGCGCCGCGGAGCTCGGTGCGCGGGTGCACCGCACCTACGGTTCGAGCGAGACCGCGGGCGGATGCGTCTACGACGGCAACCCGCTGACAGGCGTCGGCGTGCGCGTGGTCGACGGCGAGGTGCAGCTCAGCGGCCCGATGCTCGCGAGCGGATACCTCGACGACCCCGAGCGCACGGCCGCTGCGTTCACGATCGACGGCGACGGCACACGCTGGTACCGCACGGGAGACCTCGGCGACCTCGCACCCGACGGGCGACTCCGCATCTCGGGGCGCGCCGACGACGTCGTCATCTCGGGCGGCGTCAAGGTCGCACTCGGCGAGGTCGAGCGCGCGATCCGCGCCGTTCCGGGGTTCGCCGAGGCCGTCGTGGTCGCGGTCGACGACGCCGAGTGGGGTCAGCGGCCGGCCGTCGCAGTGACGGGAGCCGCGGCATCCGCGACCCTCGCAGAGCTTGCAGCGGTGACGGATGCCGCGGGGCTCACGCCGGCGGCGCGACCCGTGCGGCTCCTGCGAGTCGAGACGCTGCCGCTGCTCGGCTCGGGCAAGCCCGACCGTCGTCGCATCGCGCAGCTCCTCGCCGAGGCGCCGCAGTAGGGCCGAACCGAGCCGCCACCGAGCCGCCACCGAGGTGCGCGAACTAGCATGATCGTGTGGCCCGCCCGAAACCCCAACGCCTGAACCCCGCCTCCGATCTCGCGGCGAAGTCCCGCACGCCCGGGCGCAGCGGCAATCCCGCGAAGGCCGCCCGCAGCGTCGGCGATGCCGCGAATCCCGGTGCACGCGACCGCGCGACGGCCGCCGACTGGGTGTCGGGGGCGCGGCTGCGCACGCTGCCCCTCGCCATCGCGCCGGTCGCCCTCGGCACGGGCGCGGGCATCGTCGCGATCCCCGACGGACCGTGGCACCCCGCGCGGGCCCTGCTCGCCCTCGTCGTCGCGCTCGCATTGCAGATCGGCGTCAACTACGCCAACGACTACTCCGACGGGGTGCGCGGCACCGACGAGCACCGCGTCGGACCGGCGCGTCTGACCGGCTCCGGCATCGCGCGGCCGAAGCAGGTGCTGGCCGTCGCGCTCAGCTTCTTCGCACTCGCGGCGATCGCCGGTCTCGCGCTCACGATCGTGACCGGGCAGTGGTGGCTGCTCGCCGTCGGTGCGGTCGCGATCGTCGCCGCCTGGTTCTACACGGGCGGCAAGCACCCCTACGGCTACTACGGCCTCGGCGAGCTCTTCGTCTTCGTCTTCTTCGGGCTCATCGCGACGGCCGGTTCCGCGTTCGTGCAGGCGCTCACCGTCAACTTCGAGGCCTGGGTCGGCGGCGTCGGCGTGGGACTCATCGCCTGCGCGGTGCTCATGGCCAACAACCTGCGCGACGTCGCGCAAGACAAGGTGGCGGGCAAGCGCACGCTCGCCGTGCTCGTCGGCCCGCTCGCGGGACGCATCATCTTCGCGGTCTTCATGCTCGTGCCGTTCGCGCTCGTCGGGTTCTTCGCGCTGTTCTACCCGACGGCATGGCTCGTCATGTTCGGGCTGCTCGCGGCCCTGCCGGCCTGCCTGATCGTGCTCACGGCGAAGACTCCGCGCGAGCTGATCATCGCCCTGCAGCTCGCGAGCCTCACGGCCCTCGTCTACGGCATCGGGCTCGGGCTGGCGTTCGCGCTCTGATCGGATCGGGCGTCGCGCCCTGAAGCGAATGCGCCGCGGTCGGCGCAGGTCAGCTCGGTCAGCGCTCGTCGGCGCCGCGTTCGATCGCGGCGTCTTCGGCCTCGTCGTCCTCGTTCACGACCGGCGTCTCACGATGGCGGACCGCGTAGAGGTCGCTCGACATCGCGTCGCGCGCCCGGCGCAGGAAGATGAGCGATGCGCTGAGCCCGAACAACGCGGCGATCGCGGTGGAGACCCAGACGTTGACGCCCGCGATGAGGAGCACCGCGAGCGGAACGGCGAACAGCAGCACCCGCAGCGCGGTGTACCAGATCCAGACGGGCACGGATTTCACCCGATCAGTCTAGGTCGGCGCGGCTGAGCGCACTCACAGCCGGGAACCTCGTGCACACGCCTAGACTGGGGCCATGGTGCGGTTGTACGTGGTGCTGATCGTGGCCGCGGTGGTCTTCTCCATCTATGCCGTCGCCGACTGCGCCTTCTTCGACCGTTCACGGGTCAGAGGGCTGAGTCGCGGCTGGTGGATCGTCGTCATCCTCTTCGTGCCGATCATCGGCGGCCTGCTCTGGTTCATCATCGGACGAGGTCGTGCCGGGCGCTCGTCGAGCGGGCGCTCTCGTACGGTGGCTCCCGACGACGACGCCGACTTCCTGCGTCGACTCGGCACCGAGGCCGAGCAGGACGAGCGGATCCGGCGCATGGAGCAGGAGCTCGCCGAGCTCGACCGCGACGCCCCGACCGGCGACGGCGCGCAGCCCGACGGCACCGCCGGCACCGAGCGCAAACGACCCGACACCCCCGAGACACCGGGTGAGTCCGGCCCGTCCGGCCGCCCGAATGGCTGAGCCCGACCGCCGACCCTCAGTGAGCCCCGCGAGCGATGCCGCACTGGCGCTGCTCGCGGCATTCGTGCGCGAGGGCGTCGTCGACCTCGTCGTCGCACCGGGCTCGCGCTCGCAGGCGCTGGCGCTCGCCGCAGCGGAGCTCGAACGGGCGGGCGCCGTGCGACTGCACGTGCGCATCGACGAGCGCGGCGCCGCCTTCCTCGCCGTGGGCCTTGCGGTCGAGTCGGGTCGGCCCGTGCCGATCATCACGACCTCGGGCACGGCCGTCGCGAACCTGCACCCCGCGGTGCTCGAGGCCCATCACTCGGGCGTGCCGCTGATCGTGCTCTCGGCCGACCGGCCGGCCGAACTCCGTGGCATCCGCTCGAACCAGACGACCATGCAGCCCGGAATCTTCGCCGGCGCGGTGCGGCTCGAACGCGACGTCGCCGCTCCAGACGGGTCGGCCGGTGAGGCGGATGCCGCGGCGCGCCTCGCTCGCGACGCCGTCGCCGCAGCGCTCGGCCGCGATGCCGACGGGCGGCCCGTGCCGCACCCCGGCCCCGGCCCGGTGCACCTCAACCTGCAACTGCGGGAGCCGCTGTCCGCGGCGATCCCCACCGATTCACCGGTGCTGACCTCTGCATCGGTCGCTGCCGCCGCGCTGCACGAAGGCCCGGCGCCCGCACCGACGACGGCCGATGCGGCGACGGCACCCGCGCTCATCGCCGCCGGCCCGCGCACGATCGTCGTGGCGGGCGCCGGAGCCGGCCCCGGCGCCGAGGAATTCGCCCGCGACGGCGGCTGGCCGCTCATCGCCGAGGTCTCGAGCGGCGCCCACTACGGGCCGAACCTCGTGGTCGCCTACCGTGAACTGCTCCGAGAGCCGGGGTTCGGCGACGAGATCGAGCGGGTCGTGGTCTTCGGTCACCCGACGCTCTCGCGCGAGGTGCCGGCGCTCGTGCAGCGCGACGGCGTCGAGACGATCGTCGTGGCACCGTGGGGCATCGAGTGGTTCAACCCGGGGCGCCGTGTCGCCCGATTCGAACGCGCCGTGCACACCGAACCGCACCCGCAGACCGCCGAGGAGCGGGCCTGGACCGGTCGCTGGGTGCGCGCGAGCCGCATGCTCGTCGAGTCCGGGCTGCCGACGGCACCCCTGCAGCGCGACGGCATCGACGAGACCGGCCACGTCTCCGACTTCGAGGCGCAGCGCGAGTACATGAAGGCCCAGCTCGCCGCGATGCGGGCGCGCGTGACCCGGCGCATGCTCGTCGACGCCGTCTGGTCGGCGACCTGGCCGCACGACCGGCTCCTCTTCGGGGCGTCGCGACTCATCCGCGATGCCGACCGCGCGGTGCCCGGTCGCCGCATCCCGGTGCACGCCAATCGCGGGCTCGCGGGCATCGACGGCACGGTCGCGACCGCGGTCGGCATCGCGATCGCGAGCCAGGTCGAGCTTCCGGGGCGGTCGTCGGGCACGTCGGGCCAACCGTCCGGTGAGCCGGATGCCGAGGCGCAGGCGCAGGCGCAGCAGGCCCCGACCAACGCGGCCCGCGGCGGCGTGACACGCGCCGTCATCGGCGACCTCACCCTGCTGCACGACGTCGGGTCCATGCTCCTCGGCGAGGGTGAGCATCGCCCGCGGGTGCAGCTCATCGTCGGCAACGACGGCGGCGGCACCATCTTCGATTCGCTCGAGGTCGCGGCATCCGCCCCCGCCGATGCCTTCGACCGGGTGCAGTTCACGCCGCAGCACGTCGATCTCGCGGCGCTCGCGGCCGCCTACGGCTGGGCGTACACGCGTGCGACCACTCGCGCCGAACTGCATGATGCGCTCGGCACACGGGTCGACGGACCCTCGATCCTCGAGGTCCCGCTTCCGCGCTGACCCTTGCCGCGGCATCCGCTCGCTCGGCAGGATGGACGCATGAGCCGCGAGACGTACTGGACCGCAGACCCCGCCGACCTGCTGCGGGTGGGCGACGGCTTCGAACTGTCGAAGACCGGAACGCGCGCGAACCCCGGCTTCGACGGCGACAAGGCCGCGGGCCAGGAGGCGCTCGCCGAGGGCGCAGAGATCCTCGCCCAGTTGCAGGAGCAGCTCTTCGCGATGAGCCGCATGGGCGGCGACGAGCGTCGCATCCTGCTCGTGCTCCAGGCGATGGACACGGCGGGCAAGGGCGGCATCGTCAAGCACGTCATGGGGGCCGTCGACCCGCAGGGCGTGCAGCTCGCGGCATTCAAGAAGCCGACCGCGGAGGAGCTCGAGCACGACTTCCTCTGGCGCATCCACAAGCAGGTGCCGGGTGCCGGCATCATCGGCGTCTTCGACCGCTCGCACTATGAGGACGTGCTCATCGGCCGGGTGCGCTCGCTCGCCTCGCCCGACGAGATCGAGCGGCGCTACGAGGCGATCAACGAGTTCGAGGCCGAGCTCGCGGCCACCGGCACGACGATCATCAAGGTCATGCTGCACATCTCGCGCGACGAGCAGAAGGCGCGGCTCACCGAGCGGCTCGCTCGCCCCGACAAGCACTGGAAGTTCAACCCCGGCGACGTCGACGAGCGACTGCGCTGGGACGACTACGCGGCGGCCTACCAGCTCGTCTTCGAACGAACGGCGACGGCGGATGCCCCGTGGTTCGTCGTGCCCGCCGACCGCAAGTGGTACGCGCGGCTGGCGGTGCAGCACCTGCTGATCGACGCGCTCGAGGCCATGCAGCTCGAGTGGCCGAAAGCCGACTACGACGTCGCCGAGCAGCAGAGGCGGCTCGCGGCGAGCTGACGCGGCTCGCGGCGAGCTGACGCGGCTCGCGGGTCAGCCGCCGAAGGCCTCGACGATCGGGCGGAACTTCATCACGGTCTCCGCGAGCTCGTCGGCGGGCACCGAGTCGTGCACGATGCCGCAACCGGCATATGCGGTGACGGTGCCATCGGCGTCGACCTGTGCGCAGCGCAGCGCGATCGCCCACTCGCCGTCGCCGCCGCCGTCGATCCAGCCGACGGGGCCTGCATAGCGGCCGCGGTCGAAGCCCTCGAGCTCGGCGATCGCGGGCAGCGCGATGCGTCGCGGCGTGCCGGCGACAGCGGCCGTCGGGTGCACCGCCCGCACGAGGTCGAGCGAGCTCGAGCCGTCGCCGAGCGTGCCCTTGAGGTCGGTGGCGAGGTGCCAGAGGTTCGGCAGCTGCAGGGTGAAGGGCTCGGGGCTCGTGTCGAGCCGGGCGGTGTGCGGGGCGAGCCGCTTCACCGCGCTCTCCACGGCGAGGGCGTGCTCGGCGCGATCCTTCTCGGACGCGGCGAGGGCGAGCGCCCGCTCCCGGTCGGAGGCCTCGCCGGCGCCGCGCGAGGCGGTGCCCGCGAGCACGCGCGCAGAGACGGTGCCGTGGTCGACGCGCACGAGCGTCTCGGGGCTCGCGCCGATGAGGCCGTCGACGGCGAAGACCCACGTGTCGGGATAGTCCTCGGCGAGCCGGTTGATCGTGGCCCGAAGTCCGGCGTCTTCATGCAGCTCGCCCACGAGCTGGCGCGCGAGCACCACCTTCTCGAGTTCGCCGGCGTCGATGCGGCGCACGGCCTCGGCGACGGCCGTCTCGTATGCCTCGGGCGGCAGCGAGCCCGGCGTGAATGCCACGCGCGGAACCTGTCGCTTCGGCGCCGGCACGGGGAGCACGGCCTCGAGCTCGGCGGTGTCGGCGGAGCCGGTGGCATCCGTCGCCTCGTCGACCGGGTCGAGCGAGACGCGCGTGACCCAGGCGCGGCCGTCGCGGCGCCCCATCACGAGCTCGGGCACGATGAGCACGCTCGTCGCCTCGGACTCGTCGGCGAACGCGAACGCGCCGAACGCCACGAGCCCGGTGCCGGGCAGGCCCACGCGATCGTCGACCTCGGCGAGAGCGGCGAGCGAGGTCCACGCGGCTCCGGCGTCTTCGACCCGGGTCGGGCCGGTCGTCTCGATGCGGACGACCTCGCCGAGCCCCACGATGCCCTCGCCGCGGCGCATCCACACGAGCGGATGCCGCGGATCGGCGCGCGGGATCAGCGGCTCCGTCTCATCGACGGCCACGGTGCGAACGACGAGCCGAGCATTCGCGGCCCGCGCCGCGCCATCCGTCTGACTCACCGCCCCAGCCTACGCCCGGCTGCGCGCCGTAGGATCGAGGGATGACCCGCGCAGATCTCGGCAAGCAGCCCGACCAGGTGTCGGCGATGTTCGATCGCGTCGCCGCAAGCTACGACCGCACCAACACCGTGCTCTCGGTGGGCAACGCCCCGCTCTGGCGCGTGGCCACGACGCGTGCCGTCGATCCGAAGCCGGGTCAGCGCATCCTCGACGTCGCCGCCGGCACCGGCACCTCGAGCGCGAGCCTCGCGAAGTCGGGGGCCTCCGTCGTCGCGGCCGACTTCTCACCCGGCATGATCGAGGTCGGCCGCAAGCGCCAGGCCGGCGTGCAGAACCTCGTGTTCGTCGAGGCCGACGCCACGAAGCTGCCCTTCGGCGACGACGAGTTCGACGCCGTCACGATCTCGTTCGGCCTGCGCAACGTCAACGAGCCCAAGAAGGCGCTCGCCGAGTTCTTCCGCGTCACCAAGCCCGGCGGCCGTCTCGTGATCTGCGAGTTCTCGACGCCTCCCGCTCCGCTCGTGCGCACCGGCTACGGCATCTACCAGCGCTACGTCATGCCGCCGCTCGTGAAGCTCTCGAGCTCGAACGACACGGCCTACGACTACCTCAACGAGTCGATCAACGCGTGGCCCGACCAGCGCACCCTCGCCGCGTGGATCCGCGAGGCGGGCTACGCGGATGTCGCGTGGCGCAACCTCACCCTCGGCGTCGTCGCGCTGCACCGCGCGACCAAGCCGCTCGCCTGAGTGCACTCGCCCGAGCGCACTCGCCTGAATGGCGATCGGCACCGGTGCGGTTCGCCGCGGCCGTCGCGCGTGACGGCAGATCGACCCCGATAGGCTAGTGAGCGTGAAACCGAGTCACCCGGTCGCCCGTCGAGGCTCATCGCTCGCCGCCAATCTCGGGCTCAGCGAGCGCGTCTTCGCGACCTCGGCCGACAAGGCCATGGCGAAGGCGATCGACGCGGGGCTCGATCGCGTCGAGGCGGGCCTCCTCGACGAGGTGCGGTTCGCCGACACCATCGCGGATGTCTCGACGCGCTACCTGCTCCAGGCGGGCGGCAAGCGCGTGCGCCCCATGCTGACGCTGCTCACGGCGCAACTCGGCGCCGGCGTGACCGACGACGTGGTCACCGCGGCAGAGGCCATCGAGATCACGCACCTCGCGAGCCTGTACCACGACGACGTCATGGACGACGCAGATCGGCGCCGGGGCGTGCCGAGCGCGCAGTCGGTGTGGGGCAACTCCGTCGCCATCCTCACCGGCGACCTGCTCTTCGCCCGCGCCAGCCAGCTCATGGCCGGACTCGGCGAGGGCGCGATCCGCATGCAGGCGCGAACCTTCGAGCGGCTCGTGCTCGGCCAGCTGCACGAGACCGTCGGCCCGCAGCCCGGTGACGACCCCATCGCCCACTACATCCAGGTGCTCGCCGACAAGACCGGCTCGCTCATCGCGGCCGCCGCGCAGTCGGGCATCATCTTCTCGGGCGCCGACCCCGGCTTCGAAGCACCCATCATCGAGTTCGGCGAGAAGATCGGCGTGGCCTTCCAGCTCGTCGACGACGTCATCGACCTCTCGCCGCAGCCGGCCGAGACCGGCAAGGTGCCCGGCACCGACCTGCGTGCCGGGGTCGTGACGCTGCCGATGCTGCGGCTCGTCGAGCAGGCGCGCAGCGACGCGGCATCCGCTGCCCTGCTCGAGCGCATCGAACGCGACGTGGTCATCGCCACCGCACCGGCCGCTGCCGCCGACCCGATCGACACGAACACCATGGCCTCGCGCATCGTGCCGTCGAAGGAGACGGTCGACGCGATCATCGCCGAACTTCGGGAACACGAAGCCACGCGCGCTACGCTCGCTGAGGCCCACCGTTGGGCGCGCGAGGCGGTCGCCGCCCTCGCGCCGCTGCCCGAGGGCAGTGTGAAGAAGGCGCTCACACGATTCGCAGAGACGGTCGTCGAGCGCGAGAGCTGATGGAGAGACCACGCACGTGACGAGGAACAAGCTGAGACTGGCGATCGTCGGGGCAGGCCCCGCCGGCATCTACGCCGCAGACATCCTGTTGAAGGCAGAACGCAACTTCGACGTCTCGATCGACCTCTTCGATCACCTGCCCGCGCCATACGGGCTCGTGCGCTACGGCGTCGCGCCCGACCACCCGCGCATCAAGGGCATCATCACGGCGCTTCGCGAGGTGCTCGATCGCGGCGACATCCGCATCTTCGGCAACGTGAAGTTCGGTGAGGACATCACGCTCGACGACCTGAAGAAGCACTACAACGCCGTCATCTTCGCGACCGGCGCCGTCAAGGACGCCTCGCTGAACATTCCCGGTGCCGAGCTCGAGGGCTCCTACGGCGCCGCCGAATTCGTCAGCTGGTTCGACGGGCACCCCGACTTCCCGCGCACGTGGCCGCTCGACGCGGAGCAGGTCGCGGTCATCGGCAACGGCAACGTCGCGCTCGACGTGGCGCGCATCCTCGCCAAGCACGTCGAAGACCTCATGTCGACCGAGATCCCCTCGAACGTCGCCGCCGGCCTCGCCGCCTCGCCCGTCACCGACGTGCACGTGTTCGGCCGTCGCGGCCCGACCTCCGTGAAGTTCACGCCGCTCGAACTGCGCGAACTCGGCGAGCTGCGCGACATCGACATGATCCTGTACGACGAGGACTTCGACTACGACGACGCCGCACGTGCGGCGGTCTCGGGCAACAAGCAGGTCTTCGTCATCGACAAGGTGCTGAACCAGTGGCGCCAGCGCGAGACCGGCGAGGCCTCGCGTCGCCTGCACCTGCACTTCTTCGCGAAGCCGCTCGAGCTCGTCGACGACGGCGAGGGCCGGGTCGGCGCGATCCGCTGGGAGCGCACAGCCCCCGACGGCGAGGGCGGCGTGGTCGGCACCGGCGAGATCCGGGAGCTGCCCGTGCAGGCCGTCTACCGCGCCGTGGGCTACTTCGGCTCCCAGCTGCCCGGCATCCCCTTCGACAAGAAGTTCGGCGTGATCCCGAACCACGAGGGCCAGGTGCTGATCCGCGACAAGGAGACGGGCGAGGCGCGCCAGATGTACGGCGTCTACGCGACCGGCTGGATCAAGCGCGGGCCGGTGGGGCTCATCGGGCACACCAAGTCCGACGCCATGGAGACCATCAAGCACCTCATCAACGACCTCGGCAACTGGTGGGACCCCGAGTCCCCGTCGGAGGAGTCGGTCGTCGAGATGCTCGAGTCGCGCGGCATCCGCTGGACCGACCTCGACGGCTGGCACCGACTCGACGAGCACGAGCAGGCGCTCGGCTCCGCCGAGGGGCGCGTGCGCGTGAAGGTCGTGCCCCGCGACGAGATGGTCGACATCTCGCGCGCCGAGGCGTAGCCGCTCCTCGACGCGCCGTTTCGCGGCGGTCGTGCCACTACGCTGCTCACCATGCCCTTCGCATGGTCGAGCCTCGTCGTGACGATCGTCGCCGTGCTGCTCGGCTTCGCGCTCGGCTGGTGGCCGCTCGCGACCTGGGCCGAGCGGTCGATGAAGGGCGAGCGGATGCCGCGGCGCACGCTGCGGACTGTTCGCCTCGCCGCCGCGATCACCACCGCCGCCGTCTTCGGCGTGCTCGCCCTGCGGTTCGGGCTCTCCTGGACGCTGCCAGCGCTGCTCGCCTTCGCCGCGTGCGCGACCGTGCTGTCGATCGTCGACCTCGCCGAGAAGCGCCTGCCGAACGCCGTGATCTTCCCGGCGCTCGGCGCCGTCGCGGTACTGCTCGTGCCGGCGACGTGGGCGACCGGCGCGTGGATGCCGATCGTGTGGGCCCTGACGGGCTCTGCGGCGATGTTCGCCGTGTACTTCGTGCTGGCGCTCATCTCGCCCGCCTCGATGGGCATGGGTGATGTGAAGCTCGCGCTCGTGATCGGTCTGCTGCTCGGCTGGTTCGGTCTGTCGGCGTGGCTCGTGGGGCTGCTCGCGGCCTTCGTCGTCGGGGGAGCGATCGCCCTGGTGGCGCTGGCGCTGAAACGGGTGACGCTGCGCGGGTCGATCCCGTTCGGACCGTCGATGCTCGCGGGAGCGCTGATCGCGGTGGTGCTCGTCGGGGGCTGAGCGCGCTCTCACGACGGGGCGGCGTGTACCCCGAAACGGAGACTCGTGTACCCCATTCCGGAGGGGCGCCGACACCCCCAGAGCGGGGGGACATTCGTGCGCCTCGTCGATGGAATACGGCCGATGGGAGCGGTTTTCCATGTCGTGCGCGGCCAGAACCCCCGAAAGGGGGCGTAGGTACGCCGATTGCCCGCAGTTACGTTCAGTCATCCGCTGGTACCCGCCAGTCGGAATTCCGTCCTCGAACCCGAAGGATACTGAAATGCTCAAGGCATACACGCGCACCGTTGCGCGACTCAACTCCCTCCGCACCGACGAGGCCGGCAACGCGGCCGAATACGGCCTCATCGTCGCCGGTGTCGCCGTGGTGATCATCTCCGGACTCGCCCTGCTCGCCGCAGCCCTCAACGGCCTGTTCGGCGAAGTCGCCGGAAAGCTCTGACACCATCGGCCCGTGCGTACGACCCCTGAGGTCCTCGGGGGTCGTACGCGGTCTCTCATCATGACCCGTCATCTCGCACGAACCGAACGCGGCGCAGCGGCAGTCGAGTTCGCGCTGATCGTGCCAGTCCTCCTCCTCCTCGTCTTCGGCGTCATCGAGTTCAGCCGGCTCTACAACGAGCAGATCTCGCTGACGAACGCAGCGCGCTCCGCCGCCCGCGTCATGGCGATCGGCAACAATCAGGCCGCCGCCGTCGCCGAGGCGATCGTGGCGGCACCGGCACTCGACCCGCCACTCACGGGAGGCGATGTCGCCGTCTCGCCGAGCGCCTGCACCGTCGGAGCGACGACCACCGTGACGATCACCTACAGCGCATCGCTCCTCACCGGCTGGTTCGGCACGACGATCCCGCTGACCGGGAAGGCGGCAATGCCATGCGGAGGCTGATCGCCCGTCTCCGGGCCGAACGCGGCGCGAGCGCCGTGCTCTTCGGCCTGATGCTCATCCCCCTGGTGGGGGCCGCGGGAATCGCGGTCGATGTCGGCGCCCTCTACGCGGAGCGCGCGCAACTGCAGAACGGCGCCGACGCCGTGGCCCTTCGGATCGCCATCGCGTGCTCGCGGAACGAATCGACGTGTTCGGCGTCGAACGCCGGAAGCCTCGCAGGCGACAACGCACTCGATGGTGTCGCGGCCATCGGCGGCGTCACGATCGACCGCGTCGGGAACCTGGTCACGGTCAGCACGAACAGCGAGGACATCGGCGTTCGCCACCCCCTCGCCTCGATGCTGCCGGGCATCGGGGACGCGACGGTCGTGCACGCGACCGGCGCCGCCGAATGGGGCGTGCCGATCCGAGGCACGACGATCCCGCTCGCCATCGCCGAATGCGAGCTCACCGGCCGACTCGCGACTCTCGATGCCGCCAACCCGTCCCGCATCCTCCTGCGGAGCGACACGAACGCACCATGCCCGTCGGGACCGCCGGGCGGGTTCGGATGGCTGTCGGACGGCGATTGCGAGGTCACGCTCGGCGACAACGCCGTCGTCGTGGGAACCACCGGCAACAACCCCGGCGGCACGGGATGCACGAACGCGCAGCTCGATCTCCTCGGCAAGACGGTGCTCGTTCCGCTCTACGACCTCTATCAGAGCCAAGGCAGCCACGGCAGCTACACGATCTCTCGTTTCGCCGCGTTCTACATCACCGGCACGAAGTTCGGCGGCAACTCGACCGAGCGCTATCTCAACGGCGTCGCGGCGGCCCCGACGTTCAGCGGGAGCGCCCGTGGACTCCAGGGCTACTTCGTCCGCTACGTGTCGCTCAGTGACGCGTTCGAACTCGGGGACGGACCAGACCTCGGGTCGTATGTCGTCCGGCTGACGCTCCGAACGTCGTAGCCCACTCAGACACGAATCTCCATGAAAGATCTGCCAGATCTCCCTACAGAAAGGCGCCCGAGATGATCCGGGTCATCGGTGCAATCGTCGCAGTCCTCCTCGCCACGGCAGGCGCAGTCGCGCTCGTGTTCTACGTGCAGGGCGCCGACCAGCGCGCAGCAGCAGGTGCGCGATTCGAGGACGTCTACCTCGTCACGGAACAGGTGCCGAAGGGCACCCCGGGCGAGGACGTCAAGAACTTCATCGAAGTCGGTCAGTTGCCGGAACTCGCCGTGCAGCCCGGTGTCGTCACCGATCTCGACGAGCTGGCCGGGCTCGTCTCCACCGCGGATCTGCTGCCCGGCGAACAACTCATCGCGGCACGCTTCTCCGACCCGCAGGAGCTCGCCGCCGGCGGAGAGGTGGTACTGCCCGAGGGGACGCAGGAGGTCACCGTGGCCCTGGAGGTCGAACGCGTCGCCGGAGGCGTCGTCGTGCCCGGCAGCACGGTCGGAGTCGTCATCACCTCCAACACCGACTCCCACCTCCAGACCAGTCAGCCGCCGACGACCGACACGCAGTTCGCCTTCCACAAGATGCTCGTCACCCGGGTCACTCCCGGGCAGGGATTCACCACCGGCGAGGCGGACGCGTCGACCAGCGAGACCGTCGGCACGATCATGGTGACGTTCGCGGCCACGACACCCCAGGTGGAGAGGCTCGTGTTCGCGGCCGAACAGCAGAAGGACGGCGCCGGAGGCATCTGGTTGACGCTCGAACCCGAGACCGCAGACGAGACCGGGTCGGCTCGTCGTACCGGAGAGAACATCTTCCAGTGACCAGGTATCTCCTCGTCAGCAGAAGTGCGGAGTACGAGTCGCGGCTCCGTCGCCTCCTTCGTGCGCACTTGCAGTCGGTGCCGGGCGAGTACTTGTCATTCGGCGTCGACGAGGCCGCCGATCAGGTCACCGGTGACCCGCGGATCGCGTTGCTCGGCCCATTGCTGAGCTTCGAGGAGACGAAGGGACTCAGCACCGCGCTCGTGGAGCGGTACCCGGGGATCGGCGTTGTCGTCGTCCGCGAGCAGCGCTCGGACCTCGAGGACTGGGTCGACGGGATCGAGATACATGCCGTGCTGAGCCCCGAGGCCGCCGACACCACGATGGAGGCGCTGCTGTCCAGGCTCGACGGATGGCTCGTCGACTCCGGCCGGCTGGACCCCTTCGTCGAGAGCGGACTGACTGATGGCGAACGAGACCTCATCGCGGAGGCCGAATCGCTGACCTTCGTCGACCTCGACGGCAGTGCAGCCGATGACGTCGACGTCGACGTCGTGCCCCGCGAGGCGCCGATGGACGAGCGATCGGTCCTGCCAGAGCTCGGCCCCGGGGTGCGGAGCGAGGTCATCGTGGTCGCCGCGCCGAAAGGCGGGCAGGGCAAGACGACACTCGCCGTCAACCTGGCGGCAGGGCTCGCCGAGGTCGAACCGAACTCCGTGGTCCTCGTGGACGCCGACGTGCAGTTCGGTGACATCGCCAACGCGCTCGATCTCACCGTCCACCACGCGCTGCCCGATGTGATCGGCGCCCAGGACGACGAAGTGGCGCTGAAATCGCTCTTGACGCACCATCCCGACGGCTTCTTCGTGATCCCTGCTCCGCTTGCACCCGAGCTCGCCGACGAGGTGTCGACGGATGGGCTCGGCGGCCTGCTCACCACGTTGTCCTCGATGTTCGCGTATGTCGTCGTCGACACCACCCCGGGCCTCGGAGAGCACACCCTGGTGGCACTCGAACACGCCACCGATGGCGTCTTCGTCTCGAACATGACGGTGCCGAGCCTGAGAGCGCTGCGGAAGGAGTTCGAAGTGCTCGTCGCACTGCAGATGATCCCCGCGAACCGGCACATCGTGCTCAACTTCGTGGAGAAGAACAACGGACTCCTCCTGAAGGACGCCGAGGCGATCATCGGTGCCCCCGTCGACGTCTCGGTGCCGCGGTCGGTCGAGGTCGTGCTCGCGTCCAACACCGGTGTGCCGTTGATCCATCGCGACTCCCGCGACCAGGCCGCACGAGCGCTCCGCGCCGTGGTCCGGCGAATCGAACCGGCTGCAGTGTCCACGCGCAAGCGAACCCAGAGAAAGGTGCGACGCGATGAATCTGAGTGATCGACTGCAACACGCACGTGGAGCGCACCGCGCTGACGATGACGAGACATCGGGCACGCAGCGCCCGGCGGACGAGCTCGAGCTCGAAGCGATCGTGCCCCCCGCCCCGGATGTCCGCCGGTCGGAATCATCCGCAGGCGGTGCAGACCACACCCGCGTGTGGTCGGCCCTTGCGGCACCCGAGGCGATGCACGATGCTGCGACGTCGGCGATGCTCGAACTCAAGGAGCGAGCCGCCCAGGAGCTCTTCCGTCGGATCGGCGCTCGGCTGAACGACACGAGCCTCTCCGAGGAGCAACTGCATGCGCTCGCGCGCGAGGAGCTCACTCGGATCGTCGAGGACGAGCAGATCGCCCTCACGGTTTCGGAACGGAATCGGCTGATCACCGAGATCGGCGCCGACGTGCTGGGGTTCGGGCCGCTCGAACCACTGCTCGACGATCCCGAGGTGTCCGAGATCATGGTGAACCGCTTCGACCAGATCTTCGTCGAGCGCAGCGGCCGGCTCTACGAGTCACGCAGCAGGTTCAACAGCGAGGCGCAGCTCCGCCGCGTGATCGAACGGATCGTATCCCGGGTCGGTCGGCGCATCGACGAGTCGTCGCCGCTCGTCGACGCCCGTCTCGAAGACGGTTCGCGCGTCAACGCGATCATTCCGCCGCTCGCCGTCGACGGTTCGTCCTTGACGATCCGGAAGTTCTCGCAGACTCCGTTCACGGTCGACGATCTCGTGCGGTTCGACACCATCACGAGGGAGATGGCGACCCTGCTCGACGCCGCTGTCCGGGCGAAGCTCAACATCCTCGTGTCCGGTGGCACCGGCACCGGCAAGACCACGCTGCTCAACGTGCTCTCCGCGTTCATTCCGGGAGACGAGCGCATCATCACGATCGAGGACGCCGTCGAGCTGCAACTGCAGCAGGAGCACGTGGTGCGGCTCGAATCGAGACCCGCGAACATCGAGGGTCGCGGTGAGATCACGATCCGCGATCTCGTTCGCAACTCGCTCCGCATGCGCCCCGACCGCATCGTGATCGGCGAGGTGCGGGGCGGCGAGAGCCTCGACATGCTGCAGGCGATGAACACGGGACACGAGGGCTCGATCTCGACGATCCACGCCAACTCGCCCCGCGATGCACTCGCCCGCCTCGAGACGCTGGTGCTCATGGCCGGGATGGACCTTCCGCTCCGAGCCATCCGTGAACAGGTCTCATCCGCGATCGATGTCATCGTGCAGATCTCCCGGCTCAGGGATGGGTCGCGTCGCGTCGTCAGCATCACCGAGGTGCAGGGGATGGAGGGCGACGTCGTGACCCTCCAGGATGCGTTCTCGTTCGACTATGCGGCCGGAGTCGACTCCGACGGGCGGTTCATCGGGCACGCCGTCCCGACCGGCGTGCGCCCGAGATTCGTGGAGCGCTTCGCCGATCTCAACATCGAGGTTCCGACCTCGATCTTCCAATACCGGCCTCGTGCCGGTGCCCTGGTGGGAGAGATCCTGTGAACGGCCTGCTGGCGATGGGCGTCGTGCTCGCGCTCCTCGCCCTGCTCGCAATCGTCTTCCTCGTCGTGGCGCCGCCGCCGAAGCGCGTGCCGCTCGAACGTCGACTGGCTCCCGGCACGGTGCACGTCTCGGCGCTGACGAAGGCAACCGACCGCACCGTGGCGACGATCGCCGGGGCGATGGGCAAGCGCCAGAACCGCATGTTCGGAGAGGAGGCGCTCGAGCTCGCGGGCCTCAAGATGCAGCCGTCCGCCTTCGTCCTGCTGGTCTTCTCCCTCGCGGCCGTCCTCGCCATGATCGGCGTCGTCCTCGGGTTCGGGTCGTTCTGGGCGGTCGTGTTCGCGGTGCTCTTCGCGGCGAGTGCGCCGCCCCTCGCGAAGCTCTACCTCGTTCGCCGAGCTGCGAAGCGCCGCTCCGCCTTCGCCGACCAGCTCGACGACACCCTCCAATTGGTGTCGGGAAACCTCCGGGCCGGTCATGGACTGACACAGGCGATCGATTCCGTCGCCCGATACGCCGATGCACCGACCTCCGAGGAGTTCGCACGGATCGTCAACGAATCCCGGATCGGGCGGGACCTGGGCGTCGCGCTGACGGGCACCGCGGAGCGGATGCGCTCCGACGACTTCATGTGGGCGGCGCAGGCGATCGCCATCAACCGCGAGACCGGTGGCAACCTCTCCGAGGTCCTGCAGCGAACCGCGGCGACGATCCGCGAGCGGAACCAGATCCGCCGTCAGGTGAAGGCACTCAGCGCGGAGGGCCGTCTCTCGGCGATCATCCTCATCGCGCTCCCCATCGCGGTGTTCGCGATCGTCTCGTTCATGCAGCCCGGCTATCTCGCGCCGTTCTTCGAATCGCTTCTCGGCTGGGCCGCCCTCTCCATCGCCGTCATCCTCATGATCATCGGAACCATCTGGATGCTGTTCGCCGTCCGAGTCAAGTTCTAGGAGGTCACCATGTCGAACCTCTTCGTCTACCTCGCCATCGCGGCAGTGGCCGCAGGCATCGGGCTGCTCATCTACCTCGTGTTCGCGGCGCTCCCCGCCAGGGCCGATGTCGTCGCGGTGCTCGCGCCCCCGACCGAGGCGGAACGCGAGCGCGTCGAGCGCCCGACGTTCTCGGCATCCCTTGCCGCGGTCATGCCGCGCGGCTACGTCGGCTGGGTGCAGCGGAAGATCGTCTTCGCCGGTCGGGCAGGGTCGTGGACGGTCGGCGGATTCCTCGTCGTGAAGTCCGTGCTCACCGTGTTCGCGGTGCTCTTCGCCCTCGGCGCGATCCTGCTGGCACCCGGAGCGCTTCAGACGGCCCTCGGCATCGTCTTCGGTCTGCTGCTCTTCGTCACGCCCGAGGTGATCCTCGGCAGCCGTGCCGATGACCGCCAGAAGGCGATCCAGCTGGCATTGCCCGACACTCTCGATCAGATGACGATCGCCGTCGAAGCCGGCCTCGGTTTCGAGGCGGCGATGGCCAGGGCCGCCCACGGCGGCACCGGGCCGCTCTCCGACGAGCTGATCAGGACCCTGCAGGACATGTCGATCGGCCGATCGCGGTCCGACGCCTACTCGGCTCTGCTCGCCCGCACCGATTGCGACGACCTCAAACGATTCATCCGCGCCGTGCAACAAGCCGACAGGTACGGCATCGCCGTTGCGGACGTGCTTCGCGTCCAGGCGGGGGAGATGCGGGTCCGGCGGAGGCAGCGAGCCGAGGAGCAGGCGATGAAGGTGCCGATCAAGGTCGTCTTCCCGCTCGTCTTCGCGATTCTCCCGGTGCTGTTCATCGTGCTCCTGTTCCCCGCCGCGCTCGGGATCATGGACGCATTCGCGTAGGACGCCGAGCCGCCCGGTCCAGATGGTCGGCGCGCACCCGATCCTCCCCGACCGATGACGAGGCCCCCCTAGGCTGGTGTCGACGCGAGGGGGGCCGGTGAGCGACGACGAGCAGTGGCGACCCGACGTGCTCGGCGCCGGATTCGAACAGCTCACCCTCCCGCTCGGCACCGACAACGAGGGAGAGGTCGTGGCCACCCTCGTACGGCACCGGCCGCCGTGGCGCCTGCGATTGGGGCGAGGCGCGGCATCCGGAGCCGACGTGCTCTACGTGCACGGATGGAGCGACTACTTCTTCAACCCCGGTCTCGCCGAGTACTGGTCGAACGCCGGCGCGCGGTTCTTCGCGCTCGACCTGCGCAAGTACGGACGCAGCCTCCGCCCGGGCCAGACGCCCGGGTTCATCACCGACCTCGCCGACTACGACGCCGACATCGCCGCCGCGCTCGCCGCGATGGGGCACGGCACGCCCGACGGCTCGGACGGCGGGGAAGCCGCATCGAGGGGCAGCAACGGGAGGCCGCTGATCCTGCTCGGGCACTCGACAGGCGGGCTCACGCTCAGCCTGTGGGCCGCGCGACACCGTGGTCGCGCCGCCGCGCTCGTGCTCAACAGCCCGTGGCTCGAGTTCCAGGCGAGCAAGGTGGGCCGTGAGGCGCTCGCGCCGGTCATCGGGTGGGGGGCGAAGGTGAACCCGCTCGCGCCGCTGCCGAACGTCGATCTTGGCTTCTACACGCGCACGGTCTCGAGGGAGTTCGACGGCGAGTGGGAGTACGACCGCGACTGGCGGCCGGATCGCGGGTTCACGGTGCATCCGGCGTGGCTGAACGCGGTGCTCGCCGGGCACGCCACCGTCGCGGCCCGCATCGACGTGGGCGCCCCGGTGCTCACGCTGCTGTCGAAGCGGTCGACCCTGCAGGCCCGCTGGGACCCGGCGATGGCATCGAGCGACATCGTGCTCGTGGTCGACGAGGTCGCCGAGCGAACGCTCCGTCTCAGCCAGATCGGCGCCGTGGCGCGCATCGACGGCGCGCTGCACGACGTGTTCCTCTCGCGCGCCCCCGTGCGTGCGGCCGCCTACGACGCGATCACCCAGTGGCTGCGCGGCTACGCGCCGCACCGCCGCTGAGCAGCAGGCGACTCAGCAGCTCGCGGCGCAGCGCCAGCGCGGGCGCGCTAGCGGAAGTTGACGAACTGCAGCGCGACCTCGAGGTCCTTGCCCTTGAGCAGCGCCATCGTCGCCTGCAGGTCGTCGCGGCTCTTCGACGAGACGCGCACCTCGTCGCCCTGCGTCTGGCTCTTGACGCTCTTCGGCGCCTCGTCGCGGATGATCTTGTTGATCTTCTTCGCGTTCTCGGAGTCGATGCCGGCCTTCATCGTGGTCTCGATGCGGAACTCCTTGCCCGACGGGAACGGCTCTCCGGCGTCGAGCGACCGCAGCGAGATGCCGCGCTTGATGAGCTTGGCCTCGTAGACCTCGAGGATCGCCTTCGCGCGCTCCTCGCTGTTGGCCTTGATCAGCACCTTCTCGCCGGACTGCTCGATCGACGCACCGACGTTCTTGAAGTCGTAGCGCTGCGCGACCTCTTTCTGCGCCTGGTGGAGGGCGTTGTCGGCCTCCATCTGGTCGACCTTGGAAACGATGTCGAACGTTGCATCTGCCATGCCGCCAGTGTATCGACGAGCGGATGCCGCGTGGCTCTTCACACCGCACCGGCGGGCGGATGCCGCGGGCATGGCGCCTCGCGCCCGCCCCGGGCGCCCCGTGGCGGATCAGGCCGGCGGGCGGGCCGTCGACGAGCGCACCCGCAACTCGTACGGCAGGGGAGTGGCCGCGGGCGTCGCGGCATCCGCGCTGCTCGGCTCGAGCTCGTCCATCAGGATCTCGACCGCCATCTCGCCCTGCACGCGCGGGAACTGCGCGACGGTCGTGAGCCCGAAGAAGTCGGAGAGGTCGTGGTCGTCGATACCCGCGATCGAGACGTCGCGCGGCACGACGAGGCCGAGGTCGCGGGCCGCGAGGATCGACCCGATGGCCATCTCGTCGGATGCGGCGAAGATCGCCGTCGGTCGGCCGTGCGGTGCGCCGAGCAGCTGCTTCGCGGCGTGGTACCCGCCGCGGATCGTGAAGTCGGCCGGTGCGAAGAGGCGCGGGTCGACGTCGATGCCGGCGTCGCGGAGTGCGCCCTCGTAGCCGATGCGGCGGTTCGTCGGCAGGTGGAAGTCCATGTCGAACTCGAGGTCGCCGCCGATGTGCGCGATGCGGGTGTGGCCGAGGCCGATGAGGTGCTCGGTCGCGAGCCGGGCGACGGCGACGTCGTCGATCGTGAGGGTGCGCACCCCCGGGATGGGGCCGCCGACGCCGACGAGCGGCTTGCCGAGTTCGTGCAGGCGTGCGACCTCGGGTTCGGTGAGTTCGAGGGAGACGGCGATGACCGCGTCGACGCGCTGGCGCAGCAGGAAGTGCTCGAAGACGCTCGCACGCTCGTGCCCGTCGCCGGAGAGGTTGTAGAGGGTCAGGTCGTAGCCGCTGCGGAGGAGGGACTGCTGGGCGCCCTCGAGTACCGAGGAGAAGAACCATCGGTTCAGGAACGGCACGACGACGCCGATGTTGCGGGTACGGCCCGAAGCGAGACTCGAGGCGTTGGAGGAGACGACGTAGCCGAGCCGCGCCGCGGCCTCCTCGACCTTCGCCTTCGAGCCGGGGGAGACGTGGCCGCGGCCGCTGAGCGCGCGCGACACCGTCGCGGTGGAGACTCCCGCGAGTCTCGCGACCTCTTCGATGCCGGCCATGGTTCCTCATTCCCGGCCATGCCGAGTCGATCCCCGGCCCCGCCGAGTCAGGGAAATCCTACTCGTCCGTACCGACCGCGCCCCGCGTGGCGCGTTGTCTCCGCGCGGCGGGTGGGATAGAAATACGTGTCGGGGCCGGCTCACGGGGGTGGCGGCCGCCCCAGTCGCCGTCTCGAAGGGAAAGCACCCGTGAAGTGGCTCAAGGGCATCGCCGTTGCGTTGGTCGTGATCTTCGCCTTGTTCTACATGATCAGCCGTCCAGAAGACGCTGCGAACGTGGTGCAGGGTGCGTTCGGCGCCGTCGTCTCGGCCACCGAGGCCGTCGGCAGGTTCTTCAGCTCCCTCGCCTCATGACGCCATGAGCGTGTTCGGATTCGATCCGCGCGTCGAGCGCCACCTCATCTCCGATGAGGGCGAGGTGATCGTCGACGAGGTGCGCAAGCACTGGGCGGCGGTCGTCGGCGCCGCGCTCGAGATGTCCGCGGCCGTTCCCGCGCTGATCCTCCTCGCGTGGGTGCCGCAGCAGCTGTACTGGTTTCCGCTCTTCCTCGCGCTCTTCCTCTTCCTGCACGGCCTCTGGCGAATCCTGCAGGCGCGCATGGATCGCTTCGTGATCACGAACATGCGCGTGTTCCGCGTGCACGGAATCCTGTCGCAGCGCATCGCGACCATGCCGATCTCCCGCATCCTCGACATCTCGGTGCATACGCCGCTCATCGGTCGGGTGTTCGGCTACGGCCACTTCGTCTTCGAGTCGGCCGCGCAGGACCAGGGGCTCCGCGAGATCAGGTTCGTCGGGTCGCCCGACGAGCGCGGCGCCACGATCCAGCGTGTCATCCAACGCTCCGGCCTGCGCGGACCCGCCCGGCAGATGGGTCGCAGCGAGCAGTTCGAACCGGCGGCGCACCCACCGCGCTACGACCCGGCGCCGCAGCCCGATCGCTACGACACGAGCCCGCCGCGCGACCCGAACGACACCGCCGAGATGCCCTGGTGGCGGTCGTAGGCCGTCGATTTCTCGCACCGGCCCTCGACGGGTACCATTGACAGGCCCCCGGTTGTGTGCAGAACGTGGTCGGGTGCGATGGCGAGTTACCCAAGCGGCCAAAGGGATCTGACTGTAAATCAGACTGCTCAGCATTCGGGGGTTCGAATCCCTCACTCGCCACCAGAAAAGCCCCGGTGATCCGGGGCTTTCGTGGTTCAAGGGGGCGGATGCCGCGGCGCGGCGTCCATCCCGTCCCGCTAGCGTGTCTCCATGACTGATGAGGCATCCGCTGCACTGCTCGACCTCGCACGGCGCATCGCGCTGCACGCGGCGGAGTCCGCACTCGAGGCCCGTCGCGGCGGAGTGAGCGTCGCCGCGACGAAGTCGTCGCCCGTCGACATCGTCACCGCGGTCGACCGCGACACCGAGGCCCTCATCCGCCGGCTCGTGCTCGAGGCACGACCCGACGACGGCATCGTCGGCGAGGAGGACGAGGCGCGCATCGGCTCGAGCGGAATCAACTGGGTCGTCGATCCGATCGACGGCACCGTGAACTTCCTCTACGGCGTTCCGGCCTGGGCGATCAGCATCGCGGTCGTCGAGGGGTCGAGTGACCCGACACGATGGACGGCGCTCGCGGCCGTCGTCGTCAATCCGAGCACGGGCGAGGTCTTCGAGGCGCGCGCCGGCGGTGGCGCGAGGCTCGACGGGCGGCCCCTGCGTGCGAACACGGAGGTGCCGCTGAGCCACGCGCTCGTCGGCACCGGATTCTCCTACTCGTCCGAAGCGCGACGCGCGCAGGCCGAGGTGCTGCTCGAACTGCTTCCGCTCGTGCGGGACATCCGGCGCAGCGGCTCCGGGGCGCTCGACCTGTGCTCCGTCGCTGCCGGGCGGCTCGACGCGTACTACGAGCGCGGGTTGAGCCCGTGGGACCATGCCGCCGGTGCGTTGATCGCCCAGGAGGCGGGCGCGAGGGTCGGCGGGCCGGGCGGCGGAGCCGGCACTTCCGAACTCGTGCTCGCGGCGGCACCGGCGTTGTACGAGGAGATCGCAGCGGTGCTGCGACGCGCCGGAGTCGATGCCTGACGAATCAGGCCGCGATCTCCGCGGATGTCGTGGACTTGCAGCGTTCTGACAGGCGGAAATCACTGTTCGACATGGCGTGCGCGACTGAGAACGGTTAGTCTTTACCAACCTGTTATCTCGACCTTCGTCGTGATGCCCACCTCCCAGCCTTGTCCGATTCCACGAAGCCGAGAGTTTTCCCCCACGTGCTCGAGTCCCCCCTCGTGCCCGACGATTCCACGCCAGGCACCCAGGCCCTTTCGCGGCCCGAGCGACCCCTGACCCGTCGTGAACTCCGTGAGCGGGAGTCGGCCGAGACCGCTGCAGCGCAGCGTGCCGCGGCGTTCGCACAGCCGCAGCCGGCCCAGGCGGCGGTGCCTGCGGCACCGGTCGAACGGCCGGCGGATGCCTCGTGGCAGGCCGTGTTCACCCCGGCTGCCGCGCCGGCCCCGGCATCTCCCGCGGCTCCGATGTTCACCTCGGCTCCCGTCCCCCCGGCCTCCGCTTCGGCTCCGGTCTTCGCCCAAGCTCCCGGCGCCCCGGCCTCGGGCGCATTGCGACCGAGACGATCGGCCACCGCGAATCCGCTCTCGCCGACACCGCCGTCGGAACCCCTCGTTCCTGCGATTCCCGCAGCACCCGCAGCACCTGTAGTCCCCGCATCACCCGCACTTCTCGCAGCACCCGCTCCGACCCCCCAGGCCGAGCCGGTCGACCACCCGGTCGACAGGACCTCGGCCTTCTCCGTGTCACCGGCCGACGCGGGCTCCGAGTCGGGCGCCGGTTTCGACGCGCTCTTCGCCGGGCTCGGAGACGAGCCCGAGGCACAGGATCGCGGCGGCCGCCGTGCTGAGGCATCCGCTCGTTCGCCTCGACCCTCTCGCGCCGAGCGCAAGGCCGAGAAGGCGGCGAAGAAGGGCGGTACCGCGCGATCCGCCGCTCCCGACCAGCCGCGGGCGGTACCGGTCGCACCGCCCGAGGCGAGTGCAGCTGCCACCGACGACTTCGCCGCCGTGATCGCCGCCTCCGCGATGACCCGCGTCCCCGACCTCGCCCCGATGCCCGCTTCCGACCCGCAGGGGGCTGAGCAGTTCGCGCCGACGGCGGTCTGGCAGCCGTCGAACGGCATCGCAGCGGCATCGCAGCGGCCTCGCCGTTCCGCAAGTGCGGACTCGGTCGGCGCGCGGCGCTCCACGGGGCGCGAAGCAGCCCCCGCCGGCGCGACCCAGGCTTCGCCCAAGGCGCCCGCCAAGGGCCGCGTGAAGCGCGTCGGGCGAGTCGCCCGCATGTCGAGCGGCTTCGCGGCGATGAGCTTCGCGGCACTGCTCGCGGTCACGACATCGGTGCCCTCGCTCTCGCTCCTGTCGCCCGCCGACGTGCAGGCCATGGCGCTCGAACGGGCCACGATCGGCTCCGAGCCCGGCCAGCAGGTCGAGATCACCGGCGGAACGCTCGCGCAGACCGTGCAGCAAGAGGGCTACGAGACGCAGACCATCGAGGAGTACGCCCGCGCTGCCGGCATCCGCCCCGAGGCGTCGTTCACGAACAACCCGTCGGGCACGATCCAGTGGCCGTTCGCCGTCGGCGTGCACGTCGGCGACCGGTTCGGGTACCGCGACTGCGCCGGCTGCTCGAGCGACCACGGCGGTCAGGACTTCAACCCCGGCCTCGGCGCCGAGATCCAGGCGATCGCCGACGGCGTCGTCGCGAACTCGACCGATTCCGGCGGTTCCCTCGGTGTGGTCATGATGATCGACCACGTGATCGACGGCGAGGTCGTCACGAGCGTCTACGCGCACATGGTCAGCGGTTCGCGTCGCTTCGAGACCGGCGACACGGTCAAGGTCGGCGACGTGATCGGCAAGACCGGCAACACCGGCATGTCGACCGGCCCGCACCTGCACTTCGAGATCCGTCTCGGCGGCATGAACGGCACCAAGGTCGATCCGCTCGACTGGCTGTACGCCAACACCAACTGACGTGCGACCGCACGTCTACGGGCGCACCGTCGACGACGAGACTCGTTGCGTGCACTACGCGACGGCCGTCGACATCATCGCCATCCGATTCGCGTGCTGTGACCGCTACTACCCCTGCCATGCCTGCCATGCAGAGGCCGAATCGCACCCGGTGGTCGTTCGGCCACGCGCCGAATGGAACGCGCCCGGCATCCTGTGCGGCGCCTGCGGCACCGAGCTCTCGGTGACCGAGTACCGCGCCGGCGAGGCGTGTCCGGTCTGCGGTGCGGACTTCAACCCGCGCTGCCGCCTGCACTGGGAGCTCTACTTCGAGCCGTAGACCGCTCGTGCGCGGCCGGGGCAGTCCCGGCCGCGCCAGCGAAGCGGTGACGTGAAGCGTCAGGCAGCGAGCCAGACCGTCGTGTCGGCGGGAAGAACACGCCCGTCGATCGGCTCGCTCGAGAGCAGCACGTCGCCCTCGGGCAGCTCGATGGGGGCGTCCCCGGCATTGGCGACCACGACGACGTCGCCGTTCCGGAACGCGATGACCGACTCGGGGTAGCCCGGAAGCCATTCGAGCGTGCCGGCGCCGAGGTCGTGCGCGCGCCGCTGCGCGAGTGCATCCCGGTAGAGCGAGAGCGTCGAGGAGGGGTCGCCCTGCTGCACGTCGCGTGCGAGCTCCGCCCACTGCGCGGGCTGCGGGAGCCACGAGGCATCCGACGGGCCGAAGCCGTACGAGGGCGCCGTCGATTCCCAGGGGAGGGGCACGCGGCATCCGTCGCGCCCGTACCGTTCGCCGTTCGTGCGGAACCACGTCGGGTCCTGGCGGGCGTCGTCGGGCACGTCGATGACCTCGGGCAGGCCGAGCTCCTCACCCTGGTAGAGGTAGACCGAGCCGGGCAGTGCGAGCATGAGCGCGGTCGCGGCGCGGGCGCGGCGAAGGCCGGGCGCGTACTCGGGCAGCCCCTTCGAGCGCGGCCCGAGGCCGTGGCCCTGCGGGTTCGCCTCGGTGACCGAGAGCCGGGTCGCGTGGCGCACGACGTCGTGGTTCGAGAGCACCCAGGTCGAGGGCGCGCCGACCGCGGCGAACGCCGCGAGGGAGTCGTCGATGACGTGGCGCAGCGCCTCGGCGTTCCACGGCGTCTCGAGGTACGCGAAGTTGAACGCCTGATGCATCTCGTCGGGGCGCACCCAGTTGGCGAGGCGGGGCAGCGGGTCGACCCACGCCTCGGCCGCGAGCACGCGGTCGTCGGGGTACTCGTCGAGGAGCTTCCGCCAGTCGCGGTAGATCTCGTGCACGCCGTCCTGGCCCCAGTAGGGCGCACTGTCGCCGGGTTCGTCGGAGATCTCGGGTTCGAGGGGCACACCGGATGCCGCGGGGGTGACACCGGCGGCGCCGCCCATGCTGCCGCCCTCGGCAGGGGGCGTGAAGTCGGGCAGGCCGTCGGCCTTGATCATGCCGTGGGCGACGTCGACGCGGAATCCGTCGACACCGCGGTCGAGCCAGAAGCGCAGGATGCCGCGGAACTCCTCGCGCACCTCTTCATTGGTCCAGTCGAAGTCGGGCTGCGAGCTGTCGAAGAGGTGCAGGTACCACTGGCCGGGCGTGCCGTCGGCCTCGACGACACGGGTCCAGGCCGGCCCGCCGAAGACCGACTCCCAGTTGTTCGGCGCCTCGGAGCCGCCCTCGCCGCGGCCGTCGCGGAAGAGGTAGCGAGCGCGCTCGGCGCTGCCGGGCGCCGCGGCGAGCGCCGCCTGGAACCACTCGTGCTCGTCGGATGAGTGGTTCGGCACGAGGTCGACGATGACGCGGATGCCGCGGGCGTGCGCCTCGGCGACCATCGCGTCGAAGTCGGCGAGGGTGCCGAAGAGCGGGTCGACGTCGCAGTAGTCGGCGACGTCGTAGCCGGCGTCCCGTTGCGGCGAGGTGTAGAAGGGGGAGAGCCAGATCGCGTCGATGCCGAGCTCCTGCAGCGAGCCGAGGCGCGACGTGATGCCGGCGAGGTCGCCCATGCCGTCGCCGTTCGCGTCGGCGAACGACCGGGGGTAGATCTGGTAGATCGCGGCGGTGCGCCACCATTCGGAAGTCATGCGGAAACTGTACGTCATCCGGATACACGATGGAAACGCTTGCAGTTTGCACTCGTCACGCGATGGTTACAAACCGGTATCAATGCGTGCTGCCCGGTTTGGTAAAGGGCGCGAGGCAAGGTATACCTGTAATCGCTTGCACCAAGCGAGCACTCCACATACGGAAGAACGGCCTTTCGGGCGCGGTGCCCCGTTTCACAGCGGAACGGGGAGACTCATCCTGGCGAAGGCGCCGATCTCACGCACACTGAGAAGGGCACACCAATGAGGGTGAACAAGAAGAGCCTCCTCGCTGCCGGAGCCGTCGCAGTCATCGCGACCCTCGGCCTCGCGAGCTGCGCCGCCGGGAACAGCGGCTCCGAAGGCGAGGCCTCGTCGAGCGGCACGCTGACCGTCTGGGTCGATGCCGAGCGCGTCGACGCGCTGCAGGCTGCGGCCGATGCCTACTCCGAGGAGAAGGGCGTCAAGGTCGAGCTCGTCGGCAAGGACAACGCCGACATCAAGGACGACTTCATCCAGCAGGTTCCGACCGGCAAGGGCCCCGACATCACGATGGGCGCCCACGACTGGCTCGGCGAGCTCTCGACCAACGGCGTCGTCGCTCCCATCGAGCTCGGCGACTCCGCCGCCGACTACCTCCCCGTCGCGATCGACGCGTCGACCTACGAGGGCACGACCTACATGCTCCCCTACGCGGTGGAGAACATCGCGGTGCTCCGCAACGCCGACCTCGTTCCCGAGGCCGCCACGAGCTTCGACGACATGATCGCCAAGGGCCAGGCCGCCGGCCTCACGCAGCCGTTCGTCGTGGAGCAGGGCGCCGAGGGCAACCCCTACCACCTGTACCCCTTCCAGACCGCGTTCGGCGCTCCCGTCTTCGGCAGCAACGACGAGGGCTACGACCCCACCGACCTGCAGATCGGCAACGCCGGCGGCGAGCAGTTCGCCACGTGGCTCGGCAGCCAGGGCAAGAACGGCACCGGAGTCTTCAACACCGACATCGACGGCGACATCGCCAAGCAGGCGTTCATCGACGGCACCGCGGCCTTCTGGCTGACCGGCCCGTGGAACGTCGGCGCTGCGACCGACGCCGGCATCAACGTCGCGATCGACACCGTGCCGAGCCCGACCGCAGAGGTCGCTTCGCCGTTCGCCGGCGTCAAGGGCTTCTTCGTCTCCTCCGAGTCGAAGAACAAGGTCGCCGCGAACGACTTCCTCGTCAACTACATCGGCACCGAAGACGTCCAGCTCGAGCTCTTCAAGGCCGGCAACGTGCTCCCCGCCCTCTCGGCCGCCGCTGAGACCGCGTCGAGCGACCCGATCGTCGCCGGCTTCGCCGCCGTCGGCGCCGAGGCCGTGCCGATGCCCGCGATCCCCGCGATGGGTGCCGTGTGGCAGTACTGGGGCATCGCCGAGGCCGACATCATCAACGGTGCCGACCCGGTCACGACGTGGCAGAAGCTTGCCGCCGACGTGCAGGCTGCGATCAGCAAGTAACGATTGAGAAGCTCCGGGTCGGATGCCGTCACGGCATCCGGCCCGGAGCACTCACGTTCGACGAGAAGAGCGAGCAGGATGACCACCACGATCGACGACGAGGTCTCGGCGGCGACGCCGCAGAAGCCGACGAAGAAGCAGCGGCGTGCCGCGAACATCGCCGACGCGGCATCCGGCGGGCTGAAGATGCTCCTCGTGAAGCTCCTGATGCTCGGCCTCGTCGACGCGATCGCGATCTACGGGGTCATCATCCTCGCGGGCGCCGGGCAGTGGCTCGTCGCGGCGATCGTCGCCGTCGTCGCCGTGATCGTCAACTGGATCTACTTCTCGCGCCGCAAGCTCCCCGCGAAGTACCTCGCGCCGGGCGTCATCTTCCTCGTCGTGTTCCAGGTGTTCGTGCTCGTCTACACGGGCTACATCGCCTTCACGAACTACGGCACGGGCCACAACGGCTCGAAGGAGCAGGCCGTCTCCTCGCTCATGGCCTCGTCGCTGCAGCGCGTCGAGGACTCGCCCACGTACCCCGTCACCGTGGTCGACCAGGGTGGCACGCTCGGCCTGCTCGTGACGGACCCCGACGGCGAAGCGCTGCTCGGCACCAACGACGAGCCGCTCGCCCCCGTCGACGCCGAGATGGACGGCGACCGCGCCGTGGCCGTCGACGGCTGGACGACCCTGCAGTTCGGCGACGTGATCGCCCGCACCGACGAGATCACCGCACTCGCCGTGCCGTTCTCCGACGACCCGAACGACGGGGCGCTGCGCACGCCCGACGGTTCGAGCGCGTATCTCTATCTCTCGAACCTCGAGTACGACGCGGCCGCCGGCACGATGACGAACCTCGACACCGGCACCGTCTACTCCGACATCGGCACGGGCGCGTTCACCTCCGACGGCGGTGATGAGCTGCTGCCCGGCTGGCAGATCGTCGTCGGCTTCGACAACTTCGTGCGCGCCGTCACCGACGAGCGACTCGCCGGCCCGCTCGTCTACGTCACGCTCTGGACCTTCGCGTTCGCGCTCATCTCGGTCGCGTCGACGTTCTTCCTCGGCCTCTTCCTCGCGATCGTCTTCAACGACATGCGGATGAAGGGGCGCAAGTACTACCGCGTGCTGATGATCCTCCCGTACGCGATCCCGTCGTTCCTGTCGGCGCTCATCTGGGCCGGCATGATGAACGAGAGCTTCGGCTTCATCAACCAGGTGCTGTTCGGCGGGGCGTCCATTCCCTGGTTGACCGACCCCGTGCTCGCCAAGTTCTCCGTGCTGCTCGTGAACCTCTGGCTCGGCTTCCCGTACATGTTCCTCGTGTGCACGGGCGCCCTGCAGTCGATCCCCGAAGAGCTGCAGGAGGCCGCGACGGTCGACGGCGCGAAGCCATGGGCCGTGTTCCGGCTCATCAAGCTGCCGCTGCTGCTCGTGTCGGTGGCGCCGCTGCTCATCGCATCGTTCGCGTTCAACTTCAACAACTTCAACGTCATCTACATGCTCACCGACGGCGGGCCGAGGGACTCGAACGCGCCGATCCCCGTCGGGTTCACCGACATCCTGATCTCGATGGTCTACAAGGTGGCGTTCACCGGGCAGACGCGCGACTACGGTCTCGCGAGCGCCTACTCGATCATCATCTTCATCATCGTGGCCGTGATCTCGGTCATCGCCTTCCGCCGCACCAAGTCCCTCGAGGAGCTGAACTGATGGCCGCCCAGCAGCCCGTTCCCGGAACCCAGACCGGCCTCGTCATCGGCGAGGCGGAGGAGTTCGCGGATGCCTCGACGCGCGCGAGCGTGTCGATCGCCCGCGACGGCGGTGACGGGGGCGCCGGCCGCGAGATCGCCCGCCGACCGTTCAACCTGCGTCGCTGGTTCGCCGCGACGGGGTGGCGCCACGTCGTCGGCGTCGTCATGGTGGTCTTCTCGCTCTTCCCCATCGTGTTCGTGATCTCGTCGTCGCTGAACCCGCACGGCACCCTGACCGGGTCGAACGCCCTCTTCTCGAAGATCGGCCTCGACAGCTACGTGCGCATCCTCACGGACCCGCAGGTGCCCTTCCTCACCTGGTTCGGCAACACGCTCATGATCGCCGGAATCACGGCGGTGCTGACCGTGTTCCTCGGTGCGCTCGCGGCCTACTCGTTCTCGCGCATGCGCTTCACGGGTCGCCGCTTCGGCCTGATCTCGATCGTCGTCGTGCAGATGTTCCCGCAGCTGCTCGCGGTCGTCGCGATCTTCCTGCTCATGAGTGCGATCGGCGACTGGTTCCCCGCGATCGGCCTGAACACCCACATCGGCCTGATCATGGTCTACCTCGGCGGCGCGCTCGGCGTGAACACCTACCTCATGTACGGCTTCTTCAACACCGTTCCGGCGTCGATCGACGAGGCCGCGAAGATCGACGGCGCGGGCCACGCCCGCATCTTCTTCACGATCATCCTGCGGCTCGTTGCACCGATCCTCGCCGTCGTGGCGCTGCTGTCGTTCATCGCCTCGGTGAACGAGTTCGTCGTGGCATCGGTGCTCCTCATCGACACCGAACAGCAGACGCTCGCCGTGGGCCTCACGAAGCTCGTGTCGAACCCGCGCTACGCCGACTGGAGCGCCTTCTCGGCGGGTGCCGTCATCGCGGCGCTGCCGGTCGTGGCGCTGTTCCTCTTCCTGCAGAAGTACATCGTCGGCGGGCTGACCGCCGGCGCCGTGAAGTAGGCGACCGCGTCCGGCGCGGCCCACGTCGTCTCCCGCGTGTCGTACGCGGGTGGAAAGGTGATGCAATGACCCCGCCGACCCCGCACCACGACGGATCCCCGCTGCACGTCTCGACGCAGGCGCCGACGCTCGGGGAGACCGTGCGGGTGCGCCTGCGCGTGCCCGAGTCGTTCGGGCCGCTCTCGTGGGTCGGCACCCGATCGAACCCGAACCGGGAGCCGCGGTTCGACGAGGCATCCCTCGTCGCGACGGCCCACGGCTGGCAGTGGTGGGAGACGGGCGTCGAGGTCGAGAACCCCGTGCACGGCTACCGCTGGCTGCTCGTCGGCGCCGACGGCAGGCAGTACTGGCTGAACCAGGTCGGCCTGTCGTCGGTCGAGACCCGCGACCACGACGACTTCAGGCTCGTCGCGCACGAGCCCGCGCCCGAATGGGCGGCGTCGAGCGTGATGTACCAGGTGTTCCCCGATCGCTTCGCGAAGTCGGGGGCTGCGCCGTTCGACGAGCTCCGGGCGGCGGGCGAGCTTCCCGAGTGGGCGATCGCGGCCGACTGGAGCGACCCCGTCGACCCCGTGTACCCGGGGCGCTCGAAGCAGTTGTTCGGCGGCGACCTCGACGGCGTGCGCGAGAAGCTCGACCACCTCGCGTCGCTCGGCATCGACCTGCTCTACCTGACGCCCGTCTTCCCCGCGCGCTCGAACCACCGCTACGACGCGACGACGTTCGATCTCGTCGACCCGCTCCTCGGCGGCGACGAGGCGCTCGTGCGGCTCGTCGAGGCGGCGCACGCCCGCGGCATCCGCGTCATCGGCGACCTGACCTCGAACCACTCGGGCGATGCGCACGAATGGTTCCGCGCCGCACAGGCCGATGACTCCGCGCCCGAGCGCGAGTTCTACTTCTTCCGCGACGAGGCCGACGGGGGGGGCTACGAGTCGTGGCTCGGGGTGCCGAGCCTGCCGAAGTTCGACTGGAGCTCGGTCGAGCTCCGCCGCCGCTTCATCGAGGGCCCCGACTCGGTCGTCGCGCGGTTCCTCGGCGCGCCGTTCAACCTCGACGGCTGGCGCATCGACGTCGCGAACATGACGGGCCGACTCGGCTCCGCCGACCTGAACGCCGAGGTGCGTCAGACGATCCGCCGTACGATGCTCGAGGTGAAGCCCGACACGTTGCTGCTCGGGGAGTCGACGAACGATGCAGCGAGCGACTTCCAGGGCGACGCGTGGCACGGGGCGATGACGTACACGCCGTTCACCCGGCCCCTGTGGAGCTGGCTGCTCGAACCGGGCAGCCCGGCCGGCGGCGGTCTCGGCTTCGCGCTACAGCAGGTTCCGTCGTTCACCGGCGGCGACTTCCTCGCCGCCCACCTGCGGTTCGCCGCGGGCTTCCCGTGGCGCACGCGCGTGGCGACCATGAACGCGCTCGACACGCACGACACCCCGCGCTTCGCGACGCACGCACGTCCGGGCGCCCTGCCCGCGGCACTCGGGCTCGCCGTCTCGCTGCCCGGCATCCCGGTCGTCTGGGCCGGAGACGAGTTCGGGCTGACGGGCGTCGACGGCGAGGCGTCGCGCACCCCGATGCCGTGGGGGAGCGAGGCCTCGCCAGAGGTCGCGCCCGTGCTCGAGACGTACCGCTCGCTGCTCCGGCTGCGCCGTGCACACCCGGTGCTCGCGACCGGCGGCATCCGCTGGCTCGCGGTCGGCGACGACGCGGTGGCCTTCGTGCGAGAGTCGGCCGAGGAGTCGGTGCTCGTGTTCGCCGCACGGTCGGCCGCGACGCTGTCGTTCGACTCGAACGAGCTCACCGCGGCGGAGGTCGCGGCTCCCCTCTTCGGCGAGACGCGGGTCGCGGCATCCGCTGGGCTCGTGACGCTGGAGACCGACGAGGCCGGCTTCGCCGCGTGGGGTCTGCCCGGCGTCTCGGCGCCGTCGTGGCGGGCCGAATCCGCATGATCGGCTGGCGCACGGCGGCAGCCGCCGATCGGTTGCGGCGCTGGTTCGGAGGTGCCGCCGAGAGGTGATATCCTCGTACGGTTGCCAAGTGCGGCAACGCGCCCCGATAGCTCAGTGGTAGAGCACTTCCATGGTAAGGAAGGGGTCGTCAGTTCAATCCTGACTCGGGGCTCTGGTTCTCTTCGGTTCGACCGTTCGGTCGGGCGGGGAAGCCTACCCGGCGGGGTAGCTCAGGTGGTTAGAGCACACGGCTCATAATCGTGGTGTCGCGGGTTCGAGTCCCGCCCTCGCTACAACATCAGGACTCTGCGTATCGCAGGTCCGACGCTCTCAGTCGCTCGACGCTCAGCGCTTCAGCCGCGATCCGACCGTGCTCGCGACGTCGATCACTCGCCGTTCCTCTTCCGGTGCTGAATCTGCAATCCGCCGCCGGGTCGGGGCTCGACGACGAAGAGCTCCGTTGCACGCACCAGGTCGGAGAGTTTCGCGTAGCCCCAGTTTCGCGAGTCGAAATCGGGGTGCTGCTTCCGCATGAGTGAACCAACTGCGGAGAGATTCGCCCATCCGTCCTCTCCCGATGCTGTGGCGACGCTCTTCCGCAGGCCGGACACGAGTCTCCCATCGGCGCGCAACTGCGGCGGCGGAACCCGCTTGGACACAGCAGAGGCCGCGAAACTCCAAGAAGATCGATGCCGCGGATCCCGGGAACTGCGGCCTCGCCCGCGTGCAGCGATCACGATCGTGCCGCGGTTCGCCGATGCACCGCGGCTGTCGGATCGCGGGCCCACCCGGTAGCCTCTGCCTTGCCGCCGACGACGGCGTGATTGCGAGGTGGATGGTGCACGCCGAAGCGCGTGAGCTCGATGCCCTCGGCGCGTTGCGGGCGAAGATCGTGTCAGGCGAACTGCCCGCAGGGGCTCGACTGCCGAGCGAACTCGAACTCGCCGCGATGCAGGGCTCGTCGCGTGGGGTCGTGCGCAGTGCGCTTGCGGCGCTCGCGCGCCAGGGCCTGATCGAATCCCGCCGCGGTGCCGGATGGTTCGTGCAGTCGGCGCAGACCCAGGGGTTCGACCGCATGCGGTCGTTCACCCAATGGGCACAGGGCCGCGGCAGGGCATCGGGCGGGCGGATCGTCGCTCGCGATGTCCGGCGCGCGACCCCGCGGGAGGCTCGGCTGCTCGGCATCGGCACGGGCTCCGACGTGCTGTGCACGGTGCGCGTGCGCACACTCGAGGAGCGCGACGTCATGGTCGAGCGCTCGACGTGGGCGCCATGGGTGATCGCTCATGTCGAGCGCATGCCCGACGACGTGCTCTCGACCACGAGCTCGCTCGCCCGCGCCGGCATCGTGATCACGCACGGCAATCACCGCATCGAAGCGGTGTCGGCGTCGAGCGACGACGCACGCCTGCTCGGCGTGCGCAGGTCGAGCCCGATGCTGCAGGTGCGGCGCGAGACGTACGCGGCCAACGGTCGCCCGGTCGAATGCGGCGAAGACCGCTACGTGCCCCACACCATCTCGTTCGAGGCGCAGGCGGCCGGCGCGGCGGAGCTGCCTGAAGCCGGTTGAGACCGCTCCGCCACCCACTGTGCGCAGCGGGTCGACGAATTCGACCGATCTCGAGGATCCGCCGCCGGCGCGTCTCGCCGTGTTCACCGAACAGACACCCTGACCCGCTGTCGTGGCTGTGTTCCGGTCCAGGTCGTTCGAAGGACATACCGTGTCGCAGCCCGCCGTTCCCCCGTCCCGCTTCGCCGAGCCCCGCCGAGCCCGGCCCCGCCCGGCGCTGATCATCGCCTCCGTCGCGGCCGCAGCGATGCTCTTCTCGGGCATCGCAGCGCCCGCCCAAGCCTCGACCCGCGGCTCGGCCCCGGTCACCGAAACCTCGAGTGCCGAGTCGTCGAGCGGTCAGTCGTCGACCGCCGACTCGACTCCGGTACCCGCCTCTGCCGTCGTGGGCGAGACGGTCGAGTTCTCGGCCGCCACGGGCCTCGTCGGCGAGCTCGTCGTCTCGGTGACGAGCCCCGACAGCGTGGTTGCCGCAGTGTTCCCCGAGAGCGACGGCATGTACCGGTTCAGGCCGGCCGTCTCGGGCGACTACACCGTCACGTTCACGGTCACGGACTCCGAGGGCGGCATCGCCGAGGAGTCGCGCGTCGTCACCGTGACCGGGGGAGCCACTCCGGCCCCGGCCGAGGAGACGGCAGCCGAGGCATCCGTCACCGCGCCCATCGAGGCGGCGCCCGCCGCCGATGAGCCCGACGTCCGCCTCGCCGCGATCGGCGACATCCACAACAACTGGAGCGAGCTCGCCGAGGCCTACGACTTCTGGAAGGCCGAGGACGTGGGCACCGCGTTGTTCGTGGGCGACCTGACGAACAGTGCGACCGCGAGCGAGTACGCCGGGCTGAAGAGCACGATCGATTCGAAGGCCGACCTCGGCATCGACCTCGTTGCCTCGCTCGGCAACCACGACGTGAGCGGCATCGCCTCGTACGACCTCTTCACGCAGGCCACCGGCGGGCAGAAGCCCAACGCCGACTACACGATCAACGGCTACCACGTCATCACGGTCTCGCCCGGCGCGGGCACCCTCGACCCGGCGACCGGCAAGCCGTCGTCGGCGAACTCCGGCAACTACGCCTACGCGGCGTCGTGGCTGCAGCAGCGACTCGCGGCGGACACGGCCGAAGACCCGACGAAGCCCGTCATGGTGCTCGTGCACCATCCGCTGCAGTGCACGCACTACGTCTCGAACGAGTGGTACGGCACGGGGCTCTCGAGCGGATGCGGCAATACCTTGCAGTCGGTGTTCGACGACTTCCCCCAGGCGGTCGTCTGGGGCGGGCACATCCACACGCCGCAGAACATCCCGACCTCGGTCTGGCAGGGCCAGGAGAACCGCAGCGGCACGAAGGCGGACAAGGGCTTCACGACCGTCAACGCGCCGCCGCTGGCCTATTACGAGTTCGAATCGGGCGTCGTCAACACGAGCCCGACGAGCCGCTCCAACGACACCACGCCCGACGATGCCGGAAACAACCGGCAGACCGCCATCGTCGAGATCAGCGGTTCCACCGTCACGATCAAGAACTACGACCTGCTCGCCGACCAGTGGGTCGACCAGACCTGGACCTGGGATGTCGCCGACTCAGTCGACACCACCAAGAGCTACGACGAGCGCTTCCCGCTCAACAACACGCACCGTGCGAGCCTCAGCGGCGCGCCCGTCTGGCCCGCCGGATCGGCGGTGACCGTGAACGGCATCGGCGAGGACAAGGCGATGGTCGCCTTCCCGCAGGCCGCGCCGGCACCGAACACCGTGCAGGACATCGTGCACAAGTACCGCTACACGACCGTGGACGTCGCGACCGGTCAGACCGTCAACACGTTCCTGCAGTGGTCGGGCTTCTACAACCTGCCGATGCCGACGAGCCGCAACCACGAGGTGTGGAGCCTTCGCCCGTCGCGCCAGTACGAGGTGCGGGTCACCCCGATCAACGCGTGGGGCAAGGAGGGGTCGCCGCTCACGACGCGGTTCACGACGACCGGCTCGACCGGGCCTGTCGAGCCGCCGTTCGACCCCGACGCGCTCACCTTCGACGACCTGCGCGAGCAGGTGCCGACGGCCGACCTGCTCGATGTCGGCTTCGCCGACGGCAAGGCCCAGGATGCCTCGCCGAAGGCGTGGACCCTCATCGCGGGCAGCGCGGCACGCGTGGCCGATGATGCCGACCTCGGCGCCCAGGTCGCGATCGGCGAGCAGGGCACGGCATCCGCGTTCAAGACCTCGCTGTGGAGCGACGCCGACTACGCGAAGCTGCAGGACGGCTTCACGATCGACGCGACCTTCAAGCTCGACGCGATCGACAAGCCCGTCGGCGGCTACGTCGATGTCGTCGGTGGCATGCAGAGCGGCGGTATCGGCCTCGAGGCGGTGCGCACGGCCTCGGCCGAGAGCTACGAGCTCGGCTTCTGGTATGCGAGCCCCCGCCCTTCGGTCGAGCTGAAGTACGGCACCTGGTACCACGTCACCGGATGGTACGACGGCACTGACGCCCGCCTCTACGTGAACGGGATCAAGGCAGTGACGACCGAGGACGTCTCATTCCCGGTGAAGCCCGGCACCGCCGCCGCCCGGTACCTGGCGATCGGCGGCGACGCGAACCCGAGCGGCACGCTCGACGATGCGACGTTCGACGGACGCATCGCGGGGGTCGAGATCCACAGCACCCCGCTCTCCGACAAGAACGTCTACCGAGTCGCGAACCGCGAGCTGAAGCTCATCGATGCCACACCGCCGCTGGTGAAGGTGGAGCGACCCGTGCCGGGCGCCTCCGCCGTCGTCGATCGGCCCTACATCGCCCCGGCACCGCAGGCGGTCGACAACTCCGGCCGGGTGAAGGTCGCCGTCGAGGTCACCGACCCCGCAGGCGAGGTCGTCGAGGTCGAGCGCAGCGATGACGGTCGGTTCACGTTCACGCCCACCGTGGTCGGGGCGCACACCCTGACCTACGTCGTCACCGACGCGGCCGCGCGCCAGACGCAGGCGTCATTCACCGTGACCGCGGCGAAGGGCTCGGCTGCCATGGCCGAGCTCCTCGAGCCGCTCCCCGTCGCTGATCTGCTCGACCTCGACTACGTCGGGGGCAAGCCCGCCGACCGGTCGCCGCGGGCCCACGCGATCACCGCAGGCACGGCCGCCATCTCCGTCGACGCCGCGCTCGGCAGCGAGGCCGCGACGTTCACGGCCTCGGCTGCGCAGGGCTCGCGCATCCCGTGGTCCGACGCCGACTACGCGAAGACGGAGGACGGCTTCGCGATCGAATCCGTCTTCAAGGTTCCGTCGATCACCACCGAACGCGACATGATCTCGAACACGCAGACCGCCGGGCAGGGCCTCGAGATGCTGCCGGGTACTCAGGCGGGCAAGGTCACTCCCGAGCTGTGGGTTCGCGTCGGCGGCACGTACGTCGTCGCCCGCGCCGAGAATGCGGTGACCGCCGGGCAGTGGACGCACGTCGTGGCGACGTACAACGCCTCGACCGGTGCGCTGCGCGTCTTCGTCGACGGTCGAGAGGCAGGTTCGGCCGTGGCGGCCGGCGGTGGCAAGGTGCAGAACCCGTCCGGTGCGGCGCGGGCCTTCGTGGTCGGCGGCGACATCTCGTCGTCGGGCGCGGTCGAGTACCCCTTCGAGGGCGTCATCTCGACGGCGAAGATCTTCAGCGAGCCGCTCGCAGCGAAGGCGGTCGCCCGTCTCGCGGCGCACGCGCTGCAGGGCAACGACACGACGCCGCCGCTGCTCGAGGTCGACCCCGAACCGGCGGCGACGGCGGCCCTGGGCGCCGAGTACACGGTGCCGGCGGGCATCGCCGGCGACGATTCGGGCGCCGCTGACGTCACGATCACCGTCTCTGGCCCGATCGGCGAGGATGTCGCGCTCGAACCCGGCACGATCGTGCCGCCGGTGGCCGGCGCCTACACGCTCCGCTACCTCGCGGTCGATGCCGCCGGCAACGACACCGCGACCGAGTTCGACGTGACTGTCGAACAGCCTGCTCCCGTCGCAACCGCCCTGCCGAGCATCTCGGGAACCGCGGAGGTCGGAGGCATCCTCGTCGCGAAACCGGGCGAGTGGGATGCCGAGGGACTGACCTTCGCCTTCCGCTGGACCGCCGACGGCGAGGAACTCGCGGGGGAGACCGGCGAGCAGCTGCAGGTCGGCGGTTCGCTCAACGGCGCCGAGATCGCGGTGATCGTGACCGCGAGTCGGCCGAACAGCGCCACGGGCACGGCGACCTCGCCCATGGTCGGGGTCGCGGACGTGCCGACCTGGCGCGCCGACCGCGTCTACCTCGAGGGCGAGCGAGTACTCCACGACGGCCGCGTGTTCGTCGCGCAATGGTGGACCAAGGGAGCCACCCCCGGGGCGACCGCGAAGAACGGCAAGGTGAACACCGCCTGGGCGGAGCAGGGCGTCGAGGTGAGCACCGCGAGCGGCGTCGTGCGGGCTTGGACCCCCTCGTGGATCCACACCGGTGGCGAGATCGTCGAGCACGAGGGCCGCCTGTACCGCGCCAAGTGGTGGACCCGCGGCGAGGAGCCCGGCACCGCGAAGCACCCGGCCTGGGCGGACCTCGGTGCGGCCTGAGCCACGCCGCGAGCGGAGCGCGCGCCTCGTGCGCGCGCTCCTGCTCGCGGTCGCCGCCCTCGCCCTCCTCGTGCCGGCCGCACCGGCCGCCGCGCACAGCTACGCCGCGACCGTCTTCGCGACGGTCACCGAGCCCGAGCCGGGCCTCGTGCGCACCGTGCTCGAGGTCGAGTACGTGCTGCTCGCGACCGACGGCGCACGCGAGATGAACGACTCCGAGTTCGAAGCCGACGCCTACGCCGATGTGCAGTCCTCGGGCCGGGATCCGTCCAAGCTCACGACCGCCGTGCTCGAGCGGCACTCCGACACCGTGCTCGGCTACGTCCTGCCGCGGTACTCGATCGCCGTCGAGGCGGGTGAGTCGGAGGAGACGGGCGAGACGGATGCCTCGGCCGAAGCCGGATCATGCCCGAACGCGCTCGCCGAGCCGTACGCCATCACCATGCGGGACGGCGTCCCGCACGCACGGCTCGTCATCGACGCCGACTGCCGGGCCGAGGCGGCCGCTGCGCCCGCCGTGTACCGGATCAACACGGAGCTGTTCCCCGGCACCGCGCCCGGCGGCATGACGACGACGATCGTGAGCTACGACCTCCGTTCCGGCTCGGGAGTCGCGAACCTCGACACCGACGAGAGCCCGACGATGACGACGTCCCAGGACTGGGGCTCCCGGATGGGCGAGTTCCTGGTGCTCGGGGCGGAGCACCTGCTCTTCGGCCCCGATCACCTCCTGTTCCTGCTGGCCCTCATCGCCGGGGCACGGCGCCTGCGCGACATCGTCATCGTCGCGACGGCGTTCACCGTCGCCCACTCGATGACGTTCGTGGCCGCCGCGCTCGGCCTGGTCAGCGTTCCCGCGGCGATCGTCGAACCGATCATCGCCTTCTCCATCGCCGCGGTGGCGCTCTGGAACGTCTGGGTGTCGCGGCGTGAGCAGGGCCGGCCGATGCCGTGGTTCCGGCCGACGGGGTCGACGGGCTCGACGGGGCGGATTCCGAGCAGTGGTGCTGCCGAGGCATCCGCTGCCGTGCCCGCTTCGACGCGGGGCGGAACGGCGCTGCTGCAGCGCACGCCGGCAGCCGTGCAGCCGGCCCTGCTCGTGCCGACCCGCGGGTTCAGTCGGGAGGACCTGGTTCGGGTCGCGGTCGTCTTCATGTTCGGCCTCGTGCACGGCGTCGGGTTCGCGGGCGCGCTCGGCATCGAGGAACCGTTCTCGTGGGGACTGCTCGGCGCGCTGCTCGTGTTCAACGTCGGCATCGAGTTGACGCAGCTCCTGATCATCGCGGTGGCGTTCCCGCTCCTCGTGCTGCTCCGCCGTCGACTGCCGGCAGGACCCGTGTGGATCCAGCTCGCCGTCGCCGTCGTCGGACTCTTCTGGTTCGTCGAACGGCTGCTCGGCGCGGGGTGACCCGAGCGCGGCTCGTCAGCGCTCAGTTGTAGCCGAGCACGATGTTGCCCTCGGGCGTCACCGAGAACTCGTCGGCCCATTCGGTCAGGATGGCGGGGAGATCGTCGGTGATCGCGTGGGACATGGGAGGACCTGTTCTGCTACGGACTGTCGAGCGTACGGGCGGGCGACGACGTCTGGGAATGGACACGACGGCCAGTCAGCTTCGATCTGCTCGCCGGCTCGGCCAGTGATCGGTCGGCGGTCGCGCCGCGTCAGAGCCGCCCGAGGCCGCTGCCGATGATGAACACGCCGACCATCAGCAGGATGAGCGACGTGACCACGCGGCTGTTGCGGATGAGCCACTCCTTCATCTTCAGGAGCCTCGGCTGCATGCCCTTCGCGTCGATGAGCGTCGCGATGACGGGCACGGCCACGGTCGATGCGCCGATCAGCGTGTAGACGAGGATCACGATCGCCGCCTCGGAGCCCGAGAGCCCGGCGCCGCGAATGGCCAGACCCGCGGCGAGCGCGAGCAGGATCTCCTTGGGGCGGATGTTCAGCGCCACTCCGAGCCCGAACGCGCTCCAGGGGCCGATCGACTCCATCTTGCCGAGCCACGAGGGCATGCCCTCGACCGGGTTCCTCCGCGCTCGTCGCCAGGAGATGATGCCGATGACGATGAGTCCGGCGCCGACGAGCATCTCGCCGACGCCGACCGCCACATCGGGCTGTCGCGCGGAACGAGGGGTCGGCACGGCCTGCGTCGAGAGGGTGCAGATGACGACCAGCACTGCCATGCCGAGGACCCAGCCGATCAGGAAGGGCGCTGCGGATTCGCGCTTCGGCGACAGCAGGATCACGATCGTCGCCATGAGCGGCACCGAGCTGAGCGCGACCGCCAACGCGATCGGAAGGATGTGCCCTATCGCCTGCAGCATCCGCTGCACCCCCTGACTGGTGGCGTGCTCCTGGCCGCACCTGCGCACGGCGCGCCGCTGTGCACACGATAGCGGAGGCGGGCGGCTGCAGCCCGGAGGCCGGAGGCCCGAGCTCAGGCGGCGAACGCGTACGCGTCGACGGCGGTTCCGGAGGCCGCCAGCGCCGCCGAGGTCGGCCGGTCGTGGTCGAGATCGCGCGGGCAGCCGCACCGCACCGGCGTCCGGCCGCCGTCGACCGAGGTCACGAACTCGACGTGCTCGACCGGACCCTGCTGCTTGCGCCTACCCCACATGTTTCGGCCCCCTTCACCTGAGAGATGCAGGGCGGCCCGATTCATGACGCGGGATCGACCCGAACCGGTTGGGAATCATCCCCGGAGGCCGCGCTCGACCGCTTCGCCACGACGCGGAGCCGCAGTGCGAACGCCCCGCCGAGCACGAGGAACCCGGCGGCCGCGAGCAGCGCCCAGCGCGAGGCATCCGCCATGCCGTCGGCGAGTGCATCGGCGACGGCGGGTCCGGCCGAGCCGAGCTGGCCCTCGGTGCCTGCAGCGCGTACCTGCGGGATCGTGCCGCCCGCCGATTCCTCCGTCGCGGAGACGATCTGCTCGGATGCCGCGGCGGGCACGCCCTCGACGGTGTCGACCTGAGCCGGCAGCGCGACCGCGAGTCCCGCCGCGAGCACGGCCCCGATGATCGCCGTTCCGAGGGCGGAGCCGACCTGCCGACCGGTGCTCTGGGTCGCCGAGCCCTGGCCCGACTCCTCGGGCGGGATGTCGGCGAGCACGGTTCCCGTGAGCTGCGCCGAGGCGAGGCCGAGGCCGAGGCCGTACAGGGCGAGCACCGTAGCGAGCAGCCAGGCGTTCATCTCGGACGACAGCAGCACGGCGGCGAAGACGGCGCCGGCGACCTCGAGCACGAGACCGATCACGACGACCGTCGGCGCCCCGAACCGCTCTGCGACGTGGCGGGCCATGGCGCCGGAGACGAACGCGCCGAGTCCCATGGCCGCGAGCACGAAGCCGGCCGCGAGCGTCGACAGGCCGAGCGCGTTGACGATGAACAGGGGGAGCACGAAGAGGGTGCCGAACTCGCCGATCGCGACGCACATCGCGACGAGGTTGCCCCACGTGAAGGTGGGCACCGAGAAGAGATGGACGTCGAGGATCGCCGATCGACCGTTCCTGGCGCGATGCCGCTCCCAGAAGAAGAAGAGCACCAGGGCGACGAGGCCGATCGCGATCGCCACCGGCACGGGCGAGATGGGCCACGAGGTCGGCCAGGTCCAGCCGAAGAGCTCGAACTGCTGCTTCGGCGCCCACCAGCCGAGCGATCCGCCCTCGATGAGGCCGAACACGAGTGCGCCGAAGCCGATCGCCGAGAGGAGCAGCCCGTCGACGTCGAGGCCCTTCGAGGTGATGACGGCGCGCGTCTCGGGCACGGTGAGGAAAGTCGCGACGAGGATGATCGCGCCGAACGGGAGGTTGACGAGGAAGATCCACTCCCACCCGAACGACTGCGTGAGCCAACCCCCGAGGAGCGGCCCGAGCGCGGCGACGCCCGAGATCACGGCGCCCCAGACGCCGAACGCGACCGCGCGATCGCGACCGCGGAACGTGGCGTTGACCGTCGACAGCGTCGTCGGGAGGATGAACGCGCCGCCGATGCCCTGCACGAAGCGCGCGAGGATGAGCGAGGTGCCGCCCGTGGCGAGCGCCGCGAGCAGGCTGCCGGCCAGGAATACCAGGATGCCGGCCACCATCGCGCGGCGTCGGCCGAGGCGGTCGCCGAGCCGCCCGGCGGTGAGCAGCAGCGCGGCGAAGATCACCGAGTAGATGCCGTTCACCCACTGCGCCTCGCTGAAGTCGAGCTTCAGGTCGGTGATGATCGTCGGCAGCGCGATGCCCACGATCGTGCCGTCGAGCACGATCATCGAGAGTGCTGCGGCGAGCACGCCGAGTCCGACCCATCGCCGTGCGCCGGTGCTTTCCGGCGCGGTGGCAGTGCTGTTCATCGCGAATCCCCCTGTCGGGTCACCCCGTCGGTTCCCACCGTATGCCCGCCCGAACCGGGTGCCAATGCGTCATTCGATTGATGCCCGAAGCTCCTGAGCTGCGTTCTCCCAGCTCCACGGACTACCCTGAAGCGTGACTGCTGACCAAGCTCCGGTCGAGGTGGAGGCTCCAGAAGAGCCCGCCGCGACGACATTCTCCGACCTCGGACTCGATGGCGCGGTCCTGAAGGCCCTCGCCGATGTCGGCTACGAGACCCCTTCCGCGATCCAGGCCGCGACGATTCCGTCGCTCCTCGCCGGGCGCGACGTCGTGGGCCTCGCCCAGACCGGCACCGGCAAGACGGCGGCGTTCGCGCTGCCCATCCTCTCGCGCCTCGACCTCTCCCAGAAGACCCCGCAGGCCCTCGTGCTCGCCCCCACCCGCGAGCTCGCGCTGCAGGTCTGCGAGGCCTTCGAGAAGTACGCCTCGCACCTCAAGGGCGTGCACATCCTGCCCGTCTACGGCGGCCAGGGCTACGGCGTACAGCTCTCGGCGCTGCGCCGCGGCGTGCACATCGTCGTCGGCACCCCGGGTCGCATCATGGACCACCTCGACAAGGGCACCCTCGACCTCTCGGAGCTCAAGTACCTCGTGCTCGACGAGGCCGACGAGATGCTCAAGATGGGCTTCGCCGAAGACGTCGAGACGATCCTCGCCGACACCCCCGACACCAAGCAGGTCGCCCTCTTCTCGGCGACCATGCCCGCGGCGATCCGCCGCATGTCGAAGCAGTACCTGCACGACCCCGAAGAGATCACCGTCAAGACGAAGACGCAGACCTCGGCGAACATCAGCCAGCGTTACCTCATCGTCTCGTACCAGCAGAAGGTCGACGCCCTCACCCGCATCCTCGAGGTCGAGAACTTCGAGGGCATGATCGTCTTCGTTCGCACGAAGAGCGTCACCGAAGAGCTCGCCGAGAAGCTCCGCGCCCGCGGGTACTCGGCCGCCGCGATCAACGGCGACATCGCCCAGGTGCAGCGCGAGCGCACCGTCAACCAGTTGAAGTCGGGCAAGCTCGACATCCTGGTGGCCACGGATGTCGCGGCGCGAGGCCTCGACGTCGAGCGCATCAGCCACGTGGTGAACTTCGACATCCCGACCGACAGCGAGCCCTACGTGCACCGCATCGGCCGCACGGGTCGCGCCGGCCGCACGGGCGACGCGATCAGCTTCGTCACGCCGCGCGAGCGCAGCCTCCTCGCCCGCATCGAGAAGGCGACGCGCCAGCCGATCGTGCAGATGCAGCTGCCGAGCGTCGACGACGTCAACGTCACGCGCCTCGCGCGCTTCGACGACCGCATCACCGCGGCACTCGACCAGAGCGAGCGCATCGACGGGTTCCGCGACATCATCGCCCACTACGTGCGCAACCACGACGTGCCCGAAGCGGATGTCGCGGCCGCGCTCGCCGTCGTGGCGCAGGGCGAGTCGCCGCTGCTCCTCGAGCCCGAGGCGGCCCGCCGCGCCGAACGCGAGTGGTCGGATCGCCCGGCTCGCGGCGATCGGCCCGAGCGCGGCGACCGTCGAGACCGCGACCGGGGCGACCGCTTCGATCGCGGCGGCGACCGGGGTGACCGCCCCGAACGGCGCCAGCGTCCGGCCAGCGGTCCCATGGCGACGTACCGCATCGCGGTCGGCAAGCGCCACAAGGTCGAGCCGCGCCAGATCGTCGGTGCGCTCGCGAACGAGGGCGGCCTGAGCCGCGAGGACTTCGGCTCCATCCAGATCCGTCCCGAGTTCTCCCTCGTGGAGCTCCCGGCGAACCTGCCCCAGGAGACGCTGGAACGACTCGACGCCACCCGCATCTCGGGCCGGCTCATCGAGCTGCGTCCCGACCGCGGCGCCCCGACGCGACGGTCGAACGACCGCGGCGGCGATGGCGACGGCGGCAAGCCGTTCCGGAAGCCCCGTCACAAGGGCTGATCGGCGGATGGCGCTGCCGACCGACTCGCGCGGCATCCGGGTGCGGAGCGGGTCGGCCGCGGCTGTCGGCCTCGCACTCGGTCTCGGCCTGCAGCTCCTCGAGCGCACGCCAGTCATCGACGTGCTCGGCAGCGTCGTCTACATCGTGTTCATCGCCTGCCTGCTGCGCGCGATCCTGCCGCGGCTCGGCGCGGCGGTCAGCTCGGCGACGGCGTTCGGGTTCGCGACGGTGATCGAGCTGCTGCAGCTGACCGAGCTGCCGCAACTCGTGGTCGACGCCTTCCCGCCGTCTCGCCTGCTGCTCGGCAGCGCATTCGATCCGATCGACCTGCTCGCCTATGCGGGCGGCGCCGTGCTCGCGTTCGCCGTGCAGATCGTGCTGGTCGGCACCGAGCGCATCGTCGTCTCGCCCGTCGCCGACGACTGAACCGTCTCGATTCGAGAGCTGCGCGTTGGGTACTGTCGTTGACGGACGCGTCCTCGACGCGACGGAGAGGAGGGCGACGGTGTCCGAACGCGATCGATCGGATGAGGCTCCGCGACGTGCTCGCGGACGCCGCGCGGCCCCCGCCTCCCGCACCGGCACGATGCTCGAACCCATGCTGCCGTTCCTGGCGGCATCCAGCGCCTGGCTCGGCCGTCACCGGATCGGCGCGATGGTCGCGCTCACCGGTCTCGTCGTCGTCGGCACGGGAGCAGCGGGCATCGCCATGATGCAGGCTCCCGCCGGCGGTGCATCCGGGAACGAGGCATCGACGTCGATCGACGAGCCGCGACCGACGTCGACGACGCCGGCAGCACCCAGCCCGTACGGCCCGGTGCTGCCGACTTCCGCACCTCCGACGCCGGTCGCGCCGACGCCCCCGGTGCCCGAGGAGATCATCGAGCCGCCGGTCGTGGTCGACGACGAGCCGGCCGAGCCGACGGCCGCGCCCGAAGAGCCCGACGACCACCCCGGTCAGGGCAGAGGGCCGAAGAAGCCCAAGTGACGAGTCGGTGCCGCGGCGGCGTCACAACCACTTCTTGAACTTGAACACCGCGTAGAGCCCGACGCCGAACAGCACCATCGCTGCGAGTGCGGCCGGATACCCGAGCTCCCAGTGCGTCTCGGGCATGACGTCGAAGTTCATTCCGTAGACGGTGCCGATGAGGGTCGGCGCGAAGATGATCGCCGCCCACGACGAGATCTTCTTGATCTCGTCGTTCTGGCGCAGGCTCGTGTCGGTCTGACGACGTGCCACGAGGGCAGAGTGCACCGTGAGGGCGTTGTCGAGGATGGCGCGGAACGAGCCGACCCGCTCGTTGATGCGGATGGCGTGGTCGAGCACGTCGCGGAGGGAGCGCTGCAGCTCGACGTCGACCCGGTACTTCTCGGAGCCCCGGCGCAGCCACTCGAGCATCGACGCGAGCGGCTGCACGGCGCGCTGGAAGTTGATGACCTCGCGCGAGAGCTCGTAGATGCGCCGCGAGAGTGCGTCGTCGTCGCTGTCGCCGAAGAGCTGGTCCTCGATCTCGTCGATGTCGTTCTCGAGACCCGCGACGACCGGCTCGTACTCGTCGACGACCTCGTCGAGGATCGCGTAGAGCACGGCCTCCGGACCCATCGCGAGCAGCTCGGGGCTCGACTCCATGCGCCGGCGCACTGCGGCGAGGTCGGGCGATTCCGCGTGGCGGATGGTGACGACGAAGTCGGGGCCGACGAAGAGGTGGAGTTCGCCGAACTCGACCGTCTCGAGCTCGTCGCGGTACCGCGCGGGTCGCAGCACGGCGAAGAGGGTGTCGCCGTAGCGTTCGAGCTTCGACCGCTGGTGGCCCGTCAGCGCGTCTTCGACGGCGAGCGGATGCAGGTCGAACTCGCGGGCGACGGAGGCGACTTCGCGCGGACTCGGCCGGTAGAGACCGATCCAGGCGAGGCCGTCATGGTCGTCCATGAGGCGGTAGGTGTCGTCGAGGTTCGTGGGCGTCTCGACGCGACGTCCGTCGACGTAGACGCCGTTGTCGACCAGTGGTGACATGAGCGATCCGTTCTCGCAGGGCGCGCGGCAGCGCGCCGGGTTCGGCAGGTGAGCGGTTGACGCCGCCAGCCGGGTGCGGATCGGAACGCGGTTCGTGCGTGGGCGAGCAGGGGCTCAGCGCAGGCGGGAACGGAGCGACGACGCAGCAGCGGTGGCAGCGTCGGTACTATGATCGGCCATCGCCCTCACCGCCTCTCGCATCAGGGGCCGCTCGCTCGCAGGCCCGACGGCAGAGTCTAGCCCACGCGCCCGAGGCGTCGCGCGGTGCGGTCGATCGCCGAGACGACGGTCACCCCGGCCGTTCGCACCGGCCGGGGGAGGGGCAGCCGCGATGCGGCGGCGCGTGCCCGGCCGAACCGCCCCGTGCGCCGCACCGCCTTGCGCACCTCCGCATGGCGCAGTTCTCGGGCCCAGATGCGCGTCACCCGCTCCTCGTCGAACCGGCTCGCGGTGCGCACGGCGGCGGCCCGCATGCGAGCGACGCGTCGCGGCGACATCCGCTGCAGCCGCTCGATCGCACCGGCGAGCGCGTCGATGTCGCCGGGCGGCACGAGGAAGCCGTTGCGTCCGTCGCGGATGAGGTCGGCGGGACCGTAGGGGATGTCGTAGGCGATCGGCAGGCAGCCGGCGGCCATCGCCTCGACGAGCACGAGCGGGAACCCCTCGGAGTGCGAGGTGAGCAGGAGGAACGACGCGTCGGGGAGGTGCCGACGCGCGTCGGGGTCGAATCCGTGGAGCTCGATCGCCGCGGGGGCGGTGATGCGGCGTTCGAGTGCCGGGCGACTCTCGCCGTCGCCGTAGATATCGAGGTGCACGTCGACGCCGGCGCGCGCGTTGGCCGCCTGCACGGCGGCGATCGCGTGCGAGACGCGCTTGCGCCGGGTGAGCGCGGCGAGCACGACGCCGCGGGCGGGGTCCCGTGGCGACCCAGCGTGCGCACGGACGTCGTCGGGTGCGAGCGGTCGCGGGTTCGGGATCACGGCGAGGTGGTCGTGCCGGCCGACGATCCGCTCGAGGTCGTCTCGCTGCCGCCGGGAGAGCACGGCCACGACATCGAAGTCGTCGAGCCGCTCGAGCACCTCGCGACGCGATCGACGGATCGGATTCGCATCGGTCGCCATCGCCGATGCCGTCGAGCGATGGGAGGCGTGCACGACATGCGCGGTCACCACGTGCGCCCGCCGATACTCGAGCATGAACGGCGCCATCGTCTTGCTGTCGACGATCATGAAGCTCGCCTCGCCCGCGGTCAGCGCGTCGAGCCACGCCCGGTACATGGTCCAGAGGCGACGCCACGAACGAACGGGTCGGCCCTCGCCGTCGCACAGCACCACCGATCGCCCGCCGAGCACGCCCCGCTCGCGGGTGTCGTGCCGGTCGGAGAGGAGCAGGGTGCCGTCATCGCGGTAGTGGTCGGTCTGCAGGGCGTTGCCGTCGGCATCGAGCCGTGATCGGCTCATGACGCGGTCGCCCCGCCGCCGCACCTCGTCCGCGTCGTCGGGTGCGAGCGGAGTGAACGCGTCGCGATCGAGGCGCAACGAGCCGACGGGCAGCGGATGCCGCCGGAGCCAGTCGTAGAGGTTCGTGATGCGCACGCCGGGCGCGAGCGCCCCTCGTTCGCGCAGCGCCAGTTCGACGTCGGGGGTGTCGGGGCGGGCATCGAACGTCAGGACGTCGACCTCGACGCCGTCGACGCGGTGGAACGCCGCCGATCGTCGCAGCAGTGCGTCGGTCATGCCGCCGAAGGCATCGGGGATCGACCAGGTGACGGCGAAGTGCCGGCCGTCGGGCAGCGCGATTCGTGTCATCCGCAACCCCCTGTCCTGCGCGGGTCTGACATGCCTTCGAGCGTAGGCGCGTGCGGCTGTGGATCTCGTGGGCGAGGGCGCGCGCCCGGGAATGCGCCGGGTCGCCGTCGTCGCCGCATCGTCGACGGAGGACGAGCTCAGATCTGTCCGATCTCCTCGCGCTTCTCCGCCTGGAAGGTGTCCTCCGCGCGGCCGTACGCCCAGTAGGCCGAGAGCGAGAGCTGCGAGCGGTCCAGCGCGCGCTCGTCGGTGAAGTAGGGACGGAGCGCCTTCATGGCTCCGCGCTCGCCGTGAGCGAAGACCTGCACGCGACCGTCCGGCCATTCGAGCGCGCGCACCGCATCCGCCAGCAGCGTGGTGGTGCCGGCTTCTCGACCGTTGCGATGCAGCCACTCGATGCGCACGCCCGCCGGGGCCGACAGCTCGACCCGGTCGTCGTCGCCGTCGACCTCGAGCAGTGCGACACCGACGGTGTCGGGCGGCATGGCATCGAGCGAGGCGGCGATCGCCGGCAACGCGGAGTCGTCGCCCGCGAGCAGGTGCCAGTCCGCCGCGGGGTCGGGCGCGTAGCCGCCCCCGATCCCGCCGAGCACGAGCGGGTCACCCGGCTTCGCGGCATCCGCCCATGGGCCCGCGATGCCCGATGTGCCGTGCACGACGAAGTCGATCCAGATGCGTTCGTTCGCGAGGTCGAAGCGTCGGATCGAATAGGTGCGTCTCGACGGCATGCGCTCGATGGACAGTTCGGCTCGGAGCGCCTCGAGGTCGTAGGGCGGCGTGAGGTCGGTGTCGGGATGCGCGAACAGCATCTTCGTGTACGCATCGGTGAAGCCGTTGTCGTCGACGGCGGCGATGCCGGGGCCGCCGGCGACGATGCGGACCATGTGCGGGGTCAGCTGGATGCGCTCGAGCGACTCCAGCACGATCTGGGGTCGCTGGGGTCGTTGGGGTCGCTGGGCGCGAGAGGTGTCGGTCAATTTCGCCTTCCGGTTCGCGGGTCGCGTGCTGAGTGCTGCGCCGCGGGTGGTAAGGCAACCCTAACTTGCTCGGGCGAGCAGGTGGCTGGGCGTCGAAGGCGCTGCCGGCTCAGCTCGTGACGCCCTCCAGGAACTCGAGGGTCTCGACGAGTGCCGCCTGCGCCTCTTCGCGGTCGAGGTGGAACTGGTATTCGTGCGGCAATGCGGGCTCGTGGTCGGCGGGCCAGAACAGCGAGGTGACGTCGACGCCCAGCTCTGCGAGGCGCGCCTCCATGGGCAGCGACTGGATCCAGGTGAGGGCGTCGCCGTTGCCGCCGGAGATGTACGTCGCCGGGAAGTCGGCGGTCGCGAAATCGATCGTCGACATCGTCGTGCCCGACGAACGCTGCGACCAGTCCTGGGCGCCGGTGTAGCCCCAGAGGGCGATCTTCAGCCCCCATGCCCCGATGCCGGTGAGTTCCGACATCGCGTCGAGGTCGTAGACCCCGCAGTTCAGCACCACTCCCGCGACCTGGTCGGCGTCGAGCGCCGGGTCGATACTCAGGAGCGCGGCGTAATCGGGGTTCGTCGTGAGCGCCGCGAGCTGGCTCGCGAGCTGCGCTCCGGCCGAGTCGCCCGCGAGCACGATCCGGTCTGGGTCGATGCGGAACTCCTCGGCACGCGCGTCGAGCGTCGCGAGCGCGTCGTTCAGCTGGTGCACGGCGAGCGGATAGGCGCCCTCGGGGCCGAGCGTGTAGTTCAGGCCGACGGTCGTGTACCCCTCCGCCGCGAGGATGCGCAGGTAGGGATCGACGTTCGACGAGTCGCCCGAGATCCACGCCCCGCCGTGCACCCAGACGACCGTGGGCAGCGGCTCGTCGCCGCCGGCGGGCGAGAACACGTCGAACGTGATGCCGTCGTCGGCCGCGTCGCCCTCGACCGGCACGCCGAGCTGCTCGGTGAGCGGGGCATCGGTGACGTACTTCGCCATCTCGGCTGCGGTGTCGGTGCCGCCCTTCTCGAACACCGCCCGGATCGCGAGCGCCGACGGCCACGGCGTCAGGGTGAGCACCCACGTGAGCACGAACCCGATGACGGCGATGGCCGACACCGTGCCGATGAATCGCCGCTGCCCGCGCGTCAGCCAGACCTCGTCGCCCCATGACGGCAGCTCGTTCTTCGTGTTCTTCGACGACACCGTTCCCCCTCGCGCCTGCTCCGGACATCCTGTCGGAGAATCGGCCGCCGGCTCGCGTGACGCACCGTGGCGGGATCGCCGGGCTTGCGCACAGGCCGTGTTCATGCGCCGTTCAGGCGGGCATGGTCGGCTAGTGTCCATGCCAGGACGCCCGAGGTCGCGCGTCTTCACCGATCGATGGGATGAATCGTGACGAGCCGTACGGCCGAGTACCCCCGGCCGGACCACTTCCTCCTCCACATCAGCGACACCCACGTGCTCGCCGGTGGCGGCAGGCTCTACGACCGGGTCGCGAGCGAGCGGCACCTGCAGACGCTCTTCGAGGAGTTCGAGGCATCCGGTGGCAGGCCCGAGGCGATCGTCTTCACCGGCGACCTCGCCGACAAGGGGGAGCCCGACGCGTACGACCGCATCCGTCGCATCGTCGACCCCGTCGCCGACCGGCTCGGCGCCCAGGTGATCTGGGTCATGGGCAACCACGACGAGCGGGCGGCGTTCCGTCGCGGGCTGCTCGGCGAGCGCAGTGCCGGCGCCGAGGGCGGCGCACGCCCGGTCGACCGGGTCGACGACGTCAACGGGCTGCGCGTCATCACCCTCGACTCCACCGTGCCCGGGCATCACCACGGCGAGGTCGCGCCCGAGCAGCTCGACTGGCTCGCCGAGGAGCTCTCGATTCCCGCGCCGCACGGCACGATCCTCGCCATGCACCACCCGCCCGTGCCGAGTGTGCTCGACCTCGCAGCGGCCGTCGAACTGCGCGATCAGGGCGGGCTCGCCGAGGTGGTCGAGGGCAGCGACATCCGCTCGATCATCGCCGGTCACCTGCACTACTCCTCGACGGCGACGTTCGCGGGCGTGCCCGTCTCGGTGGCCTCGGCCAGTTGCTACACGCAAGACCTCAACGTGCCCGTCGGCGGCACCCGCGGTCGCGACGGCGCACGCGCCTTCAACCTCGTGCACGTGTACCCGACCACGGTGCTGCACTCGGTCGTGCCGCTCGGGTCGTACGCCGCGCTCGACTGGATCGACGCAGAGGAGAGCGCGCGGCGTCTCGCGGCCTCGGGCATCGGCATCGCGGATGCCGCGACCGCGCCGGTGCCGAAGGCCCCGCCGTTCACCATGCCGATTCCAGTGCTCGCGGGCTGACGGCCGCGAACGGGAGCGAGCCGACGAGCGGGCCTCCCGGTTCGTCCGCGCGTCCTTCCGTGCGATCGGAGCGGAATGCCATACTCAGACGACTTCTCCCGAACGCAGCGGCCCTGCACGTGCGCGAGGCGAGCAGACGACCTGGGGAGGTGGCGTATGAGCACGGAGCTCGCCGCGATCATCGGAGGCCTGCTGATCCTGGCAGACCTCGCCATCCGCATCGCCGCGCTGATCATCGTGCCGCGGGGACGCAAGCCGACCGCCGCCATGGCGTGGCTGCTCGCGATCTTCCTGATCCCCTTCGTCGGCATCCTCTTCTTCCTCCTGATCGGCAGTGTGAAGCTGCCGAAGAAGCGGCGCGAGAAGCAGCGTGAGATCAACGAGATGATCGCCGCGAAGACCGAGGGCGTCGACCTCACCCCCGATCGCGCGACGTGGCCCGAGTGGTTCGCCACGCTCACCGAGCAGAACCGTACGCTCGGTGCGCTGCCCGCCGTCGGCGGCAACACCGCCGAGCTCATCGGCGACTACCAGGCCTCGATCGACGCGATGGCCGCCGAGATCGACGCCGCAGCCCGGTTCGTGCACGTGGAGTTCTACATCGTCTCGTTCGACGACACGACGCGCGGGTTCTTCGCGGCGATGGAGCGTGCGGTGCAGCGCGGGGTCACCGTGCGGGTGCTGCTCGACGCGGTGGCGACGAACCGCACGGCCGACCACGACGCGACGTACGCCGAACTCGACCGGATCGGCGCGAAGTGGAGCTCGATGCTGCCGGTGCGCCTGCGCAAGGGGCAGTACCAGCGACCCGACCTGCGCAATCACCGCAAGCTCGTCGTCGTCGACGGGCTCGTCGGGTTCATGGGCTCGCAGAACCTCATCGCCCGCAGCTACAACTCGCCGAAGAACATCAAGCGCGGACTCATGTGGCAGGAGCTCGTGACCCGGGTCACGGGCCCCGTCGTGACCGCGATCAACACCGTGTTCATGTCGGACTGGTACCTCGAGACCGACGAGATCCTCGGCGACGAGGAGAACGTGCCGGCCGCGGCCGTGCCCGCCGACGATGCATCCGACGCGCTCGTCTGCCAGGTCGTGCCGAGCGGCCCCGGCTACGACGCCGAGAACGGCCTGCGGCTCTTCCTCACCCTCATCAACTCTGCGCAGCGACAGGCCATCATCACGAGCCCGTACTTCGTGCCCGACGAGGCGATGCTCTACGCGATCACCTCGGCCTGCTACCGCGGGCTCGACGTGCAGCTCTTCGTCTCGGAGATCGGCGACCAGGGCTCGGTCTGGCACGCGCAGCGTTCGTACTACCGCGACCTGCTGCAGGCGGGCGTGCAGATCTGGCTCTACCCGGGGCCCTACATCCTGCACTCGAAGCACCTCTCGATCGACGACGACGTCGCGGTGATCGGGTCGAGCAACATGGACATCCGCTCGTTCAGCCTGAACTCCGAGGTCTCCCTGCTCGTGCGCGGTCGTTCGTTCGTCGAGCAGATGCGCGCCGTCGAGCAGGGCTATCGCGACGCGGGTCGCCAACTCACCCTCGAGGAGTGGGATCGCGAGCCCGCGTCGGCGACGTTCCTCGACGGAGTGGCGCGCCTCACCTCCGCACTGCAGTAGCCGAGGCGCCTGCGTCAGGCGATACGGTCAGGGGCAGCGGATGCCGCGGCGCCCAACAGCTCCGAGGCATCCGCCGCCTCCTTCTCCCACGGGGCGGGGAACGGGAAGTAGCGCTCGAGGAAGTCGATGACCGCCGCCGTGCGCTCCTCGACCGAGATCTCGGGGAAGCTGCCGTCGTTCAGGCAGAACATGTCGTGATCGCGGTGCTTCAGGAGCTCCTTCATCGCGGGCAGGGCCTGGCGCAGCGTCGTCTCGACGTACTTGACGCGCGCATCGGTCTGCGCGACGGCGTGCCCGGCGAGCAGCGCGTAGTAGTGGTACAGCGAGTTCGTCACCGAGATGTCGGTCGCCGAGCGGAAGCGGCTCGCCGCCGTGCGCCGGAACTCCTCGGGGAACGCCGCCTCGAGCTCGGCCATGACGCTCTTGCGCAGCGGAGCGGCGCAGTGCTCGAGGTGCCGGGTCGTGACCTTGCCGAACCGTTCGCGCAGCAGCGCGCGGTTGACCCGGGCGGCGTTCTCGAAGCCGCTGCGGCCGGGGTGGGTCGCACCGAGGCCGATGCGGGTCGCGGCCTCGACGAACTTCGTGATGCCGCCGGGCGAGAAGAACAGCGACGGGCTCAGGGGGCGGCCGAAGAACATGTCGTCGTTGGAGTAGAGGAAGTGCTCGGCGAGGCCGTCGATGTGGTGCAGCTGGCTCTCGACGGCGTGCGAGTTGTGCGTCGGCAGCACGGAGGTGTCGGCGAACATCGCCTCGCTCGGCACGATCGTGACCTTGGGGTGCTTCGCGAGCCAGGCGGGCGCACCCGAGTCGGTCGCGATGAAGATACGGCGCACCCACGGTGCGAAGAGGTGCACCGAGCGCAGCGCGTACTTCAGCTCGTCGATCTGCCGGTACCGGGCCTCGGAGTCGTCGCCCTCGCCGACGACGTAGCTCTGCATGCGCTTGGCCCGCTCGCGGATGAACTCGTCGCTCGAGCCGTCGACCCAGGAGAAGACCATGTCGATCTCGAAGTCGACGTCGCTCGCGAGCGGCTCCCACATGTGCTCGAGGGTCGGCCAGTCACGCCCGTGCAGGTGCACGACGTCGTCGGTGGTCTCGGAGCGCTGGAGGGTGCGGCGCATCAGCACGTTCTCGGCGGGCGCCTCGATCGTCTCGTCGCCGAAGCGCCAGAACTCGAGCTGCACGGCGGTCTCGCTGCCATAGCGCAAGCGCCCGATCGGCTCGACTCGGGGGCGGTAGACCCGCAGCAGCGTCGGCTTCCGCCCGGCGGAGAGCCGGCCGTCGGCCAGGAGCACGGGGTGCGTCTCCGCGGCGCGCTTCGGTGCGAGCGTCGTGGCGTAGAACGGCTCGTCGGCGAACGCCTCGGCGAAGACGCGGGCCACGGCCTTGCGCTCGGCGCGGTCGACGGCGATGATCGGGCGGTCGTCGTTGCCGCGAACGAGGAGGAACGGGATCTCGGCCTCGTCGAGCGCGGCGCCGAGCGCGAGCAGGTCCTCGACCATCGACTCCTGCGGCGTCATGTGGCCGTTCCGCAGGGCGTACTGGCCCTTGCGCAGCACGAGATCGTCGCGATCGAAGCGGAGCGCCCGACCGGCGGATGCCACGAGCACGAGTTCGGACGCGTCGGAGAGCCGCATCGGCGGGGCGGGCGTCGCTTCCCTCCTCGCGAACGCGTGTCCGTCGTGCTGCAGCCGGTCAGGGGTTCGATCGCGGTCGGGTCTCGTCACGAAGCAGTGGCCTCCAGGGGGTGTTGGCGGGGCGCGTGATGCGCAGTGCTCTGATTGTACGCAGCGCACAGCCACCGACGTCCCCTCCCTCCTTGATTGACAGCATGCTGTCAATCTGACATGATGACAGCATGCTGACAAACACCGAATCGAACGAGAAGCTCGTCGTGCTCTACGCAACGGACACCATGGCCGACTGGGAGTACGGCTATCTCACCGCCGGGCTGGGCATGGCCGGAGGTGCGATCCGGCTCGTGACCGCGGGCGAGACCGCGGCCGAGGTCGACACGATGGGCGGGCTCCACGTGCGCCCCGATGCCGCGCTCGCCGACCTCGATCCCGACGACATCGCCATGCTCGTCCTCCCGGGCGCCGACAGCTGGGGCGAGGGGCACGAGCAGGTGCTCGCGCTCGCCGCCCGTCTCGCCGCGTCGGGTACTCCGATCGCGGCGATCTGCGGCGGCACCCTCGGCCTCGCCCGGGCCGGTCTGCTCGACGGCCGACGGCACACCAGCAACGCCCCCGACTTCCTGGCCATGGCCGACGCGTACGGGGGAGCGGGCCTCTACGCCGATGAGCGCGCCGTCGTCGACGGCGGGGTGATCACGGCGGGCGCGACGTCTCCTCTCGAGTTCGCCAAGGCGATCTTCGAGGTGCTCGGCGCCATGCCGCAATCGGTCATCGACGCTTGGTACGGCCTTTACACCACCGGCGAGCGTCGATACTTCGATGCGCTCGTGGGTGCCGAATGACCACCCGTCGCAGCGTCGCGGGCGACGCCCTCACCGAACTCGTGCTGCCGGTGTTCGAGCTGAACGGCGAGTTCCTCGAGGCCGCTCGCGACATCGCGGGCCCCGAGGGGCTCACCCCCGCTCAGTGGCAGGTGCTCGGTGCGACCCTCGACGCGGGGCTCCCGGTGGCCGAGATCGCCAGACGGGTCGGTCTCGGGCTCGCACGGCAGAGCGTGCAGCGCACCGCGGATCTCCTCGTGGAGCGGGGGTGGGCGGAGTACGACGACAATCCGCGGCACCGTCGCGCGAAACTGCTGCAGCCAACGGCGGGCGGGCGGGCGGCCGTCGAACGCCTCGGCGCGGCCCAGCACGCCTGGGCCGACGCCGTCGGTGCGGTCGTGGGCACCGCAGAGCTGCAGGCCGCACTCGCCACGCTGCTGCGCGTCGTCGACGCCTCGCGGCGGGTGCGCGGCGTCGCCGATTGACGTCGCGGAGCCTGTGAGTATCGCGAGGGTTTCCAGTCACGGGGGCGATGCGGCGTAGCGTGGGATCGTGCGGACGGCAGCGTCGTCGCCGCACCGTTCCCCGAACACCCGGGAACGGCAGGAAGAAGGTCATCATGACCAGTCAGGCGATCTCGCCCCAGCCCGAACCCCTCGTCGCGTCAGGGGGTTCGCCCGGCAACAGCGACTTCACCGAACTCGCACGGCTCGTGAAGTCCGCCGGTCTCATGCGTCGCCGATACGGCTACTACTGGACGAAGCTCATCGCGGTTCCCGTCGCAATCGGCGGCGCGATCGTGCTCTTCGTGTGGATCGGCGACACGTGGTGGCAGATGTTCACCGCGGTCGGCTTCGCCTTCCTCTTCACGCAGACCGCGTTCCTCGGCCACGACGCCGCACATCGCCAGATCTTCCGTTCCGGCAAGTGGAACGACTGGGCGAGCCTCATCCTCGGCGGATTCGTCGGCATGAGCTACGGATGGTGGCAGCACAAGCACACCCGCCACCACGCGACTCCCAACCAGATCGGCTCGGACCCCGACATCGACCTCCCGGTCGTCGCGTTCACGCCCGAGCAGGCGGCGCAGGACCGGGCGGCGTTCTTCCGCTGGCTCATCGCGCATCAGGGGCTGTTCTTCTTCCCGATCCTGCTGCTCGAGGGGCTCTCGTTGCACGCATCGAGCGTGCACCGGGTGCTCGCCCGCGATCACCTCGCACGGCGCCCGGTCGAGATCACCTTCCTCGCCGTGCGCATCCTCGGGTACCTCGCGCTGGTCTTCCTCGTGCTCTCGCCCGAGAAGGCCGTCGTGTTCCTCGCGATCCAGCTCGGGGTGTTCGGGTTCTACATGGGCATGTCGTTCGCCCCGAACCACAAGGGAATGCCGCTCGTGCCGGCAGGCATGAAGCTCGACTTCCTGCGCCGTCAGGCCCTCATGAGCCGCAACATCCGCGGCAACCGCGTGCTCGACTTCGTGATGGGCGGGCTGAACTACCAGATCGAGCACCACCTGTTCCCTTCGATGCCCCGGCCGCACCTCCGGCGCGCCGCACCGCTCATCGCCGACTACCTGCACCAGCACGACGTGCCCTACACGCAGACCACGCTGTGGCGTTCGTACGCGATCGTGTTCCGATACATCAACCGCGTCGGCCTCGGCGAGCACGATCCGTTCGAGTGCCCCCTCCTGGCGGTGCGGGCGAGCATCTGAGCGCTCACGCGCGATCATCCGGGGTGTCGGGTCAGTCGCGCCAGACCGCCCGAAGCGCGTTCACGACGTCGTCGAGTCCGCTACCGGATGCCTCCGCCTCGGCCGCGAGGTCGCGGAGCCGGCGCACGACGGAGCCGGGAAGCACCGCCGCCGACTCGGCGACCCGCGTGCCCGCCGCGGTTCGGGTGACGACGAACCCGTCGTGCTCGAGCAGTTTGTAAGCCTTCGCCGCGGTACCGGCGGCGATGCCGAGGTCGGCGGCGGTCTGCCGTACCGTCGGCAGCCGCTCGCCCGCACCGAGCTGCCCCGAGACGATGAGCCCGCGGAACTGGTGGTAGATGTCCATCGCCGGTCCGCCGTCACCGGCGGGAGGCCGGATCGTCGTACCGGTCATCGGGTGGGCGCCGTCTCACGCGCCCGAGATGCCGACGGCGGGGCGGTCGGGGCCGACTGGCGACGGCGCATCCGGCTCGCCACGAGGAGGAGCAACACGAAGGCCACGACCTCGACGACAGGGGCGAGCCAGCCCCCCGCGATGGCGAACTCGGCGTATCTCCAGGTGATGTCGAAGGTTTCGGCCTCGCCCTCGATCTCGAGGTTGCTGATCGATCCGGAACGGGCGATGAGCCGCCAGGCTCCGCCGAGCGCGAGCAGCATGCCCGCCGCGGCGATGGAGACGGTGCCACTGGCGACCTCGGCGCGGGCGATCCTCTCCGCGGCGATCGAGTCGGGACGGAGGAACGGCCGTGCCGCGTTGCTCCGGAGGGTCAGCCAGGCCGCGACGGCGAGCGCCGTCGTGCAGATGAGCACGGGCACGCCGAAGGCCCAGCCGTAGAACCACGGACGCACATCGTCGATCGTCACGTTCGGCGCGGTCAGCACCAGGTGGATCCAGCGCCCGTCGGCGTCGGGCGACGACGCGAGTCCGGCCGCGACGGTCGTCGCGACGAGGGCGGCGAGTGCGATGAGCGCGCCGGCGATGCCGCCGCGTGGGCCGAACGTCGTCCACGTGCGGCGCGTGTTCGACGGCGCCGGCTGTTCGGGCGCCCGCTTTCGCACGACGATGAGCGCGAGCACCACGGAGATCACAAGCAGAGCGGCGAAGACCGGCGTCGCGTACTGCCACCACTCCACGATGTTCACGAGCTGAAGGAGGTATCCGCGCACCACGTTCTCGGCGGCGAACGCCACGATGACGAGGATTGCGCCGACCGAGCATGCGAGGAGCTCGGGGCGGTATCGCGTGGCGGGGTCATTCGCGCGCGGGCCGCTCGATTCGCGGGATCGGGATCCCGCCGCATGGGTGCGCCGCACCACGAGCACGACGGCGGTGATGACCGCGGCGACGACCAGGGAGAAGAGCGGAACGTGCAGCAGCACCTCGAGGAGCGCTTCGGGGGGGATCGGTCGGATCGTCACCTGCGGCATGTCGGCACTCCGTTCGCTTTGTGTCGTCAAACTAGCACAAGTTGTGTCAGTGTCGTGATGCAAGTTTTCGGCGATGCCGCGCGTCTGAGTGCAGCCCATGGGCCGGCGACATCCGTGCCGCCGTGCTCCGCACTGGCGCGAGGAGATCGGCGATTCCGAGGACGGGGCCGGGGTCGATCGTCCTCGGGATTGCGGATGTCCTCGGAATCGCTCGAGCTCGCATCGCTCCGCCGTGCTGTGCAGCCGTCGCTCGCCCATGACGCCGGATGACCCCGCGTTGACACGTGTGACGAGCGGTCTCGCGCCATCCGTTCGCGCTCTTTAGCGTCGGGTCAGGAGGTCGAAACATGACACGACTCATCATCGGCGCGATGGTCAGGGCGATCGGCGCGTACCCCTCGGGCTGGCGATACCCGGGCGCCCATCGCGACCCCCGCGGCGACGCCGCGGTGCTGCGGCGGGCCGCCGAGGTGGCGGAGGCCGCGCGACTCGACTACCTCTTCTTCGGCGACTGGCTCGCGACGGGGCACGACCTCGAGTTCCAGGATCCGTACCTCGTCGCGAGGGTCGACCCGATCGCGGCGATCACGTACCTCGCCGGGGTGACGCGTCGCATCGGGCTCATCGCGACCGCGAACACGAGCTATTCCGACCCGTACACGCTGGCCCGCGCGACGGCGTCGGCCGACCTGCTGTCGGGCGGTCGGGCCGGCCTCAACCTCGTGACGGGCGCAGAGCCGCGGGCCGCGGCGAACCACGGCGTCGACTTCCATACCGCGAACGAGGCGCGATACGACCGCGCCGTCGAGTTCGAGATCGTGCTGCGGAGGCTCTGGGACTCCTTCGACGACGACGCGATCGTCGCGGATGCCGCGAGCGGCGTGTACCTCGACCCGCGGAAGCTGCACGCCACCGACTTCCACGGCGAGCACCTCAGCGTGACCGGTCCGCTCAACGTGCCGCGACCGGTGCAGGGTCACCTGCCGATCGTGCACGCGGGCATCTCGCCCCGGTCGCGACTCTTCGCCGCGCAGAGCGCCGACCTCGCGCTCGTCGCCGTCGGCGACCGCGAGCAGGCGATCGCGATCCGCGAGGAGCTGCGCTCGCTCGCCTTCGAGTCGGGCCGCGACGACCGCACGCTGAAGGTCATCGCGCCCGTGCTGCCGATCGTGGGGGAGACGCGCGAGCACGCGCAGTCGATCGCCGACGAGCTCAGCGAACTCGTGCAGATCGCGGAGGACTGGCCGGGCGGCCCGCCGCAGGCCTTCCCCGCGAATCGCTCGCTCGCTCAGCTCTCGCTGCTCGTCGGGGTCGACCTCGGCGGGCTCTCGCCCGACCGCGCGGTCACGCCGTCGCTCGTCGCCGAGTTCAGCGCCGCGGGGCAGGAGCTCGTCGAGATCGTCGCCGAGCGAACGGGCCGGAGCGCGTCGGGCGAGCGGCCCCCGACGCTGCGTCACCTCGTCGTCGCAGCATCCGTCAACGCCTCGATGATCGTCGGCACGGCCGACGACATCGCCGCGGAGTTCGAGGCGTGGGGTGACGCGGGGGCCGTCGACGGGTTCAACGTGCTCTCGGCCGTGCAGCCGCAGCAGTTCGAGGCGTTCGCGTTCCAGGTCGTACCCGAGCTGCAGCGGCGGGGGCTCCTGCCGACCGAGTACGAGGGGGAGACGCTCCGCGAGCATCTCGGCCTCGCGCGACCCGAGAGCGTGCACGCGACCGGCGACCCGGTGCCGGCCGTCGGGCACGGGCACGGGGCGCGCAGTCGGCTCGCGTCGGCGCGCCGGCATCCGTAGCTGTCGCGCCTCGCGGTTGTGTGTCGCAATGTGTCGCGGTGTGACCCTCCGCGGCGGGACCGGTTGAGGGCGATTCCCGCGATCCGTAGCCTCGTCGCCACACCCGCAATCGAGGAGCATCCGTGACCGTCACCGAGCAGTTCGCGACGCGCGAGGCCGAGCGCCGCGCACCGGCGACTCCGGCGACGGATGCCGCGGCCGCGCCCCGCCCCGTCGGCCCCGGCGCCCTCGCTGTGCTCGCCGATGCGGGCCTCCAGGTGCCCGTGCTCGGGGGCGGCTTCGTACGGCACGTGAACCTCGACGTCGCGGCGTCGGCACCCGCGCTCGAGGTCGTGGCGCAGCAGGTGACGCGCGTGCTGCCGTACTACGCGAGCGTGCACCGCGGCTCCGGGTATCCGTCGCAGTTGTCGACGTCGCTCGTCGAAGACGCCCGACTCTCGGTGGCCCGCCACGTCGGCGCGCGCGACGACGACCTCGTCGTCTTCACCCGCAACACCACCGACGCCCTGAACCTGCTCGCCGGCGCCGTGCCCGGCGACACCGTTGTGCTCGACCTCGAGCACCACGCCAACCTGTTGCCCTGGCGCTCGCGCCGCCTCGTCGAGGGGCGGCCGACGATCGCCGCGACCCTCGACGCCCTCGATGCTGAACTCGCCCGCACACCCGCCGCGCTGCTGTCGGTGACCGGGGCGTCGAACGTCACCGGCGAGGTGCTTCCGATCGACCGGCTCGCCGAGATCGCGCACGCCCGTGGCGCGCGCATCGCCGTCGACGCCGCGCAGCTGCTGCCGCACCGCCGGGTCGACGTCACGGCCTCGGGCATCGACTACCTCGCCTTCTCGGGCCACAAGGCCTACGCGCCCTTCGGCGCCGGAGCACTCGTCGGCCCGGCCGACTGGCTCGATGCCGCGCCCGCCTACCTCGCCGGCGGCGGAGCCGTCGACGCCGTGCGGGTCGACGGCGTCGACTGGAAGCACGGCGTCGAACGGCACGAGGCCGGCACGCCCAACGTCATCGGCGCCGTCGCGCTCGCCCGCGCGCTCGCCGAGCTCGAGCGGCTCGGCGACGACGCGCGGCACGACCACGAGCAGGCGCTCACCCGCCGACTGCACGAGGGGCTCGCCGTGCAGCACGGCGTGCGCGTGCTGAGCGGATTCGACGGGCTCGGCGACCGCCTCGGCATCGCGACGATCGAACTCGAGCGCGGCTCCGTCGGCCTCCTCGCCGCGGCGCTCGGCGCCGAGCACGGCATCTCGGTGCGTGCCGGCCGGTTCTGCGCGCATCCCTTCTTCGAGCGCACCGCCACGCGGTCGAACGGCCTTCGCGCGAGTCTCGGCGCCGGCAGCTCGGCCGACGACGTCGACCGCTTCCTCGACGCGCTCGCCCGGCTCATCGCCGACGGCCCGGCCCACGCCTACGACCACTCGCCCGACGGCTGGTGTCCGCGCGTCGACGACCGCCCCCGCCCCGACTTCGCCCTCGCCTGAGACCACCTCTGCGGGGGCTTCCGCATGCCCGCGCCGCTCGCTAACGTCGGCATCGGAGGGCGAAGATGGCCGACGATGACGAGCAGCTCGAGGCTCGCGCGGTCGCGCTGCGCCGGGTCGTCTACGGCACGCCCGAGGGCTACGCATCGGATGCCTCGGCGGAACTCGCCGCCGTCGAGCAGGAGCTCGCGCGCCGACGGGCGTCGCTCGGCACCGCGCATGCGGGCGACGCGAGCGGCGAGGCATCCGCCCGCCCGCAGGACGCCGACGGCTCGGGGCGGTCGGCTGCCGCGAACCCGGCACCCGGCCGCCCGCGACCGACGGGCCGGCTCGCCACCGCGGCCGCGTTCCTCGCCGTGCTGGCGGTGGCGGCGGGGCTCGGCACGGGCGCCGCGATCGGCCTCGCCCAGGCGCCCGTCGGCCTCGCGGTGTTCGACCGCCCGCAGCGCCCGGGCGACGAGAGCCTGACCGTCGCGCTCGGCGTGCAGGCCGACAGCGTGCGCAACGTCGGCGAGCTCTTCGGCCGCGGATTCTGGGCGTTCAGGAACGGGGACGACCGGGTGTGCCTCTCGGTGGTGCCGCTCGGCACCGGCACCGTCGAGCGCGGGGAGTGCGCTTCGACGGCCCGGTTCGCGGAGCACGGCATCTCGGTGCAGTACTCGATGGCCGAACTCGGCGTGCACCGGCCGGGCGGCGCACGCGACAGCGATCTCGTGCAGGTGACGTGGAGCCCGACTGCGGCAGAACTCGAGTGGGTGCTGCTCGCCGTCGCTCCGTGATGCCGTGCCATCCGTCACCGAATCGATACTCAACGACCACCTGTCGTAGTCCACACTTGGCGCATGGGATCAGCGTTGACCACCATCGGACTCCCCGTCGCCCTCGGCATCATCATGTTCGGGCTCGGACTCTCACTCACCCCCGGCGACTTCGCGCGCGTGGCGAAGCATCCGAAGGCGGTGATCATCGCCCTCGTCTGCCAGCTGCTCGTGCTGCCGGCGCTCTGCCTCGGCCTCGTGCTCGTGTTCCAGCTGCCGCCGGTGCTCGCGGTCGGCATGATGCTGCTCGCCGCGTCGCCCGGCGGCACGACGGCGAACCTCTACAGCCACCTGTTCCGCGGCGACGTCGCCCTGAACATCTCGCTCACGGCGATCAACTCGGTGCTCGCGGTCTTCACGCTCCCGCTCATCACGAACCTCGCGATCGCCTACTTCCTGCCCGGCGACGACGGGCTCGGCCTGCAGCTCGCGAAGGTGGTCGAGGTGTTCGCGATCGTGCTGCTGCCCGTGGTGCTCGGCATGCTCGTCCGCTGGTGGCGCCCGGCATTCGCCGACCGCATGGACAGGCCTGTGCGCATCGCCTCGGTCGTCATCCTCGTGATCGTCATCGCGGGCGCGATCGTCTCGAACCTCGAGCTGCTGCTCGCGAACTTCGGCAGCCTCGCCGCCATCACGGTGCTCTTCTGCGTGCTGAGCCTCAGCATCGGCTACCTCGTGCCGCGCCTGCTGCGGGTCGGCCCCGCCCAGTCGATCGCGAGCTCGTTCGAGATCGGCATCCACAACGCGACGCTCGCGATCGTCATCGCGCAGACCGTCATCGGCAGCGTCGAGATGAGCCTGCCCGCTGCGGTCTACGGGGTGCTGATGTTCTTCGTGGCGCTCGGTTTCGGCTTCCTCATCCGTCGCCGCGGTCCGGCACCCGAGCGAGCGGATGCCTCCGCCGACGCCGTGCCCGCCGCGAATGCCGAGGCGGGGGAGCCGGCGAGCTGACCCCGGCGTGCCGGTGCGCAGCTGCCGGCGGACCGTGCGGATTCGTAGACTGGACGGGTCACGCACGGAGGGGGAGGCATGCAACCGCTCGACGAGAAGGCCGTTCGCACGCTCTTCGGCAATGCGAACGCCTCGGAGCTCGAGCAGCTCGCCCTTCCCGTGCGCTTCTTCGTGACCGAGTGGGCGCCGCTCGACGCCTTCGGCTGGCGCGACCCGCGGATCCCGTCGCGCGGGTACCTCGTCACCGAGCTCGAGGGGATGCCGGCCGGCGTCGTGCTCCGTGCCGCCGACCGCACGGGCTCGCATCATCGGGCGGCCATCTGCAACCTCTGCCACACGCATCAGCCGGGCGACCAGGTCGAGCTCTTCTCAGCGCGACGAGCGGGAGCGGCGGGTGAGCGCGGCGACAGCATCGGCACCTACATCTGCGCCGATCTCGCGTGTCAGGAGACCGTGCGGCTCGGCCGCCCGCCCGCACCGTCGGAGGTGCTGCCGAGTGCGCACGAGCTCGAGCGCATCGAAGGGCTCGCGCGTCGTACGCGCGCGTTCGTCGCCGACGTGCTCGGCGTCGCCTGAAGCGGCGAGTCGCGCGTTCCGATCAGGCGTCAGAACGCGGCATCGGGAACGGGTGCGAGCGTCGGCCGCTTCGCCGTGCGCCCGTCGCCCGACGAACGGCCGGTGAGTCGCCGTCCGATCCACGGCAGCACGAACTCGCGGTAGTACGCGGCCGTGTTGCGGCTCCTCGGCCCTGAGGGCGCCGCGGCGACCTCTTCGACGCCCCACTCGACCGGCACGGCCACGCCGAGCCCCGTCAGCACGTTGCTCGCGACGCGAGCGTGGCCGAGCGCGTTCAGGTGCAGCTTGTCGGGCGACCAGTAGCGGATGTCGCGGAGGCCCACGTCGTTGAAGTTGTCGACGAAGGTGACGCCGGGGCGGTCGGCGAGGTCGACGAGCGCCGCGGTGAGGCGCGCACCGCGCGCGTCGAACACCTTGCCCATGGGAATGTGGTCGGTGGGGTTCGCACCGCTCAGCATGAGCACGTGGATGCCCTCGGCGCGGATGCGCTCGATCGCGTCGCGGAAGCGCGAGGCCGTGACCTGCTCGTCCATGCGGGGGCGCAGCATGTCGTTGCCGCCGCCGTTGAAGCTCAGGAGCTCGGGCCGCAGCGCGATCGCGGGGGCGAGCTGCTCGTCGATGATCGGGCCGAGCTTGCGGCCGCGGATCGCGAGGTTGGCGTACCCGATGGGTTCGCGCGCCGCGGCGGCGAGCCCGATCGCCACGAAGTCGGCCCAGCCGCGCACGGAGCCGTCGGGCAACTCGTCGCCGACGCCCTCGGTGAAGCTGTCGCCGATCGCCGCGTAGGAGTGGAACATGACTCCACGCTATCGCGGGCCGCCGGCAGTGCGGGCAGGGGAGCCGTCGCTCAGGTCGCCTGCTGTTCGTGCTCGAAGACGCAGTCGGCGCCGGGGAAGAGCAGCGTCTCGTGGCCGTCGTCGAACCGCACGAGGTAGGGCGGGCCGCCGTCTTCGCCGCGCACCTCGAGGATCTCGCCCCGACGCGGCGCCTGGCCGACCTGCTTGCCGTGGATGGTGAGGTGTTCTCCGACGGTTGCGTGCATCGCGTCCTCCTCCGAGTCCCTCCAGCGTACGCCGGTGCGTGGGCGGGCGGTAGGGCGGCACGCAGGCATGGATCGGGCCGCGCACGACCCTTCCCCTGGGCGCGTTCGGCGGCTATGGTGACGAGAGTGGGTCAAACGTCCCACTTCGAGCAGAGCGGATGCCGCGGCATCCGCTCACCGCCCCTGCCGACGAACAGCGAGGTTCCCCATGGCCGAAGCCACCACCCCCGACCGCATGGCCGAGACACTGGCCTTCCCGCGTGGATTCCGCTGGGGCGCCGCCACCGCGGCCTTCCAGATCGAGGGGTCGACGAGCGAGGGCGGCCGCGGCGAGTCGATCTGGGATGTCTTCACCCGCACGCCGGGCCTCGTGATCGACGGCTCGAACGCCGAGCTCGCGGCCGACAGCTACCGGCGCTACCGCGACGACGTGGCGCTGCTCGCGGGACTCGGCGCCGACGACTACCGCTTCTCGATCTCCTGGCCGCGCGTGCAGCCCGGCGGCTCGGGGCCGGCCAACGAGGCGGGGCTCGCGTACTACGACCGCCTCGTCGACGAACTGCTCGCCGCCGGCATCGCCCCGGTGCCGACGCTCTACCACTGGGACCTCCCGCAGGAGCTCGAGGCGACAGGCGGCTGGCTGAACCGCGACACGGCGTACCGTCTCGCCGAGTACGCGGGGCTCGTGGTCGACCGCCTCGGTGATCGCGTGGGGCGTTGGATCACCCTCAACGAGCCCGCGATGACGACCCTGCAGGGCTACGCGCTCGGCAGTCAGGCACCGGGCCACGCCCTCATGATGGGCTCGCTGCCGACCGCCCACCACCAGTTGCTCGCGCACGGGCTCACGGTCGCCGCGATCCGCGAGCGCGGCGACGCCGAGGTCGGCATCACGAACAACCACACACTCGTGGTGCCCGCGACGGATGCTCCGGCCGATCAGTTCGCCGCCGGCGCCTTCGACCTCATCTACAACCGCATCTTCGCCGACCCCGTGCTCACGGGCGCCTACCCCGACCTCTCGGGATTCGGCCTCGAGGCGATGCCCGGCCTCGAGCCCGGCGACCTCGAGCTGATCGGCGCCCCGATCGACTTCTACGGCATCAACTTCTACAACCCGACGCGCGTGGCCGCGCCGGCCGAGGGTTCCGAGTTCGCTGCGGCCGGCCTGCCGTTCGAGCCCGTCGACTTCGAGGACGTGCCGACCACGGGCTTCGACTGGCCGATCATGCCCGAGACGTTCACCGAGCTGCTCGTCTCGTTCACCCGCGACTACGGCGACCGCCTGCCGCCCGTCGTCATCACCGAGAACGGCGCGTCGTTCCCCGACGAGGTCGTCGGCGGCGCGGTGACCGGCGCCGTGCACGACGAGCAGCGAGTCGGATACCTCGACGAGCACATCGCGGCCGTGCGGCGTGCGATCGACCTCGGCGTCGACGTGCAGGGCTACTACCTGTGGTCGCTCACCGACAACTTCGAGTGGGCCGAAGGCTACACGCAGCGCTTCGGGCTCGTGCACATCGACTTCGAGACCGGCGAGCGCACGCCGAAGGACTCGTACGGCTGGTACCGCGACCGCATCGCGAGCTCGCGCGGCTGAGCCGCGAGCGTCAGTCGACGGCGAGGAGCGCCGCCCACAGATCGGCGCGGGCGTGGAAGCCCGACAGGTCGCGGCCGAGCAGCCGCTCGGCGAGCGCGATGCGGCTCCGCACGGTGTGCCGGTGCACGCCGAGCGCCTGCGCGGTGGCGTCGAACTGGCCGCCGTGCTCGAGCCAGGTGCGGGTCGTCGTGAGCAGGGTCGTGCCGTTCTCGGCGTCGTGCTCGGTGAGCGGGGCGAGTGTCGCGAGCGCGACGGCGCGGGCATCGGTGCGGGCGAGGAACGCGAGCACGCCCTGCCGGCTGATCTCGTCGAACAGCACGACGCCCGAGCCCGACTCGCGGGCGCGCTCGACCGCGCGCAGCGCCTGCTCATGGGCGAGCGCGATGCCGCCGGTGCCGATCGGGTCGGAGAGCCCCACGGGAACCTCGAACTCGGTCGCGAGTTCGTCGGCGAGCCCGGTGTCCGCCTCCTCGAGCAGCAGCACGAACTGCTCGTCGTCGCGGCCGAAGAAGAGCCGGCCCCCGCGCTCCTCGACGCGCAGCTCGAGCAGCTCGGTCAGGCGGTCGACGGCGGTGAGCGGGGCATCCGCCACTGCGATGCGCATCGGAGACGACGGGAGCGGTCCCCACATCTCGGTCGCGACCCGCTCGGCGAGGGTCAGATCGCCGGCGAGGATGCCGCGGAGCAGCCCCGATCGCAAGTGACCGCGTGCCCGGTCGAGGTCGCGGTTCTGCTCGAGCGCGAGGCCTGCGAGGGCGATCACCGAGGTCACGACCTCGCGGCCGGCCTGGTCGAGTTCGGGGGAGTCGCCGATCGCGAGCACTCCGCGGAGCGAGCCGCCGCCGCCGAGCGTTTGCAGCGTCATCCGCTGCGGCGACTCCGTCGACTCGCCGGCGAGCAGCGTGCGGCTCGCGCGCTGACCACGGCGGAGCATCGAGCGCGCCTCGCCCACGACCTCGCCGAGGAGCGGCTGGCCGAGGCCGTCGACGGGCGCCTCCCGGTCGAGGGATCCCGTCGCATCGATGAGCCCGACCCAGGCGCCGAGGCGATGGGAGAGTTCGGCGAGCGTCGCCGAGAGGCCGTCGGGGCGAAGAGCTGCGAGCGAGATCGCGCGCTGGGCGTTCAGCGCCCAGGCCTGCCGCGCGAAGGCGTCTTCGGCGATGAGGTCGGCGACCGTGCGGGCGATCGCGATGAACGGCACCCGGTAGGGCACCTCGAAGAGGGGCAGACCCTGTGCGGCGCAGGCCTCGACGAGCGACTCGGGGGTGCCCTCGCGGATCACCTCGGTGCCGAACCCGAGCGCGGCGACGCCCGTCGCGCGCAGTCGCGCGACGTACGCGGCGGCGAAGCCCGCCTCGGCGTCGTCGCCGAACTGGGTGCCGGTCGTCAGCAGCACGTGGCCGGCATCGAGGAACGGCGTGGGATCGGCGAGGTCGGAACTGTGCGCCCAGACCACGGGCGCCGAGAGCGCGCGTTCGGGCAGCTGCGCGGCCGGGGTGAGCAGGCCGAGTGCGAGGTCGGGGCGGTCGAGCAGGGTCTGCACGGTCGGCTGCACTGCGGGCTCCTTCGGTGGGCTTCGACCTTCTCGATCGACGAGACGCGCGGTGTACGCCATGTCGAAGAACTGCACCTCAAGTGTACAGGCGGGCCCTGAAGCATCCGCTCGACCCGACCTAGCATTGGCGGCACCAGCCACCGTCGTCACCCCGCATCGGAGCACTCATGACTCTCGTCGACACCCCGGCCACCACGACCGGGGGACCCTCGCTCGCACAGGAGCGCCGCCTCGTCACCGCCATCCCCGGCCCCCGCTCGCAGGAGCTCATGGCCCGCAAGGCGGCAGCCGTCGCCTCGGGCGTCGGCCACACCCTGCCCATCTCGGTCGTCGCAGCGGGCGGAGGCGTCATCGTCGACGCCGACGGCAACTCGCTCATCGACCTCGGCTCGGGCATCGCCGTCACGGGCGTCGGCAACTCGGCGCCCCGCGTCGTCGAAGCCGTCACCGCGCAGCTGAACTCGTTCACCCACACGTGCTTCACCGTCTCGCCGTACGAGGGCTACGTCGCCGTCGCCGAGAAGCTCAACGAGCTCACCCCGGGCGACCACGTCAAGCGCACGGCCCTCTTCAACTCGGGCGCCGAGGCCGTCGAGAACGCGGTCAAGATCGCACGCCACTTCACGAAGAAGCAGGCCGTCGTCGCCTTCGACCACGCGTACCACGGCCGCACGAACCTCACCATGGGGCTCACCGCGAAGAACATCCCGTACAAGAGCGGCTTCGGGCCGTTCGCCTCCGAGGTGTACCGCGCACCCCTCAGCTACCCCTTCCGAGACGGGGGCCTCTCGGGCGCAGAGGCGGCGGCCCGCGCCATCTCCGTGATCGAGAAGCAGGTCGGCGCCGAGAACCTCGCCGCGATCATCATCGAGCCCATCCAGGGCGAGGGCGGCTTCATCGTCCCGGCGCAGGGCTTCCTCCCCGCACTCGTCGAGTGGGCGCGTGCGAACGACGTCGTCTTCATCGCCGACGAGGTGCAGACCGGCTTCGCGCGCACCGGCGCCTGGTTCGCGAGCGAGCACGAGGGCATCGTGCCCGACCTCGTCGTGGCGGCCAAGGGCATCGCCGGCGGCCTGCCGCTCTCGGCGGTCACCGGCCGCGCCGACATCATGGACTCCGCGATGGCCGGCGGCCTCGGCGGCACCTACGGCGGCAACCCGCTCGCCTGCGCCGCGGCACTCGCCACCATCGAGACCTACGAGGCGGACGGCCTCATCGAGCGCGCCCGCGAGATCGGCGCCGTGCTCATCGGCCGCCTGAACGCGCTGCGCACCGCCGACCCCCGCATCGGCGACGTCCGCGGACGCGGCGCCATGGTCGCGATCGAGCTCGTCGACCCCGAGACCGGCGCTCCCGACGCGGCGCTCACGGGCGCGATCGCCAAGTACGCCCACGCCAACGGCGTCGTCGTGCTCACGTGCGGCACCTACGGCAACGTCATCCGCTTCCTGCCGCCGCTCACCATCTCCGACGAATTGCTCGTCGACGGCCTCTCGGTCGTCGCGGAAGGACTGAAGAACGCATGACCGACCTCCTCGCGGCGACGACGACGTCGACCGCAACGGATGCCTCGCCGAGCCCGCTCATCGCAGCAGGCTCCGCCGCGCAGCACATCGCCACGCCCCTCACCGACGCGCGCGCCCAGCTCGCCGAGGCGGTGGGCCTGCTCGGCTACACCGACGGACTGCACCAGATGCTCGCGACACCGCGCCGCGAGCTCACGGTCGCGGTGCCGCTGCGCATGGACTCTGGTGAGAGCCGGCTCTACATCGGCCACCGCGTGCAGCACAACTTCTCGCGAGGACCGGCCAAGGGCGGCCTGCGCTACGCGCCGAACGTGAACCTCGACGAGGTCCGGGCGCTCGCGATGTGGATGACCTGGAAGTGCGCCCTGCTCGACGTGCCGTACGGCGGCGCGAAGGGCGGACTCGCGATCGACCCCCGCGAGCACTCCAAGGCCGAGCTCGAGCGCGTGACCCGTCGCTACACGAGCGAGATCCTGCCGATCATCGGCCCGGAGCGCGACATCCCCGCGCCCGACATCGGCACCGACGAGCAGACGATGGCCTGGATCATGGACACCTACTCCGTGACCAGCGGCTACACGGTGCCCGGCATCGTGACCGGCAAGCCCATCGCGCTCGGCGGTTCGCAGGGGCGGGCGAGCGCGACTTCGCGTGGGGTGACCCACATCGCGCTCGCCGCGCTCCGGCACCGCGGCATCGAGCCGTCGCGTGCCAGCGCAGCGGTGCAGGGCTTCGGCAAGGTCGGTGCGGATGCCGCGCGGTTCCTCGCAGAGGCCGGCGTCACCGTCGCCGGGGTGAGCGACCAGTACGGCGCCGTGTTCAACGCGGCGGGCCTCGACATCGAGGCGCTCTCCGACCACGTGCGCGCCACCGGTTCGGTCGTCGGCTTCGCCGGCGCCGAGGCGATCGACGGCGCACAGCTCATCACGCTCGACGTCGACCTGCTCGTGCCGGCCGCCGTCGAGGGCGTGCTGCACGGGGGCAACGCGGCGACCGTGCGGGCCACCGTCATCGTCGAGGGCGCGAACGGCCCGACGACGCCCGGTGCCGACCGGATCCTCCGCGAGAACGACGTGCTCGTCGTGCCCGACATCCTCGCGAACGCGGGCGGCGTCATCGTCTCGTACTTCGAATGGGTGCAGGCGAACCAGGCCTACTGGTGGCGCGCCGACGAGGTGGAGTCCAGACTGGAGGAGCGGATGCTCAGCGCGTGGCAGCACGTGCTGGGCTACGCCGAGGCGCGGGGGCTCTCGCTTCGCACCGCCGCGACGGCGCTCGCTGTCGAACGCGTCGCCGAAGCGCACAAGCTGCGCGGGCTCTACCCCTGATCGCGGCATCCGAATCGCCCACGACACCGTCACCCAGAATCACCGAACGGAAACCACACGCATGACGACTGCAACACAGGAAGCGACCGTGCTCGACCGGATCAAGGGCGGGCTCTTCATCGGCGGCGAATGGGTCGACGCCGAGGGTGGCAAGACCCTCGCCGTGATCGACCCCGCGACCGGCGCGGTGATCAAGGAGATCGCCGACGCCTCCGTCGCCGACGGCATCCGGGCGCTCGACGCCGCGGTCGCCGCGCAGGATGCATGGGCCGCGACGGCCCCGCGCGAGCGCGGCGAGCTGCTGCGCCGGGCGTTCGACCTGCTGCAGGAGCGCAAGGAGGAGTTCGCGCTCCTCATGACCATGGAGATGGGCAAGCCCCTCGCCGAGGCGCGCGGCGAGGTCGCCTACGGCGGCGAGTTCCTGCGCTGGTTCAGCGAGGAGGCCGTGCGCATCTCGGGCCGCTACGGGCTGAACCCCGAGGGCACCGGCAACATGATCGTGTCGCAGCGCCCGGTGGGCCCGTCGTTCTTCATCACGCCGTGGAACTTCCCGCTCGCGATGGCGACCCGCAAGATCGCTCCCGCGCTCGCCGCGGGCTGCACCGTCGTCATCAAGCCCCCGGCACTCACGCCGCTCACGACGCTCGCGTTCGTGCAGCTGCTCGAAGAGGTCGGCCTCCCGGCCGGCGTCGTCAACGTCATCGCGACGTCGACCTCGTCGAAGGTCTCGGGCCCGATCATCGCCGACCCGCGACTGCGCAAGCTCAGCTTCACGGGCTCGACCGAGGTCGGCCGCAGCCTCATGAAGGAAGCGGCGCAGGGCATTCTCCGCACCTCGATGGAGCTCGGCGGCAACGCGCCGTTCGTCATCTTCGAGGACGCCGACCTCGACAAGGCCGTCGACGGCGCGATGCTCGCCAAGTTCCGCAACATCGGACAGGCCTGCACCGCCGCCAACCGCTTCATCGTGCACGAGTCGGTCGCCCACGAGTTCGGCAAGCGGGTCGCCGAGCGCGTGCAGGCCATGCGCGTCGGCCGCGGCACCGAAGACGGCATCGCGATCGGACCGCTGATCGACGCGAAGGCGGTCGCCTCGACCGACGAGCTCGTCAGCGACGCCGTCGCCAAGGGCGCCACGGTGCTCACCGGCGGCACCGTCATCGAGGGCGAGGGCACCTTCTACGCCCCGACCGTGCTCGGCTCGGTCTCGGCCGACGCCCGCCTCCTCCGCGAGGAGATCTTCGGCCCCGTGCTCGGCATCACGACGTTCTCGACCGAAGACGAGGCCGTGCGCCTCGCCAACAACACCGAGTACGGCCTCGTCTCCTACGTCTTCACGCAGGACCTTGCGCGCGGCCACCGCATGATCGACCGCCTCGCCACGGGAATGATGGGCCTGAACACCGGCCTCGTCTCGAACGCGGCCGCGCCGTTCGGCGGCATCAAGCAGTCGGGCATCGGCCGCGAGGGCGGGCTCGAGGGCATCCACGAGTACCTCGACACGAAGTACACGCTCATCCCCGTGAGCTGAACCGACTGAGCGGATGCCGCAGCTCGCGCCGCGGCATCCGCTCGCCCGGGTCTCGACACGGCCCTGACCGGACGACCCGAACAGCACGACAACCGAAGGAAGTACCTGCACATGGAACGCATCGACTGCGACGTCGTCATCGTCGGCGCCGGGGCCTCGGGCCTCACCGCCGCCACCAAGCTGAAGGCGGCCGGCAAGTCCGTCGTCGTGCTCGAGGCGCGCGACCGCATCGGCGGCCGCCTCTGGACCGACGACATCGACGGCGCCATGCTCGAGATCGGCGGCCAGTGGGTCTCGCCCGACCAGGACGCGCTCATCGAGACGCTGGGCGAGCTCGGCCTCGAGACGTACGAGCGCTTCCGCGAGGGCGAGAACGTCTACATCGCCGAGAACGGCGAGCGCCGCCTCTTCGAGGGCGACATCTTCCCGGTGCCCGCCAAGACCGAGGGCGAGATCGTCGGCCTCATCGAGAAGCTCGACGCTCTCGTCGCCGAGATCGACCCCGACGCGCCGTGGGCCCATCCCCGTGCGAAGGAGCTCGACGAGATCTCGTTCGCCGAGTGGCTCGGCACCCAGACCGACGATGAAGAGGCGAAGCTCAACATCGGCATGTTCATCGCCGGTGCCATGCTCACCAAGCCCGCGCACGCGTTCTCGGCGCTGCAGGCGCTGCTCATGGCGGCATCCGCCGGTTCGTTCTCGAACCTCGTCGACGCCGACTTCATCCTCGACAAGCGCGTCGTGGGCGGCCTCCAGCAGGTGCCGCTGCGCCTCGCGGAGCGCCTCGGCGACGCCGTCCGCACCGGCCAGGCCGTGCGCACCATCCGCTGGACGCCGGATGCCCCCGAGGCCGGCGTCGTCGCGGTCACCGATTCGATCGAGGTGCACGCGAAGCACGTCGTGCTCGCGCTGCCGCCCATCCTCATCAGCCGCATCTCGTACGAGCCACCGCTGCCCCGCCGCCAGCACCAGATGCACCAGCATCTCTCGATGGGCTTCGTCATCAAGGTGCACGCCGTCTACGAGACGCCGTTCTGGCGCGAGCAGGGCCTCTCGGGCACCGCGTTCAGCCCCTACGAGCTCTGCCACGAGGCCTACGACAACACGAACCACGGCGACCCCCGCGGCACGCTCGTCGGCTTCGTCTCCGACGAGGAGGCCGACGGCGTCTTCACACTCTCGGCCGAGGAGCGGAAGGCCCGGATCCTCGAGTCGCTGTCGCACTACTACGGCCCCGAGGCGCTGAACCCGGTCGTCTACTACGAGAGCGACTGGGGCTCCGAGGAGTGGACCCGCGGCGCCTACGCCGCGAGCTTCGACATGGGCGGACTCGCGCGGTACGGCGCCGACCTCCGCACACCCGTCGGGCCGATCCACTTCTCGTGCTCCGACATGGCGGGCAAGGGCTACCAGCACGTCGACGGCGCGATCCGCGTCGGTCGCGAGGTCGCCGACGAGATCCTCGGCGCGAGCTGATGGTCTCCCGCATCGTCGTCGGCTACACGGCGAACGAATCCGGTGCCGACGCGCTCGCCCTCGGCGGGCGACTCGCGGCGGCCAGTGAGGCGCTCCTCGAAGTCGTGATGGTGCTTCCGATCGAGGCGCGCGGCGCCGTCGTGCCGCCCGACACGGGATACGAGCGCCACCTCAAGGAGCGCTCGCGGGGCTGGCTGGCCGAGGCATCCGCTCGCCTCGGCGACGGTGTCGAGCAGGCGCTGCACATCCGCTACGCCGAGTCGTTCGCCGAGGGCCTCGTGGCCGCCGCGCACGAGTTCGGCGCCTCGCTCATCGTCGTCGGCGCGGCCCGTGGCGGGCTGCTCGGCCGCTCGCGCATCGGCTCGGTGGCCAACGACCTGCTGCACGCGTCCGACGTGCCCGTGGCGCTCGCACCGGCGGGCTCCCGCGAGATGCCGGTCTCGGTCGGCGTGACCCGGATCACGGGTGCGGTCGGCACGCGTTCGGGTGCGGGATCGGTGCTCGACATCTCGGTGCGACTCGCCCGGGTGACGCACGCGCCGCTGCGGCTCGTCTCGCTCGTCTCGATCGACCTGCCGGCCGGCATGGACGAGGAGCTCGCCTCGCTCGCGAGCACCGCCCACGCCGACGACGTGCTCGAGGAGGCGCGACGTGCGCTGCCCGCCGGCACCTCGGCCACCGCGGTCGTCGCCTCCGGCGACACGATCGAGCAGGCGGTCTCCGCGCTCGAGTGGCACGCCGGCGAGATCGTCATCGTCGGATCGAGCCGCCTCGCGACCCACAGCCGACTCTTCCTGGGCTCGACGGCATCGAAGATGCTGCGCGAGCTGCCGGTGCCGATGATCGTCGTGCCGCGCTCCACCTCCTGAAGGACCATGCAATGACGCACCAAGAACCCCACCAGTACCACACCGAACCGCACGCGCCGTTGACCACGGCGAGCGCCGCGGTCGACGGCTCCGACGCCGGACTGTCGAAGAAGGGGCTGTCGGCGGGTTCGGTCGGCCTCATCGGCGCGATCGTCATCGGCATCTCGTGCATCGCGCCCGCGTACACGCTGACGGCCGCGCTCGGCCCGACGGTGTCGGAGGTCGGCGTGCAGGTGCCGGCGATCATCCTCGTCGGCTTCATCCCGATGCTGCTCGTCGCGCTCGGCTACCGCGAGCTCAACAAGCGGATGCCGGACTCCGGGACCTCCTTCACCTGGGCGACGCGCGCCTTCGGACCATGGGTGGGCTGGATGGCCGGTTGGGGCCTCATCGCCGCGACGATCCTCGTGCTCTCCAATCTCGCGGGCATCGCGGTGGACTTCCTGTTCCTTCTGATCGCGCAGGTCTCCGGGAGTCCCGAGATCGCCGACCTCGCCGCGAACCCGTTCATCAACGTCGCCGTCTGCCTGCTGTTCATGCTCGGCGCGACGTGGATCTCGTATCGCGACATGCAGACCACCCAGAAGCTCCAGTACTGGCTCGTCGGGTTCCAGATCACGGTGCTCATCGTGTTCTCGGTCGCCGCCCTCGTCGAGGTCGCGAACGGCAATGCGTTCGACGCGACGCCGATCGAGTGGTCGTGGTTCAACCCGTTCGCCGTCGGATCGTTCTCGGCGGTCGTCGCCGGGCTCTCGCTCTCGATCTTCATCTTCTGGGGCTGGGATGTCACCCTCACGATGAACGAGGAGACGAGGGGGTCGGAGAAGACGCCTGGCCGGGCCGCGACGATCACGGTCATCACGATCTTCGTGCTCTACCTGCTCATCGCCGTGTCGCTCATCTCGTACGCGGGTGTCGGCGAGGGAGAGTTCGGACTCGGCAACCCCGACATCCAGGACAACGTGTTCTTCCACCTCGCCGGTCCGATCCTCGGCCCGTTCGCGGTGCTCGTCTCGCTCGCCGTGCTCACGAGCTCGGCGTCGAGCCTGCAGTCGACGTTCGTGGGTCCGGCCCGCACGCTGCTCGCGATGGGCCACTACGGCGCGCTCCCCGAGAAGTTCGCGAGCGTGAGCCCGCGCTTCTTCACGCCGGGGTATGCGACGATCGTGTCGGCGGTCGTGGCATCCGTCTTCTACGCCGTCATGCGCTTGCTGAGCGAGAACGTGCTCTGGGACACGATCACCGCGCTCGGCATGATGATCTGCTTCTACTACGGCATCACCGCGTTCGCGTGCGTGTGGTTCTTCCGTAAGCTGTGGTTCGCCTCGGCGCGCAACGTGTTCTTCACGTTGCTCGCCCCGCTCGTGGGCGGGGTCATCCTGGCCGTGCTCTTCGTCACGACGCTCATCGACAGCATGGACCCCTCATACGGCAGCGGCTCCAACATCGGCGGCGTGGGCCTCGTGTTCATCCTCGGCATGGTCGTGCTGCTCGGCGGCGCTGCGGTGATGCTCTGGCAGTGGCGCAAGCGCCCGGCATTCTTCCGCGGCGAGACGCTCTCGCGCGCGGTCGCGGAGGACTGAGCCCGCCACCCGAACGACGAGGCCGCCCCCTGCGACACCAGGGGGCGGCCTCGTTCCGTGTCAGGGGACATTCGCTCGAGAGAATGTGTGTCGAATCGCGCGGTGCCGGACATACCTCCAGTGAGGGCATCTGACGGAAGGGCGCGCGATGGACGACTGGCTGGACGAGGCCGTGCGGCGGGGAGCGCCGAGGCCGCTGGGGGCGGAGCCGGTCGCCGCCGGCGAGGCGGTGGCTGTCGCACACGCGGTCGCCACGGCAGGACGCCACGGGCGGCGGATGTCGCGGCGGGGCGCGTTCCTCGGCGGCGCGGCGCTGAGCTTGGGCATCCTGGGTCTTGGGGTGACCGCGGCGGCGGCTGCGCCGACGGTGATCGACTGGCTCGGGTGGGCGCCCGATGTCGTCGCGCAGCGGACCTTCGACGTCGGTGCCGTCGCCGATCTCGGGCTCTGCGAGGTCTTCGTCCGGGTCCTGCCCGAACCCTCGGCCGACCTGTCCGCTGCGGAGGTCGAGCGGCGCACCGAAGCGGCCCGGATGTTCCTCACCGAGCACGACTGGCAACCGATGATCGACTCCATCACCGAGCGCGAGATTCAGACCCAGTACGAACTCGAGGTCGCACAGCGAGCGGCATTCACCGGCCCCGACGGCATCGTATCCGGTGCGACTCCACCGCCGGCGACGATGTCGACCGCCGCGACGCTGGTCATCGCCGACCGCATCAGCGACGAGTTCGAACGGGCCGGCCATCTCCGCGGGGGTGTCAGCCTCGAACAGGCGGCAGGGCCGTGCGTGTCCGAGGGCGCGAATTGATGCGGCGACGAACCCGGCCGGATCGGGAGACCCGGCTCGAGCAGGCATACGTCGCCAACGCCGCCGACCTGCTCAGCTACTTCGGCCGTCGGGTGCGCATCCGGGCCGACGCCGCCGATCTGCTGAGCGAGACCTTCGTGGTCGCGTGGCGCCGTGCCGACCGCCTGCCGCCCGACCCCGAGCAAGCGAGGATGTGGCTCTTCGGCGTCGCCCGCCGGGTGCTCGCCAACGCGGCTCGCGGCGCCATCCGTCAATCGGGTCTCGCCGATCGCCTGCGGACGCACCTCGAGACCCTCCCGGCCGCGCACGACGACGACGACGATGCACTCGACGTCCGGTCGGCGCTCGACGCCATTCCCGAAGACCAGTCGGAGCTCGTGCGCCTCGTGCTGTGGGACGGCTTCACCGTCGCCGAGGCGGCAACGATCCTCGGCATCAGCGAGACCACCGCGCGCGGGCGGTACCAGCGGGCCCGGGCCCGGCTCCGCGAACTGCTCCGCGAACACCACTACGAAGGGACCACCCCATGAACGCGCATCGCATCGACCCCGCCGACCTCGAACTGCCGCCGACGCAGCCGCTCGACATCTCGGCCTACCTGCCCGATCCGCTCGACGAGGCCACCGCGTAGCGAGCGCCCGATCCAGCGCCCAGCCGAGCGGATGCCGCGGCGCCGGTCCATGCACCGGCGCCGCGACACGGCGTCAGGCCGCGTAGACCGTGTCGCCCGCCACCACCGTGCGCACGACCCCGGCGCTGAGCAGCGATTCCTCGCCGGCGGCGAACACGTCGGTGTCGAGCACCGTGAAATCGGCGGCGAGGCCGGGCGTGAGGCTGCCGCGCAGACCGGCCTCGCCGCACGACGCCGCGGCGTCGCGCGTCGCGTGCACGATCGACTGGGCGAGGGGCAGCGCGAACTCGGGCTGGATCGGCCCGAACGACGGGTCGAGTGCCGAACGCCGGGTCGCGGCGACGTACATGTTCGGCAGCGCCTCGTGCGGAGCCGTCGGCGCATCGGTCGAGAACGCGAGCAGCGCGCCGGCCTCGACGTACTCGGGCCAGGCGAAGCCGCGGTCGGCGCGCTCGTCGCCGAGCATCGCGGCCCAGTTCGCCCAGATGGCGGGGTCGGCGTGCACGGGCTGCATCGATGCGGTGACGCCGAGCCGCGCCATCCGCTCGGCCGTGCCCGGTGCCGCGTATTCGAGGTGCTCGATGCGGTGGCGTCGTGCGCGCTCGCCGTTGACCTCGTGCGCGTGCTCGAGCGCGTCGAGCGCGTGGTCGCTCGCGAGGTCGCCGATCGCGTGCATCGCGACCTGGAGTCCTGCGACGTCGGCCGCTGCGACGACGGGCTTCAACCGGTCGAGCGGCCAGATCGGGTCGGCGTTCGAGCCGTCGGCGTACGGATGCCGCATGGCCGCCGTGCAGGCGTCGATGACGCCGTCGAGCACGAGCTTGATGCCCGCGACCCGGAGCCACGGCGAGTCGATCTCGGCCGCGAGCGCGGTCGCCCGCTGCACCTGCTCGAGGTTCGCGGCGTCGTCGCCGGTGTTCGCGACGAACCAGTGGCCGACGACGCGGATCGGCAGGACGCCGCCGCGTCGTGCCGCGGCCCGCTGGAACGCGGCGAGCCCGAGCTCGTCGAACGCCATGTCGACGACGCCGGTGACGCCTGAGGCGAGGTAGGCGGCGATCGTGCGCTCGACGGCGGCGTCGCGATCGTCGTCGGTCGTGATGGCGGCGAGGTGGCTCCACACGAACTGCTGCGCCGCCGTCTCGAAGAGCATGCCGTCGGGCTCACCGTCGGCATCGCGCCCGATCGAGCCGCCGATCGGGTCGGGGGTGTCGCGTGTGATGCCGAGCTCGGCGAGCGCCGCCCGGTTCACCCAGACCGAGTGGTAGTCGTTCGCGTCGAGGTACACGGGCACGTCGGCGACCACGGCGTCGATCATCGCCGCGGTGGGGGCACCGCCCGGCACGGAGTCGAAGAGCCAGCCGCGCCCGAGCAGCCGCGGCGCGTCGGGGGAGGCCTCACGGGCAGCGCGGAGGCGCGCCTGGATGTCGCCGAGCGAGCGGGCATCGGTGAGCCCGACTCGGCCGAGCGCCTCGCCCATCATGACGAGGTGCGTGTGCGCGTCGGTGAAGCCGGGCAGCACGAGCCGGCCGTCGAGGTCGAGCGTCGCGGCATCCGTGCCCGCGGCCTCGCGGGCGCCCTGCGCGTCGCCGACGTAGGCGAGCGTGCCGTCGTCGTCGACGACGAGGGCCTCCGCCCACTCGTTCGCGGGGTCGGCGGTGAAGATGCGGGCGTTGGTGACGAGCGTGCGGGTCACGCGGGGACCTCCTGGAGTTCGGCGGCGGCAGCGGATGCCTCGGCGCGCTCGCGCCGGGTCGAGAAGGCGGCGACGGCGGCCACCGGCACGGCGAGCACGAAGCTCGCGACGCCGAGCACCACGGCGAAGCCCTGGAAGCCGAAGACCTCGACGAGGGCGGCGCCGATCACGGGCGTGAGGCTCGAGCCGACGAGGTACACGGCGAGCAGCGGCGCCGACCAGCGACCGTCGGCGTCGAGGGCCGACGAGGTCGAGACGAAGTACATGAATGCGAGGGCGTAGAGCGTGTTCCACGCGATGAAGACGACGATGAAGGTCGTGGGATCGGTGACGAAGCACTCGACGATCTTGAGGATGCCGCCGCCGACGAGCAGCACGGCGAGCGGAACGGCCCGGCCGAGGCGGTTGCCGACGATCATGAGCAGCACCGAACCGATCAGTCCGCCGGCGGTCGCGCCGCTGAGCGCGATGCCGAGCCCCTCGGGCGTGAGCGAGGCCTGCTCGCCGCCCATGACGCCGGCCATGGCCCAGAGCGAGTCCTCGCTGACCGCCCAGAGGGCGAACGTGACGAGCAGGGTGAAGCCCGCGATCCGCACGGCGCGGGGCGACGGCAGGGTGCGCGACGCCGCGGCGGCGGCTTCGAGCGCGGGCACGGCCGCGGTCGGCGGCACCTCGACGGGCACGGCCTCGGCGACCGCCACCGACGACCTCGGCGCGATGACGGGTGCTGCCGGGAGCCAGCCGCTCACGAGGAGGCCGACGACGGAGAAGATCGCGAGCGCGCCGAACACGTCGATCGGTGCAAGGCCGATGAGCGGGATGATCGCGAGGATCACCGTGACGACGGCGCGGTTCGCGAGGCCGTTGAAGCCCGCCACCCGGTCGGGGTTCGTGAACGCGGCGATCGCGGCGCCGCCGGAGGCGACTGCGCCGCCGGCGCCGATGCCGCCGACGATGAGACCGGTGATGACGGCCGCGGGCATCGGCGCGAGCGCTGCGGTGGCGAATCCGAGCACCGAGAGCGCGAGCCCGGTGCGGGCGACCGCGAGGCGGCGGGGGCCCGCACAGAGCGGCGCGATGGCGAGACCGGTGACGGCGGTGGCGAGGAGCGTCGCGGTGATGATCCAGCTCGCGGTGAGCACGTCGGCGCCGATCGCCTGCTGGAGGGCGCTGATCATGTACGGCGAGAGGTTCACGCCGAGGTAGCCGGCGATGCCGATCGTGAAGGTCGCGGTGGCGCTCGGCAGGCGGAGCGGCACGCGAGCGGTGAGGTCGTTGGACACAGAGGTCTCCGTGGGGCTGGGGCACGTCGATGTGCAGGGGACGGACGCGGCAGGGGGTGTCGTCGCGATAAGTGAATGGTGTTCGTTTATTATGCATACGAGTCCCCGTGATGGGAAGAGCGGATTTCGAACGGCCGCCCCTAGGCTGATCGGGGCGTCGAACGAGGAGGTGCCGTGGCCAGACCCAGAGTGCCCCTGCTGTCGACCGAGCGCATCGCCGACGCGGCCATCGAGCTCGTCGACTCCGGCCAGGCGTTCGGCGTCAATGCCCTCGCCCGCCGACTCGGCGTGACGCCCTCGTCGCTCTACAACCACGTCGACGGCCGCGACGGCATCATCGAGCTCATGCGAGGTCGGCTCGGCGAGGCCTACCTGTCGGAGGAGCGAGAGGGCGACTGGGTCGAGGTCGTGACGCAGACGATGCGCGCCTCCCGCCGCATGTACGCCGAGCACCCGTTGATCGTGCCGCTCCTGGTCGGGAAGACGATCACCCATCCCGCGGTCATCGCGAGCTACGACCGCCTCGCGACGGCCCTCGTCGGGGCGGGGTTCCCCGACGACGAGGTGATCACGGTCATCGCGATCCTCGACTCGTTCGCGCTCGGCTTCGGCCTCGACCTGGCGTCGCCCGACGACATCTGGCAGCCCGAGACGCCCACGACCTCGCTCGCGCGCCTCGTCGAACTCACCACGAAGGGGCGCGAACGCTCCGACCGGGTCTTCGAGATCGGGCTCGAGCTGCTGCTCGACGCCCTGCGGCTGCGCCTCGGTCGCCTCGATCTCGACTGAGCGACTGCCACCGTTCGGATGGCACTTTCCCGCGGGGCATCCGTATCGATACGGTGATCGGTGGACGCCCCGACCGCGGGCGCCGGAATGGGGAACCCGAATGGCTGCACTCGACGACATCGTCGCCAACCTCCCGATCGGCGACATCGCCGCGAAGCTCGGCGTCGACGAGGCGACCGCGAAGCAGGCGGTGAACGACGCCCTTCCCGCGCTGCTCGCCGGCATGGGCGCGAACGCCAGCGACCCCGCGGGTGCCGCTTCGCTCCAGAAGGCCGTCGCCAAGCACGACCCGAAGCTCATCGAGGGCGGGGTGAACCTCGCCGACGTCGACGAGGAGGACGGCAAGAAGATCGTGAAGAACGTGTTCGGCGACAACACCGACAAGGTCGTCACGGCGCTCGACAAGAAGGAGGGCGGCGCGGGCGACCTCATCGGCAAGCTCCTGCCGATCCTCGCACCCATCGTGTTGAGCTTCCTCGCCGCACAGTTCGCGAAGAAGCCCGAGGCGGCGGAGGCTGCGCCGGAGTCGTCGGGCGGCGGCATCGGCGACCTGCTCGGCGGCCTCCTCGGCGGCGGCGGTTCGGGCTCGTCGGGCGGCGGCATCGACCTCGGCGGTCTCGTGGGCGGCCTCCTCGGCGGTGGCTCGGGCGGCTCGAACTCGGGCGGCGGCCTCGGCGACCTGCTCGGCGGCCTCCTCGGCGGCGGCAAGCGCTGAGCGCTCCGGGCAGCGGATGCCGCGGCCTCCGCTGCCCATGCACCCCCGCTTAGACTGGCGGGGTGCCAGTGAACCCGGAGCTCCAGGGGCGGACCTTCCCGCCCACCGAGCCGTACCTCGTCGGTCGTGAGAAGGTGCGCGAGTTCGCCCGCGCCGTGTTCGCGACGAACCCGATCAACCTCGACCCCGAGGCCGCACGCGCGGCCGGGTACGCCGACGTCGTCGCGCCGCCGACCTTCGCCGTCGTCGTGCAGGAGCAGACGCTCGCCCAGCTGCTGGCCGACCCCGAGTCGGGCATCGACTTCTCGCGCGTCGTGCACGGCGACCAGCGCTTCACGTCGACGCGGCCGATCGTCGCCGGAGACCTGCTCACCGCGACCCTCACCGTCGCGAGCGTGAAGAGCCTCGGCGGCCACTCGATGGTCACGGCCGAGTCGGCCATCACCGATGCCGATGGCGCGCACGTCGTCACCGCCGTCTCCACCCTCGTCGTGCGAGGAGACGAATGATGCCCGCCCCCGAGTTCGCCTCCCTCGCCGTCGGCGACGTCGTCGCCGAGCGCTCGTTCCCGCTGACCCGCGACTCGCTCGTGCGATACGCCGGCGCCTCCGGCGACTTCAACCCGATCCACTACCGCGACGACATCGCGGCCGAGGTCGGCCTGCCGGGCGTGCTCGCCCACGGCATGCTGACCATGGGCCTCGCCGTTCAGCCCGTCGTCGATTGGGCCGGCGACCCCGGCCGCGTCGTCGACTACCAGGTGCGCTTCACGCGCCCCGTGATCGTCGACCCGCAGAACGGCGCGATCGTCGCAGTGACCGCGAAGGTCGGCCAGCTCGACGAGGCCGCGACGGTCGCACGCATCGACCTCACGGTGAAGGTCGGCGACGACACGGTGCTCGGCAAGGCGCAAGTGCGCGTCGCACTCGGTTGACATGAGCGGCGACATCCGTTTCTCGGACCTCACGACACTGCAGGTCGGCGGGCCGATCGGCCGGCTGGTCACCGCCACGACGCAGCGCGACCTCGTCGACCTCGCGACCGAGACGTGGGCGACGGATGACGCGTGGCTCGCGCTCGGCGGCGGCTCGAACCTCCTCGTGGGCGACGAGGGCTTCGCGGGCACCGTGATCCGCGTGGCCACGCGCGGCATCGAGGTGCTGCCGGCGGCTCCGGGGGTCGAGGCATCCGTTCGACTGCGCGTGCAGGCCGGCGAGACGTGGGACGACCTCGTCGCGTGGACCGTCGAGCACGGATACTCGGGCATCGAGGCGCTCTCGGGCATCCCCGGCTCGGTCGGCGCCGCTCCCGTGCAGAACATCGGCGCCTACGGGCAGGAGCTCGCCTCGACGCTCGTCGCGATCGAGTTCCTCGACGAGGGTGCCGCGACGCCGCGCCGCATGACGGCCGCCGAACTCGAGCTCGGCTACCGCACCTCGGTGCTGAAGCAGGGGCTCGCGGGCATCGTCGTGACCGTCGAGCTCGAACTGCACGACACCGCCGCCGAGCGAGCGGTGCTCGGTGAGGCGCTCGGCCAGCCGATCGCCTACGGGCAGCTCGCCGACGCCCTGCACGTGCAGCAGGGCGACCGGGTCGCGATCGCCGACGTGCGGGGCAGCGTGCTCGCGCTCCGCGCCTCGAAGGGCATGGTGCTCGATCCCGCGGACCCCGATTCGGTGAGCGCCGGCTCGTTCTTCACGAATCCGATCGTGGGCGAGCACGTCGCGCGCACGCTTCCCGCGGCGGCGCCCCGCTGGTACGTCGAACCCGAGGCGGCCGACGAGGTGACGCCGCTCGGCTCGCTCGCCGCGGCGTCGCCGCTCGAGGCGTTCCTCGCGCATCAGGCCGAACTCGAGGAATTCGGCGACGATGTCGCCGTGGTCGAGACCGTCGACGCCGAACCGCTCGTGAAGCTCTCGGCGGCCTGGCTGATCGAGCACTCGGGCATCCGTCGCGGCTTCGCCCTGCCGGGCTCGCGCGCGGCGATCTCGTCGAAGCACACGCTCTCGCTGACGAACCGCGGCGGTGCAACGGCCGAGGAGATCGCAACACTCGCGCGGTTCGTGCAGGGGCGGGTGCAGGCCGAGTTCGGCATCGTGCTCCGGCCGGAGCCCGTGCTCGTCGGCGTCGAACTGTAGCGGTCGACCGATGCCAATCGCCCCTCACCGATCGGTGAGGGGCGATTCGCATCAATGCGTCGACCGGCGGGGCGGTGCGCGACTCAGCGCCGGGCGCGCTCACCGCGGCGGATGAGTCCGACGATGCCGAAGAGGGCGATGACGACGCCCACGACGATGACCGCCGTGAGGGTCGCGGTGAGCGGGCTCAGCGTGACCAGCCAGTCGCCGACGAGATCGCGGCGGGCGGGATCGACGAGGACCCAGAGGGTCGTCGCGGCGGCCGTGCCGAAGAGCAGTGCCCAGACGAGGGCGCCCCATCGCACGGTCGGGCGTGCCGTCGGCGCCGGCGCCTCGGGGGCGGCCGCCGCCGCATCATGCGACGCCGGCGTGACCCAGTCGGGCAGGATCGCCGTGGTCGCGGCATCCGACCCGGTCTTCGGCTGGTCGGAATCGTTCGTGTTCGTGGTCATGATCAGCTTCCTTCGCGGATCTCGATGTGCACCATGCCGGAGCCCTGCTCGAGCACGATCCTCGCGTCGACGGGGTCGTCGCCTGCACGGTACTCGCGGACGCCGGCGTCGCCGCCGAGCAGGAGCGCTCCGCGATCGAGACCGCCGATCTGCGGTTCGGAGCTGGATGAGAAGTCGGGCGAGTAGACGACGATCTCGAGCGGCCCCGCCTCGCTCGCGTCGAGCACGATCTCGGTGTCGGGCTCGACGGTGATCCAGGTGCTGCCGGCGCCCTGCTGCAGCTCGACGACGGGTGGCACGTCGCGCCACCACGGGGTGGCGTGGATGTACGCGTCGCCGAAGGGCTGCACGAGCCGCTGCGACTGGTTGAGTGCGACGCTGTAGCCGGGCGGCACCAGTGCGCCCTGCGGCATGATGGATGCCGCGACGGCGGCCACCGTCATCGCGATCGCGGAGAGCAGGGTCATGAAGGCGAGGCCTCCGCTGCGCCGGCGCCGGAGCGCAGCGACGACCATGCCCGCCGAGAGCAGGAGCGTCGCGACCGCGAGCGCGATCGGGATCGCGAACCCGGCGACATCCGGTGTCGCGAGCGACCAGATCGCGGCGATCGAGCCGGCGACGAGTGCGAGGCCGAGCACGGTGAACACGAACGCGGCGCTCGCCCTGGGGCGGCTGGCCCGCCGTGCAGCGCGTGCAGCGTCGGCCTGGGCGGTGAGCTCACGCGCCTTCGCCTTGTTCTCGGCCGCGGCTTGCGCTCGGGCGGCGCGTTCGGCCTGCTCCTGACCTGACTTCCACTCGGAGTGGGAGACGCGCCATGCCTCGTGCTGGGCACGCCACTCGGCGATGGCCGCGGCATCGGCGCCTTCGGCGGGAACGGGCGGTTCGGTGCTCGGCACGGTCGAGCCGGGCGCGGTCGCGGTCGGGTCGGGCGCGGGCACGGCCGCCGGCGCCGAGGCATCCGAAGCTGCGAATGCGACCGTCGAGGGATGCCCCGGAGCGGTGGCGGTCGTCGCGGAAGCCATTCGCGCACCGACACCGCCCGGGGAGCTCTGGGAGGCCCGCTGCGCGAGCCAGACGACGAGCGCGATGACGCCGCCGACGAGGATGAGGCCCCACAGCACGCGAAGCGGCACGCCGAGGTTGAAGCCGAAGATCGGATCGCTGATCGTCGGCCAGTCGGGCCACCAGCGCCAGCCGAGCCAGCCGCCCTGCACGAGCGGGATGAACCCGATGACGCCCATCACGGCGATGCCGACGATCGCCGGGTCGACGATGCCGCGCATCAGTCGCTCGAAGTGGATCTCGCCGTCGGTGTCGGGCAGCAGCACCCACGCGATCGCGTAGAGCAGCACGAACGGCGCACCGAGCACCGCGACGACCACGACGATGCCGCGCACGATGATCGGGTCGATGCCGAGTCGGGCGGCGACCCCGGCGCAGACGCCGCCGAGCCAGCCGGCCCGTCGCGGCACCCCGAGCCCGCGGAGCCATTCGTAGAAGCCGGTGCCGGTGCCCGACGCGGGTGTCGCCGCGCCGGGGTCACCGGAGGATGGAGTCGCTCCCGCCGCATCCCGGGCGTTCGGGCCGGACGCCGCGGAGTCCCCCTTCACGTCGTCCTGCACTGGGTCCGCCTCGGGGGCGGTCGGGTTCGTCTCCATGCTTCGATGCTGGCACCAGCGGCGCATGCCCCGCCATGGGGTGAATCCCTGATTCGACCCTGAGCGGGCCCGACGGGCCGGGAGGATCGTCGCCCCGTCTGCTTGGATTGCAGGCATGGAGTCGCGCGCGGAACAGACGACGGATGCCGCGGCATCCGCGCCCGCCGACGCCGCTGCCTCCTCCCCGCGCCTGACCCGCCCTCGCACGTGCGTCGCCACCGGCGTCTCGGCGGGGCTCGCCGACCATCTCGGCTGGCCCGTCTGGATCGTGCGCACCGCCGTCGTCGTGACGAGCCTCGCGAGCGGTGCCGGTCTGCTGCTCTACCTCTGGCTCTGGGTGTTCACCCCGTGGGTGCCGGGCGAGGGGCGCCCGACCCGGCGCGCCCCGGTCGCGTGGCTGCTCATGTCGGCAGCCGGCGCATCGTTGCTCGCCGCGGCCGCGATGAGCCCGCTCGTGGCCGTCGACACGGTCGACGGCGGCCGCGACCGTCTCTCGTGGTGGCTGTTCGCGGTGCTCGCCGGGGTCGGTCTCGCCGTGGCATCCGGTGCCTGGGCGAGTTTCATCGACCGACCGGAGCCCGAGCGCGGGCCGCGGCACGAACTCACGATCCGCATCGTCGCGACCGTGCTGCTCGTGGTGACCGCGGCATCGCTCGTGCTCGGGCCGACGGCCGCGTGGTACCCCGCGCAGGCCTTCCTCGCCGCGCTCGCCGCGGTGCTCGGCATCGGGCTCGTCTACGCGCCGACGCTCGTGACCGCGTGGCGCGACCTCACGGCCGAGCGCACGAAGCGCATCCGCGAGGAGCAGCGCAGCGAGATCGCCGCGCACCTGCACGACTCGGTGCTGCAGACGCTCGCCCTCATCCAGAACCGAGCGGGCGCGACCAGCGAGGTCGCCCGAATCGCCAGGGCCCAGGAGCGCGAGCTGCGCGATTGGCTCTTCGCCGGTGACACCCCGGCCGACAGCGACCTCGGCACCGACCTCCGCGACTTCGCGGCCGCCCTCGAGATCGACTACGCGGTGACGGTCGACGTCGTGGTCGTGGGGGAGTCGAGGGAGCGCGCGAGCGGCGAGATGGCGGCGGCGGCCCGCGAGGCGATGCTGAACGCCGCGCGGCACGCGGGCGGAGAGGTCTCGGTGTACGTCGAGTCCACGCCCGAAGCCGTCGAGGTGTTCGTGCGCGATCGCGGTCCGGGGTTCGCGCTCGCCGACGTTCCCGGCGACCGGCTCGGGGTGCGCGAATCGATCATCGGCCGCATGCGCCGCGCGGGTGGCTCGGGCGAGGTGCGACCGGGCGTCGGCGGCGTGGGCACCGAGGTGCGACTGCGGTTCCCGGCCGCCGAACGTATGGAGGCCGGTCGTGGCTGAGCGGGTGCGCGTCGTGATCGTCGACGACCATTCCATCTTCCGGTCGGGCCTGAAGGCCGACCTCGACGAGACCATCGAGGTCGTCGGCGAGGCGCACGACGTCGAGTCCGCGGTCGCGGTCGTCACGGATGCCGCGCCCGACGTGGTGCTCCTCGACGTGCACCTGCCCGGGGTCGCTGTGCCGGCGGGCGCGAGCGGCGGCGCCGAGGTGATCCGGCGCGCCGCGGCATCCGTGCCCTCGACGCGGTTCCTCGCGCTCTCGGTCTCGGACAAGGCCGAAGACGTCGTCGGCGTCATCAGGGCCGGAGCCCGCGGGTACATCACGAAGGGCTCCTCGGGCGCCGACGTGAGCAGGGCCGTGCACGCCGTCGCCGGCGGCGACGCCGTGTTCTCGCCGAAGCTCGCGGGGTTCGTGCTCGACGCGTTCGGTGCGCCGGTGGGGGAGACGGCGTCGGCGAGCGACGAGCTCGACCGCCTCTCGGCGCGCGAGCAGGAGGTCATGCGGCTGATCGCTCGCGGCTACTCGTACAAGGAGGTGGCGGCCGAGCTCTTCATCTCGACGAAGACGGTGGAGACGCACGTCTCGGCGGTGCTGCGCAAGCTCCAGCTCTCGAGCCGGCACGAACTCACGGCCTGGGCGAACGCGCGACGCCTGCTGTAGCCCCTTCGCCGCTCGCGGGCCGGTACACGTCGAGCGCAGCGGGCACGATCCGCACGGTCGTGCGGTAGCCCGGCGATGCGGTGCGCGCGGTCGCCTCGACCGGCGCCTCGAGCGCGACCTCGCCGTCGTGTGCGAATCCGGGCGGCTGCCCGTGCCTCGGTCGCACGAGCACCTCGATCGACTCGCTCGTGAACGACTCCAACCGCTCCGGCAGCAGGCGGACGCGTCGGAGCACCGCGCTCGTGCGGCGACCGAAGGCGAGCGATCCGGCGGCGCGCACCCGCGAACCCGCGTGCAGGATCCGGACGTCGAGCACGCCGCCGTCGAGGCGCCGCCGCTGCATCGGTGCGGCGATGCCGGGGTCGTTCTGGCCGACGCCCACGTACAGGGTCCAGACCCGGGCACGCCGCCCGCCGACGACCACGGTCACGGGGGCCGAGCGGCGCAGCACCCGCGCTGCAGCGATGACGGCGGCGAGCCACTTGCCCCAGCGCTCCTCGAGCCGTTCCCGCTCGGCGACGAAATCCGGGTAGAGGCCGACGGAGGCGGTGTTCAGGACCGTGATCGGCGGGCCGTCGGCGAAGCGCAGTTCCGCGACATCCGATCGCACGCCCTCGCCGCGCTGCAGGGCGTCGATCGCGAGGTCGACGGATGCCGCGCCGGCCGTGCGCGCGAAGTGGTTGAACGTGCCGCCGGGCACGACGAGGAGCGGCACGCCGGCGGTCAGCGCCTCGTGCGCCACGGCGGCGACCGAGCCGTCGCCGCCGCACACCCCCACGATGCGCGGCGGGTCGTCTCGGGCGAGCGCCGCACGCACGGCGACGGCGGGATCCTCGCCGTCGAGCTCGTGCAGCTCGGCGGACGGCAGTCGCCGCCGGAGCACGTGCTCGGGGTCGGTTCTCACCACGCTCGTGCCCGATGCCCGGTTGATCACGATGAAGAGGCCCGTGCCGTCGGAGGATGCGGGCAGCCTGCGGTCGACACCGCTCGGTGCCGGGGCGTCGTCTTCGCCCGGGCCCGGTCGCGCCACGATGGTGCTCAGGCCCGCGACCCCGGCCCCGAGCGCGAGCCCGCCGACGACATCCGAGAGCCAGTGCGCACCGGTGTGCAGCCGCGAGTAGGCGACGCCGAGCGCGAACGGGGCCAGTGCCGCGCCGAGGCGCGGCTGCTCGATCGCGACGCCGGTGGCGAATGCCGCGGCGCTCGCCGAGTGTCCCGACGGGAACGACGGGGTGGTGGGCGTCTTCGGCAGGTGCCGGCCGATCGGCACATCGGCGAGCACCGGTCGGTCGCCCCCGAACACCTGCTTCGCGATCACGTTCGTGAGCGCGCTCGCGACGAGCAGCGAGCCGAGTCCACGCGCGGCCGTGCGTCGGCGGCCGATGACGGCGAGCACGCCCGCGATGGTCCACCAGAGCACGCCGCGGTCGGCGAACCCCGAGACGCGCGACCAGAACCGGTCGGCCATCGAGTGGGTGCGGCGGGCGTTCACGGCGCGGGCGGATGCGGCATCCGCGCGCCGCACCCAGGCGGGCAGGATCCTCGTCCGTTGCACGGCGACGCGCACGCTGCGGAAGGCCACGCCGCCATCGTAGGCGTGGTGCTTCGCGCCGTCGACGGGTTGCGCGGGGCTCGACGGGTCCTGTCGAAAAAAACTTGCTATTCAGTGTTGCTAACTACCAGTACTTGTGCTTACTATGTACCGGTAATCAGTTACACCAAGTAGTGAGAGGAGGGGTTCCATGGGCAAGCAGACGACCGAGATGCTGAAGGGCACGCTCGAAGGCATCGTCCTCGCAATCCTGGCCGTGAGTCCGGCGTACGGGTACGAGATCACGGCCCGACTTCGCGACGAGGGCTTCTCCGACATCGCCGAGGGCACCGTCTACGCCCTGCTGGTCAGGATCGAGCAGCGCGGCCTCGTCGACGTCGAGAAGGTTCCGTCGGAGAAGGGCCCGCCCCGCAAGGTCTACACGATCAACGCGCAGGGCGGCGAGTACCTCGCCGAGTTCTGGAGGACCTGGAGCTTCCTCGCCGAACGGATCGAACAGCTCCACAGCCGCATCGAACTGACGAACGAAGAAGGAGTGTAGCCATGGCTGCCAAGTGGTACGAGCTGATCACCGGATCGCTCGACGACAAGAAGGCGTACCGCCAGTACAAGGCCCGCATCGCGGCCCTGCCCGAGCCCTACGGCACCGCCGCGAAGGCCTTCGAGCGCTACTTCATGTACAACGGCGGCATCACCGACGGCGACCCCGCCGTGATGATCACGATGCTGAACGACTTCGCCGACCTGTGGGAGCGCGCCGCCGTCGACGGAACGCCGGTCGAGGACATCGTCGGCGACGACCCGGTCGAGTTCGCCGAGGCCTTCGCCGCGGCGTACGCCGGCAAGCGCTGGATCGACAAGGAGCGCAACCGCCTCACCGAAACCATCAAGAACCTCGAACGGAAGGAAGAAGAGCGATGACCACCGAAACAGCGATCCGGGTGCAGGGCATCCAGAAGTCGTTCAAAGACCTGCACGTGCTCCGAGGCGTCGACTTCGAGGTCGCGGCGGGCAGCATCTTCGCCCTGCTCGGCTCGAACGGCGCGGGCAAGACCACCCTCGTCCGCATCCTCGCGACGCTCGCGAAGGCCGACGCCGGCACCGCGACGGTCAACGGGCTCGACGTCGCCGCGGACGCCGCAGAGGTGCGGGGGGCGATCAGCCTGACCGGCCAGTTCGCCGCCGTCGACGAGGTGCTCACGGGCCGTGAGAACCTCATGCTCATCGCGAAGCTCCGGCACCTGAAGCAGCCGGGTGCGATCGCCGACGAGCTGCTCGCCCGCTTCTCGCTCACCGAGGCAGGGGGCCGCAAGGCGGCGACCTACTCGGGCGGCATGCGCCGTCGGCTCGACATCGCGATGAGCCTGATCGGCAACCCGCCGATCATCTTCCTCGACGAGCCGACCACCGGGCTCGACCCGCAGGCGCGCATCGAGGTGTGGCAGACCGTCAAGAAGCTCGCCGATGCCGGCACGACCGTGCTGCTCACGACGCAGTACCTCGACGAGGCCGAGCAGCTCGCCGACCGGATCGCCATCCTGCACAAGGGCACGATCATCCAGAACGGCACCCTCGCCGAACTCAAGCAGCTCCTCCCGGCCGCCACGGTCGAGTACGTCGAGAAGCAGCCCACGCTCGAAGAGGTCTTCCTCACCCTCGTCGGAGAGACCGGCGAGACCGAAACGGACGATGCCGACCGCACCGACAGTGCGGTCAAGGCAGGAAAGGAATCACGATGACCACCCACGTCCTCAGCGACACCCGGGTCCTCACCGGCCGATCGCTGACCCACATCCTCCGCAGCCCCGACACGATCATCACCACCGCGGTCACCCCGATCGCGCTGATGCTGCTCTTCGTCTACGTGCTCGGCGGGGCGATCAACACCGGGTCCGACGAGTCGTACATCAACTACATGCTCCCCGGCATCCTGCTCATCACGATCGCGTCGGGCATCGCGTACACCGCGTACCGCCTGTTCCTCGATCTGCAGGGCGGCATCTTCGAGCGCTTCCAGTCGATGCCGATCGCTCGGTCGAGCGTGCTGTGGGCGCATGTGCTCACCTCGGTGGTGGCGAACCTCGTGTCGGTCGCGATCGTCATCGGCGTCGCCCTGATCATGGGCTTCCGCACCGGGGCATCCGTGGGCGCATGGCTCGCCGTCGCCGGCATCCTGGCCATGTTCACCCTCGCGTTGACCTGGCTCGCCGTGGTCGCCGGCCTCTCGGCGAAGACGGTCGACGGGGCGAGCGCGTTCAGCTACCCGCTGATCTTCCTGCCGTTCATCAGCTCGGCGTTCGTGCCCACCGACTCGATGCCCGCCCCGGTCGCCTGGTTCGCCGAGAACCAGCCCGTGACCTCGATCGTGAACTCCACGCGGGCCCTGTTCGCCGGTGAGCCGGTCGGCAGCGAGATCTGGGTCGCACTCGCCTGGCTCGTCGGCATCCTCGTGGTCGCCTACGTGTGGGCCATGGCGATCTACCGCCGCAAGATCTCCTGAGCCCAGCAGCTCGAGCGCAGCTCCCCTTCGCCCGTCTTCGACGCGGCGGAGGGGAGCTTCGTCGTGCCAGCGCTCCGGGCGGGTTCAGCCGCGTTCGAGCAGCTCGTCGCGCACGGAGCGCCGCAGCACCTTGCCGATGAGCGAACGCGGCAGCTCGTCGAAGAGCTCGATACGGCGCGGCACCTTGTAGGGCGTGAGGCTCGTACGGCAGAAGTCGCGGAGGGCCGCCTCGTCGAAGACGGCGCCGTCGCGCAGCTCCACGCCCGCTGCGACCGCTTCGCCCCCCGACGCTCGCGGAAGGCCCACGACCGCGGCGCCGCGCACGTCGGGATGGGCGAGCAGCGCAGCTTCGACCTCCGACGGCGAGACGTTGAAGCCGCCCGTGATGATGAGCTCCTTCACCCGGTCGACGATCGTGACGAACCCGTCGTCGGAGACGTGCACGATGTCGCCGGTGCGGAGCCACCCGCCGGTGAGCAGCGTCGCGGCGGTCTCGGTCGGTCGTCGCCAGTAGCCCTGGAAGACCTGCGGCCCCCGCACGAGCAGCTCGCCGGCCTCGCCCGCCGGCCGGTCGACGTCGGGGTCGTCGGGGTCGACGACGCGGATCTCGGTGCTCGGAAACGGCACGCCGACCGTGCCCGGCCGCCGGGTCGGTCCCATCGGGTTGCCGACCGAGATCGGCGAGGACTCGGTCATGCCGTAGCCCTCGACGAGGAGCCCGCCGGTCGCGCTCTCCCAGCGGTCGACGGTCGCGATGGGCAGGCTCATCGCACCCGAGATGGCGAAGCGGATGCGCTCGAGGGCACGCGGGTGACGCGCGGCTGCACGCACGAGCTGATCGTAGATCGGCGGCACGGCGGGCAGGAACGTCGGTGGCGAATGCCGTGCGGCATCGAGCACGAGACCCGAGTCGAACTTCGGGAACAGCACGAGCCGCGCCCCGATCGACATCGCGAAGGTCAGGCAGAGCGTCATGCCGTAGGCGTGGAAGAGGGGGAGCACCCCGTAGAAGACCTCCTCGCCCTCGGCGAGGCCGGGCACCCAGGCACGGCCCTGCATCGCGTTCGCGCGCAGGTTCCGGTGGCTGAGCACGGCGCCCTTCGGTGTGCCGGTGGTGCCGCTGGTGTACTGCAGCACGGCCGTGTCATCGAGGGAGGGGCGCGGATGCCGCTTGGCGAGCGCCCGCCGCGAGGTGAGCCGCTCCCACTCGACGAGCCCGCGGGCACGCGGCTTCGTCGTGAGCGCGGCGCGGGAGCGCCTGGCCTTCGGGATCGGCAGGCGCAGCGCCATCCGCTTGCCGAACGGCAGAGCGCGCGTCAGGTCGACCGAGACGATGTGGGCGGGCCGGATGTCGCTCGGGAACTCGGCGACCGTGTCGGCGACGCTGTTCCAGACGATCGCGACGCGTGCGCCGTGGTCTTCGAACTGGTGCCGCAGCTCGGGCGGCGTGTAGAGCGGGTTGTGCTCGACCACGATCGCACCGAGGCGCAGCACTGCGTAGAACGCCGCCACGTGCTGCGGGCAGTTCGGCAGCACGAGCGCGACCCGATCGCCTGCGACGACGCCCAGCCGACGCAACCCCTCGGCCGTCGAGGCGATCTGCTCGCCGAGTTCCCGGTAGCTCGTCTCGGCGCCGAAGAACTCGAGTGCCGTGCGTCGCCTGAACCGGCCCACCGCGTCGTCGATCATGTCGACGAGGGTCTGGCTCGGCTCATCGATCGTCGGCGGCACCCCTTCGGCGTAGTGAGCGAGCCACGGGCGGTGTTCGTACGGGTTCATGCGTGCCTCTCACGGCCACCCGCACGCACGATCACGGGTGTGCCCCGTCGATGCCGCGGCGCGCGCGGATGCCACCTCCAGCGTAGGCCGCGAGCGCTGTGGCCGCCCCGAATCTCGATGACGCCGGATCTCGATGAGGCCGGCTAGATCAGCCCGAGCTCCATCGCCCGGGTGACGGCTCGCGTGCGATCGCTCACCTCGAGCTTCTCGAAGGCGTGCAGCAGGTGCGTCTTCACCGTCGCCTCGCCGATGAAGAGCGCCCGGGCGATCTCGGGGTTCGAGCTGCCGTCGGCCACGAGCCGCAGCACCTCGAGCTCGCGCGGCGAGAGCGAGGGCGCGGTGACCGAGGCCGCGTCGGCGCGCACCCTCGAGACGAGCTTCGCCGCGATCGACGGGGCGAGCACCGTCTCGCCGGCGGCGACGGCGCGGATGCCGGCGACGATCTCGGCCTGCGGGGCCGCCTTCAGCAGGTAGCCGCTCGCTCCCGCCTCGATCGCCGCGAGGATGTGGTCGTCGGTCTCGTATGTGGTGAGCACGAGCACGCGCGTGCCGGGCACCTCGGCGAGGATGCGCGCGGTCGCCGCTGCACCGTCGAGCTGCGGCATCCGCAGGTCCATGAGCACCAGGTCGGGGCGTTCGGATGCCGCGACGGCCACCGCGTCCGCGCCGTCGGCGGCCTCGCCGACGACCTCGAGACCGGGCTCGGCGTCGAGCAGGCCGACGATGCCGGCGCGCACGATGGGATGGTCGTCGGCCACGACGATGCGGATGCTCATTCGGTCTCCTCAGGTTCTGCGGCATCCGCTCGGGGGATGCCGACGCGCAGCACCGTGCCGCCCTCGGCCCCCGGTTCGATCGCGAACGAGCCGCCGACGAGCGCGGTGCGGTCGCGGATGCCGGTGAGCCCGAAGCCCGAGGCGCCGGGCGTCGCAGCACCCGGGCCGACGCCGTCGTCGGAGACCGTGAGCACGACCTCGCCGTCGACGGATTCCACCGTCACCGCCGCGTGCCGGGCGCTCGCGTGCTTGCGCACGTTCGCGAGCCCCTCCTGCGCCGAGCGCAGCAGCACGACCTCGTGCTCGCGGCTGAGGCCGGTCGCGTTCGCCGAGACCGTCACGGCGACGCCGGTCTCGCGCTCGAAGCTCGCCCCGAGCCTGGCGAGCGCGTCGCCGAGCCCGGCGCCCGGCTCGACCGGTGCGAGCGAGGCGACGAGGCCGCGCGCCTCGGTGAGGGCCTCACGCGCCATCTGCTCCATGAGCTCGACGTCGGAGCGAGCGGATGCCGCGGCCGCGCCGTCGACCGCTTCGAGCCGTGTGCCGGTGCGCTGCGCGACCATGACGAGCCCGGTGAGGCTCTGCGCGATCGTGTCGTGGATCTCGCGGGCGAGGCGTGCGCGCTCCTCGACGACCCCGGCGTCGCGGTGCATCGCGGCGAGCTGGCCCTGTGCGGCCTGCAGCTCCTCGAGCAGGCGGCCGCGCTCCTGGCCGTACAGGGCGATGTTCGTGATCCAGAGCCCGAGCGCGATGCTGAAGCCGACCGAGACCACTGCGCTGATGACCCCGGCGACGATGCCGCTCGGGCCGAAGTGCACGACGTAGCCAGCTGCGAGCGCGACGCCGATGAGCACGTTCGACGCGACCGCGCTGCGGATCGACGGCGCCGTCGTCCAGATGAACGGATAGACGAACACCTGAATGATCGCGAAGGAGGGCTCGAACGACGCGCCGACGCCGACGAGCATCGCGAACCCGATCGAGATCACGAGGTGCGGGGCGAGGCGATCGACGCCGAGATGGGCCCTCGCGTAGGCGAAGTAGAAGACGAGGAACGCGCCCGTCGTCGCCCAGACGCCCCAGTCGTTCGGTCCGTACGGCGGCGGGTCGAACAGGGTGAAGAGCACGAGGATGGATGCCACGGCGATCGCCGCGACATCCCACCATCGTCTGCTCAGCATGTTGCGAGTCTCGCACGCGCCTCAGGCGTCGCGCCGGATCCAGCGGAAGGTGAGGCGGGAGAGCACGAACCCGACGATGAGCCAGATGCCGAGCGCGATCGCGACGCCGGGGAGGTTCCACGAACCGTTCTGCTCGAGCGACTCCCATCCCTCGGGCAGGAACACCGAGCGCATGCCCTGGGCGATCCACTTGAGGGGGAACAGGCTCGCGAAGTTCTGCAGCCACTCGGGCAGCATGTTCCACTGCAGGTACACGCCCGAGATGAACTGGAGGATCAGCCCGATCGGGATCACGACCGCGGCGGCGCTCTTGCCCGAGCGGGGCAGCGCCGAGAGGGCGATGCCGAGCAGCGCACAGGTCGTGAGGCCGAGCACGAACACCCAGGCGAAGGTGAACCATTTCTCGGGCTCGGTGGGCAGGTCGATGCCGAGCACGAGCCATCCGGCGAGGATCAGCAGCCCAGCCTGCAGCGTGCCGGTGACGAAGACCTGGCCGATCTTGCCGGCGAAGTACCCGATCGGCGAGAGGGGCGTGCCACCCAGCCGCTTCAGCGTGCCGTTCGACTTCTCCAAGGCGATGTCGATGGCGAGGTTCTGCACGCCCGACAGGAAGATGCCAGCGGCGAGCATCGCCGGCAGGTAGAGGGCCGCGATCGAGATCTCGGCCCCGGGAGGACCGACCTCGCCCGATGCGCTGAATGCGGCCGAGAAGATCGCGAGCATCACGAACGGGAAGAGGAAGGTGAAGAACAGTGTGTCGGCGGCCCGGAAGTACATCTTCGTCTCGACGCCGATGCGCGACGTGCCCTGGGTCATCAGGTTGGTGCTCATGCGAGGGCCTCCTCGGCGGTCGTGTCGGGTACGGCGCTCTGCACGAGCTCCAGGTAGATGTCTTCGAGGGTCGGCCGGATCACTTCGAGGCCGGCCGGTTCGCGGCCGAGTTCGGCGACGACGGATGCCACGTGCAGCCCCGGCTCGTCGGTGCGCACCTCACGAGTGGTGCCGCCCGCGTCGCGCCAGCGCACGATGGGCCGGCGTGCGTCGGCGCCGCCGATCTCGTCGATGGCGCCGACGTCGAGGAGCCGGCCGCCGGCGATGACGCCGGCGCGATCGGCGAGCTGGGCGGCCTCGTCGAGGTAGTGGGTGGTGAGCAGGATCGTCGTGCCCTCCGCCTTCAGCGAGCGGATGAGCCCCCAGAACTGTCGCCGCGCCTCGGGGTCGAAGCCAGTGGTCGGCTCGTCGAGGAACAGCAGCTCGGGTCGGCCCACGATGCCGAGTGCGACGTCGACGCGGCGCTGCTGGCCGCCAGAGAGCTTCGCGATGCGCGTCTTCGCCTTCGCCTCGAGCCCGGCGGCGGCGATGACCTCGTCGACGTCGCGCGGGTTCGGGTAGAGCGAGGCGAAGTGCCGCAGCACCTCGGTGACGGTCAGCAGTCCGGTCTCGCCGCTCGACTGCAGCACGATCCCGATGCGCGACTTCCAGTCGAGGCCGCCGCGTGCCGGATCGACGCCGAGCACGCTCACCTCGCCCGAGGTGCGGAGCCGGTAGCCCTCGAGGATCTCGACCGTGGTCGACTTGCCTGCGCCGTTCGGCCCGAGCAGGGCGAACGTCTCGCCGTGGGCGATGTCGAGATCGAGGTCGTCGACCGCGGTCACCCCGCCGTAGACCTTGCGGAGCCCGCGGATCTGCACCGCGGCATCCGTGCGTGTGGTGTTCATACCCCGTAGCCTCTCGCGGCCGCGCGCGGACCGACAGCCCCCGACGGTTCGATTCCGGCATCCACCGGTCGGTGGATGGCGCCCGTGGGTCGACTGGCCCCGGCTAGAGTCACGTTCGCCGCGTGCGGATTCCTCCCGTGGAGAGTTCATGATTGAGGGAGTCGCGTGGGGCATGAACCGGGTGATCGCCGGCATCGGAATGATGGCGGCTGGAAAGACAGCCGAAGCGACGTGGCTGGCATTCCAGTCGGTGTTAGTGCTGAGTTCTTCGGGGCAGCGGTTTTGTGACTGTAGCCGGCGGGATACCACGAGGTGCACTCCAACTCATGATTGAGTACGAGGACCAGTGGGTGCAGCAGCAACTCGTTTCCTGGATCCAAGATATCTTTGTGGGGACCGTTGCCCCTGGTTGCGGTGGCCACGTGCTCGATTGGGTCGGAGGACTCTAATGTCGATTTCGCGGAGCGGGCCCCCACTCGACTCTGGCTTCGGTACGCTCCTCGTCACCGTGTCGTTTCTCGTCCTCCTGTGGGTGGCAGTGCCGTTGAGCTGGCTGACCTGGTGGTTCGCGCTGTCCTGGCGAGCTGAGCCGCGTGCATCGCTGCGTCAATGCACTGGTTGGTTCGTCATCAACCTCATGGCCTTCCTTCAGCGCTTCATCTTGAGGTTCCTTATTCCCAAGCCGAGCGTTCGTTACGTGGCGTGGCGGGACATCGATAAGCTCGCGCGAGAAACCGACAGGTCCAACTTCTTCGGGTGACCGACTGGATCTGGCTCCAGTCTGAGTAACAGGCGCGCTTGAGGTCGCGCACATCAACAATGGTTTCGTTATGGAAGCGCGCTTCTTTCTCGAGGTGGAGGGGTTGTCCGAAGTGATCCGCATGGCGAGACCTAGCGCGTGGTGGTACGCGATTCTCGGGTTGGTGATTGTTCAAGGCGCCCTTGTCGTTCGATCGATTGCGCGAGAGGCATCGGAGCAACCTGAGGACACCGCCACGATTCTTGGGCGCGTTCTTTTCTTTCCTGTCGTGTTCGCGGCTCTGAGTGTTCTGGTGCTGTCTGTCATGTACAGAGGTTCACGCGTTCGAGATCGGGCGCTCGTAAAGGCTGGCCTCTCACCTATTGCGACGATTCAAGTCACACAGAATCTCGCGCGTGTCTTGGCAACCTTCCAGCGGCCGAGCATGGAGTTCCTTCCGTACTCCGCAGGCCAACTTGCTCGATGGCGGACGACCTTGGTGGATGATCAGGCGTCACTTCATCTCTTCGACGGCACATCCAGCCCGGAATCTGTGTTAGAGATCCAATGGCGGACGGTCCATCGGGTCTACACCGCGGCGCTCTCGGACGGGCATGGGAGTAGAGCGTTCCACGGCATCGTGGTTGAAGTACGGGACGAGAGGGGCAGCACACTGATCGAACTCATGCTGGTAGGTAAGGGGCCAGGAGGCGCGTTTCCAATGGGAAAGCGATTTGCCGATGATCTGTGCAGAACCCTTCAAGCCAAGATTCTCCTGAAGGATGAAGTGCCGCCCGAGGAGCATGCGCGGTGAATCGATACCTCCCGACGTTCGGGTGGTCTGCTGCATGGATCGGTGGCAGGTTGTAGTCACGCAGCCAATGCGGCTGGCGTGTCAGCGATCGGGCGCAGGCTGATCCAACGCCTCGACCTCTGCCAGCCGGCGTTCGAGGAAGCGTCGCTCGGGCGCCGTCGGGGCGAGCGGGATCGCCTCGCGGTATCGGGCGGAGGCCGCCTCCGCTCGCCCGGAGCGCCGCAGGAAGTCCGCCTGCGCCGCTGGCAGCAGGTGGTACCCGGTGAGGCGTTCTGATGACTCGAGTGCGGCGAGCGCCGCGAGACCGGCGTCGGCGCCGTCGGCCATGCCGATCGCGATCGCGCGGGCGAGCTCGACGAACGGCGACGCGCCCTTCGTGAGCAGCGCGAGCTCGTCGTAACGCCGCACGATCGCAGCCCAGTCGGTCTCCTCGGGGGTGCGCGCGCGAATGTGCACGGCCTGGATCTCCGCCTGGATCCGGTAGGGGCCGCGTTCGGTCCTCGGGGTCGCGTCGAGCAGGGCGAGCCCCTCGGCGATGAGTTCCCGGTTCCAGCGTTCGCGATCCTGTTCTTCGAGGGGAACGAGTTCGCCGTCGGCATCGACCCGGGTCGTCGCTCGTGCGTGCTGCGGGAGCATGAGCGCGAGCAGGGCGCGCGGCTCCGAGGCGTCGGGCAGCAGCTCGACGACGAGTCGCGTGAGGCGGATCGCCTCCTGAGCCAGATCGACCCGCTGCAGGCGGTCGCCCGAGGAGGCGACGTAGCCCTCGTTGGCGACGAGGTAGAGCACGGCGAGCACCCCGTCGAGGCGAGCGGGCAGCGCTTCGGGCGGTGGCACGCGATAGGGGATGCCCGCATGCCGGATCTTCCGCTTCGCGCGCACGAGGCGCTGCGCCATCGTCGGCTCGGGCACGAAGAACGCGCGCGCGATCTCGCTCGTCTCGAGGCCGCCCACCGTGCGCAGGGTGAGCGCGACTCGCGACTCCATCGGCAGCGCCGGGTGGGTGCACGTGAAGATGAGGCGAAGGCGATCGTCCCACGCCGGCTCGTCGCGAGCGACCGCGATCTCGGCAGGGTCCGGTGGCCCGGTGCGTCCCTCGAGGGCTTCCATCGACATCCACTCCCTGACCTTTCCCGACTCCACGGCAAGACGCCGCAGCCGGTCGAGTGCGAGGTTGCGAGCGGCGGTGGTGAGCCATGCGCCCGGGTTCGACGGCACGCCGTCGCGCGGCCACGTGGTCGCCGCCCGCTCGAACGCCCCTGAGGCCGCCTCCTCGGCGACATCCCAATCGCCCGTCGTCCGGATGAGCGTCGCAACGACCCTCGACCAGTCGGTCGCGAATGCGGAGTGGAGGGCCGATGCGACCTCGGGCGCGAGCCCGTCGGCTCGGTCCCCGTGCGCCGGCCCTCCGGCCGTCATCCGTTCGCGATGCAGCGGCCTGCCCCCGCGACCGCGTCGAGCGCTTCGGCGGCCGACGGCTCGACGCGGATGCCGCGTTCGGCAGCCTCCCGCTCGTGGCGGGCGACGTGGTCGTCGTGCACGTCGAACGGCCAGAGCGGGCGCAGTTCGAGCGTGCCGCCCCTGGCCATCGGATGCTTCGACGCCACCTCGATCGCCTCGGAGAGGTCGCGCACCTCGAGCACGTCGAAGCCCGCGACCCACTCCTTCGACTCGGCGAACGGGCCGTCGCTGACGAGCACCTCGCCCTCGCGTCGGCGCACGAAGGTCGCTTCTTCGGGTCCGTGCAGCACCTCGCCGAAGAGGCGGGTTCCGCGGGCGTCCATCTCGCCGACCCAGGCTTCGGGATCGTCGTTCGCTCCGTCGTCGTCGGGAGAGGCGTCGCCGCCTCCGTCGTCGCTGATGACCGCGCCCTGCTGAGCGGCCACCACGAGCATCAGATACCGCGTGCCCTTCGCCACCCGGTCGCGAAAGCCCGTCGGGACGACGCGAGCCGACGGGTCGGCGTCGGGCCATTGCACGAACGGGCGCACCTCCACCCTCACGAACGCAGCTGCGGGATGCCTCGACGCGATCTCGATCGCCTCGTCGAGGTCGGCGACGTCGATGATGTCGAAGCCGCCGATCGATTCCTTCGACTCGGTGAACGGGCCATCGGTGACGAGCAGCTGCCCCTCGCGCACCCGCACGATGGTGGCGTCATGGTCGGGCCGCAGCCGTTCGCCGTACTCGGACGCGCCCCGGGCCTCGAGGTCGTCGACCCAGTCGCCGATGTCGTCGGCCGCCGGAACGTAAGCGACGGGGTCGTCGCCCTCGGCGTAGAACAGTGCGTATTCCATGGTGGAACCTCTCTCTCGGTCAACCTACGCAAGTACGACGAACGGCGATAGCCGTTCTCGACACTTGTGTGGGTGATCCGCGGGATCGGCTGCCCGGCCCGCTCAGTGCGGCAGCACGAGCATTACGCCGAGCCCGACCATGACGACGGCGATGATCGCATCGAGCACGCGCCACGCGCGGGGGCTCGAGAGCACGCCGCCCAGGAGTCGTGCGCCGTAGGCGAGGCCGAAGAACCAGACGATGCTCGCGATGCCGGCTCCGACGGCGAAGGCCCAGCGGCCGTCGCCGTGGGTGTTCGCGACCGAGCCGAGCAGGAACACGGTGTCGAGGTACACGTGCGGGTTCAGCCAGGTGAGCGCGAGGCAGGTCAGCACGGCCGCGGCGAGGCCGGTGCTCCGCCGGGTCAGCGTCGTCGAGACGGATGCCGCGGGGTTCGCGGGCGCCGCGGGTGTCCCGGCCCGGCCGTCCACGAGCCCCGCGGCATCCGCCTCGGCCGTCTCGACCTCGCGCTCGGCCGACGCGGCCTCGAGCGTCTCGCCGCTCGGCCGGATCGCGCGGCGCGCCGCGAGCAGGCCGTATGCGACGAGGAACGCCGCACCCGCCCAGCGGATGACGTCGACGAGCCACGGCACGGCCGTGAGCACGGCTCCGATGCCTGAGACCCCCACGATGATGAGCGCGAGGTCGCTCAGCGCGCAGATCGCGGCCACCGCGAAGACGTGCTCGCGCCGGATGCCCTGTCGCAGCACGAACACGTTCTGCGCGCCGATCGCGACGATGAGCGAGAGGCCGAGGCCGAAGCCGGCCAGCAGTGATGAGAGGGGCACGAGTCGACTGTAGGCGTGGCGGCAGCCTTACTCCAGCTCAAGATTCTTCATCGGCATTAGCATGGCTTCAGATGAAGATACCGCTCGACCTCGCTCGCACGCTCGCCGTCGTCATCGACGAGGGCACGTTCGACGCGGCGGCACGGCGGTTGCGCATCACCCCGTCGGCGGTCTCCCAGCGCGTCAAGGCGCTCGAGCAGCAGCTCGGGCGGGTGCTCGTCGTGCGCTCGAAGCCGGTGCGGGCCACCGACGCCGGTGCGCCGATCGTGCGACTCGCGCGCCAGGTCGCCCTGCTCGAGCACGACGCGCTCGCGGAGTTCGGGCTCGACGAGGCATCCGCTCGGCCGATCTCGCTCGCCCTCGCGGTCAATGCCGACTCGCTCGCGACCTGGTTCCTGCCGGCGCTCGCCCGTGTGGGGGAGCGGCACCCGGTCGTCTTCGACCTGCACCGCGACGACCAGGACTTCACGGCGGGGCTGCTCGAGTCGGGCACGGTGCTGGGCGCGGTGACCTCGCAGTCGGCGCCGGTGGCCGGATGCCTCGTGCGCCCGCTCGGCGTCATGCGCTACCAGGCCGTGGCGACGCCCGTCTTCGCCGAGCGCTGGGGGCTCGCGCCGGGGGTTGCGCGGGCGGGCGCGCTCGCGGCGGCGCCACTCGTCGACTTCGACCGGCGCGACGACCTGCAGCGCGAGCATCTGTCGGCGCAGGGCATCGACCCCGACGGTCCGCCCCGCCACTTCGTGCCGGCGTCGAGCGACTTCGCGACAGCGGTCAAGCTCGGGCTCGGCTGGGGCATGCTGCCGGCGTTCCAGTCGGCCGACGAACTCGAGCGCGGCGCGCTCGTGCGGCTCGACGGGGAGCCGATCGACGTGCCGCTCTTCTGGCAGCAGTGGAACCTGCGCTCGAACCTGCTCACCGCCGTCGCCGACGAGCTCGCCGTCGAGGCGCGCACCGCGCTCGCGCGGCCCTGAGGCCGCGACCGATGGCTAGGCGAAGAGGCGCTGCAGGCGCTGCACGCCCTCGAGGAGCGGTGCGTCGCCGAGCGCGTAGCTGAGGCGCAGGTAGCCCGACGGACCGAAGGCCTCACCGGGCACCGCGGCGACCTCGGCCTGGTCGAGGATCAGGTCGGCGAGCTCGAGCGAGGTCGTCGGCGTGACGCCGCCCCACTCGCGGCCGAGCAGGCCCGTGACGTCGGGGTAGACGTAGAAGGCGCCCTGCGGCACCGGCACGGTCATGCCGTCGATCTTCGAGAGCTCGGCGACGATCGTGCGGCGACGACGGTCGAACGCACGGCGCATCTCCTCCACCGCGTCCTGCGGGCCGTTGAGCGCGGCGATCGCCGCGCGCTGCGAGATGTTCGACACGTTCGACGAGAGGTGGGACTGCAGGTTCGCCGCGCCCTTGATGACATCGGCCGGGCCGACCATCCAGCCGAGGCGCCAGCCCGTCATCGCATAGGTCTTCGCGACGCCGTTGACGAGGATCGTCTGGTTCGCGAGCTCGGGAACGGCCTCGACGATCGAGACGGCTCGGGGCGGCACGCCGTCGGGCTCCTCGGCGTAGGTGAGGTTCTGGTAGATCTCGTCGGCGACGACCCAGATGCCGTGCTCGAGCGCCCATTCGCCGATCTCGCGGGTCTGCTCGGGGGAGTAGACGGCGCCGGTCGGGTTGGACGGCGAGACGAAGAGCAGCACCTTCGTGCGGTCGGTGCGCGCGGCCTCGAGCTGGGCGACCGTCACCAGGTAGCCCTGGTCGGAGCCCGCGAAGACGTCGACCTGCACGCCGCCGGCGAGCTTGATCGCCTCGGGGTACGTGGTCCAGTAGGGCGTCGGCACGAGCACCTCGTCGCCCGGGTCGAGCAATGTCTGGAACGCCTGGTAGACCGCCTGCTTGCCGCCGTTCGTGACGACGACCTGGCCGGGGGAGACCTCGAGGCCCGAGTCGCGGAGGGTCTTCGCCGCGATCGCCTCGCGCAGTTCGGGCAGGCCCGCCGCCGGCGTGTACCGGTAGTTCTTCGGGTCGTGCGTCGCCGCGAGCGCCGCCTCGACGATGTACTCGGGCGTCGCGAAGTCGGGCTCGCCCGCCGCGTACGAGATGACCGGGCGCCCCTCGGCCTGGAGGGCCTTCGCCTTCGCATCGACCTTGAGGGTCGCGGACTCGGCGATGGCGGCGATGCGGGCGGAGAGGCGAGGGTGTTCGGTCACGAGCACCAGCCTACGGCGCGCGGGCCCCGCATGACAGGGCTCGGATGACGCGAGCGGAAGCCGCGGCATCCGAGCCCGTGTTCGCCTCAGCTCCGGGTCTTGAGCTCGCGGCCGTGCACCGTGAGCGCATAGATCACGAGGAAGTCGAGCGTGAGCACGATGATCGACCACCACGGCTGCACGGGCAGCAGGAAGAGCTGCCCGATGGCGTTGATGATCACGAGGATCACGGCCACCACCCGAGCCCACGTCGCGCCCGAGAAGAGGGCGGCGCCGATCAGCACGAGCAGGGCGCCGCTGATCACGTGCCACCAGCCCCAGCCCTGCACATCGAAGATGAACAACGCGCCGACGTCGGCCGTGAGGTACGCGCTGTCGGGCATGGCGAGCGCGATGAAGCCGTACAGCACGTCGAAACCGCCGGCGATGATGAGCATGATCGCCGCGAAGACTCCCCAACCGACCCAGCCGGTGACTTGCGTCTCGCTCATGGTGACACTCCCTTTCGCATCGATGCAGCGCCGACGCGATCTGCGTCGACGCAGATGGTGCTGGCGTCACGTTAGCGCGTGGCGACCGAGCAGGGCAACGAATGCCGGGCGCGGCGCAGAGACGCGTTCGCGGCGGAGATTTTTCTGGGACATCTGTCCCACTCTTGCTACGCTGCCCACGTGATGGCGCGAACCCGACGGGGAATCCTCGCCGGTGTCGCGCTCACGGTGCTCGTGGCGCTGGGCGCCGGCGTCGCCGTGGTGCTCGCCGACGAGCTCGGCATCCGCAGCGAGCCGTCCGACATCCCGTCGGAGGTGCTCGCGGCCGCGCCCGAGACCCCGTCGGCCCTTCCCCCCGAGTTCACGGCGATCTCCGCGCCGCACTCGCTCCGCATGGAGCTCGCGGTCGACGAGCTGCGCGACGCGGTCGCCGATGCGGACGCGACCGACGGCACGGCCGCCCTCGACGTCGTCATCGGCGATGGCACGGCAGGTGCGGGGAGCGACGACGACGAGTCCTACCGCCTCGAGGGCGCTCCCGACGCGCTGCGCGTGGTCGCGGCATCCGAGGCCGGCGCCGTGCTCGGCGTCTACGACCTCGCCGCCGCGGTGCGCGACCGCCGGAGCGTGACCGAACGCCTCGGCGAGACGATCGACTCCCGCCTCGGCTTCCGCATGGTCGACCTCGGCGCCGTCGGCGTGACGGTCGACGAATCGGAGTGGGCGGCCGGCGACGACTACTCGCACAACTCGAAGGCCTTCGCCGACGTGATCCTCGCCGAGGCGCCGTACATCGACGACACCGCGCTCGCGGTCGCCCGCGCGGACTTCGAGGCCTACGTGCGGCACGCGCTCGCCGAGGGGTACAACGCGATCGCGATCCCCGGATTCGTCGAGTACCTGACCTTCTCGGGCGTCGGCGACGGCACCGACGTCTACGACGCCGACGATTCGCACGTCGCCCGCGCCCACGCGATGCGCGAGGCGTTCGGGCCGATGTGGGAGTACGCGCACGACGCCGGCCTCGACGTGTACTTCCGCACCGACATGCTCACCCTCACGACGCCGCTCGAGGAGTACCTCGTCGAGCGCTTCGGGGGCCTCGCCACCGAGGACCCCGAGTTCTGGGAGGTCTACTCGGCCGGCCTCGACGAGCTCTACGCCGAGATGCCCTTCCTCGACGGCGTGCTCATCCGCATCGGCGAGGCGGGCCGCGTCTACGACCTGCCGGGCTGGGACTACTACTCGAAGCTCGCCGTCACGACGGTCGACTCGGTGCGGGCCATGCTCACGGCGTTCACCGAGCAGGCCGAGCGCGCCGACCGCGAGGTGATCTTCCGCAGCTGGAGCGTCGGCGTCGGCGCCGTCGGCGACATGCACACGAACGACGCCTCCTACGAGGCGGTGCTCGCGGGCATCGACTCCGATGCGCTCATCGTGTCGACGAAGTACACGCTCGGCGACTTCTACAGCCACCTGCCGCTGAACCACACCCTCGAGATCGGCGAGCAGCGACGCATCGTCGAGTTCCAGAGTCGGCGCGAGTTCGAGAACTTCGGCGCGTTCCCGAACGACCTCGGGGTGCTCTACCAGGAGGCGCTGCAACGGTTCATCGCGGCGAATCCGCGCGTCGAGGGAATCTGGACGTGGACCCAGGACGGCGGCCCATGGCGGGCCGGCCCGCTCTCACTCGAGCTGAAGGCCGGCTTCTGGCAGCTCTACGAGCTGAACACCGAACTCGCCGTGCGGCTCGCACGCGACCCCGAGGCCGACCCCGCCGCGATCACGGCCGACTGGGCGCGGCGCTGGTTCTCGGACGACCCGGCGACCGTCGCGGCGATCGGCGAGGCGATGGCGCAGTCTCGCGCCGCCATCACCGACGGGCTCTACATCGGCCCGTTCGCCGACCGCCGGGTCTTCGCGATCGGGCTCGAACCGCCGCCCATGATGTGGATCTTCGAGTGGGACATCCTCACCGGCGACAGCGCCGTGCTGAACGTGATCTACGAGATCAGCCGCGACGAGCTCGACGAGGCGATCGCGGGCGGCGACCGCGCGATCGCCGCGGTCGAGCGCATGCAGTCGGCGATCGAGGCGACGGATGCCGCGAGCTGGCGCGACCCCGTACTGCGCACGGCGTTCCTCGACACCCTCGACTACCAGGCCAACACCTTCGCGATGCTCGGCGACTACCGCGAGATGTTCCTCCGGCAGGCGGAGTGGCACGACACCGGCGACTCGGTGGCATACGAGCGGTGGGATGCCGCGCGGCGGGCGTTCGAGGCATCCGCCGCCGCTCATGAGGCCGCCTACGCGGGCGACCCGTACCTGCCCCCGTACAACCTGACGGCGGCCGAGCTCGGCGTCGAGCGGGCCGTGCGCGACCTGCCGATGGCGTGGGCCGCGCGCGTCGCCCTCGTGCTGCTCGCCGCATGGCTGGCCTACGGCATCGCGGACGGCTTCGCCCGCGCCGGATGGCCCGGCGCCCGGGCCGCACGTGCGCTGTGGATCGCCGGAACCAGGCCATGGCGAGCGCGAGCGGTGGTCGAGGGGCTCGGCCGTCTCGACCGGGTGCTGCTGGCCGCCGTGCCCGCCGCCTTCCTCGTGGCGAGCCGCGGCATCCAGACCTGGTTCCTCGCCCCGTCGCACCTGCTCGTGACCCTCGGCGGCTGGGTGCTGTTCGCGGGGGTCGTCTGGCTCGCCCTCGGTCGTCGCTCGGCATGGCCGGTCATCGCGGCCATCGGAGGGGCCGCGATGCTGCGCGTGGCGCTGCTGCTCGTCGTGCTCGCCCCGACGGGGCCGGGCGGCTACTGGTTCGAGTTCTGGACGAATCCGGTCGGGCGCTCGGCCTACATCGCCGTCGCGTTCGCCGCATTCGGTTGGGTCGTGATCGCCGCGGCCTGGGCGCTCGCCGTCGAGCGGGGAGCGCTCTGGGCGACCGGTGCGGTCGTGGCGGGCATCGGCGGCGTGCTCGCGGTGTTCGGCTCGCTCATCGGCCTGATCGGCCTCGAGGCGGCGCTCACCACGTGGAACGACGAGATGGCACTGCTGCCGTGGGGGCTCTCGCGCATCCTCGGCATCAGTGTCTACCTCGACATCCCCGCGGACACCGCGTGGTGGGTCGCGATCGCCGGCGCCGTGCTCGTCGGGCTCGGAGCGGCCTGCATCGCGCTGGGTCAGAGGTTCTGGCCGATGTCCCACAGTCGGTCGGGCCGCCCGTCGAGCGCCTCCGACACCGCGAGCGCCTGATCGTCGGAGAGCGACGCGACGTAGTCGATCACCCCGCGACCGACTCCGAGCCGGCGCACGTCGCCCGCCGCGGGGATCGGAACGCCGTCGGGGCGCTCGTGGCGCAGCGCCGCGTAGCCGTCGGTCGCGATGTCCACGAGCTCCTTCAGGCGCTGCGGAACCCGGTCGCGGTCGTGCTCGTCGGTCGCCCAGGCGGTGAGCCCCTTGACGGCGCGGGCGAGCACCCGGCTGAGTCCGCGCTGGTACATGACGATGTCGGCGCGGTCGAGGATGAAGTGCCGGTGCACGAACTTCAGGATCTCGACCTCGTGCCAGGCCTGTCGATCGAGGGTCACGAGACCCGAACGCACGACATCGGGCGGTGCAGGCACGACCGATGACTGCAGGTGGCTGATCCACCGGTTCGTGAACGACGAGAGTGCGCGCTCCGAGGCGATCGACCCGTCGAACGGCGTCGCCAGCAGGCCGTCGACGAGGTCGTCGGCGACGACGTCGACCGCATCGGCGAACGCGTCGTCGGAGGCCACCCAGGGATCGTCGCGGGCGAACTTGCGGCGAAGGGCCTCGAGCGCGCTGCCCGCAGGTGCGGTGCGGGCGTCGAGGGCCGCCTCGTCGAGCTCGCGCAGCTGGGAGCCGCCCTCGATCCAGCCGCGGAACTCCCGCGCCACCGCGCCCTGGCTGAGCACGCCGGCCCGGTAGAAGTCGTCGACGTCGTGGATCGAGTAGGCGACGTCGTCGGCGATGTCCATGATCGAGCACTCGAGCGACTGCTGCATCGGCGGGAGCCCGGCGCGGGCCTGCTCGAGGTCGAGGGCGTCGATGCCGTACGCCGAGTACTTGGGCACCTCGATGCCCTGCGCGGTGCGGCGGAGGCCGCGCGGCAGCGGCCCGTCGCCGAAGGACGACGCGTCGATGTACCTCGTCCACGGGTACTTCGCGACGGCCGTGCGCACCGCCGCCGTCAGGTTCAGCCCGCGAGGGGCGGCCTCGCTGACGTCGAGCGCCGTGAGGATCCGGTAGCTCTGCGCGTTGCCCTCGAAGCCGTCGACGAGCCCGAGCGTCTCGCGTGCGAGCCGGTCGAGCACCCGTTCGCCGAGGTGCCCGAACGGCGGGTGGCCGAGATCGTGCGCGCTCGCCGCGGCCTGCACGACGACGGCGTCGCAGCCGTGCTCGAGCGCGAGTTCGCGCGCCGGCGACGCGGCATCCGTCAGCTTGACCGCGATCGCCCGCGCGACCGCGGTGACCTTGATCGAGTGGGTGAGCCGGTTGTGGATGAGCGGGCCCGCGCCCGGCTGCGCGATGACCTGGGTGACGGCGGAGAGCCGCGAGAAGTACGGCGAGAACCGGATGCGCTCGAGGTCGAGGCGGAACTGCGAGTGCTCGCCGGTGACCTCGGCGCTGCTGCGCGGCTCCGGAACGAGGCGCGATGCGCGGTCGATCGTCATGCGCTCAATCTAAGCCGATCGACCCGTCGACGCGGGCGATTCGGATGCCCCGGGGCCGGCGTCGGCGGCGGGGCGTCCGCTCGGCTTTACTCTGCCTGCGGCGTCGCATACACTTGGTGAGGTTGTTGAAGTCAGCCAAGATTCTCTGCGCCTATTTTCGGGCCTTCACCTGGTGAGAAACGCAAGGGAATCGTGGCGCTCGGCAATCGGTGGAACAGCCCCGGTCACCCGGTCGTTCCATAGGGCGGTGGCTCAATTGGTAGAGCAGCGGTCTCCAAAACCGCAGGTTGCAGGTTCGAGTCCTGTCCGCCCTGCGAGCCGGCAGTGATTGCCGGCCCACGAAAGGTGTACGAGGTGGCACGAAAAGTAATCGACGAACCGAGTGAAGACGTCGTCGCCAACGCGAAGCGCGATCGCGCCGCGCGTCGGAACCCCTTTTCGCGCGTCGCCCTGTTCATCCGGCAGGTCATCGCCGAGCTGAAGAAGGTCGTCACGCCGACCCGCAAGGAGCTCCTCAGTTTCACGACTGTGGTGCTCGTGTTCGTCATCATCATGATGGCGATCGTGTGGGCGTTCGATCAGGTGTTCGGCTGGCTGGTGCTGTACGTCTTCGGAACACCGGGGGTCTGATCGGACCTTCGGGTTCGACGGATCCGGTTCGCCGCTGGCGCACCGGAGAAAAGGATTGAGAGAAGTGTCAAGGACTGAGCGCGACGACGTCGACTGGGCCACGGCTGCCGAGCAGTCGGCCGAAGACGACGAGGCGCAGACGGGCAACACCCTCGAGCACGAAGAGGAATCGGTCGAGCCGGCCGAGCACCGCGCCGTGCACGTCGTCGACGACGAGGGCAACGACGTCGACCTCGACGCCGTGCTCGACGCGATCGCGGAGTCGACCGACCCCGAGGCCGACGCCGTGGTCGACGACGCACTCGACATCGACTCGGCCGAAGAGGCCGAGGCCGCCGTCGAGGCCGTCATCGAAGAAGACGAGGAGCAGGCCGACCCGTACGCGGAGTTCCGCGCCGAGCTCCGGTTCCTCCCCGGCAAGTGGTACGTCATCCACTCCTACGCGGGCTTCGAGCGCCGCGTGAAGGCGAACATCGAGCAGCGCCGCGAGTCGATGGCCATGGCCGACTACATCTACCAGGTCGAAGTGCCGATGGAAGACGTCGTCGAGATCAAGAACGGCCAGCGCAAGATGGTCACGCGCGTCCGCATCCCCGGTTACGTGCTCGTGCGCATGGACCTCAACGAGGACTCGTGGTCGGTCATCCGCCACACGCCCGGTGTCACCGGCTTCGTCGGCAACGCGCACAACCCGACCCCCCTCCGCTTCGAAGAGGCCTTCGGCATGCTGAAGAGCCTCGTCGAGATCAAGGACGTCGCTCCCGTCAAGGGCGCGAAGGCCGGCTCGGCCGCCGGTGCGGCCCGCGCGATCCCCGCCGAGGTCGACTTCGAGGTCGGCGAGACCATCACGATCAAGGACGGTTCGTTCGCGGGCCTGCCCGGCACGATCAGCGAGATCAAGCCCGAGAGCGGCAAGCTCATCGTGCTCGTCTCGCTCTTCGAGCGCGAGACCCCGGTCGAGCTCAGCTTCGACCAGGTCACCAAGCTCTAGCACCTCCCAGACAGTACGCAGCGGCCCTCCGGTACAATCGGAGGGTTGTGCTGCGTCAGGCACGCGCTGGCAACAGCACATCAGATCACCGCATCCCGGAACGGCCGGGTTGCGGGAGAGTGCCCCGGCCACCGGGGCGTTCGAACAGAAAGAGAGAAATCATGGCACCGAAGAAGAAGGTCACCGGTCTGATCAAGCTTCAGATCAAGGCCGGCGCCGCGAACCCGGCCCCGCCCATCGGCCCGGCCCTGGGTCAGCACGGCGTGAACATCATGGAGTTCTGCAAGGCGTACAACGCGGCGACTGAGGCCCAGCGCGGCAACGTCATCCCCGTCGAGATCACGGTCTACGAAGACCGCTCGTTCACCTTCATCCTGAAGACCCCGCCCGCCGCCGAGCTCATCAAGAAGGCTGCCGGCGTCGCCAAGGGCTCCGGCGTCCCCCACACCACCAAGGTCGGCAAGCTGACCCAGGCTCAGGTGCGCGAGATCGCCGAGTCGAAGATGGTCGACCTCAACGCCAACGACCTCGACGCAGCGTCGAAGATCATCGCGGGCACCGCTCGCTCGATGGGCATCACGGTCGAATAGGCCTCGACGGATGCCACGCGGCATCCGTTCACCAGAACTCAGCATTCAGTGGCAGCGCCCGCCAGGCGCAGATGACCACACTCTCTCAAGGAGAAGCAACATGGCAAAGAAGTCAAAGGCCTACCGCGCCGCGGCCGACAAGATCGAAGACGGCAAGTTCTACACCCCGACCGAGGCAGTGGCCCTCGCGAAGGAGACGGGCTCGGCGAAGTTCGACTCGACCGTCGAGGTCGCGCTGAAGCTCGGCGTCGACCCCCGCAAGGCCGACCAGATGGTGCGCGGCACCGTCATCCTCCCGCACGGCACCGGCAAGACCGCTCGCGTCATCGTGTTCGCGACCGGCCCCGCCGCTGAGGCTGCCATCGCTGCCGGCGCCGACGAGGTCGGCGGCGCCGAGCTCATCGAGAAGGTCGCCGGCGGCTACACCGCGTTCGACTCGGCGGTCTCGACCCCCGAGCTCATGGGCCAGGTCGGCCGTCTCGGCAAGGTGCTCGGCCCGCGCGGCCTCATGCCGAACCCGAAGACCGGCACCGTGACCCCGAACGTCGGCCAGGCCGTCTCCGACATCAAGGGCGGCAAGATCGAGTTCCGCGTCGACAAGCACGCCAACGTGCACTTCGTCGTCGGCAAGGCCTCGTTCACGCAGGAGCAGCTCGAAGAGAACGCCAAGGCGGCTCTCGAAGAGGTCCTGCGTCTGAAGCCGTCGAGCTCGAAGGGCCGCTACATCCAGAAGGGCGCCGTGTCGACCACGTTCGGCCCCGGCATCCCGCTGGACGTCAACGCCATCTAGTCTCACCGCAGACTCCCCGAAGGGCCCGCCGATGTTCGGCGGGTCCTTCGTCGTTCGCTTGCATTGTCGGCGGAGCGGCGTAGCTTGACGGTATGAGCGAACGAACCACCACGGTCCTCGCGTCGGTCGCCACGATCGTCGTGGCCGCGGCCGCCGCGTATTGGATGACCCTCATCGGCGCCTTCGGGCCGGCCGTCTATACCGTCGTGCTCGCACTCGTGGTCGTCTGGCTGCTCATCTCGGCCGAGCGGCATCGAGGGCTCGACCCGGTCGACGACGAGTCGTTCCGCCGGCGCGGCTCGGCGTACTGGCTCTGAGCCGGTACGCCGGCCCCGCCTCATCGTCGATGGGTTTCAGTGGGGGATCGCGCCCTGGTGGGCCTGCATGGCCGGTCGGATGGCGAGCGCCGCGACGATCACCGTGACCGCACCGCAGATCCACGACATCCACGCGGCCCCGAAGGTCATCGCGTCCGCGTAGCCGCCGACCCATGGCGAGATGATCAGCAGCACGCCGAGTGCCGCCTGCACGTACTCCATCGAGACCATGCCCGGTCGGGCCAGGTTCACGATTCCCGAGAGGATCAGCAGGGTGCCGAGCGTGACCATGATCGCGACCGAGGCGCCCATCGGAGCCACGAACATCGTCGACAGCACCACCGCCAGACCTGCGGCGATGGCCACCCAGTCCTCCCATCGCGTCCACTTCTTCATAGAAACCAGCCTCCTCGTGTCGGTGGCTCCCATTCGGGGGTCGATTCAACGGTAGATCCGTTCGAACACCCGGTCAATCGGGGTATTGACGTCTGGCGCAGCGGTCGGATCGAGTGTTCCGGCGTCACCCGGTGATGCGGAACCCGGTGTCGCCCGCTGGCTCTCGCGGCGTGACATCCGTGCCTTCGACGACGGAGCCGGGCGGGCCGTTCGCGAGCCACTCGAGCATCGCGACGACGGATGCCTCGTCGCCCTCGATCTCGGCCTCGACCGTGCCGTCGGCGCGATTGCGCGCCCATCCGACGACACCCAGTCGCTCCGCCTCGCGGCGCGCGGCGAAGCGGAAGCCCACGCCCTGCACGATCCCGTGCACGAGCACGTGTCTGCGGATCATGCGTCCAGCGTAGGCCTCCGCTTCGAGGTCGTTCGGCTACTGCTGCGCCTGCTCGACCACGCGGGTCGCGCCCGTGCGCAGCCGGATCTCGTCGGCGACCGCGATCGCGTCACCGGTGGGGGCATCGGACTTGCGATCGGGGCGGGCGAGGAAGAGGTAGAGCAGTCCGGTGACGAGGACGACACCGAGTCCGATCAGCACGACGTAGTCGGTGAAGAAGTCGCCCGTCGAACCCGGCAGCGAGAGCAGCACGATCGCGAAGATGCCGTAGGCCAGCGCGAGGATGTTGACGAGCAGGCCCCAGGAGCCGAGCGAGAACGGGCCGGCGGGGCGCCAGCCCTTGAACCGCTGGCGCAGCGAGGCGAGCACGACCATCTGGAACGCGACGTAGATGCCGAGCACCGCGAACGCCGTGATCGGGACCAGCAGGTCGTTGTTGGCCCAGATGAGCACCGCGATGAGGGCGGGAACCGTGCACGCCACGATGAGCGCGTTCGTCGGCACCTTGCTCTTGGGGGAGACGCGCGCGAGCCAGCGGTGGCCGGGGACCATGCCGTCGCGGGCGAACGAGAAAAGCAGACGGCTCGCCGCGGCCTGCAGGCTCAGCACGCACGAGAGGAACGCTGTGATCGCGATCACGAGGAAGATCTTCGCGCCCGCTGCGCCGAGTGTCGCCTCGAGGATCCCGGGGATGGGGTCGGCGTCCTCTCCGTTGACGATCGACGCGAGGTCGGGCGCTGCGAGAACGTAGCCGCCGAATGAGAACAGCGCCGAGACGCCGCCGACGAGGATCGTCAGCATCATGGCCTTGGGGATGCGGCGCGCCGGGTTCTCGACCTCCTCGGCGACGTCGCCGCACGCCTCGAAGCCGTAGAACAGGAAGAGGCCGGCGAGGGCGGCGCCCATGAAGGCCGCTGCGTAGCTGCCGTCGCCCTCGACGCCCATGGTGTCGAAGAAGACGCTGAACTCCTGCTTGCGCTGGAAGATCAGCAGGTAGAGGCCGAGGCCGATGACGCCGATGAGCTCGGCGGCGAGGCCGATGCGCGCGACGCGGGCCAGCCACTTCGTTCCGGTGAAGTTGATGGCGAGGGCGATGACGAGGAAGCCCAGGGTCAGCCAGAGGGTGGAGTCATTGGTGTGCTCGATGCCGAACAGGCTCGCCGCGAACCCCGAGCCGAACTCGGCGACCGAGGTGATGGTCACGATCATCGCCCAGATGTAGACCCAGGCCGCCATCCAGGCGTAGCGCCGACCCCAGAGGCGGCGGGCCCACGGGTAGATGCCGCCGTGGATCGGGTACTGCGAGACGACCTCGCCGAACACGAACGAGACGAGCAGCTGGCCGGCGCCGACGATCACGATCCACCAGATCGAGGGCGGTCCGCCGATCGAGAGGGCGACCGCGAAGAGCGAGTAGACGCCGACGAGGGGCGAGAGGTAGGTGAAGCCGAGGGCGAAGTTCGCCCACAGGCTCATCGATCGATTGAACGTGTCGTCGTAGCCGAGCACGCTGAGGTGTTCGCCGTCGGAGAGGCCCGCTGCGGACCCGCGATCTTCAGACATCACTGCCTTCCACTGTCTTCGCTGCGCCGATCACCCCCTACCGGCGACACCACATCGTCGTGGTGTCGCGCCAGCATAACCAGACATCCGGTCGTAAAGCTATAGTTCCGGATGATTCATTCGTCAGTGCGTTCGGGTGCTGACGCCGAGCCCGTGCAGGATCGTCGTCACGGCGCTCATGAAGACCTCGAGCTGCGTCCCGTCGGACTCGCGCGGGACGAGGGCGAAGATCTTCCGCTCGAGCCGGAAGTCGGGAACGTCGAGCACGGTCACTCCCGGGGGAAGGCGGTGCAGGGCGATGTCGGGAACGATCGAGGCGGCGAATCCGCCGGCGATGAGACCGAGCGTGACGGCGAAGTCGTCGGAGCGTGCGACGACGCGTGCCCGGAGGTCGAGTCCGCGGAACAGGCGGTCGATGACCGCGGCGTCGCTGGTTCCGGGGTGGTGGAAGATCCACGGCCGGTTCTCGAGCCGGTGCAGGGGCGTGGGTTCGTTCGGGGCGAGTCCCCATGCGGTCGGCACGACGACACGGAACTTGTCGTCGCCGAGCCATTCGGGCGTCACCGACTGCGGCCACGACAGCCCGCTGTCGCCGACCTGGTAGACGAGGGAGACGTCGAACTCCCGCCCGGAGCGGAGCTGCTGGATCGTCGGGGACGGGTCGGCCACCCAGAGCTGGAGGTCGATGTCGGAACTGCGCCATTCGGGCAGCTCGAAGAGCCGTTCGAGGAGCGGGGTCGCGAGGCTCGGGAAGACGGCGAGCCGCAACTCCTGGGTGATCGACGAGTGCGCGCTCGACGTCGCGGCGAGCAGCGCGTCGATGTCCGCGAGCACTCGCACCGCGTGGCGCGCCATGGCGTTCGCGGCATCGGTCGGATGCGCGCTTCGCGCCGCACGTTCGAAGAGCGGCACTCCGACCTCGCGCTCGAGCGCCGCCATCTGCTGCGACACCGCCGATGGCGTATAGCCGAGTCGATTCGCGGCCGCGGCGAACGAGCCGAGGCGAACGGTCTCGAGGAGTGTGCGGAGGTGGACCGGATTCAGCAACAGGTTTCCTAATGCTCAGCGACGAAAGGTCTCGATCACAGCCTATGGGCAAGGGGCTACAGCTCGCCTAATCTTGCAGAAACCTCGTCCCACTTCAGACATCAACGCAAGGAACACTGTTGGTTTCGACGCTCTTTCGCCATGCCCGCTTCCACACCTTCACCGGCTCCGAGACGCCGGTCGAAGCGGTGCTGTCCGTCGACGGCGTCATCGTCGCGTCGGGCGGCGATGTCGACGTGCGCGCCTTGGCACGCGCAGGCACGACGGAGGTCGATCTCGAGGGGCGCGCCGTCGTACCGGGCTTCGTCGACGCCCACATCCACTCCGCCTCCTACGCGCGGGAGCGTCACGCCCTCGACCTGCGTGGCGCGAGGAGCCTCGAGGAGGCGCTCGAGGGCATCCGGGCGCACGCGCAACGACTGCCGAAGGGGCAGTGGATCTTCGCCGGTCGGTGGGACTCCAACACGTGGGACGTACCGGTGCAGCCGGATCGGCATTCGCTCGACCGGGTCTGCCCCGATCGCCCGGTCGCGCTGCCGAGCGTCGACGGACACACGATCTGGGCGAACAGCGCGGCGCTCGCGGTGATCGGGTACGACGCGTCGACCCCCGACCCGATTGGTGGCGAGATCGTCCGCGACGACCGTGGCGAACCGACCGGCATCCTGCGGGAGTCCGCCCGCTACCCACTGCGCGAGCTCATGGGCTCGCCGCTCGCCGGCGAGCTCATCGACCAGCTCCGCTCCAGCCAGGAGCACCTGCTCTCGCTCGGGCTCACCGGCCTGCACGACATCGACGGCGAGGATGCGCGCTCGGCGTACCTCGAGCTCGCAGCCCGGGGCGAGCTGAAGCTCCGGATCCACAAGGCGATCACCGCCGACCATCTCGATGCCGCGATCGAAGAGGGACGGTTCACGGGCGATGGCGACGACTGGTTCCAGACCGGCCCGGTGAAGTTCTTCTCCGACGGCGCGCTCGGATCCCACACTTCGCACATGGGCGAGGACTTCGCCGGCCAGTCCGGCAACCACGGCATCGAGGTGATCCCGTATCCGGAGCTCCGCGAACTCGTGCGTCGCGCCACGGCGGCCCGCATCGCCGTGGCCACCCACGCCATCGGGGATCAGGCCAACCACCTGGTGCTGAACGCCTACGAGGAGGTCGCAGCGCTCAGCCGCGCAGCCGGGCTCCGCCATCGCATCGAGCACGCGCAGCACATCCGCTGGGACGACGTGCCCCGATTCGCCGCGCTCGAGGTCATCCCGTCGCTGCAGCCGACGCACTGCACCTCCGACATCCCGCTGTCGGAATCGCTGCTCGCCGGCCGGAGCCTCGCCAACTACGCCTGGCGATCGCTCGCCGATGCCGGCGCACATCTCGCGTACGGATCGGATGCGCCGATCGAGGACCCGAACCCCCTGCACGGGATCCACGCCGCCGTCACGCGGCAGAACGCCGTCGGATCGCCGGCGGGCGGCTGGGAGCCCGAACAGCGGATCTCGGTCCGCGAGGCGCTCGCAGCGCACTCGGCCGGCGGCGCCTACGCCGCGAACCGCGAGCACCGGCAGGGGCGACTCGCGCCGGGGCAGCTCGCCGACTTCGTCGCCCTCGAACGGGATCCGTTCGACATCGAACCCGAGTCGCTCCGCGACCTCCGAGTCATGACCACGGTCGTCGGGGGCGACGTGCGCTTCCAGCGATGAGCGACGAGCCATGAGCGACAAGCGATGAGCGACGAGTGATGAAGCCAGTCAGCACCACCACCACAGCCCGGTCGAATCCGGAACCACCTCAGGAATGGAGCACCACCATGTCTGCACCCACCTCATTCGGTCGGGCTCGAACGGCCGGCCTCGCGCTCGTGCTCGGTGCCGTACTGCTCGGCACCTCGGCCTGCGGCGCCCAGAGCATCGCCGACGACGGAACGCCCGACGGGCCAGCGGCCGAGCTCACCGAGACTCCTTCCGAAGACCTCGCGAAATCGGTGATCGACGGGATCGAGGCATCCGCCGACCTCGCCGAGCTCGTGCCCGCGAGCATCTCGTCCGAGGGGCTCAAGATCACGACCTCGGTCGGGTACCCGCCCATGGAGATGTTCGGTACCGACGGCACCACGATCGTGGGCGTCGACGCCTCACTCGCCCGGGCGCTCGCCCGCGTGCTCGGGGTCGGCGTCACGCTCACGGACCAGGAGTTCAACGCCCAGATCCCCGGCGTGCTCACCGGCCGCTTCGACGCCGTGATGTCGTCGATGACCGACAACGAGGAGCGTCGCGAGACGGTCTCCTTCGTCGACTACGTGAGCGCCGGCAACGGATTCCTCGTGCAGACCGGCAACCCCGGCGGCGTCGAGGTGCCCGAGGACCTGTGCGGTGAGATCGTGTCCGTCGTCGACAACGGCTCGTCGATGTTCCTCGCCGACGAGATCAACGCGAGCTGCGCGAGCGACGGCGCCGCGGCGGTCGAGATCCTGAAGTTCGAGGGCGACAGCGAGGCGATCCTCGCGGTCAAGAGCGGCCGAGCAGCAGCGACGATCACCGACTACCCGGTCGCGGTGCACCGCGCCGACGAGGCCGAATCGGGGCTCGAGGCGATCGCGATCGACGGCGGCGAGAGCCCGTGGGGGATCGCGATCGACAAGGAGAACACGGAGCTCGTCGAGCTCATCCGGGCCGCGCTGCAGGAGCTCATCGACTCCGGTGCCTACGCCGACATCCTCGACGCCTGGGGCGTCGGTCAGATGGCCGTCGACTCGGCCGTCGTCAACGGCGGACAGTAGGAGCAGCGCATGCCGCACACGACCCAGCGCGTCGCGCCGTTCACCGGCGAAGACGGAGCACCGATCCCGATCGCGCCGCGTCGCCATGTCGGCCGCTGGGTGGTCGGAGGTCTCGCACTGCTGTTCTTCGCCTGGCTCGTCTCGGCGGTCGTCTTCAACGAGAACATCCGCTGGAATCGCGTCGCCGAGTACCTGTTCGCGCCGAAGATCCTGAGCGGCGTCGTCGTCACGATCGGCATCAGCGTGCTCGCGACCGTGATCGGCCTCGTGCTGGGTGTCGTGCTCGCGGTCATGCGCCTCTCGACGAACCCGGTGCTCGGCTGGCTCGCCACGCTCTACATCTGGTTCTTCCGGGGCACGCCCGTGCTCGTGCAGCTCATCTTCTGGTACAACCTCGCCTTCCTGTTCCCGTACCTCACGCTGCAGGTGCCGTTCACCGAGATCGGCGTGCGGTGGGACACGAACCAGGTGATGACGGGCTTCACCGCCGCGATGCTGGGCCTCGGACTGAACCTCGCCGCCTATTTCGCCGAGACGGTGCGGGCGGGCATCCAGGCCGTCGATCGCGGGCAGAGCGAGGCGGCGCTCGCTGGAGGCATGACATCGATGCAGAACATGCGCATCATCGTGCTCCCGCAGGCGCTGCGCATCATCATCCCGCCGACGGGCAACGAGTTCATCTCGATGCTGAAGACCACGTCGCTCATCGTGGTCGTCGCCGGCAACGACCTCATGACGAACGCGAGCCAGATCTACAAGCAGAACAACCTCATCATCGAGCTGCTGATCGTCGCGAGCCTCTGGTACATGCTGCTCACTGCGATCGCGACCTACCTGCAGTCGAGGTTGGAACGACGGTTCGGCGTCGACGCCGTCCGCCTCGTGCGCGGTCCGACGTGGACGCAGTCCATGCTCCGGCGTGTCTCGGGCAACCGGGACGTCACGACGGCGACCCGCGCGATGGCCGAGGTCCGCGAGAACACGAAGGAGGAGGTGCGATGACCGAGGCACTCGTTCAGGCATCCGGTGTCACCAAGGCGTTCGGCGAGCACCTCGTGCTCCGCGGCGTCGACTTCTCGGTGCGGGCGGGCGAGGTGAGCTGCATCATCGGTCCGTCGGGCTCCGGCAAGTCGACCTTCCTGCGATGCATCAACGCGCTCGAGACGGTCGACGACGGAGACCTCACCGTCGGCGGCGAACAGGTCGGATACACGCTGCGCGCCGGGAGCTACCACCCGTGGGGCGACCGCGAGTTCGCGCGGTTCCGTGCCGGCATCGGAATGGTCTTCCAGCGGTTCAACCTCTACTCGCACCTCGACGCCGCCGAGAACGTCGCGGCGAGCCTCGTGCACGTGAAGAAGATGAAGAAGGATGCCGCGCGCCTGCGTGCGCTCGACGAGCTCGATCGCGTGGGTCTCGCCGACCATGCGTCGAAGCGCCCGCACCAGCTCTCGGGCGGACAGCAGCAGCGCGTGGCGATCGCTCGCGCGCTCGCGATGGATCCGGCCCTCATGCTCTTCGACGAGCCGACCTCGGCGCTCGATCCCGAACTCGTCGACGAGGTGCTCGAATCGATGAAGGCGCTCGCCGAGGGCGGGATGACGATGGTCGTCGTGACCCACGAGATCGGGTTCGCGCGCGAGGTCGGCGACACGCTCAGCTTCTTCGACGAGGGAGTCATCGTGGAGAGCGACACTCCGGAACAGGTCGTGCGGGCGGCGTCGTCGCCGCGCACCCGCGCGTTCCTCGACAAGGTGCTCTGAGCCGCGGATGTCCCGTTCCACCGGTCGCTCGGCGCGGTCGTCGATGCGCCCGACGGAACGGGGCAGGCCGCGAGCGAGCGGATCCCGCGGCATCCGCTCGGCGTACCATGGCCGCCATGGGGGAAGTGAGCGACTACATCGCCGGTCTCGACGCGCCCGAGCGCGACGTCATGGAACGCATCAGGGCCCGGGCGGTCTCGCTCGTGCCAGATGCGGTCGAGGGGGTGAGCTACGGCATGCCCGCCCTGCGGTATCGGGATTCGCCGCTGCTCAGCATCATGAAGGCGAAAGCCCACATCGGCCTCTATCCGTACAGCCCGCCGGTGATCGAGGCCGTGTCGTCGGAGCTCGAGGGGTACTCGTGGGCGAAGGGCACGATCCGGTTCACCCCGGAGCACCCGCTGCCCGACTCGCTCGTCGATCGCATCATCCTGCTGCGCCGCGACGAGATCGACGAGAAGAAGAAGCGCTAGCCGCGCCGTACGCCGCGCACCGCGCGCGATCCACCCCCTGAACCAAGGACCGACGTTGCCCTCGAAGCTGTTCCGCAATGCCCGCATCCACACGCTGACCGGCGAGGCGAAGCCCGCAGAGGCGCTGCTCGCCGTCGATGGCGAGATCGTCGCGATCGGCGATGACGCCGAGCTTCGCGCCCGTGCCGCTCCAGGCACGATCGAGGTCGACCTCGGCGGTCTCGCGGTCGTGCCGGGGTTCGTCGACGCCCACATCCACACCGCGCTGCTCGCGGGTGAGCGCGGGCAACTCGACCTGCGAGGAGCCGGGAACCTCGACGAGGCGCTGGCCGCGATCCGGTCGCACGCGGCGGGACTGCCGCCGGGTCGCGGCATCTTCTGGGGCAGCTGGGACTCGAACACCTGGGCCGAGCCCGTGCAACCCGATCGCCACAGCCTCGACCGGGTCTGCCCCGATCGACCGGTCGTGCTCCCGAGCGTCGACGGGCACACCGTCTGGGCCAACAGCTTCGCCCTCGCCGCGGCCGGCATCACGGCGGCGACGCCCGACCCGATCGGGGGCGAGATCGTGCGCGATGCGCGGGGTGAGCCCACCGGCATCCTCCGGGAGGAGGCGCAGCGCCCGTTCGACGCCATCGTCGGCGGGCCGTCGGTCGCCGACCTCGTCGAACAGCTCGCAGTCGAGCAGGAGCACCTGCTCGCGGTCGGACTCACGGGCGTGCACGACATCGACGGCGAGGACGCCCGCGCGGCCTATCTCGAGCTGCATCGCAGCGGGCGACTGAAGCTCCGCGTCCACAAGGCGATCCCCGCCGTCCACCTCGACGCGGCGATCGCCGAGGGCCGGTACACGGGCCAGGGCGACGACTGGTTCCAGACCGGCCCGGTCAAGCTCTTCTCCGACGGCGCGCTCGGCTCGCACACCTCGCACATGGGCGAGGCGTTCGTCGGCGAGGCCGGCAATCGCGGCATCGAGGTGATCCCGTACCCGCAGCTGCGCGAGCTCGTGCGGAAGGCCGCGGTCGCGGGCATCGCCGTCGCGACGCACGCGATCGGCGACGAGGCGAACCACCTCGTGCTGAACGCGTACGCCGAGATCGCCGAGCTCAGTCGCGCCGCGGGCCTCCGGCATCGCATCGAGCACGCCCAGCACATCCGCTGGGACGACGTTCCGCGATTCGCGGAGCTCGGCGTGATCCCGTCGCTGCAGCCGACGCACTGCACCTCTGACATCGCGCTCGCGTCGACCCTGCTCGCCGGGCGCGACCTCGCGAACTACGCGTGGCGCTCGCTCGCCGACTCGGGTGCGCATGTGGCCTTCGGGTCGGACGCCCCGGTCGAGAGCCCGAACCCCATGCATGCGGTGCACGCCGCCGTCACGCGGGAGAACGCCGCAGGGGAGCCGGCCGGGGGCTGGGAGCCCGAGCAGCGGGTGAGCGTCGCTCAGGCACTCGCCGCCCATTCGGCGGGCAGCGCCTACGCGGCGCGCCGCGACGATCGGCAGGGAACGCTCGCAGCCGGGATGCTCGCCGACTTCGTCGCGCTCGAGCGGGATCCGTTCGACGTGGAGCCCGCCGAGCTGCGCGATCTGCGGGTCGTCACGACGGTGGTCGGCGGCGAGGTGCGCTTCACGAGCGCTCCTTGAGCGCGCGCAGCAGCGCCGTTACCTGGTAGCCGGCCACGCACAACTCCGAGACGGCCACGGCCCATGCCACGAGTGGCACTGAACCAGCCGCGGCGAAGACCAGGATCAGTGGAGCGCCGACCAGGGCGCCGACGAGCGTGGAGACGGCGAGTGCGCGCACCTTGCCGATCGCGACGAGGCAGGCGTACCCGACGACTGCCGAGGTGCCGATGCCGATGAAGGCGACGCCGAGCGGGATGGAGAGCTCCAGCGGCACCTGCAGGTTGCCGGACGTGAGCCAGAGCGAGGCCCACGGGGAGAGGAACGCGATCGCCGCACCGGCGAAGACGCCGATGATCGCGCCCGCGAGCGTCGCCAGGCGCGCCCTGCGGGGGAGGTCGGCCGCGGACGCGGGCACCCAGCTCTGGAAGTACTGCTGAATCGGCAGGAACGCGATCGACGCGTACCGGAACAGACGATCGGCGATCGCGTACAGCGGTTGCAGGTGAGGAATGAAGATCTGCACGGCGATCATCGGCAACGACACGTACAGCCCGCTGGTGGCTGTCGCCGTCACCGCATGCCGCTGCTCCTGCAGTGCGATCAGGAACCGCGCCGGCGGCGTCTCCCGCTGCGGGGCTCCGCGCAGGATGACGACGGCATCGATGATCACGGCGACGAGGAATCCGAGCCCCTGACCAGCGAGGAAGAACCACACCTCGCCGCCGAGGTAGGCCAGGGCGACACCGAGGATCGTGCCGCACATGGTGGGCAACGTGTCGCAGAGGAAGAGCCGCAGCGGTCGCGACTCGCCGGTGAAGTACCAGGTGCCGCCGAGGTACGGCAGCAGGTACACGACTGCGCCGAGCACCGCGGTGAGCGGATCGCCGCGGAACAGCAGGAAGAGCAGGAGCGCGGCGAGGGGGACCGTGACCAGGTAGAGCACTGCTCGGATCCGCAGGGAGTCGCTGAACAGTGCGTGCCGACGCTCCGGCGCAGTGCCGGCGACCATCGCGGCCCCGGTCGCGCCCCACCCGTAGGCGACGAGGATCCCCGCCATCTGCCCGACGGTCTGCACGAGCACGAGCCGCCCCCACGCCTCGCTGCCGAGGGCGTCGTTCAGCAACGGCAGGGAGAGAACGCCCAGGATGGTCGCTGCGCCAACGGAGATCGAGAAGCCGCCGATGCGTCCGAGCGCGGTGGTGACACCCTGCCGGCTCATGGTCGTCTCCGCGTCCCGGACGTGTGCTTGCTGGAGGGACCTGACGCCCGGAGATTCGGTTTCATCGCGCACCTAGACTAGCCTCAATCGCTGACGCGGATCTCGGACAGGAAGGCGCTCGATGACCTCCGAACGCCCCTACGGCACGATCGTGCTGGCCGCATATTCCCCTGATCCCGAGCTGTTCCGGGTGCAACTGCTCTCGTTGCAGCAGCAGAGTGTGCGGGATTGGGAATGCATCGTCTCCGTCGACGGCGAGCGGGCACCCGTGGCGACCCTGGTCAGCGACATCGTCGGCGACGACGACCGGTTCCGCGTGATCGGCGACGACTCCCGACGCGGCTTCTACCTCAACTTCGAACATGGTCTCGCCGCAGTCGCCGAGGATTCCGCGTGGATCGCACTCGCCGACCAGGACGATCGATGGGACGCCGACAAGCTGGAGAAGCTGCTTCCGCACCTCGCCGACGTCTCCCTCGTCTCCGGCCAGGCGCGGCTCGTGCAGCATCCGTCCGGTGAGATCACCGGCGTAACCGATCGCAGGGACCGGGGGCCGGTGTTCACGCTGCTGTCGAATCAGTTCACCGGATCGCTGTGCGTGTTCGATCGGGAGATCCTCCAGGCGGCTCTCCCGTTTCCCCGCGTGTCCACGCGTATCGCGACTCACGATCACTGGCTCGCGGTCGTCGCGGGCGCGTACCGCGGCACGCGGATCCTCGACGACGTCGTCCAGGACTACGTGCAGCACGCCGCCAATGTGTTCGGAGACCCGAGCGGGCAGGAAGCGGGCGGCCTCGCCGCCTCCGTCAGGAACGTCCTGCAGCTCGCAGACCGCTACGAGGGCTCGCGTTCGCCGCGTGCGCTGGCACGGATGACGTTCTGGACATACGTCGGGTGGCGTCAGGTGATGACCGACACGCTCCATGTTCGGCTCGGCATGCGCGATCCGCAGCTCGACGCGCTCTTCGGCGAAGGTCGCCGATGGGCGAAGCTGAACGCCCTGCTGCGAGCGACTGAGCACGACGGCGACGTGCCGCGACGATTCGCTACGGAATACCGCGCGAGCTGGCTCGCCGGTGCCCTCAGCGGCGGAAGACGGGCCGCCGAACAAGCGGCCGCCGAGCCCTCCCGCTGAGCGCGCGCTCGGGGCCGTTGAGACGACGGATGCCCCGAGGCGAGGCCCCGGGGCATCCGATCGCGAGTTCTCGCGCTCGTGTCGATCAGCCGATGCGGATCATCTTCTTGTTGACGAACTCGTCGGCGCCGAAGCGGCCGAGCTCGCGGCCGGAGCCGGAGCGCTTGACGCCGCCGAAGGGCAGCTCGGCGCCGTCGGCGCCGACGACGTTCACGAAGACCATGCCGGCCTCGATCTTGTCGGCGACGCGGAGCGCCTGCTCGGAGTCGGTCGTGAAGACGTACGAGCCGAGGCCGAACGGGGTGTTGTTCGCGAGGTCGACCGCGGCGTCTTCGTCGGCGACCTTGAAGACCTGCGCGACCGGGCCGAAGAACTCCTCGTGGAAGGCGTCGGAGCCGGGCTGCACGTCGGTGAGGATCGTCGCCGAGTAGTAGTTGCCGTCGCGCTTGCCGCCGTGGTGGAGCGTGGCGCCCTGTGCGACGGCGCGCTCGACCTGCTCGGCGAGGCCGTCGGCGGCCTTGGCCGACGAGAGCGGGCCGAGTGCGGTGCCGGTCTGGGCCGGGTCGCCCTCGACGACCTCGCTCATCGCGGCGGTGAACTTCTCGAGGAAGGGCTCGTAGAGGTCCTCGACGACGATGAAGCGCTTGGCCGCGTTGCAGGCCTGGCCGTTGTTGTCGACGCGGGCGAAGACGGCGGCGCCGACCGCGGCGTCGAGGTCGTCGGTCGAGAGCAGGATGAACGGGTCGGAGCCGCCGAGCTCGAGCACGACCTTCTTCAGGTGGCGGCCGGCGATCTCGGCGATGGCGGCGCCGGCACGCTCGGAGCCCGTGAGCGAGACGCCCTGCACACGCGGGTCGGCGATGACGGTCTCGATCTGGGCGTGCGAGGCGTAGATGTTGACGTAGGCGCCCTCGGGGAATCCGGCGTCGAGGAAGATCCGCTCCATCGCGGCGGCGGACTCGGGGCACTGCTCGGCGTGCTTGAGCAGGATCGTGTTGCCGATGATGAGGTTCGGGCCGGCGAAGCGCGCGACCTGGTAGTACGGGAAGTTCCACGGCATGATGCCGAGCAGCGGACCGAGCGACGAGCGGCGGATGAGCGCCGACCCCTCACCCGCGAGCAGGTCGATCTGCTCGTCGGCGAGCAGCGATTCGGCGTTGTCGGCGTAGTACTCGTAGATCGCGGCGGCGAACTCGGCCTCGCCGACGGCCTGCTCGATGGGCTTGCCCATCTCGCGGACGATGATCTCGCCGAGCTCCTGTGCGCGCTCGGCGTGCAGCTCGCCCACGCGGCGGATGAGGGCGGCGCGCTCGGCGACCGTGGTGTTCCTCGACCAGTTGCGGTGCGTCTCGCTCGCCTTGGCGATGGCCGCCTGCAGCGCCTCGTCGGTGATCGTCTCGTAGGACTCGACCGTCTCGCCGGTGGCGGGATTGATCACGGCATAGCTCATGGGGTTCTCCTTCTCGGGTGCAGACACTGCACACGCGCCAGAGTTCGTCTGCCGCCGTGCATACGCTCGACTTCAAAGATATATCAGCGGATGATTCAGTTCGACCCGGATGACGCCGGCGCGACGAGCACCCTGAGCGGCGTGCCCGGACACGGCTCGCCGGGACCGCCGGGGTCGGTGAGCTGGCCGACCTGCAGCATCGGCTCGGTGGAGAGCACGACGCGGCCCTCGTCGTTCACGAGCGCGAGCGGTGTCGGCACCTCGAGGAAGGCGGCGAGCAGCTCGTGCTCCAGCCGGCGCACCGAGACGTCGGCGCCGATGACGCCGACCATGCGCGTGCCGCTCGATTCGGCGCCGCCGGCGGGGCCGGCCGCCGCGTGCACGGGCATCGTCATCGTCAGGATGTAGTCGCACGTGCAGAGGTGGTCGACGTAGGGGCCGGTGACATGCGCGTGCCGGGTCGTGGCCGGGATGCGGTACCACTCGAGTGCGCGGAAGTCGCGGAGGTACTCGGTGTACCCGCGGGTCGTCAGGTCGAGCCGGGTCGGCTCGGTCGTCGAGCCGAGCACGGGGTTCGCATCGAGCGGCCCGAGCCACCACGCGAAGTGCACGTCGCGCCCGCGCACGATCTCGCCGTCGGCGATGAACCCGGCGCCGACGAGCAGCGGGTCGGACTCGGTGAGTCGGGGGAGCACGAGTTCGGCGACGACCGAGTCGAGCGCCGCGGGGCGCACCTCGGGCGCACCGTCGATGAGCTGCTCGACCGGGGCGCGCCAGGCGGCGAGCTGATCGAAGACGCTCGCGAACACCGTGCCGACCGAGGCGGCGACGTCATGCGCTGACCGGCTCATCGAGCGCACCTCCCCGCTCGATCCTGGCCTTGGCTGCGAGGAGCGGCACCGAGAGGCCGCGCACGAGGTCGCCTGCGGACGCGCGGGCCTCCGCCGGGCGGTGGGCTGCGACGGCGCCGACGATGCGGCGGTCGAGCGCCGCGGCATCCGCTCGCTGCGCTTCGTCGTCGAGGCCGAGCAGCAGGAGCGGGCCGAACTCGGCCTGCAGCCGGATCTGCTCGCGCACGAGGCGCGCCGACTGACTGAGCACGGCGACCTCGAGGAAGAAGCCGCCCTGATTCGTGCGAGCGGATGCCGCGGTGCCGAAGTCGGCGGCGGTGAGCCACGCCGCGAGTCGCGCGGCGTCGCCGGCGGACGCCCGCTCGGCTGCGCGTTCGGCGACCCCGGCGAGGATCGCGCCGAAGTAGACCGCCATGTCGCTGAGCTCGACCTGGGCGAGTCCGCGCAGGCGCGCCGTGATGAGCGAACGGTGGTCGGCGTCGTCGGCGACGACGAAGCTGCCGCCCTCGCGGCCGCGTCGGGTCTCGACGAGCCCGGCCTCGCGGAGGATGCCGAGGCCCTCGCGCACGGTGATGAGTGCGACGCCGAAGCGGCGGGCGAGTTCGGGCTCGCTCGGCAGGCGCTCGCCGGCGCCGAGCACTCCGAGCACGATGCCGTCGGTGAGGCGCTGGGCGACCTGCTCGGCACGGCCCGTGTCGGCGAGCTGGGCGAACACGGCTTCGCGCGCGCCCGGTCCCACCCTCGACTCCATGCGTTCAGGCTAGTCGAGCGACTCGCCCGGAATCTCACCACCACTTGTCAGGAGGAGCTGGGACGATCCTCGAACGGGCGCCGAGGCCCGCGGTGACGGAGCGCAGGCGCGGCGAATCGTCCAGAAAAGAAGCGATATAGGATGATTGGGCGACCGCGGGGTCGCCGACATGCGAAGGCGGATGGGATGCACGAGCGACGGGCCGATGACGAGCCGATCGACGGAGCGTTCCCCATGGTGCTCGCGGGCGTGCGCGTCGCCGACTTCTCGCGAGTGCTCGCCGGCCCCTACGCCACGATGATGCTCGCCGACTTCGGCGCCGACGTCGTGAAGATCGAGTCCCCGGCCGGCGACGACACCCGGCACTGGCGCCCGCCCGTCGATGCGAGCGGGCAGGCGAGCTACTTCGGAAGCGTCAATCGCAACAAGCGCTCGATCGCCCTCGACCTGACCGACCCCGCGGGGCTCGCCGAGGCGCGCCGGCTCGCGGCCTCGGCCGATGTCGTCATCGAGAACTTCCGTCCGGGCGTCATGGACCGCTTCGGGCTCTCCTACGACGAGGTGCGGGCGGCGAATCCCGGCGTCGTCTACTGCTCGATCACGGGGTTCGGCGCCGGGGATGGTGCGGCGCTCGCCGGGTACGACCTGCTCGTGCAGGCGGTCGGCGGGCTCATGTCGATCACGGGCGCCGCCGACGGCGAGCCCGCGAAGGCCGGCGTCGCGCTCGTCGACGTGCTCACCGGGCAGAACGCCGTCGCCGGGATCCTGCTCGCGCTCCGCGAGCGTGACCGCACGGGCCTCGGCCAGCGCGTCGAGGTGAACCTCCTGCAGGGGTTGCTCTCGGCGCTCACGAACCAGGCCGCGTCGACGCTCGCCACCGGCACCCCGCCGCGGCGCCTCGGCAACGCGCACCCGAGCATCGCGCCCTACGCCGTGTTCCACGCGGCCGACCGCGAGCTCGTGATCGCCGTCGGCAACGACAAGCAGTTCCGGGCGCTCGTCGCGGTGCTCGGGGTTCCGGCGCTCGCCGATGATAGGCGGTTCGCGAGCAACGTCGATCGCGTCGCGCACCGCAGCGAGCTCACGGCGGCGATCGAGGAGCGGCTCGCCGCGGCATCCGCCGCGCACTGGGTCGAGGCGCTCAGCTCGGCCGGCGTGCCGGCCGGCCTCGTGAACGACGTCGCCGAGGCGATCGCGTTCGGCGAGGCGCTCGGCCTCGAACCCGTCGCCGAGATCGACGCCGGCGCATTCACGAGCCGCACGGTCGCGAACCCGATCGGCCTCTCGGCGAGCCCGGCCGTGTACCGCACTCCGCCGCCGACGCTCGGCGAGCACGCCGGCGCCGACTGGCACCAGACCCCCGCGAAAGGACCGCACCGATGACCACCGCCCCCACGATCGACGCCGTGTTCGACCTCGACGCCCTGCTCAGCCCCGAGGAGCGCGAGTGGCAGCTGAAGGCCCGCGCCTTCGCGCAGGACCGGCTGCTGCCGGTCATCGAGGAGGACTTCGAGGCCAAGCACTTCCGCCGCGAGTTCGTGAAGGAGCTCGGCGACCTGGGCTTCCTCGGCATGCACCTGCAGGGCTACGGATGCGCCGGCGCCGGCGCCGTCTCGTACGGCCTCGTGTGCCTCGAGCTCGAGGCCGCCGACAGCGGCTGGCGCACCTTCGTCTCGGTGCAGGGCTCGCTCGCCATGAGCGCGATCCACAAGTACGGATCCGAGGAGCAGAAGCAGCAGTGGCTGCCGGGCATGGCTGCCGGTGACCTCATCGGATGCTTCGCCCTCACCGAGCCGCAGGGCGGCTCCGACCCCGCGGGCATGATGACGACCGCACGCCGCGACGGCGACGGCTGGGTCCTCGACGGCGCGAAGCGCTGGATCGGCCTCGCCTCGCTCGCGGACGTCGCCGTCGTCTGGGCGAAGGTCGACGACCCGTCGTTCGCGGGCGGCGAGGGCGGCCGTGCGGTGCGCGGATTCCTCGTGCCGACGTCGACGCCGGGCTTCACGGCGACGCCGATCGACGGCAAGCTCTCGATGCGCGCGTCGGTGCAGTGCGACATCGAACTCGACGGCGTGCGGGTCGGCGCCGACGCGATCCTGCCCGGCGCGAAGGGCCTCTCCGGCCCGTTCGGGTGCCTGAACGAGGCGCGCTACGGCATCGTGTGGGGCGCGATGGGCGCTGCCCGCTCGTGCCTCGAGGCAGCCATCGAGCGCTCGACCTCGCGCGAGGTCTTCGGCAAGCCGATCGGCGCGAACCAGCTCATCCAGGCGAAGCTCGCCGACATGTTCCTCGAGGTCGAGAAGGGTATCCTCCTCGCCCTGCACCTCGGGCGGCTGAAGGAGCGCGGCGCACTCACGCCCGCGCAGATCTCGGTCGGCAAGCTCAACAGCGTGCGCGAGGCGCTCGCGATCGCGCACGAGGCACGGGCGATCCTCGCCGGCGACGGCATCACGAACGCGTGGCCGGTCATGCGGCACGCCGCGAACCTCGAGTCGGTGCGCACCTACGAGGGCACCGACGAGATCCACCAACTGATCCTGGGGCGCGAGCTCACGGGGCTGAACGCGTTCTGAGCCCGGCTCTCGAAAGCGAGGGCAGCTCTGCTGAAGACACACGATCTGGAGGACGACATGGGTCAGACGAACCGCATCGCGGATGCCGCGGGCATCGCGCCGCGCGACGAGCAGCGTCGCGATGACGACGACGCGATCGTCACGGACCCCGGGGCGGAGGTCGACGTCGCGGTGCGGCTCGCCGCGGCATCCGGCTTCGAGCGTTCGTCGCGCGCCGACCGGGCCCGGTGGCTCGTCGCGCTCGCCGAGGCGCTCGAAGCGCACCGCGACGAACTCGTCGCCCTCGCCGCCGACGAGACGCACCTGACCCCGGCGCGCCTCACCGGCGAGGTCACGCGCACCGCGACGCAGCTGCGCTTCTTCGCCGGAGTCGCCCTCGAGGGGTCGTACGTCGAGGCGACGCTCGACTCGCCCGACGGGGCACTCACGCCGCCGCGGCCCGACCTGCGGCGCATGCTGCGCCCGATCGGGGTCGTCGCGGTCTTCGCCGCCTCGAACTTCCCGTTCGCGTTCTCGGTGCTCGGCAACGACACGGCGTCGGCGCTCGCCGCAGGCTGCCCGGTCGTCGTGAAGGCGCATCCGGGGCACCCGCGGCTGTCGCGTCGGGTAGTCGAGCTCGGTCGGGAGGCGCTCGTCGGCGCCGGAGCCCCGCCGGCGGCGCTCGCCCTCGTCGACGGCTTCGAGGCGGGCACCGCACTCGTGCGGCATCTGCTGGCCTCCGCCGTGGGGTTCACCGGCTCGACCCGGGGCGGCCGCGCGCTCTTCGACCTCGCCTCGGCGCGGCCCGCGCCGATCCCGTTCTACGGCGAGCTCGGCTCGATCAACCCGGTCGTCGTGACGCGTGCGGCGGCCGCAGCGGAGATCGCGGTCATCGCCGCCGGGCTCGCGGGCTCCTTCACGCGCGATGGCGGCCAGTACTGCACGAAGCCCGGCCTCGTCTTCGTGCCCGAGGGATCGGGCTTCGAGGCAGCGCTCGTCGCCGCGCTCGCGGATGCGCCCTCGCAGGCGCTGCTCACCGGCGGCATCGCGAGCGCGTTCGACTCGGGTTCGGCGGCGCTCGCCGCGCGCGACGATGTCGAGCTCGTCTTCGCCGCGGACCGGGCGACGACGGACGTCTCTGCGCCCGTCGTCGTCGCAACATCGATCGATGCGTTCGCCGCAGCCCACGAGGTGTTCCTCGAGGAGTGCTTCGGGCCGCTCACGGTGCTCGTGCGGTACGCCGACGACGACGCGCTCGCGGCTGCGCTCTCAGTGCTCGAAGGTTCGCTCACCGGCACGATCCACCATGCGCCCGGCGAAGACGTGGTCGCGCTCACTGCCGCGCTCGGCCGGGTCGCCGGCCGTATCGTCTACAACGGCTGGCCGACGGGCGTCGCGATCGCGTGGGCGCAGCACCACGGCGGGGGGTGGCCCGCGACGACCGCGTCGGTGCACACCTCGGTCGGGGCCACCGCGATCCGCCGCTGGCTGACGCCCATCGCCTATCAGGATGCCCCGGCCGCAGTGCTGCCGCCCGAGCTCGCCGACGGCAACCCGCTCGGCGTACCGCGCCGCGAAGACGGCGTGCTCGTGGCGGGCACGACCGGGTAGCACCGAAGGGACGACGGAGGGGACGGCCGGGATCGGCCGCCCCTCCGTCGTTGGACTCAGTTGATGCCGGGAATGACGAGCCAGCGGTTCACGAGCACCAGCCAGAGCGCGACGAACACGATCGCGGCGATCGTGACCCCGAGGCCGGTGCGACCTCGGACGATGAGCGCGACGACGAGCACCACGAGTGTCGCGATGCCGAGCACGAGCGATCCGAACGGGATTCCGGGCAGGAAGAGCGAGAGCACGAACAGCGCGGCGACGACGATCTCGATGATGCCGACGACGGAGCTGCCGCGCCCGCGGAGGCGTCGGATCCCGTCCACGAGGGCGAGCGCGCCGCCGACGAGGGCGATGATGAGGAGCCATGACAGTGTGATCACGGGTGAAGGTTCCTTCCGGTTGGTGTGGGGGGCACCGCGGCGACGAAGGGGACTCCATCGCCGCGGCCAGCGTAGCCACCCGCGATCCCGCGGCGGAAGGGCTTGCACGAGAGGTCCCCGACGCGGTATGCCCCGAGCGGAATGTGATCGGATGCTGCGAATCGAGCGGTTTCGGAAATGAAACGCGGGGTAACGCCGTTTTCCTCACGGGCGAGGCCGTGATGGACTCGACCACGCGGCACGGCACCACGTCGCCGCTCAGCACTCCCCACGAACGGAGCTCCACATGTCTCGCGCACCCCGCGTCCGCACCCTGCTCGGCCTGGCCGCCGCATCCGTCGCCGTCGTCGCCCTCGCCGCCTGCTCGAGCGGGGCGCCTGCGTCGAGCGATGCAGCAGCCGACAACGAGTTCGGCCTCGTGAAGGCAGGAACGCTCACCGTCGCGACCGAGGGCACGTACCGTCCGTTCAGCTTCCACGAAGACGGCTCCGGCGACCTCACGGGATACGACGTCGAGGTGGCCGAGGCGGTCGCCGACAAGCTCGGCCTCGAGATCGAGTTCCAGGAGACCCAGTGGGACGCGATCTTCGCCGGGCTCGATGCGGGGCGCTTCGACGTCATCGCGAACCAGGTCTCGATCAACCCCGAGCGCGAGGAGCAGTACCTCTTCAGCGAGCCGTACACCGTCTCGCCGGGCGTCATCGTCGTGAAGGAGGGCGACACCTCCATCTCGAGCTTCGACGACCTCGCTGGCAAGACGACCGCGCAGTCGCTCACGAGCAACTGGTACACGCTCGCGCAGGAGTCGGGTGCGAACGTCGAGGCCGTCGAGGGCTGGGCGCAGGCCGTCGCGCTGCTCGAGCAGGGCCGGGTCGATGCCACCATCAACGACAAGCTCACCTACCTCGACTACGTGAACACGAACGGCCAGTCGGGCCTCGAGGTCGCAGCCGAGACCGACGACCCCTCGCTCAGTGCGCTGACCTTCACGAAGGACAAGAAGGACCTCGTCGCCGCGATCGACGAGGCCCTCGCCGAGCTCCGTGCCGAGGGCGTCCTCGCCGAACTCGGCGAGAAGTACTTCGGCGCCGACGTCTCCGAGTAGCCTCGTCCTGCAACAGACGAAGGCGGTGAGGCGATGAGCGGCTGGCAGCTGTTCCTCGATTCCTTCTGGCCGATCGTGTGGGGCGGGGTGAGCGGCACCATTCCGCTCGCCCTCGCCTCATTCGTGATCGGCCTCGTGCTCGCCCTCGGCACCGCGCTCATGCGGTTGTCGGCGAACCGGGTGGTCTCGGGAATCGCGAGGTTCTACATCTCGGTGATCCGGGGCACGCCCCTCCTCGTGCAGCTCTTCGTGATCTTCTACGGACTGCCGTCGATCGGGCTCGTCATCGACCCGTGGCCGAGCGCGATCATCGCGTTCTCGCTCAACGTCGGCGGATACGGCGCCGAGGTGATCCGCGCGGCGATCCTCTCCGTGCCGAAGGGCCAGTGGGAGGCCGGATACACGATCGGCATGTCGCACGCCACGACGCTGCGCCGGGTCATCCTGCCGCAGGCCGCTCGCGTCTCGGTGCCGCCGCTGTCGAACACCTTCATCTCCCTCGTGAAGGACACCTCGCTCGCCTCGCTCATCCTCGTGACCGAGCTGTTCCGCGTGTCGCAGGAGATCGCCGCCTTCAGCCAGGAGTTCATGCTGCTGTACCTCGAAGCTGCGCTCATCTACTGGATCTTCTGCCTCGTGCTCTCGAGCGGGCAGGGTGTTCTCGAGAAGAGGTTGGACCGCTATGTCGCCCACTGACCCGCTCGCCCCCGCGACGACGCCCGACGACTCCGTGCTGCTCGCGGCACGGGGCATCCGCAAGTCGTTCGGCGACAACGAGGTGCTGCGCTCGATCGACCTCGAAGTGCGGCGCGGCGAGGTCGTCGTGCTCATCGGCCCGAGCGGCTCGGGCAAGACGACCGTGCTGCGCTCGCTCAACGGGCTCGAGAAGCCCGACGGCGGCACGATCGACTTCGCCGGCGGGCCCGTCATCGACTTCGCGGCGCCCGTGTCGAAGGCCCAGCGCTTCGCGCTCCGCGACCGCTCGGCGATGGTCTTCCAGCAGCACAATCTCTTCCCGCACATGACGGTCATCGAGAACGTCATCGAGGGGCCGGTGCGCGTGCAGCGCGTGCCGAAGGCGCAGGCGGTCGCCGAGGCATCCGCCCTGCTCGACCGGGTGGGGCTCGCCGAGAAGCGCGACGCCTACCCGTTCGAGCTCTCGGGCGGGCAGCAGCAGCGCGTGGGCATCGTGCGCGCGCTCGCGCTGAAGCCGCAGCTGCTGCTCTTCGACGAACCGACGAGCGCGCTCGACCCCGAACTCGTCGGGGAGGTGCTGCAGGTCATCAAGGAGCTGGCCGACGAAGGATGGACCATGGTCGTCGTGACCCACGAACTGAGCTTCGCGCGCCAGGCGGCCGACGAGGTGCTCTTCATGGACGGCGGCGTCGTGGTCGAGCGCGGCGAGCCCGGCACGATCTTCACGAAGCCGTCGCACGAGCGCACCCGGCGGTTCCTCGATCGGATCCTCAGACCCCTCGACTGAACAGGGCCCGCTCTCCCGTTCACCCGTCTCGTCGAGACTGGGCGGCTAGCGTTGAAGCATGGCCCGCTCGCGACGCACCAGCGCTGACGAGGCGCAGCGGGTGCTGCGGGCTCGGCGCTGGCTCGGCGTGTTCCGTCTGCTGATCGCCGCGCTCGAGGTCGTCGCCCTCATCGGGAACTTCCAGTACGTGCTCGGCTTCCGGCTCTTCGCGACCGCGAACTTCTTCAGCTACTTCACCGTGCAATCGGCCTTCGCCGCGGTCGCGACCCTCGCGATCGCGGCGGCGTTCGCCCTGCTCACGCCGCGCGATCCCGAGTGGCTCGGCATCCTCCGCACGATGGTCACGGTCTACGTGCTCGTCTCGGGCATCGTCTTCGCCGTCATCGTCGCCCAGGCGTCGACCCGCGACTACCGCATGGACGTGCCGTGGTCGGACACGGTGCTGCACTTCATCGTGCCCGCGCTCGCCCTCATCGCGTGGACGACCGACGCGATCATGGCGGTGAACCCGCGCGTGCCGTGGTCGACCGTGGGCTGGGTGCTCGTCTTCCCCTCGATCTGGCTCGTCTACACGCTGTTCCGCGGTGCTGATGTCGGGTGGTACCCGTACTTCTTCCTCGACGAGGCGCAGGTCGGCGGACCCGTCGGCGTCGCCCTCTACTGCCTGCTCGTGCTCGTGATCTTCGTCTCGCTGACGGCGGGGCTCGTCGCGATCAATCGGATGCTGTGGCGAAGGGCGCGAGCGCCTCGAGGACCTCGGCCTGGAACGACGGATCGTCGAGCGCCTCGAGCCGAGTCGCCTGCACTGCAGCGATGAGACCGAGGAGGATCGGCTGGCCGCTCGCGAGTCCGACGTCGATCCACGTGGCGACGGGGGAGAGATCGCCGACGACGGTGAGCACGTTCGGGGTGGCGAGCTCGGGTTCGTCGCCGCCCTGGGCCTCGGCCTCGGTCGGGCCCGCGACATCCGCTCGCCAGAACGCCTCCTCGAAGCGCAGCCACACCGTGTCGACCACTCCCATGCCGAGCAGCGAGATCGCCCGCTGGTGCATGAGCGGCAGCGCCGGGCTGAACCGCACGGTGTCGGTCTTCAGCACCCCGAGCGGAATGGTGACGACGGCACGATCGGCGGTGAGCGATTCACCGGAGTCGAGTCGGAGGCTGACCCGGCGTTCGTTGTAGGCGATGCTCGTGACCACGCTCGAGACCGCGATCTCGAGCGGCTCGGCGAGGGAGTCGACGAGGTCGGAGAGCCGCCCGGTCACGAGGTCGCCGAGCTGTTCGAGGCGGTTCGCGTCGTACTGCGCCGCGGAGATCGCCGAGGTGACGGCGCCCGTCGACGGCGCGACCCCGCTGTTGATCGTGTGCGCGAGCCAGTCGGCCGGGCTCACCCCCGTCTCGTCGGGCACCGCGGAGAGCGGCGTGGCGCCCGAGCCGGTCAACGCCGTCGCGAGCGACACGTCGTGGGGCTGGGTCGCCGCCCACTCCTGCGCCGTCGCGATGGCATCGGGTCCCGTCGACGGAATCGGCACGCGGAGCCCGGCCTCCGTCGTCGCCGAGACATCCGCCGTGAACGGCACGGTGTCGACGGATGCCTCGTGCAGCACGTCGATCAACGCGTCGTCATCGCCAGTGAACACGCCGCCGAGTTCGACGGGGGCGTCGAAGCCCGTGGCATCCGCGCTGTGGATGCGCCCGCCCAACCGGTTCCGCGCCTCGAGCACGACCACCTCGAAGCCCGCGTCGACGAGCTCGCGTGCCGCCGTCAACCCGGCGAGGCCCGCTCCGACGACGACCACGCGTTCGCCGGCCTCGCCGAGCCGGGCGATGTCCGCAGCTGCGCGAAGGCCGGAGGCGCGGGCGCCCTCGAGCGTGCCGGGTCGATCGGGGTCGGTCGCCTCGCCTGCGAAGACGAGGCGAGCCTCGACCGGATCGGCGAGAGCCCGGCGGAGCTGCGGGGTGCTGCCGACGGAGTCGAAGCTGAACGCACCGCGCGAGAACGGTTCGGCGCCCCAGCGCGAGCGGCGCATCGCCGTCGGCAGCGGCACTCCGTTCGTCGGCGTGGGCGGCACCGTGGTCGGGGGAGTCGTCGTGGGCGGCAGGCTCGGGCTCGGCTCCGGCCACGTGCAGCTCGCGAGCGCGAGGGTCGCGACGCCCGAGAGCGAGGCGGCGATGAAGGTTCGCCGACCGATGCCGCCGGGCGCCCCCCGTGAGTCCATGGGATCAGGCTAGCCGACGGCCCCGAGCCGCGGCCGTTCGCCCCGCAACGACGAGATGCAGGGGAATCCGGAACACGGGGCTCGAGCCCGGTGTCCGCGGAATCCCCTGCATCGGTCAGGGTGTTCAGCTCGGATGCGTCAGACGACGTGGCCGTCGGCGATCGTCAGCGCCTCGTCGATGATGTCGAGCCCGCGCACGAGCTCCTCTTCGGTGATGACGAGCGGCGGTGCGACGTGCATCCGGTTGAAGTGGATGAACGGCCAGAGGCCCGCCTGCTTGCAGGCGGCGGCGACGGCCGCCATCGGCGCGGCATCCGACCCGCCCGCATTGAATGGGACGAGGGGCTCGTGCGTCGCAGGGTCGCGCACGAGCTCGATCGCCCAGAACAATCCGGCACCGCGGATCTCGCCCACCGACGGGTGCTTCGCCGCGATCTCGCGGAGGCGCGGTTCGACCACGCGCGACCCGAGGTCGCGGACGCGCTCGAGGATGCCCTCGCGCTCGAACACCTCGAACGTCGCGACACCGGCGGCGCACGCGAGCGGGTGTCCCGAGTACGTCAGCCCGCCTGCGAAGGCGACGGTGTCGAAGTGCGAGGCGATCCGCTGCGAGATGACCACGCCGCCGAGCGGCACGTAGCCCGAGTTCACGCCCTTCGCGAAGGTGATGAGGTCGGGCACGACGTCGAACGCGTTCACCGCGAACCACTCGCCGATGCGGCCGAAGCCGACCATGACCTCGTCGGCGATGTAGACGATGCCGTACTTGTCGCACAGGGCGCGAACGCCCTGCAGGTAGCCGGGCGGCGGCACGAGCACGCCGTTGGTGCCGACGATCGTCTCGATGATGATCGCCGCGACGGTCGTGGCGCCCTCGAGCACGATGATCTGCTCGAGGTGGGCGAGCGCGCGCTCGGCCTCCTGCTCGGGAGTCTCGGAGTGGAACGACGAACGGTACGCGTACGGGCCCATGAAGTGCGCGACGCTGCCGTCGCTCGGCTCGTTCGCCCAGCGGCGCGGGTCGCCCGTGAGCGAGATCGCGGTCGCGGTGCCGCCGTGGTAGCTGCGGTACATCGAAAGCACCTTGCGACGACCGGTGACGGCTCGCGCCATGCGCACGGCGTACTCGTTGGCGTCGGCGCCGCCGTTGGTGAAGAACACCTTGTCGAGGTCGCCCGGTGCGACCTCGGCGATGCGACGGGCGAGTTCGCCGCGGACATCGGAGGCCATCGACGGCTGGATGGTCGCGAGGCGACCCGCCTGCTGCTGGATCGCGGCGACGAGGTCGGGGTGCTGGTGGCCGAGGTTCAGGTTCACGAGCTGCGACGAGAAGTCGAGGTACGCGTTGCCCTGGTAATCCCAGAACGTCGAGCCCTCGCCCGCGGCGATCGGCAGCGGGTCGATGAGCGCCTGCGCGCTCCACGAGTGGAACACGTGCGCGCGGTCGTCGGCGCGCACCTGCGCCTCGGCTGCGGCGTCGGGCAAGGGATGCACCGTGCCGAACCGGTCGGTGTGCACGGCTTCGGTCTCGGCGGTGATGGTGTCGGTCATGTCGGATGCCTCTTCAGTGATTGCCGGGACTCAGTGGTTCTGCGGGAAGCCGAGGTTGATGCCGCCGTGCGCGGAGTCGTTCCGCGTGGCAGGGTCGATCCAGCGCGCGGTCACGGCCTTCTCACGCGTGAAGAAGTCGAAGCCGTGGGCGCCGTAGGCCTTCGCATCGCCGAACAGCGACTGCTTCCATCCGCCGAACGAGTGGTAGGCGACCGGCACGGGGATCGGCACGTTGATGCCGATCATGCCGACCTGCACCTCGTTCTGGAAGCGGCGTGCTGCGCCGCCGTCGTTGGTGAAGATCGCGGTGCCGTTGCCGAACTGGCCCGAGTTGATCAGGTCGAGGCCCTCGTCGTAGCTCGCCACGCGAACGATCGAGAGCACCGGGCCGAAGATCTCCTCGGTGTAGGCGCGGGAGGTCGTGGGCACGTTGTCGATCAGGGTCGGACCGAAGAAGAAGCCGTCTTCGTGGCCGTCGACGGTGAACCCGCGACCGTCGACCACGATCGTCGCCCCGTCGTTCTCGGCGATGTCGACGTACGAGGCCACCTTGTCGCGGTGCACGTCGGTGATGAGCGGACCCATGTCGGGCTCGACGCCGTCGATGCCCGCGCCGTTGCCGATCTTCAGCCTCGCGATGCGCTCGGTGATCTTCGTGATGAGGTCGTCGGCGACCGGCTCGACGGCCAGCACGACCGAGATCGCCATGCAGCGCTCGCCCGCGGCGCCGTAGCCGGCGTTCACGGCCTGGTCGGCCACGAGGTCGAGGTCGGCGTCGGGAAGCACGAGCATGTGGTTCTTCGCGCCGCCGAGCGCCTGCACGCGCTTGCCGTGCTTCGACGCGGTCTCGTAGATGTACTGGGCGATCGGGGTCGAACCGACGAACGAGATCGACTGCACGACCGGCGAGGTGAGGAGACCGTCGACGGCGAGCTTGTCGCCCTGCAGCACGGTGAACACGCCGTCGGGCAGGCCTGCCTCCTTCCAGAGCTCGGCGAGCCAGATCGCGGCCGACGGGTCCTTCTCGCTCGGCTTCAGGACGACGGCGTTGCCGGCGGCGATCGCGATGGGGAAGAACCACATCGGAACCATGGCCGGGAAGTTGAACGGGCTGATGATGCCGACCACGCCGAGCGGCTGCTTCAGCGAGTAGACGTCGATGCCGGTCGAGACGTTCTCGGAGTAGGCGCCCTTGATCAGGTTCGGGAACCCGGTGGCGAGTTCGACGACCTCCTGGCCGCGCAGGATCTCGCCCATCGCGTCGGAGACGACCTTGCCGTGCTCGGCGGTGATGATGGCCGCGAGCTCGCCCTTGCGGGAGTTCAGCAGCTCGCGGAACGCGAAGAGCACGCCCTGCCGCTTCGCGATCGAGTAGCCGCTCCACACCTCGAACCCGGCCTGCGCCGAGGCGATCGCCGCGTCGATCTCGGCCTGGTCGGCCAGCGCCACGTGGGCCTGCACGACGCCCGTGGCCGGGTTGTAGACCGGGGCCGTGCGGCCCGAGGTCGACGAGCGCAGGGCGCCGTCGACCCAGTGCCCGATCAACGGCACCTCGGGGGTCGATGCGGGCGAGGAAGCGGTCTCGGTGATGCTCATGGGCAGTTCCTTCACGTAGTGCGGCGGTGGAGTCGGTGCCGATCTCGGACAGAATGGCCGACGTCGACTAGGCTTCGTATCCCCAGTGTGTCAGAGGAAGAAAGGCGAATCCGGTGGCAGATCGTCGCGAAGATGAGGCGATTCAGACGAACCGTCCGGTGCTCGAGCCGGCCGACGACGGGCTCCCGACCGTGCGCGAGATCCTCACGATCCCCGCGGTTGCGCAGGGAATCCCCGAGGTGCTCTCGGGCGGCGATGCGCTCGACGCGCACGTGCGCTGGGCGCACGTCTCCGACAGCGCGGGCGTGGCCCGGCTCCTGAACGGCGGCGAGCTGCTGCTCTCGACCGGATCGGGCTGGCCGACCGACCCCGGCGAGCTCGCCGGATTCATCGCCGGCCTCGTCGACGTGGGGGTCGCGGGCCTCGTGCTCGAGCTCGGCGTGCACTACCGATACGTGCCGGCCGTGGTCGAGTCGGCGGCGCGCGAGCGCGGGCTCGCCCTCGTCGCCCTGCACCGCGAGGTGAAGTTCGTCACGTTGACCGAGGCGGTGCACAGCCGCATCATCTCGGTGCAGACGGCGGCCCTTCGGGCCCGCGACGAGGTGCGCGAGCGCTTCACCGCGCTCGCGCTGCGCGGCTCGCCGCCCGACTTCATCGTGCAGCAGCTCGCCCAGACCCTCGGGGCTGCTGTCGTGCTCGAGAACCTCGCCCACGAGGTCGTCGCCGCCGAGGTGCCGCTCGCAGCCGAAGCGGAGCTCTTCACCCGGTGGGAGACCCGGTCGCGGGCGGCGCACCGCCGACACGACGAGCAGCGGCGCCTCGGCGGCGCCGGGGCCGACGAGTGGTTGATCGTGCCGGTCGAGGCGCGGGGCATCCGGTGGGGCCACCTCATCGCACTGCCGGGGCCGTCGCATCCGGCTGGCAGCACGAGCGTGCTCGAGCAGGGGGCGATCGCGCTCGCGCTCGGTCGCCTCGCCGACGGCGCAACCGACGAGTGGGTGCGCATCGGCCGACAGCGCCTCGTCGACGGCCTGCTCGACGGCCGATTCGCCGGCCTGCCCGCGGCTGCGGCGCGCGTCGAGGCCGCGGGCCTTCCGCTCGACGGCGCCCGGCTCTTCGGCGTCGTGGTGACGGGTGGTGCGGTCACGGCGCCGGCAGCGGATGCCGCGGCACGCGAGCTCGGCGGCCGAGCGCTCGCCGGAGCTGCTCCCGAGAGTGCCGCCTCGGCGACCGCGACGATCGTGCTGCTGTCGCTGCCGGCCTCCCGAGCGTTCGACGACGCCGCGGTGCGGGCCTTCGCCGTCGCACTCGCGGCGGGCGACCCGGTGCTGCTCGACCGGCTCGTGCTCGCGGTCGGCTCCGAGGCGAGCGGCCTCGATGCCCTGCTCGGCTCGGTGCAGGAGGCCGTCGACCTGGCTCGCAGCCCGTCATCCCGCTCCGCGCGCGGGCCGGTCGTACGGCGCTCGGACGATCGGCCGCTCATGCGGCTCGTCACCGCGCTCCGCGACGATCATCGCCTGCTCGAGCACGGCGAGCGCATGCTCGAACCGCTCATCGACTACGACCTCTCGCGCAAGGGCGACCTGCTCGACGTGCTCGGCGCGGTGCTCGCGCATCCGGGCAATCGCACGGCCGCGGCAACCGCCTCGCACCTGTCGCGTTCGGTGTTCTACCAGCGGCTCGCCCTCATCGGCGACCTGCTCGGAGTCGACCTCGACGACGGCGAGACCCTGACGGCGTTGCACCTCGCGCTGCTCGTGCGGCGCAGCGTCGTGCGCTGAGCGGCGCGGTCGTGATGCAGTCGTGAATCGTGCTCTACTTGCTATTGACAAGTGCACTTGCAAAGAGCAAGCTAGACGCGAATCATCCGGTACGTCACTGACGATCCCATGGAGGCGATCATGACCGCGACCAGCATTTTCGTGAACCTGCCCACGACCGACCTCGAACGCTCCAAGAGCTTCTACGAGGCGCTCGGGTTCCGCATCAACCCGCTCTTCACCGACGAGAACGCCGCGTGCGTCGTGCTCGACGAGAACATCTACTTCATGGTGCTCACCCGTGAGTACCTCGGCACCTTCACCGACAAGCAGATCATCGACCCGAAGACCCAGGCGCAGACGAGCATCGCGTTCACTCGCGACTCGCGCGACGAGGTCGACGCGGTGCTCGCCACCGGCCTCGCCGCCGGCGGCACCGAGCCGCGCGAAGCGCAGGACTACGGCTTCATGTACTCGCGCGACCTCGAAGACCCCGACGGCAACATCCTCGGGTTCCTCTACATGGACCCGTCGGCCGCCGAGCAGGGACCCGACGCGTACATGGCCGAGCAGGGCTCCGCCGCGCCCTCGGCGACGGCCTGACGCGCGACCGCATGGCGACACGCGGTGCGCGCGGCTTCGGCCAGTACGACGGGGTGGCACGTGCTCTCGAGCGGGTCGGGGACCGATGGGCGCTGCTCATCGTCCGCGACCTGCTCGTCGGTCCGCGTCGCTACGGGGACCTGAAGACGGGGCTGCCGCGCATCCCGACCAACATCCTGAGCGACCGGCTCAAGGAGCTGCAGGAGTCGGGCGTCGTCCGGCGCATCCCCACCGTGCGCGGCGGGTACGAGCTCACCGAACTCGGACGCGGGCTCGAGCCGGTCGTGATCGCACTCGCGCGTTGGGGGTGGTCGATGCTGGGCGAGCCCGCAGAAGGCGAGACCGTCACGCACGACGCGCTCGCCGTGGCCCTCCGCGCCGCATTCCGAGCGGATGCCGCGGCGTCGCTGCCGCCGTCCGAGTACGTGCTGCACGTGGGCGGGGTCTCGGTGTCGGCGATCGTCGTCGGCGGCACGCTCGACGTCGTGCCGGTCGGTCCCGGCGCGCTGCAGCAACCGCGCCGCTCGGTGTTCGAGCCGGTGCCGTCGGCGGTGCTCGAACTGCAGCTCGAACCGGTGGTGCTCCGCGAAGTGCTGGCCGGTGACTCGGAGCGCGCGGCGGTGCTCGCCGGTGACGACGAACTGCTCACGCGATTCGGGCTGACCTTCCGCATCGAGCCGGCAGGGCCGTCGACCGACGCGGCCGCCGCCGCCGCCGCGTAGCGTGCGCGGCCGCTGAACCGCGACCTCGGAGATCTGCGCAACTCCGGAGCAAGCGAGCGAAGGCGACCGAACCGGCGCAGATCCCCGAGCTACTTCGCGACGAAGGAGAGCCGCCGGTTGGCGAACTCGCCGATGCCGACCGGGCCCATCTCGCGCCCGAACCCCGAGCGCTTCACGCCGCCGAACGGCAGCTCGGCGGCCTCGGCCGCGATGGTGTTCACGTGCGTCATGCCGACCTCGAGTCGCGAGGCGACGCGCGCGGCGCGGGCCTCGTCGGTCGAGAACACGGACCCGCCGAGGCCGAGGTCGCAGTCGTTCGCGAGCTCGAGCGCCTCCTCGTCGCTGTGCACCCGGTACACCGTCGCCACCGGGCCGAAGATCTCTTCGCGGTACGACTCCGAGTCGCGGGGCACGCCCGTCAGCACGGCGGGGGAGTAGTACGCACCCGGGCCCTCTGACAGCACGCCGCCGGCCTCGAGCGTGGCGCCTGCGGCGACGGCCTTCTGCACCTGGGCGTTCACGGTCTCTGCGGCGGCGCGAGACGACATCGGCACGTACTGCCCATCGCCGAGGTTCAGCTGGTCACCCGGCTCGAGCCCTTCGGCGAGACGGCGGAGCTCGGCGACGAACTCGTCGTAGATGTCGTCCATCACGATCATCCGCTTGTTCGAGTTGCACACCTGGCCGGCGTTGTAGACGCGGAAGTCCCACGCCGCCTTCGCGACGCTCGCCACGTCGTCGGAGTCGAGCACGACCATCGGGTCGATGCCGCCGAGCTCGAGCACGCACTTCTTCAGGTGCTGTCCGGCCTGCGCGCCGATGATGGCGCCCGCCCGCTCGGAGCCCGTGAGCGAGACGCCCTGGACCCGGGGATCGGCGATCATCGTCGCGATCTGGTCGTGCGAGGCGAACACGTTCTGGTAGCCCCCGACCGGGATGCCGGCCTCCTCCATGATCGCCTGCACCGCCAGCGCGGAGCGCGCGCAGATGTCGGCGTGCTTCAGGATGATCGTGTTGCCGAGCACGAGGTTCGGCGCCGCGAAACGGGCCACCTGGTAGTACGGGAAGTTCCACGGCATGACGCCGAGCAGGGCCCCCACAGGCAGGTGCTCGATGATCGCCTTGCCGGGGATCGTGCTCGGGATCTCCTGGTCGGTGATCAGGCCCGGCCCGTAGACGGCGTAGTAGTCGATGATCGACGCGGCGAACTCGACCTCGTCGGCCGACTCGGCCAGCGACTTGCCCATCTCGAGCGCGATGAGGCCCGCGAGCTCGTCCTTGCGTTCGAGGAACAGCTCGGCCACTCGCTTGACCGCACCCGCACGCTCCTGAACGCTGCGGTCGCGCCAGTCGCGGTACGCGGCGTCGGCGGCCGCGAGGGTCTGCTCGATCTCGCCGTCGGTCGCCACGTCGAACGTCTCGACGATCTCGCCGGTCGCGGGATTCTGTACTCGGTACTTCGCCATTCTGTGATCCTCCTTCGTCGCGCCTCAGCGCGAGATGAATACCTTGCGGAGCGTCTCGCGCACCGTCCAGATCGTCTTCATGCCGGCCTCGAGGCGCACGACGGCACCCGGGGCGAGGATGATGGGGTCGAGGTGGGCGCGCCCGACGGGCGCCGTCTCGAACTCGACGGTCGCGGCACCCGAGAGCACGACGAAGACCTCGTCGACCTCGACGTCGCGCATCGCGCCGGGCGTCATCTCCCACACGCCGATCTCGCCGGCGTCCGATGAGTCGAGCGCGAGGTAGCCGGTGCTGGGCGCCCCGGCGACGACCTGGTCGGCGGGCACGGGTTCGTGCTCGAGCTCGAGTCCCGGGGCATCCGTCAGCGCACCGGCCAGCAGGCGGAGTTCGTCGCTCATGAGTCGAACCCCAGTCCGAGTGCGTCGAGGGTCTTCAGCAGCAGGTTGCGCTTGCCCAGGTTGTGGTCGGCGCGGTTCAGCGACCAGCGCGTCGCATTGATGCCCATCGAGGCGGCGGGCTCGGGAGGGAAGGGCAGAGGGCGCTTCCGCACCATCTCGAGCTGTGTGCGCTCGTTGTCGCGGCCCTCGAGCAGGTCGAGCATGACCTCGGCCGCGAAGCGGGTCGACCCGACGCCGAGACCGGTGAAGCCCGCGGCGTACGCGACGCGGTTGTCGCGAGCCGTGCCGAAGAATGCCGTGAACTGGGTGCTCGTGTCGATCGCGCCCGCCCACTGGTGGCTGAACTGCAGGCCCTCGAGCTGGGGGAAGGTCGTGAAGAAGTGGCTCGCGAGCTTCTGCCAGCTCTCGGGGCGGTTCTCGTACTCCGAGCGCACCTTGCGACCGTAGTTGTAGATCGCGTCGTACCCGCCGAACAGGATGCGGTTGTCCTTGGAGAGGCGGTAGTAGTGGAACTGGTTCGCCATGTCGCCGATGCCCTGGCGGTCCTTCCAGCCGATGTCGGCGAGCTGCTGCTGCGACAGCGGCTCGGTCATGAGCACGTAGTCGTAGACGGGCACCGTCATGAGGCGGTTGCGCTTCAGGAGCGACGGGAAGACGTTCGTCGCGAGCACCGCATGCGCGGCGTCGACGCGGCCGCCTTCGGTGATGACCGAGACGGCACCGGTCGAGCCGGGGGTGTCGATGCGCTTGACGGGGGAGTGCTCGAAGATCTCGACGCCGAGCTCTTCCGCGACGCGGGCGAGCTCGGACGCGAGTCGTGCGGGGTGCACCATCGCGTTCGTGCGCTGCTCCCAGATTGCGGCGAGGTAGGTCGGAGAGGCGACCGAGGCCCGTGCGGCTTCCTGATCGAGGAAGACGACGCCCTCTTCGCCGTGCTTCACGGACTCCGCGTGCCAGTCGCGGAGCCATTCGACCTGGTGCTCCTCGATCGCCGGCGCGAGCATGCCCGTGCGCTCGAAGTGGAAGTCCATGCCGTACTCGGCCTCGGCGGCCCCGATCGCGTCGAGGTTCTCCATGCCGAGGCGGTGCAGTGTCGGCATCTCCTTCGGCCAGCGGGCCTGACCGTTCTCGTCGCCGTGCGTGAGGCTCGCCTCGCAGAAGCCGCCATTGCGACCGGATGCCGCCCAGCCGATGCTCTTCGCCTCGACGAGCACGATGCGCGCGCCCGGGTTGCGACGCTTGGCGAGCACTGCCGACCAGAGGCCCGTGTACCCGCCGCCGACGATGACGAGGTCGGCGACGCGGTCGCCGGCGAGCTTCGGGCGACCGCCCACAGCCCCTTCAGGCAGGTCGTCGAGCCAGAACACCGACCGGGCGGTGTTCTCGAGCGAATGGGCGATGACGGATGCCGGCGGCTGGTGTCGTTCGAAGACGGTGGTGCCCACGGGTATCACTCCGATGCGGTTGTGGTGCATCCATCCTTCCGCGAGGCATGCACGTGCGCCAGTTCGTCGTGTCTCGACATGCGCCCGCGGCCGGACACGGTGGCCGGACTCCCGGCGGGGCGTCGGCACCGTGCGCGATGCCGAGGGCGATCGCTCAGCTCGGCGAGTGGGCCTCGAGGAACTGGTACACCTCGGTCTGGTCGACGCCGGGGAAGGTGCCGGTCGGCAGGGCGGCGAGCAACGACGTCGGGGTGCGGGCGGCGGGCCACGAGGCATCCGCCCACCGATCGGCGAGCCCGGTGGGTGCCTGGCAGCAGGCGGGGTCGGGGCATCGCGAAACCGCACGATGCGGTGTCTCGCGCCCGCGGAACCACTTCACGTGCTCGAAGGGCACGCCGACCGAGACCGAGTACTCGCCCTCCTTGGCCTTCTCGATGCGCGAAGTGCACCAGAAGGTGCCCGCCGGCGTGTCGGTGTACTGGTACCAGGGGCTGAAGCGGTCCTCGACGTCGAAGACCGTGCGTGCCGTCCAGTTCCGGCACATCGTCGTGCCCTCGATCGCGCCGAGCGCGTCGGACGGGAAGCGCACGCGGTCGTTCTCGTAGGCCTTGATGATCGTGCCCGACTCGTGCACCTTCGTGAAGTGCACCGGGATGCCGAGCCGCGCCGTCGCGAGGTTCGTGAACCGGTGCGCGGCCGTCTCGTACGAGACGGCGAACGCGTCGCGCAGCTCCTCCATCGAGATGCGGCGCAGGTTCTTCGCCTCGGTGAGGAAGCGCACGGCGGCCTGCTCGGGCAGCAGGATCGCGGCCGTCAGGTAGTTCGTCTCGATGCGCTGGCGGAGGAAGTCGGCGTAGCCGGCCGGCTCCTCGTGGCCGAGCAGGTGGCTCGCGAGCGCCTGCAGGATCGGCGAGCGGGAGTCGCGCGACGGCGACTGCTGGGTCGGCAGGTAGATGCGGCCGTTGCGCTTGTCGGTCACCGAGCGGGTGGAGTGGGGCAGGTCGCCCACGTAGTGCAGGGAGTAGCCGAGGTGACTCGCCATGTCGGCCACGAGCTGGTGCGACACCGGTCCGCCGGTGTGGCCGACGGCTTCGAGCAGCTCGGCGGCCTTCGCCTCGAGCTCGGGGTAGAAGTTGTCGCGGGCGCGCATCTCGGCGCGCAGCTCGGCGTTGGCTCGACGCGCCTCCTCGGGCGTCGCGGCGCGTTCGCGGTGCAGGCGGTCGATCTCGTTGTGCAGGCTCAGGATCGTCTGCAGGGTCTGGTCGTTCATGCCCTTCGCGACGCGGAACGACGGCAGCCCGAGCGCCGCGAACACGGGCCCCCGCTGGGCGCGTTCGACGGCGATCTCGAGGGCGGCGCGCTCCGAAGGGGCATCCGCTCGCAGCAGTTCGTCGACGCTCGTGCCGAGTGCGAGGGCGATCGTGCGCAGCATCGAAAGCCGGGGTTCGCGCTTGCCGTTCTCGATCGCGGAGACCTGGCTCGGTGCCCGGTCGATCGCGGCGGCGAGCTCGCCGAGGGTCATCCCGCGGGCGGTGCGACGATCGCGGATGCGGCGACCGAGCGTGAGCGCGTCGACCTCGTCGGCGCTCGACTCTGCGAGGTCGGGGGAGGGGTTCGCGCTGCGATCCGCGGTGATCATGCCTTCGATGGTGACACGCGACAGCCGATGCCACAAACGGAAGAATTGCCAGAGTTCTGTACGCAGCTCGCGTACGGCGCCGAACAGGCGAGGTTCAGTGGGTGTCGCGTGGGAAATCCTGCCGTTCTGCGCGACGTCGCGGCATGGTCGTCGGGAGGGCTCAGCTGCCCGCGAGGAGTTCGTCGGTCGAGACGACCTCGGCGTAGCTGTCGCCGAGCGCCGCCATGAACGAGGCGTGCACCTGCGCGGCGGGCACCGCGGTGCCGCCGAAGCTCAGGTCGGGAGCTGCGCACGCATCGTGGGCGACCGTCACGGAGTACCCGGCATCCGCGGCGGCGCGCACGGTCGCGTCGACGCACATGCTCGACATCATGCCGACGATCACGACGCCGTCGACATCGGCCCCGGCCTCGCGGAGTCGTGCGTCGAGGTCGGTGCCGAGGAAGGCGTTCGGCTGCGCCTTGACCACGACGGGTTCGCCGCCGGCCGGGGCGACGAGCGGGTGGATCTCGACGCCGTGCGTGCCGGGTGCGAAGAACTCGGCATCGGGGGCATCCCAGACGTGCTGCACGTGCACGACGGGCTGGCCGTCCTCGCGATGCGAGGCGAGCAGGCGTGCGGCATTGGCAGCGGCCGCATCGGGGCCGACGAGCGGGTGCGCGCCGCCTGCGAAGTAGTCGTTCTGAATGTCGATGATGACGAGCGTCCGGGTCACGCGAGTCACGCTAGCCCATTCGCCGGTGGAGCGGGCGTTCCTCTGTCGCCGCACGCGGCTCCGGATCTATGCTGGCCGCATCCCGACCGAGCGGAGCAGCAGATGACCGACATCGACGCGGTGCCTGCACTCAGCCGATGGCGGCGGACGATGGTCTCGGACGGAACCCTCGCGGTCGAATGCCTCGAGCGCGGCGACGGTCCGGGCGTCATCCTGCTGCCCGAGATCCCCGGCATCATGCCCGGCACGATCGCGCTCGGCGACCTGCTCGTCGAGCACGGGTTCACCGTGGTCATGCCGTCGCTCTTCGGGACGCCGGGTCGCCGGCCGGGCACGCTCGGGCAGGCCGCGGCGGTCGCGAAGCTCTGCGTCATGGCGGAGTTCCGCGCGTTCTCGCTCGACCTCAGGGGGCAGGTCACCGACTTCCTCCGGCTCGTGGCGCGCGAGCTCGCCGCGCGAACGCCCGGGAGAGGGGTCGGCATCGTCGGCATGTGCTTCACCGGCGGGTTCGCGATCGCGACCGCGGTGACGACCGACGACATCCTGGCCACCGTGGTCAGCCAGCCCGCGGCCCCGTTCCCCGTGAGCCCCTCGAGGGCGCGCAGCATCGGCGTGCCGGGGAAGGTCCTCGACCGCTACGGATCCTCGCGCAGCGAATCGGCGCCGTGCGTGCTCGGGCTCCGCTTCACACGGGATCGCGCGTCGGGTGACGCGAGGCTCGCCACCCTCGAGCGCCACCTGGGTCGTGCTGCGAGGATCGTGCGCATCCCCTCGGGGTCCGACAGCCTCGACGGCACGCCGGCGGGGGCTCACTCGGTGCTCACCGGGGGTGTGCGCGAAGACCCGCCGAACCGCGCATTCGAGGAGCGCGAGCTGATGTTCGGGTTCCTCCGCGAGCGGCTCGCACCCGTCGAGGCATCCGACGACCGTCAGCGCTGACCTCTCCCGGACACCACGATGGGGAGCGCTCCCCATCGCGAGGGGTCGCGGTGACTGGTTTGATGTCCCGGGGTCGGATCGACCCGAATCCGAAGGGGAACCACACACATGACGTCAACACGCCTGATCGCCGCCGGCTCGCTCGCCGTGCTCGCCCTGCTCTTCACGGGCTGCGCAGCCACGGGCACCGCTGCCGACGAGAACACCAAGGGCGAAAGCTCGGCTGAGACCACGAAGCCCGAGCCCGAGGCCGAGGCGGGTCAGACGAAGGACGAGGCATGCGAGATCGTCAAGACCAGCATGGAGGAGCTCACTGGCCTGGCGACCGTCGACATGAGCGACGCCGCCTCAGCACTCGCCGCCTTCGAATCGGTCAAGACCTCGCTCACCGAGGCCTCGGGCCAGATCTCGAACGAAGAGGTCTCGCCGGTCGCTGTGGGCGCGGCCGACGCCGTGACCGCCTACTCCGAGCTCATCACCGCCATCACCACCGACCCGGCCAGCGTCGACATGACGAAGATCAGCGAGCAGGCCGCGGCGCTGCAGACGTCCATGACCGACCTGGTCGGCGTCTGCTCGACGATCGGCTAGTCGCGCACGAGCGTCACCGACACGACAGGGGCGGGAGCTGTGCTCCCGCCCCTGTTCCGTGTGCGACGCTAGTTGCCGGCCATGGTGCGGGCGATGTCGGCGGCGGAGTCGCCGGCGCGACGGAGCACGTACGCGACGAGGCCGAGCGCGATGAGCGTGAGCACCAGCATGATCGTCGAGACGGCCGCGATCTCGGGTCGGAGGCCGCTGCGGAGGGCGCTCAGGACGTACACCGGCCATGGCGTCGACCCCGAGACCGAGACGAACGCGGCGATGACCGTGTTGTCGAGGCTGAGCGTGAACGACAGCAGGAAGCCGGCGAGCACCGCGGGCATCGCGAGCGGCAGGGTGACCTTGCGGAATGTGCGGGTCGGTGTCGCGTAGAGGTCGGCCGACGCCTCTTCGAGCTGCGCCTCCTGGCCGACGAGTCGCGCTCGCACGAGATACGAGACGACCGTGATCGAGAACAGCGAGTGGCCGATCACGAGGCGCACGATGCCGTCGTTGAAGATCGCCATGCCGAGGTCCTGGCCGAGGAAGACCATCCACGGCAGCAGGGCGACGGCGTCGACGATCTCGGGCGTGACCGAGACGAGCAGCAGCAGTCCCATGAACCACCACACCCACTTGCCCGGATGCCGCGCCATCGCGATGCCCGCGAGCGTGCCGAGCACCGTCGCGGCAAGTGCCGCGATGAATCCCGTCTGCACCGAGATCCAGACCGCGTCCTGGATCGCGGGCTTCGCGAGCAGCGCGAGGAACGAATCGAACCCGAAGTGGTCCCACGAGACCAGCAGCCGCCCCACGTTGAACGAGGAGACGATGATGACCGCGATCGGGGCGAACAGGAAGACCAGCACCAGGACGCCCCACACGTTGAACGCGACATCCGACCATGCCGTGCGCGGCCGCCGAACCTGTCGCTGCGCCTCTCGAGCACTCATGCCGCGACCTCCTCGTGAATCGGAGCGGAAGCGGGCGCCGGCGCCGTCGCCGGTGCACCGATGACGAGCCGGTGGCTCGCCCTGATCGGCCAGGTGGCGAGCCACACGACGGCCGCGCCGATCGCGACCGTGAGCATGATCACGATGATCAGCACGACGGCCATCGCCGAGCCGAGCGCCCAGTTCTGCGCGGTCTGGAATTGGCTCGCGACGAGCTGGCCGACCATGTTCCCCTTCGCACCGCCGAGCACCGTCGCGGTGATGTAGTCGCCCATGAGCGGAATGTAGACGAGCAGTACGCCGGCGATGATGCCGGGCTGGGCGAGCGGCAGGGTGATGCGGAAGAAGGTCGTCCACTTGCCGGCGCCGAGGTCCTTCGACGCTTCGCGGAGCGGGCCGTTGACCCGATCGAATGCCACGAACAGCGGCAGGATCATGAGCGGCAGGTAGTTGTAGACGACGCCGAGGAGCACCGCGCCGCGGGTGTTGAGGATCGCGAGCGGCTCGAAGCCGATGCTCTGCAGCGCCGTCGAGATCCACCCCTCGGGCGAGAGGATGACCTGCCAGCCGATCGTGCGCACCAGGAAGTTCGTCCAGAACGGCACCATCACGAGGGCGACGAGGAGTCCGCGACGGGACGGCGGCGCCTTCACGGCCATCCAGTACGCGACCGGCAGCCCGATCAGGAAGCAGAGCAGCGTGCCGACGACGCCGACCCAGAGCGTGTTCTGGAACGTCGAGAAGAAGGTCGGGCTGAAGACCTCGGCGTAGCGGTCGAACGACAGCCGGTCGGTGGCCTGGGTGGCGAAGATGCTCGGCTTGTAGCCGAAGCTGAACCACACGACCATCGCGACGGGCGCGACGAAGAAGATCGCGAGCCACGCCCATGCGGGCGCGGCGAGGAGGAATCCGGGGAGTCGTCTACGCACCAGCCGCCGCCTTCGTCGTGTTCCAGATCTGCACGATGCGCTCCTGCGCCTCGGTCAGCTCGCCTTCGTGCATGGTCGCGAGCTGCTCGGGGGTGAAGAAGACGAGGTCGAGCATCGGCAGTCCGGCATCTGCCGCCACCTGTGCGATGTCCTTCGCGCCGGTGTCGTAGCCGATGTAGTCGAGCTCGGCGAGCGCGTTCTCGGGTGCGAGCACGTAGTCGATGAACGCGTGCGCGGCCTCGGGGTTCGGTGCACCCGCCGCGATCGCCCAGTTGTCCATCCACAGCTCGGTGGCCGGCGAACCGAGCACGAACTTCCAGCGCTCGGGGTCGGGGCTCTCGAGCATGCCGAGTCGGGCGTCGCCGTTGTACGACTGCATGAGCATCTGCGTCGCCTGGGGGATTGCGCTGCCGCCGGGGTACGAATCGAATGCCGAGATGTGCGGCGCGAGCTCGTCGACGAGGAACGCCTCGGCGGCGTCGAGGTCGGCCGCGTCGGTCGTGTTCCACGGGATGCCGTTCGCCCAGAAGTACAGCCCGGTGAGTTCTGCGGGGTCGTCGAGGAGGGAGGTCTTGCCGCTCGCCTCGTTCATCGCCGCGTCGATGAAGTCGTTCCAGTCCTTCAGCTCGCGGTCGAAGGCGGTGACGTCGTAGACGAAGCCGGTCGTGCCCCAGGCCTTGCAGATCGAGTACTCGTTGCGGGGATCCCAGGTGCGGCCGAGGAACGCCGGGTCGACGTGCTGCAGGTTCGGGATCAGGTCGTGGTCGAGCTTCGACAGCAGCCCGTGCTCGGCCATCTGCGCGACGAAGGTGCCGGTCGGCACGACGATGTCGTAGCCGCTCGTGCCGCGCGCACCGACGAGCTTGGCCACCATCTCCTCGTTGGAGTTGAAGGCGCTCAGCGAGATCTTCGGGCCGAGGTCGGCGGTGAAGGCGTCGAGCACGTCGGGGGCGTCGTAGTCGCCCCACGTGTAGATCGAGAGCTCGGCCTCGAGGGGGCCGCCCGAGGCCTGGGCGGAGGTGGGCGACCCGCCGGGGGCGCACGCCGAGAGCAGCCCGGCCGAGCTCGCCGCGGCGGCGAAGCTCAGGAAGCGGCGCCGCGAGAGCTCGCGGCGGATGGTCTTGGCCGCGCCGACGGGCGCGAGGATGCGGATCTCTTCGGAGGACATCGTGACTCCTCGGGCTCAGACGGTCGGCGGAGCGACGTAGCCGCTCGCGCTCGCCGCATCGTCGGCCGGGAAGAGGAGCACGCTCTCGGCGCGCCACGAGCAGACGACCGCGTCGCCGATGGCCAGCTGCGGCGCCTCGGGAGAGGGGCGGCGCGCGATGAGGCTCTGGTCGTCGCCGAGCTGCACGAGGTACTGCATCGTCTCGCCGAGGTGCGAGACGCCGATCAGGGTGCCGCGAGCGGTGTTCGCCGCCCCGGATGCATCGGCCGCGGCATCCGCTTCGATGCCCACGAACTCGGGACGCACCGCGGCGAGGCCGGCGGCGCCGTCGGGAAGTGCGGCGGCGGCGGCGCGCACGAGGGCGTGGGCCGAGTCGACGGCGGCGCCGCCCTCGACGACCGTGCCGCTGAAGAAGTTCTGCTGACCCACGAAGGCGGCGACGTAGGCCGAGGCGGGTCGGGCGTAGACCGTGTCGGCATCCGCGAGCTGCTCGATGCGGCCGCCGCGCATGATCGCGATGCGGTCGCTCATCGAGAGCGCCTCGCCCTGGTCGTGGGTGACGAAGACGAAGGTGATGCCGAGGCGCGACTGCAGGAGCTTCAGCTCGAGCTGCATCTCCTCTCGCAGCTGCCGGTCGAGCGCGCCGAGCGGCTCGTCGAGGAGCAGCACCGATGGGCGGTTGACGAGGGCGCGGGCGAGCGCCACGCGCTGCTGCTGGCCGCCGGAGAGCTGGGTCGGCTTGCGGTCGGCGAAGCCGCGCATCTGGGCGAGGTCGAGTGCGTCGACGACCCGCTCGCGGATCTCGGACTTCGGGGTGCGCTTCTGCTGCAGCCCGTAGGCCACGTTCTCGGCCACCGACATGTGCGGGAAGAGCGCGTACGCCTGGAACACGGTGTTGACGTCGCGGCGATACGGCGGCACGCCGAGCAGGGACCGGCCCGAGACGCGGATGTCGCCGGCATCGGGCTCCTCGAAGCCCGCGATCATGCGAAGGGTCGTGGTCTTGCCGCAGCCCGACGGGCCGAGCAGCGAGATGAACTCTCCGGCCTCGATCGTGAGCGAGAGCCGGTCGACCGCCGTCGAATCGCCGTAGCGCTTGGTGACGGCGTCGATGACGACCGTCCCGGGAGCCTCTGCATCGGGCGACGCGGTGGTGGTCGCCTCCGCCTCGGTGGTCGTTGCCGTCGTCACTGCTGGCACCTCTCTGTTCACCCGCGCGCCATCGCGCAGGAGGCCCATTCAATCCGTCCGAACAGGCGCGCGCAATGCGAGCGAGGGTGAACGGGACAAACCATCGGGCGGGCGACGACCGCCCGACAGTCCGTCTGGACTTTCCCCTCTGCTCCAGCTGCGCGTCGAGTCGAGGGAGTGGGAGGTTCGAGGGAGCAGGGGGCAGGGAGCAGGGAGTGCGAGTGGGGATCGAGGGGAGCGAGCACGTGAGCGCTCGAACTTTCTGAGGCGCAGAAGAACCTCGAAAGTTCACCCCCGGAATCGTCGAGCGGACCCCTCCGAGCGAGCGCAGAGTGGATGCACAGCCACCCCGACGGCGCCGAAGCAGACGCCGAACGGAGCACCACGAAGCATCCGCCCGCTGCACCGAAGGAGCAACACCATGAGCACCAACCGCCCCGGCGACCAGACCCAGACCGCAGCCGAGCTGCAGCTCGAGTGGGACGCGAACCCGCGGTGGGATGACATCAGCCGCGATTACACCGCCGAAGACGTCATCGCCCTCCGCGGCCCCGTCCGCGAGGAGCGCACGCTCGCCAAGCGCGGCGCCGAGAAGCTCTGGCAGGACATCCAGCAGAACACGGGAACGGCGTTCGCCCCGCAGGAGGACCCGCAGTGGTCGGCCGCGCTCGGGGCGCTCACCGGCAACCAGGCCGTGCAGCAGGTGCGCGCGGGTCTGAAGGCGATCTACCTGAGCGGCTGGCAGGTCGCGGCCGACGCGAACCTCAGCGGCCAGACGTACCCAGACCAGTCGCTCTACCCCGCGAACTCGGTGCCGGCCGTCGTGCGCCGCATCAACAACGCGCTGCTGCGAGCAGGCCAGATCGAACAGGGCACCGACGACCGCGACTGGATGGCCCCCATCGTCGCTGACGCCGAGGCCGGCTTCGGCGGCCCGCTGAACGCCTACGAGCTCATGCACCAGATGATCGAGGCCGGTGCGGCCGGCGTGCACTGGGAGGACCAGCTCGCGAGCGAGAAGAAGTGCGGCCACATGGGCGGCAAGGTGCTCGTGCCCACGTCGCAGCACATCCGCACGATCAACGCCGCACGCCTGGCAGCGGATGTCGCCGGCGTGCCGTCGATCATCATCGCTCGCACCGACGCCCTCGCGGCGACCCTGCTCACGAGCGACCACGACGACCGCGACAAGCAGTTCGTCACGGGCGAGCGCACCGCCGAGGGCTTCTACGAGGTGCAGAACGGCATCGAGCCGGTGATCGCGCGCGGCCTCGCCTACGCCGAGTACGCCGACCTGCTCTGGGTCGAGTCGGCCGAGCCCGACCTCGACCTGGCGCGCCGCTTCGCCGAGGCCGTGCACGCGAAGTTCCCGGGCAAGCGCCTCTCGTACAACTGCTCGCCGAGCTTCAACTGGAAGCGCCACCTCGACGACGACCAGATCGCGAAGTTCCAGCGCGAGCTCGCGTCGATGGGCTACGCGTTCCAGTTCATCACCCTTGCGGGCTTCCACTCCCTGAACCACGGCATGTTCACGCTCGCGAAGGACTACAGCGAGCGCCACATGTCGGCATACGTCGAGCTCCAGGAGGCGGAATTCGCCTCGGAGGCATCCGGCTACACCGCCACGCGCCACCAGCGCGAGGTGGGCACCGGCTACTTCGACCAGATCGCCACCGCGCTGAACCCCAACAGCGCAACCCTCGCCCTCGTCGGATCGACCGAGGAAGAACAGTTCAACCACTGACCCGTTCACGGGCTACGAACTCAGAGGAGCAACGACCATGAACACCACACCCAGCATGACGCTCGAACGAGGGCGAACGGATGCCGCATCCGCTCGCCGTCCCGCATCGAAGCCGGCCACCGGCAGCTTCCAGACCGTCGAACCGCGCATCGAGGTCACGGCGCCGCTCGGAGAGCGGTACGACGAGATCCTGACGCCCGACGCGCTCACCTTCCTCGCGGAGCTGCACGACCGTTTCGCCGGTACCCGGCACGAACTGCTCGCGGTGCGCCTGCAGACCCGGGTCGACGCGGCGAACGGCCGCGACCCGAAGTTCCTGCCCGAGACCGAGTCGATCAGGAACGACGCCGACTGGCGCGTCGCCGGGGCCGGCCCCGGCCTCGAGGACCGCCGCGTCGAGATCACCGGCCCGACCGACCGCAAGATGGCCATCAACGCGCTGAACTCGGGTGCGAAGGTGTGGCTCGCCGACCAGGAGGACGCCACGAGCCCCACCTGGGCGAATGTCATCGAGGGCCAGCTGAGCCTCTTCGACGCGCTGCGCGACCGCCTCGAGTACACCAGCCCCGAAGGCAAGCAGTACCGCGTCACGGCCGAGCAGACGCCGACGATCGTGATGCGTCCGCGCGGCTGGCACCTCGTCGAGAAGCACCTGAAGTTCCACGACCGCGCGGGGCGCGCGATGCACGCCTCGGGTTCGCTCGTCGACTTCGGGCTCTACTTCTTCCACAACGCGCAGGCGCTCATCGCAGCCGGCCGCGGGCCGTACTTCTACCTGCCGAAGCTCGAGTCGCACCGCGAGGCGAAGCTCTGGAACGACATCTTCGTCTTCGCGCAGAACCGGCTCGGCATCCCGCAGGGCACGGTGCGCGCGACGGTGCTCATCGAGACGATCCAGGCCGCGTTCCAGATGGACGAGATCCTCTACGAACTGCGCGACCACTGCGCCGGCCTGAACGCCGGACGGTGGGACTACATCTTCTCGATCGTGAAGACGTTCCGGTCGCGCGGTCGCCGCTGGGTCATGCCCGACCGCAAGGCGATCACGATGACGGTGCCGTTCATGCGGGCGTACACCGAACTCCTCGTCGCCACGTGCCACAAGCGCGGGGCGCACGCCATCGGAGGCATGAGCGCGTTCATCCCGAACCGTCGCGACCCCGAGGTGACCGAGCGCGCGCTCGCCGCGGTCACGGCCGACAAGCGCCGCGAGGCCGGCGACGGATTCGACGGCACGTGGGTGGCGCACCCCGATCTGATCCCCACCGCGCGAGCGGAGTTCGACGCCGTGCTCGGCGACCGGCCCAACCAGGTCGACCGTCTCCGGGATGACGTGCACGTGACGGCCGCCGAGCTGCTCGACATCCCGTCGATCTGCGGCGAGGTCACCGAGGACGGCGTGCGGGGCAACATCTCGATCGCGATCCGCTACATCGAGTCGTGGCTGCGCGGCACCGGCGCCGCCGCGATCGACAACCTCATGGAGGACGCGGCGACGGCCGAGATCTCGCGCTCGCAGATCTGGCAGTGGCTGAACGAGAACACGATCACGGCCGAGGGCACGCGCATCGACCAGACCTCGATCGTGCGGCTCATGGCGGAGGCCGTCGCCGCGTTGCCGCGCTTCGAGGGCGACCGCTTCGACGACGCCATCTCGGTGTTCCGCAGCGTCGCACTCGAGCCGGAGTTCCCGACCTTCCTCACCGTCGGCGCCTACGCGCGCTTCCTCTGAGGGGGAGTACGTCGTGCCGCCCCGACGGGCGACTGCGTCGTACTGAACTTCCTCTGAGACAGGGCCCGAAGGGGTCGCCACGACCGCATCCGGTGATCCCGGAGGTGCCTCGGTCGGGGCGGCCCCTTCGTCGCGCGCACGCCGTCTGCCAGAATCGGTGCTCGTGACCCAGTCGACGACCTCAACCGTTCGCATCCGACCGGCGACGATGACGGATGCCGCAGCGCTCTCGTCGCTCGCCGCCGCGACGTTCCCGCTCGCGTGCCCGCCGCACACGACGCCCGAGGCGATCGCCGACTTCATCGCGCGGAACTTCGGCGTCGATCATTTCGAGGGCTACCTCGCCGATCCCGAGCGGATCCTGCTCGTGGCGGAGCCGGCAGCCGTGGCGGCGGCCGGTGCCGTCGACGCGGACGACGAGCACCGCCTTCTCGGCTACACGATGCTCGTCGGCGGCGAACCGGCCGACGCCGACGCCGCGCGCGCGGTCGCGGCCCGACCGGCGATCGAGTTCAGCAAGGTCTACGTGCTCGCCGGCTCGCACGGAACGGGCACCGGCGCCGCCCTCATGCTGGCCTCGCTCGACGCGGCGCGCGCGGCCGGGGCGGCGACGGCGTGGCTCGGCGTCAACGAGGAGAACTCCCGGGCGATCGCGTTCTACGAGCGCCACGGGTTCGCGAAGGTCGGCGACAAGCACTTCGTGGTCGGCGGCCGGGTCGAGGACGACTGGGTCATGGAGCATCCGCTCGTCGTGCCGACCCCGTAGCCCGGCGGCGCTTCCCGCGGACGCGATCGGTCGATGCGGCGCTATGCCGCCGCGGTCGCTCCCGTTGCCGCGGTGGCCGCCGTGCGCGCCGCCCGGCGTGCGAGCCACCAGGTGCCGAGCCCTGAGGCGAGGAAGATCGCGGCGAGCACGACCCAGCCCGAGAAGCCGTGCGAGATCGCGGTCGCGTTGACGACGAGCGGGGCGGCGAGCGCGCCGACCGTGTAGCCCATGCCGAACACGCCCTGGTAGCTGCCGGCCTGCACGGGGTCGGCGAGCTCGAAGCTGAGGCCCCAGCCACCGGCCTGCGAGAGCACCTCGGCGAAGGCGTGCACGATCGCGGCGGCGACGAGCACGGTGATGGCGAAGCCGATCGGGAGCCCCGCCGCCGAGGCGTACACGAGGCACGCGGCAGCCATGAGCCAGGCCGCGATGCCCGACACCCGTGCCGCGACGCGAAGGTCGTGGGTGCCGCGCGAGAGCGGCACCTGGAAGATCACGACGATCACGGTGTTGAGGATGAGCAGTGCCGCGACGACCGCTTCGGGCGCCGTGGTCTCCCGGGCGATCCAGAGCGGCACGCCGAGCTCGGCGACGCCGAACTGCATGCCGAACACGGCGCTGAGCGCGGTGAGCACGAGGTAGCGGGGGTCGCGCCACGGCGAGTGCCGACGCCAGGCCCGCTTCTCGGCAGCTGCCGCCTCGGCGCTCGCCTCGGCGTCGACGGAGCCGGTCTCGGTCGTCACGGGAGCCGCACGCCTCCGCGCCGGAGCATCGACCGTCGACGGCAGCCGCACGAGCTGGATGAGGCCGAGCAGGTAGAGCACGCCGGCGCCCGCGATGAGCACGCGGTAGGCCTCGGCCGTGCCGATCGCGAGGGCGAGGGCGCCGAATCCCGAGCCGACGGCGATGGCGACGTTCGTGACGGCGCGGAGCACGGCGCGGGCGTGCACCCGGCTCTCGCCGGTGAAGGCCCGGGCGATGATCGCCGAGCGGGTCGAGTTGGCACCCTGCTCGAACAGGCCGCAGACGACGGCGATCACGAGCGCCGTGACGAAGTCGCCCGCGAAGACGTAGGCGATGAGGGCGACGCCCTCGATGGTCGTGAAGAGGATGATGAGGCGCTTGGAGCTGTACCGGTCGGCGAGCCAGCCGCCGCCGAGGGCTGCGATCACGCCCGCCGCGCTGGCAGCCGAGAGCACGATCGCGACCTCGTGCGGCGCGAGACCGACGATGAAGGTGAAGTAGAGCACCGTCACGGTGAGGAAGATGCCACGGCCGACGCGCGAGATCATGGTCGCGCCGACGAGGATGCGCAGCACGGGATCCGAGACGGATGCCGCGATGCGGGCGATGAGCGACGGCTTGCCCGGGTGCTCGGGGCCGATCGTCGGCACGGTTCCGGTGTCAGGTGTCGCGGGGGAGGTAGGGCTCACTCGTACAGTTCTCCCAGATCGATCTGGCGCGTGAAATTGATGTAGCGTTTCGCTACATGTTGCGATACGTGCTGAATGAAGGCGATGTCGCGGCCGTGCGGTTCGGCATCTCCCCGCTGTGCGAGCTCGGCCTGTCGCTGCGAGCGATCGACGACCCGGCGCGGTTTCCGCTGCAGTTGCCGTGGCTGCGTCGGACCGAGGCGGCTCGGGCCGACCTGGACGTCGAGGCGCTCGACGGTCTCATCGACGATCGGCTCTGGACCCCCGACTTCCTGAACCCCCGCCCCGAGTCGCCGCTCACTCGGCTCGACGACGAGTTCGAGCAACTGCTCGCGACCCCGGCCGAGACGTTCATCGGCGACCTCGTCGCGGTGCACGGTCACGTGCCCGCCGTGTTCGAAGGGTCGCCCCGGGTCGCCGTCCGTCGTATCGTGCGCGCGCTGCAGGAGCTCTGGGACGCCTCGTTCGCGCCGTACTGGCCGCGAATGCGCGCCGTGCTCGAGGCGGACGTCGTGCATCGCGGCCGCCAGATCGCGCAGAGCGGCCTCTCGACGATGTTGAACGGCATCTCGTCGACGGTCGACTACGAGGGCGGCATCGTCTCGGTGCGGCTGCGCGACCCGGCCGATCGGGTGCAGCCGATCGACGGACTCGGGCTCACCCTCGTGCCGACGATGTTCACGCGCCGCGGATCGGCGCCGGTCGGAGACGGGCCGCCGATGATCATGTACCCGGCGCGGGGTCAGGGCGCGCTCTGGGAGAACGAGCGCGTCGCGAACCCGGCCGCGGTCGCCGCGATCCTCGGCGAGACGCGGGCGAGCCTCCTCTCCGCGCTCGGCGACCCCGCCTCGTCGACCGAGCTGGGCGTGCGCTTCGGGGTCACGCCGTCAGCCGTCAACCAGCATCTGCGTGTGCTCCGTGATGCCGGGCTGCTCGTGTCGACGAGGTACGGCCACAGCGTGCTCTACCTCAGGAGCGAGCTCGGCAGCGCACTCCTCGACGCGCGTGCGGGCTGAGGGGTCACGCCGGGTCGGGGATGACCCGCAGCACGATCTTGCCGCGCACGTGCCCGGCCTCGAGCAGGCGGTGCGCCGCCGCGCCGTCCTCGAGCGGGAACTCGCGCTCCACGTGCACGCGTACGGCGCCGTCGTCGATCAGGCGCGTGATCACCGAGAGGGTCCGGGCGTCGGGTGCGACGGTGTAGCCGGTCGAGCGGATGCCCCGTGCCGCAGCCTCCTCGGCCATGGTCGGCCAGGCGCCCGTGGGCACGGTCACGATCAGCCCGCCCTGGCGGAGCGAATCGAGCGAGCGGGTGCCCGTGGCATCCGTCACGTTGCCGATCAGGTCGATGACGACGTCCTGGTCGGTCGCGACCTCCTCGAACCGCTCGGCCGTGTAGTCGATGACGCGCCTGGCGCCGAGGTCGCGCAGGAAGTCGGCGTTGCTCGCGGAGCACGTGGTCGTGACGACCGCGCCGAAATACGCGGCGAACTGCACCGCGAAATGGCCGACGCCGCCCGCTCCGGCATGGATCAGCACGCGCTGCCCGTCGTGGACCCGTGCCGTGTCGACGACCGCACCCCATGCGGTGAGGGCGGCGAGCGGCACCGCGGCCGCCTCGGCGAACGAGAGCGTCGCGGGCATGCGGGTGAGGCTCATCGAGCTCACCGAGATGAGTTCGGCGTAGCTGCCGCCGAGTCTCGGCACCCGCCCCATGCCGTAGACCCGGTCGCCGGGCTGGAGCGGATGCGCCGAGTAGGGCACCGACTCGACGACTCCGGCGAAGTCGCCACCGAGCACCGCGGGGTACGAGGGGATTGCTCGGGAGACTCCGCGCCCCGACCGGGTCTTCGCATCGATCGGGTTCACGCCGGCCGCGACGACCCGCACGACGACCTCGTCGCTGATGCGGATGGGGTCGGGCACTTCGGCGATGTGGAGCTCATCGGCTCCGCCCGTCTGATCGATCACCAATGCCCGCATCGACACACCCTCCCGAGATTGCACTTCGCACCGTACCCGTCCTCGCTATGATCGCACCGACCGCCGAGTCTCCGGTGGCGAGCACACCACGGGGAGAGCGCATGCGGACCGTCTGGGGCATCATCAGGATCGCGGCGGCCGCCGGCATCATCACCGCGATCGTCGCCCAGTTCGCGACGAGCCTGTCGATGCTGCCGAATCCGGGCCTGTTCGTCATCAACTTCCTGAGCTTCTTCACGATCCTCTCGAATGCGCTCTCGGCGATCGTGCTGCTGATCGGCGCCTGGTACGCCGTCCGCGGAGCGGACGATCCCGACTGGTACAACCTCACCCGGGCCTCGGTCGTGACCTACATGGCGACGACGTTCGTCGTCTACAACCTGCTGCTGCGCGACATCTCGCTCGACCAGGCGACGACCCTGCCGTGGTCGAACGAGATCCTCCACGTCTGGGCTCCGCTCTACGTCGTGCTCGATTGGGTGCTCGCACCCGGTCGCCGACCGATCGCGTGGAAGCGCATCTGGACCATCGCGATCGTGCCGATCGTCTGGGTGGTCTACACGATGATCCGCGGCGCGGTCATCGGCTGGTACCCGTACCCGTTCCTCGACCCCGCCATCGAGCCGGGCGTCGGCTACGACGGGGTCACGGTCTACGTGATCGCGATCGCCTCCTTCATCCTGCTCGTCGGCGCGGGCATCCTCGGCATCAGCCGAGCCGGCTGGCCGTACCGCGCCGTCTCCGAGGAGGCCGCGCCGGCGTGAGCCGGGGCGAGCGATGACGGGCGTCTCGAACGGCGACGCGACCGATCCGCTCGGTCGACTCCGCGTGCAGTTGCGCCGCGCGCAGGAGTACTTCGCCCCGACGATCGATCCGGCGGCATCCGCTCGCGCCGCGTTCGAGGCGCGCGCGTTCGTCGAGTCGCATCTCGCCGACCTCCAGGCGCAGGCTGACGCGGCACTCGACCGCACCGTGGTGCTCGATGGCGAACCGCTCCCGGTCTGGAGCTACTGGGACGGCCCCGAGGCGAGCGCGCCGGCGCTCGTGCGGGCCTGCCTCGCCCAGTTGCGGCGCGTGCACCCCGAGGCGCGCGTGCTCGACGCAGAGACCGTCTCCGAGTTCGTGCGGCTTCCCGCGGTCATCGAGGAGCGGCTGGCGCACCGACCGGCGCAGCGCTCCGACCTCATCCGCGTGTCGCTGCTCGAACGGCACGGCGGCATCTGGGTCGATGCGACGGCGTTCGTGCCCGAGCCGCTGACGCCGAAGGTCGAGCCGCTGCTCGATGCCGGTTCGTTCTACCTCCGCTGGGCGGCCAACGAGATCTCGAACTGGTTCATCGTCGCGCGGCCGGGCAACCGGCTCATCGCCCTGCAGCGCGCCGCACTCGAGGCCTGGTGGCGCGAGCGCGACGAACTGCCCGACTACTTCCTGTACCACCGGCTGTTCACGGCGATCGTCTCGCTCGACGCAGGAGCCCGGCGCATCGCTCGCGCGATGCCGAGGCGCAGCACCGTTCCGAGCCACCTGCTCCAGCTCGCGATGCTGCGACCGTACGACGCCGACGAGGTCGCCCTCATCCTGGGCGCGGCACTCGTGCAGAAGCTCAGCTACAAGTACGACCCCGACGCGGTGCCTGCCGGGTCCATCCTCGACCGGCTGCTCGCGGGCCAACTCCAGCCGCGGCGCTGAGCTCCGAGGGCCGGGTCAGGCGCGCGTGTGCTGGAGCCAGCGCGCGGTGCCCTCGCGCAGCAGCGCCGTCTGCACCGGCAGCCCGTCGTCACGCGCGGGCAGCTCGACGAGGGGCGCCTTGAGGCCGGCGGCCCACCGCTCGGCGAGGGCGTACGGATGCACGGGGTCGCGCGGCGCCCCGATGACGAGCGAGCGGATGCCGCGGGGCTCGAGCTCAGCGAGCTCGGCGTCGTCGCGGAACGCGCGGTTGCGCGGGATCTCGACGAGCCGCATCGCCCGGCGCGCGGCGTCGGGGGCCATGAACTGCGTCAGCAGGCCGCGGCCGGCAGCGGGCGACGCGGCCACGACGTGCTGGAAGATCGCCCGCTCGCGGAACTCGTCGGCGCCCGCAGGGCCGGCGTCGGCGAGGATCTGGCCGATGACCGGGAAGACGCGCAGGTTGTCGGGGAGCGACCGGTCGCTGAACGACGGCCGCACGAACACCGCGCGTTCGATGGGCAGGAGGTCGTCGAGCGCGATGCGGAGTGCGAGCGCGGCGCCGAGCGAGATGCCAACGATCGTGAGCGGAGCGGATGCCTCGGGCGACGGCCCGCCCGCATCGTCGATCGCCTCCCGCACCGCTGCGGCGACCTCCACCGCGAGCCGGTCGAAGCCGAAGTCGGCCGGGTCGCCGACGCTGAGGAACCCGCCGTGTGCGCGGATGTCGGGCGCGACGATGAGCTCGTCGATGCCGACCGCGGCGTGCACCGCGGGCGTGAACAGGTCGAGCGGCTGGCGTCGGTCGGCGCCGAGGCCGTGCAGGAGAACGGTCGTCATCTGGGGGAACCTCCCGGCAGTGGGGAACGCGGGGGCTGTGCGCGGTCGTGCTGATGGTGCATCGTGCGACGGGGCTCTGGCATCACGTGCGTCGTCCGCCGAGCTCGGCGATGAGCTCGTCGGCCAGCCTCACGAGGATCGCGATCTGGTCGTCGTCGCGATCGACCCAACGGTACTCGGGCTCGTCGCGAATGGGAACGAAATCGTCGTGCTGCTCCCACACCACGAGCGTGCGCTCGGCGCCGAGCACGTACTGCTGCCACCACACCTGGCGGAGGTAGCCGCGGGGGATGCCGCGCCAGGCGCGAGAGGTCGTCTTGATCTCGCAGAGTTCGAGCACGCCGGTGGACGTCACCCGCAGGCCGTCGGGCGTGGCGAGGTGGCGTCGCTCGTGCTCGGCGTGGAAGAGCAGGCTCGACGGCTCGATGTCGTGCGTGCGGCGCGCCCACTCGGCGATGACGGGCTCGCGCTCCTTGCCGTGATCGGTGTAGCGGCTGCCGCCGAACGAGCTGCCGTTGCGCTTCTCCCATGCCGCGGAGCGCACCGAGGCGAAGGAGGCGAGCTTCGCGGCATCCGTCGCGGTGATGCCGCGGGAGCGGGCCCTGAGCCAGGCGACCCGGTCGCTCGAATCGGCGACGACACGCGAATGGCACGGATGCCGCGGGCGCTCGTCGACCGCGACGGCCGTCGCCGCACCCTCGAGATCGAAGCGGGCGAACGACGGATGCCGCGGGCGCTCGTCGACCGCGACGGCCGTCGCCGCACCCTCGAGATCGAAGAGGGCGAAGGGGGTGTCGGGCACCCCTCGAGCGTACCCCTCCGGCCTGTCAGCGGGCCGAGGCGGGCGCGCGTGTGCGCGGTCGGTCAGCGCGCCGCGAGCGCGTCGATGCCCTCGGGCGAGAGCACGTGGTGGATCGCGAGCATGCTCGCTCCGAGCACCGCGGCGTTCTCGGCGGCGGCCGACTGCACGATCGCGAGGTGCTCGGTCGCGAGCGGCATCGAGCGGGTGTACACGACCTCGCGAACCCCGGCGATGAGGTGCTCACCGGCCCTCGCCATCGAGCCGCCGATCGCGACGACCGACGGGTTGACGAGGCTCACGCAGGCGGTCAGCACCTCGCCGATGTCGCGGCCGGCCTGTCGGACGGCCTGGATCGCATCGATGTCCCCGCGCTTGACGAGTTCGACGACATCGTTGCTCGTGTTCGCCTCGATGCCCTGCTCGCGCAGTGCACGGGCGATCGCCGGGCCCGAGGCGAGGGCCTCGAGGCATCCGCGGTTGCCGCAATGGCAGGGCACGTCGCTGCCGCGCGCGACCCGCACGTGGCCGATGTCGCCGGCGATGCCCTGGGCCCCGCGCTGCAGGAGCCCGCCGGAGATGATGCCCGAGCCGATGCCCGTCGCGACCTTCACGAACATGAGGTGCTCGACCTGCGGCCACGCGAGCGCGCGCTCGCCGAGCGCCATGATGTTGACGTCGTTGTCGACGAGCACGGGCACCTCGAGATGCTGCTGCACCCAGCCCGGCACGTCGAATCGGTCCCATCCGGGCATGATCGGCGGATTGACCGGGCGCCCCGAGGAGTGCTCGACCGGGCCGGGCACGCCGATGCCGATCGCCGCGAGGTCACGGCGATCTCGGCCGAGGCCGTCGATGAGGGCGAGGCCCATCTCGACCATGCGGCCGAGCACGGCCTCTGGGCCCTGCGCGATGTCGAGGTGCTCGCCCTGCTCGGCGAGCACGGTGCCGGTGAGGTCGGTGACGGCGACGGTCGCGTGCGAGGCGCCGAGGTCGGCGGCGAGCACGATCCTCGCGGCGGGGTTCAGTGCGAACTGCGACGGCGGCCTGCCGCCGGTCGAGGCGGCGTCGGCCACCGGGGAGACGAGGCCGAGCTCCATGAGCTCGTCGACGCGGGCGGCGATGGTCGAGCGCGCGAGTCCGGTGCTCGCGGCGAGCGAGGCGCGCGTGCGCGGAGCGCCGTCGCGGAGCAACTGGAAGAGTTCGCTCGCCCCCGAGGCGCCGAGTGCCGAGCCTCGGCTGATGTCGACCATGCACTGAGTAAAGCACACCACCTTCTCTTGTCGCTGAATCTCGAAGATGTAACGACTCCGGCAACTTTTGACGAAGGACTAGCAAAAGGTGCAGGGAGTGTGTCAGCATGGCGACCATGACAACGGACGTCATCGCCCCAGCCCGCACGATACGTGCCGGCTTCGTCGGCGGCGGATTCATGGCCACTGTGCATTCCCGGGCCGCTCGCGCGGCCAGGGCCGAGCTCATGGGCGGTGCTTCCTCCTCCGCCGTGCGAGCTCGTGACGCGGCGCAGCGCCTCGGCTTCGCCACGGCCTTCGATTCGCTCGACGAACTGCTCGCCGATCCCGACATCGACGTCGTGCACGTGTGCACGCCGAACACGACGCACGCGGCGATCGCGCACGCGGCGCTCGAGGCGGGCAAGCACGTGATCTGCGAGAAGCCCCTCGCGACCTCGGCGGCCGACGCCGCGGCGCTCGCGGCGCTCGCCGACGAGCGCGGTCTCGTGGCAGCGGTGCCCTTCGTCTACCGGTTCCACCCGATGGCGCGCGAGGCGCGAGCCCGCGTCGCCCGCGGTGAGACGGGGCGCCTGCTCAGCGTGCAGGGTGCGTACCTGCAGGACTGGCTCGCCGCTCCGCACGACGACGACTGGCGCGTCGACACAGCGCTCGGCGGCCCGTCGCGGGCATTCGCCGACATCGGCTCGCACCTCGTCGACCTGCTCGAGTTCGTCTCGGGCGAGCGCATCGTCCGGCTGAACGCCACGACGCGCACGGTCTACGACGCGCGTGCCAGGCACGACGACATCGCGACCGAAGACCTCGTCGCCGTCGTCGTCGAGCTGGCATCGGGGGCCGTCGGAACCCTGCTCGTGTCGCAGGTCGCCCCCGGGCGGAAGAACGCCCTCTCGATCGAACTCGCCGGTACGGAGGCGAGCGTGCGCTTCGAGCAGGAGCGCCCCGACACCCTGTGGCTCGGCCGCACCGACGCCTCCAGCATCATCGAACGCGACCCGGCGCGGCTCGACGGCGACGCGGCACGGCTGTCGCTCGTGCCCGCGGGGCATCCGATGGGCTATCAGGACGCCTTCAACGCCTTCGTCGCCGACGCCTACGCGGCGATCGGCGGCGCGGCTCCCGAGGGGCTGCCTCGATTCGACGACGGGCTGCGCGCGGTGCGCGTGACCGAGGCCGTGCTCGCGAGCGCCGCGAGCGGCAATTGGGTGGAGGTGGCGGCATGACCGCGGATCAGCCGCAGGCACGAGCCGGCCGCAGCGCAGTACTCGAGGGCGAGCCGGTGCTCGTGGCCACCGGGCTCGAGAAGTCGTTCTTCGGCGTCACCGTGCTGCGCGGGGTCGGGCTCACGCTCCACCCCGGGGAGGTGCACGGCCTCGTCGGCGAGAACGGCGCAGGCAAGTCGACGTTCATGAAGATCCTCGCGGGCGTGTACGAGCGCGACGCCGGCAGCATCACGCTCGGCGGCTCCGAGGTGGCGTTCAACCACCCCGTCGAGGCCGCGCGGGCGGGGCTCGCCACCGTCTTCCAGGAGTTCAACCTCCTGCCCGAGCGCACGGTCGCGCAGAACGTGTTCCTCGGCCGCGAGCCGAAGCGCCGCGGTCTCGTCGACCGGAAGGCGATGCTCGCCGAGACGCGCGCGCTGCTCGCCGACCTCGGCATCGACACGATCGAGGCGGATGCCCCGGTGCGCACGCTCACCGTCGCCGAGCAGCAGATCGTCGAGATCGTGAAGGCGCTCTCGGTCGACGCCCGCGTGATCCAGATGGACGAGCCGACGGCCGCCCTGGCGGACCACGAGGTCGAACTGCTCTACACGATCGTGCGCCGGCTCTCCGAGCGCGGTGTCGCGATCGTCTACGTCTCGCACCGGCTGAAGGAGATCTTCGACCTCTGCGACACGATCACCGTGCTGAAGGACGGCGCGCTCGTCTCGAGCGGACCGGCCGCCGAGCTCGACACCGACGAACTCGTGCGCCGCATGGTCGGCCGCCCGATCTCGGCCTACTTCCCGGCTGCAGAGGAGGGCACGGTCGTGGGGGAGCCGCGACTCGAGCTCCGCGGCGCGGGCAATGCCTACGTCGACGGCGTCGACCTCGAACTGCGGGCGGGCGAGATCGTCGGGGTCGCGGGCCTGCAGGGCTCTGGCCGCACCGAGCTCGTCGAGGCGCTCTTCGGCATCGACCCGTTCACCCGTGGCGAGCTCCGACTCGACGGCCGGCCCGTTCGAATGACCTCGGCGCGGCAGGCTGTGAAGGCGGGCGTCGCCCTCATCACCGAGGACCGCAAGGCCCAGGGCCTCGCCTTGAACCAGTCGGTCGGCGACAACGCGCTGCTCGTCATCCGCTCGGTGTTCGCGCGTCGCACGAAGGAGGCGCGCCGGGAGCTGCCGGGCGTGCTCTCCTCGCTCGAGGTGTCCTCCCGCGGCGTCGACCAGGAGGTGCAGTACCTCTCGGGCGGCAACCAGCAGAAGGTCGTGCTCGCGAAATGGCTCGCCACGAAGCCGCGCGTCGTGCTGCTCGACGAGCCGACGCGGGGCATCGACGTCGGCGCGAAGGTCGCCGTCTACACGCTCATGCGACGGCTCGCGAAGGAAGGGGTCGCCATCCTCATGATCTCCTCGGAACTGCCGGAGGTCATCGGCATGTCGGACCGCATCGTCGTCATGCACGACGGTCGCGCGTCGGCCGAGCTGCCGGCGCGCAGCGACGAGGCCACGATCCTCTCCGCAGCGACCGGCACGCTCAAGGTCGGCGGCTCGAGGGTCGTCGGAACCGCAGACCTCCCCGAAGAGGAGGCCGGACGATGAGCGCCGCGACCGCGACATCCGCTCGCCGCGGGCGCCGTCGCCGCCTCGACGCGAGCCTGATCGTCGGCATCGCGCTCGTGGGCGTCATCATCATCGGCGCGATCCTCGTCGCGAGCGTCGGGCGCAACTTCTTCAGCGCCGGCAACATCCGCGACATCCTCACCGGCATGAGCGTGCTCGGCTTCGTCGCCATCGGCCAGACGCTCGTGATCCTGTGCGCATCGCTCGACCTCTCGGTGCCCTACGTCATCAGCCTCTCGAGCCTCATCGCCGCCGACCTGATGGCGGGCAACCCCGTGAACATCCCGATCGCGGTGCTCGCGGTGCTCGTCGTCGCGGCCCTCATCGGCCTCGCCAACGGCCTGATCGTCACGAAGCTCAAGGTCAACGGCTTCATCGCGACCCTCGGCACCGGGCTGATCATCAAGGGCTACCTCGACACGAACTACAAGGGCACGAGCGGCCAGGTGCCGTGGGAGTTCCAGCTGATCGGGGCGACCGGCGTCGGGCCGGTGCCGGTGTCGACGCTCATCATGCTCGTCGTCGCCCTCGCCGGGGCGTTCTTCCTCGCCCGCACCCGCACCGGCAACCACATGTTCGCCGTCGGCGGCAACGAGCAGGTCGCGCGTCTCTCGGGCATCCGCACGGCGCGCCCCGTCATCGTCGCCCACGTGCTGTGCTCGATCACCGCAGCGCTCGCCGGACTCCTGCTCGCGAGCCGGCTCGGCGTCGGCAGCCCCACGGTCGGCATCCAGGGCGGGTACGACCTGCTCTCGATCGCCGCGGTCGTGCTCGGCGGCACCCTGCTCATGGGTGGCCGGGGCTCGATCTGGGGCACCATCGGCGGCGTCGCGATCTTCGCGGTCGTCGACAACGTCATGAGCGTCATGCAGGTGAACCCGTTCCTGAAGGACGTCGTTCGCGGGGTCGTCATCGTCGCGGCGGTCGCCGTCTACACGAGTCGCTCGCTCGATCGCAGGAGGCCGCGCTTCGGCACCGGGGCCGCAGCGCCCGAAAGGCCGGCGGACCGGAGTGCGCCGCCGCCCGCCGTCGAGCACGAGAAGGAGGCATCCGCATGAGCGCCGTGACCACTGCGCAGCCCACGGCGGGCCAGCGGCTCGCCGGCTTCGCCCGCACGCTCGTGAGCCCCCGGGGCGCCGTCTTCCTGCTCCTCATCGTGCTCCTCGTCGCGATCACCGTGCTGAACCCGTCGTTCGCCGAACCGTCGCAGTTCATCCGCTTCGTGCAGCGCGTCGCGCCCGTCGCGATCGTCGCGATCGGCCAGTACTTCGTGATCGTCGGCGGCGAGTTCGACCTGTCGATGGGCTCCGTCGTCACCGCGCAGGTCGTGATCGCCGGCAACCTCATCGGCCAGGACGAAGCGAAGTCGCTGCCCGTGCTCGTCTTCATGCTCGCGTTCGGTGCGTTCATCGGGCTCGTCAACGGCCTCATCGTCACCCTGCTCAAGGTGCCGAGCTTCATCGCCACCCTCGGCATGATGCTGGCCCTGCTCGGCGCGACCCTCTACTGGACCGGCGGCGCCGCCACCGGCAACCCCGCCGACGGCTTCCGCGAGATCGGCCGCGGCGGCATCAGGGGCCTGCCCGTCATCGAGATCCTGCCGTGGTCGGTCGTGGTGCTGGTGGTCGTGCTCCTCATCGCGGTCTGGTTCGCCCGTCGCCCGTTCGGCCGTACGATCATCGCCCTCGGCGACAACCCGACGACCGCGCGGTACTCCGGCGCACGCAACTGGTGGGTCAAGACGTCGACCTTCGTGATCTCCTCCCTCTCGGCGACCGTCGCGGGCGTGCTCCTCGTCGGATACGCCGGCGTGCACCCGAGCGTCGGTCGCGGCTACGAGTTCACCGCGATCACGGCGGTCGTGCTCGGCGGCGTCGTGCTCGGCGGCGGTCGCGGCTGGGTCGTCGCGGCGGCGGCGGGCGCCTTCGCCCTCGAGGCGCTCTTCACGCTGCTGAACTTCGCCGGGGTGCCGTCGACCTACCGCGACGCGGTGCAGGGCGCGATCATCATCATCGCCGTCGCGTACGCCGCGACCACCGTGCGCGCCCGCCGCAAGGGCCGCGCCCTCGAGGCACCGGTCGCACCGGAGCCCGACTCGCCGAGTCCGGCGACCCAGAACTCGCCGACCTCGGCGACCCAGACTTCGCCGGCACCGGCGGAGGAGCAGGATGCCGCGGCATCCGCTCGCCCTGCACCCATTCCCTCGACGCAGAGGGCTGACAACGAAACCAAGGGAGGTTCGTGATGCGACGCAGGTATGCAGTGGCATCCGCCATGGTCGGCGCTCTCGCGCTGATCGCACTGGCCGGATGTACCACCGATCCCAACGTGGCCGCGCCGTCGGATGACGCCGGAGCCACGGAGGAAGCGGTCGAGTGGTTCGACCAGGAGCTCTACGACAAGCAGTACGCCGAGCGGTCCGTCGTGCCCGAAGGGCCAGAGGGGCAGCCGTGGCTGCAGTACATCAACGCCGAGATGACCGACACGTCGGCGTACGCGGGCACCGGGGCGAAGAAGGCGTGCTTCGCGAACGCCTCGATCTCGAACCCGTGGCGCCAGACGGGCTGGATCACGATGAACCAGCAGTTGCAGGTGCTGCAGGAGGCCGGCGTGATCAGCGAGATGGAGACCCGCGACGCGCAGGACTCCGATGACACGCAGATCGCCGACATCGACTACTTCATCAACGAAGGCAACTGCGACATCTTCATCATCTCGCCGAACTCCACGGCGGCCATGACCCCGGCCGTCGAGCGTGCGTGCGACACCGGGAAGCCCGTCGTGGTCTTCGACCGCGGCGTGCAGACCGACTGCCCCGTCACGTTCATCCACCCCATCGGCGGATTCGCGTGGGGCATCGACACGGCCGAGTTCCTGATCGAGGAGCTCGAACCGGGATCGAAGGTCGTGGCGCTCCGGATCCTCCCGGGCGTCGACGTGCTCGAACAGCGCTGGGCCGCGGCCGAGAAGCTCTTCTCGGAGAACGACATCGAGGCGGTCGACTACTTCACGGGAGCCGACCCCGCCGAGATCAAGAAGATCATCTCCGACGAGCTCGCAAAGGGCGATGTCGACGGCATCTGGATGGACGCCGGTGACGGCGCCGTCGCCGCCATCGAGGCGTTCGAGGACGCCGGCGTCGACTACCCCGTGATGACGGGCGAAGACGAGATGAGCTTCCTGCGCAAGTGGAAGGAGACGGGGCTCACGGGTCTTGCACCGGTGTACTCCAACTTCCAGTGGCGCACGCCGCTGCTCGCCGCGCAGAAGATCTTCGCGGGCGAGGAGATCCCGAAGGAGTGGGTGCTGCCGCAGTCGCCGATCACCGCTGAAGAGGTCGACCAGTACCTCGAGGCGAACGACGGCATGCCCGACGGCCACTACGCCAAGTTCGGCGGCGAGGACCTGCCGGGCTACCCGCAGATCTGGCAGGAGCGCGTGATCCCGTAAGGGTGAGCGAATGACCGCCTAATCTGGTCGGGGGGGGGCGGGGCCCCCGCGCCGCCCCGCCCCCCCGTAGCCCGCCCCCGCGCCACGTGGCAGCCTTCGCCCGCACAACGGCGGGAACACCGTGGGGTGGGGCGCGCCGCGCGG
>NZ_JBHJPN010000003.1:231690-646628 GCF_042262385.1 Agromyces sp. NPDC056389
GGGGCTGGCGCGGGTTCGCCGTGCGGGGGGCGCGCTGGCCGGCGTTGGGGGGGGGGGGGGGGGGGGCCCCCCGCCCCCCCCCGGCCGCACGTTCGACCGCACGCTCGCAAGGAGGCAGCATGCGCCGCATCATCGGCGTCAACACCTGGGTCTGGACCTCGCCGCTCGGCGACGACTCGCTCGCCGAACTCGCCGCGAAGGCCGCCGGCATGGGCTTCGGCGCGATCGAGCTGCCGGTCGAGTCGCCGGGCGACTGGTCTCCCGATACCGCGGCCGACGTGCTTCGCGAGCATCGGCTCGCCCCCGTGGTGATCGGCGCGATGGGCCCCGGCCGCAACCTCATCGCGGCGCCGGGCTCCGAGATCGTCGCCACCCAGAACTACCTCGTGCACTGCCTCGGCGTCGCCGAGCGGCTCGGCGCGCGCGTGGTCGCCGGCCCCTTCACCGCCGCGACCGGGCGCACCTGGCGCATGGACGCCGAGGAGCGCGCTGCCCGGTACCGCGAGCTGCAGGGCAGCCTCGGCCCGGTCGTGCGGGCGGCGGAGCGCAGCGGCATCCGCCTCGCGATCGAGCCGCTGAACCGCTACGAGACGAGCCTCGTCAACACCGTCGAGCAGGCGCTCGAGGCGCTCGGTCCGCTCCTCGGCCCCGGGCTGGGGCTCGCCCTCGACAGCTACCACCTGAACATCGAGGAGCGGCACGTGGGCGACGCGATCCGGCTCGCGGGCGAGCACCTCGCCTACGTGCAGGTCTGCGGCAACGACCGCGGCGCAGTGGGCGACGACCACATCGACTGGCCGGCCTTCCTCGACGCCCTCGACGACGTCGGCTACTCCGGACCGCTCGGCCTCGAGAGCTTCACGGGCGACAACGACACGATCGCGGTCGCCGCATCGGTGTGGCGGCCCCTCGCCGCATCGCAAGACGAACTGGCGGCGCGGAGCATCCGCTACCTGACCGCCCTCCAAGACGAACGGGAGCGAGCATGACCGAGCAGCAGCCAGCAGAGACGGATGCCGCGGCGCCCGCCACCCGCCCGGTGACCCTCTTCACGGGGCAGTGGGCCGACCTGCCGTTCGCCGAGGTCGCGCGCCTCGCGGCGGAATGGGGCTACGACGGCCTCGAGATCGCATGCTCGGGCGACCACCTCGACCTGAAGCGCGCCGAGGAGGAGCCCGGCTACCTCGACGAGCGCCGCGAGATCCTCGAGCGCCACGGGCTGGCGGTCTTCGCGATCTCGAACCACCTGACGGGGCAGGCCGTGTGCGACGCGCCCATCGACTTCCGTCACGAGGCGATCGTGCGCCCGTACACCTGGGGCGACGGCGACGCGGAGGGGGTCAGGCAGCGCGCAGCCGAGGACATGAAGCGCTCGGCGCGCGTGGCCCGGGCGCTCGGCGTCGACACCGTCGTCGGATTCACCGGCTCGTCGATCTGGCCGTACGTCGCGATGTTCCCGCCCGTGCCCGCCTCGGTGATCGACGCCGGCTTCGAGGACTTCGCGGCGCGCTGGAACCCGATCCTCGACGTGTTCGACGCCGAGGGCGTGCGGTTCGCGCACGAGGTGCACCCGTCGGAGATCGCGTACGACTACTGGAGCTCGGTGCGCACGCTCGAGGCGATCGGGCACCGGGAGGCGTTCGGGTTCAACTGGGACCCGTCGCACATGATGTGGCAGAACATCGACCCCGTGGGCTTCATCTGGGACTTCAAGGACCGCATCTACCACGTCGACTGCAAGGACACGCGGATGCGCCCGGCGAACGGCCGTGCGGGCGTGCTCGGCTCGCACCTGCCGTGGGGTGACCCGCGTCGCGGCTGGGACTTCGTCTCGACCGGGCACGGGGATGTGCCGTGGGAGGACTCGTTCCGCGCGCTCGACGCGATCGGCTACGCCGGACCGATCTCGGTCGAGTGGGAGGATGCGGGCATGGACCGCCTGCACGGTGCAGCGGAGGCGGTCGGGTTCATCCGCTCGCTGCTCTGGCCGAAGCCGACCGCCTCGTTCGACGCGGCCTTCTCGAACCAGTAGCGGAACACGTACGATCGGGCCTGTGCGCCTCGCCCCGAACCCGCCCCGCCGCCACGATCGGGACTTCTCACGGCCGCTGCCGTCGGCGCTGAGCTGGACCGTGCTCGCGGTCTTCGCGGCGGCGCTCGCGGTCGCCGTCGTGGCCGCCGGCCTGCCCTGGTGGGTTCCGGCGTCGTACGGCGTGGTGAGCATCGTCGCCGTCGTCGCCTACGGCCTCGACAAGCGGGCGGCGAAGCGCGGTGCGCCGCGGACCTCGGAGTCGGTGCTGCTCACTGTGGGCGTCGTCGGCGGCTGGCCGGGTGCGCTCGTCGCCCAGCAGCTCTTCCGTCACAAGACGCGCAAGCGCAGCTTCCGTCGGGCGTTCTGGTTGACCGTCGTGGTCAACTCGCTCGTGCTCGCCGCGTTCATCGGCCTGCTGCAGGCCGGACTGCGCATGCCCGACCTCGACTATTCGGGAATGCTCCAGTAATACGCGACGCCGCCGGGGTGCAGTTCGGTGATCGCCCAGTCCACCGAGCGGTCCCACGTGGGGTCGGTGTGGCCCGCGTAGCGGATCGTGATCGACCCGTCGGCTTCCGTCTCGACCGAGGTCACGATGCCGGTGTGGTCGCGGTCGCCCGAATCGTCCCAGTCGAACTGCACGACGTCGCCGACCTTCACCGACGAGCGCTCGTCGTCGGTGAGCGCCGTCGCCCGCTCGGGGTGCTCCTCGAGGTAGTCGTGCATGGCGGTCGAGCTGATCCAGGCGTCGGCGCTCGCGTACGCGTCGCCCGAGCCGTCGTACCACCACTCGTCGTCTTCGACCCAGCCCCTGGCGAGCAGCGTCTGGCTCGTGAAGTTCACGCAGTCGTTCTCGTCGAGGTAGCCGTAGGTGTCGCTCTCGGTGTCGCCCCAGTGCTCGAACGCGTAGGAGAGCTGGGCGGCGACACCGTCGGAGTAGGCCGAGAAGTCGGCGACCTCGGTGTCGGCTGCGGATGCCTCGCGCCCGTCGTCGCCACTCGCGTTCACGATGTCGGCGGCACCGTTCGCCCCGCCCGCGCCGGCCGCCTGCTGTGCGACCGACCAGGCGATGGTCGCCCCGCCCGCGACGAGGACTGCGGAGGCGATGCCGACGGCGACCAGGGTGCGACGGCGGCGGGATTCACGGGGCTCGGGGGAGGTTGACATCGATGTCAACCGTACGGAACGCCGCCTGTGCAACACCCGAACGGCGGCGTCGAGGCGGGCTGCTGCGGCAGGCGGCTCAGTCCGCGACGCTCCAGTAGAAGACCTTCGTCTCGGGATGCTTCGGGTGGTCGTCGACCGAGCGATCCCACGTCGCATCGGTGTGCCCGCCGTAGTACACGTCGATCCGCCCGTCGTCGCCCTCGCGGACCGCGGTGACGATGGCCGTGTGATCGCGGTCGCCCGAGTCGTCCCAGTCGAACTGCACGATGTCGCCGGGCTTCACCCTCGCGCGCTGCGCGTCGGACAGTGCCGTCGCCCGTTCGGGATGGGAGGCGAGGTAGTCGCGGAAGAGCGTCGACGAGCGCCATGCGGGGGAGTGGGCGTAGGCGTCTCCGTCCTCCGAATACCACCACTCGTCGTCGACCTCCCAGCCGCGCTCGATGAGGGACTGGGAGGTGAAGTTCACGCAGTCGTCGACGCCGAGCACCCCGTACCGCTCGCTCGAGTCGGCGTCCCATCGCTCGCGCACGTACTCGAGTTGGCTGAGAACGGGCGCCGGCAGCTCGGGATCGAGCTCGAGCGCCGCCTCGTTCGGGTGGCTGCCGTCGCCTCCCTGCGTTCCGGGCCCGGTGGGTGCGGCAGCAGCGATGGCCGCGGCCACGATCGCGAAGACGAGCCAGGCGATGAGCGCGACCGCGACGAGAGCTGATCCGCCCACGATGATGCGCCGCCGCAGGTAGATCTCGCGGGTGGGGCGTTCGGGCTGCGGGTTCACTCCATCAACCGTAGGCGCGGATGCTCCGAAGCCGCCGATCGAGCGCGCGATTCCGGCGGAATCGGCGTGCGGCGGCATCGGGCGTCGTCGAATCGGCCGAGGGAACAACACCATCGAGGTCAGGCGAGCGGATGCCGCGACCGGAGTGGTCGCGTCATCCGCTCGTTCGCTCCCGTGCTCAGCGCTCGGTCACGGTCCCGTTCCTGATGTGCAGGCGACGTTCGGCCCGCTTCGCGACCGCCGAGTCGTGCGTCACGACGATGAGCGTGAGCCCGCGGTCGCGCCAGAGCCCCTCGAGCAGGTCCATGATGTCGTCGCGGGTCTGCTCGTCGAGGTTGCCGGTCGGTTCGTCGGCGAGCAGCACGTCGGGCTCCTTCACGAGGGCCCGTGCGATCGCGACGCGCTGCTGCTGACCGCCCGACAGCTCGCTCGGAACGTGGCCCCCGCGGTCGCCGAGGCCCACCGACTCGAGCGCTTCGATCGCGCGGCGACGCCGCTCCTCGGCCGGCGCTCCGAGCGGCTCGAGCGCCGTCTCGACGTTCTCGAGCGCGGTGAGCGTGGGAATCAGGTTGAAGCCCTGGAAGACGAACCCGATCTCCTTCGCCCTGATGCCGGCGAGCTTCCGATCCGGAAGGTGCGAGAGCTCGGCCTCGCCGAGCGCGACGCGCCCGGTGCTCGGCCGGTCGAGCGCGCCGAGCATCTGCAGGAGGGTCGACTTGCCGCCGCCGGTCGGCCCCTGGATCGCGACGAGCTGGCCCTTCGGGATCGTCAGGGAGACATCCTGCAGTGCGGTGACGCGGCGCTTGGACTGCGCGTAGGTCTTCGAGACGTGTTCGAGCGTGTACATGCTGGTTCCTTTCGTCGTTGGGGGTTCGGTCGTCACGCGACGCTGCGGAGGGCTTCGGCGGGGCGCAGCTTCGAGGCGCGCCATCCGCCGAACGCGCCGGCGACGAGGCCGCCGAAGATCGCGAGTCCGATGGCGATCACGATGACGCTGACGGTGACGGGGGCGTGCAGCACGACCTCCGCGGATGACGCGGCCGATTGCACCGCGCCGGCGAAGCCGCCGCCGGGGCCGCCGCCCCGCATGACCACCTCACCGCCGCCGGGGCCGCCCGCGACGACTTCGGAGCCGGCGCTGCCGCCGATCGTCGGGGCGATGAGGTTCACCGCCCAGATGCCGGCGAGGCCGAGCACGAGCCCGACGGCACCGCCGATCAGGCCCTGCACGAGCGACTCGCCGGCGACCTGGCCGACGATGCGGCCGTTCGACCAGCCGATCGCCTTCAGGGTTCCGAACTCGCGGGTGCGGCGGGTGACGCCCTGGATGGTGAAGAGGACGGCGATCAGGAACGCCGCGACGAGCACCGCGAGCGAGACCCACAGCCCGAGGTTCGAGATGAGGCTCGACGCGCTCGCCAAGGAGCCCGAGACGGAGGCAGCGAGGTCGGACTGCGTCGACACCGTGGCATCCGGCAGCGTCGCCTCGATCTCGGACTGCAGCGCGTCGATGCCGTCGGCGGACTCGGCCTGCACCGAGATGCTCGAGATCATGCCCTCCTCGCCCGAGATCGACTGGGCGAGGTCGAGGGGGATGTAGACGTTCGCGGCGGTCGCCGCCTCGGCCGAGGTCGACGAGACGGTGCCGACGATCTCGAACTCCGTACCCCCGACGTCGATCGTGTCCCCGACGGCGAGCTCGGCAGTCGCGCCGTAGCCCGCGTCGATCACGGCGACGGTCTCGCCGGTGTCGGATGCCTCGAGCCCGCGCCCGTCGGCCAGCTCGACCGCCGAGAGGGGGCCGACGGCGGCCGACGCAGGGTCGAGGCCGAGCACGGTGAAACTGTCGACATCGAAGGCGCTGCCGCCGGCGCCGTCGAAGCCGCCCTGCGGCGGGGCCGCGGGCTGTTCGCCGTCGGAGGGCATCTGGTCGGTGCCGTCGGTGGACTGCCGGAACTCGGGCAGCTCGCCGTTGAACGTCGTGTTCGTGAGCGAGAGGGTGGCCGATGCGGCGGCCACTCCGTCGAGCCCTTCGACCGACGCGAGGGCGCCCTCGTCGAAGGTGGTCCCGCCGAATCCGGCGGAGAGGCGCGACTGGCTGATCTCCGTCGAGCCGTCGGTCGTGGTGCCCGCTTCGGCGCCGAACTCGAACCGCGGGCCGCCGCCCTCGCCCTCTTCCGGAGGGGTCGGGGCCTGCGACACCGTGAGGTCGGTGCCGACGCCGTAGACGGATTCGAGCACGGCGGCCTGGGCGTCGCGCACACCGGTGGAGACCGAGTTCACGATCATGACGAGCGCGATCGCGAGCGCCATGCCGACCGCGATGATCGCGGTCTGCCTGCGGCGCCCGGCGAGTTCGCGCCGGAGATAGGTGAAGAACATGTTTTCCTCAGGGGTCGGGGGAGACGCTCATCGAGAGCGCCGATCGAGACGGTAGGGGCGAGGGCTGTGGGCGACCGATGGCCGGCCTATGAGTCGTCGATGCCACGCAGAATCCGCTCGACGAAGTCATAGGGAACGCATAGCTCGACGCGGATACTGGAGACATGAGCAGCAACGCCCCAGCGACCCCGCACCGCGCCCCCGCCATCGCGAAGGGCGACGGCTCGATGGTGCGCGTGCTCGTGGTCGACGACGAGCACTCGCTCACCGAGCTGCTCAAGATGGCCCTCAAGTACGAGGGCTGGGACGTGCGCACCGCGAGCGACGGCCAGTCGGCGGTGAAGGTCGCGCGTGAGTTCCGGCCCGACGCGATCGTGCTCGACATCATGCTCCCCGACATCGACGGCCTCGAGGTGCTGCAGCGCGTGCGCGCCGACGGCACCGAGACACCCGTGCTCTTCCTCACCGCCAAGGACTCGCTCGACGACCGCATCGCCGGCCTCACCGCTGGCGGCGACGACTACGTCACGAAGCCCTTCAGCCTCGAAGAGGTCGTGGCGCGGCTCCGCGGGCTCATCCGTCGCTCGACGCTCACGCTCGCCCAGGCGAAGGACCCGGTGCTCGTCGTCGGCGACCTCACCCTCGACGAGGACTCCTACGAGGTCAGTCGCGGCGGCACGCCGATCGAGCTGACCGCCACCGAGTTCGAGCTGCTGCGCTTCCTCATGCGCAACCCCCGTCGCGTGCTCTCGAAGGCGCAGATCCTCGACCGCGTCTGGAGCTACGACTTCGGCGGCAAGGAGTCGGTCGTCGAGCTCTACATCTCGTACCTGCGCAAGAAGATCGACGCGGGCCGTGAGCCGATGATCCACACCGTGCGCGGTGCGGGCTACATGCTGAAGGCCGCCGGATGACGCGGCCCGGCGATCCCGGCTACGCAGCGTCGGCCCGGGCGAACGCGACCGGCGCGACGCCGGCGGTCGACGACGTCGAGTGGGAGTTCGACGATGCCGAGCGGGTCGACGACCTCGATGATCTCGATCGCCTCGCCGCCGCACCGTCGACGGACGGGCGGCGACCGCGGCTGCCCTGGACGCTGCGCCGCCGCCTCCTCGTCATCGTCGCCGCACTGCTCGTCGCCGTGAGCGCCGCGATCGGCGTCGTGACGGTGCTCGTCTTCCACTCGACCTCGGTCGACCGCCTCGACGCGAGCCTTCGCGACACCGCCTCACGGGCGACCGACGTGGCGCCGCCGGGCTTCCCCGCCGACCCGAGGGCGACCGTGCTCGAGTTCCTCCGGGTGCCGGGCCAACCGGTCGGCACCGTCGGCGTGCTCGTCGCGGGCGACACGGTGGTCGGTGTCTACATCTCGGAGACCGGGGAACTGCTCGAACCCAGCGCCGCCGCCACGCGGGCGTTCGCCGCGGTGCCGCCCGACGGACGGCCGCACACCATCACGGCGGGCGGCATGGGGGAGTACCGCGCGCTCGCCGTGGAGACGCAGTCGCAGCCGCAGGTGCGCTCCGTGCTCGCGTTGCCGCTCGCCGACGTCAACGCCCAGTCCACGCAGCTCGCGCTCACCGTCGCGATCGTCGCGGCATCGGGACTCGTGCTCGCCCTCGCCCTCGGCTCGATCGTCGTGCGGCGAGCGCTCAGTCCGCTCGCGGAGGTCACGGCGACCGCCCAGCGCGTCTCGGAGCTGCCCCTCGACCGCGGCGACGTCGCGCTCGCGGAGCGGGTCGCCGATGACGACGAACGCACCGAGGTCGGCCGGCTCGGCGGCGCCTTCAACCGCATGCTCGGGCACGTGGCATCCGCCCTGTCCGCCCGGGAGGAGAGCGAGCAGAAGGTGCGCCGCTTCGTCGCCGACGCGAGTCACGAACTGCGCACCCCGCTCGCCTCGATCCGCGGCTACGCCGAACTCACGCGGCTGCACGGCGGCGAGCTGCCGCCCGACGTCGTGCACGCGATCGGCCGCATCGAGAGCGAATCGGTGCGCATGACCGAGCTCGTCGAAGACCTCCTGCTGCTCGCGCGGCTCGACGAGGGTCGCGAGCTCTCGGCGCTGCCCGTCGACCTCAGCAGGGTCGTCGTCGAGGCGGTCGGCGACGCGCAGGCGGCCGGTCCGGGTCACGACTGGGAGGTGCGGCTTCCGGATGGCGCGACGGTCGTCGTCGGCGACGAGCCGCGCCTGCGACAGGTCGTGACGAACCTGCTCGCGAACGCCCGCGTGCACACGCCCGACGGCACGTCGGTCGTGGCCTCGCTCGAACGCGACGGCGACGACGTGGTGCTGACCGTCGAGGACGACGGCCCCGGCATTCCGCCCGTGCTGGCCGACTCGCTCTTCGAGCGCTTCGCCAGGGGCGACTCGTCGCGTTCGCGCATCGCCGGCAGCACCGGCCTCGGGCTCGCGATCGTGAAGGCCGTGGTCGAAGCGCACCACGGCGACGTGTCGGTGACGAGCGAACCGGGGCGCACGGCGTTCGTCGTCAGACTCCCGCTCGCTCCCGCGGCCTAGGCGGGGGAGCGCCCCACCCATGCACGAACGAAGGCCCGCACCCCTCGGGGTGCGGGCCTTCGATTGCGATCGGTGACCCGGGCTCAGGCTTCGGCGATGCTCCGGAGCAACTGAGCGAAACCGCGCAGCTCGGCTTCGGGCCGGTCGAGCAGCACGCCTCGCAACCGCTGCTGGTTGCGCTCGCGCACCTCGCGGACCCGCTCCTCGGCGACCGGCGTCGCGACGAGCACGCGCACGCGCCCGTCTCGCTCGTCGGCGCGGGTCTCGACGAGTCCGAGCTCTTCGAGCAGGCGCACCTGTCGGCTGACGACGGACTTGTCCATCTCGAACATCTCCGCGAGCACGTGCGCGTTGGCGGAGCCGTGTCGCACGATCGTCGAGAGCAGCTTGTAGGCCGCGGGCTGCAGGTCGGGGTGCACCTGCTGCGCCGCCTCCTTCCAGATGAGGCGGGCCCGGCTGAAGAGCACGCTCATCTGTTCCTCGACTTCGGCGATGGCCTCATCGAGGGCTGGGGATGCCTCGGTCACGATGGTCATGCTATCGCTCGCCGCCTGTGGGGGAGACGTCGTCGGCACCGCGCGACCCGGTGCTCGACTTGGCGGAGCCCTGGGCTGCGCCCTCTCCTTCGACGAGCTGCATCGACGAGGTGACCGGTGCGCCGATCTCGGCCTCTGCGAGGTCGATCGCGACCTGCTCGAACTCCTCCTTCAGCTGCTCGGCCGACGTCTTGGTCGAGAGCGCCTTGTTCGGAAGGAACGCGATCGCGATCACGCTGAGCACCGCGAGCGGCACGGCCAGCCAGAAGACATCGGCGATGCCGTTGCCGTAGGCGTTCTCGATGATCACGCGGATGCCGTCGGGCAGCTGCGAGACGTGGGGGATGCCACCGCCGGCGAGCCCCTTCAGCGCTTCGACCTCCTCGGGCGAGGTGGGCGTGAAGCCCTTCAGGCCCGAGGTGATGTGCGTCGTGACCTGCGTGGCGAGCAGCGAGCCCATGATGGTGACGCCGATGGTGCCCGCGATCGTGCGGAAGAAGTTCACGTTCGAGCTCGCGGCACCGAGCTGCGAGGCGGGCGTGTCGTTCTGCACGACGAGCGTGAGGTTCTGCATGACCATGCCGAGGCCGGCGCCGAGCACGACCATGTAGACGCTGACCCAGAGGTAGTCGGTGTCGTAGTCGAGGGTCGTCATGAGGTAGCTGCCGGCGATGACGAGCAGCGACCCGAGCACCATGAAGCGCTTCCACTTGCCGAACTTGCTGATGAGTGCGCCGATGAGGATCGAGGCGCCCATCTGGCCGACGATCATGGGGATCGTCATGAGGCCCGACTCGGTCGGGGTCGCGCCACGCGCGAGCTGGAAGTACTGCGCGAGGAAGACGCTCGTCGCGAACATGGCGACGCCGATCGAGACCGAGGCGATGACCGAGAGCGTGAACGTGCGGTTCTTGAAGAGCGTCATCGGAACGATCGGCTCGGCGACGAAGAACTCGGTGATGACGAAGCCGATGACGGCCGCAGCGGAGACGCCGATCATGACGTAGCTGGTCATCGAGTCCCACTCGAACTCGGTCCCGCCGAGGGAGACCCAGATGAGCAGCAGCGAGACGCCGACCGTGAGCAGTGCGATGCCGAGGTAGTCGATCTTCACGGGACGCTTCGGCATGGGGGGCAGGTGCAGCGTGCGCTGGATGACGATGAGCGCGATGATCGCGAGCGGCACGGGCAGGAAGAAGTTGGCGCGCCAGCCCCAGGCGTCGGTCACGACGCCGCCGAGCAGCGGGCCGCCGATGGTCGCGACGGCCATGATGCCGCCGACGAAGCCCATGTACTTGCCGCGCTCGCGCGGCGAGATGATGACGGCGATGAGGATCATGACGAGCGACATGAGGCCGCCCGCGCCGAGGCCCTGGATCACGCGGACGGCGATGAGGGTCGTGGTGTCCTGCGCGAAGCCCGCGATCGCGGTGCCGACCACGAACAGGCCGATCGCCGTCATGAGCAGCGCCTTGCGGTTCACGAGGTCGGCGAGCTTGCCCCAGATCGGGGTGGAGACGGCCATGGCGAGCAGGCTCGCGGTGATGACCCAGGTGTAGGCGGTCTGGTCGCCGCCGAGGTCGGCGATGATGAGCGGCATCGACGTCGAGACGACCGTGCCGGAGATGACGGCGACGAACATCGCCACGACGAGGCCGGAGATGGCGATGATCACCTCGCGCGGGGTGCGTTGCGCCGGCGCGGCCGGCACCGAGCCGGTCGTGGGCTTGTCTGCCACAGAAGTCACGTGTTTCCTTACGTCATACAAGTTGATATTCGACAACTATATATAATTGGTTGCATTGAGTCAACCTTGGACATTGGTCAACTATTCCCAGCGGCGCGAAATTGATCGAGCGGATGTCGCACGCCCTCGATTTGGCGGAGGACGCGACATCCGTTAGCCTGTTCGGAGCCGAAGACCGCTGGTTGTCGTGCGCACAGCAATGTGAGCCCGACCGAAGTCTTGCGAAAGCAAGGGCCCGCGCAGGTGTGACGAAGACTTCCGGGTGATCCGGCCGAGCTCCGCGCAACTGCGCCGGAGCTTTTTTGTTGCCCGCACGACCTCGCCACCTGAGCCGCGTTCCGAAGCCGTGCACCGCCACCGCGCTGCACGTTGAGTACACAAGGAGTGGCCATGGCGAACAAGGAAGCCTCGGTTGCCGAACTCACGAACCTGTTCGAGAGCTCGACCGCCGTTCTGCTGACCGAATACCGCGGCCTGACGGTTGCCCAGCTCAAGCAGCTGCGCGGCAACATCCGTCAGGACGCGAGCTACGCCGTGGTGAAGAACACGCTGACCAAGATCGCCGCGAACAACGCGGGGATCACGACGCTGGATGCCGACCTCGTCGGTCCGTCCGCCGTCGCCTTCGTGCATGGCGACTTCGTCGCCACCGCCAAGGCCGTTCGTGACTTCGCCAAGGCAAACCCGAATCTTGTGATCAAGGGCGGCGTCTTCGAGGGCAAGGCCCTCAACGCCGACGAGGTCAACAAGTACGCCTCGCTCGAGAGCCGCGAGGTTCTGCTTGCGAAGGCAGCGGGAATGATGAAGGCGACGATGGGCAAGGCTGCCGCCACCATCGACGCGCTTCGCGAAAAGCTGGAGACCGCGGCCGCGTAAGCGCCCGACGTTCTCGTTCTACAACCCCAAAATATCTAGGAGATACATCATGGCGAAGCTCACCACTGAAGAGCTGCTCGAGCAGTTTGCCGGTCTGACGCTTGTCGAGCTCAGCGAGTTCGTGAAGGCGTTCGAGGAGAAGTTCGAGGTCACCGCGGCCGCTCCCGTCGCCGCTGCGGGTGGCGCTGGCGCTGCTGCTGAAGAGGTCGAGGAGAAGGACTCCTTCGACGTCGTCCTCGAGGCTGCCGGCGACAAGAAGATCCAGGTCATCAAGACCGTCCGCGAGCTCACCTCGCTCGGCCTCGGCGAGGCCAAGGCCGTCGTCGACGGTGCTCCCAAGGCCGTGCTCGAGGGCGCGAACAAGGAGACCGCCGAGAAGGCGAAGGCTGCCCTCGAGGAAGCCGGCGCAACCGTCACCCTCAAGTAATGAGCGCCCTCGTTCGAGGGCGACTCGCTTGAGGTGACTCGCGTCACCTGATTCACACGGATGCCCCGTGGCTCGCATGAGCCACGGGGCATCCGTCGTTCGCGGCGAACTCGGCCCACCAGTTCCATAGCCAAGCTATGTATACTGGTGGGCATGACGCAGCTCGACCTCCCCACCGTGATCGGAGACCTCGTCTCCGTGAACCACCGACTCACCCGGCTCGCCGCGACGGTGACGGGCAACACCGAATCGCCGGCCGTCTGGCGCACCCTCAGTGTGCTGCGAGACCTCGGGCCGATGCGGCTCGGCGAGCTCGCGAAGGTCAGCCGCGTCACCCAGCCGACGATGACCAAGCTCGTGCACGCGCTCGACGACCGAGGATGGATCCGCCGCATCGTCGACAGGGACGATGCCCGGGCGATGCTCATCTCGGCCGATCCTCGAGGGCTCGCCGCGCTCGACGCCTGGCGGAGCGAACTGGCGAACTCCCTCGCCCCGACGTTCGCCGACCTCGACGACGACGAGCTGCAGACGCTCGCGACGGCGGTCGAGATCGTGCGCACGCGACTCGAGAAGTCTCGCGCCGCGCTGGTGGAGGCCGCTGCGGGCTCCGTTGACGTCGCATGAGCGTCGACACCAGGGCGGTTCCGGCACAGGCCGGCCACGCGGCATCCGGAGCCTCGATACTCAAGCAGCCCAAGGCCGTCTGGGCCGTCGCGTTCTCGTGCGTCGTCGCGTTCATGGGCATCGGCCTCGTCGACCCGATCCTCCCGGCGATCGCCGCCGACCTCCAGGCGACGCCGACCGAGACCGAGCTGCTCTTCACGAGCTACCTCGTGATCACCGGTATCGCGATGTTCTTCACGAGCTGGCTCTCGAGCCGCATCGGCGCCAAGCGGACCCTGCTCATCGGTCTCGGCGTGATCGTCGTGTTCGCCACGCTCGCCGGCCTCTCGGGCGATGTCGAATCGATCATCGGCTTCCGTGCCGGGTGGGGCCTCGGCAACGCGCTCTTCATCTCGACCGCGCTCGCGACGATCGTCGGCGCGGCGGCCGGCGGCAGCAGTTCGGCGATCATCCTCTACGAGGCGGCCCTCGGCCTGGGCCTCGCGATCGGCCCGCTCGTCGGCGGCCTGCTCGGATCATGGAGCTGGCGCGGCCCGTTCTTCGGCACGGCGGTACTGATGGCCGTCGGCTTCGTCGCGATCGTCACCCTGCTGCGATCGGATGGCACGGAGAAGCCGGTGCCCACGAAGCTCTCCGCTCCCTTCCGGGCGCTCGCCCGACCAGCACTCGGCGTCCTCGCCGCGGCGGCGCTGTTCTACAACATGGGCTTCTTCGTGCTCCTCGCGTACACCCCGTTCGCCCTCGTGCCGCTCGGCATCCACAGCGCCATCGCGCTCGGCTTCGTGTTCTTCGGATGGGGCGTCGCGGTCGCCGTCACCTCGGTCTGGGTCGCGCCACTGCTGACCGCGCGCATGCGCCGCACCCGGGTGCTCTGGTTCGTGCTGCCGCTGCTGGCCCTCGACCTGCTCGCGCTCGCCGCCTTCATCGGCTCCGCAGTCGCGGTCATCGTGTGCGTCGTCATCGGCGGACTCCTGCTCGGCATCCTGAACACCGTGCTCACCGAGTGCGTGATGGATGCGACCGACCTGCCCCGCTCCGTCGCGTCGAGTGCCTACTCGGGAGTGCGCTTCCTCGGTGGGGCGATCGCACCGCCCGCCGCGACCGTGCTGGCCGCCACGGTGTCGCCGTCGAGTCCGTTCATCGCCGGCGCGATCGCCGTGCTCATCGCCGCGGCGATCGTCGTCATCGGGCGTTCGAAGCTCGCCTCCGCCGACGGCGTGGCCGAGACCCCGGCGGGTGAGGCCGAGGCGATCGGCATCGGCGACGCCGCCTGATCGAAAGCAGGCGCCGCCTGGTCGCGGTGGCGGTGGAGTGCTCAGCGCGGGGCGGCCGTCGAGCTGGCGCGCACCACGAGACGGGTCGGCATGGGGGCGCCGGAGTCGGGGAGGGGGTCGGCCACGGCGCCCTCGCCGAGGAGTCGCAGCACGACCTCGACGGCCGAGCGGCCCTGTTCGCCCGGGTACTGCTCGATGGTCGTGAGATCGAACATCTCGGCGTACTCGTGTCCGTCGACACCGACGATCGAGAGCTCCCTTGGCACCGCGATGCCGAGTCGTTCGGCGGCGCGGAGGGCGCCGAACGCCACTTCGTCGGATGCCGCGAACACCGCGGTCGGCCGCGGGCCGGGGTGCCCGAGCAGTTGCAGTGCGGCGCGGTAGCCGCCCGGCATGGTCATCTCGGCCTCGACGACATCACCGGCCGATGGTGCGTGACCGGCCGCGCCCATCGCCTCGAGGTACCCGTGCCGGCGCCGGCCCTGCACCGTGTCGGGCTGCGCGCTCGCGCCGACGCCCGCGAGGTGCGCGATCCGGGTGTGGCCGAGGTGCAGCAGGTGCTCGGTCGCGAGCTGGCCGATGGCCCGGTCGTCGATCGAGAGCCGCGCGGCGGAGCCGCCCGTGCCGCCGAGGCACACGAGCGGCTTGTCGCGGCGATCGAGTGCGGCGACCTCGTGCTCGGCGAGGTCGACGCCCACCGCGATGACCGCGTCGACGCGCTTGCGAGCGAGGAAGAACTCGAACACGCGCGCTCGATCGGGGCCGCTGTCGGAGAGGTTGTAGAGCGTCAGGTCGTAGCCGGCGGCGAGGAGCGATCGCTCGATGCCCTCGAGCACTTCGCCGAAGAACCAGCGGTTGACGAACGGAATGACCACCCCGACGTTCTTGGTGCGCCCGGTGACGAGGCTCGCGGCGTCGGGGGAGGCGATGTACCCGATCTCGGCGGCGGCCGACTCGACGCGGCGGCGGGTCTCCTCTGCGACGTAGCCGTTGCCGGTGAGCGCTCGGGAGGCCGTGGCCTTCGAGACGCCCGCGAGGCGTGCGACATCGCCGATGGCGGCCATGCGCGCCTCCCCTCGTTGGGCTGCTCCGAGCCAGAGTGTACTGCCCGTTCCGGCGATTGTGGAACCGTTTCCGGCAGGAGGCCTGCGTCGAGGGCATCGCGACGTCGATGAGGTGGGAGCGCTCTCCGCCAGTTCACGCGGCGGTGCGGGGGAGTGGCCGAACCGTGACCTCCCATCCCTTGTGAGGAGGGCGGCGGGTGTTCTAGCGTTGAGGCTGGAACCGGTTCCCGGCTTCGCCTGCACCACATTCACTCAACGAGGAGATGACATGAGAATCAGACGGCATCGCCGTTGGATGGCCCCCGTGGTGGCGGCCGCGGCGGTTGGACTCGCCCTCACGGGCTGCACCGGAGACGTCGCGGAGCAAGACGCTGCCGACGTCGACTGCGCCGACTACGAGCAGTACGGCTCGTTCGACGGCAAGTCGGTCTCGGTGGCCGGCACCATCCTCGACCTCGAGGCCGACCGCCTCAGCGAGTCGTGGGCCGACTTCGAGACCTGCACCGGTATCGAGGTCGACTACCAGGGCTCGAGCGAGTTCGAGGCGCAGATCGCCGTGCTCGCCGAGGGTGGCAACGCCCCCGATGTCGGCATCGTGCCGCAGCCCGGCCTCCTCGGCCGACTCGCGGCCGGCGGCTGGCTGATCCCTGCTTCCGAAGCCGTCGAGGCCAACGTCGACGAGTGGTGGTCAGAAGACTGGAAGCAGTACGGCACGTACGAGGACACCTTCTACGCCGCCCCGCTCATGGCGAGCATCAAGGGCTACGTCTGGTACTCGCCGGCCGAGTTCGAAGAGAAGGGATACGAGATCCCCAAGACCCTCGACGAGCTCACCACCCTCTCCGAGACGATCGCGGCCGAGGGTGACCACAAGCCCTGGTGCGTCGGCCTCGAGTCGGGCGACGCCACGGGTTGGCCGGGCACCGACTGGGTCGAGGACTACATGCTCCGCCTGCACGGCGCCGACGTGTACGACCAGTGGGTCACCCACGAGATCCCCTTCAACGACCCGCAGGTCGCCGAGGCCTTCGACGCGGTCGGGGCCTACCTGAAGAACGACGACATGGTCAACGGCGGCATCGGAGACGTGTCGACGCAGGTCACCGAGGCGTTCCAGACGGCCGGTCTGCCGATCCTCGACGGATCGTGCTCGCTGCACCACCAGGCCTCGTTCTACGAGACCTTCTGGAACCCCGAGGGCGGCGACGAGAACACCGTCGCCTCCGACGGCAGCGTGTTCGCCTTCCTGCTCCCGCCCGTCAACGCCGACGACCCGCTGTCGGTGACCGGCGGCGGCGAGTTCCCGGTCGCGTTCCGCGACGCCGAAGAGGTCGAGGCGTTCCGCGCCTACCTCTCCAGCGACACCTGGGCGAACAACCGGGTGAGCCTCGGCGGTGTCATCAGCGCGAACAAGGGCCTCGACCCGCAGGTCGCTTCGAGCGAACTGCTCACGCAGTCGATCGAGATCCTGCAGGACCCCGAGACCACGTTCCGCTTCGACGGATCCGACCTGATGCCCGGCGCCGTGGGTGCCGACTCCTTCTGGAAGGGCATCGTCGCCTGGGTCACGGGTGAAGACACCGCGCAGGTGCTCGACACCATCGAGTCGAGCTGGCCGAAGAGCTAGCTGGCGCGACTCGGGTGCGAGGAGCATGATCGGAGGGCGGGGATGCGAAATCCCCGCCCTCCGTCACCCGCCTTCGACGAAGACTCCGATTTCAAAGACGAACATTGGGAGGCACGATGACCACCGCCGATCTGCTCGGCAAGCTGCTGCAGGTGGTGATGGGGCTCGCGGTGTTCGCCGCGGTGGTCGGCCTCCTCATCTTCTTCATCGACAAGGCACCGAAGAAGGGCCGCGACTACTGGCAGCTCGGGCTGTTCCTGCTGCCCGCGATGCTCTTCATCGTCGTCGGGCTCGTCTACCCCGCGATCCGCACGAGCCTGCTCGCATTCCAGGACTCGAGCGGTGACTGGACGCTCGACAACTTCGTCTGGACCTTCACGCAACCCGCGGCCATCCGCACGCTGATCAACACGATCATCTGGGTATTGCTCGTGCCGACGCTCTCGACGGCGATCGGCCTCGCCTACGCCGTCTTCATCGACCGGTCCCGGGGCGAGAAGTACTACAAGGTGATCCTGTTCATGCCGATCGCCATCTCGTTCGTCGGGGCGAGCGTCATCTGGAAGTTCGTCTACGAGTACCGCTCGGGCGATCGGGAGCAGATCGGCCTGCTGAACGCGATCGTGACCGCCGCCGGCGGCGAGCCCGTGCAATGGCTGCAGACCGACCCGATCAACACCTTCCTGCTGATCGTCATCATGATCTGGATCCAGACCGGTTTCGCCATGGTCCTCCTGAGCGCGGCCATCAAGGGCGTGCCGACCGAGCAGATCGAGGCCGCCCAGCTCGACGGCACGAACGGCTGGCAGCGTTTCATGAACGTCACGGTCCCCGGCATCCGCGGCGCGCTGGTCGTGGTGCTCACGACCATCTCGATCGCCACGCTGAAGGTCTTCGACATCGTCCGCACCATGACCGCCGGAAACTTCAACACGAGCGTCATCGCCAATGAGATGTACACCCAGGCGTTCCGAGCGAGCGAGGTGGGGCGCGGATCCGCCCTCGCCCTGATCCTCTTCGTGCTCGTGCTCCCGATCGTCATCTACAACGTCAATGTGCTCCGCAAGCAGAGGGAGATCCGATGAGCAGCGTCGCCCCCGCCGACCTCCCGGTCGGCGAGAACCTCGGTTCGATCGAAGCCGCAGAGCGCACTGAGTACGGCACGAAGACGGGGCGGGTGAAGAAGCGGCTGACCTCGCGCACCGCGACGATCATCTCCCTGATCATCGCGGTGCTCTGGACCATCCCGACCTTCGGGCTGCTGGTCTCGTCGTTCCGGCCGGCCGAACTGATCCGCACCACCGGCTGGTGGACGATCTTCCAGAACCCGGGCTTCACGCTCGACAACTATCGCGACGTGCTGTTCTCGACGTCGTCGTCGTCACCGCAGCTCGGCGCGTACATCGTGAACTCGATCGCCATCGCGCTGATCGCGACGCTGATCCCGCTCGTCTTCGCATCGATGGCCGCGTACGCGTTCGCGTGGATCCGCTTCAAGTGGGTCAACTGGCTCTTCATCTTCGTGTTCGCACTACAGATCATCCCGCTGCAGATGGCCCTCGTGCCGCTGCTGCAGATCTTCTCGACGTGGCTGCGGCCGATGCAGGCGTGGTTGCACGACATGGTGCCGATCATCCCCGAGCAGAACTACCTGCCCCTGTGGCTCGCGCACTCGATGTTCGCCCTGCCGCTCGCGATCTTCCTGCTGCACAACTTCATCTCCGAGATCCCGTCCGACGTCATCGAGGCGGCGCGGGTCGACGGCGCGACGCACGGCCAGATCTTCTTCCGCATCGTGCTGCCGCTCGCGACTCCTGCGCTCGCATCGTTCGCGATCTTCCAGTTCATCTGGGTGTGGAACGACCTGCTCGTCGCGCTGATCTTCTCCGGCGGCACGCAAGACGTCGCTCCACTCACGCAGCGGCTGGCCGAGATGGTCGGTACGCGAGGTCAGGACTGGCAGCGGCTCACAGCCGCCGCGTTCATCTCGATCGTGATCCCGCTCGGCGTCTTCTTCGGGTTGCAGCGCTACTTCGTTCGCGGCCTGCTCGCGGGCTCGACCAAGGGGTAGGCGAAACGGCGCGAGCGGATGCCGCGGGCCCGGGTCCGCGGCATCCGCGCTGCTCTGCTCGCGGCGAACGCCGGGCTTGCCTGCGAGGCCCCGGCATAGGGTGATGCCATGAGCATGCACGGGGGAGGCCCACGCGGCGGTGGCGGTGGCGGCGGTGGTCGCGGCGCGGGCGGCGCTGGCGGCGGTTCCCGCCGCGTGTTCGCCGCCGACGAGGCGGCGCAGCGCGCTGCGAATGCCGAAGCTCCGCAGGTGCCGAACCTGCTCGGTCGCATCGCCGAGCTGTTCGCTCCGCACAAGGCCGCCCTCGTCACGACGATCGTGCTCGTGCTCATCGGCGCTGCGCTCGCCATCATCCCGCCGCTCCTGACCCAGCGCGCCTTCGACGACGGACTGTTCCCGGTCGACGCGAGCGGCGAGGTGTCCGGCCCCAACCTGCCGGTGCTCATGTGGCTCGTCATCGCGATGATCGCCGTCTTCGTCGTCTCGGCGCTGCTCGGTGTCTGGCAGACGTGGCTCACCGCGACGATCGGCAACAACGTCATGGGCGCACTGCGCGTGCGGCTCTTCACGCACCTGCAGGCGATGGAGCTGAGCTTCTTCACGCGCACGAAGACGGGTGTCATCCAGTCGCGGCTGCAGAACGACGTCGGCGGTGTCGCGGGAGTGCTGACGAACACCGTGTCGAGCGTGCTCGGCAACACGGTCACCGTGATCTCGGCGTTCATCGCGATGCTGATCCTGAACTGGCAGCTCACGATCATCGCGCTCGTGCTCATGCCGTTCATGGTCATCGCGCAGCGCCGGGTCGGCCAGGTGCGGGCGCGCATCGCGGGCCGAACGCAGGAATCGCTCTCGGAGATGACGGCGATCACGCAGGAGACGCTGAGCGTCTCCGGCATCCTGCTGTCGAAGAGCTTCACGCGGCAGAAGAGCGAGATCGAGCGCTACGCCGACGAGAACCGCAACCAGATCCACCTGCAGGTCAAGCAGCAGATGACGGGCCAGTGGTTCTTCGCGATGGTCAACATCTTCATGTCGTCGATTCCCGCGATCGTCTACCTGGTCGCCGGGTGGCTCATCGCGGGCGGCGCAGCGGATGTCACGGCGGGCACGATCGTCGCATTCACGACCGTGCAGGCGCGCCTGCTGTTCCCCCTGATGGGGCTCATGCGGGTCGCCCTCGACCTGCAGACGTCGAGCGCCCTCTTCGCGCGCATCTTCGAGTACCTCGACCTGAAGCCGGCGATCACCGACAGGTCCGACGCCCGCGAGGTGCCGCTCGGCCCCGAGCTCGGTCGCGTCGAGTTCGATGAGGTGTCGTTCCGCTACCCCGATGCCGACGACGATTCGCGACCGACCCTCGACGCGGTGAGCTTCACGATCGAGCCGGGTCAGTTCGCGGCGTTCGTCGGGCCGTCGGGCGCCGGCAAGACGACGGTGTCGTACCTCGTGCCGCGGCTGTACGAGGCATCCGGAGGTGTCGTGCGCTTCGCGGGGGTCGACGTTCGAGATCTCGACCAGGAGTCGCTCATCTCCCACATCGGCATCGTGAGCCAGGAGACGTACCTCTTCCACGCCACGATCGGCGAGAACCTGCGGTACGCGAGACCGGATGCCACGGACGCCGAACTCGAGGCGGCGGCGCGGGCGGCGAACATCCACGAGACGATCGCCTCGTTCCCCGACGGCTACGACACGGTCGTCGGCGAACGCGGCTACCGGCTCTCGGGCGGCGAGAAGCAGCGCATCGCGATCGCGCGCGTGCTGCTGAAGGACCCGGCCGTGCTCGTGCTCGACGAGGCGACGAGCGCGCTCGACACGATCTCCGAGCGCGTCGTGCAGCAGGCCCTCGACGATGCCGCGCGCGGCCGCACGACGATCGCGATCGCCCACCGCCTCTCGACCGTGGTCTCGGCCGACGTCATCTTCGTCGTCGTCGCCGGGCGCATCGTCGAGCAGGGCACGCACGCCGAACTCGTCGGCGCCGAGGGCGTCTACGCATCGCTCTACCGTCAGCAGGAGGAACGGTCGGTGCTCGAGCCCTGAGCACCTGGAGCGGCGATTCGGGGGACACGACTTGGGTCGCAGCCCTTGCGGCCGGTGCACCCCTCGCCACTAGAGTGTGGAACATCTTGCCGGGGGGCCGAGAGGGGCGACGTGACGACGACGGAACGTGGGGCGCCGCCCGAGGCATCCGCTGAAGACAGCGCCGCAGCACCGCCGCCGGTTGCGCCACCAGGACCGAGCCGCGCGCCGCGCGACCCGAAGCCACGCGCGTCGAAGCGGCGCCGTGTGGGGCTCAGCATCCAGTCGAAGCTGCTCATCATGCTGCTCGGCGTGAGCCTCGTCTCGTCGGTCATCGTCGGCGTCATCGGCTTCGTCAGCGGGCGCGAGTCGCTGCGTGCCGCCGCGGTCGACCAGCTGACGACGATCCGCGAGCTGCGCACGGGCGAGCTCGAGCGGGTCTTCGAAGGGGTGCAGACCGGCGTCACCCTCGACTCGCGCAACCTCAGTGCACAGAACTCCTCGATCGCGCTGAACGCCGCGTTCGAGGAGGCGCAGTCGCGTCCGCTCACCGAGGCGCAGCGAGGCGAGCTCGAGGCGTACTACACCGATGAGTTCAACCCCGCCCTGGCGGCGCGCGCCGGCGGCACCTACGCTGCGGGTGCCTTCATCCCCGAGTCCACCGCGGGCCAGTACCTGCAGTACCAGTACACGTCGAAGGTCTACCGGTTCCCCGGGGGCGAACTCGATTTCGAGGCCGCGCTCGCCGCCGGTGACGCCGGCGACGGCAGCGCGTGGTCTGCGGCGCGTGAGCGGTACGGAGACTACTTCCAGCGCATCATCGACGCCTCCGGCTACGACGACGTGCTCATGCTCGACACCGAGGGCAACGTCGTCTACACCGCGTACTCCGGTCCCGACCTCGGCATGAACATCATGACGGGGCCGCTGAAGGACTCGCAGCTCGCTGCGGCGTACCGAGACGTGATGGCCACGAACTCCGTCGATGCGCTCGCGACGACCGACTACGAGCGGTACATCCCGTCGCTGAACGTGCCCGCCATCTGGGTGGTCTCGCCCGTCGGCAACACGGAGCGGGTCACCGGCGCCCTGGCGGTGCAGATCCCCATCGACCTCATCAACAACGTGCTCACCGGTGATGAGCGCTGGAAGGAACAGGGGCTCGGCGACACCGGCGAGGTCTACATCGTGGGCAGCGATGACCTGATGCGCAGCAACTCGCGCCTACTCATCGAGGATCCCGAGGCGTACGAGAAGCTGGCAGTGGCGAACGGCACTCCGTCCGATCTCGCCGAGCGCGAGGTGCGGGTCGGCGGCACGGTGCTGTTGCAACCCGTCACGACGGACTCGGTCCGGCTGGCCCAGCAGGGGAAGTCGGGCACCACGATCTCGAGGGGCTACCTGGGCCGCGACAACATCACGGCGTACACCCCGGTCGACATCGACGGGCTCAACTGGGTCGCGGTCGCGCGGATCGACACGGAGGAGGCGTTCGCCCCGGTCGCCGACTTCACGCGCAACCTCGTGATCTCGACGCTCGCGATCCTGCTCGCCGTGAGCGTGCTCTCGATGCTGCTCGCCCAGGTCTTCACCCGACCGGTACGACGTCTCTCCGATGCCGTGCGCCGCGTCGCCGGGGGAGACCTCACCGTGCAGGTGCCCGCCGGCTCGCGCGACGAGTTCGGCGACCTCGGCAACGCCTTCAACGACATGAGCTCGAGCCTGCGCATCAAGCAGGAGCTCATCGACGAGCAACGCGCCGAGAACGAGCGCCTGCTGCACACGCTCATGCCCGAAGCCGTCGCGAAGCGCTATCAGGAGGGTGAGGAGACGATCGCCGAGGTGCACCAGGATGTCTCGGTCATCTTCGCCGAGCTCATCGGCTTCGACGACTTCACGGAATCGCTGTCGAGCGACGACGAACTCGCACAGCTCAACTCGCTCATGCGCGGCTTCGACGAGGCCGCCGAGCGAACCGGCGTCGAGAAGGTGCGCACGCTCCGCGGGGGCTACCTCGCCAGCTCGGGCCTCATCGTGCCGCGGGTCGACAACGTGCGGCGCGCGGTCGAGTTCGCGAACGAGCTGCGCACCGTCATCGCGCGGTTCAACGCCTCGAACGATGCATCGATCGAACTGCGTGCCGGCATCGCGACCGGCACCGTGACGAGCGGACTCGTCGGGCGGACGAGCCTCGCCTACGACCTGTGGGGCGACGCCGTGAACCTCGCCTATCGGGTACGCAGCGTCGACGGCAGGCCCGGCATCTACGTGAGCCAGGCGGTGAAGGACCGCCTGCAGGACGGTGTCCGCATCGTCTCGGCCGGCACGATCGAGACCGCCGACGGCGCCGAGACCGTGTGGCGGGTGGAGTAGCCCATGGAGGAGCTGTTCGGCGAAGGCTGGCTGGTCTGGGGCATCGTGCTCGCGGTCGGTGTGCCGGTGCTGCTCGTGGTGCTCACCGAGGTGCTCGGCTGGCTGACGCGCCGGGGCAGTGCCGCCGCGGGGCCGGTGCGGCTGCTCCGCAACTGGGTGGTGCCGGTCGGGGCGCTCTTCGGCCTCCTGATCTTCGCGATCCAGTCGCCCGCAGAGCAGGTGTGGGCCAGGGTCGTCGCCACGGTGCTCGGCTTCCTCGTGATCCTCCTGGTGCTGAGCGCCCTCAACGTCGCCCTCTTCGCCAACGCGAAGCCCGGCAGCTGGCGCGAGCGCATCCCGTCGATCTTCGTCGACCTCGGCCGGCTCGTGCTCATCGTCGTCGGCCTCGCGATCCTCTTCTCCTGGGTGTGGGACGCGGATGTCGGCGGGCTCATCGCGGCGCTCGGCGTCACCTCGATCGTCATCGGCCTCGCGCTCCAGAACGCGGTCGGCGGCATCATCTCGGGCCTCCTGCTGCTCTTCGAGCAGCCGTTCAAGCTCGGCGACTGGCTCGACACGGGCAGCGTGCGCGGCCGCGTCATCGAGGTGAACTGGCGCGCCGTGCACATCGACACCGGCGCCGGCGTGCAGATCGTGCCGAACGCCTCGCTCGCGAACGCCTCGTTCACGAACCTCAGCCTGCCGACCGAGCTGCACCGCGCAATGGCGACGGTGACCTTCTCGACCGACGATCCGCCGCACGAGGTCATCGAGCTCGTCGTCGACGTGGCACGCGGACTGCCGATGGCCGCCGCGGGCGAGCAGCCCGCTGCGCGCTACCTGGGCGCGGCGAAGTACGAGGTCGAGGTGCCGGTCTCCGGCCCGGCGGCGGCGGATGACGCGGTGTCCCTCCTGCTCGCCTGGCTCTGGTACGCGGCGCGGCGGCGCGGCCTCTCGCTCGACGGCGACTCGACCGACCCGGTCGCCGAACCCGCCCGTCTCGCCTCCGCGCTCGAGCTCATCGCGCCCGCCTTCCGGCTGAGCGCCGACGATCGGGAGCGGCTCGCCCCGTCGTGCCGCCTCGAGCGGTACGGCACCGGGGAGATCGTGCAGCAGCCCGACCGGGTGCCCGACGTGCTGAGGGTCGTGGTCGACGGCCGACTCGCGCTGTCGATCGTCACCGACCGCGGCGCGATCGATTCCGGTTCCGCTGAGGTCGGCGAATCGGTCGGGCAGACGGTGCTCACTCGCGAGCCGTCGTTCGTGCGCGCCGTCGCCGCCGAGGTCACCACGATCCTCGTCATGCCCCTTGCGGTCATCGACGAGATCGTGCGGTCGAACCCGACGGTCGCGCGCGACATCGGTCAGGCGATCGAGAATCGTCGGCGCGCGGCATCCGATGCGCTCGCCGCAGCCGGGATCGTACGCGGCGCGCTCGGCGGTCGCGGGTAGGCGACTCGTCGACGTTCTCGGCGCGCGGGCGGCGGCGATCCGGGGGCCAGCCCCCATCGCTCTCGGGACAGCCCCATGTCCGGGCGAGTCTCCGAGCATGAATATGGTTGAGGACGAGGCCACCGCCCGTCGCGATCTCCTCTCGATTGGATCCACTGAGATGTCAAGCACGCCGACCGCGCGAATCCGACCTCGCCCCCCACTCTTGACGGCGTTCTTCGCCCGTCGCACGTGGAGGGAGGTGGGCTTCATCTGGACGGCGCTTCCCGTCGCGATGCTCGAGCTCACCTATCTCTCGTTCGCGTTCCTGCTCGGCCTGCTGGCCGCGCTCAGCTACGTCGGCATCTCGATCGCCGAGGCGTTCGCCGCGGGCTCGCGCCAGCTCGGGATGCTCTCGATCCGCCTCGCACGCCACATGCTCGGACTCGAGATCGCCGATCCGCCGTCGTCCGCCGCGTTGGCGGCCGACGCCGACTGGGCGACCCGGATGCGCCGTCTCGTCACCCCGCGAACCATCGGGTTCCCCCTGCTGCATCTGCCCCTCGCCGTGCTCAGTTGGGCGGGTTCCGCGATCGTGCTCGTGCTCGGGCTGGCGCTCTCGACGGAGTGGATCGTCGAGAGCTTCCGCCCCGGGAGCGTGCAGGTGCTCGGCTATGTGGCCGACACCCCGCTCATGCACGGCGTGTTCACCGTTGCGGGACTCGTGATCCTCTTCCTCGTCTGGCCGGCCGTCAACCGCGGCCTCGCCGGCTTCCACGGCGACGTGATCGCGCGGATGCTGGGACGTACCCGTGCAGAAGAGCGCATCATCGAGCTCACGAACTCGCGCCGCGCCGCGGTGACGGATGCCGACGCCACGCTGCGCAGAATCGAGCGCGACCTGCACGACGGCGCGCAGGCGCGCCTGGTCGGGCTTGCGATGTCGCTCGGCGACGCCCACGAACGCCTCGCCCGCGGCGACGACCCCGAGACGGTCGCCGCCCTCGTCGAGTCGGCGCGCACCGCCGCCACGTCGACGCTCGCCGAACTGCGCGACCTCGCGAAGGGCATCCATCCGCCGGTGCTCGACGCTGGGCTGGAAGCCGCCCTCGCCTCCGTGGCGGCGGGTTCGCCGCTGCCGGTCGGCATCGACTGTCGCATCGAGGGCAGGCCGTCGGCGGTCATCGAGACGATCGCCTACTTCAGCGTGCTCGAACTGCTCGGCAACGTCGCGAAGCACTCGGGTGCGAGTGGTGCGGATGTCGCGATCGTGCAACGAGGAGCGCGCCTCGTCGTCACGGTCGCCGACGACGGTCGCGGCGGTGCCCATGTCGCCTTCCGCGACGAGTCGGGCTCCGGCACCGGCCTCGCCGGCCTCACGCAGCGCGCCCGGTCCGTCGACGGGTCGCTCGCCGTCGACAGCCCGGTGGGCGGGCCGACCGTCGTGACGATCGACCTCCCCATGGTGGTCGCCTGATGCGCGTCGCCGTCGCTGAGGACTCCGCGATCATCCGCGACGGACTCGTGGCCCTGCTCGAGGGCCGCGGCGTCGAGGTGTGCGGTGCGGTCGGCGACGGCGACAGCCTCATCGCCCTGGTCGACCAGGATCCGCCGGACGTCGTCATCTCCGACATCCGGATGCCGCCCGGCCACAGCGACGAAGGCTTGCGTGCCGCCCTCCGCATCAAGCGAGACCATCCGACGACCGGTGTGCTGCTCTTCTCGCAGTACGCGGAGACGCGATACGCCCGAATGCTGCTCGACGCGAGCGGCGAGGGCGTCGGGTACCTGCTGAAGGATCGCGTGGCGGACGTCTCGACCTTCATCGAGTCCGTGCGCCAGGTCGCGGCCGGTCACGTGGTGCTCGATCCCGAGGTGGTGGCGTCGCTGCTCGGGCGTCGGCCGGCCGGCGGGCCGCTCGCCGGGCTCACCGAGCGCGAGCTCGACATCCTGCGCCTGATGGCCGAGGGACGATCCAATTCGGCGATCGGCGCGGCCCTGTTCCTCTCGCCCGGCACCGTCGAGAAGCACATCACCGCGGTCTTCGCGAAGCTCGCGCTGCCGGCGTCTTCCGTCGATCACCGTCGAGTGCTCGCGGTGCTGCGCTACCTCGCCGCCGGGCACTCGGCTGCGTGATCGTCGTGCGGCGACCCTGAACGGGTCGCTCATGGGTCGCACGGGGCCCGGGGTTCGGGCCTAGCTTCGCTCGGCGAGCATCCCGGTCATGAGCTCGATCTCCGAGGTCTGGCTGTCGACGATCGACTGGGCGAGCGCGACGACGACGCCGTTCGTCGAGCGCGCGAGCACCGCGTCGGCCATCTCGACGGCGCCCTGGTGGTGCGCGATCATGAGCTCGAGGAAGCGGCGCTCGGCGTCGATCCCGGTGAGGCCGCGCAGCTCTTCCACCTGAGCCGGTGTCGCGAGCCCCGGCATGGGGGCGCCGGGTACGTGAGCGCCGGGGTCGGATGCCGCGTGGTCGTCGTGGCCCGCGGCGCCGTCGAGGGCGGGGCGGGTCATCCAGGTCATCGACGGTTCGGAGCCGGCCTGCGAAAGCCCCCACCCGGCGAGCCATCCGTACATCTGACCGGCCTGCTGCGCCTGCGTCGTCGCGATGTCGTAGCCGAGCAGTCGTACCTCGTCGTCGTCGGTCGCGTCGCGCACGATCATCGCGAGCTCGACCCCCTGCAGGTGGTGCACCTGCATGTCGCGCGCGAACCCGGCCTCGGCGCTCGTCGTCGTCGGCGTCGGCTCGGCGAGCGTCGACAGGCGCCCGATCGAGAACGCCACGGCGGCCACGACGATGAGGGCGACGGATGCCACGGCGATGACGACCGCCCGGCCGCCCCGGCGTCGCCCGGACGAGGGGGCGGCCGACGGGTCGGTCACGTCGCCGGTGTCGATCACGGCGTCGGTGGTCGGGCTCTCGGTACCCGGTGTCACGACACCTTGCCGGGTGCGTCGTAGGCGCCCGTGCAGAGGGCGCCGGGCTCGGGCACGTTCTGGCTCTTCCAGTACTCCTCGAAGAACGCCGGGATGCGCTCGTCGTCGGCGCTGTCGAGGGCGAGCTGCGAGTTCCAGCCGCTCAGCACGATCGGGGAGGGCAGGCCTTCGAAGGGCGAAAGCACGACGTACGTCGAGGGCAGGTACGCCTTCAGCGCCTCGAGCTCCGCGGCGGGCAGCTCGGGGTCGTAGGTGACCCAGATCGCCCCGTGCTCGAGCGAGTGCACGGCGTTCTCGTTCGGTACCGGCTGCTCGTAGACGCCGCAGTTCAGCCACACCTGGTTGTGCTCGCCGCCGGCGGGCGGCGTCTGCGCGTAGTCGACGACGCCCTCGACGTGACCGGCGCCGTTGTCGAAGGTCTCGACGCCCTCGATCTTCGTGCCGTCGCCGCCGGCGCCGTACGAGACGGGCTGCGGGGTCAGCACGATGGCCGTGACGATGATGCCGATCACGGCGACACCGCCGACGACCGCCGACCAGATGCCGATGCGGCGGTTCCGCTTGGCCTTCGCCTCACGCTTCTTGAACTCGGCGAGCTTGCGCTCGCGTTCAGCGGCGCGCTGCTGCTTGATGGAGTTCTGCTGCTTCACCTTGGGGGGAACGGGCGGGGTCGCGCTCACACGTAGGCCTCTCTCGCATGGTTGTCGCTTCAATCATATGAAGGGTGCGAGCGTTCAGGCTGGGAGAACGCCGGATCGCGGCATCCGCTCGGGACGCTCTTCGCCACGGTCCGCCGACCGGATAGAGTGGCCTCGTGATCCTCTCGCTGTGTTGTCGCTGACGCCGACAAGACCGACCCCAGCACGCACGATCGTTCGCCGCTCCCGTTCGCCGACCGGGCCGAACGAGCCGACAGCAAGGACCTCACCATGAAGTACGCAGACACCATCGTCGATCTCGTCGGCGACACCCCGCTCGTGAAGCTGCACCACGTCACCGAAGGCGTGACAACGGCGACCGTGCTCGTGAAGCTCGAGTACCTGAACCCCGGTGGCTCATCGAAGGACCGCATCGCCGGCCGCATCATCGACGCCGCCGAACGCGAGGGCAAGCTGAAGCCGGGCGGCACGATCGTGGAGCCGACCTCGGGCAACACGGGCGTCGGCCTCGCGCTCGTCGCCCAGCAGCGCGGCTACAAGTGCATCTTCGTCTGCCCTGACAAGGTCGGCGAAGACAAGCGCAACGTGCTGACCGCCTACGGCGCCGAGGTCGTCGTGACGCCGACCGCCGTCGCGCCCGACAGCCCCGAGTCGTACTACGGCGTCTCCGATCGGCTCGCCCGCGAGATCCCGGGCGCGTTCAAGCCCGACCAGTACTCCAACCCCAACGGGCCGCGCTCGCACTACGAGACGACGGGCCCCGAGATCTGGCGGGACACCGAGGGCGAGGTCACGCACTTCGTCGCCGGCGTGGGCACCGGCGGCACGATCACCGGCACCGGGCGCTATCTGCGTGAGGTGTCCGAAGATCGCGTGCGCATCATCGGCGCCGACCCCGAGGGCTCGGTCTACTCGGGCGGCACCGGTCGGCCCTACCTCGTCGAGGGCGTCGGCGAGGACTTCTGGCCGACGGCGTACGACCCCGCGGTGCCGCACGAGATCATCGCCGTCTCCGATGCTGAGTCGTTCGACATGACCCGGCGCCTCGCCCGCGAAGAGGGAATCCTGGTGGGAGGTTCGAGCGGCATGGCCGTGGTCGCGGCGCTGAAGGCCGCTGCCTCCGCCGGCCCCGACGACGTGTTCGTGGTGCTGCTGCCCGACGGCGGTCGCGGCTACCTCGGCAAGATCTTCAACGACAAGTGGATGCGCGCCTACGGCTTCTCCAACGCCCCGGCCGGCCACACGATCGCCGAGCTGCTCGCGGCGAAGGCCGACCGCACGGCGCCCCTCGTCTACGTGCACCCGAACGACACGGTGCGCGAGGCGATCGACCGCATGACCGAGACGGGCGTCTCGCAGCTGCTCGTGCTGACCGCCGAGCCGCCCGTCGTGCTCGGCGAAGTGCTGGGGGCGCTGCATGAAGAGGCGCTGCTCGACCTCGTCTTCTCGGGGCAGGTCAAGCTCACCGACAAGGTGTCGAGCGTCGTGGGGGAGCCGCTGCCGCTCATCGGGGTCAACGAGCCCGTGGCATCCGCTCGCTCGACCTTCTCGACGACCCCCGCAGTGCTCGTCACCGACGGCGGCAAGGCGCTCGGCGTGATCACCCGCACCGACCTGCTCGCCTACCTCTCGGCCTGACCGGCCTCGCACACCTTCACCACGCACTTCAGGAGTTCCGACATGCACGACCACTCACGCTTCGACACCCTCGCGATCCACGCGGGGCAGGAGTTCGACCCCACCACCGGCGCCGTCATCCCGCCGATCTACCAGACCTCGACCTACGTGCAGGACGGAATCGGGGGCCTCCGCGGCGGATACGAGTACTCGCGGGGCGGCAACCCCACGCGCACCGCGCTCGAGACCCAGCTCGCCGCACTCGAGGGCGGGGAGCTCGGCCTGTCGTTCGCCTCGGGCCTCGCCGCCGAAGACGCGCTCCTGCGCACCGTGCTGTCGCCCGGCGGCCACGTCGTCATCGGCAACGACGTCTACGGCGGCACGCACCGGCTCATCCGACGTGTGCACGGCGCCTGGGGCGTGCGCCACACGACCGTCGACACGAGCGACCTCGACGCCGTTCGCGCCGCGATCGAGCCGTCGACGAAGGTGCTCTGGATCGAGACGCCGTCGAACCCACTCATGAAGATCTCGGATGTCGCGGCGCTCGCCGAGCTCGGCCGCGCCGCGGGCGTGCTCGTGGTCGTCGACAACACCTTCGCCTCACCGGCGCTGCAGCAGCCGCTCGCCCTCGGCGCCGACGTGGTCGTGCACTCGACCACGAAGTACCTCGGCGGGCACTCCGACGTCGTCGGCGGGGCGCTCGTGTTCGCCGCCGGCCTCGACACGGGCGGCGGATCGACCCGCCCCGAGCTCGCCGACCTCGCCGAGCGCGTGACGTTCACGCAGTTCGCGGCGGGCGCCGTCTCGGGCCCGTTCGACGCGTTCCTCACCTCTCGCGGCATCAAGACGCTCGGGGTGCGCATGGACCGCCACAGCAGCAACGCGATGGCGATCGCCCGGCGCCTCGACGAGCACGCCGGCATCGAGCGCGTCTACTACCCGGGCCTCGAGTCGCACCCGGGCCACGAGCTCGCCGCCCGTCAGATGTCGGGCTTCGGCGGCATGCTCTCGATCTCGCTCGCGGGCGGCGGCGTAGCCGCGCGCCGGTTCGCCGAGTCGACCGAGCTCTTCCAGCTCGCCGAGTCGCTCGGCGGCGTCGAGTCGCTCGTCAACTACCCCTCCGAGATGACGCACGCCTCGGTGAAGGGCACCGATGCCGAGGTGCCCGAGTCGATCGTGCGCCTGTCGGTCGGCATCGAAGACGTCGCCGACCTGCTCGCCGACATCGACGGGGCGCTCGCCCGCCTGTAGCGGCATCCGCCGGGTTCGCGGCGAGCTCACGGTCTCGCGGTGGGAGAATGGGAGCAGGCGCGCGACACGAACCGCCGCCTCGGGAGATGAGCTCTCATGGTCTGGCTCTGGATCACCTTGGTCATCGTCGGCATCCTCGCGATCGTCCTCTTCTTCATGTCGGTGAAGATCGTGAAGCAGTACGAGCGCGGCGTGGTGCTGCGCTTCGGTCGATTGCACAGCGTGCGCGAACCGGGCATCCGGTTCATCATCCCGATCGTCGACGTGATGACGAAAGTGTCGCTGCGCATCGTCACGCTGCCGATCCAGTCGCAGGGCATCATCACGAAGGACAATGTCACGGTCGGCGTCTCGGCGGTCGCGTACTACCGGGTGGCCGACGCGGTGAAGTCGGTGATCGCGATCGAGAACGTGAAGTCGGCGATCGACCAGATCGCGCAGACCACCCTGCGCAGGGTCGTCGGCCAGCACCACCTCGACGAGACGCTCGCCGACACCGCGGCGCTGAACGCCAACATCCGCGAGATCCTGGATGTCACGACGCTCGACTGGGGCGTCGAGGTCACGCTCGTCGAGCTGAAGGACATCCTGCTGCCCGACTCGATGAAGCGCGCCATGGCGAAGCAGGCAGAGGCCGAGCGCGAGAAGCGCGCGAAGATCATCGCAGCCGAGGGCGAGTCGATGGCGGCCGTGCAGCTCGGGGTCGCGAGTGACACGATGATGTCGCACCCGCTCGCGCTGCAGCTGCGCACGCTGCAGACGCTCGTCGAGGTCGGGGTCGACAAGAACACGCTCGTCCTCTTCCCGGCACCGCTCATGGCCTCGATCGGCGACCTCACCAACTTCATCGATCGGGAGGCGGCGGTCGCCCAGGTCAGGCGCGCGTGACGCGGTGGCAGTATTTCGATGAAGTGTGTCGTTCCTGCCAGCGGCGCACGTCGGTGGGATGGCCCAGAATGAGCGGGTGACTTCGAACCAGACCGCCGTGGCTCCCGGCGCAGCATCCGCCGTGCACGCGGCATCCGGCACCGCGCCGACCGCCGATTCCGGGCAGCACCGCGGCAGCCTCGGGCTCGTGCAGGGCACGGCCCTCTACATCGCGAGCGTGCTCGGCACCGGCATCCTCGTGCTGCCCGGTCTCGCCGCCTCGGCCGCCGGCCCGGCCTCGATCGTCGCGGTCGCCGTGGTGCTCGTACTCTCCATCCCGCTCGCCGGAACCTTCGCCGCGCTCGCCTCGCGCTACCCCGACGCTGGCGGCGTCGCGAGCTACGCGCGGCGCGCGCTCGGCGACACGGCGGCGCGCATGGCCGGGTACTGGTTCTACTTCGGCGTCTGCATCGGCGCCCCGGTGCTCGCCGTGCTCGGCGGCGAATACGTCGTCGCGGTGCTCGGCATCGACCGCTCGGCGGTGCCCATCATCGGCTTCGCGGTCTTCGTGCCCCCGTTCATCGTCAACTGGTTCGGCGTGCGGGTCGCCGGGTGGGTGCAGTTCGTGCTCACGGGGCTGCTCATCTCCGTGGTCGTCGGTGTCGTCGCCGTGACGTTCCCGGCCGCCGAGGCCTCCAACTTCACGCCGTTCCTGCCGAACGGCTGGGGTGGGGTGGGCGTCGCGATCAGCCTCTTCGTCTGGGCCTTCGCGGGCTGGGAGGTCGGCACCCACATCGCGGGCGAGTTCAAGAACCCGCGCAAGATCATCCCGCTCGCGACCGGCATCGCCGTCGTCGTGGTCGGTGCCGGCTACCTCGCACTGCAGTTCGTCACCGTCGCGGTGCTCGGCGACCGGGCGGGCGACGGCCAGGTGCCGCTGCTCGACCTCGTCGAGACGACCGCCCCCGGCATCGGCCCGGTGCTCGTCGCGATCGTCGCGGCGATCGTCACGCTCGGCGTGATGAACGCCTACCTGCCGGCGTTCGGCAAGCTCGGCGCCGCGCTCGGCCGCGACGGCGACCTGCCCAGGTTCTTCGCGAAGGGCGCAGCCGACGGCGAGGTGCCCCGCCGGGCGCTCGCCCTCACCGGCGTGCTGATCGTCGGCTACTTCGGCCTCATGCTCCTGAACGACCTCGACCTCACGGGGTTCATCCTCGTGCACACGAGCAACATGGTCGCGATCTACGCCGTGGGCATGCTCGCCGCGACGCTGCTGCTGAAGCGCTGGTCGTTCGGGTGGTGGCTCGCCGTCGTCGCGACGATCATGACCGCGGGCCTCCTCGTGCTCGCGTGGGCGAACCTCATCGTGCCGCTCGTGCTCGCCGCCGCCGCGGTGCTCGTGACGATCGTGCGCCGAGTGCGCGCCCGCAACGCCCGCCCCGCTGCCGAGGAGACCGCATGACCGAGTACCGCGCCCATTTCGACGCCGACATCGCCTTCGTCAACGGGGGAGGGCTGCGCGCCGAAGCCTTCCGGCTCGACCTGCCGTCGCAGCAGCTCACCGAGGCCGAGATCGGCGAGCTGCTCGTGCGCCATCTCGGGCTCGCCCTCGTCGGCAACGTCGAGCTCTCGAACCTCGAGATCGTCGAAGAGGCGCACAAGGGCTCGCGGGGCGTCGGTGTCGACACGGGCGTGGGCGCCGCGGCATCCGCTGCGTCAGGCGGCGCGCAGCGCGGGCGCCTCGTCGATCTCAGCCACGTGATCAGCGAGGGGCTCGTGACCTACCCGGGCATCCCGGCGCCGGTGATCACGCCCCACCTCACCCGCGAGGCATCGCGCGAGCACTACGCGCCCGGCACCGAGTTCGAGATCGACGTCATCCACATGGCTGGCAACACCGGCACCTACCTCGACAGCCCGTTCCACCGGTACGCCGACGGCGGCGACCTCGCGAGCCTGTCGCTCGAGACGCTCGTCGGCATCCCCGCCGAGGTCTTCAAGCTGACGGATGCCGCGGAGCGCGGCATCCCGGCAGAGGTCTTCTTCGATCGCGAGCTCGCGGGCACTGCTGTGCTGCTGCACACGGGCTGGAGCCGGCACTTCGGCCAGCCCGAATACTTGCACGGCGCACCGTTCCTCACCGAGGCCGGTGCGCAGCATCTTGCGGATGCGGGCGTCGCGATCGTCGGCATCGACTCGCTCAACATCGACGACGCCGAGTCGGCCGGCGAGCGTCCGGCGCACTCCATCCTGCTCGCGGCGGGCATCCACGTGGTCGAGCACCTCACGGCGCTCGACGAGGTGCCCGTGCGCGGCGCGCGCTTCACGGCGGTGCCGCCGCGGGTCGCGGGGTTCGGCACCTTCCCGGTGCGCGCGTTCGCGGAGGTTCCGGTCGAACGCTGAAGCGAAGCCGCGTCGGCGTGCCGTCGACTAGGTGGTCACCGCCGGCGCCGGTGCATCGATCGCGAGCTTCACGCCGACCGCGCCGAGCAGGGTCCCCGTGACCCACCGTTGCCAACGGATCCACGTGGGCCTGCGCTGGAGGAACACCGCGACCGAGCCCGCCGCGAGGATGATCGCCCCGTTCACCGCCACGGCCACCGCGATCTGGATGGCTCCCAGTTGGAACCCCTGAGCGACGATGTCGCCGGCGCCGTGATCGATGAACTGGGGTATCAGCGCGCGAATCCGACCGCGGTGCCGGCCAGCGACATCATGCCGGCGCGCCACCCCTGGCTGATGCTGCGGGAGACCAGGTAGACCATGTTGGGACCGGGCGTGAGCGCCATGCCCAGCTCGACGAGCGCAATGCCCGAGGCGGCGGCGAGCGAGATCAAAGGGGCCCCTTCGTGTTCGGATTCTTCGGGCATCTCCTTCGACGCGCGGTCTCCCGGCCCAAGGTATGACATGGGCCGGGGCGGAACAAAGTCCGCAGCCGGGGGCGTCGCATCTGGCTTCCGACGCCCGCGTGCGTGAGGATGGACAGATGATCGCACCCGCGTACGCACTCCGCGACGGCAACACGATTCCCGCGATCGGACTCGGCACGTACGGGCTCGACGACCAGGTGGGCATCGACGCGATCACGGCGGGCATCGCCGACGGCTACCGACTCATCGACACGGCCTTCAACTACGGCAACGAAGAGGCCGTGGGAGAGGCGATCCGTCGCACCGACGTCGACCGCAGCGACCTCGTGATCGCCACGAAGCTGCCGGGCAAGCACCACGGCTTCGACGAGACGATCGCGAGCTTCGAGCAGTCTCGGGTGCGCCTCGACCTCGACTGGGTCGACCTGTACCTCATCCACTGGCCGCTGCCGCGCCTCGGCAAGTACCTCGACAGCTGGCGGGCGATGATCTCGTTGCGCGAGAAGGGGCTCGTGCGTTCGATCGGCGTCTCGAACTTCACGCAGGAGATGCTGACCCGGCTCATCGACACCACGGGCATCGTGCCGGTCGTGAACCAGGTGGAATTGCACCCGTACTTCCCGCAAGAGGAGCTGCGCGCCTTCCACGACGAGCACGACATCCGCACCATGAGCTGGAGCCCGCTCGCGAAACGCACCGAACTGCTGCAGGAGCCGGTCGTCGCGGAGGTCGCCGCGGCCCACGGCGTCACGCCGGCGCAGGCGGTCCTGCGCTGGCACGTCGAACTCGAGGCGGTGCCGATCCCGAAGTCGTCGGATGCCGCGCGCCGCCGCGAGAACCTCGACGTCTTCGGGTTCTCGCTCACGACCGAAGAGGTCGATGCCATCTCCGCGTTGTCGCGCGGTCGCATCTGGGGCGGCGACCCCGACACGCACGAGGAGTTCTGAGCTCCGGCGCCGCGGCATCCGCTTGAGTTCAAGTCGGCTTGAAGTCGTAGGCTCGACAGGGTGACCGAACCCACCGCTCCGACTCCTGCGCCGCCCTCGACCGATCACGAGTCGACGACCGTCTCGAACGCATCGCGCGCCGAGGCGTCCGCTGCTGCGCCGGTCGCGCCGGTGCCCGCATCGGGGCCGCTGTCGAAGCCCTATCGGTGGCTCTCGATCGGCATGTTCTCGCTCATCTTCCTCGCCGCGTTCGAGGCCATGGCCGTCACTACGATCATGCCGCTCGTGGCCGAACAGCTCGACGGCGAGTCGCTCTTCGCCCTGGCCTTCGCGGTGCCGCTCGCAGCGGGCATCATCGGCATGGTCATCGCCGGCAACTGGACCGACCGTTCCGGTCCGCTGCCGTCGCTGCTCGTCTCGGCCGCGCTGTTCGTCGTCGGGCTCGTGATCGCCGGCACCGCGGTGAACATGGAGGTGTTCATCGTCGGCCGGTTCGTGCACGGGCTCTCGGGTGCCGCCGTCATCGTGCCGCTCTACGTGATCGTCGGCCGCGTCTACCCGGCCGACCTTCGCGCCCGGGTGTTCGCGGGCTTCGCCGCCGCCTGGGTGATCCCGTCGATCATCGGCCCCGCGCTCGCCGGCGTCGTCGCCGAGACGATCAGCTGGCACTGGGTGTTCCTCGGCGTCATCGCGCTCGTCGTGCCGGCCGCAGCCATGATGCTGCCGCCCGTGCTGCGCGTGCGCGACCAGGTGCAGGGCGACCCCTCGGTGCAGTGGAGCATCAGCCGCGTGGGCTGGGCCGTGCTCACCGCGGCCGCGGCCCTCGGGGTGTCGCTCTCGAAGGAACTCGGCGACCCGTGGCGCTGGGTCGTCGCGATCGCCGCGATCGCGCTGGCCGCCTTCGCCGCCCGGCCGCTGCTGCCGCAGGGCACGCTGCGCGCCGCCCGCGGCATGCCCGCGACGGTGCTCCTGAAGCTCATCGTGGCCGGCGCCTTCTTCGGCAGCGAGATCTACCTGCCGTACCTCTTCATCGAGCGCTACGAGTTCTCGCCGAGCCTCGCCGGCGCGGTGCTGACCGGTGCCGGCGTCTCGTGGGCCGTGGCGTCGTGGCTGCAGGGCCGACTCACCCGGGTGTCGAACACGCAGGCCGTCGTGATCGGCACGGTCCTCCTCGCGATCTCGCTCGCGGTCGTGCTCGTCGTCGCCCTCTTCACGCTGGCCCCGGCGATCGCCTTCACGGCGTGGACCCTCGCGGGCGGCGCCATGGGCTTCATGTACCCGCGGTTCTCGGTCGCCGTGCTCGCGCTGTCACCCGTCTCGGCGCAGGGCTTCAACAGTGCGGCGCTGACGATCTCCGAGTCGCTCGGCGCCGCCATCGCCCTCGCGGTCACGGCCCTCGTCTCGAGCGCGCTCGGCTCCGGCATGTTCGCCGCGGACTTCGCCGTGACCGTGGCGATCGCACTCGTGGCCGTGCTGCTCGCGAGTCGGGTGCGACCCCTCGGCGAAGCGTCGAACGCGAGCTGACCCGCGGGGTGCCGCGCGGATGCCCACCATGTGACTGTCACACGTCTCGATGGCGCGGGAATCGACCTCCCCGTGCATAATGGAAGCGCCGCTGATGTGAACGTGCACATCGGGGTGAACGGGTTGGCAGTGAATCCTGAGACTCCCAAAGGGCGGGCGCCCAGCATCCGCGATGTCGCGCGCCTCGCTGAGGTGTCGCACCAGACCGTCTCGCGGGTGCTGAACGATCATCCGAGCATCCGGCCCGAGACCAAGGAGCGCGTGCTCCAGGCCATGGAGACGCTGCAGTACCGGCCGAACCGCGCGGCTCGCGCCCTCGTCACGAGCCGATCGCACACGATCGGCGTGCTCGCGGCACGGAGCTCGGAGTACGGCCCGGCGACGAGCATCGCCGCGATCGAGGACGCGGCGCGCGAGCACGGGTACTACGTCAACACCGCGAACCTGGCCGCGGTCACGCCCGAGGCCATTACCGACGCGCTCGAGCACCTCATGCTGCAGGCGATCGAGGGGCTCGTCGTCATCGCCCCGCAGGTGCGGGTCTTCGACGTGCTCGCCGCGGCGCCCATCGGCGTGCCGTTCGTGAGCCTGCAGTCCACCGGGCGCAGCGATCACCTCGCGCTCTCGGTCGACCAGGTGACGGGCGCGCGCCGCGCCACGCAGCACCTCGTGAGCCTCGGGCACCGCGAGATCGTGCACCTGGCCGGCCCGCAGGACTGGATCGAGGCCGAGGCGCGCATGCGCGGATTCCTCGACGCGATCGACGACGCCGACCTCTCGCTGCACCCGCCGATCCTCGGCGACTGGAGCGCCGACTTCGGCTACTTCGCCGGGCGCGAGCTCAGCCGCAGCCTCGACTTCACCGCCGTGTTCGCGGCGAACGACCAGATGGCGATCGGCCTCATGCACGCGTTCCGCGATGCCGGCCTCGACGTGCCCGGCGATATCAGCGTCGTCGGGTTCGACGACATCCCGGTCGCGCAGCACGTGTGGCCGCCGCTGACCACGGTGCACCAGGATTTCCGCGAGGTCGGCCGCCGTGCGGTGGCGCTGCTCCTGAACCAGGTGCACGGGCGGGAGGTGCTCGAGGTCGAGGAGATCGTGCCACGGCTCGTCGTGCGCGGATCGTCGGCTGCGGCATCCGATCGCCGTCGCCGTTATCTAAGCGTGACTGACTCGGCTTGACAGCGCCGCATCTCGGATGCACCATTGGTCTCGATGTGAACGGTCACACGAGACCGCACACAGGAACCGCCCCGAACGAATGACATCGAGGTCGCACGTGAACCAGTCGCCGACGACACCCCTTGCGGACTCCCGCAGGTCGGGATCGGTGTCCACCATGCCCCTGCGCCGGCACGACCGGCGCAGCAGCGTCGCAGGAGGCATCCGATGAGCCCCCAGCCCATTCTCGAGATGCGCTCGATCACCAAGGAGTTCCCCGGCGTCAAGGCGCTGTCGGATGTCTCGCTCACGGTGATGCCCGCCGAGATCCACGCGATCTGCGGCGAGAACGGCGCCGGCAAGTCGACCCTCATGAAGGTGCTCTCGGGGGTCTACCCGCACGGCACCTACACCGGGCAGATCATCTTCCGCGGCGAGGAGGTGCAGTTCCGCGACATCCGCCAGAGCGAGAACGCCGGCATCGCGATCATCCATCAGGAGCTCGCGCTGATCCCCGAGCTCTCGATCACCGAGAACATCTTCCTCGGCAACGAGATCAACCGCGGCGGCCGCATCGACTGGAATGCGGCGAAGATCCGGGCCATCGACCTGCTCGCCCGCGTCGGCCTCGACGAAGACCCCGACACGCAGATCAAGCACCTCGGCGTCGGCAAGCAGCAGCTCGTCGAGATCGCGAAGGCGCTCGTCAAAGAGGTGAAGCTCCTGATCCTCGACGAGCCGACGGCGGCCCTCAACGAAGACGACTCGCAGCACCTGCTCGACCTGATCCGCGGCCTGAAGGGCAAGGGCATCGCGTCGATCATGATCTCGCACAAGCTCAACGAGATCGAGGCCGTCGCCGACGAGATCACGATCATCCGCGACGGCCACGCGATCGAGACGCTCGACGTGCATGCGGGCGGCGTCGATGAGGACCGCATCATCCGCGGCATGGTCGGCCGCTCGCTCGAGAGCCGCTTCCCCGACCGCACGCCGCACATCGGCGACGTCTTCTTCGAGGTGAAGGACTGGACGATCCAGCACCCGCAGGTGCCCGAGCGGCTCGTCGTCAAGGGCTCGAGCCTCAACGTGCGACGCGGCGAGATCGTCGGCCTCGCCGGCCTCATGGGCGCGGGGCGCACTGAACTCGCGATGAGCATCTTCGGGCGCAGCTACGGCAACTACCTCTCGGGCACGATCGTGAAGGACGGCCAGGAGATCGTGCTGAAGGACGTCGAGTCGGCGATCGAGAACGGCTTGGCCTACGTCAGCGAGGACCGCAAGCAGCTCGGGCTGAACCTGCTCGACACGATCAAGCGCTCGATCGTCTCGGCGAAGCTCTCGAAGATCGCCAAGCGCGGCGTCGTCGACGACTCGCGGGAATTCGGCATCGCCGACGACTACCGCAAGCAGCTGCGCATCAAGACGCCGAGCGTCGATGCCGGCGTCTCGAAGCTCTCGGGCGGCAACCAGCAGAAGGTCGTGCTGGCGAAGTGGATGTTCACCGACCCCGACCTGCTCATCCTCGACGAACCCACCCGCGGCATCGACGTCGGCGCCAAGTACGAGATCTACACGATCATCCAGTCGCTCGCTGCGCAGGGCAAGGGCGTGATCCTCATCTCGAGCGAGCTGCCCGAACTGCTCGGCATCGCCGATCGCATCTACACGGTGTTCGAAGGCCAGATCACCGACAACATCCCGGCATCCGAAGCGAACCCGGAGGCGCTCATGCGCAGCATGACCTCCGCCAAGAAGAAGGCGAACGCATGAGCACGACGGCGAACGACCCGGCCGCCCAGAAGAAGGGCGGGCTCTCCGACATCCGCAAGATCTTCGGAGGCGGCCAGTCCAGCCTCCGCCAGTTCGGCATCCTCGGCAGCCTCATCGTCATCATCGTGATCTTCCAGATCTGGACGAACGGCCTGACGCTCTCGCCGACGAACCTGATCAACGTCGTCAACCAGTACTCCTACATCCTGATCCTCGCGATCGGCATGGTGATGGTCATCATCATGGGCCACATCGACCTGTCGGTCGGCTCGGTCGCGGCGTTCACGGGCATCATCGTGGCGAAGTCGATGGCGGAGTGGAACTTCCCGTGGCCGCTCGCGATCCTCCTCGGCATCGCCGTCGGCGTCGCCATCGGCGCCTGGCAGGGCTTCTGGGTCGCGGTCATCGGGGTGCCGGCGTTCATCGTGACGCTGGCCGGCATGCTCATCTTCCGCGGCGGCAACCAGTTCATCGGGCAGTCGACCACCACGCCCGTGCCGCAGGAGTTCGGCATCATCGGCGCCGGGTACCTGCCCGAGCTCGCCCTGCCGTTCAACTTCAACGTGCTGACGATGCTGCTCGGCGTGGTCGGCGCCGGGTGGATCGTCTGGAACGAGGTGCACCTGCGGCGCCAGCAGAAGAAGATGGGCTCCGACTCGGCACCCGTCTGGGTGAGCGTCGTCAAGGTCGTCGTGCTCGCGGGCGTCATCCTCTGGGCGGCGTGGCTCTTCGCCACCGGCCGACCGGGCACGAGCTTCCCGATCTCGGGCATCATCCTCGTGGTGCTCGTCATCCTCTACTCGTTCATCACGCGCAACACGATCTTCGGGCGTCACATCTACGCGGTCGGCGGCAACCGCCTCGCCGCAACGCTCTCGGGCGTGAAGGACCGCCGGGTCGACTTCTTCGTCATGATGAACATGTCGGTGCTCGCCTCCGTCGCCGGCATGATCTACGTGGCACGCGCCACCGCCTCGGGCCCGCAAGACGGCAACGGCTGGGAGCTCGACGCGATCGCCGCCGTCTTCATCGGTGGCGCGGCGGTCTCGGGCGGCATCGGCACGGTCATCGGCTCGATCGTCGGTGGTCTCGTGATGGCCTTCCTCAACAACGGCCTGCAGCTCATCGGCGCCGGCGCCGACGTGGTGCAGATCATCAAGGGCCTCGTGCTGCTGCTCGCCGTCGGCGTCGACGTCTGGAGCAAGCGCCAGGGTCGCCCGTCGATCCTCGGCCTCTGGTCGGGCCGCCGCAAGGCGCGCCTCGAGACCCAGGCCCCCGACGAGGCGCCGACCATCGCGCCGACGAGCCAGTCCAACGTGTCCTCGCTGCCTGAGGACCTCACCCGGCGCTGAGCCGCCCGCGGCGGCGTGCGCCCAATCGTCACCATCCGAGAAGTCCTGCAATTCCCATCGAGAAAGTGAAAGATCAATGAAGAAAATCACTCTTGCGGCCACCGCGGTCGCAGCGGTCGCAGCGCTTGCGCTCGCCGGCTGCTCCTCCGACCGAGGCGGCGACTCGGGCGGTGCAAGCGACGCAGCCGGCTTCGCGGCCGACTCGACGATCGGCGTCGCGCTGCCCGACAAGACGTCGGAGAACTGGGTTCTCGCCGGCGGCCTCTTCGAGGACGGACTGTCCGAGGCCGGCTTCAAGGCCGACGTGCAGTACGCACCCGCCTCGAACACGGTCGCCGAGCAGCAGAACCAGATCTCGGCGATGGTGACGAACGGCGCGAAGGTCATCGTCATCGGCGCGAAGGACGGCAAGCAGCTCGGCACGCAGCTGCAGCAGGCTGCTGATGCCGGCGTCAAGATCATCGCCTACGACCGCCTGATCGAGAACACGCCGAACGTCGACTACTACGTCGCGTTCGACAACTTCAAGGTCGGCCAGCTGCAGGGCGAGGCGCTCCTCGACGGACTCGAGCAGCGCTCGGGTCACGCAGCTCCGTGGAACATCGAGCTCTTCTCGGGCTCGCCCGACGACGCCAACTCGGCCGTGTTCTTCAACGGTGCGATGGAGGTCCTCCAGCCGAAGATCGACGACGGCACGCTCGTCGTCGCTTCGGGCCAGACGGAGATCGGCCAGACCGCGACCCAGGGCTGGGAAGCTGAGAACGCCCAGAGCCGCATGGACTCGCTGCTCGCTGCGAACTACGCCGACAAGAACATCGACGGCGTGCTCTCGCCGAACGACAACCTCGCGCGTGCGATCATCACGTCGACGAAGCAGGCCGGCAAGGACATCTCGACGGTGACCGTCACCGGTCAGGACTCCGAGGTCGAGTCGGTCAAGTCGATCATGGCGGGCGAGCAGTTCTCGACCATCAACAAGGACACCACCCTCCTCGTGGAGCAGACGATCAAGATGATCCAGCAGCTCCAGAAGGGCGAAGAGGTCGAGGTCAACGACACCGAGCAGTACGACAACGGCGTGAAGGTCGTTCCCGCGTACCTGCTCGCCCCGGTCATCGTGACGAAGGAGAACGCGGCTGAGGCGTACGCCAACAACCCGAACCTCCTCGACATCGTGAACTCGGCGGGCTAGCCACCCACGGCACGTCGGCCCTCGCTCCTTCGGGAGCGGGGGCCTTCGTCGTGTCACGACGGCGAGCGGATGCCTCGCGCCGCTGCCGTCGCATGCGGGGTTGCGTCAGTCGCCGTTAGCGCTAACATGGCTTCGTTAGCGCTAACGGTGCGTGGCGGACGAAGGAGTCGAGATGGAGTTCGAGCCCGAGGTCGAGGCGGCGATCGTGCACGTGCGCGACGAGGTCGCGAGGCTGCACGCAGAGCTGACCCGCAACGGGCTCGTCATCTGGACGGGCGGCAACGTCTCGGGCCGCGTGCCCGGCGCCGAGCTGTTCGTGATCAAGCCCTCGGGCGTCTCCTACGACGACCTGGCACCCGGGAACATGATCCTCTGCACCCTCGACGGCGAGGTGGTCCCGGGCTCGCCCGGTTCCGACCGGAGCCCGTCGAGCGACACCGCGGCGCACGCCTACGTGTACCGGAACATGCCCGAGATCGGCGGAGTCGTGCACACGCACTCCACCTTCGCCGTCGCGTGGGCGGCGCGCGGCGAGGAGATCCCGTGCGTCATCACGGCGATGGCCGATGAATTCGGCGGACCGATTCCGGTCGGCCCGTTCGCAGTCATCGGCGACGACTCCATCGGCCGCGGCATCGTCGAGACGCTGCGCGGGCATCGGTCGCGCGCGGTGCTGATGCGCAACCACGGGCCGTTCACGATCGGCGCGGATGCCGCGGACGCGGTGAAGGCGGCCGTCATGCTCGAGGACGTCGCCCGCAGCGTGCACTTCGCCCGCGAGGGCGGACCGCTCGTGCCGATGCCGCAGCACGCGATCGATTCGCTCTTCGATCGGTACCAGAACGCGTACGGGCAGGCCGGAGAGGCCCGACGGTGACGGCCGCCAGCACGCCGCGGCATCCGGATGATGCACGCGCGGCGATCATCGACGGGCGCACGTCGCTCGGCATCGAGTTCGGCTCGACGCGCATCAAGGCATGCCTCGTCGGCGAGGATCCGACCGAGGTGCTCGCCGTCGGCAGCCACGAGTGGGAGAACCGGTTCGAGGATCGCGTCTGGACCTACTCGCTGGCCGACGTGTGGTCGGGGCTGCAGGCGGCCTACGCCGACCTCGTCGCCGATATTCGCCGACGCCACGACGTGACGCCGAAGGAGTTCGGCGCGATCGGCGTCTCGGCGATGATGCACGGCTACCTCGCGTTCGACGCGGCCGACGAGCAGCTCGTGCCCTTCCGCACATGGCGGAACACCTCGACCGGCCCTGCCGCTCTCGAGCTCGGCCATCGGTTCGGCCGCAACATCCCGCTGCGATGGTCGATCGCCCACCTGCACCAGGCGATCCTCGACGGGGAGCCGCATGTGCCCGACCTCCGCTTCGTCACGACCCTCGCCGGGTACGTGCACTGGCGCCTGACCGGCCGCAAGGTGCTCGGCGTCGGCGATGCATCGGGGATGTTCCCGATCGACTCGACGACCGGCGACTACGACGCAGGGCTCGCCGCCTCGTACGACGCGCTCGTGACCGATCGCGCACCCGGGCTCCGCCTCGCCGGATTGCTGCCCGAGGTGCTGCAGGCGGGGGAGGATGCCGGCGCGCTCACCGCGGCAGGGGCCGCGCTGCTCGACCCGTCAGGCGCGCTGCGGCCGGGTGCCAGGTTCTGCCCGCCTGAAGGCGACGCCGGCACCGGCATGGTCGCCACGAACTCGGTGGCGCCCCGCACCGGCAATGTCAGCGCCGGCACCTCGATCTTCGCGATGGTCGTGCTCGAACGCCCGCTCGCGCACGCGCACCACGAGCTCGACCTCGTGACCACGCCGGCGGGCGACCCGGTCGCGATGGTGCACTGCAACAACGGCGCCAGCGAGCTCGCGGCCTGGGTCGGCGTGTTCTCCGAGTTCGCCGTCGCGACCGGGGCCCCGGTCGGCGCGGATGCCGCGTATGACGCGCTCCTCCGTTCGGCACTCGAGGGCGAGCCCGACGCGGGCGGCGTGCTCGCCTACAACCACCTCGCGGGCGAGCCCATCGCGGGCCTCGCCGAAGGTCGCCCACTCGTCGTGCGCACGCCCGACAGCCGACTGACCCTCGCGAACCTCATGCGCGCACAGCTCTACGGCGTCTTCGGCACCCTGGCGCTCGGCATGAGCGTGCTCGCCGAGGAAGGAGTCGAGCTCGACCGGATGTACGCGCACGGCGGCATCTTCCGCACCGCGGGCGTCGCGCAGCGCTTCCTCGCCGGGGCACTCGACACGCCCGTGACCGTCGGGGAGACCGCGTCGGAGGGCGGCGCGTGGGGCATCGCCGTGCTCGCGTCCTACCTGTCGGCGTCCGCCGAGCAGGATCTCGGCACCTATCTGCGCGATCGCGTGTTCGCCGGCGCCGCGGTCGACACCGTCGACCCGGTGCCCGACGACGTCGCTGGCTTCTCCGCCTTCCTCGACCGCTATCGGGCGGGCCTGGCCGCGGAGGCCGCCGCCGTCGACGCGCTCTGACCGGCGCGGCCCGATCCACTCACCCCTCGTCCCAAGGAGACCCGCATGACCCGCACCCCGCTCGCCACCTCGCTCGACGGCTACGAGGTCTGGTTCCTCACCGGCAGCCAGCACCTCTACGGACCCGAGACGCTCGCGCAGGTCGCCGCGCAGTCGCGTCAGGTGGTCGAGACGCTCGCCGCGGCATCCGCTGTGCCCGTGAGGCTCGTGTGGAAACCCGTGCTCACCGACTCCGACGCGATCCGGCGCACGGCGCTCGAGGCGAACGCCGCCGACCACGTGATCGGTCTCGTCGCGTGGATGCACACGTTCAGTCCCGCGAAGATGTGGATCGCGGGTCTCGATGCTCTGCAGAAGCCGCTCGCGCACCTGCACACGCAGGCGAACGTCGAACTGCCGTGGGCCGACATCGACTTCGACTTCATGAACCTCAACCAGGCGGCGCACGGCGATCGCGAGTTCGGGTACATCCAGACCCGCCTCGGCGTGCCGCGCAAGACGATCGTCGGTCATGCGAGCGACCCGCGCGTGCAGGCCGAGCTCGGCACGTGGCAGCGCGCGGCCGCCGGCCTCGCGGCATCCCGCAGCCTGAAGCTCGCACGGTTCGGCGACAACATGCGCTACGTGGCGGTGACCGAGGGCGACAAGACCGAGGCCGAGCTGCGCTTCGGCGTGCAAGTGAACACGTGGGGCGTCAACGAGCTCGCCGAGGCGGTGGCCGCGGCATCCGATGCCGACGTCGATGCGCTCGTCGCCGAGTACGAGGAACTGTACGAGGTCGTTCCCGAGCTTCGCGCCGGCGGCGCGCGGCACGAGTCGCTGCGCGACGGCGCGGCGATCGAACTGGGCCTCCGCTCCTTCCTCGAGGAGGGCGGTTTCGGCGCCTTCACCACGAGCTTCGAAGACCTCGGCGCGTTGAAGCAGCTGCCCGGTCTCGCGGTGCAGCGACTCATGGCCGAGGGGTACGGCTTCGGCGCAGAGGGCGACTGGAAGACCGCGATCCTCGTGCGCGTGGCGAACGTCATGGGTGCGGGCCTGCCGGGCGGTGCCTCGCTCATGGAGGACTACACCTACGACATGACGCCCGGCGACGAACTCATCCTCGGCGCGCACATGCTCGAGGTCTCACCGTCGCTCACCACCTCGAAGCCGACGCTCGAGATCCACCCGCTCGGCATCGGCGGCAAGGACGACCCCGTGCGCCTCGTCTTCACGGCCGACCCGGGCCCCGCGGTCGTCGTCGCGCTGTCCGACCTGCGCGACCGCTTCCGCCTCACGGCCAACGTGGTCGAGAACGTCGAGCTGCGGCATCCGCTGCCGAAGCTGCCGGTGGGGCGTGCCGTGTGGAAGCCGGCCCCCGACTTCCACACGAGTGCCGCGGCCTGGCTCACGGCGGGCGCCGCGCACCACACGGTCATGTCCACCGCCGTCGGCGTCGAGGCGTTCCGGGACTTCGCCGAGATGGCGAAGGCCGAGCTGCTCGTCATCGACGGCGAGACGACGCTGCCCGGGTTCCAGCGCGAAGTACGCTGGAACCAGGCCTACTACCGCTTGGCGCAGGGCCTCTGATCGGGGTGGCACATGGGCGGGCACGCATCGCGCGACGGCGAGGCGACGGGCGCGCACGGCGCTGAAGCGCCCGACGGCGGCGCGCCCGCCGGTGCCGCGGCCGCGCCGACCGGAACGGGGGTGCCGACGATGTTCGACGTCGCGCGTCGCGCCGGAGTCTCGCACCAGACCGTGTCGCGGGTGCTCAACGACCTGAGCGGGGTCGCGGCGTCGACCAGGCTCCGCGTCGAGCAGGCGATCGCCGAGCTCGACTACACGCCGTCTCCCGCCGCCCGGGCGATGGCGAAGCGGCGGTCGGGCGTCATCGGACTGATCCAAGCCGGTCGGCCCGACTACGGCCCGTCGAACGCCGCCCTCGGATTCAACGAGGCCGCCCGCGAGGCCGGCTACACCGTCAGCCAGGCGAGCATGCGCTCGCTCCACGCCGACGTGCTGCGCCAGGCGGTGCATCGCCTGGCGCTGCAGCGCGTCGAGGCGATCGTGCTCATCTCGGGCGAGCGCGAGGGCGTCGCCGTGCTCGGCGGCATCGACGCGGGAGTGCCGCTCGTCGTCGTCGCCTCGGAACCCGCGCCCTCGCTGCACCGCGTCTCGATGGACCAGTACGAAGGGGCACGGCTCGCGACCGGCCACCTCATCGAACTCGGGCACCGCGAGATCCGGCACCTCGCCGGACCGGCCGAATCGATGGATGCCGCCGAGCGACGTCGCGGTTGGGGCGACGTCATGCGAGAGCACGGGCTCCGAGCGCCGGAGCCGATCGAGGGCGACTGGCTCGCGGCATCCGGGTACGCTGCCGGTCTTCGCCTCGCCGACGATCGCGAGGCGACCGCCGTCTTCAGCTCCAACGACCAGATGTCGCTCGGCCTGCTGCACGCCTATCGGGAGATGGGGGTGCGCGTGCCCGACGACGTCAGCGTCATCGGGTTCGACGATGTGCCCGAGGCCGCCCACTTCGCACCGCCGCTCACGACCGTACGGCAGGACTTCGACGCACTCGGACGTGACGTCGTCGCGACCCTGCTCGAGGTGCTGCGCGGCGAGGCGGATGCCGTGGACCGCACGGCACGCGTTCCCGAGCTCGTCGTGCGGGCGAGCACGGCGCCGCCGGCGCGCCGCTGACCCCTTCGCGACCGGGCAAGGCGCCCGGATATGAGCGCTCACAACCCCGCGGCGCCGCAGTCCGGGCGCGGGGGCGATGGTCACGCGGCGCATGGCCGGCGCCGTAACCAATACGTTATGAAATCACCACTTGTGAGCGCTCACAAGTGAGCGCTAACATCTCACCACGGCCAGAACGATCTGGCCGCCGGCAACCAGGAGCTCGCAGCACATCCGGCCGGATCACTGAACAAGGAGGTTCACGATGAAGAAGCTGATCGGCATCGCCGCAGCGGCATCCCTCGCTCTCGTACTCGCCGGTTGCGCGGGCGGCGACGGCGGCACCGGCGCGGCCGAAGGCCCCAAGGCGCTCGACGAGCTCGTCGTCGGCTTCGCCCAGGTCGGCGCCGAGTCGGGCTGGCGCACCGCCAACACCAAGGACATCCAGGCGTCGTTCGAAGAAGCCGGCATCGAGCTCAAGTTCTCCGATGCGCAGCAGAAGCAGGAGAACCAGATCAAGGCGATCCGCTCCTACATCCAGCAGCAGGTCGACTACATCGCCTTCTCGCCCGTCGTCGAGACCGGCTGGGACGCGGTGCTCAACGAGGCCAAGGCCGCCGGCATCCCGGTCGTGCTGACCGACCGCGCCGTCGACAGTGAGGACACGTCGCTGTACGTCTCGTTCCTCGGCTCCGACTTCATTGAAGAGGGCAAGAAGGCCGGCCTCTGGGTGCTCGACGAGTACAAGGACTCCTCAGAGAAGGTCAACATCGTCCAGCTCGAGGGCACGACGGGCGCCGCTCCGGCGATCGACCGGGCCGAGGGCTTCGCCGACACGATCCGCCAGAACCCGAACCTCGAGGTCGTGGCCAGCCAGACCGGCGACTTCACCCGTGCGGGTGGCAAGCAGGTCATGGAGGCGATGCTGAAGTCGAACCCCGACATCGACCTCGTGTACGCGCACAACGACGACATGGGCCTCGGTGCGATCGAGGCGATCGAGGCGGCCGGGCTGACCCCGGGTGTCGACATCAAGATCGTCACGGTCGACGCCGTGAAGGACGGCATGCAGGCCCTCGCCGACGGCAAGATCAACTTCATCGTGGAGTGCTCGCCGCTGCTCGGCAAGCAGCTCGTCGACATCATCACCACACTGAACGAGGGCGGCACGGTGGAGCAGCGCATCATCACCGAGGAGACGACGTTCGACCAGGAGCAGGCCATCGAGGCACTGCCCGACCGCCAGTACTGAGTTCCGAGCGAGCGGATGCCGCGGCATCCGCTCGCTCGCGGCTCGGCGGGTGTGCCCGGCTTTCAGGCCGCACACCCGCCGTGCCCTACTCTCGACCCACGGCTCCGCACCGAGCGGACGCCGCCACAACCTCGATGGAGAGACTCGTGACCCAGGCATCCGTCGCCGCGCCCGTCATCGAGATGCAGGGCATCTCGATCACCTTCCCCGGCGTGAAGGCGCTCGACGGCGTCGACTTCCGCATGTTCCCCGGCGAGGTGCACTCGCTCATGGGCGAGAACGGCGCGGGCAAGTCCACGCTCATCAAGGCCCTCACGGGCGTCTACGGCATCGATGCCGGCACCATCACCCTCGCGGGCGAGCAGGTCTCGTTCAGCGGCCCCGCCCAGGCGCAGGCCTCGGGCATCTCGACGGTGTACCAGGAGGTCAACCTCCTGCCGAACCTCTCGGTGGCCGAGAACATCATGCTCGGGCGGGAGCCCCGCCGGTTCGGCTCGATCGACTGGCGGGCGATGCGCCGCCGCGCCGCCGAGCTGCTCGCGGGCCTCAACCTCGACCTCGACCCGGGCTCGCTCCTCGGCGACCACTCGCTCGCGGTGCAGCAGCTCGTGGCGATCGCACGCGCGATCGACGTGCAGGCGAAGGTGCTCATCCTCGACGAGCCCACGTCGAGCCTCGACGCCGACGAGGTGGCCGAGCTGTTCCGCGTCATCCGATCGCTCAAGGAGCAGGGCGTCGCGATCCTGTTCGTCTCGCACTTCCTCGACCAGGTGTACGAGATCTGCGACCGACTCACCGTGCTGCGCAACGGCAGTCTCGTGGGGGAGTACCTCGTCGAGGAGCTGCTGCGCATCGACCTCGTGCAGAAGATGATCGGCAAGGAGCTGACCACGCTCGACGACCTCGAGCAGCGCGCCCGCTCGGTGGTGGTCGACGAATCCGACGCCGCGATCTTCGTGAACGCCGAGGGACTCGGGCGCCGCGGTGCGATCAACCCGGCCGACCTCCCCATCGCCGCCGGCGAGGTCGTCGGCCTCGCGGGCCTCCTCGGCTCCGGACGCACCGAGCTCGCGCGACTGCTCGGCGGCATCGACCGCGCCGACCAGGGCGAGCTCGCGATCAGCGGCAAGGTCACGAAGCTCCGCACGCCGAGGCAGGCGATCTCGAACCGCATCGCCTACTCGTCCGAGAACCGTCGCGACGAGGGCGTCGTCGGCGACCTCACGGTGCGCGACAACATCGTGCTCGCGCTGCAGGCCGACCGCGGGTGGTTCCGGCCCATCCCCGCGAAGCGGCGCGACGAACTCACGCAGAGCTACATCCAGGCGCTCAACATCCGCCCGGGCAACCCCGACGCCCTCGTGCGCAACCTCTCGGGCGGCAACCAGCAGAAGGTGCTCCTCGCACGCTGGCTCGCCATCGCACCGCGTCTCCTGATCCTCGACGAACCTACTCGCGGCATCGACATCGGGGCGAAGGCCGAGATCCAGAAGCTCGTCTTCAACCTCGCCGAGAACGGCATGAGCGTGCTGTTCATCTCGGCCGAGCTCGAAGAGGTGCTGCGCCTCAGCCACCGCATCGTCGTGCTGAGGGACCGGCACGTCGTCGCCGACCTCGAGAACGACGGGCTCACGGTCGACTCGCTCCTCGCGCTGATCGCCGAGGGCTCGAGCGACGACGAGGTTCCGGATGCCGCGGGCGGCGTGCCCATCGCCGTCGCCGTGTCCGGCGCGCAGGGTACGACCCCCACCGACCCGACCCCGACGACCCCCACCGACCCCACAGGAGGAAGCCGATGAGCGCCCTGCTCGCCAGGCTCGTCGCGAGCCGGCTGTTCTGGCCGATCGTGATGCTGCTTGTGCTCTTCACGATCAACCTGATCGCGTTCCCCGGCTTCTTCGCGGTGACGCTGCGCGACGGGCACCTGTTCGGCAGCCTGATCGACATCCTCCGCAACGGCGCGCCGACGCTGATCATCGCCGTCGGCATGACCCTCGTGATCGCGACGCGGGGCATCGACCTCTCGGTCGGCGCCGTCGCCGCGATCTCGGGTGCGGTCGCCTGCTCGATCATCCTCGGGTCGCCCGAGCCCGGGAGCCCGGCGACCGTCGCCGTGGCCGTGACGGTCGCGCTGATCATCTCGCTCGTGCTCGGCATGTGGAACGGATTCCTCGTCGCGGTGCTCGGCATCCAGCCGATCATCGCCACGCTCATCCTCATGACCGCCGGCCGGGGCGTCGCGATGCTCATCACCGAGGGGCAGATCATCACGGTGAACAGCCCGCCGTTCAAGGCGCTGGGCTCGGGGTTCTGGTTCGGCATCCCCATCGCGGTCATCATCGCGGCCGTCGTGTTCGGCGTCGCGGCGCTCGTCACCCGGCGCACGGCGCTCGGCATGTTCATCGAATCGGTCGGCATCAACCCCGAGGCGAGCCGGCAGGCCGGGGTGCGGGCGCGGGGTCTCCTCTTCGTCGTCTACACGTTCAGTGCGTTGTGCGCGGCGATCGCGGGCCTCATCCTCACGGCGAACACGGCCGCGGCCGACGCCAACAACACGGGCCTGTTCATCGAGCTCGACGCGATCCTCGCGGTCGTGATCGGCGGCACCTCCCTCGCCGGCGGCCGGTACTCGCTCGTCGGCACCCTCGTCGGCGCCCTCGTGATCCAGACGCTCGTGACGACCGTGTACACGGTCGGCATCCCGCCGATCGCGACGATGGTGTTCAAGGCGGCGGTCGTGACGATCGTGTGCCTGCTCCAATCGCCGACCACGAACGAGGCGCTCGGCGACTTCCGACGAAGACTGGCCCTGCGTGCCGGCAAGGGGGTGGCGGCGTCATGACGAAGCTCCTCGACGCACCCGAGCGTCCCCTTCCCACCGGCGGCCCGAAGGGCGGGGCCCCGCGAGCGGGTCTGGCACGACGCATCCGGAACCTGCTGACCAGCCCGAAGTACGGGCCGGTCACGGTGACGGCCGTGCTCTTCGTCGTCATCTTCATCGCGGGCGGCGTGCGCTACCGCGGCTTCTTCTCGGGCCAGGTCTTCCTCAACCTGCTCGTCGACAACTCCTACCTGATCGTGCTCGCTGTGGGCATGACGTTCGTGATCCTCACGGGCGGCATCGATCTCTCGGTGGGCGCGGTCGTGGCGCTCAGCGGCATGATCGCCGCGAGCCTGCTGCAGACGGGGTGGTCGCCCGCAGCGGTGATCCCGCTCATCCTCGTGCTCACGAGCATCCTGGGTCTGCTCGTCGGGCTCATGATCCACGTGTTCAAGGTGCAGCCGTTCATCGCCACACTCGCGGCGATGTTCCTGGCCCGCGGACTCTGCTACGTGATCAGCCAGAGCTCCATCTCGATCACCGACCCGACGTTCGTGCAACTGGCCGTTGCGCGCATCCCGCTCGGCGGCAACCTCTCGATCACCCCCAGCGTCATCATCGCGGTGGTCGTCGTGGCGATCGCCGTCTGGGTGCTGCACGCCACGCGGTTCGGCCGCACCGTGTACGCGATCGGCGGCGGCGAGCAGAGCGGCCTGCTCATGGGCCTGCCCGTGGCGCGGACCAAGGTGCTCGTCTACGTGATCAGCGGGTTCTGCTCGGGCCTGGCCGGCGTGCTCTTCACCTTCTACACGCTGTCGGGGTATCCGCTCACCGCGATCGGCACCGAGCTCGACGCCATCGCCGCCGTCGTGATCGGCGGTACCCTCCTCACGGGCGGCTACGGCTTCGTGCTCGGCTCGGTGCTCGGCGTGCTGGTGCTCGGCGTCATCCAGACGATCATCACGTTCGAGGGCACCCTGTCGTCGTGGTGGACGAAGATCTTCATCGGTGCCCTGCTGCTCGTCTTCATCATCCTGCAGAAGGTGCTCACGTCGCGGCGGCGATAGCGGGCTGCCGTCTCGGATAATGATGTGCAGCAGACAGAGCGCGCGGAAGCGCCGGGCAGGAGTCGACGGAACCGGTGAGTGAAGACGACAAGGCGCGCGCGGCCACCATCTTCGATGTGGCCCGGCTCGCCGGCGTATCGCACCAGACGGTGTCGCGTGTGCTCAACGAGCTGCCGAACGTGCGGCCCGCGACGCGCGACCGTGTCGAGAAGGCGATCAAGCAGCTGCGGTACGTGCCGTCGCAGGCGGCGCGCGCCCTCGTCACGCGACGCTCGCGCACCCTCGGCCTCATCACGACCGGTGCGCCCGACTTCGGTCCCTCGGCGACGGCCCTGCACTTCAACCAGGCGGCGCGCGATGCCCGGTACGCGGTCATCATGGCGAGCCTGCTCGAGACGGATGCCGCGTCGCTGCGGTCGGCCGCCGAGATGCTCGTCCGCCAGAACGTCGAGGCCATAGTGCTCATCGCGGCGCACCGAACGGCCGTCGACGCGGTGCAGGGCATCGAGCTCGGCGTGCCGCTCGTCGCCGTCGCGTCGCAGGGCTCGGGGCTCGCGCACCGGGTGTCGCTCGATCAGTTCGAGGGAGCGCGGCGGGCCGTCTCGCACCTCGTCGAGCTGGGGCACCGCGAGATCCGCCACCTCGCCGGGCCGGAGGATTCGATGGATGCCGCGGAGCGCGCCCGCGGCTGGCGCGACGTGCTCGCCGCCCATTCGCTCGTCGCCCGTGAACCGCTCGTGGGCGACTGGTCGCCGGCGAGCGGGTATCGTCTCGGGCGCCAGCTCGCCTCATCCGACCCCGACTTCACCGCGGTGTTCGTCGGCAACGACCAGATGGCGCTCGGCGTCATCCACGCGCTCACCGTCGAGGGTCGCTCGGTTCCGGGCGATGTGAGCATCGTCGGCTTCGACGACATCCCCGAGGCCGAGCACCTCGCACCGCCCTTGACGACCGTGCGGCAGGACTTCGCGCTGCTCGGGCGCGATGCCGTCGCCGCAGTGCTCACGGTGCTCGGCGACGAGGAGGCGGAGGACCTGCCCGTGCGGTCGCCGACGCTCGTCGTGCGCGCATCGACACGAGCCGTCGGGCGCCCGCCGGGCGCGTAGGTCGCCGGTGCCGCGGGCTACGCCTGCTGGCTGTAGTCGGGCAGCTGCTGCAGGGTCCAGACGTTGCCGTCGGGGTCGGCCACGCTGACGAAGCGGCCCCATGCCTGCTCGTCGACGCCGTTCGCGTCGACGCCCTTCGCGCGGAGGTCTGCGAGCACGGCGTCGGCGTCGGGGATCACGACCTGGATCGTGTCCTGGCGACCCGGTTCGAGCGTGCCGCCGAGTCCGGTGCCGATCGCGATCGAGCACGCGGAGCCGGGCGGCGTGAGCTGCACGAACCGCACCTCGTCGCTGACCTGGAAGTCGTGATCGGCGTTGAACCCGAGCTTGTCGACGTAGAACGCCTTCGCGCGGTCGACGTCGGTGACGGGCACGTGGATGAGTTCGATCTTCCAGTCCATGGTGACTCCTCGTAGGGGTGCGGTGGTGCGATCCGTTCCATCGAATCGCCTGCTTCGACGGTAGGCAATGAAGCGGACAGTTTCCGTCCGCATTGAGAACCCGAGCGGATGCCTCGACGCCCGAGTGGAAGGATGGACGCATGGCATTGCACATCACGGGGGAGCAGGCCGCCGACGAGCTGCTCAGCGACGACGCGTTCGCGCTGCTCACGGGAATGCTCCTCGACCAGCAGGTGACCATGGAGTCGGCGTTCGCGGGGCCCGAGAAGATCCGCGCGCGCATCGGCTCGATCGACCCCGAGGCGATCGCGGGCTACGACCCCGACGCCTTCGTCGAGGTGTTCAAGCAGACGCCGGCGGTGCACCGCTTCCCGGGCTCGATGGCGGGCCGCGTGCAGGCGCTCGCGTCGGCGATCGTCGACGACTGGGGCGGCGAGGCATCCGCGCTCTGGACGCAGGGCGAGCCGAGCGGCGCCGAGGTGCTCAAGCGGCTGAAGGCGCTGCCGGGCTTCGGCGACCAGAAGGCGAAGATCTTCCTCGCGCTGCTCGGCAAGCAGTGCGGACTCGAGGCGCCGGGCTGGCGCGAGGCCGCCGGGTCGTACGGCGACGAGGGGGCGTTCCGCTCGGTCGCCGACATCGTCGACCCCGAGTCCCTCGCCAAGGTGCGCGCCACGAAGCAGGCCGCGAAGGCCGCGGCGAAGGCCGCCAAGACGAGCTAGCGTCGTGGGCCTCGTCGCGACGCTCGACGGGCGCCGACGAACGCGACACACTCGTCCGTCGTCGCCAAGCGGCTCCCGACGCGAGCGAATGGGCGACCGGTCATCACGAGCCGGCCGCCCATTCCCGTCCAACCTCAGAGCGCGGCGACCATCAGCGAGGTTCCCGAGTCCTGCCGGCCGATATCGGCACGATCGAAGGGTCCGCCCCACAGCAGACCGAACTGGTTCGCAGCATTCCGGTCGACGGAGTAGGCGAGCGCAGCCTGGTTCTTCAGCCACTTCTTGTACGGATGGCCTCGCAGCACGTCATCCAGTTCCGCGAGGTTGCGCGCGAAGATGCCCTTGAACGCCGACTGATCCGTGTTGCACCGGGTGGGCTCGCACGGCTCGGTCAGCACGCCTCCCGGCGCCAATGCGGGGCTGGAGAGCGTGGCATCCGCGATCGCCGTCGCCTGGGTGAGCAGGCTGCGGTCACCCGTTGCCTCGGCGAGCTCGACCAGGCCGCCGATCAGCGAGCCCTGGTTGTAGGTCCAGGTCGTCCCGCCGTTGTTCGTGCAGTCATCTCGGAGGCCATCGTTCACCAGGTCGTCCGAATTGATCATGCCGCTCGCCTTGAACCACTCCCATGTCTCGACCGCACGGGAGAGGTAGAACGTGTCTCCCGGGATGGCGTTGTGGAGGGAAGCCGCCAACTTGAGGTACAGCGAATTGCTGATGGCGTTCTTGTAGCTGTTCGATGGAATGTCCCACACGATTCCGCCACCGCACCGGTCATCCCAGTAGTCGCGCATGTAGGCCTCGTCGAGCTTGGCGATGTCGAGGTATTCGGTCTTCCCCGTGAGTTCGTACAGGCGCACCATCGCCAGCGCGTACCATCCCGTGTCGTCGGTGGAGTCGGTCCGGAACTCACCCCCGCCCTGCGGCCACCAGTCCTGCGGAGCCCGAAGGGTCGCCACCGCCTCTTCGACCAGCGGGAGGTAGGACGTGTCATGCGCCCGCTGCTCGAAGTCCAGCACCACCTGCAGCGAGTTTCCGGTCTGCCACCAGGACGGGCCGGGATCGAAACGTCCGTTCTCCGGGTTGTAGAAGTCGACCAGTGCAGCCACCGCCGCCGCCGCGCGGTGACGAGGGCTGTTGGACTCCGTTTGGACCTGCGGGGGCTTGTGCCCGTCGGGCTGCGCCGCCTGCGCCGGTATCGCCGTTCCGATCATCAGCACGCTCGCGGCCGCGCCGATGATCACTCTCCATGTGCTCTTCATGTGCCGCATGTCTTCGTCTCGCTCCTTTGCATGACAAATTTGTGCTGACAATAACACATAGGGTGGTTCGTCACAGGTTCCCGTGACGGTGATCGATCGACCAGTCGGCGCACACAACGGTCTCTGCGGTTCGCCCGAATCGCTGCGAAGCACGCGACCTTCGGCGGCTTCGATGACCTCGCTGATCGGCGAAAGGCGCCCTCAACCGCCGACGAGGAACCCCGCGATCGCGAGCGCCATCGACTTCGGCTCCCACGCGTGGTCGGCGGCGGGCACGGTGCCGCGGACCGCGTGCGGCAGGCTCGCGACGAGCGAGTCGGCCGCGGGCCTCATGAGGTCGAGCGTCTGCTCGCCGACGAGCACGAGGGTCGGTTGCGTGATCCCCGCCCAGAGTGCCGGTCGTGCCGCGCTCTGGGTCCAGGCGAGCGCCTCGGCGTCGGGCTCGAGGCTCGGGCCCATCGCCGTCATGACCGGCCAGCCCGGGCCCGACTTCGCGCCCGCGAGCCACTCGGGCGGCATGTCCTTCATGAAGTACTCGATCGTCGCGTCGCCGTCGCCGGCCGCGATGCGCTCGCGCAGCCCGGCGAGGAATTCCGCGCCGTCGGTGCCGAGCTCGGCGCTCAGCGGCACCTCCCACAGCACGAGCTTCGAGACGGCGAGCCCGGATGCCGCGGCCGCAAGTGCGATCGCACCGCCCGAGGAGCTGCCGAAGAGGGCGACGGCATCGTCGGCGCCCTCGGTGGCGACGGCGATGAGCGCGCGGAGGTCGTCGAGCGTCTGCTCGAGCGTGATCGGCGCCTCGGCGGGGCTCTCGCCGCGCCCGCGCCGGTCGTAGTGGAAGACGGTGAACCCGTGGCGGGCCAGCTCCTTCGCCATCTCGACGCTCGCCGGGTCGAACGCGCGGAACTGCATGGCCCCGTCGATGAGGATCACGGGCGGCCCCGATCCCTGCCGGTCGTAGGCGATGCGCGTGCCGTCGGCTGAGGTCGCGAACTCGGTCATCGGGCGTCCCTTCATCGGGTGCGAAGATCTGGCTCGACGTCAGGCTACGCCGTCGCCCGCGCGGCGACAATGAGTGTTATCGATAAACAACGCGGTGGAGTTGATCGCGGTCGTGTGGCGACGCATTCGAGAAATAGCTTGCACCGATGCGTGAACTCCATCAAGATACCGATTGATACCGATAACAATTGTGATCGACGCTTGGAGCCAAGGATGCCTTCACCACGTTTCATCGACCGACTCGGCAGGATCGGCCTCGCGGGTGTGCTCGCGGCCGGCGCGCTGATCCCGATCACGGCGGCGTCGGCCTCGGCCGCCCCGCTCGGCGGCGCCGCCGACCGCGCGGCCGCCGCCACGGCAGGTGCCGCAGTGACCTCCGGCGACCTGCTGACGCTCACCTCGAAGCAGCTCGAGGTCGCCGTCTCGGCGGCGTTCCCGCAGGTGGTCGGCTACACCGACCGCGCGACGGATGCCTCGATCGCCGGCAACCCCGATGTGCTCACGAGCCTCATGGTCAACGGAGCGGCCGAGCCGGTCACCGTGACGTCGGAGCGCGCGGGCAAGCAGGCGGTCGACTACACGCTGACCCCGACGAACCTCGAGGGCGTCGTGATCGAGGCGCGCCTGAGCCTCAAGGGCAACGTCGTCACGTTCGCCGTGACCGGCATCACCGATCCGGGCGGGGTCGTGCGCTCGCTGCAGATCCCCGGCCAGAACCTCGTGACGGTGTCGTCGGCCGACCCCGGGGCATCCGTCGCCGCGGCGAACCTCTCGGTCAACCGCAACGTCTCGGGCGACACCTTCATCCCTGTGACCGCCGCGACGCCGCTCGACGCGAGCGCCAAGTCGTCGAACGCGATCATCGTGAACACCGGCGAGCTCGCCGCGGCGTTCGCGACGAACTCGCTGTACGACACCTCCTCGGGCGCGGGCAACAAGGACTCCGGCAACTTCTGGCGTCAGGCCGTGAGCGACGGCGCCGGCGGCGTCGAGGTGGGCGTCTCGAGCGGGCAGTGGCTCGTGCGGGCCGACCGCTCGACCACGGTCGAAGAGCTGCCCTGGGTGAAGGTCGCCATCGCGGCCGACGCCAACGGCGACGGCACGGTCGACTGGCAGGACGGCGCGATCGCGATGCGCGACATCCGCGTCGCCCCGTTCAAGGGCGACGAGACGCCCGACAACGTCGTGACGCACATCCCGTTCAACTTCGCATCGCAGGCGACGCACCCGTTCCTGCGCACCCTCGACGACGTGAAGCGCGTCTCGCTCGCCACCGACGGCCTCGGCCAGGTCGCGATGCTGAAGGGCTACACGAGCGAGGGCCACGACTCGGCGAACACCGACTACGGCGACAACTTCAACGAGCGCGCCGGCGGTCTCGACGACCTCAACACCCTGCTGAAGCGGGGCGAGAAGTGGAACGCCTCGTTCGGCGTGCACGTGAACGCGACCGAGATCTACCCCGAGGCGAAGTCGTTCAGCGACGCCCTCGCCGACGAGAACGCCAAGGGCTGGAACTGGCTCGACCAGTCCTATTACATGGACCAGCGCGAAGACGTCGTCTCGGGCACCCTCGACGAGCGCATCGGCGAACTCGCCGACGCGACCCACGACAACCTCGACTTCGTCTACGTCGACGTGTACTACCAGTTCGGCTGGCTCGCCCAGAAGATCCAGGACTCGCTCGTCGACCACGACTTCCGCGTCGGCTCCGAATGGGCCGACAAGCTCAGCGAGAACAACACGTGGTCGCACTGGGCGAACGACGAGAAGTACGGCGGCACCGACAACAAGGGCGTCAACTCCCAGATCCTGCGGTTCGTGAACAACTCGCAGGCCGACGTCTGGAACCCCGACCCGAAGCTCGGCGCCACGCACATCATCGAGTTCGAGGGCTGGACCGGGCAGAACGACTTCGACGGGTTCCTGCAGAACGTGTGGACCGCGAACCTGCCGGCGAAGTTCCTCCAGCACGAGGAGATCACCCGCTGGACGCCAGAGCAGATCGACCTCACCGGTGACGTGAGCGTCACCGGCGCCACCGCGGCCGAGCGCAACATCACCGTCGACGGCACGAGCGTGCTGCAGGGCGGCACCTACCTGCTGCCGTGGTCGTCGAAGGAGAGCGAGAAGCACGACAAGCTCTACCACTACAACCCCGCGGGCGGCACGACCACGTGGACCCTCACCGACGAGTTCGCGAAGAATCGCTCGCTGCAGCTGTTCAAGCTCACCGACACGGGACGCGAGAAGGTCGCGGATGTCGCCGTCGTCGACGGCACCGTCACGATCGAAGCGGATGCCGCGCAGGCCTACGTGCTGACGGGCGGCAGCAAGTCCACCGTCGCGAGCGAACTGCCGAAGAAGGCCGAGTTCGGCGACGGCACCGTCGTGGCCGACCCCGGGTTCAACGCCGGCACGCTCGACGCCTGGAACCCGACCGGTGGTGCGGCGCCGCTGCGCGACGAGCTCGGCCGACGCTTCGCGACCCTCGGCGCCGAGGCGTCCTCGATCAGCCAGAAGTTCGACAAGCTGCCCGCCGGCACCCACTCGGTGAGCGCATGGGTCGAGGTCGAGTCGGGTGCGACCCGCCCGACGACCCTCTCGGTCGACGTGCCGAAGGGCGACTCGCAGTCGGTCACGGTCGACTCCTCGGGGGCGACGAACTACGTGGCCGCCGACGACAAGAACGGCACGAACCTGCAGCGGCTGCGCGTGCTGATCGACGTGCCGAAGGGTGGGGCGAGGCCGACGCTGACGATCGCGGCCGAGGCCGGCGAGGCATCCGTCGTCATCGACGACGTGCGCGTCGTCGAGACGAGCCGCGCCGAACTCGGCGACGGCGTGGTCTACGCCGAGGACTTCGAAGACGTCGACTTCGGCTGGGGCCCGTTCATCAAGGGCGACGCCGGCGGACCGACCGACCCGCGCACGCACATCGCCGGCCGCAACGAGCCGTTCACGCAGAAGGGCTGGAACGACCGCCCCGTCGACATGGTGCTGAACGGCGACTGGTCGCTCATGGCGCATGAGGAGAACCGCGGCCCCGGCGGCGGCCCCGGCATGGTCTACCGCACCTCGGAGTACACGATCCCGTTCGAGCCCGGCCACAGCTACCGCGTCTCGTTCGACTACCAGAGCTCGAAGGCGGGGGAGTACGCCTGGGTCTCGGGCTACGACCGAGCGAGCGGGCCCGCGGTGACCGCGTCGACGACGTTCGGGGAGGCCACCGACACGACCCGGTTCAGCCAGACGGTCGACGCCGGGTTCTGCGGCGACACCTTCGTGGGCCTCTCGCGCATCGGCTCGGCCGACGGCGCCGAGCTGATGCTCGACGACCTGCTCGTCGAGGACCTCGGCGCATCGAGCGCCGTGCCCGCGTGCGCCCAGCTGACCGGCGAGCTCACGCCCGACGTGATCGAGCAGGGCACCGAGCAGGAGTTCGTGACGACGTTCACCTCCGATGAGGCGGTCGACATCGCCGACGTCGCGGTCACCCTCGACGTGCCGGAGGGCTGGACGGCCGAGGCGACGGATGCCGCAGCGGCCGCGACCCTCGCACCGGGCGCCTCGCTCACCACCCACTGGAACGTGGTCGCCCCGGCCAGCGCCGACGGCAGCTACACCTTCACGGCGAACGCCACCTACTCGACCACGGTCGAACCGGTCGGCGAGCGCAGCATCTCGGCGGAGACCGCCGTGCGCACGCTCCCCGGCCCGCCGCAGGCCGACGTGTTCGCGAGCGACCACCCCTGGGTGAGCGCGACGAACGGGTGGGGCCCGGTCGAGCGCGACCGTTCGAACGGCGAGCAGGGCGAGGGCGACGGCAAGCCGATCACGCTCGACGGCGTCGTCTACGAGAAGGGACTCGGCACGCACGCGCCGAGCAGCGTTCGCTACTACCTCGGCGGCTACTGCACCGCGTTCACGGCTCAGGTCGGCATCGACGACGCGCAGAAGACGCGCGGCTCGGTGCAGTTCAGCGTGGTCGCCGACGGCCGCACGGTCGTGACCACGCCCGTGCTCGGCGCCACCTCGGCGACCCTGCCGATCAACGCCGACGTCGCCGGGGCGCAATACGTCGACCTGATCGTCGGCACCACGCCCGACGGCAACGGCAACGACCACGCCGACTGGGCCGACGCGAAGTTCGACTGCTCCGACCAGGTGACCGAGCCCGGCGGCCCGACCGCACCGGTCGGCACGGTGTTCGTGAGCGACCTGCCCTTCGTCTCGTCGACGAACGGGTGGGGACCGGTCGAGCGCGACCTCTCCAACGGCGAGGATGCCGCAGGCGACGGGTTCCCGTTGAAGGTCGGCGGGGTCTCGTTCGCCAAGGGGCTCGGCACGCATGCCGACTCGAGCGTCACGGTGCTCGCCGGCGGCGTGTGCTCGGCCTTCACCGCGACCGTCGGCCTCGACGACTCGCACGACGCGAAGAAGAACGGCGACGTGGTCTTCATCGTGAAGGGCGACGGCGTCGAGCTCGCCCGCACGGGTGTCATCACCTGGGCGGACCCCGGCCAGGCGCTGAACGTCGACGTCACGGGCGTCGACCGGCTCGAACTCGTCGTCGATCGCAACGCCGACGACGCGGGCGACGACCACGCCGATTGGGGGAACGCGACGCTCGTCTGCGCGTGATCGGGTAGACGTCGTCCGAGGGGAGACGACGGGCGGAGTCGGGGGATTCCGCGAGTGGCCGGTGAGGGTGAAGGATGCCTCGCCGGCCACTTCCGTGCGCGCCCGCGCGTCGTGCCGCGGTGATGTCGGTGGGTGGTGGCAATGTGGAGGTCACAACACCATATGTAGGGGTCGGGTGCGCGTAGCACCCCCAAGGGTTCCGATTCGCGACACGCCCGGCATCAATCCACAGGGCAAGAGATTTCGAAGTCGCCGGTTGTGGATAACCAGGGTCGAAGCCGCGAGAATCCGCCGGTCACCGAGGCATCCGCTGTTCATAACCCGTGGATAACCCCGTGGATAACTACACGAATGTAACTACAGCATGTTGTGGCAGTCGAGTTCTTCGAACACTAGATGTAGTATTGAAGTACGAAATGCAACACCGGGGGACAGGCTCCTCCAGAGCCTGAGAACGAGGGGAAAACAATGACGGTCACGGTCTACACCAAGCCTTCTTGCGTCCAGTGCAACGCGACGTATCGCGCCCTCGACAGTAAGGGCATCGAGTACGAAGTGCTCGACCTCTCTGTCGACGAGAGCGCCCTTGCGCAGGTCAAAGAGCTGGGCTACCTGCAGGCTCCGGTCGTCATCACCGACGAAGGCCACTGGTCGGGATTCCGTCCCGACAAGATCGACGAACTCGCCTCTCGACTCGCGTAGTGAGTGCCGGTGAGCTCGGGGGAGTGAACCGGTGGAGAACGCAGTCGCGAAGGACGCACCATGACGAATCTGGTCTACTTCTCGAGCGTCTCGGGCAACACGAAGCGCTTCATCGAGAAGCTCGGCCGCCCTGCGGCCCGCATCCCGCTGCATGCGCGTGAAGAAGCACTGCACGTCGACGAGCCCTACGTGCTCGTCGTGCCGACCTATGGCGGCGGCGACGGCAAGGGTGCCGTTCCGAAGCAGGTCATCCGCTTCTTGAACGACCCCGACAACCGCTCGAACATCCGCGGCGTCATCAGCGCGGGCAACACCAACTTCGGTACGGCCTTCGGTCTGGCCGGCGACATCATCGCCGCCAAGACCGGGGTGCCGCACCTCTACCGCTTCGAAGTATTCGGAACACCAGACGACGTTCGCGCCGTCAACGATGGATTGGACGCATTTTGGCAAACACAGCGACAACTGACGGCGTAGCGCTCATCGACGCACCGCGCTCGGCGAGCGGCATGGACTACCACTCGCTCAACGCGATGCTGAACCTCTACGGTCCGAACGGCGAGATCCAGTTCGACAAAGACCGTGAAGCGGCGCGCGAGTACTTCCTGCAGCACGTCAACCAGAACACCGTCTTCTTCCACTCGCTGAAAGAGCGCCTCGACTACCTCGTCGAGAAGGAGTACTACGAGCAGGCAGTGCTCGACCAGTACTCGTTCGAGTTCATCACGAAGCTCAACGACCTGGCGTACTCGAAGAAGTTCCGCTTCGAGACCTTCCTCGGCGCGTTCAAGTACTACACGAGCTACACGCTGAAGACGTTCGACGGCAAGCGCTACCTCGAGCGCTTCGAAGACCGCGTCGTCATGACGGCCCTCGGCCTCGCACAGGGCGACGAGAAGCTCGCCGTCAACCTCGTCGAAGAGATCATCGGCGGTCGCTTCCAGCCGGCCACCCCGACCTTCCTCAACACGGGCAAGGCCCAGCGCGGCGAGCTCGTCTCCTGCTTCCTGCTCCGCATCGAAGACAACATGGAGTCGATCTCCCGCGGCATCAACTCCGCCCTGCAGCTCTCCAAGCGCGGCGGCGGCGTGGCGCTCTCGCTCTCCAACATCCGCGAGGCCGGCGCCCCGATCAAGCAGATCGAGAACCAGTCGAGCGGCATCATCCCCGTGATGAAGCTCCTCGAAGACAGCTTCAGCTACGCCAACCAGCTCGGTGCCCGCCAGGGTGCCGGCGCGGTGTACCTGAACGCGCACCACCCCGACATCATGCGGTTCCTCGACACCAAGCGCGAGAACGCCGACGAGAAGATCCGCATCAAGACGCTGTCGCTCGGCGTCGTCGTGCCCGACATCACGTTCGAGCTCGCCAAGAACGGCGAGGACATGTACCTCTTCTCGCCGTACGACGTCGAGAAGGTCTACGGCAAGCCGTTCGGCGACATCTCGGTCACTGAGAAGTACCGCGAGATGGTCGACAACCCGCGCATCAAGAAGACCAAGATCAACGCGCGCGAGTTCTTCCAGACGATCGCCGAGATCCAGTTCGAGAGCGGCTACCCGTACATCGTGTTCGAAGACACGGTGAACAAGGCGAACCCCATCAAGGGCCGCATCAACATGTCGAACCTGTGCTCCGAGATCCTGCAGGTCAACACGCCGACGACGTACAACGAAGACCTGAGCTACAACGAGATCGGCAAGGACATCTCGTGCAACCTCGGCTCGCTGAACATCGCGCTCACGATGGACTCGCCCGACTTCGGCAAGACGGTCGACACCGCCATCCGCGGCCTCACCGCCGTGTCGAACATGAGCCACATCACCTCGGTGCGTTCGATCGAAGACGGCAACGACAAGTCGCACGCCATCGGCCTCGGCCAGATGAACCTGCACGGCTACCTCGCCCGTGAGCGCATCTTCTACGGCAGCGAAGAGGGCATCGACTTCACGAACATCTACTTCTACACGGTGCTGTTCCACGCGCTGCGCGCATCGAACGCCATCGCCAAGGAGCGCGGCGAGACCTTCGTCGGCTTCGAAGACTCGAAGTACGCCTCGGGTGAGTTCTTCGACAAGTACACGGATGCCGCGTGGGTGCCCGCGACCGCCAAGGTCACGCAGCTCTTCGCCGACTCCAACGTGCACATCCCGACGCAGGAGGACTGGAAGGCGCTGAAGGCGTCGATCCAGGAGCACGGCATCTACAACCAGAACCTGCAGGCCGTGCCGCCGACCGGTTCGATCTCGTACATCAACAACTCGACGGCCTCGATCCACCCGATCGCGTCGAAGATCGAGATCCGAAAAGAAGGCAAGCTCGGTCGCGTGTACTACCCGGCTGCGTTCATGACGAACGACAACCTCGAGTACTACCAGGACGCCTACGAGATCGGCTACGAGAAGGTCATCGACACCTACGCCGCGGCGACGCAGCACGTCGACCAGGGCCTCTCGCTCACCCTGTTCTTCAAGGACACGGCGACGACGCGCGACATCAACAAGGCGCAGATCTACGCATGGAAGAAGGGGATCAAGACGATCTACTACATCCGCCTGCGTCAGCTCGCGCTCGAAGGCACGGACATGACCGAGTGCGTCTCGTGCATGCTCTGAGCATCGCGCACCGCTGAAGACCCGTCGCCACGAGACATCCGCTCAGAAAGAACCTGACATGACCCTCACAGACCCGGTGAACTCCGCCAGCAACGATCCCGCCCACACGGGCGGCAAGCTGAAGCTGGTCAGCCACGTCAATGCGATCAACTGGAACCGCATTCAAGACGACAAGGACCTCGAGGTCTGGAACCGTCTGGTCAACAACTTCTGGCTGCCCGAGAAGATTCCGCTGTCGAACGATATCCAGTCGTGGAACACGCTGACCCGCGACGAGCAGGTGCTGACGATGCGCGTGTTCACCGGTCTCACGCTGCTCGACACGATTCAGGGCACGGTCGGCGCGGTCTCGCTCATCCCCGACGCGATCACCCCGCACGAAGAGGCCGTCTACACGAACATCGCGTTCATGGAGTCGGTGCACGCGAAGAGCTACTCCTCGATCTTCTCGACGCTCTGCTCGACGAAGGACATCGACGACGCGTTCCGCTGGTCGGTCGAGAACGAGAACCTTCAGAAGAAGGCCGCGATCGTCATGGAGTACTACCAGGGCGACTCGCCACTGAAGCGCAAGGTCGCCTCGACGCTGCTCGAGAGCTTCCTGTTCTACTCGGGCTTCTATCTGCCCATGTACTGGTCGTCGCGGGCGAAGCTCACGAACACTGCTGACATGATCCGCCTCATCATCCGTGACGAGGCCGTGCACGGGTACTACATCGGCTACAAGTTCCAGAAGGGGCTCGAAGGTCTCTCGCAGGCCGAGCGCGACGACCTGAAGGACTACACGTTCTCGCTGCTCTACGAGCTCTACGACAACGAGGTGCAGTACACGCAAGACCTCTACGACGGCGTCGGCCTGACCGAAGACGTCAAGAAGTTCCTGCACTACAACGCCAACAAGGCACTCATGAACCTCGGCTACGAGCCGATGTTCCCGAAGACCGTCACCGACGTGAACCCGGCGATCCTCTCGGCGCTCTCGCCCAATGCCGACGAGAACCACGACTTCTTCTCGGGGTCGGGCTCGTCGTATGTGATCGGCAAGGCCGTTGTGACTGAGGATGAGGACTGGGACTTCTAGAGTGTGCAGGCAGCGAACTCGCTTTTGCCCTCAGACTGCGCCGTGCATTGAGCCGTCTTTCGGCACGCTGGTATCTGCGCATCGTGAGAATCGGCGATGACGTTGCCCGCTGGTTCGATTCCGCAAGAGATTCAGGCGGGAATCGACAGCAACGAAAGGTATCGGGTTCGAGCGCGGAGCGTGGCCACGCTGGTCGCGGCCGCGGCCGGTGCGCTGGCTGCGGGGCTGGTGATTAGCCCTCCAGCAAGCTGGCCTGTCCTTTCGCGGCTTCTCGGAGTTTCGGGCATAGTCCTCCTCGTGCTTGCCACTGGCGCGTTCGTTGTTGCGTCGCTGGTCCACGCAAGGACAAGCAAAGATCAGAAGCGGCACCCCATTCGAGCCTTCTTCAGGCCTTGGGAGACTCGATACGAGAGTGGGCTGGTTGGGGATGTCGGGGTAACTCGTACGCAGTTAGACTCCATGCTCCGTCGCATATTTCTGTTCATGAACCTCGGTCTATGGGCGGCAGGCCTCGCGGGGCTTTGCATAGTGGCGGGCCTGATATTCGCAACGACCTTCAGCAACGAGCCGGTGGCGGTCCATGTAGCGACTAGCGGCGATATGCCGGTGATTCAGGCGTGTGAGGATCTCCCGGACTCCTTTCCAGGGCATGTAGCCCGAGAGTATCTGCTGGCATCGGCCGTCGTTCCAGTGACGATCGATGGAGAGATGTGTGGGGGGACAGCGAGCGGCCAGCTCACCGTCTATCTGGATCGGCAGTCAATCACCTTGTTCGAAGGCGTCGATGGATAGCGTCGGAGTGATCGTGGCCTGGGAGTCGTTGCTCGCGTTGGACTCGATTGCATGGAGGGACGGCGTGGACGAGGCGGTCCTAGGATTGGGACCAAGCGCGGGCCTCGTCCGATCGGCAGGTGCCGCCGATCCACACGCCGACCTTCTCTTCGTCGCGTATATGGCGTCAGACCACCAAGAGATTTCGTCCGCACTCCTTCTACTCGATTGTCTGAAGCGTGCGCCTGTCGCTGAGACGCTCGTGCTCTTGGCCTGCGGGCGAACTAGGCGAGGCGCTGCCGTGTCCGAGGGCGACATGAGGAAATTGATCGGAGCCCAGGCTGCCTCATACGGGCGGGAGCGAGTTCCATATCGCCTTACAGAGGCCGCGAATGTCAGTGACCGCGCAGAGGAACTTATCTTGCGACATCTCAATCGTCATAGAGTCATCGTGCCTCGCAATGAAGCTGAGGTCGCAGTTCAGGATGACTTGACATACTCCCTTCCCCTACGTCCGGAGGACCTGTGAACAGAGATCTCCAGATCGAATGGTTGATGGCCTGCCTCGCACCGTGGACTGTCTCCCCACATCCCAACTTCAGCGAGGACGATGTGGCGGGTGCATCACGATTGGCGCTAGTCACGGAAATGCGCCTCGACCGAGAGTCGGGCAGATACGGGAACGCAGACTATTCGGAATCGGCGCTCTGGCCAGAGAGGCTTGTCGCTGCCGCACGTTCTTCGATTGAAGCGAATACGCAGGTCGCCGCTATCGAACTGCTTTGGGAGTTGGCGTTCGACGATTCACTCCCTGCGGGAGCTCGAACGGCTGCGGCTCTCTACGGCAGCGTGGGACTCGCCGATGTTGATCATGCGGACAAGGCAGTGGGTCGGCTAACGCGTTTGATCGCAGAGCTCGAGATGCCCGCCAATGGCGGTGACACCCCCACCTTTGGTCTCCTCTTGGGTGCACTCCACCTTCAACTTTCTGCCCGGAACTATGACATCGGCGCGTTTGAAGACGCCCGCGCTGCGGCAGATGCAGCCCTTCGTTGGTTGCCGCAAGCGGCTGAACGGCACTACGACAAGTTCTCTGTTTCGAGAGGAATCAGCTGGGGGTCCTCGACTGTTCAGCGCGACGTAGCGAAGTCAATGAAGCAGCATGCGATCTCAACCAAATCTTTGTTGGAAGGGATCTCCGGCGAACTCTGGGTCAGCGTTGTTCGTTCCCGTATCAATTGGGTCGACGCAAGGCTTCGGTCGGTTTCCGCTGCACGTGACGAGATGGTAGTGCGAGACGCATTCGAGAAGAGGTTCGATTCCACTTCCGGTGCCCGTGTATTCGCTCGCGAAGCACCATATGAACGTGGGTATTCGGTGTTGCTTATCGCTGAATTGTCTGGGAGCGTGAGCAGGATTCGAAGCGAGCGAGAATCGCTCGGAAAAGTGCTCCTCGTTAGCTCGCGACAGGATGTCCACGCGACTGCAGAGGCTGTCAAGTTACTTCGTCAGGCCAAGGCGACGAAACCACTGGAATCGGCGGTGCGCTGGCTCCGTGGACAAGGGCCATCGAACGTTCTCCGCATCGATAGCGAACGAATTCTGGAGCGCGGGCAACGCCTTGCTAACGTCACCGAAGCTGACCTGATCGTTCTTGCGGCGAGTGCCGACTACCTACTGCCGGAGGACCTGCGTCTTGCCGTCCAGATAGCGGCAAACTATCCGAACGCCGAGCGTCGAGCTGGGCAAGCGGGGTGGTCGATCCAAGACAAGATGTGGAAGGCTATTTCCAAGCTCGTCGAGGACAGCGGCGAGGATGAGTTTGTCGCGGTACTGGCGATCGAGGCGCTCGAATCTGGTGAAGTAAACCAGCCGATGTCGACGACCATCGGGCAGGCACTGGAGAAGCTCGACTGGGCACTGGTAACTAGCGAGACGGCCAAGCGGTTCAAAACGTGGCTACAGATGCTTCCAGATGCCAGCGATCGGGATGAAAACGAGTACGTGCGTTTCGTGCTGCGCGAGCGATTCCCGAACGAGGCCGTCGCTTTGCTGCCATCCCCTGTAGGGCGGCTTGCGCTCTTGGCTGATGAGGGACTCGGTGATGGCCAGGACGCGTCAGATATTGATAAGGCCAGCTTGGAACTAAGCCAGTTCCTCAAGGCGGAAGCGGCCAACTCCATCGATGGCCGGATCTCGTTCGGCGGGACATCAACTGCTGACGTTGCGGCGGCGTTCGCCATTCGATTCAGCGATGACCGTGTCTGGGAGACGCTCACGGAGTATCTATCGGATGCGCGCGTGCACGCTCAACTCAAACAGCGCGCTCTTGATCGCATTGCGAGCTTTTCCAACGCAGTGCCTCAGAACATACAGAGCAGGCTTAAGTCGTCTTGGGCTGGGGTCATCGACAGCAAGCGCGATGACGGAATGTTTGGTGAGCCACCGCTTCCCGTATTTGCAGCCGCAGTACGGGCTGGTGGCTCTATCGGAGCCATCACTGAGCAGGATGCCCTCGATAGCGTTATGGCGCTCGCGGCAGCCAACGAACAGGCCCGGATTCAAGCAGCTCGCACGATCCCGTATGTGCTGGACCTCGGCGACCCAACCTGGGGTCACACCCTGCTCCTGCAGATGGCGCGCGATTCAAACCCCGACGTGCGCGCAGCGGCGGGGCAGTCTATGGTCCTGTCTCTGCGGGCCAATTCCGGCCTGAACGGTGCCGTGCATGAGAGAGTTCTAACGTTGCTTAGCGAAGACGGAATAAGGGTCCCGCTGGGCGTACTCCACGGAATACAGCGAGCGGTGAGTACGACCGATCTGCCCGATACTCTGACGGACCTAATGAAGCATGTGGCACGGGTGGCGGAATCACATACCGTGCCGCGAGTTGTTCGAAAGGCCGCAGCGCACGCGGTGGAGCTTTTTCAGGGCAAGTCAGAGGTTGTCAGCAAGACTTGATCGCGGCCCTGCACGTCCAGTAGGTCAGCTGAGGGACATCCAGCCAGATGCTCGTTGGCTCACAAAGCCGCCATGTCTGTCGCAACTGCGATTCAGTCGGAGACCGCTGCTTTCGGCGGGTTGAACATGAACTCGAAGCGGATGCCGTTGTCGTCTTCGACGAACGACGCGTAGTAGCGGTCGCTGAATCGAGTGAAGACCTTCGGGTCGCGCACGGATGTCCAGCCGGCGTCGACGGCGATCGCGTGCAGGCGATCGACCTCCTCGCGCGAGCCGACGGGGAAGGCGAGGTGCTGCCATCCGATGCGGCCGTGGCGGTGCGGCCCGCTGCCCGGTTCACGGGTGGGGAAGAGGATGAGCTCGTCCTCGCCTTTGTACCAGGACACTCCGTTGTCGGCATCCTGCCGCGTGCAGCCGAGTGCCACCATCACTGGATCGAACTGGGCGATCGAGCGGGGGAGGTCTTCAACGGAGAGTCCGAGATGGTCGAAGAGGCGCATTCGGCCATCTTATGGGGGAGCATTTCAGGGTGACCACGCCCGCAGCAGAGTTCATCGACCGTACCCTCCGTGCGGAGGCATCGGAGGAGCGCGCGATCGTGGATGCCGCACGCATCGGCGGCGGTCTGCGGTTCTACGGTGCTTCGGTGGGCGCAGTGCGCGGCGCTGTGAGAGACGCGCGGCGGCGGCATCCGGAACTGTCTCATGACGAGGTCGCCGCGCTCGCGTCGGAATTGTGGGCCGAGCCGGTGTTCGAGCGCCGGCTCGCCGCGGTCGTACTCCTCCAGGGCCAGGTGCCAACGCTGCTCGCGAGCGACTTCACCCGTCTCGAGCAGCTGCTCCGATCGGCGGGGGTGCGAGAACTCGTCGATCCGCTCGTCGCCGACGTCGTGCGGCCGCTGCTCGAGCGGCTGCAAGGTGCCGATGCGGCTCGGGCGCGGCGCATCGTCGAACGGTGGGCGCGCGAGGGCTTGCTGCCGCGACCATGAGTGCAGCGGGTCTCACGGACTGCGGGCTGCAGACACGAGATACTGAAGCATGTCCTCCTCAGTTGATCGCCGCAATCCAACGGCCTGGGCCGCGTTCTGGTTCGCGCTGGCCGGCCTCGTGCTCATGCCCATCCCGCTGTTCATCGGTCTGATCGTCGGCGGCGCCCTCTCGATCGTCGCCGCGATCCTCGCTGTGATCGCCCTTCTCAAGGGGCTCGCGCGCAGCGGCAAGGGCATCGCACCCGTTGTGTTCGCCGCGATCTTCATCGCGCTCACCTGGGGCGGCATCTCGGTCGGGGGTGGCACCGTCTGGTAGGGGGCCGACGGTGACGGACATCGAGATGGCGAGCATCGGCGGCGGCACCGTCGCCCTGCACGACGCCCGCCGCAAGGTGCGCTGGAGCGTCGAGCTCGAGCCGTTCGAGATCGGCGTGTACCCCGTGACGCAGGAGCAGCTCGCCGAGCTGCTCGGCGAGACGGCGAGGCATCCGCGGCGGCCGGCGACCGACGTGAGCTGGCTGCGGGCCGTTCGGTTCTGCAACGCGGCATCGGAGTGGGAAGGGCTCGAGCCGGCCTACATGTACGACGGAGAAGACGTCACCTGGCACATCGACGCCGACGGCTTTCGCCTGCCGACCGAGGCCGAGTGGGAGTTCGCCTGCCGCGCAGGGTCGACGCGCCCGCACTACGGCCCGCTCGACGAGGTCGCCTGGACGAGCGCCGACGGCGTGACGCATCCGCAAGACGTGGGCGGGAAGCATCCGAACCTCAACGGGCTGTTCGACACCCTCGGCAACGTGTGGGAGTGGTGCTGGGATCTGCTCGACCCGGCCCGCTACGACGAGTACCGCGTGTTCCGCGGCGGGGGATACGCCGACGACGCCTGGAGTGTGCGAGCGTCGGTGCGCCGGGGCGGCGCGCCGCGCATGCACCACGAGGACGTCGGATTCCGTGTCGCGCGCGGCGGCTTCGATGCGATGGATGCCGCGCAGGGCTGGTCGGCGGCGGCGGACCTGGAGCGAGCGGCGATCGACGGCCCGCTGCCGTCGGGGTGGACCCCGCGGAGCTGACGTCGGGGCCGAAGCTGTTCGCCGCGCGCTCGCCAGAAGGCCCCGTTGCGTGGGAATCTGTGTGCATGGGCGAAGAGGCCGCGCATTCTCGTCGTACCGCTGCGGAGGCGGCAGCACGCCCCGTGAGGTTCGTGCTCGACGCCTACAACACCGAGCACGCCGTCTACGGGTTGGTGCTCGTCACGGCACTCATCACCGTCGGGTGGAAGTTCGACACCGACCTCGAAGTGCTGCTGTTCATCGTCGGCACGGTCGGCGTGTTCTGGCTGACGCACATCTATGCCGTCGTCGTTGCGAGCCGGCGCACCGCAGAGGGGCGTGCGGTTCCCATCGGCCGGGCCGTTGCTCGCTCTGCCTCGCGATCGGTCGGGATGCTGCTGGCCATGCTGCTGCCGGTCCTGGCGCTTGCCCTCGCGACGCTGGGATGGGTCGACGAGTATGTCGCGTACTACATCGCCCTGTGCGTCGGGATCGTCAGTCTGGCCGTCATCGGCTGGGTCAATTCCGAGCGAAACCGCGGCGCCTGGTACTTCCGGCTGCTCAGTGCAGTGATCACGACGGTTCTGGGACTCGCGGTCATCTGGCTGAGCTCGCTCGTGCACTGATCAGGCCCGCGGCGATCGTGGCTGCCACCCCGCTCAAGCGGAGGCGAGAGCGATCGTTCCCCCGACGATGAAGAAGGCGCCGGAGAGGACGCCGGCGACGCCCCCGAGAACCATGTAGAGCCCGCTCCGCACGCGAAACCAGGTCGCATCCAACGGAGAGACGTTGTCTGCAAGCCAGTCGGCGATTCTGTGTCGGCCCACGATCAACACCGGCGCAACACACACCTGGATGATTCCTGCGATGAGCAATGCTGTCGGGGTCACGATGCGGAGCTTACGGCTGCGCTCGAGCCGAGCGCCACTCGTCTCGCACCGATCCGTCGATAGTCTGACTGGACGACTGGGGAGAGGGCCGTACGCGATGGACTTGAGTTCTGTTCTGCAAGTGACGCACAACGCACGTGAGCTCGGCGGCGTTCCGTTGGCGGGCGGCGGCACGCTGGCCTCCGGGGTCCTGTTCCGGTCGGATGCGCTCTCGGGGCTGACAGACGAGGGGCTTCGAGCCCTTCGCGAGCTGCGCATCGGCACGGTGATCGATCTGCGAACCGATGGGGAACGGGCGCGGTCTGCTGATGTGCTTCCGCAGGACGACAGCGTGAAGCTGGTCCCGTTGCCGGTGCAGGGCGGTGCCATGGACGAGATGGTGCAGCACCTGCTGCCGTCGGGTGTCGGAGGCTCACCGTCTGCCGCGCAGGTCTCCGAGATCGTCGAGCAGGTGCCGACGCTCGAAGACCTGTACGTCGCCATCCTCAGCAGCAGCGCGCCCCAGTTCGCTGAACTGGGGCGCGCCGTCGTCGCTGCGGCGAGCACCGACCGGCCCGGCGTGCTGTTCCACTGCACGGCGGGGAAGGACCGGACAGGTCTCGCGGCAGCGCTGCTCATGCTCCTCGCCGGGGTGCGTCGCGAGGCGATCGTCGACGACTACACGCTGACCCAGCAGAATCTCGCCGGCGGGTTCGCCGACGCGCTGACCGGCCTCATCACCGCAATCGGGGTGCCGCTCACCCCGCGGCTGAAGACGCTCGCAACCGAAGCGCCCGCGTCGGCGATCGAGGCCGCACTCGACTGGATCGAGTCGGAGCACGGCGACGCTTCGGGCTACCTCCGCGCCGGCGGCATGACCCTCGCGGAGGTCGAGGCGCTCACGAAGGTGCTCCGCTCGGCATAGCGGGAAAGTCAGGCCAGGAGCCCGTACGCGGTGGCAGTCGCGACGACGTTCGACGCCGCGTGCACGACGATCGACGGCGCGGTGCGGCGGGTGGCCATCGCCAGTGCTCCGAACACGATGCCCGAGAACAACGTCGCCGCGGCGAGGCTGACGCCGTTGACGCCGCCGAGCACCTGCGGAAGGTGGAGGGAGGCGAAGATCACTGCGGTGATGAGCACGGCCGCATTCGTCGCCCGGTAGCTGCGGTCCTGGTCGGGTGCGTAGCCGTCGAACCAGCGCTTCAGCGAGGGCTGCAGCATTCCGCGGAAGACGACCTCTTCGATGAACGGGGCGCTGACGATGGCGAGGAAGGTCATCGGCACCCAGATCGCCGGGTCGGGGGTGACGATCACGTTCGTGTCGGATCCGCCGGGGTCGCCGAAGATCATCAGGGCGATGGAGATGAAGAACGGCTCCGCGAACCAGATCACGGCGAACGCCACCGGGATCGCCAGCAGATCGATCCACCTGAATGACAACCCGTAGTCGCGGATGAGGCTGCCGGATCCCCACCGTCGCGAGACGACGACGATCCAGCCGACGATGAGCACCGGCATGGCGAAGTTCACCGCCAACCAGACCGGGTAGCTCATCACCTCGATCGGAATGATCGACGGCCCGAGGATGCAGACGACGAAGATTCCGACGCCGACGAGGGCATGAGGAAGACCCCATCGGCGGGTCGACGGGGTCACGGGTGCGGGAGCCGGGGCGGGCGGCGCTGATTTGTCTACGACGATGACCGTACCGGAACCTGAGACCGGGCGCACGGCCTGGTTTCCTCCCGCCGTGCGTCGTGGGATCAGCCCATCTCTGGCGGCGGCACCTCGCCGATGTACATGCCGTAGGTGCGGTCGGCGGCGGCCTTCGCGACATCCGCTGCGGTGCCGCCCTCGTGCTGTGCCGCAGCCCACGCGTCGGCCGAGCGTCGCATGAACGACTTGCCCTCGTCGGTCACGACCCACGCCGCCGCCTCTTCAGGGGCGATGCCGCCGTCGCCACCGGCGAAGTGCAGGGCGAGGCCGAGCAGGCCCTGGTCCCAGCCGATGCCGGTCGCGCTGGGGCCGAACTGCTCCCAGAAGCCCTCGGGGATACTTGCGGCGGTGGCGACGTTCTCGAGCTCGAGGCGAGTGGACGAGGCATCCACCGCGATGAGCCTGACGTTCACGATCGCGGGCTCGGCCATGCCCATGCCCCAGGTGACGGTGAAGCCGGCGCGGCCGCCCGCCGGCGGATCGCAGCGCCGGATCTCGCCGCCCGCATTGCCCTCGAACTGGTAGCTGCCGCCGAGTCGAAGATCGCCGCTGATCGGGAGGAACCAGCGCGGGATGCGCTCGGCAGAGGTCACGGCATCCCACACGTCGTCGATGGGGGACGGGTAGGTCTGGGCGAGCATCTGCACGTAGGCGAGCGCATCGTCGACCTCTTTCGTCTCGATGCGGCGGGTGACGGCGTCGATCTGGGCGTTGATGTCAACCATTTCGGTGCTCCTTCCGTTCACCGTCGCGGCGGGTCGACGGGTGTCGTCGGGCCGCCGTTCGGGGATGAATCGTTCTGCTCGCGTTCGGCCCCGGCCGCCTTCCGTTGCGCCAGTCGGCCCCGAGCGAGCTCGGTGCCGAGGGCGTCGAGCTTCGGTTGCCAGAAGCTTCGGAACGTGTCGAACCAGGCGTCGGCCTGAGCCAGCGGTTTGGGGTCGACGGCGTACAGTCGCCGTGCCCCGTCGGGTCGCACGGTCACGAAGCCCGACTCGCGCAGTACGCGCAGGTGCTGCGAGACCGCGGGCTGCGAGATGCCGAACTCCGCTTGGATGACGCGGCCGACGTCGCCGGCCGGTGCCTCGCCATCGGCGATCAGTTCGAGGATGCGGCGTCGTACCGGATCTCCGAGAACATCGAGCGCGTGCATACCGGCATGATTGCACCGCCACTTATATAAGTCAAGTCTTAAGATTAGGGTGCGGCGTGCCACCGATCGATCGTGAACAGACGAGGGGCCGGATGCCTCGTGGCATCCGGCCCCTCGTCTCGGGAACGCGGCCCGATCAGATCGCGGCGGTGACCGCGAACTCGACGAAGAAATCGGGGGTGGCGAGCTTCGCCTCGACCGTCGCTCGAGCAGGCGGGTTGGCGCCGTCGACCCAGGTGTCCCACACCGAGTTCATGTCGGCGAAGGTCGCGATGTCGGCGAGGTAGATGGTGACGCTGAGCAGCTTGGACTTGTCGGTGCCGACCGTCGCGAGCAGCTCGTCGACACGCTGCAGGGCGGCCCGGCTCTGCTCGACGACGGTGGCGCCTTCGGCGACCTGGCCGGCGAGGTAGACCGTGTCGCCGTGGACGACCGCCTGGCTCATGCGGGGGCCGGGCTCGATGCGCTGAATGCTCACAGCAACTCCTTGTGTTCGGGGGTGAATGAACAGGCTACCGAGACAGCGACCGTCGGCGTCAGCCGTCGCTCGCGCGCATCCCGGCCGAGCCGAGCACTCGCTCGACAGTGAGCTCGAGCACGACCCGCTCCGGGTTCGGGCGCGGCTGCCGGTAGCGCGCGGCGTAGAGCTCGACCGCGAGGGCCACCGATTCGGGATCGCTGTGAACGCGAGCCGCACCTTCGAAGCTGATCCAGCGCCCGCCGTCGACCGTGTTGACGCTGGCTCGGCCGCTGCGCTCGGCATTGACGAACTTCTGCGAGCCGCCGCCCCCGATGATGCGCACGACTCCGTCGAGGTAGGTGATGCCGACCGGCACCGAGTGGATGCGCCCGTGCCGGTCGAGGGTCGAGAGCGTAGCGAGGTGGTACTCCGAGAGGAACTCTCGCGCGGTGTCGGTCAGCACTTCGCGCCTTTCGTGCAGAGATACGGCGGTGTGCCGGGATCAGGCCCTCACCGAGTCTACGAAAGGGTCGGATGCCGCTTGCATCCGCCCTTCGTCGAGCAACGGCACCCTGCGCTCGAGGCGACGTCGGTGCGCGGCACTACGCTCGCCGCATGGGTATCCTCTTCGACTACTTCACTGCACCCGATGACGCCGGAGCGGCGTCGATTCTGGAGCATGGGCCGCTCGGACCGGGCAGCGAACCGGTCTTCCCGACGGTGAGCACGAAAGGCATCGATCCGGCCGTGGGGCTCGGCACCGCGGCCGCGCTGTTGACGGGCCGCACGTTCGACGAGATCCTCGCCGACTCGGCGGATTCGGGCCCGATCGCCGAAGACGGCGACGGCACGATCTTCGTGATCGAGGTCGACGACGTGGTGACCGAGGCGATCGCCGACGCCGACGAGTCACGATTGCGCGAGGTCGCCGTGCCGTGGGCGCAGGCCGAGGAGTTCGGCGGTCACGCCGACCCCGCCGACCTCGCGGAGTTCCTCATCGCGATCAGGTCGATCGCGCTGACGGCGCGTTCCGACGGAGCCGGGCTCTATTGCTGGATCTGCATCTAGCGACCGATCCGCCGGCGGGTCTTCGGACCGCCGCCGGGTCGAAGGCCGGGCGCCGCGTGCAACGTGATCGCCCCGTCTCCGAAGCACGTGCGCCGGCCCGGTTGATCGAGCGCGCCATCGCTCCGAACGAGTGAATACGGCGCGACCGGCTGAGCGCGGCGCGAGGCCGACCGGTCGTGGCTACCTGCCGTCGACGATGGACATGAAGCCTGCGAAGGCGAAGATGCCCGGCACCGCGTAGAGGAACGTGAGCAGCGCGAACCAGCCGACGGCGGCCAGGATGGACCAGACCCCCGTGCGCCGGTCGCGGATGTCGAGCCGTCGGCCGTCGGGCCCGATGATCGCTCGCGGTTCGATCCACCGAGCCTTCGGGTCCTTGCGCGCGGCCGCGATCTTCGCGAGCACCCTCGGAACCTCCTGGCCCGGCACGCGCTCGTCGAGATAGCGTCGTGATTTCGCGATGATGCGCGGAGCCACGGTCGTGAGGATCGCGAGAGCGGACTCCCACGTCTCGGCTTCGGCGAAATCTGCGGCGCCGGGGATGAAGAAGACGAGGGTGTCGTCGACGATCTCGACGTTGTAGCGGGCTGCATCGTCGATGAGCGCGGCCATGACGTCGGGAGTGAGCACGTAGAGCGCCTCCCTCCCGTATGCATGCGGCGCGTACACGTGGAACCACCGGTCGAAGTCGCCCTCCAGCGACATCCGCTGCTCGCGTTCGAAACCGACGGGCAGGTCGCCGCTGATGCGGCCGTTGGATGTCGCATCCAGGATGAGGTGCGGCAGCGGCGACGGCAGCTCGACGGCGAGGTAGTGCCATTCGCCCGAGCGACCCGAGCTGCGGTAGCTGAGGTTGCCGATCTCGACGCCCGGTGCCACGAATCGGGGGTATTCGCGAACGGCGGTGCGTTCGAGGCTGATGATCGAGGAGAACGTCGCGACGGGGCTCGGCTCCGGTTCGAAGCCGTTGGCCAGGGCGGTCAGCGTCTGCCGCCACTCCTTCATCCGTGCGCGCGGCGACGGCGGCTGCTGCGCCCAGCGCCGCAGCAGGTACGCGCCGAGGAGCCAGACGGCGAGGATGGCGATCGCGATGACCAGTTCGCCGATGTCCGCGGCGGTGGCCTGACGGACTTCGTAAAGGTGGACGCGCATGCCGATGGCCATGAAGACGAAGCAGAGGTACCAGAGGATCAGGCAGTCGTTGACGTGCACGAGCACCTGCCGCTTCGTCGGCACCCAGGTCGGGCGTGACTCGCGGCGAATGGTCGCCATCGCGGCGGCCACCTCGCGTTCCGATGCCCGCAGCCATCGCAGATCGGGGGTCGTTGTGATGGTCGTCGTGTTCGAGGAGGCAGACGGCGCGTCGTTCATGCGCTGGGGCCGACGAGTTCGGTGGCGGGAACCGGCGGGTGGCACATGTGCATTCCTGAAGTTGCTCGGGCGCGAGGCGAAAGCTCCAGTAGATCACGCGCGGGCGCTCGGGAGATCAGGCGCGCGCCGGTCGTGAACGACGGCGGCCGATCGCGCAGCCGGAGGACGCGGCGGCGCCGAAGGAGCCGAATCGGAGTCCGATCGAACCGAACCGCGATAGTTGGGTGTGGGCGCGGGCCGATGACGAGGCTTGGTGTCGAAGGAGGCAATCGTGATCGCAGTGCTGAACCGGATGATCGACCTCATCGAGGAGCACCTCACCGAGGAGATCGACATCGCCGGACTGACGGCCGGTCTCGGCATCACCGAGTATCACGTTCGCCGGATGTTCTCATCGCTGGCGGGCATGCCGTTGTCCGAGTACATCAGGCGACGGCGGATGACCGTCGCCGCGGCAGACGTGCTCGACGGCCGAGACCTGCTGGGAACAGCGGTGCGCTTCGGCTACGGCTCCGCAGAGGCGTTCAGCCGAGCCTTTCGGGCAGTGCACGGCATCAGTCCGGGCGACGCGCGGCGAGACGGTGGCCCCCTTCGCACACAACCGCAGCTCAGGTTCCGCCTGACCATAGAAGGGAACACCACGATGGAGACCCGCATCGCAGATCGACCGGCATTCCGGCTCGTCGGCCACGCAGCTCGCGTGCCGCTCATCCACCAGGGCCCGAATCCGCACATCCAAGCCCACATCGCCTCGCTGCCCGAAGCGGAGCACCTTCGCCTCAAGGCGCTGAGCGACACCGAGCCGGCAGGACTTCTGCAGGTCAGCGCCGACGTCGACCCCGATGCCACCGAGGGAAGCGAGTTGACCTACCTCCACGGCGTCGCCGCCAGCGAATCAACGCCGGTGCCGGCGGATCTCGATGCGATCGAGGTTCCGGCCGGCACCTGGGCGGTGTTCCGCACGGCCGGCCCCTATCCGGCGGCGCTCCAATCCACGTGGGCGGCGACGGCCTCGGAGTGGTTCCCATCGAACCCGTGGCAGCTGAGGCCCGGCCCGTCGATGGTGGCCATCCTCGACCGCGCCGCCGACTTCAGCACGGCGACGACCGAGCTGTGGCTGCCGGTGGAACGCGCCTGACGAGTGCGGGCGCGACCGTCTACTCGACGAGCTTGCCCGCCACCGAGACCTCCTCGCGCATGAGCGCGGCGATCTCCTCCGGGATCGGCGGGATCGCCTCGCGGGTCACGCCGGTCGACGGCGACCACACGAGGTTGACCTGCAGTGCGGCATCCGCCTCGGGGTAGTCGCTGCGGTTGTGGCAGCCGCGGGTCTCACGCCGCTCGAGCGCCGCAGCCAGGGTGGCGCGGGCGGCGAGCGCAGCCGACTTCAGGTCGAAGGCGTGCGCGAGGTCCTGATATCCGGCGATGTCGGGATGCACGCCGATGTCGGCCATGCGCGCCTCGATCGCGTCGAGCTCGTCGAGTCCGGCGAGGAGGCCGGCCTCGTCGCGCACGACGCCGGCGTGCTCGGTCATGGTGTTGCGGATGGCGCGCTGCAGGGCCCGCACGTTCTCGGTGCCGTCGGCGGCGAGCAGGCCGGTGATCTCGTCGCGCGCGGTCTGCACCGCGGTGGCCGAGCGCTGCTGCGCCGAGAGCCCGGCCGAGTATGCGGCCGCAGCCCGGCCCACGATGCGTCCGAAGACGAGCAGTTCGATGAGCGAGTTGCCGCCCAGCCGGTTGGCGCCGTGCAGGCCAGATGATGCCTCGCCGATCGCGTAGAGCCCGGGGACATCCGTGCCGTGGTCGTCGGGGCGCACCCACACGCCGCCCATCGAGTAGTGCGCGGTGGGCGCGATCTCGATCGGCTCCTTCGTGATGTCGAGCATCTGCAGCTCGAGCATGGTCTGGTAGACGCGGGGGAGGCGCTGCATGATCGTCTCGCGGGGCAGGTGCGAGACATCCAGCCAGACGCCGCCGTTGGGGGTGCCGCGCCCCTCCTTGATCTCGGTGTAGCAGGCGAGGGCGACGCGGTCGCGGGTCGAGAGCTCGAGGCGGTCGGGGTCGTACTTGTGCATGAAGCGCTCGCCGAGGCCGTTGGTGAGGATGCCGCCCTCGCCGCGCGCCGCCTCGCTGATGAGGGTGCCGGCCGCGTTCTCGGGCTCGATGATGCCCGATGGGTGGAACTGCACGAGCTCTGGGTCTCGGAGGCGCCCGCCGGCCTCGACGGCCAGGCGGAACGAGTCGCCCGTGTTCTCGTCGCGCCGCGACGAGGTGCGCCGCCAGATGCGGTTGTGGCCGCCCGCGGCGAGGATGACCGCGTCGGCGTGGATGAGGTAGCGCGTGCCGTCTTCGAGGTCGAAGCCGTAGGCGCCGAACACGGCGCCGTCGTCGTTCACGAGGATGCGCGTGACGTAGACCGTGTCGAGGATCGGTACGTTCAGCTGCGCGGCCCGGTTGACGAGCGTGCGCTGGATCTCGAGCCCCGTGTAGTCGCCCGCGAAGGCGGTGCGACGGTAGGTGTGCGCGCCGAAGAAGCGCTGCGAGATGCGGCCGTCGTCTTCTCGGGCGAACGGCATGCCGTAGCGCTCGAGGTCCTCGATGCCCTGGGCCGCGCCCGAGGTGACGATCTCGACCGTGTGCGGGTTGGCGAGCAGGTAGCTCTCCTTGAGCGTGTCGGCGGCGTGCTGCTGCCAGCTGTCGTCGGCGTCCATCGTGGCGAGGGCGGCGTTGATGCCGCCGGCCGCGAGCGAGGTGTGCGCGTCGGACTTGGGGCGCTTGCCGAGGGCGAGTACGTCGACGCCCGCCTCGGCGAGTTCGATGGCGGCGCGAAGGCCGGATCCGCCGGTGCCGATGACGAGGACGGTGGTGGAGATCTGGCGCTCTGCAGGGGTGCTGCCCGAGTTGCTGGGCGTGCTGGGGGTGGTCATGCCGTCAACGCTAGGTTCGCGCCTGCGATTACTCCAATGCATATAAGTCGTGGAAACCATGCATATGGGCTATCGAAAACTGCGCCCAGCTGTCGCCGGGTTCCGGATGCCGCGGGCTCAGTGCTCGTCGTCGAACGCGTCTCGCGCGTTGAGGATGTCGTCGTGATGCGCGGCGGCCCACCGTGCGAGTTCGATGACCGGCACGGAGAGGGAACGGCCGAGCTCCGTCGCCGCGTACTCGACCCGCGGCGGGATCTCGGGATAGCTCGTGCGCGTGACCAGGCCGTCGCGCTCGAGGCTTCGCAGGGTCTGGGTGAGCATGCGGTGCGAGATGCCGTCGATCTTGCGCTGCAGCTCGGTGAACCGCAGCGGGCCGTCGTGCAGCACGCCGATGACGAGCATGCTCCACTTGTCGCCGACGCGGGCGAGCAGTTCGCGGATGACGCGGCTGGCGGGGTTGTCGACGCTGCACGCCTCGGTGCCTTCATGTCCCGGCGCTGCGTCGACGGGGAGGGTCGAGAGCACGCGGATGGGGTCGTTCGTCATGCGTGGCCTCCAGATGCCGGGATCTTCCGGACGATATCAGTTCGTGCGTCACGCACCCTGGGTAACCAGCCGCGGTCGGGTCCGCATCCGCCGATCGCATGGATGTCTCCGCGACCATGCGCCTAGGCTCTCGATATGAACCTCGAGCAATTGCGCAGCTTCGTCGCGGTGGCCCGGTTCGGCAACTTCACGAGGGCCGCTGAGGAGCTCTACCTCGCGCAGCCCTCGCTGAGCCGCCAGATCGCCGCCCTCGAGCACGATCTCGGCACCGAGCTCTTCCACCGCGCCCGTGGCGGCAGCACGTTGACGACCGCGGGGGAGTCGCTCCTGCCGCTCGCCCGCCGCATGCTCGCCGACGCCGAGTCGGTCAGGCGCGAGCTCGCGGAGCTGGCCGGTCTCGAGCGCGGTCGGGTGCGCCTCGGCGCCACGCCCACCCTGTGCATCAGCCTCGTCGCCGAGGTGCTGAGCGCGTTCCACGCGGAGCATCCGGGCATCGAACTGCACCTCTCGGAACAGGGGTCGCGCAGGCTCCTCGACGAACTCGCGAGCGGCGAGCTCGACCTCGCACTCATCACCACGTCGGACGCCGCGACCGCGGAGCGCTTCACCGTGACGCCGTTGCTCGTCGAGGAGCTCGTGGTGGTCTCGTCGGCCGGCGCGCCGCCGGTCACGACGCGAGCCACGATCGAGCTGGCGGATGTCGCGGCGTTGCCGCAGATCGTCTTCAGCTCGAGCTACGACCTGCGCAGCGCCACCGACGCGGCGTTCCGCGCGGCCGGCCTCACGCCCGACGTCGTGCTCGAGGGCGCCGAGATGGACGCCGTAGTGCGGTTCGTCGAGCGCGGGCTCGGCGTCGCGATCGTTCCCGCGATGGTGCTCATCGACCGGCCCGGCCTGCGATCGGTGCGGCTCGGAGCGCCGACACTCGAGCGCACGATCAGCGTCGCCCGCCCTGCCGACGTCGCGCCGACCGCGGCGGTCGAGGTCATGCGGCACACGATCACCGCGAGCGCGACGGCGTTCGCGGCCAGGGCCGGGGAGACGATGCGGCTCGCAGGGGTGAGCGGCGGGCCGTCTCCAGCCTGATCATCGAACCATCGGCGATGGGGGATGCTGACGAAGGGGATGCGCCCCTGTGAGCGTTTCCGTATCGTGTGCCGCAGGGATCAGCGGAGGAGCGGGCCATGACACGATTCGCGATCGACACCCTCACGGCGCTGCGACTGGTGCAGGAGGGGATCGCCGTACCCGATGCCCACCAGTTGGTCGCGCCGAACGTGCTCCGCTCGCGGGTGATGTCGCACCTGTATCGCGGAGTTCGCAGCGGAGAGCTGAGCGGCGATGCTGCTCGAGTGCATCTGCACCGGCTCACCTCGATGCGTGTGCGCCTCCTGGGCGACCGCGTGTCTCGAGCGGTCGCCTGGCAGATCGCCGAGCAACTCGACTGGGACGATACGACGAACGCCGAGTTCGTCGCCGTCGCCAAACTGCAAGCCGACGCCTTCATCACGCTCGACCCCGAGCTCGCGCGCCAGGTGGAGGGCGTCGTGACGATCGCGCCGTTCGACGCTCTGCGAGCGCCCTGAGCTCATCCCGATCGTCCGCACATCGCTGCGAACGGAATCCGTCAACCCGTTTCGGAGATGGGGTGCCGTCGATACGCTGAGCGAGCAGGCGAAGAGAGGAACTCTCATGACGATCAACGATGACGACATCACGCTCGAGCCCGGGGCCGAGGGCGAAGGCACCGCCGATGGCGGCGCCAACCCGAAGGGCCACGACGGAGGCGCCGACGGATCAGCTGCCGAGGGAGAGGGCGTCGCCGACGGCGGCGCGAACCCCGGCGGTCACGACGGCGGTGCCGACGGCTCCGCGGCGGCGGGGGAGGGTGTCGCCGACGGCGGCGCGAACCCCGGTGGTCACGACGGCGGCGCCGACGGTTCGGCGTAGTGACCGCACCGGAGCGCGGGCCCATCGAGCGGCCCGCGCTTTCGCGCTGCATCCGGGTCCCGGCTGACGAGTTCGCCGAACGTCACTGGGGTCGCGAACCGCTGCTCTCGACCGCCGCCGATCTCGAACACGGCTTCGACGATCTCTTCTCGGTCGCCGCCGTCGACGAGCTCATCACGCGTCGCGGGGTGCGCACCCCCTTCATCCGAATGGCGAACGAGGGGTCGGTGCTCGCGGCATCCGCGTACACCGCCTCGGGTGGTTTCGGCGCCGAGATCGCCGATCAGGTCTCGAGCGACAAGGTGCTCGCCGAGTTCGCAGGCGGCGCGACCATCGTCCTGCAGGGCCTGCACCGCCTGTGGCCGCCGATCATCGACTTCACGCGCGAACTCATCGACGACCTCGGTCACCCGGCGCAGGTCAACGCCTACGTCACCCCGTCGTCGTCGCAGGGGTTCGACCCCCACTACGACACCCACGACGTCTTCGTGCTGCAGATCTCGGGTGAGAAGCATTGGCGCATCCATGCGCCGGTGCACGTCGATCCGCTGCGCACCCAGCCATGGGACCAGCATCGCGGCGCCGTGGCCCGGGCGGCGACGGGCGAGCCGGTCATCGATGCGGTACTGCGCCCTGGCGATGCGCTCTACCTGCCGCGCGGGTGGATCCATTCGGCGACCGCGCTCGGCGCGACATCCGTGCACCTGACCATCGGCGTGGCGGCCTACACGCGGGCCGACCTCGTCGACGCGCTCCTGCGCCAGGTCGGCGACACTGCCGCGCTGCGCACCTCGCTCCCGCTCGGCATCGACGTGCACGACCCCGAGGCGCTCGCGCCGATCGTCGTGCAGACCGTGCAGGCACTCGTCGAGACGCTGCAGCAGGCGGATGCCTCGCGGCCGGCCGCCGTGATCGGCGGCCGGTTCGACGGCGAGACCCGCGCAGAACCCGTTGCACCGCTCGCGACACTCGAGGCGCTCGCGACGCTGGATGCGTCGACTCCCGTGCGCTGGCGCGCGGCGCTGCCCGTGCGCGTCACGACGATCGACGACCGCGTGCGCATCGTCGGGCGCGCGAAGACGCTGTCGCTCCCGGTCGAGGCCGAGCAGGCGGTGCGCCGGCTCGCGCAGGGCGACATCGTCACGCCGGGCGAGCTGCCCCTTCTCGATGCCGAGAGCTCGGTCGTCGTGGTGCGCCGACTCGTGCGCGAGGGATTCGTGGTGGCGCCCGCGTGACCCTCGCCGTCGAGCACTGGGCTCCGTGCAGCGATCGAGCTCGTGAGCGGAACGATCCGCTCGTGGGCACGGGCCCACGCGGTCTGCGCTGGTTCCTCATCGAGGTGGCGGGCAGCTGGGGGCACAATGCCCTGCTCGACGAGCCGTTCGACCGCGAACTCGGCCGTGCGCTGGTGCGGCGCGTCGAAGGCGCGGGCATGCGGCCCCTCGCGATCCGCCGCACCGGTCGGCGCGCTGCTCCCACGATGCAACGATGGGCGATCGTCGATTCGCGGCCGGGCAGCGAGCGCGTCGTCTGGGGTGAGGCGCCGAATGCCGCGGCCCTGCTCGAGGTGCCGCTCGACGGGTCGACGGGCACGCCGTCATCGGAGCCCGTCTACTGCGTGTGCACCCATGCCCGCCACGACCAGTGCTGCGCCGTGCGCGGCCGCCGGGTGGTCGCCGCGCTCGCCGGATCGCGCCCCGACGAGACCTGGGAGTGCTCGCACCTCGGCGGCGACCGCTTCGCGGGCACCATGGTGGTCTTTCCGCACGGGCTCTATTACGGGTACGCCGACGATGGCGACCCCGTGCGCATCGCCGACGCCTTCGACGCCGGCCGCATCGTGCCCGAACGCTATCGGGGCCGCAGCTCGCTGACGCATCCGGTGCAGGCCGCCCAGCACTTCGCGCGCGAAGCGTTCGGCGACGAACGCATCGACTCGTTCGCGCCGATCGCCGAGGAGGCGGCCGACACCGGATGGCGCGTTCGGCTCGGCGGGCCGCGCGGCGCTGCTGACTCCGGCGGCGAGATCGTCATCGAGCTGGAGGAGACGCGCTCCGAACCGCTGCTGTCGACGTGCGCGGCGACGCGGTTCGTGCGCGTGCGCCAGTACTCGTTGCGCTCGATCGCGTCGAACGGCTGACCGTTCGAACGGTGCGTCTTCTGCGTGCCGCCTGCGAATCGGGCGTCAGCACTCACGGTTCCGGCGATTCCGGAGTATCTTGTGCGACACGCGTTATATCGCGTTGTCGCAATTGGTCGAACTGGGCGAGGTGATGCACGTGACCGGCATCGAAGCGATCCTGATCGGACTCGGAGCGATCGTGCTGCTGTCGATCGGCGTCATGGTGACATTCGTGCTCATCGTGCGGGCCCTCGTGCGCCGCGTTCGCCGAAGCCGAGCCGTCGGCGCAACGGCGCTGCGCGCCCGTGCCCGCGTGAGTCACGGGACGCAACGCACGGTGCTCGCCCTGCGAGTGCGGCTCGATGACGCCCTGCGCAGCGGAAGCGCCGCCGTCGAGCTCGCCGGCGAATCGGGCGGATCGGGCGGCGCCCGCGGCGAGCTGCCACGGCTCTTCCGGCGCATCGGCGAAGAGGGCGGCGTGCTCGACCTCCAGCTGCGGTTGCTGGAGTCCGAGACGAGCGCCCCGGTGCTCGCCGACGAGATCCCGGCGGCTCGTCGCCGCGTCGAGCAGGTCGAAGCGCTCGTTCGCCGAGTGCGGGATGCCGTGGCATCCGGTCTCTCGGGCACGACCGACGACGCGCTCTCCGCGCTCGGTTCCGACGTCGACCGTGAGGTCGCGGCGCTGCAGTCGGGCATCGAAGAGCTTCAGGCGCTGAACCGACGCGACGGCCGCGTCGGGGCGGTGCGACCACCGACGACGTCCGAAGTTCGAAATGAGGGGAACCGACCATGAGCACCAGCAACAGCAATTCAGCGCGGATGCGCACGATCTTCCGGAGCAAGACGTCAAAGGCGCTCGACCGCATGGAAGACCCGCGGGAGACGCTCGACGACAGCTACGACCAGCAGGTGAAGCTCCTGCAACAGGTGCGGCTCGCGGTCGCGGAGGTCGCGACCGCGAAGAAGCGCATCGAGCTGCAGGGCGAGGAGATGGGCGCGCGCTATCAGCGCCTAGGCGCTCAAGCCGCCGAGGCGCTCGCGCAGGGGCGCGAAGACCTTGCGCGGGCCGCGCTCGAGCGTCGCGCCATGCTCGAAGGGCAGGTCGCGCAGCTGCAGCAGCAGTTCACCGCGCTCGACCGGCAGACGGCGCAGCTGCAGGACCGGGAGCGCCGGCTCACCGACCAGGTGGCCGCATTCCGCATCGAGAAGGAGACGATCAAAGCCACGTACACGGCGTCCGAGGCGCAGGTGCGCGCCAACGAGGCGGTGTCGGGCATCAGCAACACGATCACGGATGTCGGGTCGAGTCTCGACCGTGCCCGCGATCGCGTCGCGCAGATGCAGGCGCGCGCGGCTGCGACCGACGAACTGCTCGCCAGCGGTGCACTGACGGACCTCACCGCCGCGCCAGATGCCGACATCGAGCGTCAGCTCGCAGCGGTCTCGGCTCAGGCCGAGATCGAGCGCCAGCTGCAGGCGCTGAAGGGCGCCCCCGGTCAGGCCGGCGGCGGCGCGACGGAGCAACCGGGACCGGATGGCTGGTTGAGCATCGGCCGTGCGGGGTGACGGCCCAGCGGCGGCGCGACAGCGACGACTGATGCGGCGGTCGCGACGCGCGGGTACTGTGAAGGTTCGGGTCGTCATCGCCGAGCTCGAGAGCGTGGCGACGATCGACCCCGTGGGATCCCGCGCCCACGCCTGAACGGAGCGAGCCACCTTGTCCTGGCATGACGATTTCGATGATGACGCGTACGGCGAGCGTCGTCCGAATCGAGCGCCGGCGTCGAAATGGCGCCTCGTCCGACGCGCTGCGGCATCCGTCGGCATCGTCGTCGGAGCCATCGCCCTGGTGATCGGCGCGGTCCTCGCGGTGAACCTCGTCGGCACGGCGACCAATCCCGGCGGGTTCGCCGCGCCCGATGCCTTCGGGCCCGGCGTTGCGATGCCACCGGTGACGACGCCGCCCGAAGACGAGGGCGACGAGGAGGCCGAGAGCGGCGACGCCGGCGACGCCGGCGACGCCGAGGAGCCGAGCGGGCTCTCGGGGTCGAAGCTGGCGCCGATGCCGTCGGTCGATGCCGAGTGGATCGAGAGCGTCTCCGAGGACACGGGCATTCCCGAGCGGGCCCTTGGGGCCTATGCGCTCGCGCACGTGATGATCGCCGAGGAAGACGCGGAGTGCGGTCTCGACTGGGCCACGATCGCTGCGATCGGGGCGGTCGAGTCGGAGCACGGGAGCCACGCTTCGTCCATGCTCGACGACGACGGCTACACCTCGCCGCCGATCATCGGCCCGGCGCTCGACGGCAGCGCCGACGTGGCGAAGATCGAGGACACCGACGACGGCGAGTTCGACGACGACACGACATGGGACCGAGCGGTCGGGCCGATGCAGTTCATCCCCTCGACGTGGAAGAAGTGGGGCACCGACGCCAACGGCGACGGGATCGCGGACCCGAACCAGATCGACGATGCCGCCCTGTCGACGGCGCGGTACCTCTGCGAGGCCGGTCCGATGACGAACTCCGAAGGCTGGCGGGCCGCCGTCTTCTCGTACAACCACGACAACGACTACGTCGACCTGATCGCGACGGTCGCGCTCGACTACGCCGAGTCGGTCGGCTAGATCCGCGGATGCCGCGGCGCACCGCGCCGATATCATTCGCGTATGCTCTGGGGCCGCACGTACTTCGCCGCGCAGGCCATCGCCGGCGCCGTCTGGTGGGTCGCGGTGTTCCTGTCGCCCATCGTGCGCGAGGCCACGCTCGGCAGCCTCGATCCGGTCGTCGTCGCCGCCTTCGACGTTCCCCTGTTCGTCGCCGCGTCGGCGGCAGCGGCCTTCGGGCTGAAATGGGCTGCCGTCGTCGCCACCGCGTGGACGGTCGCCGTCACGGTCGCCCTCGCCATCTACGCGACCGTGACGACCGAGGCCGGGTGGGGGGTACTCGCGATGTCGGCAGCCGCACTCGCATCGATCGTCGCCCTGAGTCTCGTGCTCATCGGGCGGGTGCCGACGGAATGGATCGCCGCGGGTCCGTTCGCGTTCCGCCCCGCTGATGCGCGTGCGGCCACGTCGAGACACCTGGCGGGTGCTGCCCTGCAGATCGTCGTGTTCTGGGGGCTCTTCCTCGGGGTGATCCCGTTCGCGTTGGCCGCGCTCGAGCACCGCTGGGCGCTCGCGATGTCGTTCCCGGAGATCGCCGTCCCGATCGGCATCGTCGTCTTCGCGCTCGCGAGCGCCCTCGGGCTCTGGTCGGCGGCCGCGATGTCGGCGAGGGGCGGCGGTACCCCGCTGCCGGCGGCGATGCCGAATCGCCTCGTCATCGCGGGTCCGTACCGATTCGTCCGCAACCCGATGGCGATCTCGGGCATCGTCCAAGGCGTCGCGGTCGGTCTCATGCTCACGTCGTGGCTGGTCGTCGTCTACGCGATCGCGGGGTCGCTGCTGTGGAACTACGTCATCCGGCCGCTCGAGGAGTCCGACCTCGAGGCGCGCTTCGGCGAGGAGTTCCGCAGGTACCGGTCGGCGATCCGGTGCTGGTGGCCGCGCTTCGGCGTCGTCTCCAGCGAGCCGGTCGGCCGCTGGGCGGCGCCGAGCAGCTCATCTCGGCATCGGATGCCGCGGCATCCGCCTGAACGAACGATGCGCCCGCCCTCGTGAGGGCGGACGCATCATCGTGATGAGCTGTCAGCTCAGACGCGCACTCCGCGGACTGCTGCATTGCCGAGCGCCTCGCCGCTGAGGGCGAAGAGGTCGCGCGAACCGGCGGTGGCCGCACCGACGAGGCCTGCGGCCTGCGGCAGCAGCTGCTCGGCGTAGAACCGGGCGAGCGGCAGCTGCGTCTCGGCGATGCCGTCGTCGTCGAGGCCGCGAGCGGCGAGGGCGGACTTGGCCATGAGCCATCCGCCGACCACGAGGCCCCAGATGCGCTGGTACGGGGTCGAGCCCGAGAGCACGGCGTTCGGGTCGGTGGCGCCGGTGCGGAGCATCCACACCGTGGTCTGCTCGAGTGCGTCGAGCTGGGCGGTGAGCTGCGTGCGGATCGAGGCGAAGTCGTCGCCGGCGGCGGCGAGCTCGCCGTCGAGCTCGCGCATCGAGGCGATGAACTCGAGCGCGGATGCCCCGTCGCGCACGGGCAGCTTGCGGCCGACCAGGTCGGCGGCCTGCACGCCGTTCGTGCCCTCGTAGATCGCGGCGATGCGCACGTCACGGTAGTGCTGTGCTGCGCCGGTCTCCTCGATGAAGCCCATGCCGCCGTGGATCTGCAGCGCGAGCGAGGTGAGCTCGTTGCCGAGGTCGGTGCCGAACGACTTGTTGATGGGCGTGAGCAGGCCGACGATCTCGTTCGCCCGGGCGCGCACGGCGGCGTCGGGGTGGTGCGTCGACACATCGGTGTAGGTCGCGGTCAGCAGCATCATGCGACGCATCGCGGCGATGTATGCCTTCTGCGTCATGAGCATGCGGCGCACATCGGGGAAGTCGATGATGGGGGAGTCCTGGGTGGCACCGATCGCGCGGCCCTGGATGCGCTCCTGCGCGTAGTCGAGCGACTGCTGGTAGGCGCGCTCCGACACGGCGAGGCCCTGCATGCCGACCGAGAGGCGTGCGCTGTTCATCATGACGAACATGATGCGCATGCCGATGTTCTCTTCACCGACGAGGTACCCGGTCGCGTCTTCGTACGAGAGCACGCACGTGGGCGAACCGTGGATGCCCATCTTGTGCTCGACGCCGACGGTGTGCACGCCGTTGCGCTCGCCGAGCGAGCCATCGTCGTTCATGAGGAACTTCGGCACGATGAAGATCGAGATGCCCTTCGTGCCGGCCGGTGCGTCGGGGGTGCGAGCGAGCACGAGGTGCACGATCTGCTCGCTGAGGTCGTGGTCGCCGAAGGTGATGAAGATCTTCTGGCCCGAGATGGCGTAGGTGCCGTCGTCGCGCTTGACGGCCTTCGTGGTGAGCGCGCCGACGTCGGTGCCGGCGTGCGGCTCGGTGAGGTTCATGGTGCCGGCCCACTCGCCGGTGACCATCTTCGGCAGCCACTGCTGCTTCTGCTCGTCGCTGCCGTAGTGCAGCAGCGCCTCGATCGCGCCCTGCGTGAGCAGCGGCGCGAGGGCGAAGGCCATGTTCGCGGTCGCCATGAGCTCCTGGAGGGCGAGGCCGATGGTGCGCGGGAATCCGCCGCCGCCGAACGCCTCGGGCAGAGGCACCGAGCCCCAGCCGGCGTCGACGTAGGCCGAGTAGGCCTCCTTGAAGCCGGTAGCGGTGGTGACGGAGCCGTCGGGGTTCAGCTTCGAACCCTCGAGGTCGCCGGCTCGGTTGGTCGGGGCGACGACTTCGGCCATGAAGTTGCCGGCCTCGTCGAGGATCTCGGTGACGGTCTCGAGGTCGGCGTGCTCGAAGCCGGGCAGCTGCGCGACGGCGTCGTAGTCCACGACATGCTCGAGGGCGAAGGCGATATCTGCAACAGGGGGTCGGAATCCACTCATGCCCGCAGCGTAACCCGGCGCCTCACGAGCGGGCATGAACTGTGCGGGTTCCACGACGGCTGCCAGTCGCGGCCGCTGCGCGTTTGGCGGCATCCCACAAAACAGGCACCTTTTCGGGCAAGCAAGTGCTTGGTTAGGATGAAGCAACTCGTCGAAGGAGCGGAATGAAGATCGTCGTCCTGGTCAAGGAAGTCCCCGACACGTACGGGGATCGGAAGCTCGACCTGCAGACCGGCCTCGCCGATCGCGCGGCGAGCGAGACGGTGCTCGACGAGATCAGCGAGCGCGCGCTCGAGGTCGCTCTCTCGTTCGCCGACTCCCACGCCGACACCGAGGTCGTCGTGCTGTCGATGTCACCGGAGTCGTCGGCCGCCACCGTGCGCAAGGGCCTCGCGATGGGTGCCGCCGCCGCCGTGCACGTCGTCGATGAGGCGCTCCTCGGTGCCGATCTCGGCCTCACCGCCGAGGTGCTCGCTGCCGCGCTGCAGCGCATCGGCTTCGACCTCGTGATCGCGGGCAACCAGTCGACCGACGGTTCGGGCGGGGTGCTCCCGGCGATGATCGCCGAGCTCCTCGACGTGCCCAACGCGACGAGCCTGAACTCGGTCGAGATCGCCGACGCCGAGGTGCGCGGGGAGCGCGCGAGCGACCACGGCACGATGCAGGTCACCGCATCCCTGCCGGCCGTGATCTCGATCACCGAGCGCCTGCCCGATGCCCGGTTCCCGAACTTCAAGGGCATCATGGCCGCGAAGAAGAAGCCCTTCGAGACGCTCTCGCTCGCCGACCTCGCCGTCGACGCCGAGAGCACGGAGGCATCGCGCTCGATCGTGATCTCGCTCGGCGAGAAGCCGCCGCGCACCGCGGGCACCAAGATCGTCGACGAGGGTGATGCCGGCGAGCGCCTCGCCGAGTACCTCGTCCAGAACCGGCTCGCGTAAGGGAACACGATGACTGACTACACCGCAGACTCGATCCTCGTGCTCCTCGACGTCACGCCGTCGGGTGCACTCGCCAAGAGCGCGGCCGCGCTCCTCGGCGCGGCCACCGAGGTCGGCACGCCCGTCGCGCTGATCGCCGCCGCCGCCGGCGAGGGCGAGCAGGCCGCGACGGATGCCGCCGCGCTCGGCGCGACCCACGTGCTCGTCGCCGAGCACGCCGACGCCGGTTCGGCCCTCACCGTGCCGGGCGCCGACGCGCTCGCCGTCGCCGCCGAACTCGTGCGACCCGACGCGATCCTCGTCTCGAACTCGATCGAGGGTCGCGAGATCGCCGCCCGTTACGCCGCGCGCTCGCGCTCGGGACTCGCGGTCGACGCCGTCGGGGTCTCGCGCGACGCCGAGGGCGTCGTCGCCCACCACTCCGTGTACGGCGGCGCCTACAACGTCGACTCGGCCGTCACCTGGGGCGCGCCCGTGATCACGGTGCGCGAGGGCTCGATCGATGCCCGCGCCGAGGCGAAGCCCGCCTCGATCGAGCGGCTCGAGGTCGCGGCATCCGGTCGCAGGGCCGCAGCGATCGGCGCGCTCGAAGAAGAGGTCGTCACGTCGTCGCGACCCGAACTGCGCGGTGCCGCGAAGGTCGTCTCCGGCGGCCGCGGGCTCGGTTCCGAAGACAAGTTCTCGCTCGTCGACCAGCTCGCCGACGTGCTCGGCGCCGCGGTCGGCGCGTCGCGCGCGGCCGTCGACGCGGGCTACATCCCGCAGTCGCACCAGGTCGGCCAGACCGGCGTCTCGGTGTCGCCGCAGCTCTACATCGCGCTCGGCATCTCGGGTGCGATCCAGCACCGGGCCGGCATGCAGACCGCGAAGACGATCGTCGCGATCAACAAGGACGCCGATGCGCCGATCTTCGAGATCGCGGACTTCGGCATCGTCGGCGACCTGTTCACGGTCGTGCCGCAGCTGATCGCCGCGCTCGAGGCGCGGAAGGCGTAGCGCGCGATGGCGACGTACGGGAGAACGACACGGCAGGGCCTGCCCCGCGTCGCCGGCGGTGACCCATGGCCCCCCGTGTACGAGATCGCCGGCGATGAGCCGGCTCCGACGGCCGTTGCCGAGGCGAGCGCTCCTGCGTTGGCAGCGGATGCCGCGGCAGACGTCGCACCGGCGCCCGCTGCGCCCGTTGCGGCGCCCGTTGCCGCCGCGTCCGCCGCTCGTCCGGTGCGACGCGGGTTGCCGCGCGTGCCCGGCGGCGAGCCGTGGCCGCCCGCTGCGGCGGCCCCGGTCGCCGCAGTCGTCGCAGCGCCGTCGACTCCTGCTCCCGATGCCGCCGCTCTCGCCGACCGCGCCGAACCGCAGCCGGCGGTGGCCGTGGCTGCCGCAGCCGCCCCCGTCGCCGGGGGCGGCCGAGCGCTGCGCCGCGGACTGCCCCGTACCCCCGACGGAGAGCCGTGGCCGCCGGCCGGTTCGGCACCGGCGAGGCCCGAGCGCGTCGCCGCGACTCCAGCGGTCGCCGCCGCGCCGGAGCCGACCCCGGTATCCACGCCGGAACCGGCCCCCGAACCTGCCGCCGCGCCCGTGGCTGCCGCCGCGCCGGCGCCACGGCGCACGTCGATGCAGCCGCCGCGTCGCCCGGTCGCAGTCGCCGCGGCATCCGCTCGCCCTGCTGCCGAGCCGTGGCCGAAGCTGTACGGTCCGTACTCCCGTGCGGAGTGGGCGGGCGCCCTCGTCATCGGCGGATTCGGACTGCTGCTCGCCGCGACGGGTGTCGTCGTCGTGGTCAACTGGCTGCTCGGCCTCGCGCCGATGGAGGACTTCATCGCGAGCTACCCGGGCGAGTACCACCTTCCCGAGTCGGCGCCCATCGGCATTCCGGCGTGGATCGGCTGGCAGCACTTCTTCAACGTCTTCCTGATCGTGCTCATCATGCGTTCGGGCCTGCAGGTGCGCACGCAGAAGCGGCCGACCGCCTTCTGGTCGCCGCGCTGGAACCCGCAGCGCAAGATCAGCCTCTCGCTCTGGTTCCACCAGTCGCTCGACATCCTGTGGCTCGTCAACGGCGCCGTGTTCGTGGTGCTGCTCTTCGCGACCGGGCAATGGATGCGGATCGTCCCGACGAGCTGGGAGGTCTTCCCGAACGCAGTGTCGGCGCTGCTGCAGTACCTCTCGCTCGACTGGCCGACCGAGAACGGCTGGGTGAACTACAACAGCCTGCAGCAGATCGCCTACTTCCTCACCGTCTTCATCGCTGCACCGCTCGCGGCGATCACGGGCGTGCGCATGTCGGGACTCTGGCCGAAGAACGCCAAGACGCTGAACCGGATCTACCCGGTGGAGTGGGCGCGCGCGGTGCATTTCCCGGTGATGCTCTACTTCGTGGCGTTCATCATCGTGCACGTCGGTCTCGTGTTCGCGACGGGTGCGCTTCGCAATCTCAACCACATGTACGCGAGCCAGGACGTCGTGAACTGGACCGGTTTCTGGATCTTCGTGGCCTCGCTCGTGGTGATCGCCGCGGTCTGGGTCGCCGCGCGTCCGCTCGTGCTCGCGCCGATCGCCCGGCTCTTCGGCAAGGTCAGCGGGCGCTGACGTGGGCGACGGATCCGAACGGCGCGACCAGATCATCGTCATCGCGACGCGGCTCATCGCCGCCCGCGGCTACTCGGCGACGACGGTGCGCGACATCGCCGACGAAGCCGGCATCCTGTCGGGCAGCCTGTACCACCACTTCGCGTCGAAGGAGGCCGTGCTCCAGGGCATCCTGCAGGCCTTCCAGCACGACACGCTCTCGGCGTTCGAGCGGATCGCCGCGAGCGGGGGCAGCGCTCGCGAGCGACTCGACCAGCTCATCGAACACGCGTTCCTCACGATCGAGCAGCGGCCCGACGACGTGCGCATCTACCAGAACGAGACCGGGTTCCTCATGACCCAACCGGGCTTCGAGTTCCTCGCCGAAGGTGCAGCGCGCATCGAGGCGCTCTGGCTCGAGCAGATCACGGAGGGCCAGGCCGCCGGGGTGTTCCGCGACACCATCGATCCTCGGCTGGCGTTCCGGTTCATCCGCGACGCCGTATGGTCGACGGTGTTCTGGTTCCGTCCGGGTGGCAGCCACACCGCCGCGAGCATCAGCGAGAACTACCTCGATCTGCTGCACCACGGGATGCTCGCGGTCGAGGCCGAGTCCCCAGTGCCGTCTGCGCCCGTGTAATAGGCTGCAGGGCGATACGTGCGCGACGGCGGCACACGGGAAGGACGAGACGGGCCATTGGTTTCCAAGCGTCTTCCCGTCGATCCGATCGCCGAAGCGAAGCGGCAATGGATCGCGCACGGTTGGGAAGAGGCCGCCCCCGGCATGGTCGCGGTGACCAGCGTCATGCGCGCGCAGCAGATCATGCTGTCGCGCGTCGAGGCGAGCCTTCGGCCGTTCGCCCTCTCGTTCGCCCGATACGAACTGCTCGCCCTCTTGAGTTTCACCAAAGACGGACGGTTACCGATGTCGAGTGCCATCCGGAGACTTCAGGTGCATCCGACGAGTGTGACGAACACCGTGCAGCGACTCGAGCGCGACGGCCTCGTCGGCCGTTCGCCTCATCCCGATGACGGCCGGGCGACGATGCTGAACCTCACCGACGAGGGGCGGCGCGTGGCCGCCGAGGCGACAGCTGCCCTCAACGCCGAGGTGTTCGTCGCGCCGGGGCTCGCGACGGAGGACACCGGCGCACTCACCGGCATCCTGGCGAGGTTCCGTCGTTCGGCCGGCGACTTCGACGACCCGGCACCGCTGCCGGAGCCCTTGTGAGCCCGGCGCTCAGCGATGGTCGGCGAGCAGGCGGCGGCCGACGATGACGCGCATGATCTCGTTCGTTCCCTCGAGGATCTGGTGCACGCGGAGATCCCGAACGACACGTTCGATGCCGTACTCCGAGAGGTAGCCGTAGCCGCCGTGCAGCTGGAGGGCCTGGTTCGCGGCCGCGAACGAAGCATCCGTCGCGAAGCGCTTCGCCATCGCGCACTTGAACGAGGCATCGTCGTCTGCGGCATCGATCGCGGCGGCGGCGTCGTGCACGAGCAGTCGTGAGGCGTGGAGATCGGTCGCCATGTCTGCGAGCGCGAAGACGACCGACTGGTTGTCGGAGAGCGGACGCCCGAACGCCTCCCGCTCCTGCACGTAGCGGATCGTCTGGTCGAGCGCCCACTGCGCACCGCCGAGCGAGCACGCGGCGATGTTCACTCGACCGCCGTCGAGGCCCGACATGGCGATCTTGAAGCCGTCGCCCTCTTCGCCGAGGCGGTTGTGGACGGGCACTCGCACGTCGTCGAAGCGGACCTGACGGGTCGGTTGCGCGTTCCATCCCATCTTCTTCTCATTCGGCCCGAACGAGAGCCCCGGTGTTCCGGCCGGCACGATGATCGCGCTGATCCCGCCGGCGCCGGACTCCCCGGTGCGCGCGAGGACGAGGTACACCGCAGCCTCCCCGGCCCCCGAGATGAACTGCTTCACCCCGTTGAGCAGGTAGCCGTCGCCGTCTCGTCGTGCCGACGTCCGGATCGCCGCGGCATCCGAACCCGCTGACGGCTCGGTGAGGCAGTAGCTGCCGCGCTCGGAGAGGTCCGCGAGTCCCGGCAGCCAACGATCGCGCTGTCCGTCGTCTCCGTATCGATCGATCATCCACGCGACCATGTTGTGAATCGACAGGTACGCTGCGATCGCGGTGTCGCCCTTGGCGAGCTCCTCGAAGATCAGCGCGGCGGTGTGCCGACTCAAGTCGGATCCGCCTGCGCCCTCCGAGACGTAGACACCGCCGAGCCCGAGCTGACCCGCCTGCTCGAGCGTGTCGAGTGGGAAGTGCTTCGTCTGGTCGCGCTCGTTCGCGTACGGGGCGAGTTCGACTGCAGTGAATTCGCGGACCGCGGCCAGGATGGCGACCTGATCTTCGGTGAGCGTGTTCGCCATGGTTCACCTCATCGTGGGGATGACGGGAAGCATGCGCTTCCGTCATTCATTATAGGTACCTACTATTTTGTTGCATCCCCTAGTATTTGCGGCGAGAGCACGGACGGATGCTTCGCTGCGAGAGCGGTGCTCGTCAGCTGGCAGACGTACGATTGCAGGGTCACACCCGGTCGATGGACGGGAGGCGCTGTGGTCCAGGTCCGAGTCCTCGGCATCGCGCTCGATGCCCTGCAACGGAGCCTCGTGCTGCTGAAGCCCCTGCACGAGGAGACCGGAATGGGGCTCGTCCTGCCAGTCTGGATCGGCCCGCAGGAGGCGACGTCGATCCTCATCGCCCTCGAGGGCCGGCAGGCGCCTCGCCCGCTGTCGCACGACCTCATCGTCACGCTGTTCTCCGCGGTCGGGGCGGAGCTCGAACGGGTGGACGTGACGCGCATCGACGAGGGCACGTTCTTCGCCGAGATCTCGCTCTCGACCCCCTCGGGGCCGCAGACCATCGATTCGCGGCCATCGGACGCGATCGCGCTCGCGTTGAGAGCCGATGCACCCATCTGGGTCGCGGATGAGGTGTTCGAAGCAGCCGGGATCCCAGCCGAGACGGTCGATTTCGCCGCCGAAGCCGACGACGAGGAGCGGCTCGACGAGTTCAAGCGCTTCCTCGAAGACGTGGATCCGGAGGACTTCCAGGGCTGACCTCAGCAGCGACCGTCGCGCCGCTCGCCGAGCGCCCAGATCGCGAGCTCGACACGGTTGCGCGCGTCGAGCTTCGTCATGAGGCTCGCGACGTGGGTCTTCACCGTGCTGAGCGAGATGTGCAGCTCGCCGGCGATCTCGGTGTTGCCCAGGCCGCGGGCGACGGCGGCGAGCACGTCGCGCTCGCGCGCGGTGAGCGGTTCGAGAGGCGGCGCAGCGGGCCCGGAGGCCGGCTTCGTGCCGGCGAACGCCTCGAGCAGGCGCACCGTCACGTTCGGCGCGATGAGCGCGTCGCCGCGGGCGGCGGCGTGCACGGCTTGGGCGAGCATGGCCGCGCCGGCGTCCTTCAGGAGGAAGCCCCGGGCCCCCGCCCGCAGCGCCGCGTAGACGTATTCGTCGAGGTCGAAGGTCGTGATCACGACGACCGGGATCGGCTCCGCGGCATCCGGGCCGGCGATCGCCCTGGTCGCTTCGAGGCCGTCGGTGCCGGGCATGCGGATGTCGAGGAGGCACACGTCGGGTCGCAGGCTCCGAGCGAGGGCGATCGCCTCGGCTCCGTCGGCGGCCTCGGCGATCACCTCGATGTCGGGCTGCGTGTCGAGGAGAACCCGGAGCCCCGCGCGCACGAGTTGCTGGTCGTCGGCGATCAGCACGCGCACGGTCATGTCGACCACCCGCTGCGGGGGAGTGCCGCGGTAACGGTCCACCCGCCCTCGGGCGCGCGGCCGGCCGAGCACGTGCCGCCGAGCAGCGTCGCGCGCTCGACCATGCCGACGATGCCGAAGCCGGGTGCATCGGATGCCGCGGCGACGCCGTCGTCGTGCACGTCGAGCCGGATGCCGGCGCCGTCGACCTGCACGAGCACCTCGACGCGCGTGGCCCCGCGCGCGTGGCGGCGCGCGTTCGTGACCGACTCCTGCACCATGCGGTAGACGGCGGCGCCGATCGTGGGCGGCACGGACTCGACGTCCCCGGCGAGGCGCACCTCGATGCGGGGGCCTTCCGCGGCGACATCGCCCGAGGCGGTCGAGGCCAGCCCGCCCAGATCGCCGAGACCCGGCCCGGGCGCGAGCTCGGCGGCATCCGCTCGGCGAAGCACCCGCACGATCGAGCGCATCTCGGCGAGCGTGCGCGAGGCCTCACGCTCGATCGTCTGCAGCGCGGCTGCTGCTGCGCCGGGGTCGGTGGCGGCCAGCGCGGTGCCGGCCTGCGCCTGGATCGCGATCGCCGAGACGTGGTGCGCCACGGTGTCGTGCAGGTCGCGCGCGAGCTGCTCGCGCTCGTCGAGCTTGACCCGGTCGAGCTCGCGGGCCCGCGACCCCGCTCGCCAGCGGAAGGCCGCGCCGAGCGAGATGGTCGCGACGAGCACGGCAGTACCGCCGATGACGTCGGTGGGGGTCGTCGGCCCGAAGGCGAGGGAGAGCGCCGTCGAAGCGGCGAGGAGCGCTGCGCCGACGATGCGCGCGCGGCCGTCGCCCCAGCGGAATGCGGCGTAGACGAGCACGAGCATGTACGCGGTCGCTGCGAGCTGCGGGTCGCCGCCCGTCGCCACGGCGACCACCGCCCCGGTGCCGAATGCGATGACGAGCATGAGGAGGGGCCGGCTGCGCCGCCAGAGCAGGGTCGGCACGAGGGCGATGAGCACGACGGCCCAGAGCCAGTGCCACGGCACGTCGCTGCGCAGCGACGCCTCGAGCAGCACGAGCGGAGGGATGACCGCCACGAGCACCCAGTCGCGCCAGACGCGGCGGGGCGGCGGCGGCGACGCGGCCGGCGCCTCCCACAGCGTGCGGACGGGGCTCGTCATGCCCTCATCGTAGGGCTGCGGCGGCACGGGCGGATCGGCCGGAAGGACGGAACATGCCGCGGGCGTCGCGGCGCCGGATGACGATCTCGGCGACGGCGAGGTTGATCACCCAGCCGGCGGCCATGAGCACGGCGCGCACGTTCACGTCGGGCACGCCGAAGAGCAGGAACCAGGGGAGCATCGTGAAGACCTGCGTGCCCGCGGCCAGCCCGATCGCATACCCCCGTGTCATCCATGCGCTGTGCCGGCGGATGTCGCCGCGCCGCACCGCGACGAACGCGACGACGATGCTCGCGGCCATCGCCGTGCCGAACACGAGGCGGATGACGAGCAGCGCCTGCCCGTCGGAGGCGGGCAGATCGGAGAAGACCGTCAGCCAGAGCCCCGACACCGCGGCGAGGAAGCCGGCCGGCGCCGCGATGCGCCCCGAGATGCGGTGCCAGCGGTGCCGACGCAGCGACGGCGCGAACTGCAGCGCGCCGAGCAGCGCGAAGACGGTCGCGCCGACGATGTGCACGACGACCGGCGCGGGGAAGACGACGAACCGGGCGTTCTCGGCCGTCACGACCGGGTCGCTCGCGAGCTCGGTGAGCCGCATGCCGCCCGCGACGACCGGCACGAGGCTGAGCAGGATGAGTCCGGCGGGCGCGAGCCACTCCCGGCGGCGGGGCGCGGTGGTGCGCGACATGGGGCGAGCGGATGCTTCGGTCATGGCTCCGATGCTCGCGGGGAACGGCACCCGCGACATCGGGCGATCGGCTCGACCTGTCTCGTACCTTCGGCCGAGGAGCGACGGTCGAGGGGCCAGAATGGCTGACATGGATGCCTCGCTCCCCGCCCTCACCGAGATGCCCTCGCCGAAGTACGTGATGTCGGGCGACGGCATCCGCATCGCCACGTACTCCTGGGGCGAGGAGGACGCGCCGACGGTGCTCTGCGTGCACGGCTTCGCGTCGAGCTGCCGCGACAACTGGGTGAACACGGGGTGGGTGCGCGACCTCACGCGTGCGGGGTACCGTGTGCTCGGCGTCGACCAGCGGGGCCACGGTGCGAGCGACAAGCCGCATGAGGCATCCGCCTACGGCATGGACGCCTTCGTCGACGACATCACGACCGTGCTCGACACCTACCTGCTCGACACCGTCTTCTACGCCGGCTACTCGCTCGGCGCGCGCGTCGGTTGGCAGGTTGCCGTGCAGCTGCCCGACCACGTCGAGCGCGCGGTGCTCGGCGGCATCCCCGACGGGCGGCCCCTCGCGCGGCTGCAGATCGAAGAGGCGCGCGCGTTCGCCGATCACGGCACCCCGGTCGAAGACCAGGTCACCCGCAACTACGTGACCCTCGCCGAGCGCGTGGCAGGCAACGACCTGCGTGCGCTCGTCGCGCTCGCCGAGGGCATGCGCCTCGGCGACGCCGACCCCGATGTCGCGCACCCGCCGCTGCAGCCGATCCTCTTCGCCACCGGCAGCGACGACGCGATCCTCGCGCAGTCGAAGCTGCTCGCGCGCGCGACGCCCGGCGGCACCTTCGTCGAACTGCCGTCGCGGCACCACTTCAACGCGCCGGGCTCGCGCGTGTTCCGGGAAGCCGCACTCGAGTTCTTCGGGGCCGCCGGTGCCGACGTCGCCCCTGCCGGCTGAGCGCGATCGTCATTCCGGTTCAGCGCCGATGGCATATGACCGGGCGATGAGCCCTCCCTAGGCTCGCTCCGGGCGACCTCGGGTCGCGTGCGGCCGAGCTCCGCACGCCGTTCGAGGCACGTCCATCGCGCCAATGGAGGAGACCCGGATGACCGAAGAACGCAGCCCGCTCGCGCTGAAACGCGTGCTCACGCTCAAGTACCTGGTCGTCTTCGGCCTCGCCTACCTCGCACCGACCGTCGTCTTCAACTACTACGGCATCATCACGAGCCTGACCGGCGGCATGATGGCGCTCGCCTACGTCGTGACGACGATCGTCATGTTCTTCACCGCGTACAGCTACGCGAGCATGGTCAAGGCGTACCCGATCGCCGGTTCGGCCTACACCTACGTTCAGCGCGCGGTGAACCCGTGGCTCGGATTCCTCACGGGGTGGGTCATGCTCATCGACTACCTCCTGCTGCCGATGATCTGCTACCTGCTGTTCGGCATCTACATGAACGAGTTCGTGCCGGGCGTGCCCGTCGCCGTCTGGGTGGTCGCCGCCGCAGCGCTCGGCGCATGGACGAACATCGCCGGCGTCAAGGTCACGGGCCGCATCAACATGGTGGTGATCGGCGCGCAGGTGCTGTTCTGCGTCGTGCTCATCGGCCTCATCATCGGCTACGTCGTACAGGGCGGCGGAAGCGGCACCCTCTTCGTGCCCGAGGCGATCTACAACCCCGCGACCTTCGACGCCGGCAACGTGCTCTGGGCCGCGTCGATCCTCGCGGTGTCCTTCCTCGGCTTCGACGCCGTGTCGACGATGGCCGAGGAGACCGTGAAGCCCGAGAAGACCGTGCCGCGGGCGATCATGATCGTCTGCATCGGCGCCGGCATCGCCTTCGCGCTCATCTCCTACTTCACGCAGATCGCCTGGCCGACCGGGTACCGCGACATCGTCGACGAGGACGCCGGCATCTTCGAGCTGCTCGGCCGTCTCGGCGGCGATGCGCTCTCGACGACCTTCCTCGTGACGGACAATCTCGCCAGCTTCATCTGCGCCATGGCCGGTCTCGCGGCGGTCTCCCGCGTGCTCTACGGCATGGGTCGCGACGGCGCCCTGCCGAAGAGGTTCTTCGGCACGCTGAGCGCCCGGTTCCGCACGCCGGTCAACAACATCCTGCTCACCTCGGCCATCGCGCTGACCGCCGTGTTCTACGCCGACAACCTCATGGGCGCGGCTTCCCTCATGAGCTTCGGCGCCCTCACCGGATTCGCGCTCGTCAACTACTCGGTGATCAGCCACTACTTCATTCGCGGCGGGCGTCGACACGGCTGGGATGCCGTTCGCTTCCTCGTGCTGCCGGCAATCGGCGTGGCGGTCTGCATCATGCTGTGGGTGAGCATCGACAGCTCGGCGAAGATCCTCGGACTCGTCTGGGTCGTGCTCGGCGTGATCTACCTCGCCTTCTCGACGCGGGGGTTCCGCCGGCCGCCGGGAACCATCCGCCTCGATGAGGACGCAGAGGTGGTCGACGCATGAGGATCGGCGCGAGGTTCGCACTGCTGTCGGTCACCGTCGTCGACGGCCGCGGCGGCGACCCGCTCGAGAACCGGGCCGTCATCGTGCGCGACGGTCGCATCATCGCCATCGTGTCCATGGCGGAGTACCGGCGGGAGGCGGGCGACCAGGAGGTGCCGCTCGACGGCCACTTCGTGATGCCCGGCCTGATCGACGCCCACGTGCACCTCGCTGGAGGACGCGCCGAAGTCGAGGACCAGGAGCTCGGCGTCATCGCCGAACCGAAACTGCTCCGTGCCATGCGCTCGGTCTACGAGGCCCAGGAACTGCTGAAGCGGGGCTTCACGACGGTGCGCGACATCTCGTGGAACGGGCTCTACCTCAAGCGCCTCTTCTTCGAGCAGAAGATCCCGGGCCCCAAGGTGATCGCCTGCGGGCCGGGTCTCTCCCGCACCGGCGGGCACGCCGACCTCTTCCAGTTCACGCCCGAGTACGTTCGGGAGAACGGTGTCTGGGGCATCATCGCCGACGGCGAAGACGAGATCGTCAAGTCGGTTCGCTACCTGCTGCGCGAGGGCGCCGACGCAGTGAAGATCTGGGCGAGCGGCGGCGACAACTGGCCGCACGATCGCAACGGCGACGTTCACTACTCGGTCGCCGAGATGCGGGCGTGCGTCGAGGAGGCGCACCGCCAGAAGGGCACGATCGTGCTCGCCCACGCCGAGAACCGCGAGGCCATCGAGATGGCGGTCGACGCCGGCTGCGACACGATCGAGCACGGCGAGGATATCGACGAGGCGCTCGCCGAGAAGATGGCGCGGAAGGGCACGATCCTCGTGCCGACGCTGCAGCTCATCGTCAACTGGTATCGCGACTTCATCCCGGTGGGCGATGCCGCCAAGCCGAAGGTCCGCCCCGACGCCTTCCTCTACCGCGACCTCTACGACGACCACGACGCTGGCTTCGGCCAGACCTACGGCCGGCGCGCCGTGCAGAGTTTCCAGACGGCCAGGGCCGCGGGCGTGAAGATCGCGCTCGGCTCTGACACGGTCTACGAACCGCTCACGAAGTTCGGCGAGTACAGCGCCCTCGAGTTCCGTGCGCTCGTGCAGTACGGCATGACGACGATGGAGGCGATCACGGCGGGCACGGTCACGAGCTCCGAGGCGGCCGGCATGTCGCACGTCATCGGCACGGTCGAGCCCGGCAAGCTCGCCGACCTGCTCGTGCTGCGGCAGGATCCGACCGAGGATCCGCGCGTGATCTACGACTCGGAGAACATCCGCCTCATCTTCTGCGACGGCAAGCTCACCGTGGAGGACGGCAACTTCGCCTGGTGACGCGGCGGCGGGTACCCTGAACGTTCCGGCGGAGCCTCTGGACCATGCGATGAGCCGGTGTCGCCGCGGGCGTTCCGCCCGGAGGTGAGGGCGGGCAGCGAGAGCGACAGGGTGATGCTGGAATCGGTCGTCGAGTTCGCGGATGCCGCCGGAGTGCGCACCTCGGTGCAGGCGATCCGCAGCACCCGGCTGCACATGCATCCCGGCGTCGTCGAGATCGTCTACGTACTGCAGGGCGCGCTGCACGTCACGGTCAGCAGCGAGGAGTTCGACCTCGAGCCCGGCGACTTCGTGGTCGTGAACCAGCGCGACCCGCACCTCCTCGAGGGCTCCGTCGACAACGTCACCGCGCTCGTGCACCTCGACCTCGCCGAGTTCCGCGACGTCGACCCCTTCGTGGAGGGTCTCATCTTCGCGTGCGAATCCTTCGACCTGGCGCGCTACCTCAGGCAGGAGAGCCTGCTTCGCGGACTCCTGCTCGACGTCATCGGCGGTGCGGCTGACGCCGCGCACGAGATCGTGCGACTGCTCTGCGCCGGGTACTCCCTCGAGCACTACTACCACCGCGATCAGTCGCTGACGGCGGAGCGACGCACGAAGTACCTCACGACCCTGCGCCTCATGCGCCGCCATAGCGAACGGCGCGACGTGCTCGACCTCGTCGCGCACGAGCAGCACTACTCGAAGTCGTACGTCTCGCATCTCGTGAAGGATGTCGCAGCGATCAGCTTCAGCGACCTGCTCACATACCTGCGGGTCTCGGACGCCGAGCACCTCCTGCTCACGACCGAGGGGACGACGCTCGAGATCTCGGGGGCGTGCGGCTTCTCCGACGTCAAGTACTTCTCGCGCGGCTTCGCCGAGTGGTTCGGCCAATCGCCGACCGAGTACCGCAAGCGGCATCGCGGCGCGATCCTCCGCGACGACGAGGTCGCCGAGATCGCGGCCGAGCAGTCCGCGCAGCTCGTGCAGGAGCATCGCCGCCGGGTCGCAGCTCCCGCCGGCGATCCGAGACTCAGCATCACGCCACTGCTGCTGAAGAACGTCGGGTCGAGGCTCGACCTCTTCGACGTGGTGCGGGCGCGACGCGGTGCGCCCACGCTCGAGCGGCCGGCGGGCAGCGATCGTCAGCAGTCCGAGCGGGTCCCGCACCTCGTGCCGATCTGGATGGAAGCATCCGACCTCGAGCGCGGATTCCTGCTCGACGGGCTCGCCTCGTTCGACCAGATCGATGCGACGCCGTGCCTGGTGCTGCAGTTCTCCTCGCGCGCCGCGACGCTGGCCCTGATCGACGCGGTCGCGGCGCGAGTCGGCGACGCGGCCGCGGCCGTCGTCGTGTGGCTGGTGTATGCGGCCGCGCACGATCGTGCCGGAGTGGATCGAGTGATCGACCGCGCCGAAGAGCACGGACTCGCCATCCAGGCGATCCTCGTCGCCTGACCACTGGTGTCAGTCGGTCGAGGCCGCCGATGCCGCGGCCCGCGCCGCCTCTGCAGCGCGTTCCGCCCACTTCGGCGTCTCGCCGTAGCGCTGGAACGGCACCAGGACGCCCGCTGCGCTGTCGTCGATCAGCTGGACGAGTCGCCGCTCGCGAGTGGCCTCCTGCTTCGCCGAGAGCACCCAGTGGGTGACCTGGCGACGATAGGTCGGCGTCGCGGCCTGCCAGAACGCCGCGGCGGCCGGGTTCGCCGCAAGCCGTGCGGCGGCCTCGGCCGGCAGTTCCTGATGGGGATTCTCGTGGGAGTAGATGCCCGAGCGATCGTCACGCCGTCGTTCGTACGCGGCGATGCCGGCCTCGCGCATGCGTCCCTCGGCCGTGAGCTGCTCGACGAGCGCGATGTTGACGCTCGACCAGGTGCTCGTGGCCTTGCGCGGAGTCCATCGCTGGCGCCGTGCATCTTCGTCGATGCGCTGGGAGACCGAGTCGATCCAGCCGAAGCACAGCGCCTCGGGCACCGCCTGCTCCCAGGTCAGCCCGCGATCGGGCACGTGCTTCTTGTAGAGGCCCATCCAGAGCTCGGTGGCCGTGTCGTGGTTGGCTTCGAGCCACGCTCGGAACTCCGCGGGCGTGGCGAAGAAGCGCGCCGGGCGCTCGGGCGTGCCGCCGGGCGTGCCGATCTCCGTCGTCATGCCCCCGAGTCTGCCAGCACCCACCGATGCGGTGCACTCGTGCGCGTGCTGATGCGCACGAGGGTGCCGCGGACTAGTTTGGAGGCGTGTCCGCACTCGCGACCGATGCACGCACCACTCACGCCGCCGGCGTGGAGCGCCTGCTCGCGAGCTACCGGGCCGTGCCGCCGGGCTCCCCGGTGCGGCTCGCGAAGCGCACCTCGAACCTCTTCAGGTCGCGAGCGGCGACGGATGTCCCCGGGCTCGACACCTCGGGCCTGACGCACGTCATCGCGGTCGACGTCGAGGCGCGCACCGCCGAAGTGGCCGGCATGTGCACCTATGAAGACCTGGTCGCGGCGACGCTGCCGTTCGGACTGGCGCCGCTCGTCGTGCCGCAACTGAAGACCATCACCATCGGCGGGGCGGTCACCGGGCTCGGCATCGAGTCGACGTCGTTCCGAAGCGGTCTGCCGCACGAGTCGGTGCTCGAGATGGACATCCTCACCGGGGCGGGGGAGGTGCTCACGGCGTCGCCGAGCGAGCACCCCGAGCTCTTCCGCGCGTTCCCGAACTCCTACGGCACGCTCGGCTACGCGGTGCGCCTGCGCATCGAGCTCGAGCCGGTGCTGCCGTTCGTCGCGCTCACGCATGTGCGGTTCCATGCCATCGCCGACCTCGTCGCCGCCATGGAGGGCATCGTCCGAACGGGCCGCTACGACGGGGACGCCGTCGAGTACCTCGACGGCGTCGTCTTCAGCGCCGAGGAGTCGTATCTCTGCCTCGGGCGGAGGACCGCGGCATCCGGACCGGTCGGCGACTACACCGGTCAGCGGGTCTTCTACCGCTCCATCCAGCACGACGAGGGGGTGACGCACGACCGCCTCACGACGCACGACTACCTCTGGCGATGGGACACCGACTGGTTCTGGTGCTCCGAGGCGTTCGGCGCGCAGCATCCGCTCGTTCGCCGGCTCTGGCCGCGCCGCCTCAGGCGCAGCAGGTCGTATGCGACGCTCATGCGCCTCGAACGGCGTTACGACCTCGGCAACCGGATCGAGGCGCTGAAAGGGCTGCCGCCCCGCGAACGCGTCATCCAAGACGTCGAGGTGCCGATCGAGCGGTGCGCGGAGTTCCTCGACTGGTTCCTCGCGAACGTGCCGATCGAGCCGATCTGGCTGTGCCCGCTCCGGCTGCGCGGCGACGACGCCTGGCCGCTCTACCCGCTCGAGCCGCACCGCAGCTACGTCAACGTCGGCTTCTGGTCGACCGTGCCGGTCGGGGCCACCGAGGGTGAGACGAACCGTCGCATCGAACGCGAGGTCAGCGCCCTCGACGGGCACAAGTCGCTCTACTCCGACGCGTTCTACTCCCGCGCCGAGTTCGACGCGCTCTACGGCGGTGACGCCTACCGCGCGACCAAGGCGCGCTACGACCCCGACTCCCGACTCCTCGACCTTTACGCGAAGGCGGTGCAACGACGATGACGTCGATCACGGGCTCCCGACTCCTCGACCTCTACGCGAAGGCGGTGCAACGACGATGACCACGACCAAGGGCACGGCGACCGAGGCGGCGGAGACGCCCGAGCGCCACGAGGCAACGGATGCCTCGGGCAGGCTCACCCTCGCCGAGATCCTCGAGATCTTCGCCGGCGGCCGACTGCCGCTGCGCTTCACCGCCTACGACGGCAGCTCGGCCGGGCCGCCCGATGCGGCGCTCGGGATCGAGCTGAAGAGCTCGCGGGGCACGACCTACCTCGCGACCGGCCGCGGCGACCTCGGCCTCGCCCGCGCCTACATCGCCGGCGACATCGACATCCACGGCGTGCACCCCGGCGACCCCTACGAGCTGTTGAAGGCGCTCGCCGACGAGCTCGTCTTCAAGCTGCCGCCGCCGCGCACGATGGCCAATGTCATCCGCTCGATCGGCCTCGAGCACCTGCGTCCGATCGCGCCGCCCCCGCAGGAGGCGCCGCCCCGCTGGCGGCGCGTCGCCGAGGGGCTCCGACACAGCAAGAGCCGCGACGCCGAGGCGATCCACCACCACTACGACGTCTCGAACACCTTCTACGAGTGGGTGCTCGGGCCCTCGATGACCTATACCTGCGCGTGCTATCCCGCCACCGAGGCCTCACTCGACGAGGCGCAGGAGAACAAGTACCGGCTCGTGTTCGAGAAGCTGCGGCTGGAGCCCGGCGACCGGCTGCTCGACGTCGGCTGCGGGTGGGGCGGCATGGTGCGGTACGCGGCGCGACGCGGGGTCCGGGCGCTCGGCGTGACGCTGTCGGCCGAGCAGACGGCGTGGGCGCAGCAGGCCATCCTCGACGAGGGCCTCGGCGACCTCGCAGAGGTGCGGTACGGCGACTACCGCGACATCGCCGAGACCGGGTTCGACGCGGTCTCCTCGATCGGCTTGCTCGAGCACATCGGCGTGAGGAACTACGCGTCGTACTTCACGTTCCTGCAGTCGCGACTGCGCACGGGCGGGCTGCTGCTGAACCACTGCATCACGCGCCCCGACAACCGCTCGGAGCCCGCGGCGAAGGGGTTCATCGACCGCTACGTCTTCCCCGACGGCGAGCTCACCGGCTCCGGCCGCATCATCACCGAGGCGCAGGATGTCGGGCTCGAGGTCGTGCACGAGGAGAACCTGCGACCGCACTACGCGATGACGCTGCGCGACTGGTGCGCGAACCTCGTCGAGCACTGGGACGAGGCGGTCGCCGAGGTCGGCCTGCCGACCGCGAAGGTGTGGGGCCTCTACATGGCCGGCTCGCGGCTCGCATTCGAGACCGGCGGCATCCAGTTGCACCAGGTGCTCGCGGTGCGGCCCGACGAGCACGGCAGCACGGGCGACCTGCCGCTCCGGCCGTGGTGGAGGCCGTGATCTCCTAGCCCTCGCTCGTCACCGACCGCAGGGGAACCGTGCGCCGTGCTGCGACGCCCGCGAACACGAGGGCGACGCCGAGCAGCGCGAACAGCACGAGCCCGGCAACGGCTGGCCAGGCCGCCGCACCGTCGGCGGTCAGTGTCGCGAGCAGCAGTTCGTTCGCCGGCGTGGTCGGGAACGCGGCGGCGAGCGAGTCGACCGAGGGCGGCACGGTCGATGACAGGCCGGCCGCCAGCGCGATCGCCCCGACGAACGCCGCGGCGAGTCGACCGGCCGCGCCGAGGGATGCCGCGAGGCCCTGGTTCAGGGCCGCGAACACGGCGCCGACGAGCACGGCGGCCGCGGTGAACCCGAGCCCCTGCGCGGGGTCGACGGGCACGGCGACGAGGAAGGCGACGCCGACGACGAGCCCCTGTGCGCCGCCGACGGCGGCCCCCGGAAGCAGCGACCCGAGGGCGATCCGGCCCGACGAGGCCGCGGTCAGCAGTCGCCGCGCGGGCACGGCCTGCCGGGCCAGGGCGACGACGAGTCCGCCGATCCAGAGGGCGACGACCGCGAACAGCGGAATCGACTGCCAGCCAGTTGGCGGCGTGAACTGCACGGCGTTCACCGGCTCCGAGGCGACCGACGACAGCACCTCGATGTCGGAGTCGGAATAGGTGGGCAGCTGCTCGGCCGCCGAGGCGAGGCCGTCGGCGAGCTGGGCGGCACCGGCCTCGACCTGGTCGGCGCCCGCCACGAGGTTCGCGGCGCCTGCGGCGAGCGACGTCGCGCCGGCGGTCGACGCATCGGCGCCCGCCGCGAGCTCGTCGGCGCCGTCGGAGGAGACGTCGATGCCCTCGACGAGCACCGACATGCCCGCGGCCAGCTGTTCGGCGCCACCGGTGACCTGGTCGGCGCCGCTCGCGAGCGCCGCGACGTCCTGATTCGCCGTCTGCAGCGTGCCGAGTGCACCGGAGGCCCGCCCGCAGACCGTGCCCGGCCCGGGCAGTGCGCAGATCTCGGCCACGACCGCCGCGAACTCGGTCGTGGCGCCGTCGAGCTTCGACGCGGCGGTGTCGAGCGCGGAGGAGACCGCGGCCGCGCCCTGTGCGAGCGCGGACGCGTCGCCGGGCAGCGACTGCGCGGCCGCGTCGAGTTCGGCGAGGCCGACGGCGAGCGCATCGGTTCCGGAGTCGAGCGAGCCGATGCCCGCGGCGAGCTGCTCCGCGCCGCTCGCGAGGGCAGTCGCGCCGTCGGCGAGCGATGCGGCACCCGTCGCGAGGTCGGCAGCACCGGATGCCGCGTCCGAGATCTGCTCCTCGATGGTGTTGAAGCCCTCGTAGACGTTGCCGAGGTACTGGGCGATGAGCTCGGCGTTCATCGAGGCGACCGCGGTCGACGTGACGGCTGCGGTCAGCGCGGGGTCGAGTGCGGCGGAGGCAGGCGTCGTCTCGACCTCGATCTCGGCCTGCACCGCGCTCGCCGCGGGGCCGCCGATCGACGTCGCCGACGCCGAGAACGACGCGGGGATGGTCACGACCGCAACGTAGCGGCCGCTCCGGAGCCCGGCCGCTGCCTCGTCGTCGTTCGTGAGCACCCAGTCGAAGTCCTGCGGGTCGGCCTCGGGTTCCGCTCCGTCCTGAGCGGTGCCGCCCATCAGCCCCGCCGCGAACTGCCGGCCGAGCGGCACGGTGCTGCCGTCGACCGTGACCGGCTCGTCGTCGTTGACGATCGCGGCGGTGACGCGGTCGAGGTGCTCGGTCGGTGTCGCGAGCGCCCAGGTGAGCACGCCCCCCGTGACGAGCGGCACGAGCAGCAGGCCGACGATCGCGGGGAGGCCGAGACGCTCGGACCCTGCGCCGGCCGAGAACGCCCCCGACATGTCAGACCACCTCCGCGGGTGCGTACGGCGGCATCGGCGCCACCGCCGCGGCGGGCGCGCTCAGCCGAAGCGAGTGCGCGACGAGACCGGGCGGCACCAACTCGGCGACCGCAGCCTCGCCGCCGTGCGCCAGCACCACGGTGGGCTCGCGCTCGCCGTTTCGGCGGGCGGCCAGGGCGGCATCCGTCAGCACGTGTCGGATCGCGGTGCGCGCCGGCGCGTCGACGACGCCGTCGGCCCCGTCGAGCATGATGACGGATGCCCCGCTCGCGAGCGCGTCGACGACCGCGGCGGCCGGGTCCCGGGCCTGATCGAGGCGAACGTAGGCCGATCGCGACCGCACCGCGGACGCTCGCGCCGGCAGCACGAAGCCCGCGACCTTGAGCCGGCCGCCCGTGACGGGCAGCCGGCCGCCGAGCGCGAACAGCACTGCGCGACGGGCGGCGTCCGAGCCGCCGGAGACGTCGAGGACCTCGCCGCCGGCGACCATCGCCCCGAATCCGCCCGCGAGTTCGGGCACGGCGTCGATGTGCACCCCTTCGGCCGCGATGACGAGTCGATCGCCGGGTTCCGGCCATTCGGCGAGCTCGAATTCGCGAGCGAGCCCCTCGCCCTCGATGTCGAAGCGCGGCAGCACCCGGTCGAGCGATGCGGGAATCCACCACGACCGCCGCCCGAACACCGCGAGCACGGCCGGGATGAGGGTCATCCGCACGATGAACGCGTCGATCGCGACGCCGACCGCGAGCCCGAAGGCGATCGGCTGGATCGACGCGTCGCCCTCGGGGATGAAGGCGGCGAACACCGCGAACATGATGATCGCGGCAGCGGTGACCACTCGCGAGGAGCTCAGGAAGCCCCGTTCGACGGCGGAGTGCGGGTCGCCGTGGTGCACGAAGTCCTCGCGCATGCGGCTGACGAGGAACACCTCGTAGTCCATCGCCAGGCCGAACAGCACGCCCATCACGATGATCGGCATGAAGCTGATCACCGTGCCGACGTCGGCGACGTTGAGCGCGTCGGCGAGGAACCCGTCGACGAACACGAGCGTCGTCAGGCCGAACGCCGCTGCCACCGAGAGGGCGTAGCCGAGCGCCGCGGTCACGGGCACGACGATCGAGCGGAAGACCATCGCGAGCAGCACGAGCGAGAGGCCGACGACGAGCAGGCCGAACGGCAGCAGCGCACCGGCGAGGCGATCGGAGATGTCGATCCCGGCCGCCGTGTAACTCGTCACCGAGAGGTCGACGCCGTACTCCTCCTCGAAGTGGTCGTGCATCGACCGCAGTTCGGCGACGAGGTCCTTCGTCGCCTCCGAGTCGGGCCCGCCCTGGGGGATGACCTGCACGATGCCCGTGTCGCCGCCCTCGTTCGGCGTCGAGAGGGCGACGGATGCCACGCCGGGCACGCCGGCGATCTCGGTGCCGAGATCGTCCATGAGCCCGACGGGGTCGGTGCTCTGGATGATCGAGCCGGTGACGATGAGCGGGCCGTTGTAGCCCGGGCCGAAGTGCTCGTCGATGAGGTCGTAGGCGACGCGGCCGGGGGTGCCCTCCTCGAGCGAGCCCGCGTCGGGCAGGGCGAGTCGCAGGTGCATCGCCGGCAACGCCGCGACACCGAGCGCTGCGACGATCACGACGATCGTGACGATCGGCCATCGCGTGGCGGTGCGCACCCAGCCGAGGAAGAAGCGGCTGTGCGCGACGGGTTCGGGGGCGAGTTCGCCCTCATCGTCCTCGTCGTCGGTCCCGTCGACCGGTGCGAGACCGGATGTCGCGTCAGCGGAGGCATCCGCTCGCACTGCGGCGTCCGCCGTCCTCGCCAGCCGGTAGCGCTTCGCGACCACCCGCCAGCCGGCGAAGCCCAGGAGCGCCGGGGTGAGGGTGAGCGAGATGAGCACCGCGATCGCGACCGCGAGGGCGGCTGCCACGCCCATCATCGTGAGGAAGGGGATGCCGGCGACCGCGAGGCCGAGCAGCGCGATGATCACCGTGATCGCCGCGAACACGACGGCGGAGCCCGCGGTCGCGACCGCGCGGGCGGCCGACTCGGCCGGGTCGTGCCCCTGCTTCAACTGGTCCTGGTGCCGGGAGATGATGAAGAGGGCGTAGTCGATGCCCACCGCGAGCCCGAGCATGAGGGCGAGGAGCGGGGTCGTCGACGTGATCGTCAGGAATCCGGTGCCGATGAACACGATCGCGAGCGACGCGCCGGCGCCGAGGAGCGCGGTGATGAGCGGCAGCCCGGCGGCCGCGAACGAGGCGAAGGTCACGAGCAGCACGACGAAGGCGATCGCGATGCCGATGAGCTCGGTGACGCTGATGCCGGTCGAGCTCTGCGAGAACAACTGGCCGCCGACGGCGACCTGGGAGCCGCCGGGGAGGGCGGCCTCGAGTGCCGCCCCCTCGGCCTGCAGTGCGTCGGCGGTCGAGGGGAGCACCGAGGTCGTGCCGACGGAGAGCTGGATCGGCACGAGCACTGCGGAGCCGTCGGCGCTGACGTTCGCGCTCGTCGCCGACGAGTAGGGCGAGGCCGCCGACGACACCTGCGGGATGGCGGCGAGCTCGGTGACGGCACTCTCCACGGCGGCCTCGAAATCGGCGTCGGTGACGTCGCCGCCCTCGGGCGCCACCGCGACGAGCTGCGCCGAGCTGCCGCTCACCTGGGGGAAGGTGCGGGCGAGCGCGTCGAGCGCCTCCTGGGACTCGGTGCCGGGGATGCGGTAGGTGTTGTCGGTGCCGACGCCGAGGAGGGCCGCGCCGGTGAACAGCACGGCGAGCACGATCAGCCAGAGCGCGAGGACCAGGCCCCGAGCCCCGTAGGCCCACCGACCGAGTGCGTAGAGCGCTGAGGACACCTGCGGATCGATTCCCTGCGGTCGCCGAGGAATCCTCAGGACGACTCGTGCTCCTCAACCTAGGGGGTGGCCCGCGACGGGCGCAAGCGACGCACGAACGGTTCGCGCCCGGCCGGCGGGTGCCGGTCGGGCGCGAACGGTTCAGCAAGAACGGGTCAGGGAGCGACCGCGATCGAGAAGATGTGCATCGAGCCGTTGGTCGGCAGTACGACGAAGTCGACCGTCTTGCCGGCAGTCAGCGGCACCGAGTGCGCGAACATGCGGTACTGGTAGGCGGCATCGCCGTATCCGCTCGGCCGGTTCCGGCCGTTCGTCGAGACGGCGAGTTCGGCGCCGTGCGCATTCTCGTCGTGGAACGACCAGTTCGGGAATCCGATCGCTCCCGAGCTCGTGGTGCCATCGGTGTAGAAGACGGTCGCCGTGCCGGTCGCACTGGTGCTGGAACCGGAGCCGAGGAAGACGAGGCGTTGCCCCTGCCCGCCGATGCGGAGCGCCTGCCCGGCAGCGGTGACGTTGTCGGCGGTTCCCGGCTGGGAGGCGGGCATCAGCAGCGTGGCACCGAGGGCCTCGATCGCCGCGCCCGGGCCGGCTCCGACCGCCGCGAGCTGCTCCGCCGAGAACGTATTGCCCTCGTTGTCGAAGCTTCCCGCCGTCGGCTGCGACGCGGTCGTGATGGCGACGCTGTTGAACAGGGCAGCGAGCGAATCCGTGGGCGGCGTGGTCGGCATCGCTCGCACTCCGGTCGCGCTGCCCGCTCCGTCGCCGCCCTTGTAGCTGACGGTCGCGGTGAAGACGCGGAGGGCGAACCCGGGGCGCTTCTCGGGGACGCGCACCTGGAAGGTCGCGGTCTGGTCGCGACCCGACTTGATCGCGTCGAGCTTCTGGCTCGACGGCACGACCTGCCAGCCGACCGGTCCGGCGAAGGAGACGACGACCGAACTCATCTTCGCCGCCGAGTCGTTCGACACGGTGACCTCGACCGTTGCGATCGCCGGGCCGTCGAGCCCGATCTCGGGGACGGCGACGGTGATCTCGGGTGCCGGCTCGGCCGGGTCGGATGCCTCGGGCGCGGCGTGGGGCGCCTTCGACGACTCCGGTGCGGGTGCCGTGGTCTCGGGCGCTGGTGCCTCGGGTGCCGGCGCCTCGCTGTCGGGCGCGCCACCCTCGGGCGCCTCGGAAGCCGGGGCATCCGTCGCCGGAGCCTCGGTCCCGGGAGCCTCGGTCCCGGGAGCCTCGGTGGACGCAGGCGACTGCGACGTGGCGGGCGACTCCTCGGCGAATGCGCCGTATGCGGCCGAAGTCGACCAGGTGGACGCGGCGAGCACGAACACGCCGGCGATCGCGGCCTTGCGAAGGAACTTCATGGACATGGTTTTCCTCTCAGCTGATCGGTCAGACGACGGCGGGCATGGCGGATCGTACGGAGTCGAGCCCGAGGCGCAGCTTCTTCCACTCGCCGCGCGTGAAGTCGGGCACCTCGACGGGCTTGCCGCCCTTCGCGAGCGACTTCACGCTGAGCGGCACGGGCGCGCACCAGGCGGCGGAGTCGTAGACGTCGATGTCGGGCACGAGGCCGGCGCGCATCTGCTGCACGATGCGCCACTGCAGGATGTAGTCCATGCCGCCGTGGCCGCCACCGGCGGCCGGACCTTCGAGGTCCTTCCAGAGCCAGTGGTCGAACTCCGTGCGCATCGCGCTCGCGCCGCGCCAGGTGTCACCGCCGTGGTACGGCTCCGCGTAGATGCGCGCGCCTGTCGAATCGGCGCCGACGTAGTCCTCGAAGATGCCGCGGCTGCCCTCGAGCGTGTTGATGCGGCTGTACGGGCGGGGCTGGCTCACGTTGTGCTCGGCGCGGATCGTGCGGCCGTTCGCCGTCGTGATCATGCACGTGACGAGGTCGCCGTTGATGTACTCCTCCTTCCACGAGCGGTGGTCGCGCGGCACGAAGCGCTCGCGGTAGTCGGCGAGCCCCCGCGCCGCCGTGGCCGTCGCCGTCAGCGTGTCGAGGCGGTCGCCCCGGTTGATGTCCATGGCCGCGGCGATGGGTGCGAGCCCGTGCATGGGGTAGAAGCTCGCGGTGCTGCGGGTGTGCCAGAGACGGCGCCAGTCATCGGTGTAGTAGCCGTCGGCGAACAGCAGGGAGCGGAGGTCGTGCAGGTAGCCGCCATGGCCGCTCGTCACGTCGCCGAAGACGCCCTCGTGCGCCATCTTGAGCATCGCCAGCTCGTTGCGTCCGTACGAGCAGTTCTCGGCGAGGAACAGGTGCTTGCGCGTGCGCTCCGAGGTGTCGACGAGGTCCCAGAGCTCGTCGAGCTCGGTCGCGATCGGCAGCTCGATCGCCGCATGGGCTCCGGCGAGCAGGGCCGCCTTGCCGTGCGCGTGATGGAACTCCCACGGCGTCGCGATGTAGACCAGGTCGAGCTCTTCGGTGTCGAGCATCTTCTGGAACGACTCGTCGCCGCCGCCGTATTCGCGCGGACGCGCCTTGCCCTTGGCGGCGACCCGATCGGCGGCTCGCTTCGCCCGGTCGGCCCTGATGTCGCACACCGCCGTGACGGCGGTGCCGGGCACGTCGACCCAGCCGTCGAGCATGCCCATGCCACGGTTGCCGAGGCCGATGAGGCCGATCTTGACGACGTCGACGGCTTCGAACGGCTGGTCGGCCATCGACGTGGCGCCGCCCTTGCGGGAGGGGATGATCGCCGCATTGGCGACGGATGGAACGACGGCGGTGACGGCGACGCCGGCGAGGATTCCGCCGAGGAGGTTTCGCCGGCTGAAGCCGAATGCCCCCGAGTCCCGATCAGCGGTGATCGGTTCCTCGGTAGGGCGAGGGATGGTGAGAAAACGCGTCATGACACTCTCCAGGTCGGTCAGGGAATGCTCGGTGATGCTCGGTATCCCATACCCTGCTGGCCTGATCGTGACGTGTCAAGAGTTGATTGAAGATTGGTGTTTTCAATCACAACTGATCAGAGTGACTGCTCGCGGCGGGAGAATGTCGCGGCACGCTACTGAGCGGATGCCGTGTAGCGGCGCGCGGAAATCACCGTTGATCTGCGGGAGAGTCGCTGGAGTCGGCACCGGTCTTCGAGGTGCCCCTGTGAGCGGATCCTGCTCGTTCGCCGTCGACGGTCGTGCCGTGGCGCCGGTCCGATCAGGAGCGCGCGGAGTCGGCGCTCGCCGCGGCGATGCACGCCTCGAGCGCGACCCACGCGAGCATCGCGCACTTCACCCGCATGACGTACTTCGAGACGCCGTGGAAGGCGATCGCGTCGCCGAGCAGCTCTTCATCGGCCTCGCCGGAGCCCTGCGAGCGCATCATCGTGCGGAATCCGTCGATGAGTTCGCGCACCCGGACGAGGTCGGCACCGGCCGCGAGCTCGGTGAGCGCGGAGGCCGAGGCCATCGAGATGCTGCAGCCGTCGCCGGTCCAGCCGATCGCTTCGAGCACGGTACCGGATGCGTCGAGGCGGATGCCCATCGTGATCTCGTCGCCGCACGTGGGGTTCAGCTCGTGGTGCGTCGCGTGCGGCTCGGCGAGTTCGCCGTCACCGAGGCGGCGACGCGAGTGGTCGAGGATGAGCTCCTGATACAGACCCGACAGATCGCTCATGCGTCGACCCCGAAGAAGCCGCGCACGTCGGCGAGCGCCGCAGCGAAGCGATGCACCTCATCGGCCGTCGTGTAGACGTAGGCGCTCGCCCGGGTGGTGGCGCGCAGTCCGAGCCGGCGGTGCAGCGGCTGGGCGCAGTGGTGGCCGACGCGCACGGCGATGCCCTGCGAGTCGAGGAACTGGCCGACGTCATGTGCGTGCACGCCGGGCACGTCGACGCTCGCGAGCGCCGCGCGCGGACTGCCCGGGGGAGGGCCGACGAGCCGCACGCCCGCGACTCGGGAGGTCTCCTCGACGAGGAGCTCGGCGAGCGCCGTCTCGTGGGCATGCACGTTCTGCATGCCGAGCCCTTCGAGGTAGCGAACGGCCTCGGCGAGGGCGACGGCCTGCGAGACCGGTTGCGTGCCGGCCTCGAAACGCTGGGGGGCGGGCAGGAACGACGCCGACTCCATCGTCACCATGGTGATCGTCGATCCGCCGGTGCGGGCGGGCGGCAGGGCGTCGAGCAGGTGCTCCCTGCCGTACAGCACGCCGATGCCGGTCGGGCCGAGCATCTTGTGGGCCGAGAAGGCCGCGAAGTCGACGCCGAGTTCGGCGAAGTCGACGGGCCGGTGCGGCACCGACTGGCAGGCGTCGAGCATGACGAGCGCGCCGTGGCGGTGGGCGAGTTCGACGACCTCCGCTGCGGGAGCGAGGAACCCGGTGACGTTCGACACGTGCCCGAATGCGACGAGCCGGGTACGGGGGCCGATGACGGTTGCCGCGTCGTCGACCGACCACGTGCCGTCGTCGTTCACGGGGATCCAGCGCAGCGTCGCGCCGGTCTTGGCCGCGAGGCGCTGCCACGGGATGAGGTCGGCGTGATGCTCAGCCTCGGTCACGACGATCTCGTCGCCCGACCCGAGCCGGAAGATCTCGGCGTCGGGTCCGCCGAGGCCGGCCGCGGCATCCGCCATGCCGAGGGCGACCATGTTGATCGCGTCGGTCGCGTTCGACGCCCACACGATCTCGCGACTGCCGGCGCCGACGAAGCGGGCGACCGTCTCGCGCGCCGATTCGAACGCGGTCGTCGAAGTGCCGACGAGGGTCGACGCGCCGCGGTGCACGGCGGCGTTCGCGTGCTCGAGGAAGGCGCGCTCGGCGTCGAGCACCGCGAGCGGCCGCTGCGCGGTCGCGCCGGAGTCGAGATAGGCGAGCGGATGCCCGTTCAGCTCCTGGTCGAGGTACGGGAAGTCGCGACGGAGGCCCGTCGGCAGCAGACCGTCGATGGTCGTCGTTCGATCGAGGGTCACTGTTCCTCCCAGCGGCCGGCGCGGGTGCGACTCGGCACCCTTCCAGTCTGACGCAGTTTCGATCGGTGATCGCCGTGAGACGGTGATCCGTCATCTGCCGAGGTCGAAATGTGCTCGACGTGCCATGTCGGGATACCGTTTCGGTATGCCACGGAGCGTGAGTGAGCGCGGCGACCGCGACGACGAGGTCGACCTGCTGATCGATGCCTGGTCGCATCGTCTGCCCGGCGTCGACCTCACCCCCCTCGACGTCATGTCGCGTCTGCGTCGCGTGGCGAACCGCCTCGGACGACTGCGGGCGGGGGCCTTCAGCGGCGCGGGGCTCGCGGTCTGGGAGTTCGACGTGCTGGCCGCACTCCGCCGCGAGGAGCCGCCGCACGAATTCAGCCCGGCGCAGCTCATCGAGGCGACCATGATCGGCAGCGCGGCCATGACGAACCGGCTCGACAACCTCACGCGCCGCGGCCTCGTCGAACGCCGGCCGAACCCGCGCGACGGCCGGAGCGTGCTCGTGCGACTCACCGACGAGGGCGCGACGCGCGTCGACGCCGCGATGCGCACTCTCGCCGAGCGCGAGGCCGAGGAGCTCCGCGGTCTCAGTCGCGAGGAGCAGGCGACCCTCGCCGCCCTCCTGCGGCGACTCGCGCAGGACGCGGAGTGACGGCAGCGGATGCCGCGGCATCCGCCCGCGCTCATGTGAGAGGTTGAGTGCATGCAGTTCGCGACCTTCGAAGCCGACGGATCCACGTTCGCACTCCGACGCGCCCGGCGAGTCGACCTCGCGGGGCTCGTCGCGCTGATCGCTGCCGACTCGCTCCGCGCTGCCGAGGAGACGCCCACGGGTGGTGGGCTCGAGCCCTACGAGCGCGCCTTCGAGGCGATCGACGCCGATGCAGCCCAGACGTTGACGGTGCTCGAGTCCGCCGACGGGCGAGTGGTCGGCACCATGCAGCTCTCGTCGATCCCGGGGCTCGCGCGGCGCGGGGCGACGCGCATGCAGATCGAGGCCGTACGCGTCTCGCGGGAGCTGCGCGGCCTGGGGCTCGGTTCGGCGATGATCGAGTGGGCGGTCGGCCACGCGCGCGACCAGGGCGCGGCGCTCGTGCAGCTGACCTCCGATGCGCGCCGCGTCGATGCGCACCGCTTCTACGAGCGACTCGGCTTCGAGGCATCCCACGTGGGGTTCAAGCTCTTCCTCTGACGGGTCCTGAACTCCGTCGCACGGGGGATCCGCGAGCCGATCGCCGTCGGTAGCGTCGATGTCGTGAGCGACGAACGTGCCGACCCGACCACCTCGACGACGTCCGACCCTGCGGTGCCCGCGGTGCCGCGCGAAACGCGCATCGACGCGACCCGCGTGCCGTGGGCGGCGGTCGTCGTCTTCGCGATCGTCTCGTGCGGGCTCGCCTGGGCCGTCGCCGCCCCGCTCTGGATGCGCGGTCTCGGCATGACCGACCCGCTCCTGCCGGTGATCGCCGCAGCCATGATGCTCACCCCCGCGATCGCGACGATCGCGGCGCTGCTCGTGGAGCGCGGCCAGCGCGGGCGGCGCGGCGCACGCGGCATCCTGCGCGATCTCGGCATGTGGCCGCTCCGGCCCTTCGGCCGCACGCTCGGAATGTCGGCGGCCGCCATCGTCGTGCTGCCGCTGCTCATCGCGGCGGGGCTGCTCGTCGTCGGCCTGCTCGGCCTCGCCCGCTTCGACCTGGTCGGCTTCTCGGGATTCGCCGAACAGCTCGACTCCCTGCTCCCTCCCGGCACGCCGGCGCCGCCGATCCTGCTGCTCGTGACCGTGCAGTTCGTGATGATCCCCATCGGCGCGATCATCAACGCACCGTTCGCATTCGGCGAGGAGGTCGGATGGCGCGGGTGGCTGCTGCCCGCGCTGCGGCCGCTCGGCGACTGGCCCGCGCTCCTCGTCTCCGGCGCGTTCTGGGGCTTCTGGCACTCGCCGCTGATCCTGCTCGGCTACAACTTCGGGCTCACCGACCTCACGGGCGTGCTGCTCATGATCTTCGCCTGCATGCTGCTCGGCGTGCTGCTCGGCTGGACCCGACTGCGCACGGGCTCGGTGTGGCCGGCGGTCTTCGGACACGGTGCGTTCAATGCTGCGGCCGGGCTCGGGGGACTCGTCATCGCGGCCGGTTCCCCGGTGCCGGCGGCGTGGATCGCCGGGCCGCTCGGGCTCGTCACGTGCGCGGTCTTCGCCGTGGTCATCGCAGTGCTCGTGTCCGCGGGCCAGTTCCGACGTGCGCGCCTCGACGCGCGCCTCGGCTGACGGCTACTCGACGTCGTACCAGCGCAGCACGCGAAGTGCTCGCAGCGTGTTCCACCGGCTCGGCTCACCCTCCGGGGCGTCGACCTCGAAGTGCACCCGGCCGTTCCACGGCGTGGCAGCGAGCCAGCGGCCGTCGGCGCCGCGTTGCGCGGTGACGAGCTCGATCGCGTCGGCGAGCCGGGGATCGGGCGCGTCGCCGGACCCGCGGAAGTAGTCGAGCGAGCGGAGCACGTCGTAGACCCAGTACGGCGGGAATCGGAACTCCGCATAGCGGGGGAGGACGATCTCCCCGGTCGTCCGTCGCCGGTACAGGCTGCGTTCCAGCAGGTACTCCTCGCCACGTCGACGGGATTCCGTGATCTCGGGCGGCGCATCGGGCACGGCCTGCTCGTAGGCGAGCAACCCCTCGAGCACGCAGAGCGTCGAGTCGAATGAGGAGCGCCCCGACTCCTCGCGCGGTTCGCAGTTCCAGCCGCCGTCGTCGAGCTGCTCGCCCAGCAAGCGGTCGATGATGCGGTCGCTGCCGGCTCCGAGCTCTCCGAAGTAGACGGCGAGTGCGAGCACGCCGCCGTTGACGCACTCCTCGACCTCGCCATGGAAGTAGGGGAGGTCCCCCCATTCCCTCCAGAAGACGCCGTCGCGAACCCGGGCGATCGCCGAACGGGTCTGCGGGGCATCCGGTTCGATGCCGAGGCGGCGCAGCAGGTGGAGCGTCCAGGTGGTGCTCCTCCGGTCGCCGTCGATGCCGTACTCGTCGCCGCCCCAGTAGCCGTCATCGGCCTGCAGGGCGAGCAGCCCGGCGCCCCAGCCTTCGGCGGCGATACGAGCGCGCTCGCGGTCGATCTCGTCGGGCGGTGCATCGAGCAGGTCGCGCATCACCTGCCAGCGGATCGACGGATCGGAGTCGAGCAGCCACTCTGTGACATCCATCCGCCCATGTTCGCGAATCCGCCGCGTGAGCGCCAGCCCCGATCACCCTGGCGGCGCCGTTGCGAAAGGGGTAACGTCCTCCGCATGGCAACCGGGGGGCGCCAGAACAGACCGACTGTCCGAGCACGATGGGCGGCCCGCTGCGTCGTCGCGGGGGTCATCGCGCTCGCGGCGGCCGTCGGCACCGCCTCCGCCGCCCATGCCGCGCCGTCGATCGTGATCGACTTCGACGCTCCGGGCTACGTGGTCGGGCCGGGCAGCCCGGCCGGCCAGAACGGCTGGCTCTCGACGGGCACCAACTTCGATTTCGCGCTCGTCGAGGACGCGACGTTTCCCGACTCGGGGCTCGACGGCGGGCGCAGCCTGCGGGTGTCGAACGCCGTGATCCCGGGCACGAGCTTCGTCCGCAGCCCCGCGGTCGACAGCGCCGGCGAGCCGGGTGTGCCGGGTGCCCTCGGCAACACCTTCTCAGCCGAATTCACCGTCGCGTCGTCGACCGGCGCGACCCAGGACGGGCTGATGCTCGAGGTCGTACTCGGCGCCGCGTCGCGGTACGGCGGCGTGGTGCACCTTCGGCAGACCGCCGCGGGCCTCGAGATCGGGAGTTACTGGGTGCCTCCCGAAGCGACGAGCACCGCGAACTCGAGCTGGCGGTCGGAGGTGTTCGCGACCGTCGACTCGAGCGTGCCGCACCGCATCGGCGTCGAAGCCGTCTTCCTCGCCGGTGAGAGCGATGTGCTCGACATCTTCGTCGACGGCGTGCTGGTCTCCGGATGCTCCGGACTGACGACGTGGGAGTACTTCCACGCGCTGAGCGGCGGTTCGACCACCGCGACGGTGAGCGACCTCTCGTTCCGGCTCACGACGAGCGCGCCGACCGGCACCGGCACGGGGTTCGCGGCGGGACTCCCGCCGGCCCCTGCGACCCTCGGACAGGGATTCCTCTTCGCCGACATCGGGTACGGCACGAGCGACACCGAGCTTCCCGGGCCCGACGGCGGAGACGTGCCGGCTCCGACCGAACCCGCCGCGGCTCCCGACTTCCCCCTCACCGTCGACCCGTCGAGCCTCGGCGGCCCCGGGCAGGTGACCGTCGCCTCGAGCGGCTTCCGGCCCGGGGAGTTCGTCGCCGCCACCCTCTTCCCCGAGGCCACGGCCGCTGGGTGGCTGCAAGCCGACCTGTCGGGCGACGTGACGGGCAGCGTCTCCGTTCCCGACGGCACCTCCACCGGGACGCATCAGGTGCAGCTCACCGGGGCGGTGAGCCGTTGCACGGCGCTCGGCGCATTCGAGTTGCTCGCGCCGGCACCGCCGTCGACACCGGCCTCGCCAGCAGGGCCGGCCCTCGCTGCGAGCGGGTTCGCACCGTCGCCCGCCCTCGCCGTCTCCGGTGTCGTGCTGCTCGCGGGCGCCGGCATCCTCATGGCGGCATCGGCGCGAAGCGGACGTCGCGATCGCCGTCGACCGAGCGCCGTTCAGCCGCCGAGCGGCACGTAGTCGAGCTCGAGGAAGTCCTCGACCTCCGGCACCCAGCGATCACGCACGAACGCGACATGCACCGGGTGCTCGTTGTACTGGTCGTAGGCGGTCTGGTCGGCGAACTCCATCGAGAAGCCGAAGGCGTACGCGTTCTTCCGGCTCACCTGCCGGAGCTGTTCGAAGCGTTCGACGCCGGGGATTCCCGCCAGCGCGAGTGCCGCATCGAGGAACGAGTGCTCGTCGGCCGAGCCGGACGGATGGCGCAGCCGGAAGGCGACCGTGTGTCGGATCATGTGCTCACTGTAGGGCCGCCCGACTCGTGCACGGGGGCGGAAGCCGGCGTCTCACCGCTCTGGCGGTTCCGGTCGGGCGCCGCGGCATCCTCTCGCGGCCGTTCGCGCCCTGCTGCGAGGCCCTCGCGCACGATGCGGTAGGCGCGGGGGCCGTGGGCGCGGGCGTACCAGTGCAGCAGGTCAGACATGGGTCTCTCCGATCGGTGCGGCGACGCGGGGTCGCTCGAGACCGAACCGCTCGCGGAGCGTGCGCTCCTCGTAGGCGGTTCGAGTGAGGCCGCGCCGCTGGAGCTCGGGTACGACGAGGTCGACGAAGCGGTGGATGCCGCTCGGCAGGGTGAGGAACTGCACGATGAAGCCGTCGGCGGCGCCGCCGCGGAAGCGCGATTCCATCTCGTCGGCGACGTCCTCCGGGGTGCCGACGACCGTCTGCTCGCGGAACGCACGCGCGTAGAGCTCGCGTGCCGTCACCCGGTCGGCGGCGAGCGACCACTCGGCCAGCCGGTTCGGCGACTGCGACTCGTTCGAGGTGTCGGTGTCGGGCCGGTACGCGAACGGCTCATCGGCCGAACGCCCGGTGAGGTCCTGGCCCACCGTGTGCGAGACGTCTTCGACGATGAGGGTGTCGGGTGTCGAGGCGAGCAGCTCCTCGGCGAGGTCCTCGGCCTCCGCGCGCGACGACGCCACGACCGGGCGGATCGACGGGAGGATCGCGAACCGCTCGGGGTCGCGGCCGTGGCCGGCGACACGCGCCTTCAAGCCCTCGTAGAAGGCCTGCGCCGCTTCGATCGGCTGCCAGCGGGCGAAGACGGCATCGGCGGTGGCTGCGGCGAGGTCTTGCCCTGCGGGCGAGCCACCGGCCTGGAACTGCACGGGATGCCCCTGCGGCGGGCGCGTGATGTTGAGCGGCCCCCGCACCGTGAAGAACTCGCCCCGGTGATCGGTCGTCGTGAGCTTGGAGGCATCCGCGAACCGGCCGGAGGCCTTGTCGGCGAGGATCGCGTCGTCGGCCCAGCTGTCCCAGAGCCGCTCGACGACGCGCACGAACTCGGCGCCGCGCTCGTACCGGCGGGAATGGTCGAGGTGCGCGTCGCCGCCGAAGTTGCGGGCCTCCTCGTCGTAGCGGGAGGTGACGAGGTTCCATCCGGCCCGGCCGCCGCTCAGGTGATCGAGCGAGGCGAGCGCACGAGCCACGTGGTACGGCTCGTTGTACGTCGTCGACACGGTCGCGGCGAGGCCGATGCGCCGCGTGTGCGCGACGAGCGCCGAGAGCAGCGTGAGCGGCTCGGGTCGCACCTGGCTGTAGTGGTCGATGCCCGATGGGTAGCGGTCCCAGAGGTAGAGCCCATCGGCGAGGAAGATCGTGTCGAACACGCCGCGCTCGGCCGTGCGCGCGAAGTCCGCATAGAAGTCGGGGTCGAGGTGGCGCTCGGGTTCGGCCGACGGATGCCGCCAACCGGTGACGTGCGCCCCGCCCGGGTGGAACAGGAACGCGCCGAGCAAGAGGTGTCGACGAGTCATGCGACGTACCGCCCTTCGGGTCGGGCGAGACCGAGGTGCTCGCGGAGGGTGTCGCCCGTGTACTCGGCCGGGTGGATGCCGGCATCCGTCAGCCGCGGGATGACGTCGGCGACGAAGTCGTCGATCGTGTCGGGCAGGGTCGGGAACATGAGGATGAAGCCGTCGGCGGCCCGTTGCTCGTACCGCTCCACGATCCATTCGGTGATGGAGTCGGCCGTACCCAGTCGGAAGCGTCGCCGCAGCAGCTCGGTGGTGAGCTCGCGCAGCGTGTACGGCCGCTCGGCGAGGAGCGAGGCGATCCACGCGTACACGGACTGCGACTGGTTGAACCCGGCGACGTCGAAGTCGAACTCGAACCGTTCGTCGGGGTCGCGCTCGCCGAGGTCGGCGCCGAGCTGATGGGAGAGCAGGTCGAGCGAGACCCGGTCGGGGGTGAGGGACGCGAGCTCGCGGAACTTCTCCTCGGCATCGGCAGCGGTGCGCCCGATGATCGGCGACAACGCGGGCAGCACGAGGAGCTCGTCGGCGCCTCGGCCGGCCCGTCTCGCGCGGAGCTTGTAGTCGGCGTAGAGACGCCTGGCGCCCTGGAGGTCGTCGGGGCTGAGGGTGAACACGGCCTCGGCGGTGCGGCCCGCGAGCGCGCGCCCGGCTTCGGAGGCGCCGGCCTGGAAGAGCGGCGGATGCCCCTGCGGGGGCCGCGGCACATTGAGCGGACCGCGCACCGAGAGGAATTCGCCCGCATGCTCGAGCACGTGCAGCTTCGCGCGGTCGGCGAAGAGGCCGCTCTCGCGGTCGAAGCGGAACGCGTCGTCGTCCCAGCTGTCCCAGAGGCCGGTCACGACGTCGACGAACTCCTCGCCCCTGCGGTACCGCACCGGGTGGTCGAGGTTCGACGCGCGCCCGAAGTTGCGCGCCTCCTCGTCGCTCGCGCTCGTGACGAGGTTCCATGCCGCCCGGCCCCGGCTCAGGTGATCCAGCGAGGCGAGCTTCCGGGCCACGTGGTACGGCTCGTTGTACGTCGTCGACACGGTCGCGGCGAGGCCGATCTTCTTCGTGACCTGCGACAGCGCCGAGAGCAGGGTGAACGGCTCGAGCCGCACATTGACCCCGTGATCGATGCCGGAGACGAACCGGTCCCACACGTACAGCTCGTCGGCGACGAAGACGGTCGCGAAGCGTCCGGCCTCCGCGGTCCGCGCGAACCGCGTGTAGTAGTCGAGGTCGAGGAACTCGCTCGGTCGCGCGGCGGGGCTGCGCCAGCTCGTGACGTGTTCGCCGCCGGGGTAGAAGAACCCCGCGCCGAGGGCGAGTGGCCGGCGGGTCACGCGAGCACCTCCGCTCGCGCACCTGCTCGCACCCAGCCGAGCGCGGGTGCGACCTCGGTGACGAACGACTCGAGTGCGTCGTGCCGGGCGGTGAACGAGGAGTAGAGCAGTTCGACCTGCACCTGCAGCTGCGTCGCGAGCGGGAAGGCCGGCTGGCTCGCGATCGACTCGACGAGGTCGGCGGGGGCGCCGTAGTGGATGTTCAGCGAGGCCGCCTTCTCCGCGAGCGTCGTCGCGGGCGGGAGGAAGCCCTCACCCCAGGCCCACTTGCGCAGGATGCCCGCCTCCGCCTCGCGGAGTCCCGTCTCGCGGTCCTTGGCCGGGTAGATGAGCGTCGACAGTCCGATGCGAGGAGCGGCACCGTCGGGCAATGCCTCGACATACGCCGCCGCAGTCACCTCTGCCGGAATCGTCTGCGTCGTTCCGATCAGCACGCCGTGCCCGGCGCGGGCGGCGAGGCGGGCGCTGCGATCGGTGAGCGTCGCCTCCCAGATCCGATCCCCGAGCGAGCTCCGCGGCGGGAACAGGGTGTCGCCGTTCCCGTTGAGCGTTGCACCGCGCAATGCGCCTTCGAGTGCTCCGAGGTCGCGGCGGTAGACGGAGCGCTGTTCCTCGGCGTCATCGGCGATCGTGCGTCCGAAGGCTTCGGCGAGTCCCGGCATCCCCCCGCCGTTGGCGACGCCGAGTTCGACCCGGCCGCCGCTCAGCACGTCGAGCACCGCCGCGTCCTCCGCCACTCGAACGACGCTCTCGAGCGGCAGCGTCACGGCCGCGGTGCCGAGCCGAAGCGTCTCGGTTCGCGCAGCGAGGGCGCCGAGGAACACGAACGGCGACGGCAGTCCGCCGGCGCGTCGACCGTCGGAGCTCTGCAGGTGGAACTGCCGCACCCACGCGGAGGCGAATCCGAGGCGCTCGGCGTGCGTGAAGAGATCGAGGAACTCCTCGTAGGCGCCGCCCTCGGCGTCGTCCTCTTCCGCGAAGTGCGCGAACACGCCGAGCTGTAGTCCGTCTGTCATGAGTCCTCCGGGTGCTGGCCCGCCATCGGGGTGGTCGAGGCGGGATGGGACGAAACGCTAACCCCGCGGATGCCGCATCCGGCATGCATGACCGCAGATGACCGAGACGCGAAACACCCGGTAACGCGCCCGCGAAACACGACGTCACTGTGTGTCGAAATGCGTGGTCATCAGGCGTCTTCATGAACGTCGCTCGATGAGTGCGCGCTAGCGTCGCCACCGCTGCGACCGAGAACCGGCCGTCGCGAGACCGCCGATCGCTCGACCATCGATCGCACGACCTGAAGGGCACGGAATGACCGACACCATCACCGAACAGCTCGTTCGTCGCTTCGCCGAACCGCCCACCATCTGGAGCTACGAGCCGAGCGCCCGATGGGTGCGGGGCTTCCTCGACGACACCCCGATCGTCGACAGCCGCGAGCAGATCCTCGTCTGGGAGCCGCGACACAAGGTGCCCGAGTACGGCTTCCCCATCGCCGACGTGCGAACGGACCTGCTCATCCCATCGGATGCCGCGGCCGAGGCCCCCGCGTACTACCGACCGCGTCGCCCGGTACGCCAGTGGTTCGACCTCCGCGTCGGCGACCGAACCGTCACCCATGCGGCCTGGCAGTGGGACCTGCCCGAGCTCGAAGGCCACCTCGGCGTCAGCTGGTTCCCCGGGGTGCTCGATCGGTGGCTCGAGGAGGACGAGGTGGTGTTCGCCCACCCGCGCGACCCGCACAACCGCGTCGACGCGCTGCCGAGCAGCAGGCACGTCGTAGTGCGCCACGGCGGCGTGGTGCTCGCCGAGAGCACCTCGCCCGTCGTCGTCTACGAGACCGGGCTGCCGCCCCGGTACTACCTGCCGCGAGACGACGTGCGATTCGAGCTGCTCGCGCCCTCCGCCACCTGGAGCGAATGCCCGTACAAGGGGTACGCGACCGACTACTGGAGCACGCCGCATCCGGAGCCCATCGCCGACATCGCCTGGTCGTACCCCGAGCCGTCCATTCCCGCCATCGCCGGCCTCGTGGCGTTCTACAGCGAGCGCCTCGAGGTCACCGTCGACGGGCAGCGGATCACCCCGCCGCCCGCCGGCTGAGACGCCACCCGCACCCCACCACGAAGAGGAGAGTCCCCATGAACCACCGCCGGAATCGATTGCGACGCACACTGCTCGCCGCCGCCACCGCTGCACTCGTCGCGCCGCTCGCGGCGTGCGCCAGCACCGGTGCGACCGACGCGGGAGGCGCCGACGCGATCTACCGCATCCCGATCAGCGACCCCGGCGCCGAGATCGATCCGCTCACGGTCGCCGACTACAACGGCATGCTCATCGCGGGCCTCGCCTCGGAAGGCCTCATCAGCCTCGATGCAGAAGGCGAACTCGTGCCCCGGCTCGCCACCGCGTGGGAGGCATCGGCCGACGGCCTCACCTGGACCGTCGATCTGCGCGAGGGCGCCGTCTTCAACGACGGCGAGCCCGTCGTCGCCGAGGACGTCGTCTCGACCTTCGAGACCATCACCGCCGACGACAGCGTCTCACCCGGCAAGAGCAGCTTCGACGGCCTTCTCGACACCGTGACCGCGGTCGACGACGGCACCGTGGCCTTCGGCCTCGTGCGGCCCTTCTCCGACTTCCCGCGACTCCTGACCGGGGCGAACACGAGCATCCTGCCCGCCGGATACACGCCGGGCGACTGGCTCGAGAATCCGGTCGGCGCCGGGCAGTTCCTCCTCGAGGACTACACCGTCGGCGAGGCGGCGACGTTCGTGAAGAATCCCGACTACTGGAACGCCGACGAGATCCTGGTCGACGGCGTCGAACTGAAGGTCTACGCCGACGAACAGGCGAAGACCCTCGCCTTCCAGGCGGGTGAGCTCGACCGCATCAACGTCACGAGCGACGTCCTCGCCTCGGTCGACGCCTCGAAGTTCGACACGATCAGCTCGGGGTACAACAAGTTCGACGGCATCTTCCTCAATCAGGAGGCCGCGCCGTTCGACGACCCGTCGGTGCGCGAAGCCCTCGCATGGGCCATCGACCGCGCCGCCCTCGTCGACGACGTCTACAGCGGCAACGCGGATGTCGCGAACGACGTGCTGTACTTCCCGGACTACCCGGTCCAGCCCGCGGGCGTCGAGCAGCGCGAGCAGGACCTCGACGAGGTCGCGGAGCTGCTCGACGGCCGCACCGTGCAGTTCGCCATCACGACCGACAACCAGCTCTTCGGCGAGGTACTGCAGCAGCAGCTCAACGCCGTCGACGGCTTCGACGTCGAACTCGACCTGCTCACCTCCGAGCAGTACTACGCCGACGGCGAGGACTCGCCGTGGCTGAACGCCCCTCTCACGGTGACGAACTGGGCCGTTCGCAGCCCGTCGCAGTACATCGGCCTGATCTTCGCCGACGGCGCAGCGTGGAACGCATCGCACTACGCGAACCCCGCCATCGAAGCGGCATCCGCTGCGTTCGATGCGAGCACCGACGAGGCCGAGCGTCAAGCGAGGGTCGACGAGATCGCGGGGATCCAGTGGAGCGATCTCGCGGTGATCGTGCCGACCTTCTCGAAGGCCCAGGTGCTGCAGAACCCGCGCGTGCACGGCGACTTCGCCGGTGCGCTCGACTTCTACACCGGGTTCTCGTTCGCCGGCATCTCCATCGGCGACTGACATGACCACGACCTCCGGTCCGCGCACCGACCCCGACTCCGCCACTGGGCGGTCGCCGTGGCGCGGGCCGGAGTCCGTGGCTGCTCGGCGGAACGGCATCCCCTCCCTGATCGGGCGACGCCTGATCCAGATCCCGGCGGTGCTGCTCGCCGTCTCGCTGCTCGTCTTCTGGCTCGTGCAGGTGGTGCCCGGGGACCCCGGACGCAACGCGCTCGGACCGTACGCCACGGCCGAGCAGGTGCAGCTCTGGAATGCCCGGCACGGCGTCGACGGCTCGCTGCCCGAACGCTATCTCGGTTGGCTCGCGGGGTTCGCGACCGGTCAGTGGGGAGACAGCCTCGTCTACTCGCAGCCCGTGGTCGAACTCATCCTGCCCCGGCTCGTGAATTCGATGCTCCTCGGAGCGCTCGCGTTCGCCCTGCTCGTGCCGGCCGCGCTCGCCCTCGGCGGCCTGCAGGCCTACCGCGAGGGCACGCGCACCGATCGGGCGCTCACGACGGCGCTGATGTCGCTCGCCGCCGTGCCGGAGTTCGTCATCGGCGTGCTGCTCCTCATCCTCTTCTCCGTCGTGCTCGCATGGGTCCCGGTGCAGTCGGCAGCAGATGCGGGCGCCGATCCGCTGCTCCGTCTGCGGGCCATGATCCTGCCGGCCGTGACCCTCGCCGTCGGCTACCTCGCGGTCATCGCGCGCATGGTGCGCACCGGGGTCATCGAGACACTCGGGGCCCAGTACCACCGCACCGCGGTGCTGAAGGGCCTCACGCGCGGGCAGGTGCTGCGTCGCCATGTGGCGAGGAACGCCCTCATCCCGACGATCTCGTTGCTCGGCATCTACCTCGGCACCCTCCTCGGCGGCAGTGCGATCGTCGAGACGCTCTTCGGCTATCCGGGTCTCGGCGCACTGCTCGTGACGGCGACCGAGAAGAAGGACGTCCTCCTCCTCGAAGCGGGGGTCATGGTCACCGGTGCGGTCTCGCTCATCGCGCTGCTCGTCACCGACCTGGCATTCGTCATCGTCGACCCCCGTATCCGGTTCGAGAAGGCCGAGTGATGGCGACCGCACCCCTGACCGCACCCGTGCAGCCACCTGCACCTGCTCATGCACCCGATCGCATGCGCACCGGCGCTGCGCTGCGCCTGCTGCGCCGACCGACGTTCGTGGCGAGCGTCGCGGTCGTGGTCTTCTGGATCGTCGCCGCCGTCGGGTGGCGCTGGTTCGGCCTCGACCCGTTCGCCGACACGGGCCAGCGACTCGCCGCACCGACCGCGGGTCATCCGTTCGGCACCGACCGCATCGGACGCGACGTGTTCGCGCGCGTCATGGCCGGCGCCGAACCGGCGCTCGCCGTCGGGCCGGCGGGCACCGTGCTGGCCACGGTGCTCGGCAGCACGCTCGGCCTCATCGCCGGATACTTCCGCGGCTGGACCGACACGCTGCTCATGCGCGTGTTCGACGTGTTCCTCGCGCTGCCGGCCCTCATCTTCCTGCTCGTGATCGTCGGCGCTTTCGGCAGCAGCCCCGCCGTGCTCGCGTTCGCCGTCGGGCTGCTGTTCGCCCCGGGCATCGCCCGCATCGTCCGCGCAGGCACCCTCGCCGAGATGGGCAGGCCCTACGTGGCGAGCGCTCGGCTGCAACGGGAATCGCACGTGCGCATCATCCTCACCGAGCTCGTGCCGAACCTGCTGCCGCTCATCGTCGTGCAGGCGACGCTGAGCCTCGGGTCGGCGATCTTCATCTCCTCGTCGCTCTCCTTCCTCGGCCTCGCCGCCGCACCGCCGTCGCCCGACTGGGGCCTCGCGATCAACGAGAACCGCAGCTACCTGCAGGGCGCCTGGTGGACCATCGTGTTCCCCGCATTCGCGATCGCGAGCCTCGTGATCGCCGTCAACCTGATCGCCGACCACCTGAAGGAGGTGTTCCGCCGATGACCCGCGCACTCGTGCACGTCGACGGACTCGAGGTGCGATTCGCCGGCCCCCGACACGATCGCAGGGTCGTCGACGACGTGGGCTTCGAGATCGGCCCGCACGAATCGTTCGGGCTCGTGGGGGAGTCGGGCTCGGGCAAGAGCACCATCGCACTCGCGCTCACCGGGCACCTTCCGGTATCGGCCTCGATCTCCGCCCGTCGGCTCAGGGTCGCGGGCAGCGAGGTGCTCGACCTCGACGCCGCGGCCCTGCGCAGCTATCGCGCGACTCGTGTCAGCGTCGTGTACCAGGAGCCGGGGCTCGCCTTGAACCCGACCACGCCCGTCGGCGAGCAGGTCGCCGAGGTCTTGCGCATCGGCGGCGCCCGCCGCGGCCTCGCGCGGCGTGCAGCCGTCGACGCGCTCGCCGAGGCGAGCCTCGCCGACCCCGTGCGCATCGCCCGCAGCTACCCGCACGAGCTCTCGGGCGGCCAGCAGCAGCGCGTCGTCATCGCGATGGCACTCGCCGTCAGGCCCGAGCTGCTGATCCTCGACGAGCCGACGACCGGGCTCGACAGCAACGTCGAGGCCGAGATCCTCGAACTCGTCGACCGCCTCCAGCGCGAGCTCGGGTTCGCGACTCTCCTGATCAGTCACGACCTTCCGCTCGTCGCGGCGCACTGCGATCGCGTCGGGGTGCTCCGCGAGGGGCGGCTCGTCGAGACGACGACGGCCGACGCGCTCGTCACGGCGCCGCGCCACCCGTACTCGAAGGCGCTGATCGCGGCCGTGCCCGATTTCGATCGCCCGACGCGTGCGGTCTCCGATCGCCAGGGGCCCGTCGCGCCGGGTCGTGCGACGGTCTCGGTGACCGATCGCCCGAGGCGCGAGGCGACGCACGCTTCGGAACCCGGTGGCCCGCTCCTCACGGCCGAGGGCGTCGGCAAGCGATACGGGGCACGCGTCGCGCTCGAGGGCATCGACCTGACGATCGGCCGGGGCGAGGTCCTCGGCGTCGTGGGGGAGTCGGGCAGCGGGAAGAGCACGCTCGGCCGCGCGATCGCCGGCCTGACCCGGTTCGACGGGCGCATCGACCTGCACGCGGGCAAAGCCGGCGCGCCCGTGCAGATGGTCTTCCAGCACCCCGACGGGTCGCTGAACCCGCGCCGCTCGGTGCGCCAGACGCTGAGCCGATCGATCAGGCTCCTCGCCGGCGAGACGGATGCATCGACGCTCGCCGAATCCGTCGGCCTGCCGCGCGATGCGCTCGACAGGCTGCCGCACGAGCTCTCGGGCGGGCAGAAGCAGCGCGTGGCGATCGCGAGGGCGTTCGCCGGCCCGGTGCCGCTCGTCGTGTGCGACGAGCCGACGTCCGCGCTCGACGTGTCGGTGCAGGCGCGCATCCTCGACCTGTTCGTCGAGCTGCAGGAACGCACGGGCGTCTCCTACCTGTTCATCTCGCACGATCTCGCGGTGGTCCGGCAACTCGCCGATTCCGTCGCGGTGCTCCGCCACGGGCGGCTCGTCGACCACGGCAGCGCCTCGCACATCTTCTCGGGCGGAGGCCACGAGTACACGGCGTCACTCGTCGACGCCGCGCGACGCCTGCGCCATCGACGTCGCGGTGCAGCGGCATCGGCGCGGGGGCCGGGCGGACCGCCGCAGGTGCCCGTCGAGACCTCCGTCGCCTGACCGTTCATGACCCGTCGTGACGGCCGGTGACGGCCGGTGACAGCCGGTGACGGCGAGCGTCGAAGCACGATTCCGTATCCGATCCAGCTGAATGAGGATGATCCCATGCCATACCCCGCACCCCACGATGAGACGGGTTTCGCGACCCGGCAGGTCCACGCCGGCGAGCACGCCGACACCACCTTCGGGGCGCGCATCACGCCCATCTACCTGAGTGCCGGGTTCCGCTTCGACGACTTCGCCCAGGCGCGCGATCGGTTCAGCGGCGACGACCAGGGATTCGTGTACACGCGTGCCGGCAATCCGACGAACGCCGCCCTCGAGCGCAAGCTCGCCGAGATCGAGCGCGGCCGCGACGCCGTGGTGGTCGCGAGCGGACAGGCGGCGTTGACCGTCGCCGTGCTCGCCGTCGCCAGGGCCGGCGACCACGTGCTGTCGGCGCAGAGCATCTACTCGGGCACACGCAGCCTCTTCACCCAGGGATTCGGTCGGTTCGGCATCGAGGTCGAGTTCGTCGACGACGCCCGAGACCTCGAGGAGTGGCGCCGGCGCATCCGGCCGAACACCCGCGCGGTCTATGCCGAGTCCATCGCGAATCCCACGAACGACGTCGTCGACCTCGATGGCCTCGCGAGCGTCGCCCAGGCCGCCGGCGTGCCGTTCATCGTCGACAACACACTCGCGACGCCCTATCTCATGCGGCCCATCGAGCACGGCGCCGACATCGTGGTGCACTCGGCGAGCAAGTTCCTCTCGGGCCATGGCGCAGCGCTCGGCGGGGTGATCGTCGACGCCGGCACCTTCGACTGGTCGGCGGATCCCGCTTCGTTCCCGCACCTCAATGAGCCGGACACGGGCCTGCAGGGCGCCAGCTACCTCGAGGCCCACGGCACCGGCGCGTACACAGCCTACGTCCGCGGAGTGACCGCTGCGCTCCTCGGCCCGGTGCTCTCGCCGTTCAACGCGTTCCTCATCCAGCAGGGCATCGAGACGCTGTCGCTGCGGGTGCAACGCCAATCGGCCAGCGCCGCCGCGATCGCCGCGTGGCTGGAGGACCAGCCCGAGGTGCTGACGGTGAACTACGCGGGCCTCGCCTCGAGCTCATCGCACGATCTCGCGCGCCGCTATCTTCCGCGAGGGCAGGGCGCGGTGCTCTCGTTCGTGCTCGCGGGCGGCGAGGCATCCGCTCAGCGCTTCTTCGACCGGGTCGAGCTGTTCAGCCGCATGAGCCACATCGGCGACACGCGTTCGCTGATCCTGCATCCTGCGACGACGACGCACGCGCACCTCGACGCCGAGACCCGGGCGAAGGGGCGCATCTCCGCGGGCCTGCTGCGCCTCTCGATCGGGCTCGAGGAGCCTGACGACCTCATCCGCGACCTCGAACGCGGCCTCGCGCCGCTCCGGACCGCGTATTCCGCTGTGCACGAAAGGACCATCCCATGACCCGCCCCCAGCATTTCGGCTGGTTCTTCTCCCGCGGCTTCGGGCCGCAGGGGTGGGGCCACCCCTCCTACGAGTGGAACTACCGCTGGACGGAGCCGCAGCTCTACCAGCAGTCGGTGCGCGAGCTCGAGCAGGCCGGCCTCGACCTCGTCATCATCGAAGACGCGCTGTCGATCGGCACGCCCGAGACGATCGACCTTCGGGTCCGGCAGGCCTACGGTGGCCCGAAGCACGATCCGGTCGCCCTCACGCCGTACCTCCTCGCCGCGACCTCGAAGATCGGAGTCGTCCCGACGGTGAACGCCGGCGGTCACCCGCCCTACCTCGCGGCGCGCCACTTCGCATCGCTGCACCACCTGAGCGGCCACCGGGTCGGCATCAACGTGGTCACCGACGTCGGCAGCACCCGCCACTTCCAGGTGCCGACCGTCACGCACGACGAGGCGTACGACCGGGCGAGCGAGTGGCTGACCGCCGTGCGCGGGCTCTGGCACAGCTGGGAGGACGGTGCGCTCATCGAGGATGCCGCGACCGGCCGGTTCGCCGACGGGTCGAAGATCCCGCCGTGGCGGTTCGAGGGCGAGTACTTCGATGTGACCGGGCCGCTCAACGCGCTCCCGTTCACCGACGGCGACCCGGCGATCGTCTCGCCGGGCGGCTCGCCGAAGGGTCTCGCCTTCGCGGGCACCCATTCCGATGTGCAGCTCGCCTACGCGCCGCTCGACCTCGATGTCGTGCGCGCGTACCGCCGGAAGATCATCGACGCGGCGCTCGCACACGGCCGCGCCGCGAACGCGGTGAAGACGCTCTTCGTCTTCAAGCCCGAGATCGTCTCGAGCGACGAGGAGGTCGACCGCGTCGTGCGGGCGTCGCTCGATCCGAGCGACGCCGTGATCGCCGCCATCCTCGAGGGCCAGTCGAGCGACCTCGAGACCGACCTCTCGACGCAGCCGCTCGACCGGCCCCTCGACACCTCGATCTTCGGCGAGCACGTCTCGCAGGGCACCATCAAGGGGCTCCTGGGCAAGACGGCGCCGTCGTTCGCAGATGCCACGCTGCGCGAGCTGCTCGTGGCGAAGGCCCGCAAGGGGCGCATCAGCGATCACGCCGGATTCGTGGGAACAGCCGATCAGGTCGCCGACTTCATCGAGGAGTTCGGCGAGGAGGCCGACAACGACGGCTTCATCTTCTCGGGCGATCTGCACCCGGTCACCGTGCACCGCTACCTCGACGAGCTCGTGCCCATCCTGCGCCGCCGCGGGGTGCTCCGCAACGAGTACGGCGGCGGGGGCATACAGGGAAACCTGCACGACTTCTGAGTCGTCCGCCGCCGGGCCGATGCGCGCCGGCGGCTCGAAGGATGCCGCTGCGCCGATGCCCGCCCGATACGTCGAGCGGGCATCGGCGCAGTCGTCACCACGTCGCGACGTACTCCGAGACGGAATCGGGCAGGCTGCTGCGCACGATGGGCACGCCGCGCTGCACCGCTTGATCGATCCGTGCACGAAGCGCGTCGGAGGCGACGCGGTAGTCGACGAAGTCGGCGTCGCTCGCGTAGACCCCGATCGGCAGGGTGAGCGCCTGGAAGAAGGAGAAGAGCGGCCGGAACTGGTGCTCGAGGATGAGGGCGTGCCGGTCGCTGCCGCCCGTTGCGGCGAGCTGCACGGGCTTGTCGATGAGCGCGTACTGGCCGACGAAGTCGAAGACGTGCTTGAACAGGCCGGTGAAGCTCGCGCGATACACCGGACTGGCCACGATCAGCAGTGTCGCCGATTCGATGCGGCGGATCGCCTCGTCGGCGACCGGGCTGAGCTCGTCGCGGGTGAGCGCGCCAGAGAACTCGCGCCCGATCTCGCTGAGCTCGATGAGGTGCGTCTCGACCGGCACGTGGCCGTCGAGCGCGGCCGTGAAGGCGTCGAGGATCTCTTGGGTCAGCACCGTGGTCTTCGACGGCGCGTGCAGGCTGCCGGAGACGGCAACGATCGAAACTGGAGCGGTCATGCAACGACGGTAAGGACCTCGGCCTCCATCCACGACCCCTCCTGACCCATGGGGTAAGACGGCGCAACGCGGCGCCACATCGAAGATCCCCGGGCATGACTGTCGCCGCCGATCGGTGCTTCGACCGACGACTTGAGCTCGTCGCAGGCTGATCGATCAGGCCGCGACGACCTCGAGCGCAAGCCATTCGGCGAGGCTCGCGACCTCGTCGTCGACGGCGCGGCGGATGTCGCGGCTGAACGGCACGTCTTCATGCACCGCGTGCACCGTGAGCGTGCCGGTCTTGCGGTCGCCCTTCGCGTCGAGCTTGCCGACGAGACGATCGCCGTGCAGGATCGGCAGCGCGAAGTAGCCCCAGCGGCGCTTCGCGGCCGGCTTGTACATCTCGAGCACGTACTCGAAGTCGAAGAGCTGCTGGGCGCGAACACGGTCGTAGGTGAGCCGGTCGAACGGCGAGAGCAGCGCGGTTCGACCGGTGAACGGCTGGCCGAGTGCCTCGGGGTCGACCCGCCACACGCCCGGGACGCCGTCGACGACGGCGGGTTCGCCGGCCTGGCCGACGTCGACCGGTTCGAGCGGCATCTTCGTCGACTTCTCGCGGGCGATGCCGAGCGCCGCCAGACGACGCTCGTTGCGTCGTCGCAGTGCGTCGTCGGCCGGGATGATCGGAGCCGCGAGCAGCTCGGCGGGGTAGACCCGGTCGGCAGGTGCCCAGAGCCGCTCGCGCCCCCGTCTGGCGGCGATCGCGACCTCGCCGCGCAGCGTGAGGAGCTCGAGCATCCGACCGACGTTCTGATTGTGGGTCCACCCGCTCGACTGCCACGCCACCACGCTCGTGTCGGGGAGATCGCGGGAGAGCAGCGGCTGTGGGGATTCGGAGAGACGACTCAGGATGTCCCGGCGGAACGATTCGTTCTGTTCGAGCCACTCCACCGACCGCTGCCACGTCGGCCAGGCCGCCATGTCGGCACGGTGCAGCGCGAGGTCTTCGATCGGGCGGATGAGGGCGTCGACCTCGAAGAGCGTGCGGTCGTCCTCGAGTGCGCGCACGAGGGCGTCGGGCCGGTAGGCAGCGCCGAGGCGGCTCCACGCGACGAGATCGGCGTTCGGTGCGATCGCCGCGGTCGGGTCGACCTGCAGCAGTGTGAGCCGCCGCACGACGTCGAGCAGCCCGGTGGGTCGTGAGGCGTCGAGCAGCTGCGCGCGAATCGCGATGCGTCGCGCCTCGGTGCGATCGAGGCGGTGCGGCTCCATGCGCTCACCCGTTCGTCGCTCGGCAGCACCCATCAACCGAGGGGGCGGTTGCTGCGGATGACGCCGCCGGGGTCGACGCGCTGCTTCACGGCGGCGAGGCGGTCGAGCACGTCGCGATCGTAGGCGTCGGCGAGCGTCGCCCCCGAGCTGAGGAAGGTGGGCAGCGTCGCGCCACCCGGATACCTCGCGGCGAGGTCGCGCATCGGCGCGAAGGCGGTGTCGACGTCGAGCGAGGGATCGAACAGCAGCACGCCGCAGCTCATCAGGGCATCGGCCTGCGTCGCCCCGACCGCGGCGAACTCTGCGCCGAGCTCGTCGGCGATCGCGCCGCCCATCGCGCGGATGCTGCAGCGCATGAGGCCACGCGCGGCGCCGCGCACGAACGCGTCGACGAAATCGTGCGCGAAGGCGTCGTCGAGCCCATCGAGGGCCACACCGTAGTCGGCCGACGGCATCGGGTCGACGGGCTCCGCGGCGACGGCGGCGAGCGAGCCGATCGTGAAGCTCGTGAGCGTGTCGGAGATGGGTTCGGCGACGGCGACGATGCGATCGGCGAACGCGCGGCCGGTCGCCTCGTCGCCGACGTGCACCAGCGCGACCGTCGCCACCGTTCGGCCGCGCAGGTGGGGCGGCGCCTGCGGTGCGTCGGGGAAGTGCATCATGCCGACGTCGAGCCCGAGCTCGGGCTCGTCGCGAGCGAGCTCGAAGGCGGCGGTGACGACCGCCTCTGCGACCTCGGCGGGGAACATCAGGCCGCCGCCGAAGATCGCGTCGCCGGGATAGAGGGCGAGCTCGATCTCGGTGACGATGCCGAACAACCCGCCGCCACCGCGGAGGGCCCACATGAGCTCGGCGTCGTCGGCGTCGCTCACGCGGTGCACCGTGCCTGCTGCATCGACGAGCTCGACCGAGATGATCGATCGGGCGGTGATGCCGTAGCGGCGGCTGAACATCGACTGACCGCCGGCGATGGCGAGCGCGACGACGTTGACCTCGGGGTTGGAGCCCGCGAGCGCCACGAGCCCGGTGCCGTCGAGGCGTTCGAGCGCGCGGCCCCAGTTGACGCCGGCGCCGGCGCGCAGCACCCTGGCCTGCTCGTCGACGGCGAGCATGTCGAAACGGGTGGGCCGGACGAGCACGACGCCGCTCAGGTCGCCGTTCGCACCGTGGCCATTCGGCTGCACGGTGACGCCGAGGCCGGTCGCGGCCGCGGTGCGGAGGATCGCCTGCAGGTCGGCGACATCCGCCGGCTCCGCGATCGCCGCGGGGCGCTGGTCGACGCTGAGGTTCCATGGGGTCCGCGCCGTCTCGTAGGCGTCGTCGTCGGGAAGCACGAGCGTACCGGTGAGTTCGGAGCGAAGCGCGAGGAGTTCGGATGCGGAGGTCATCGCAGTCCTTTCGTCGGGGTCAACCTAGCGGAGACCGCCGACGGCGTCACGCCCAGTCGGCTCCCGGGCCGAGCAGCGCACGCCAGATCCATGCGGCGCCGACCTCGACCGGCGGGCGCGGATCGCGCATGAGCCAGGCCTCGACGACGCCGAGCGCGGAGCCCGTGATTCCCGCCGCGATGATGTCGAGCGGCAGCCCGTCATACGCCTCGGAGGCCGCCGAGACGAAACCCGCGCGCACGATCGCGTCGATGCGGGCGCGCAGTCGGGCGAGCACGGCGGCCGAGCCGGTCGGTCCGAAGACGGAGCGGTAGAGCTCGGCGTGATCGTCGACATGGCGGAGGAAGACGACGAGCGCCTGCGGCGGACCGCTCGGCGGCTCGTAGCTGCTCGGCAGGGTCGCGGCCGCGGCCTCCGCGGCCGCGTCGAGGGCGTCGGCCAGCAGCGTCTCCTTGTCGGAGTAGTGCTGGTAGAAGCTGCTGCGATTCACGCCGGCCCGCGTCGCGATCTCGGCGACGGTCACCTCGTCGAGCGGTCGTTCGCGGGCGAGCTCGAGCAGGGCGTCCTGCAGGCGCCGCCGCGTTCGCTCCACCCTGACGTCCATAGTGGGATTCTGTCAGTTCAGGATGCCGCCTCGCGGTGAGATCTCCGACAGATGTCGGTTATCCTCGAGTTGGCTCGATGAAGCGCCGACCTGTCACCTCACGAAGGGCGCCTCGGCTCATGGCTGAACTCCTGTACCGCATCGGTCGATTCTCCGTACGGCGAGCATGGCTCGTGCTCGTCGGATGGCTCGGCGTGCTCGCGCTCGCCGGCGGCGCCTTCCTCGCCTTCGGAGGCACCCTCACGCAGAGCATGAGCATCCCCGGCACCGAGACCGAGCGTGTCACCGAGCAGCTCGATGCCCGGCTCGACGGGCTCGGCGGCGCGACCGGCACCGTCGTCTTCCAGACCGACGACGGCGAGGCGCTGAGCGACGCGCAGCGCGAGGAGATCTCCGCGCTGCTCGCCGACATCGCCGACATCGACGGCGTCTCGGGCGTCGTGGACCCGTTCGCCGCGGCATCCGCTCGCGACGACCAGGCCGCGCAGCTCGCCGACGGCACCGCGCAGATCGACGCGGGTCGCGCCGAGCTCGAGGCGGGGGAGACCCAGCTCGATGCCGCGCGCACCCAGCTCGAAGCGGGGCAGGCGCAGCTCGACGCGGCGATCGAGCAGGCGAAGGCCGCGGGAGCGTACGAGCAGGCCGCAGCCCAGTTCGACGCGCAGCAGGCGCAGCTCGACGCGGGCGCCGCGGAGCTCGAAGCCCAGCAGGCGCAGCTCGACGCCGGCGCAGCGAAGCTCGACGCCTCGGCCGCAGAACTCGAGGACGGCACGCGGCTGATGGACGCCGCCGCCGAGATCCGCACGGTCTCCACCGACGAGAGCACCGCGATCGGCGCCGTCATGTTCGAGGACGACCTCTTCTCGTTGCCGAGCGAGCTCAAGGCCGAGGTCGCCGGCGAGCTCGACGGCGCCGACATCGACGGCGTGAACGTCGACTACTCCTCGGAGATCGCCGCGTCGATCGACGGGCTCATCGGCATCGGCGAGATCGTCGGCGTGCTGATCGCGGCCCTCGTGCTCATCATCGTGTTCCGCGCGCTCCTGCCGGCGACCCTGCCGATCGTCTCGTCGTTCATCGGCGTGGGCATCGGTGTCGCCGGGTCGCTCGCCTTCTCGGGCGTCGTCGACATGTCGTCGGTGACGCCCGTGCTCGGCGTCATGCTCGGCCTCGCGGTCGGCATCGACTACGCACTCTTCATCATCAACCGGCACCGACGGCAGGTGCTCGCCGGCATGGAGCTGCACGAGTCGATCGGGCTCGCCAACGGCACCGCGGGCAACGCCGTCGTCTTCGCCGGCTCGACCGTGCTCGTCGCACTGCTCGCGCTGAACATCACCGGCATTCCGTTCCTCGGCGTCATGGGCACCGTCGGTGCCGTCTGCGTGCTCATCGCCGTGCTCATCGCGGTCACGCTCACCCCGGCGCTCCTCGGACTGATCGGCGTGCGCGTGCTCTCGAAGCGCGCCCGGGCCGAGATCGGCCACGAGTCGCACGCCGCGCCGAAGCTCGTCGCCATGCCGACCTGGCGGGCGATCGTGACCGCGGTCGTCTCGATCGTGGTGCTCCTCGTCATCGCCATCCCGGCGCTCTCGATGCGACTCGGCCTGCCCGACGGGGCATCCGAATCGCCCGATGCCACGACCTACCAGGCCTACACCGCGGTCTCCGATGCGTTCGGAGCCGGCCAGAACGGGCCGCTGCTCGTGACCGCGACGCTGCCCGAGGGCGTCGCCGAAGACGAGGTCGTGGCGACGCAGGCCGATCTCGCCGAGTGGCTCATGGGCGTCGACGACGTCGTCGCGGTCGCGCCGGCGGGCGTCTCCGACGAGCGCGACTTCTTCGCCTTCCAGGTGGTGCCGAGCGACGGGCCGTCGAGCGAGTCGACCGAGGCGCTCGTGCACGAGCTGCGCGGCCAGTCGCCGATCGACGGCGATGAGGCATCCGCCGCGGGCCTCGACGGCGTCGAGCTCGGCGTCGCGGGTGGAGCGAGCGGCAACATCGACATCTCTGCGAAGCTCGCCGGGGTGCTGCCGCTCTACCTCGCGGTCGTCGTGGGGCTCTCGCTCATCATCCTGATCCTCGTGTTCCGCTCGATCCTCGTGCCGCTCATCGCGACCGCCGGCTTCGTGCTCTCGCTGTTCGCGGCGTTCGGCGCCACGGTCGCGATCTTCCAGTGGGGATGGTTCGGCGAGGTCTTCGGCGTGCACAACCCGGGGCCCGTGCTGAACTTCGCGCCGATCATCGTCATGGGCGTGCTCTTCGGCCTCGCGATGGACTACCAGCTGTTCCTCGTGTCGGGCATGCGCGAGGCCTACGTGCACGGCACACCCGCGCGACTCGCGGTCGTCGCGGGCCTGCGCGGAGGGCGCGCCGTGGTCACGGCGGCGGCGATCATCATGGCGGCGGTCTTCGGCGGCTTCGTCTTCTCGCACCTGACGATGGTGCGCCCGCTCGGCTTCGGCCTCGCGATCGGCGTGCTGTTCGACGCGTTCGTCGTGCGCATGCTGCTGACGCCCGCGATCATGCACCTGCTCGGCCCGGCCGCCTGGTGGCTGCCGAAGTGGCTCGACCGGCTGCTGCCCGATGTCGACGTCGAGGGCGCAGCGCTCGAGCGGAGCCACCCGGTGCACGGCGAGGCGGCGACCGGTGAGGCGGCGACGGCGGATGCCTCGACCGACGAGGCCGGCTCGGCCGACGTCAGCGCAGGTCGAGGCGCATGAGCACCCTCGGGAACCCGCCCACGACGGACTCGGTGTCGGCCGCCTTCGTGAAGCCGGCTCGCTCGAACAGTGCTCGGGTGCCGACGTAGGCCATGGTCAGGTCGACCTTCTCACCCTGGTTGTCGACGGGGTAGCCCTCGATCGCCGGAGCGCCGTGCTCGCGGGCGAAGTCGACCGCACCGGCGAGCAGGTGATGGCTGATGCCGCTCTTGCGGTGCCCGGGCCGCACGCGGATGCACCATACCGACCAGACATCGAGCTCGTCGACGTGCGGGATCTTGCGGTTCTTCGCGAAGCTCGTGTCGGCGCGGGGATGCACCGCCGCCCAGCCGACGACCTCGTCGCCGTCGTACGCGAGCACGCCGGGCGGCGGGTCGAGTGCGCAGAGCTCGCGCACGCGCTCGGCTCGCTCGGGCCCGCGCAGCGCGACGTTCTCCTTCGACGAGAGCAGCCGGTAGCTCAGGCAGAAGCACACGTTCGACGCGGGGTTCTTCGGCCCGACGACCGCAGCCACGTCATCGAACTCGGTCGCGGGGCGCACCTCGATCGGCATGACTCCAGACTGCCAGACACCGCGGACACGGTCGGCGGTCGGCGGTCACCGGTGTCGTCACGTGCGATCGCCGCGCTCACCGCAGCTCGAGCACGCTCCAGACGATCTCGCCCCGGTCGTCGGTCGTCGAGTGGTCGCGTCGGAAGCCGAGCTTCTCGAGCACACGGAACGACGGCGTGTTCCACGTTCGCACGGTCGACCAGAGCCGCTCGCGGCCGGTCGCGCGCGCCGCGGCGACGACGGCGACCGCCGCCTCCGTGGCGTATCCCATGCCGTGCGCGCTCCGCAGCAGCTCGTACGCGATCTCGGGCTCGTCGATGGTCGAGCGGCCGACGACGAGCCCGCAGTATCCGAGGAACCCGCCGTCACCGGCGCCCTCGTCATGGCGACGGAGCGTCAGCAGGTGGATGCCGCGCCCCGGCGCGCTCTCGCGTGCACCGCGGATCTCCTCCCTCGCCTCGGCGAGGGTCGGCATCGCATCGCCCCGCTCGCCGACGAGCAGTCGGTACCCCGCGGCATCCGGCTCCTCCCAGAGTCGAAGCGTCAGGCGCTCGGTGCGCAGGTCGAAGGGCATCGGTTCGTACGGCATCGATTCACCCTGTCATCGGCACGCGACGCGGGCAACCCTTCGGCCGCCGTGGGGAGGAGGCGGTCACTCCGAGCGCAGCCCTTGACGCGCGCAGGCAGCGGGCATATATTCACCCGCATGGGTGAATATCAGCTCGATACCGTGCTCGCCGCGGTCGCCGATCCCACGAGGCGTGCGATCCTCGATCGCCTCCTCGTCTCCGACGCGCGCGTCACCGAACTCGCGAGCGCCTTCCCGATCTCGCTGAACTCCACGAGCAAGCACATCAAGGTGCTGGAACGCGCCGAGCTCGTGCAGCGGCACGTGCGCGGCCGCGACCACGTGCTGTCGCTCCGCGCCGAGGCGCTCGGGGATGCGGTCGCGTGGATGACGCAGTACCGCGACTTCTGGGAGCAGCGCCTCGCGGCACTCGAGGCATTCGTGCTCGCCGACGACCTCGAGACCGACGACGGGGCGGATGCCGCGCGGGCACCGACCTCTTCCGGCGGCGCCGCCGCGGGCGGAGCAGGGCGATGACGGCCGTCGTCACGGTCAGCCGGCGCATCGCGGCATCCGCCGACCGTCTCTTCGACGCCTGGCTCGACCCGAAGAGCCTCGCCGTGTGGATGCGCCGCGACGGCAGTGCGCCGTCGGGTGCGGTCGCCGACCGCCGGGTCGGCGGGGCGTTCGCGATCACCATGAACGACCCGGGCGGCTCCTTCGTGCACGCCGGCAACTACACCGTGATCGACCGGCCGCACCGGCTCGAGTTCACGTGGCGCTCGATCGCCACGCACCAGGTCGACTCGCTCGTGCGCGTCACCTTCACGCCCGACGGCGACGCGACCGTCGTGGAGGTGCGCCACGAGCGCCTGCCCGACGCGGAGGCCGTGCAGCGGCACACCGAGGGGTGGACGGAGATCATCGACCGGTTCGCCCGAACGCTCGCAGAGAACGGAGAAGCACATGCTGCTCGATGACAAGGTGGCCGTGATCCACGGCGGGGGCGGTTCCATCGGAGCGGCGACCGCGCGGGTCTTCGCACGAGAGGGTGCCCGGCTGTTCCTCGCCGGGCGCAGCCTGCCACGGCTCGAAGCGGCGGCGGCCGAGGCGCGCGAGCTCGGGGCATCCGTCGACATCGCCGTCGTCGACGCGATGGACCAGGCCGCCGTCGACCGGCACGTCGACGAGGTCGCGGATGCCGCGGGGCGCATCGACATCGCCCTGAACGCCGTGGGCTTCGACCACGTGCAGGGCCTGCCGATCGCCGAGACCTCGCTCACCGACTACCTGCACCCGATCACCGGCTACCTGCAGACGAACTTCGTCACGGCGAAGGCGGTCTCGCGGCCGATGCTCGCGCAGGGCGGCGGCGTGATCCTCACGATCTCGACGCCCGGCGCGCGCCTCTCGGGCCGGGGCCTCATCGGCAACGCCGCGCAGAGCGCCGGGCTCGAGGGCTTCTCGCGGGCGCTCGCGGGCGAGCTCGGCCCCGCCGGCGTGCGGGTCGTCTGCGTGCGCCCCCACGCGATGGCCGACGCCTACGACACCTCGTACACCGGGGAGATGTTCGGCCGCATCGCGGCGGCGGGAGGCATCGGCCGCGACGAGTGGCTCGAGGGCCTCGCCGGCACGACGCTGCTCGGCCGGTTGCCGTCGCTCGCAGAGGTCGCGGAGTACCTCGCGTTCGCGGCATCCGATCGGGCGCGCTCGATGACCGGCGTGATCTCGAACCTCACGGCCGGGGCGCTCGTCGACTGAGCGACGAGCGCCTCAGGCCCGAGGCGGGCTGTCGAGAACGGGCGCCGCGGTCAGCCCCGGCACCTCGGTGTTCGCTCGGCCGCGGATGAAGATGAGCGAGATGAGGGCGAAGGCCGCCATCAGCAGCGTCGCCGGCGTCACGAAGGCGAGGAGCGGGCTCTGCGCGCCGGCTGCGGCCGTGTCGATGCCGCCCGTGGCGAGGAACGTCGTCGGGTCGGTGATCGCGTGCAGGAGGATCGGCCAGATCAGGTTTCCCGTGACGCGGAGCGTCAGGTACATCATGATGCCGAACGCGAAGGTGTAGCCCATGGTCGTGAGCACCGTGACGATCGGCTGACCCGAGAGCAGGTTGCTCGAGTGCAGCACGGCGAAGATGAGCGACGAGAGCACGGCGACGACCCATTCGTTGTACCCGTGCTTGCGCAGCAGCGTCACGGCGAGTCCGCGCGTGAGGAGCTCTTCGGAGAGTCCGACGAAGATGCCGACGAGGAAGGTCACGGCGATCACGCCGCCGCTGTACTGGCTGTAGTCGGTGCCGAAGAGTCGGAGCAGCACGGGGATGAGCACGATCGCCGGCGCGATCCACATCCACCAGCTGCCGCGCACGGGCTGCCGGGTGAAGAGCGGCTTCGGGAGCCAGCCGAGCGACCACGAGAACGCGAGCAGGATGACCGAGCCGATGATGACCGGCAGGCCGACCGCGAGGAAGACGCTGAGCGCGTCGCCGAACAGGTTCCCGAAGTCGATCGCGTCGCGGCCGACGTTGTCGACGAGCCACCCGATGCCGAGGTAGACCGCCAGGTAGGCGACGGCGAGCCCGGCGGCTTTCCACCAGCCGCCGCGGTTCCAGAACGCCTGCCAGCGGGAGTCGGATGCGTGGTCGGTCATTGGTGTTCTCCTCGCGGGGCAAGTGCGGCGTGTGTGCGCTCGTCGAAACGCTATCGCCCCCCTCCGGTCGGGAGGCGCAGCGACGCCGTGTCGACACGGCGTCGCTGCGCCTACCCGAGGGCGATGAGCAGGCTCAGCACGGCGAGCACCGTGACGACTGGGGTCATCGTGTACCGCTCGGGCTTGCTGCGCGAGATCGCGTTCGTCGCGATGCCGAGCACGAAGTAGCCGAACACGACCCACATGCCGACGGTCGAGACCACGTCGGAGACGACGTCGATCGCTCCCGCGCGATCGAGCGCGAGCGCCGCGATGACCGCGTAGATCACGATCGCGGCCGCGCTGCCGATGCGCAGCCGGGCGGGCAGCACCCGATGCTGCCCTCCCCACGCGAAGTGCCCGAATGGAGCCCCGAGCGCGAGCGCGAGCTGGAACAGCGCGAGCACGGCGAGGATCACGCAGAGGGCGATGGCGGCGGGCATGCGCCGAGCCTAACCACTTCCCCTCGAGGGAACAGGCGATGTTCGGCCGGGCGCATCGGTGGAGGCATCCCGCCGCTGGAGGAGCAGCACCGAGGCGCATCCGATGCCGAGAACGAGCTCGACCGCTCCCGCGACCGCGGTGGAGGTCGACGGGGCGCCGTCGACCGCCCATGACAGCAGGCGTCCGCCGGCATAGCCGAGCAGCACGACCGCGCCGATCGTCGCGCCCGCTGTCGTGAGGCGCGGTCGGAACGCGGAGGTCCCGACGACCGAGCCGAGCAGCAGGAGCGCGAACCCGGCGGCGCGGAGTTCGCTCATCAGCTGGACGTCCCCGTCGAGCGCGATGCCGTACTCGGCGTAGAACCAGGTGGTGGCGAAGCCCGCCCCCAGGCCGATGCCGACGAGCACGATGCCGGCCGCGAGGAGGACGAGCCGCGCCGACCAGCGAGGCGTCATGATCGCGCCTCGGCAGTTGCGGCGGCATCCTTCAGCACCGAACGCACCTCGCGCGGCGACCGGCCGATCGCCGCGGCCACGCCGTCCGTGGGGAGCACGTTGCGGCCGTCGAAGGTCTCACGGCACAGTTCGGTGAGCATCGTCGCGACGGCCTCGCCCTCCTCGGCGGCGACCGCGGCGTGGAAGTCGTCGAAGCCCATCGGCACGTAGGCGATCTCGCGTCCCGTGGTCTCGGACAGGATCGTCGCGACCTCGGCGAAGGTCAGCGATTCGGGTCCGGTCACCTCGTGCACGCGGCCCTCATGCCCCGTGCCCGTGAGTGCCTCGTGGGCGACGGCCGCCACGTCGTCGACATCGACGAACGGCTCCCGCACATCTCCGGCGGGAAGCGCCAGCACGCCGGTGAGGGCCGCGTCGCTCAGCATGCCCTCGGTGAAGTTCTGCGCGAACCAGCTCGCACGCACGATCGTCGCCGGCACCTTCGATGCGAGCAGGATGTCCTCGCAGCGCCGCGCACCGTCTTCTCCGCGACCCGAGAGCAGCACGATGCGCTGCACCCCGGCCTCGTCCGCGAGCTCGGCGAGACGGGTGATCGCGGCCTCGGAGCCCGGTGCCGCGAGGTCGGGGACGTACGCGGCATACAGTCGATCGACGCCCTGCAACGCCGCGGCCCAGTCCTCCGGGCGCTCCCAGTCGAACGCCGGACTCGTGCCGCGGGCGAGCCGGCGCACGGTGCGGCCTCCAGCTTCGAGGAGGTCGGCGACTCGGCGGCCGGTCTTGCCGGTGGCGCCGATGACGGCGAAGTTCGTAGTCATGATGGTGTCCTTTCGGTGGAGTGCTGATGCATCCAGCTTCGATGCCTCGCTCCGGACGCACAATCACTCAGACGCCGAATCATTGTGCCGATCGTCCAGAAGTCAGGATCCTCGGCAGACCGGCATGGCACGCTGGATGCATGGTCAACCCGCGCCACCCGGTCACCGGCGATTCGCTGGGCGACGGTCTGCAACTGCTCCGATTCACCGGCGCCCTCTACTGCCGCGCCGAGCTCACGGCACCGTGGGGTGTGGGGTTCCCCGAGCTCGCAGGATTCATGATGCTTCCGGTCGTGCTCGCGGGCCGATGCGTGCTCGAGATCGACGGTGAGCAGCATGAGCTCGAAGCGGGCAGTGCAGCGCTCATCACTCGCGGAGCGTCGCATCGACTGCTCAGCGCGGCGGATGCACCGAGCACGCCGCTGTTCGACATCCCCGTCGAGCAGGTGAGCGACACCTACGAGCACATGCGCATCGGCGGCGGGGGTGATCGCACCCTGATCGCGTACGCCGCGATGCAGGTCGACGGTCCGCTCTCCGCTCGAATGATCGAGGAGCTCCCGGCCCTCATCCGGGTCGACTCCTGGGATGACGGCGAGGCGGGGGCGTTCCAGACCGTGCTGCGCCTGCTCGCGCGGGAGGCGGAGAGCATCCAGCCGGGCGGTGAGGCGGTCATGACGAGCCTCGCCGACGTGCTCGTCGTGCAGGTGCTGCGCTCGTGGCTGCGCAACTCCGCTCCATCGGCCACCGGATGGCTCGCCGCCCTCCGCGACCCGCACGTCGGGCGCGCACTCGGCCGCATGCACGCCCGCATCGACCACGACTGGAGCCTGGTCGAGCTCGCCCGCGAGGCGAACATGTCACGGTCGGCATTCGCCGAGCGGTTCAGCGCCCTGCTGGGCGAACCTCCGATGCGCTACCTCGCAGGCTGGCGCCTCCAGCAGGCGTACGCGGAACTCACGGGCACGACCGACCCGATCGCGTCGATCTCGAGCCGGGTCGGCTACTCCTCGGAGGCCTCGTTCGGACGAGCGTTCAAGCGCCACCATGGTTCGACGCCGGGGGCGGTACGGCGCGAGGGGCCGAGATTCGGCATCGCATCGCTTCGCCCGGCGCCCGCCGCGCGGAGTTGAGGGCTACTCCGCGTTCCGCGCCACCGTCAGCTCGGCCGACTGGATGACGGCCTCGACACCGAGCAGGAAGAGCTCCTCGTCCTTCAGGTCGGCGAGCTCGCTGTTGAACGCGGTGATCAGGGGGAACCGGCGCGGGTCGGCGAGGATCGGGCCGTCGAACCACGGCCCGGGTTCTGGGCCGTCGCCGCGCTCGGCGCGTCCGCGTGCGATGCCGGCAGCGCTCGAGAGCACGTGCGAGGCGAGGAGCGCGTAGTGCCGCACGACGTCGTCGCCCGTGAGGCCTGCCTCGGCGAACGCCTCGAGCATGATCTCGATCGCCTCGAGCTCACCGGGTCCGTGAGTGGTGAGCACGATCGCCTCGGCGCCGATGGCCGGGTGGGCCGAGTACTGCGTCAACGTGGAGCGGGAGAGCTGCCGGAGCCGCTCGCGCCAGTCGGACTTCTCGGCGGTGACGGAGGACACGCTGCGCAGCGTCAGTTCGTCGAGGAGCGCCTCCATGAGTTGCTCCTTGCTGCGGAAGTGACGGTAGATCGCCGTCGGGTCGGCACCGAGTTGCGTGCCGAGCTCGCGAACGGAGATCGTCGTCGTCGCAGAGGTCGCGGCGAGTTCCAGGCCCGCGGCCACGATCGATTCGCGGTCGAGGCGAGCCCGGCCGGTCGACGCGCGCGCGGCACCGCCGCGGTTGGTACCTGTCGCTGTCAAATCGCCCTCTTCATCCTCGAAGTTCGAAGTCCATCGTGCCACGCTCCGGCCTCCGTTCGGACCTGAGCCGCGCTCGATGACGCCAGCATAACGAATGCGATCACAATGTTGTCAACACAGTTGACAGCGGTGCTGGAGCGTCGCTAACGTCACCTTCACCAACCCGTTCGACGAGGAAGCGAGGGCGACGTGTCCGCTGCCGATGTGCTGTTCACCGGAGCGGCCGTGTTCACAGGAACCGGCCAACCGATTCAGGGTCACGTCGTGGCCGTCACCGGCGATCGCATCACGGCGGTCGTTCCCGAGGCCGCCGCGCAGGCGCTCATCGGCGAGGGAACGCAGGTCATCCGACTCGACGGGGCACTGCTGAGCCCCGGCTTCCAGGACGCGCACGTGCACCCGATCGGAGCCGGCGTCGAGCTGCTCATGTGCAACCTCACCGAGTCGGAGAGCGCCGAAGAGGCCGTCGCGACGGTGAAGGCCTACGCCGACGCCAACCCCGACGAGGCGTGGATCCTCGGCGGCGGGTGGTCGATGGACCAGTACCCGGGCGGCGCGCCGGTGCGCGCCCTGCTCGACGCGGTCGTGCCCGACCGACCCGTGCTGCTCTCGAGCCGCGACCACCACAGCGCATGGGCGAACACCGCGGCGATCACGCTCGCCGGTCTCGACGCGTCGACCCCCGACCCGGTCGACGGTCGCATCGAGCGCGAGGCCGACGGCTTCCCGGCCGGCACCTTCCACGAGGGCGCCGAACACCTCTTCGAGAGCGTCCGACCCGTCCTCAGCGCCGACTTCGCCTACGCCGGCCTGCTGCGCGCACAGGACGAGCTCGTCGCGCTCGGCATCACCGGGTGGCAGGACGCCATGGTGGGCTCGCTCTCGGGCGTCGACGACATCGACGGCGTGTATCGCCGTGCCGTCGCCGAGGGCACGCTCCGCGTGCACGTGGTCGGCGCCCAGTGGTGGGAGCGCGACGGCGGCATCGAGCAGGCCGAGCAGATGGTCGCTCGTCGCGATGAGCTCGTCGAGGCCGGCACGATCGCTCACTACTCGCTCGGCACGACCAAGATCATGGTCGACGGGGTCGCTGAGAACCAGACTGCCGCGATGCTCACGCCCTACCGCGACAGCCACGGTCACGACACCGACAACAGCGGGCTCTCCTTCGTCGACCCCGCCTTCCTGAAGCAGGTCGTCACCGAGCTCGACGCCGCCGGCATGCAGGTGCACTTCCACGCCCTGGGCGACCGTGCCGTGCGCGAGGCGCTCGACGCGATCGAGGCGGCGCGCGCGGCCAACGGCCCGACCGACGGCCGGCACCACCTCGCGCACCTGCAGATCGTCGAGGAGTCCGAGACCGCGCGTTTCGCACCGCTCGACGCGATCGCGAACCTGCAAGCGCTCTGGGCGACTCACGAGGACCAGATCGACGAGCTGACCCTGCCGTTCCTCCAGGACGGCGCCGAGGCCCGCCAGTACCCGTTCGGCGACCTCGTCCGCAACGGTGCCCGCCTCGCGGCGGGCAGCGACTGGCCGGTGTCGAGCGCCGACCCGATGGACGCGATTCACATCGCCGTCAACCGCATCGCGCCCGGTCTCGACGCCGAACCCCTCGGCGGCGAGCACCAGCGCCTCGACCTCGCCACGGCGATGGCGGCGTACACCTCGGGCACCGCCTACGTGAACCACCGCGACCACGACACCGGCTACATCCGCGAGGGATATCTCGCGAACCTCGTCGTGCTCGAACCGAACCCCTTCAGCCTCCCCAAGGAGGAGATCCACCGCGCGACGGTGACCTCCACCTGGATCGAGGGCACGTCCGCCTTCACCCGCACTGCCTGACAACGAGGAGCCACCATGTCCCCAACACCTGCCATGCCATCGCGGCGGAGCCGACGTCGTGCAACGACGATCGTCGCCGCCGGACTCGGAGCCGCCCTGGCCATGACCGGCTGCAGCGCCGCCGAGCCCGAGAAGGCCCAGCCCGCCGAGTGGGAGTACACCACGCAGACCGATGCGCCGTCGGGCGACATCGACTCGTTCACGTGGGCGAACTACGCGGAGCCCTACTCGCTCGACTACGCGTACGCGTTCGACTACGCCGACAACATGGTGCTCGCGAACGTCTGCGAATCCCTGCTTCGACTGAACCCCGACTACACGCTCTCGCCGGGACTGGCCGAGTCCTTCTCGCAGCCGACGCCCGAGACCTGGGTCTATGAGATCCGCGACGGCGTCACCTTCCACGACGGCACGCCCCTCACCGCGGCCGATGTGGTCGCTTCGATGAGCCGACACCTCGACCCGGCCGTCGGCTCCTCGTGGTACACGAACTACCAGAACGTCGCCTCGATCGAGCAGACCGGTGACCGCCAGGTCACGGTCACGATGACCGGCCCCGATTCGCAGTTCAACCTCGGCATGGGCGGTTCCGCCGGTGTCATCGAGTCGGCCGCCACGCTCGCCGAGAAGGGCGCCGATTACGGCAACTCGACCGGCGGCGTGAACTGCACCGGTCCGTTCAGCTTCGGCGAGTGGAAGTCGGGCGAGTCCATCACCCTCGAGCGCTACGACGGCTACTGGGATCCCGAGCTCACGGCTCGCTCGGGTGAGGTGGAGTTCCTCTTCATGAACGACGCCAATGCGCGCACCAACGCCCTGAAGTCGGGCGAGGTCGACGGCGGTTGGATGATTCCCGCGGATGCGGTGCCGCAGCTCCGCGACTCCGACAAGGGCGACATGCTGTTCGGCCTGAACACCGCGGTCTCCAACCTCGTCATCTCGAATCTCGACGGCCCGCTCGGCGACGTGCGCGTGCGCCAGGCCCTGCTCATGGCCATCGACCGCCAGGGCATCATCGACGCAGCGCTCAAGGGCTACGGCACCCAGACCGATGTCTTCACGACCGAATCGGTCTGGGTCGGTGCCAGCGACACGGCGATGACGAGTGCGTTCACCGATGTCGACCAGTACCCCTACGACATCGAAGCCGCCAAGAAGCTCGTCGAAGAGGCAGGTGCAACGGGCGCCGAGCTCACGTACGTGACCGCGCCGCTCGGCAGCGACTTCAACGTCTACGCCCAGGCCACGGCGGCCGCCGCCGAGCAGATCGGGCTGAAGGTCACGATCGAGACGGTCACCCCCAACGCATACACCGCGCTGTTCTCCGACCCGAGCGCCCGTGAAGGCGTCGACCTCTTCTACACGGCGTGGTACCTCTCGAGCCCCGACCCGCTCGAGATGTACAGCGTGCTGCGCACCGGCGAGTTCAGCAACTACGGCGGATGGTCCGACCCGGAGTTCGATGCGATCGTCAACGAGGCCATCGCGATCGAAGACCCGGCGCAGCGCTCGGAGAAGACTGCGGAGGCGCAGCAGATCGCGAACGCCGAGCTCCCGTGGCTGCCGCTGTTCGAGGGACCCACGACCCTGTTCCTGGGCGAGCGCATCACCGGCGTGGCGCCCTCGGTCGCCTACCTGTACTACCCCTGGGCAGCAACCATTGGCGCACGCTAGCACCGGTGGGCCCAGCCCGATCCACCTCGGCGGAGCGGCGGTCTCTCGATGACCACGCTCCGCCGGGTGGCGGGCAAGCTCGGCGGCCTGCTCCTCACGCTCTTCCTCGCATCACTGCTCGTCTTCTTCTCCCGCTTCCTCGTGCCAGGCGACCCCGTCAGCTTCCTGCTGCGCGGCCGGAAGCCCAGCCCTGAGGCCGTCGCGCTCGTGACGGCCCAGTACGGGCTCGACCTCCCGCCCTGGCAGCAGTACCTCAACTGGCTGACCGGCGTGCTGCAGGGCGACTTCGGTCGTTCCCTGCAGTACCGGCAGGATGTCTCGCAGGTGATCGGCGACCGCCTGCCGGTGACCCTCGGCCTCGTCGTCATGGCCGGCACGATGATCGCGATCGTCGGCCTCACCTCCGGCATCATCGCGTCGCTGAACCGCGGCAAGGTGCTCGACCGGGCCGTGCTCATCGGTCTCACCGTGCTCGGCGCCATCCCGTCGTTCGTCGGCTCCATCGTGCTGATCGCGATCTTCGCGGTGCAGCTCGGCTGGTTCCCGTCGTTCGGCTCGGGCGAGGGGTTCCTCGACACGATCTATCACCTCGTGCTGCCGTCGATCGCGCTCGCGATCGTGTTCGTCGTGCTCGTCGGCAAGGTCACCCGCTCCTCGATGGTCGAGCAGCTCGGCCGTGAGCACGTCGAGGTCGCCACGAGCCGCGGTCTCAAGCGGGGCACGGTCATCCGTCGGCATGTCTTCCGCAACTCGATCGGCCCGATCCTCACCGTCAGCGGCGTACTCGTGGCCGGCCTCCTCGTTGCGAGCTCGATCGTCGAGGCGGCGTTCGGCCTCGCCGGCATCGGCTCGCTCCTCGTCGCATCGGTCGACCGTCTCGACTTCCCGGTCGTGCAGGCGATCGTGCTGCTCATCGTCACGGCGTTCGTCGTCGTGAACGCCATCATCGACGTCCTCGAACCGTGGATCGACCCCCGAGCCGCTGCAGGAGCTGGTGCCCGATGACGACTCCCACCCTCGCCATGAAGGTGCTGCGAGCCCCGCGGGTGCGTCGCTCGAGCACCACGTTCCTCGTCAGCGCCGTGTTCCTCGGCGCAGTCACGCTCGCCGCGATCTTCGCGCCGTTCATCGCCCCCTACGCCCCCAACCAGGTCGACCTGCTCAACGTCCAGGCGGGCCCGAGTCCGGCCCACTGGCTCGGCACCGACGCGCTCGGCCGAGACACCCTGAGCCGGATGATCTACGGTGCGCGCACCGCGCTGCTGGCGCCGCTGCTCGTCGTGGTCTTCTCGACGGTCGTCGGCATCCTGCTCGGACTCCTCGCCGGATGGCGGGGCGGCTGGATCGACTCGGTGCTCGGTCGCATCTTCGACGTGATCTTCGCGTTCCCCGCGCTGCTCATCGCGATCATGGCGGTCGCGCTGTTCGGCAAGGGCCTCGTCGCCCCGGTCATCGCGATGAGCATCGCCTACGCCCCCTTCGTGGCGCGCCTCACGCGCTCGCTCGTGGCCTCGGAGCGCTCACGCCCGTACGTGTCGGCGTACCGGGTGCAGGGATTCGGCGGTGCGTTCATCGCGCTGCGCCGAGTGCTGCCCAACGTCATGCCGATCGTCGGGGCCCAGTCGACACTGAACTTCGGCTACGTGCTCGCCGAGCTCGCCGCCCTCTCGTTCCTCGGCCTCGGCGTCCAGGCGCCGACCGCCGATTGGGGCGCGATGGTGAACGAGGCGCAAGCCGGCCTCATCGGCGGCTACTTCCTTCCGGCGCTCGTGCCCGCGGTCGCGATCGTGCTCGTCGTCGTCGCGGTCAACGTGATCGGCGAAGAACTCTCGGACCGCATCGGAGGCGAGATCCCCGCATGACACTCCTCGACATCGCAGAGCTCACGCTCGACCTGCCGAACGGCAGGCGACTGCTCGACGGCATCAGCCTCACGGTCGCCGAAGGCGAGACCGTCGGCCTCGTCGGCGAGTCGGGCTCGGGCAAATCGCTCACGGCCCGCTCCGTGCTCGGCCTGCTGCCGAGCCGCGCGACGATGGGCGGATCGGTGCAGCTGCTCGATCAGTCGGTGCTCGACGCGAGCAAGAAGGATCTGCTCGAGCTGCGGCGCACCCGGGCATCGATGATCTTCCAGGACCCGAGGGCCGGCATCAATCCCATGCGCACGGTCGGCGACCACCTCACCGAGACGATGCGACTCTGCGATGGCCGCTCGGCCGCGGAGGCGAAGGCGGTCGCGATCTCGCTCATGGAGGCGGTGCGCCTGCCGCGCCCCGAGGAGCACTTCCACCAGTATCCGCACGAGCTCTCGGGCGGAATGCTGCAGCGCGTCATGATCGCCGGTGCGCTGACGAGCTCGCCGCGACTGCTCATCTGCGACGAACCGACGACCGCGCTCGACGTCACGACGCAGGCCGAGATCATCGGGGTGCTCGCCGAACAGCGAGCGAGCCGCGGCATGGGCATGCTCTTCATCACCCACGACCTGAACCTCGCGGCCGCGATCTGCGATCGCGTCTACGTCATGAGCGCGGGCCGGGTCGAGGAGCAGGGCGATGCCCGTCAGGTGTTCCGCAACCCGCAGGCGGCCTACACGAAGCGACTCGTCGCGGCCACGCCCACGATCATCGTCGCGCGCAATTCCGCCGCGACGGTCGATCCGGGCACGGATGCCGCTGCGATGACGACTTCGGCGGCGATCGGTGCGGCGGCGGCGACGGGCGAGGCATCCGATTCGGCTTCGGCCGAGCCGATGCTCTCGGCGAGCGGCATCTCGAAGACGTACGTGCGCCGGGGCAAGGAGCCGGTGCACGCCGTCATCGACGCCTCGATCGAGATCCCGCGCGGCGGTGCCCTCGGCGTGGTCGGCGAATCGGGCTCGGGCAAGTCGACCTTCGCCCGCATGATCGTGGGGCTCGAACAGGCGGATGCCGGCGACATCCGCATCGCCGGACGCGAGCGCACCTCAGTGCCGAGCTCGCGCGTCGAACGGCTCGAGCACGCCCGCTCGGTGCAGATGGTCTTCCAGGACCCGTACCTGTCGCTCGACCCGCGCATCACCGCCGGCAAGGCGATCGAGGACGCGATGCGACTGCACCGCCGCCTCAGCACGACCGACGCTCGGGCACGTGTCATCGACCTGCTCGAGCAGGTCGGACTCGGCGACGTGCACGCCCAGGCGCGACCGCGCACGCTCTCGGGCGGGCAACGGCAGCGCGTCGCGATCGCCAGGGCCCTCGCGATCGAACCCGACGTGCTCGTCATGGACGAGGCGACGAGCGCGCTCGACGTGTCGGTGCAGGCGCAGGTGCTCTCCCTCGTCGAGGAGATCCGTCGCGAGCGCGGCCTCACGGTGCTGTTCATCAGCCACGACCTCGCGGTCGTGCGCCGCCTCTGCGACGAGACGGTGGTCATGAAGACCGGCGCGATCGTCGAGCGCGGCCGCACGGTCGAGTTGCTCGGAGATCCGCAGCATCCGTACACGCGGCTGCTCATCGACTCGGTGCCGCGACCCGAGTGGAACCTCGAGGCCGTGACCGCCGAGGCGAGCGAGCTCGAGGACCCCGTGTCGCAGAACTGAGCGCGCCCGAGCCCTGCACCGAACCATCGACTGGAGAACCACACCATGAACGTCCTCATCGCGGGAGCCGGCATCGGCGGCCTGACGACGGCTCTCTCGCTGCATGCAGCAGGCATCGACGACGTGACCCTGTACGAATCGGTATCCGAGATCCGGCCGCTCGGCGTCGGCATCAACCTGCTGCCGCACGCCGTGCGCGAGCTCACCGAGCTCGGCCTCGGCGACGAGCTCGCAGCGCTCGGCGTGGCCACGAGCACGCTGTCGTACTTCAACCGCCACGGTCAGCAGATCTGGACCGAGCCGCGCGGGCGTGCCGCCGGCTACGACTGGTCGCAGTACTCCGTGCACCGGGGGCGCCTGCAGCTCCTGCTGCGCGACGCCGTGCTCGAGCGTCTCGGCGCCGATGCTATTCGCCTCGGCAGCCCGGTCGGCGACGCCCGCAGCGAGGGTGCGCGCTCGAGCGTCGCGATCGTCGGCGGCCCGGATGCCGGCACGCGGGTCGCGGCCGACGTCGTGATCGGCGCCGACGGTATCCACAGCGCATTGCGCCGCCAGCACTATCCAGACGAGGGTGCGCCGGTGTGGAACGGGTTGATCCTCTGGCGCGGCACGGCACGCGTGCGACCGTACCTCGACGGGCTCACGATGATCATGGCGGGCGACGCGATGCAGAAGTTCGTGGCCTACCCGCTGTCGGCGGTCGGTGACGACGGGCTGCAGACGGTGAACTTCATCGCCGAGTACCGCTCCGACGACCCCGAGCCGGGCGCGAGCGACTGGAACCGCGGCGCCGACCCGAGCGCCGTGCTCGGTCGCTTCGCCGACTGGGACTTCGGCTGGCTCGACGTGCCCGCCGTCATCGGCGCCGCCGACGAGATCCTCGAGTACCCGATGGTCGACCGCGATCCGATTCCGGCCTGGACCTTCGGTTCGCAGACCCTGCTCGGCGACGCTGCGCATGCGATGTACCCGATCGGCTCGAACGGCGCGTCGCAGGCGATCATCGATGCCCGCACGCTCGCGTTCCAGCTCGGCACGATCGACTCCGTCGAGGTGGCGCTCGGCGCCTACGAGTCGGAGCGTCGCCCCCGCACCACGGCGATCACACTCAGCAACCGGTCGATGGGGCCGGAACAGGTCATGCAGCTGGCCTACGAGCGGGCGCCCGGCGGCTTCGGCGACATCGAGCTCGTCGTGCCGTACGCCGAACGCGCCGAGATCGCGAACCGGTACAAGGAGGCGGCGGGCTTCGTGCCCGAGCTGCTGAACCGGCGCGCGAGCCTCACGGTGCCGGTGCGGGGCGACGACTGACGCTACCGCTCAGATCGGGCCCAGTTCGGGTCCGTGCGTCTCCATCAAGTGGGTGCGCAGGGCCTCGGCGAAGCCCGCCGGATCGTCGTCGCGCAGTCGTTCGACGAGGGCGCGGTGCTCGTCGATGACCTGGTCGGGCCGCTCGAAGAGCGAGTCCCGGTGCGCGCTCAGCAGCAGGCGCTGCCTCGCGGTGAGCCGGTCGCCGATCTCGGCGAGGGTGCGATTGCCACCCGCCTCCACGAACGAGCGGTGGAACGCGATGGTCAGCGTCACGAATCCATCGAGGTCGCGCGCCGCGAGGGCGGCGCGCTGCGCCTCGAGGCCGGGCTCGAGTCGGTCGGCGAGCGCCCGTCTGGCAGCCGTGGTCGCGCGTTGCACACCGGCGGCCTCGAGGATCAACCGCGCGTCGGCGAGGTCGGCGATCTCCCGGTCGCTGAGCGAGCGGACGAGCGCCCCGCGCTTCGGGTAGATCGTGATCCAACCCTCGTCCTGCAGACGCATGAGGGCGGCCCGAACGGGCGTGCGGCTCATGCCGAGCTGCGCGGCGAGCTCGTTCTCGCTGAGCATGGTGTCCGGCCGATGCGTGCCGTCGAGGATGGCGGCGCGGATCGCGGCGCGGGCGCGCTCAGCTGCGCTGTCGACGGTCGGCATCCCACCATCATGGCGCTGCGGCGGCCCCGGTGCATCCGGGGTCGGTGTCGCGACCGTCACGAGCGGTCGCCTTCGCCGGCGCCGACGGATGACTCGGGGGAGCCGGTGGCCGAGGCATCCGCTCGCCGTGCCGTCGCCGTGCGCCACCGATGGATGCCCCATGCGCACGCCAGCGCCGCGACGGCGATGCCGGCGAAGACGAGGTCGGGCACGCCTGCCGTGCGCTCGAGCACCCAGCTCTCGAGCGCGAACTGCTGCGAGGCGCCGAGCACGCCGCCGAGCGAGGCGGTGCCCTCCGTCACGATGAGCAGCACGCCGATGCCGATGCCGAGGAGGCCCCCGACGATCTGGGTCCAGGTGTTGGTCCAGCGGCCGATGCGCACCGTGCGCGGGCGCAGCATGCCGCGGAGCCGCGGCGACCGGGACCATGCGACGGCCAGCACGAAGAGCGGCACGGTCATGCCGAGTGCGAAGACGGCGAGCACGATACCGCCGTAGAGCGGCTGTCCGCCGAGCGCGGCGAGGGCGAGCACCGAGCCGAGCAGCGGGCCCGCGCACACCCCGGCCAGTCCGTAGACGGTGCCGAGCAGGTAGACGGATGCCACGCCGGTGCCCTCGGCCGCACCGCTGCGGGTGAATGCGGGCAGTGGGATGCCGACGAGTTGCACCGCGCCGAGCACGATGATCACGATCGCGGCCACCGTCACGAGCGTCGTGCGGTTCGTGCTGACGAACGCGCCGACGGTGCCGGCGAGCACGCCGATCGGCACGAGGGTCGTGATGAGGCCGAGGTAGAACACCCCGGTTCGGGCGATGAGCCGGCTCGGGCTCGTGAACGCGTAGGCGAAGAACGCCGGCAGCAGCATCACCGAACACGGGCTCAGCAGGGTCAGGACGCCGCCGACGAGGGCGCCCGCGAGCCCGAGGTCGATCACTCGCCTGCCGCGGCCAGCTGCTCGTCGAGGAGGGCCCGGAAGTTCTCGATCGGCTGCGCGCCGGCGATCGCCTGGTCGCCGGCGACGAAGAACGGCACGCTCGTGACGCCGAGCTTCTGGGCGGTGTCGGTGCTCGCGAGCACGGCGTCGCGGAGATCGGCGCGGTCGAGGTCCTGTTCGAACTTCGCGAGGTCGGGCACGCCCGCGGTGGCGGCGAAGCCGATGAGCTTCTCGCGGGGCATGTCGGGGTGGCCCTTCTCGGGCGCGGCCGCGAAGACGGCCTCGAGGTACTCGGGGAACCTGCCCTGCTCGCCCGCTGCGCGGGCCGCGACGGCGGCATCGACCGACTCCTCGCCGAAGAACGCGACATCCCGGAACTCGTAGCGCACGAGGCCCTTCTCGACGTACTCCTCGAAGATCGTCGGCAGCGTCTGGTTCGTCACGACCGCGCAGTAGGGGCAGCGGAAGTCGGCCCACTCGACGAGCACCACGGGGGCGTCGACGTCGCCGATCGCGAGCGGGTCGTCGGGGTCGCGGGTCGCGATCTCGGAGCCCGCGCCGGAACCCGAGCCCGAGGCATCCGCTGCCGGTGTCTGCGTGGCGTCGGCGGTCGCGGCCTGCTCGGTGCCGGGCACCGACTGCGCGATCACGACGACGAGCAGGAACGCCGTGACCGCGCCGAGCACGACGTTCAGGATGCGCGCGGAGCGGAGCTTGCGCGCGAGCGGGTGGACGGGCTTCGGTGCAGGGGAGTTCGTGGACATCGCGGCCTAGGATACATGTTGAATCCTAGGCCGGGCTGTCAGGCCGAGAGCACCGCGTCGAGGCTCTCGCGCACGATCGCGAGACCGCGACGCAGCTCGTCGTCGGTGATCGTGAGCGCCGGCAGGAACTTCAGCACCTCGTCGAAGGCGCCCGAGGTCTCGATGACGAGGCCCCGCGTGAACGCCTCCTTCGAGATGCGGCCGGCGAGCGTGCGGTCGGCGTCGCACGCGAGGCCGTACATGAGGCCGCGGCCGCGCGGCACGAGACCGAGCTCGGGGTGCTCGGCGGCGATGGCGTCGAGTTCCGCGCGCAGCAGCGCCGACTTCGCGGCCACGGCATCGGTGAACTCCGTGTCGGCCCAGTACGTCTCGAGCGCGACGCGCGCCGAGATGAAGGCGAGGTTGTTGCCGCGGAACGTGCCGGTGTGGGCGCCCGGCTTCCACACGTCGACCTCGGGGCGCAGCAGCACGAGCGACATCGGCAGGCCAGAGCCCGAGATTGACTTCGAGACGGTCACGATGTCGGGCACGATGCCGGCGGCCTCGAAGGCGAAGAACGTGCCGGTGCGGCCGACGCCCGCCTGGATCTCGTCGAGGATCAGCAGGATGCCGCGCTCGGCGGTCAGCGCGCGGAGTCGCTGCAGCCACGGCACGCTCGCGACATTGATGCCGCCCTCGCCCTGCACCGCCTCGACGATGACGGCGGCGGGCAGGTCGAGTCCCGATCCGGGGTCGTCGAGCATCTTCTCGAGCAGGTCGAGCGTGTCGACGTCGGCGCCGAGGTAGCCGTCGTAGGGCAGGCGTGCGACGTTGTCGAGCGACTGCCCGGCGGCCTCGCGGTAGTGGTGGTTGCCGGTCGCCGCGAGGGCGCCGAGGCTCAGGCCGTGGAACGCGTTCGTGAAGGCGACGACCGTCGACCGGCCGGTGGCCTGGCGCGCGACCTTCAGCGCGGCCTCGACCGCGTTCGCGCCGGTCGGGCCGGTGAACTGCAGCTTGTGGTCGAGCCCGCGCGGCTCGAGCACGAGGCGCTCGAACGCCTCGATGAATGCGCGCTTGGCCGAGGTCGCCATGTCGAGCCCGTGGATGATGCCGTCGCGTTCGAGGTACTCGATGAGGGCGCGGGTGAACGCGGGGTTGTTGTGCCCGTAGTTCAGCACGCCGGCTCCGGCGAAGAAGTCGAGGTACTCGCGGCCGTCGGCGTCGACGAGGGTCGAGCCGCTCGCACGGTCGAAGACCGTGGGGAATGCGCGGACGTATCCGCGGACCTCCGACTCGCGGCGGTCGAAGACGTCGAGGTTCGCGGCGTCGCTCATGGCGGCATGCTCCTTCTGCAGGTCGGTGACGGTGCTTCGAGCCTAGATCGTCCGGCTGGGCGCTCCGTGCGACGGCAGCGCGACAGAAGGGCGGGCCGACCGGAGACCGGTCGGCCCGCCCTCGTGCGGGGTCGGCGGCGCCTCAGCCGATCGCGACCGAGAACACGCGCATCGAACCGTTCGCCGGCAGGGTGATCGTGTAGACGTCCTTGGCGGGGTCGAGCTCGACCGAGTCGTAGAAGACGCGGTAGTGGTACCCGTGGTTCGCGGGGCCCGACGGGGTGTTGCGGTAGCGCGACGACACCACGGCGTCCTCAGCCACTTCGCCCGCCCAGTTGTTGAACGACACCTCGAACGGCTGGGTCGATCCGTCGCGGTACGTGATCGTTCCAGTGCCGACCTGCGGGCCGACCGCGCTGCCGAGCAGGCCGAGCTTCGTGCCGTCGCCGCCCACCTCGAACGTGGCGGTGCCGGCGACGCTGTTCGGCTCGCCGACCGCCGACGGCCAGGTGAACGACAGCCCGTCGTGCTCGAATGCCGAGCCGGCGACGAGGCCGGCGGCCGCGAGCGCCTGCGCCGAGTAGCTGTTGCCCGAGCCGTCGAAGTTGGCCGTGCGTGGTGCAGCGTCGTCGGAGATCGAGACCCGGTTGTACGCTGCGGCGATGTCCGCGAGCGGCAGCTCGATCTTCGCCGTGCGGGTCAGCTCGTTGTCCTTCGAGCCCGGGTGGTCGAACAGCACCCGCGTCGACACTGAGACCGTGCGCGCTGCGCCCTCCTGCTCGGTGAGCTGCAGCTCGACGGTGACGCTCTCTCCGGCGTCGAGCTTCCTGACCTTCTCGAGCTCGGGCGAGATCGCCCAGCCGTCTCCGGCGGAGGCCTCGATGCGCACGTTCTTCATCGCGTGCGTCCCCGCGTTCTTCACGGTCACGGTGACCGGGGCGCTCGGCTCGAGCGGCATGTCGAGCTGGACGTCCGCTCGGGGCGTGAACGGTCGAACCTGCAGCTTGAACTCCTTCGAGGAGTCCGCGATGCCGGCGCTGCCGTGCGCGGTCACGGTGAAGCGGCTCGAACCGGGCTTCTCGGCGATCCCGATGATGCCGCCGGTGTCGGCGTTCAGCTCGAGACCCATCGGGAGCGAGCCCGCGGTGACCTCGTAGCGGATGGTCGCCGGCGAGTTGGACTCGACGACCTGTCCGTAGAGCGTGCCCGCCTCGGCGTCGGCCAGGGACTCGGTGACGATCGCCGGCTCGGGGACCGAGACCGACTGCGGTTCGCCGATCGGAGCGCCCGAGGCATCCAACTGCTGCAGCGACCAGGCCCGGTCGGCCGACACCATGGTGAGGTGCCAGTTCGTCGAGCGGTCGCGGAGCGCCTCACGCTGCTCGGCCGTGAAGGCGCCGAGGTTGCGCGCGGTCTCCCACTGCTTGATCGCGTCGAGCACGAGTGCTGTCTGGGCGCCGCCGTTGGCGAGGCTCGAGACCGAGGTCTGGAGTCCGGTGCCGGCGTCGAGGCCGGCCGCGCGAGCGAGCTTGCCCTCGATGCTCAGCAGGCTCTCATTGCCGGCGAGGTGGATCCAGCCCATCATCGGCGGGAGGTAGTTCGCGTTGTAGAACGCGTTGTTGAGGAAGACCTGGTCCATGCTCGTCGAGGCGACTTCGCCCCAGCTCGCGCGCGACAGGCCGTCCCAGGCGTTCGAGGTCATGCGGCTCGTCTCGGAGATGAAGCCGTCGTGGTCGTCGACCTGCGCGTATGTGCCGTTGACCATGCGTGCGATGCCGTAGCCGCCGTAGCCGGCCTGCGAGGCCGACTCGAGGCCGTCGAACGACATCGCGCGGATGCCGGTGCCGTTCCACATGTCGGCGAAGCGCTTCGAGATGTCATCGATGATTCCGAGGTCGCCGAGGGCGCCGCCGTACTGGTTCTGCAGCAGTCGGGCTGCCGTCGCGCCCGACTCGTGGGCGACGGCGGCCGAACCCCAGCGGCCGCGCGTGAGGCCGGTCACCTCCCACTCCTCGCCGACCTGCCGGAACGAGGTGTAGTCGATGAACTCGTCGCCGATGCGGAGCTTGCTGCCCAGCGCGCCGGCGGCGAGCAGTGTCTCGTCGTCGAGGTAGAGCACCCGGTCGCCCGCGGCGAGCGGGCGGGTGAGTTCGGCCCGGGCGCCGAGCGCGAGGCGGTCGTCGGCCGGGCGCGGCTGAACGTAGGCGTCGTTCGCCGCGACGAAGTCCGACAGGGTGTGCACGCCGATCTTGACACCGAGTTCATCGGCGCGGTCGACGAAGTCGGCGACCGCGGCGTCGCTGCCGCCCAGTGAGGAGTCGAACTCGTAGTGGCCGGTGGCCTTCCACGGGCCGGCGGCATTCGGCAGCGAGTAGAGGTACTCGAGGCCCGCGGCGCCGGCGTACTTCGCGGCGGAGTCGAGCGTCGAGGTGCGCAGGTCGCTGAGCACGAGGAACGACTGCGACGTCGCCTGGGCGACCTTCTGCCACTGGCCGTCGATCGTCGGGTACGGCAGGGATTCGCCCTTCGAGATGGTCGACAGCACGGTGGGCACCATCGACGGCGTGCTGCCGAAGACCGCGATCTTCGACCCCACGACGGTCGAGTCGGGCAGCGGTCCGACCGGGATCCGGTAGCCGTTCGGCTGGGCGCGCAGGCGCTCCGACGAGTAGTCGAACGAGAACGCTCGCAGCGCGGTGCCCCAGGGAGCAACCCCGGCGACGCTCCACTCCTCGAGCGGGGCGACCTCGAGGTCGGACGGGTTCGAGCTCATCTCGCCCTGCCACCCGATCTCGCGGTACTCCTGCGGCCATCCGCCCTCGGTGGCGTCGTTCAGCGGTCGCACGCCGATCGCGAAGTCGTCGTCGCGCACGACGCCGACCGTCTCGCCGACGGTCTCCGTGATCGAGGTGGGCAGCGGGCCCCACAGGAGCGACTCGACGTCGGTGCCCTCGGGCGCGCGGACGTCGACCACCTCGAGCGTGGTGTAGCTCGCCGAGGCGTCGATCGCGACCTCGATCTCGTAGCCGGCCGAGTCGTCGGAGAAGACGAGCGTGCCACCCTCCTGCGTCACGTCGGTCGGAACCTCCTGCACGCCGTCGATGACGAGGCTCACGAGGGGCGCCCGCTTGTCGGCGGCGAGGTGGTTCTCGCCGAGGCGCTGATCGACGAGGCTCGTGACGGTGCCGGCGGCGTCGAGGCCGATCGACAGTGCACCTGCGGTGACGGTGACGCCGTCGGGCGAGGTCGGAGCCGCAGCCTCGGCGGAGGACGCCGAGCTCAGAGCTCCGGTGGTCGCCACGGCGACGACCGATGCGATGGTCAGCGCTTGGAGCGCTGCATGTCTCTTCATTGAAACTCCCCGGGGAAGATACTTGGACAGGACTGTCGACGGCGACACGACCGTGTTCGCCGTATCCGGATTAATTATTCAGCTAGCATTAATAATTAACGCTCGGAGTCAAGCAGCTCGGCAGATGCCTGTCAATCCCCGACCGACGAGGAAGATCGATGAGTGCAGGGACCAACCCGCTCGTGAAGCGCCAGAACGCCGTGGCGGTGCTCCGCCGGCTGCGCGGCGTCGAGTCGAGGAGCTTCACCGAGCTCAGCGAGTCGACGCGCCTGTCGCGACCGACGGTCGAAGACGCCGTCGCGGAGCTGATCTCCGATGGCCTCGTGGTCGCGATCGCGCCCGAACCGGTCTCCAACCGCCCGGTCGGTCGACCGGCGAAGCGGTTCGCGTTCCGTGCGGAGGCCGGGCTCGTCGTCGCCTGCGAACTCGGCGTTCACGAACTGCGACTGATGCTCGCCGACCTCGACGGGGTGGTGCTGGCCCGCAGCGAGCACGGCATCGACGCCGAACTGCCCGCCACGGGTCGCCTCGAGGCCATGACCACGGCGGTCTCCGCGTTGCTCGCGGAGCACGACCGGACACCGGCGGAGGTCTGGGCGATCGCCGTCTCGACGACGGGCATCGTCGATGCGAACGGCACTGTCGTGCGGAGCTCCCGCCTCGCCGACTGGGCAGGCACCGACATCGCGGGCGCATTCGAGCGGATGGCTCCGCATGCCGCCGTCGCGGTCGGCAACGACGCCCGGTGCGCTGCACTCGCCGAGCACTGGCTCGGCGCGGGAACCGGCCTCGACGCGTCGGTCACGGTGCTCGCGGGCACGACGATGGCCGCGGCGATCACGATCGACGGCAAGCCCTACCTCGGGCGGCACGGGGCCTCGGGCGAGATCGGCGGGCTTCCGGAACTCGGCTGGCCGCGCGCAGCAGCCGCCCTGCGGGAGTTCGCGAACGCCGGCGGCGTGCTCGACGGAGACGAGGACGAGCGCAGCGGCGCCGCGCTCGCCGAGTTCATCGAGCACTTCGCACTGGGCCTCATCACGCTGGTGACAGTGCTCGACACCCCGCGGCTGATCATCGCGGGAGAGCTCGCAGGGGTGGGCGACCGCCTCATCCACCCGCTCCAGGCGCGCCTCGACGCAGCATGCCTCTTCCCGGTCGAGGTCGTGGCCTCGACGCTCGGCACCGATGTCAGCGTGCTCGGCGCGCTCCGGCTCGCGCTGAACGACGTCGACGCCTGGCTCTTCGACGCCGAGCGGGAGCGGCGGTCGGTCGCGTCCTGACGGCTCAGCCCTGCTGCATCGGGGAGATGTCGATGTCGACGGCGCCGAACGTGAACGGGATGGGGAAGTACCCGCCGCCGTCCCATTGATCGAGCGGGATCATCCAGAACGAGACGTGCGTGATCACGAGCCAGGTCGCCGTGACCGCGACGATCACGAGGGCCGCTCGGTCGAGCGTGCGGAGGGCGGCGGCCTCGGTCGCCGAGGACTTCAGTACCCGGGTGATCGCGACGAGAACGATCACGGCGATCGCAAGGAAGACGATGCCGCTCGGTTGCAGTGTGACGTTGATGCAGTTCGGAGCGACGTCGGTCGGCTGGCCGCCGGCGTCGATGAAACCGCCGCCGCCCGTCACTCCGCCGGGGCATCCGCCCTTCGAGGCGTTGCCGAGCACACTGTAGGCGAGGCCGGTGCCGAGCGCGCAGAACAGCAGGCTGCGGGTACGGCGGAGGATCGCCGCGCCGGGCAGCACGGACTGCGCGGCGCTGTGCGGTCGGTCGAGGGTCTCGGGCATGGGACTCCTGTCATCGGGTGCCTGTCATGCTGGCAGCGGCGGCGATGCGGGCGCAAGGGTCGGCACCTGAGACATCCGTGCCCGGAAGCCGGCGGGCCCGGGCGGTGTGCTCAGGCGTTCGCGAGTTCGGCGTCGCCTCGACGCCGTGACGTCGACTCGCGGACCACGAGTTCGCTGGCCGGGTCGAGGTTCGACCAGGCGACGGGCTCGCCCTCGAGGATGCGGATCAAGGCGTCGACGGCGAGTCGTGCCGTTTCGACTGGCCGGAGGTCGAGCGCGGTGATCGTCGGAGTCGACGTCCGGTTCATCACCGCATCGGAACCGGCGACGACGACGAGATCTTCGGGAACATCGAGGCCGAGTTCGCGGGCGCCTGCGACGAATCCGGCTGCATGTCGACCGGTCAGGCAGTACACGCCGTCGGGTGGGGCCTCGCCCGACAGGAGTTCGTGCGCGACCATGCGCCCGCCTTCCACGCCGAGCGTCTCGTCGATCGAGCGGTGGATCGCCTCGACTCCGTGCCGGGCGGTCCATCGCTCGTAGCCGTCTCGCGCGAATACGTTCCAGGCGTTCTCGTCGGTGCCGGTCACGAGTGCGATCCGCCGCGCGCCCGCATCGCGAAGATGGTCGAGCACGAGGGCCGTCTCGCGCTCGGTCTGCTGCACGAACGCGGGGAAGGCATCGGGTCGCGCCGGGTCGACGCCGATCGCCACGAACGGGATCCGCTTGCGATCGAGCAAGGTGAGCGCGGGGTCGTTCCGGATCGGGGCCTCGACGAGACATCCGTCGGCGGCGAGCGAGGACGGCGGGGCTCCCGGCTTCGACGGGTCCGTGATGAGCATGAGCGAGTATCCGTGGTCCATCGCGGCCAGGGCGGCGGAACCGGCGAATCGAAGGAAGTAGTCGACGCCTTCGGGCATCGCCGTGTCCAGCGACTCGAGCGGGCGGATGAGCAGCGAGATCACTCCGAGCTTCGATTGGCGCAGCCCCCGTGCGACAGCGTTCGGCTCGTAGCCGAGTTCATCGGCGACTCGCTTGACCCGCGCGATCGTGGCTTCGCCGATCGTGCCCTTGCCGTTGAGCGCATTCGAGACCGTCGTCCGCGAGACTCCGGCGCGCTCGGCGACGTCGTTGATCGTTGGTCGCGCGGCTTCGAGGGACATCGGGCAAGCGTAGCAACCGATCCATGTCGATCGCGAACAGTTTCCTGGAAGAGGAATCGATTCAGAGAATCGATTTACAAGAATCGATTCATCAGCTATCGTCGCCGTAGCTCATCGCCCGCTCGGCGAGGGATTCAACGAAGAAGCTCAGGAGGACACAGTGAAAACCGGAACGACGAGAGCATCGATCGCGGTCATCGCGGTCGCGAGCCTGGCGCTCGCAGGCTGCACGGCGGATCGGGGCAGTGGCTCCGCAACGACACTGGACGACGGCGAGCTCCTGCAAGTCACACCCGCTGCGACTGGCGAGATCGACACGGTCAAGTGGAACTCGACGTACGGCGAGCTCGCCACGCTCGACCCGGTCAAGGCGTTCAACTACCCCGAGAACACGATCATCTCGAACCTCTGCGAGTCGCTGTTCCAGATGCAGCCCGACTTCTCAGTCGAGCCGAACCTCGCCGAGAGCTTCGAGGTTCTCGACGACAGCACTCGCTATGTCTTCCGAATCCGCGACGACGTCACGTTCTGGGACGGCACTCCGATGACCGCCGACGACGTCGCCTACAGCCTGAACCGGCATCTCGACCCCGCCGAGGGCAGCTACCTCGCGTCGAGCTTCGCCGATGTCACCGGCATCGAGAAGACGGGCGAGTGGGAAGTGACGCTCACGCTGTCCGAGCCGAACACCATCCTCGACGAGGAACTCTCGACGAACCTCGGCGCCGTTGTACAGCAGAAGCAGCGCGAGGCCGCCGGAGAGAACTACGGCAATCCCGAGGCCGGTGTCATGTGCACGGGACCGTTCCAGGTCGGCGAGTGGAAGCAGGGCCAGTCGATCTCGCTCGATCGCTACGACGGGTACTGGAACACGGGCAAGCGCGCCAAGGCGAAGGAGGTCGAGATCGGATTCGTGGTCGACCCCACCGCCATCGCGACGGGCCTGTCGACCGGAGAGATCCAGGGCTCGTACGACGTACCGCTGCCTGCGCTCGGCCAGCTCTCCTCGAGCAGCACCGGGGCGATGTCCTACGGACAGGGCATGCAGATCATGGCCATCATCTCGACCGGCAACGGCACATTCGGCGACCCTGCCGTGCGGCGCGCGCTCACGCGAGCGACCGACCGTCAGGCCATCGCGGACACCGTCTACGAGGGCACAGGAACCCCGTCGCGCTCGATCGTGCCGCAGGGGCCGTGGAACCGTTACCCCGATGTCGCCGAGCAGCGCGACGCCGAGCTGCCCGACCTGAGCCACGACCTCGACGCCGCGAAGGCCGAGCTGGAGTCCGCGACCGTCGACCTCTCGCAGCCGATCAAGATCGCCTACCCGAGCGAGCGAGCGTTCTACGCCGACATCCTCAACGAGATGGCGAACGGGGCGAAGGAGCTGGGCCTCACCCTCGAGCCGACCGGAGTGCCGAGTGCGCAGTTCGGCGCGTTCTTCTCCGACCCGGAGGCGCGCAAGGGCTACGACGGCTTCGTCACCACGAACTACCTGAGCAGCCCGTCACCGCTCGCCCACCTCGACAATGTCGCCTACACGGGAAGCCAGCAGAACTACTCCGGCTTCTCCGACCCGGCGATCGACGCCGCGATCGACGCCGCCTACGCCGAGAGCGACCCCGAGAAGCGGGCCGAGCTCACGGTCGAGGCCGAGGCGCTCGTCATGCAGCAGCAGCCCTGGGTGCCGATCAACGACCTCGCGGTGCGGCTCTACCTCGACAAGTCGGTGACCGGCGTTCCCGCCTCCTTCATCTACCTGTACTACCCCTGGGCGGCCGACCTCGGCTCGGCCGAGTAGTCGGGGTGCGCACGGGAAGGGATCGTCCATGATCTACGTACTGAAACGCGTCGTCGCGCTGGCGCTGGTACTGCTCGTCTCCAGCTTCATCGTGTTCAGCGGCATGTACCTCGCTCCGGGCAGCCCAGAGCAGTTCCTCGTGCAGGGCCGAACGGTGACCCCGGAGGTGCTCGAGGTCATCCGGGCGCAATACGGTCTGGATGATCCCTTCCTCGTGCGCTATTGGAACTGGCTGATCGATGTGCTCCACGGAGACTTCGGCAGGTCGCTCGTCACTCAGCAGGACGTCTCGACCCTCGTCGAGTCGCGCCTGCCGACGACCCTCTTCCTCGCCACGTATGCCGCGATCCTGATCGTGTTCGTCGGCGTCGGCCTCGGCGTACTCGCGGCGACGCGCTCAGGTGCCTTCGAGAAGATCGTGGTGTTCGGGTCGAACCTCGGGTTCGCCGTGCCGACGTTCTTCGCGGCACTCGTGCTGATGGCCGTGTTCGGATCGAATCTCGGCTGGTTTCCGGTCTCGGGATCGGGAGAGGGGTTCACAGACCGCATCTGGCACCTGACACTGCCGGCGATCGCCTTGGCGTTCCCCGCCATCGCGGTCGTGGCGAGGATCACCCGCACCGCCGTGCGGGAGGAACAAGGTTCGGAACACGTGGTCATGGCGATCGCGCGCGGCGTGCCGAAGCGCATCGTGCTCGGTCGGCACACGCTCCGCAATTCGCTGCTGCCGGTGACCACCGTGCTCGGCACCAACATCGCCGGCCTGTTGGCGAGCGCTTTCGTGATCGAGTACGCATTCACTCTCGACGGCATCGGGTCGCTGCTCGTGAACTCGGTGCAGAAGAAGGACTTCGCGGTCGTGCAGGCGATCGCGCTCATCATGGTGCTCGCGTTCGGCCTCATCAATCTCATCGTCGACCTGCTCTATGCGGTCATCGATCCGCGCGTGCGCTTGGCGAAGAAGGTGTCGGCATGACGAGACAGCAGACCAGCATGGAGCCGCCGACGAACACCGTCAGCCAGGACACCGTCTCGGTGCAGGCGGTGCGCCGGCAGCGCCTCGACGGCCCGGTGTCGGGCTGGAACCGTTTGCGACGGCGCCTCGGGACGCTCGGCCTCGTCTGCGTCGGGCTGCTCGCGGTCGTCCTGCTCACGACGATCTTCGCGCCCGCCATCGCACCCTATGACCCGTATGCGGGCTCGGTCATCGACCGGCACCTCCCGCCGAGCCCCGAGCACTGGTTCGGCACCGACCAGTCGGGTCGCGACATCTTCTCGCGCATCGTCTGGGGCGCGCGCACGAGCCTCATCGGACCGACGATCGTCGTACTCGTCGCCGCCGCCGCCGCTGTGACGCTCGCGCTCACGGCGGTGTGGTTCGGCGGCCGCGTCGACGCGTTCATCGGACGCGTCCTCGACATCCTCTTCGCGTTCCCGAACATGTTGCTCGCGATCCTCGCGGTCGCGATCTTCGGTCCCTCGCTCCTGACCGCCTCGATCGCGCTCGCGATCGGCTTCACGCCGTACTCGGCCCGGGTCATCCGCTCGGTCGCCTTGCGAGAACGGAACCTGCCCTACGTCTCCTCGGCGCAGCTGCAGGGCATCTCGGGCTTCCTCATCACAGTGCGCCACATCCTGCCGAACGTGCGCACGCAGATCTTCACGGGCATGACGATCAACTTCGGCTACGCGATGATCGACCTCGCCGCACTCTCCTTCCTCGGGCTCGGCGTGCAGCCGCCGACGCCCGACTGGGGTCTCATGGTCTCGAACGGGCAGGCCTCGCTCATGCAGGGGTACTGGGAGCAGAGCGTCTTCGCAGGCCTCGCGATCGTGATCACCGTGGCCGCACTCGGCTACGTCGGCGAGCAGCTCGGCGGACGCCGCGCTGCGGGAAGGACCCGCTGATGCTGAACGTCGAAGGGCTGACGCTCGCCGTCACCGATCCCGACACGGGCCAGGAGACTGAGATCCTGCGCGGGAACTCGTTCTCGCTCGGCCAGGGCGAAGCGCTCGGTCTCGTCGGCGAGTCGGGCTCGGGCAAGTCGATGACGCTGAAGTGCATCCTCGGCATCGAGCCGCCCGGCTCGAAGGTCGGCGGCTCGATCGAACTCGGAGGAACCGACCTGCTCGCCGCGAGCGGCGAGAAGCTGCGGAAGATCCGTGCGAACGAACTCGCCCTCATCGCGCAGAACCCCCACGGTGCGCTCAATCCGGTGCTCCACGTCGAGCGGTTCCTTCTCGAGGGAATGGCGGATGCGAGGGGCATCCCCAAGGCCGAAGCGAAGGCGCGCGCCGCCGGGCTGCTGCGGCAGGTGGGCATCACCGACCCCGATCGGGTGCTGCGTTCCTACCCGCACCAGCTGTCGGGCGGCATGCTGCAGCGTGTCGTGATCGCCGGCGCCATCTCGGGCGAACCCCGACTGCTGCTCGCCGACGAGCCCACCACGGCACTCGACGTCACGACGCAGGCCGAGGTCGTCGCGATCCTCGACGAGAAGCGACGCGAGCACGGTCTCTCGATGATCTTCGTCTCCCATGACCTCGACCTCGCAGCCGCGATCTGCGACCGGCTCGCGGTCGTGAAGGACGGTGCGATCCTCGAGATCGGAACTCCCGAGGAGATCCGTGATCGGCCGAAGACCGACTACACGCGAGCGTTGATGGCCGCGAGGCCGCTCCTGCACCCGGAGGGGCGTGCGACCGTATTGCCGAACGGAACGGAGACCGACGTATGAGCGCAGATCTCATCCTCGAAGCGGTGGGCCTCCGCCGCACCTTCCACCTCAATCGCCGGTCGGGGGTCACCGCGCTCGACGACGTCTCGTGCGGGGTGCGCAGGGGCACGTGCCTCGCCGTCGTCGGCGAGTCGGGGTCGGGCAAGTCGACGCTCGCCCGTGTGATCGTCGGGCTCGAGTCCGCCGATGCCGGCGAGGTCCGCATCGACGGCGCCGAGGTCAGGCCCACCACGTCGAGATCGCGCCTGCGAGCCCGCGCCAAGCTCGTGCAGATGGTGTTCCAGGACCCGCAGGGCTCGCTGAACCGATCGCTCCCGGTGGCAGCCACCATCGACGAGATGCTGCGCGTTCACCGGCCCGACCTCGACCGCGCCGGCCGCCGGGCGCGCGTGCTCGACCTGTTCGCTGAAGTCGGCCTCACCGAGCGCCACGCCGATGCGAAGCCCTCGGCGCTCTCAGGCGGACAGAAGCAGCGGGTGGCGATCGCGCGGGCACTCGCGGCCGAACCCGAGATCATGGTGCTCGACGAGGCAGTCTCTGCACTCGACGTCTCGGTACAGGCGCAGGTGCTCGACCTGCTCGATCGCCTTCGCGGTGAGAAGGGCCTCACCTACCTGTTCATCACGCACGACCTCTCCGTGGTGCGCGCCGTCGCCGACGACGTCATCGTCATGCGTCGCGGGCGCATCGTCGAGCGCGGAACGGTCGACGAGATCCTCGACCGCCCCTCGCATCCGTACACCAGGCTTCTGCTCGAGTGCGCGCCCCGGCCGGGCTGGGTGCCGCGCCGTGGGGTCATCGAAGAGCTCGCCCAGCAGATCTGAAACCCGGCCGACGGGCGTACCCCTCGTGCCGCCGAACCACGCACATCCGAAGGAACGATCCATTGCACAGCATCACCGACCGCCTGCACGTCATCGCGAACGGCAGCGACCCACTCGAACGCGGTCGTGAGCGGGGTCTGCAGCTCAGCGCAGCCCTGCCCGCAGGACTGCGGACCTATCTCGAGCTCTTCGCGAAGTACGAGCTCGATGAGGCCGAAGTGCGCGAGCTCGCGATGCGCTGCGCCGACGCCGTCGCCGGATGGCGCCCGGAACGCCTCGCCGAGATGGACGGCATCGCCGCAGGCGCGGGCGTCGAGCCGTGGCACGTCTATGCGCTGAACGCCCGCACCGAGATCCTGTCGCAGGGGGTGGGCGCGGCTCCGGGCGAATGCTCGACCATCGGCCGTCGGGTGGAGCTCGGAGACGGCACCGTGCGCACCTTCGGGTTGCAGACCTGGGACTGGCATCACCAGCTCGACGGCGAATGGCACACCCACGAGACGCGTGGCGGCCGCTACGACTTCGCCGGCCTCACCGAGCACGGGATGCTCGGCAAGATCGGCGTGAACAGTGCCGGCCTCGCGCTGCACTTCAACATCCTCGGGCACCGCACCGACGGCGCCGGTGGTGTGCCGGTGCACGTGATGTCGGCGACCGTGCTCGAGGAGGCGGCTTCGGTGGAGGAGGCGGTCGAGCTCGTGCGCGACGCGCCCCGCAGCGCCTCGAGCTCGTTCACCCTGCTCGACACCGAGCGCGTCGTCACGACCGACATCACGCCGATCGGGGTGTTCGTGGTCGAACCCGTCGACGGCGTGGTGGTGCGCACCAACCATTTCCTGAGCCACGAGGCCCGGGCCGATGAGAAGACCGAGATCTACCAGCCCGACTCCAGCGAGCGCTACGACCTCATCGCGAGCCGTCTCGCCGACTATCCCGAGCCGCGCACCGATGACGAGCTGCTCGCGTTCCTCTACTCCGACCCGGGGCAGCCGCAGCTGTGCCACCGCCCCGACCTGACGCTGCCCTTCGGCGAGCGCTGGGCGACCCTGGCGACCGTGCAGCTCGATCCGGCTTCGCGCACGGCCCGCATCGCGAACGGCTCGCCGATCGACGCACGAGCGAGCGACTGGCGGACCCTCGTCGCTTCGCGGTGATCTCGCGTCAGGCGTTCTCGAGTTCGGCGATCACGACCTTCTTCTGCCGCATCATCACCTGGATCTGCTCGGGGCGCCGGGTCAGTTCGCCCATGTTCGCCGGGATGACCTGCCAGCTGACGCCGAAGCGGTCCTTGCACCAGCCGCACTGCTCGGACTCGGGCACGTGCGAGAGCTTCGACCAGAAGTAGTCGATCTCGGCCTGGTCTGCGCAGGAGACGATGAAGGAGATCGACTCGTTGAACTCGAAGAGCGGGCCGCCGTCGAGGCAGACGAAGTCGACGCCGTTCAGGCTGAACTGTCCGTTCAGCACCTTGCCCGACATGCCCGCGAAGTGCTCGTCGAGCGATTCGTCGGGATACTCGTCGATGCGCGTGATGCGCGAGTTCGGAAAGACCTCGACGTAGTAGTCCATCGCCTCGCGCGCCTGGTCGTCGAACCACAGGCACGGCTGGATGGGTGAGAGCTCGGCCATCGGGAACCTCCTCGTTCGGGCGATCGCTTCGACGGCCACGGTACGCCGAGCCGCCGACGGCGTCGAGGGCGCACAGCTCAGATCGGCAGCGGCCGGTCGTCGACGATCGTCTTCATGACGAGGGTGGACTCGACCCGGCGCACGCCCGGCAGGGCGGAGAGCCGTTCGTCCCACAGGCGCTGGTACGCGGGGAGGTCGGGCACGGCAACACGCAGCAGGTAGTCGGGATCACCGAAGAGCCGGAGCGCCTGGATCACCTCGGGGATCTCGGCCACGGCGGCGTCGAAGGCGGGGATCGTGGCCCGATTCGCCTGGTCCATCGTCACGAACACGAGCGCGCCGAAGCCCAGCCCGACGACCTCGGGATCGATGACGGCGCGGTAGCCCGAGATGGCTCCGGATGCCTCGAGCGCGTGGAGCCGGCGGTGGGTCGGCGACATGCTCAACTGCACCTTGGCGGCGAGGTCGGTGAGGCTCAGCCGGCCGTCCTGCTGCAGTTCGGCAAGGATTCTCCGATCGATGGCATCCATGGGGTGGATTCTTCCACGAAATGCCGCGTTCAGGGATGAATAGGGCGGCGGCTGCTCGCGCCATTCGCCTACATTCGTCGTGACCGTCGAAGGGAGGACATCGTGAACATCCAATTGCTGCTCGCCTGCTGGGCGATGATGACGTTCATGGTGCTCGTGCCCGGCCCCGACTGGGCGTACGTCATCGCCTCCGGCCTGCGCGACCGCAGCATCCTGCCGGCACTCGGCGGAATCCTCATCGGCTACCTCGCCGCGGTGGTCGCGGTCGCGGTCGGCGTCGGCGCAGCGGTGGCGGCGATGCCGTGGGTGCTCGTCGGCCTCACGTTCATGGCTGCGGGGTACCTGCTGTATCTCGGCGTTCGCGTGCTGATCGAGCCGCCCGCGGCGGTCGCGGGGGCGGCAGCACGGGGTTCCGACACGCGGCCGTGGCTCCGTGTCGTGCAGGGTGCGGGCGTCAGCGGCCTGAACCCGAAGGGCCTGCTCGTGCTCGTCGTGCTGCTGCCGCAGTTCACGGATGCCGCCGGCGCCTGGCCGATCCCGGTGCAGCTCGCGGTGCTCGGCCTCATCTTCGTCGGCAGCTGCGCCCTCGTCTACTCCGCGGTCGGCATGGGGGCGAAGACCGTGCTGCGCGCACGGCCGTCGGCCATGCGCCTCGTCTCCCGCATCTCGGGCGCTGCGATGGTCGTGCTCGCCGTGGTGCTCGTCGTCGAGCAGTTGTCGCACCTGCTCGGCTGACGCCGCTCGCCAAGGGGAGGATCAGGCGATGTCAGGGTCGACGTCGATGAGCACCTTGCCGACGGTGCCCGCCTCGACGGCGTCGTGCGCCTCGGCCGTGCGCTCGAGCGGGAAGCGGGTGATCGGCAGACCGGCGCTCTCGCCGACGGGCAGCGCGCCGTCGACGAGTGCACGGCCGATGTCCGCGGCGGCAGCCGAGAGCGCGTCCTGGCCGACGGTGTAGAGCAGCAGGAACTGGTAGCGCACGTTGAGCGCGAAGTGGCGGCGCACGTCGAGCGTCATCTCGGCGCCGCCGTCGGTCGCGTACACGGCGATCGACCCGTGGTTCGCGATGACGCTCGCGTTGAGCCCGGCATTGCGGGCGGGTGACACCTCGACGATCTGGTCGACACCGTGCGGGGCGATGGTGCGGATCGCGGCCGCGGCGTCGTCGGTGCGGTAGTTCACGACGTGGTGGGCTCCGGCCGCGGTCGCGAGAGCGGCCTTCTCGGGGGAGCTGACCGTCGTGATGACCGTGGCTCCCGACCAGCGGGCGAGCTGGATGGCCGCGTGCCCGACGGCGCCGGCGCCACCGGCGACGAGCACCGTGCGGCCGTCGAGCGCGCCGGGGCCGAGTCGGGACGGACCCGCCTCGGCGACGGTGAGCGCGCGGTGCGCCGTCATGGCGGGCACGCCGAGGGAGGCGCCGAGGTCGAAGCTCGCGGCATCCGGCAGGGGCACCACGTGCTCGGCGGAGAGCACCGCGAACTGCTGCGCTGTGCCGGTCGGTCGTTCGTGCGCAGCGAGATAGGCCCAGACCCGGTCGCCGACCGCGAACCCGGCCACGCCGCGGCCGACGGCGTCGACGACGCCGGCGCCGTCCTGGTTCGGCACGACCTCCGCGAACGGCGTCGCTCCGCCCGGCCGTGAACCGGCCCTCGCCTTCCAGTCGGTCGGGTTGACGCCCGACACGGCGATGCGCACACGCACTTCACCATCGCCCGGTTCGGGCATCTCCCGCTCGACGAGGTGCAGCACGGACGAGTCCCCGGTCTTGGCGTACGCGATCGCTCTCATGCAGTGGGCAACGCGGCGGGCGCCGAGAACCTTCCGATCCCGTCCCGTGATCGAGGCAGCGCGGGGTCGTGCCCCTAGAATCCGGGCATGCGCATCGTCGTCTCGGGCACCCACGCCAGCGGCAAGACCACGCTCATCGATGACCTGCTCGCGGTGCACGGCGAGTACGAGCGGTGGGGCGATCCGTTCGAGTTCGTCGACGACGCGCTCGACGAGCCCGATGCCTCGACGTTCTTCGAACAGCTGGTCTCGAGCGCACGGAGGCTGGCGGCGACGGATGCCACGGGGCATCCGGTCATGGCCGAGCGCGGGCCGATCGACTTCCTCGCCTACCTCGCCGCGCTCGTCGAGCTGCGACGCGGCGGCCGCTCGGAGGCGCTGCTCGATCGCGGATTCGGAATCGCGGCGACGGCGATGCGGCACGTCGACCTGCTCGTGGTGCTGCCGCTCGCGCACCGCGACGCGATCAGCATCGGCGACGACGAGGACCCCGAGCTGCGCGAGGCGATGAACGACGCGCTGCTCGAGCTGTGCGACGACCCCGACCTGGTCGGCGAAGGGACTCGGGTCATCGAGGTGAGCGGCGACCGAGCCGCCCGGTTGGCGATGGTCGAGGCCGCGCTCGCCGAGTACGGCTGAGCGGTCACGACGTCCGTTGCACGAGTTGCTCGGCATAGCGGTGCTGCCTGATGACCGTGCCGGCGAGATCGTACTTCAGCCAGCTCCCGAGCTCGGTGAAGAAGCTGTGCGAGAACCAGGCGTCGGGGTTGGCCCAGTGCAGCACGACCGGGTGGTGCGGAAGCCTGTTCTGATCGAATCGCTGCGAACTCCCGTTGACGAGACCGTCGGCGAGCACGACGTGGTCGAGCCGGGTCCGCATCACGACGGTGCGGCCCACGTGCGCTCGGATCGCCTCCCACTGCTCGTCCGGCCGCGGCAGGGCGGGGGTGTGCATGAGCACGAGCATGCGGATGCGCTCGCCATTCGCCGCCGCGGTCAGTGCGACGTTGCCGCCGTGGCTGTGGGCGAAGACGGTGTCGAACGGGGGGAGGGCGAGCGCGTTCCTCCAGATCGGCAGCTCGGCCGAGCCGACGTCTCGGGCGAACTGCGAGTACTCGCCGCTCCAGGTGTAGTAGTCGCTCTCGTCATAGAGGTTCGGGGTCGAGACGTCGCGGATGTGGTTGTGCAGCGGCTCACCCGGCGCATACCAGGGGTCCGCGGTGACCTGGGCCCACGTGCCGTGGATGGCGAGGCTCACCTCTGCGGCGGCGAAGGCCGTCGGAGCCCCACCGCTCGTCGGTGAGCGCGTCGGCTGCACCGGTTCCGACCCGCCGCCGTCGCTTCGGCGCAACGCGGTGTTCGCGATCGCGGCCACGTGCTCGTCGGCCGAGGTGGTCGCCCCCGCGAGCACCTCGTCGGCCGCGTCCAGCGCGCCGCTGCTGAACGCACGGAGCGCGGTCGCGGCGGCGACGCGCACGAGCTCGTGCTCGCTGCCGCGCGCGTGATTCAGCAGGGCGAGCAGCGACGGCACCGAGTGCGTCAGCTCGACGTTGTGCCAGAGCGCGAGTTCGTCGTCGGCTCGAGGCGGCGCCCCGCCCTGCCAGTCGCGGGCGTCGGATGCCCCGTGGTCCTGCAGTGCAAAGCGAGTGAGCCGGTCGAGGTTCGACTGGTCGCTCCAGAGCAGGTCGCCTTCGGTCGCCGGAACCACGAACGGCACGCCGAGCGTCTCGGCGTCATCGCGCACATCGGCGGTCTGCTCCCGCGATCCGAAGGCCGCGGTGCCCATCGAGAGGAAGTGGCCGGCCCGGCTGCTGACGGCGCCCGGGGAATCGCTCTCGAACGCCGCGGCGCCGAAGACGGGCGCGAATCGTTCGTCGGGTGCAGGTCGCGGTGGTTGCGCGTCGCCCATGGTTCCTCCCGCCGACGCCGGCTTCGGCCTCCCGCCGACGGCGTCCCGACGGCTCGATTGCGAGTCTGCTCCTCGCATCGACGGCGCACCACCCCGGCGGCACCCCCAGATCGGGCGCCGGATCCATTCGGGGCCGAATGCGCCGCGGCCACCGTTCGCGCAGGCGGCGTCGGTAGAGTTGGCCGCGGCTCGAGGCATCCGTCTCGCCGAATCTCTCCGCCTCTTCACCGCAAGGACCTCCGTGAGCCTGATCCGCCTGAACGACGTCAGCATCGAGTTCGACGGGCGACCCGTGCTGAAGGAGGCCTTCCTGAAGCTCAAGCAGGGCGACCGGGTCGGGCTCATCGGCAAGAACGGCACCGGCAAGACGAGCCTGCTCGAGGTCGTGCTCGGGCGGCGCGAACCGGGCGGCGGCACCCGCGACGTCACGCTCGGCACCACGATCGGGTACTTCTCGCAGTTCTCCGAACTCGACGGCGAGCAGAGCATCCAGCAGATCCTGAGCGGGCACTTCGCGCAGGTGCACGAGACGCAGGCCCGCCTCGACGAGATCGGCATGGCGCTGGCCGAACCGATGGCGGATGACGCGATGACCCGGCTGCTCACCGAGCAGGGCGAGCTCTTCGAGCGCATGGACCACATCGGCGGCTGGACCTACGAGACCACGATCGACACGGTGCTCACCCGCCTCGGCTTCGACGAGGAGCGCCGCGCCCTGGCCGTCGGGCGATTGTCGGGCGGATGGCGCAACCGCGCCGCCCTCGCCCAGATCCTCGTGCAGTCGCCCGACGTGCTGCTGCTCGACGAGCCGACGAACTTCCTCGACCTCGACGGCGTGAAGTGGATCGAGAACTGGCTCTCGTCGTTCGCTGGCGCCGTGCTCGTCGTGTCGCACGACCGCCAGTTCCTCGACGGGGTCGTCACCCGCATCATCGAGCTCGAGAACTACCGCCTGCAGGAGTACGAGGGCGACTATTCGGCCTACGTGCACGCGAAGCAGTCGCGGCTGAAGATGCTCGAGAAGCAGTTCGCGCACGAAGAGGAGCTGCTCGCGTACGAGCAGGCCGCATCGGCCGCACGACGCGAGGCCGCCCGCAACCCGTCGAACGCGGTCGCACGCCGGCTCGCCGACATCAAGAAGCGGCAGGCGCCGCGCCCGATCGACCAGATCATCACGGGCATCTACGAGGGGCTGCGGGTCTCGAACGACCTGCTCACCGTGACGGGGCTGACGAAGGGCTTCGGCGGTGCGCCGCTGTTCGAGGGCCTCTCGTTCGACTTGCGCCGGGGCGACCGGGTCGCCGTGCTCGGCTCGAACGGCTCGGGCAAGTCGACGCTGCTCGACGTGCTGACCGGCGAGACGGAGGCCGACTTCGGCTCGGTGCGCTGGGCGAAGGGCGCCAGGTACGTCTCGTACAACCGGGTCTACGCCGAGCTCGACCTGGAGGACACCGTCGGCCATGCGGTGAACGCCTACCCCGACTCGCTCGCGTTCACCGCGACGAAGAAGAGCGTGAACCGGTTCCTCGCGATGCTGCAGTTCTCGGAGGCCGACCTGAAGCAGAAGATCGGCACGCTCTCGGGCGGGCAGCGCGCACGGGTCGCGATCGCGCAGTGCCTGCTCTCGGGGGCCGCGGTGATCGTGCTCGACGAGCCGACGAACCACCTCGACATCACCTCGACGCAGGTCATGGAGCGGGCGCTGACCCACTTCCCGGGCGCGGTCATCGTGGTCAGCCACGACCGGTTCTTCGTCGACAAGCTCGCCGACCGGCTGCTCGTCTTCGACGGCACGCCTCGCGTGCTCGAGACGGCGGCGACCGGGGCGCTCTGAGCTCTGTCGTTCCGAGAGCGAGCGCTGCAAGCGGTCAGGCGGTCTGCGCGGCACGGCGCCGCTCGAGCCCCTCGAGCAGCAGGTCGAGCCCGAACTCGAACTCCGTCTGGTCGTCGCACCAGCCGAGCGTCGACTCGGGATCGTCGTGCACCACGTCGGCGAGCATCGCCGCGAGATGCGGCGCGAGCATGGCGAGCTGTTCGAGCTCACGCGGCGCAGGGGCCGCCCCGTCGTCGCTGAGCTCCTGCACATAGCCGTACATCCGGCTGCCGATCGCGTGCAACGAGTGGTGGATGAGGTCGTGCGACATTCCGCCGGCGCGCATGATGCCGACGACGCCGTCGACGTGGCGCATCGCGTTGGGTCCGGATGCGCCGCGCGCGTTCATGACGTTCGGCAGCCACGGATGCCGCAGCAGCACGCGCCTCGCACCGAGGATGCGTTCGCGGAGTGCCGACGCCCAGCTCGCGGCATCCGTCGCCGGGGGAGGCGCGGACCCGCCGACCTCGCGCTCGATCTCGGCGAAGACGACCTCGACGAGTCCGTCGAGGATCGCGTCCTTGTTCGGCAGGTGGTAGTAGATCGACATCGCCTCGACGCCGAGCTGCTCGGCGAGCGCGCGCATCGTGAGCGCCTCGATGCCGTCGCGGTCGGCCACCAGGAGCGCGGCCTGCAGCACGCTCTCGCGAGTCAACTGGGGACGTGCGACGGACCGTTGCGGCATGCCCTCACCTTACAACGTCAGGCAATTGTCCTCGGGGACTGGACGCCGCGTCGTCGGCGGCGTATCTTACGCCGTAAGTCTTACAACGTAAGGGAGCCCACATGTCCACCGAATCACTCCAGCCGGCGGCATCCGCCACCGTCACGACGATGCGTGCCGCCGTCGCAGCGCGCTTCGGAGGTCCAGAGGTCGTGCAGGTCGCCGAGGTGCCGAGGCCCGAGCCGGGGCCCGGGGAACTCCTCGTGCGCGTGCACGCGTCGACCGTGAGCATCGCCGACCACCGAGTGCGGAGCCGCGACGTGCCGCGCGGACTCGGGCTCGCCGTCGGGCCGGTCATCGGCGTGTTCCGCCCCAGGAAGCCCGTGCTCGGCATGGAGGCCGCCGGGGTCGTCGAACGCATCGGCGATGGCGTCACCCGATTCGCGCCCGGCGACGAGGTCATCGTGATGCGCGGTGCGCGCATGGGCTGCCACGCGGAGTTCGTCGTCATCGACGCCGAGGGCGACGTCGCGCCGAAGCCGGCGAACCTCTCGTTCGACGAGGCCGCCGCAATCGTGTTCGGCGGTCACACCGCCCTGCGCTACCTCGACGTGGTCGCGATCGGGCCTGGCAGCCGAGTGCTCGTGAACGGCGCCTCGGGGGCGGTGGGCACGGCGGTCGTGCAGCTCGCGTCGGCCCTGGGCGCGCACGTGACCGCGGTGACGAGCGGGCGGAACGCCGAACTCGTGCGCTCCCTCGGCGCGCGCGAGGTCGTCGACTACACGCGTGGAGACTTCGCGGCGGTCGGCCGGTCGGACGATCGCACCGGCGGTCGGCCCGACGGCCCGCGCTACGACGTGATCGTGGAGTGCGTCGGCAACGCGCCGTTCGGCCGCGTCGCCCACCTGCTCCGTCCGGGCGGGGCGCTTCTGCTCGTCATCGCCGACCTGTTCGGCATGCTGCTCTCCGGAGTGCAGGCGCGCCGGAGCGGCCTCGTGGTCGACCACCGCGGCGCCGCCATGGGCCGGACGGGCATGGAACGGCTCGCGGCGCTCGCCGAATCCGGCGCACTGCGGCCGGTCATCGACCGCACCTTCGATCTCGACGAGATCGTCGAGGCCCACCGCTACGTCGACACCGGGCGCAAGCGGGGGAGCGTGGTGCTCCGCATCGGCTGAAGCAGCGGGTACGGCCTCCGCCTCAGCGGGTCGCGCGTTCGAGCAGCTCGAGGATGTGCACGTACGGCTCTCCCGTCGCGCGCGTCATGCCGATCTCGCACGTGCGGTTGCACGAGGCGTGCGCGTCGAAGTCGCGTTCGGCGAGTTCCGCCGCCTCGGCCGCGGTCGCCGACGCCGTCAGCTCGGGGTGCAGCATGCCGCGGTCGCCCGCGAAGGCGCAGCAGCCCCACGCATCCGGAACCACCGCGTCGACGGCCACCGCGCTCGCGAGCTGTCGCAAGTGGTCGTTCGAACCGAGCCGCGTGCTCGAGCAGGTCGGGTGCAGCGCGAGCGAGTCGAGGCGCTCGCCGACGTCGAGGGCCGGCAGCAGTCGCTCGGCCGCGAAGTCGACGGCGTCGACGATGCGGAGCGAGACGGGAGCGCCGTCGAGCTCCCCGACGTTCTCGAGCGCGTGCACGAGGCCCTCGGTGCACGAGGAGTTGTCGCAGACGATCGGCAGGCGCCCGCCGTCGGAGGCGGCGAGCAGCGCGCGCACGGTCCTCTCGATCGCGGTGGCGTAGCCGGCCGCCAGGCCCTTCGACTTCCACGGCGTGCCGCAGCAGAGCCCGTCGATGCCGTCGGGAGTGACGAGTTCGACTCCGGCGCGCTCGCAGAGCAGGCGGAACGCGGATGCCGCGCCGATGCCGTCACCCTCGGGCCCGAACATCGAGCCGACGCACGCCGAGAAGAAGACCACGTCGCCGGTGGCCGCCGAGGCGTGGGCGCGCTTGGCCCCGCCGCGCGGCAGGTCGGCCGTCCACTGCGGCACGACGTCGCTGCCGAGCACTGCGCGTCCGGCCGCGCTCGCCGCGGTGGCGATCGGCGGCACGGCCTTCGCGGCGCTGAGGGCGAGGGCGGCACCCCGCGTCACCGGCCCCCAGGCCTTCGCGAGCCCCGCGGCGATCGTGCGGGTGGGGGCGTTCGCCTCCTGCTCGCGCAGGCGCCGCACGAGGTCGCCCGTGTTGATCATCACGGGGCACGCGGTCTGGCACATGCCGTCGGCGGCGCACGTCTCGACCGAGGCGTAGTCCTCGGCGGCGGCGAGGCGGGCGTCGAGGGCGGTGTCGCCGGCAGCCCGCGCCGCGGCCCGCGCCCTGCGCACCGCGATGCGCTGGCGCGGGGTGATCGTGACGTCCTTGCTCGGGCAGACCGGCTCGCAGTAGCCGCACTCGACGCAGCGGTCGACCTCTGTCTCGACTTCGGGCGTGAGCTTCAGGTGCTCGAGGTGGGCGGTCGGCGAGTCGGTGAGCAGCACGCCGGGGTTCAGCACGCCCGCGGGGTCGCAGAGCGCCTTGACCTCGCGCATGACGGCGTAGAGCTCGGCGCCGAACTGTCGCTCGACGAAGGGCGCCATGATCCGGCCGGTGCCGTGCTCGGCCTTCAGGGTTCCCCCTGCGCCGAGCACGAGGTCGACGAGCTCCTCGGTGAAGCGCTCCTGTCGGAGGATCGCGTCGGCTGCGGTGAAGTCCTCGGTGAGGAGGAAGTGGATGTTGCCGTCCTTCGCGTGCCCGAAGATGACCGCGTCGGCGTAGCCGTGGCGATCGAAGAGGGTCTGGAGCGCCGCGCACGTCGCGGCCAGCTGCTCGACGGGCACGGCGATGTCCTCGAGCAGCGCGGTGGTGCCCGGCCGCCGCGCACCGGCGATCGCCGCGTAGAGGCCCTTGCGGAAGTGCCAGAGGCGGGCGCGCTCCTTCGGATCGCGGGTGACGTCGAGCGCGGGCGCGGCGGCGGCGGCGAGGGCGGCACCGGCGAGGGCGAGCTGCGCGGCGAGGTCGTCGTCGTCGCGGCCGTGGTACTCCACGAGGAGGGCGGCGTGCCCGTCGATCACGACGTCGTCGATGATGCCGGATGCCGCGGGGTCGGCCTGGATCACGCGGAGCGACGCGGCATCCATCAGCTCGAGGGTGGCGGCGCCCGTCTCGACGAGCACCGGGAGGATGCCGGTGGCCGCGTCGAGCGTCGGGAAGACGACGAGCGCCGTCGCGATGCACGACGCGATCGGCACGGTGTCGAAGACCGCCTCGGCGACGAAGCCGAGCGTGCCCTCGCTGCCGACCATGAGGTGCGCGAGGATCTCGACCGGTTCGGCGAAGTCGAGGAAGGAGTTCAGGCCGTAGCCCATCGTGTTCTTGCCGCGGTACTGCCGCTCGATCTCGGTGCGCAGGTCGGGCCTGCCCTGCACGAGGTCGCGGAGCCGCGCGAGTCCGGCGTGCAGCGCGGGCTCTGCGAAAGCGAGCCGCTGGTCGGCATCGGGCAGCGAGGTGTCGACGATCGTGCCGCTCGGCAGCGCGAAGGTGAGCGAGGCGAGCGTGCGGTAGCTGTTGTGGTGCGTGCCGCAGGCCATGCCGCTCGAGTTGTTCGCGATCACGCCGCCGATCGTCGCGGCGATCTCGCTGGCCGGGTCGGGACCGAGCTTCCGGCCGTGACGGAGGAGTCGTGCGTTGACCTGCCGCACCGTCGCGCCGGGCTGCACGCGGACGCGGTCGCCGCCGGACTCGGGCTGGATGCGGCGGAATGCGGTGCGCGTGTCGAGCAGGATGCCCTCGGTCGAGGCCTGGCCCGACAGGCTCGTGCCACCCGAGCGCACCGTGACCCCGAGCCCGGCCTCTGCCGCGAAGCGGAGCACCGCGGCGACCTGCTCGAGGTCGCGCGGCGTGACGACCGCCGAGGGGGTCAGCAGCACGTGCGAGGCGTCGACGCCCGCGACGATGCGATCGAACTCGGCGACCGAGACATCCGAGGCGGTCGAGCCGCGCTCCGGGGCCGCCGAACCGGAAGCCGGGGCCGTCGAGCCGAGCACCCGCTCGAGCTCGGCGGCGAGACGGGTGTCGCCGGGGTCGACGGCGGAGCGGTGGGCGGTGGCTGACACGGTCATGCGATGCGGCTTCCTGTGACTGCTGGGATTGCGGTGCGCACGCGGATCGCCGAGAGGGCGGCGACCACGAGGCAGATGACGGCGGTCGCAACGAAGGTCGCGGGGGCGGTGGGATCGTCGGTGAGGAACAGGATCGCGGCGGGCACGAAGCTGCCGCCGGCGGCGCCGCAGGCCACGAGCACCCCGGTCGCCTGCGCGGCTTCGTCGTCGTCGAGGCGGTCGAGCGCGAGCCCCACCGTGAGCGCGTAGGTCGGGGCGAGGGCGACGACGGCGACGGCGATCGCGACGAGTCCGAAGGCGGGAGCCGTCGGGGTGACCACGGCGGCGACGCCGAGCACCACCGCTGCGGTGAGCATGCCGCCGAGCAGCGCCCGCCGGGTCGAGACGCCGCTGCGCAGCATGGCCGAGGAGACGAACCGGCCGACGGCCATGAGTCCCCAGAACACCGAGGTGCCGATCGCCGCCGCCGCGGGGTCGACCCGGAGCAGTTCGGCGGGGATCACGGCCGACCACCCGGCGAACACGGTCTCGACGCCGACGTAGAGGGGGAGTGCGACTGCGAGCGGCAGGAGCGCCAGCACGCTCGCACGACGGAGGCCGCGCCGGCGCCCCCGCTCTCTGCGCACGGGTGCTGCGGTGCCGCGAGCGCCGGCGAACAGCGCGACGGCCGCGGCGGACTGCGCGACGGCGACCACGAGGAGCACGAGCGAGGGTCGTTCGATGCCGGCGGCGAGCGCGACGAGGAGCGGCGTGAGTGCCGCGGTGACCGCGACCGTCGCCGTGAGCGCGGTGAGGATGGCGGCGGTCGACGAGGTCGAGGCGGCCTTCGAGGCGACGCTCGCGGATGCTTCGGTGAACCCGAACCCGAGGCCGGCGAGGGCGGCGAAGGCGACGAACGCCGGGGCGGTGTCGGCGAGGGCGCCGCCGCAGAGCGCGACGGCCTGCACGAGGCATCCGATCGCCGCGAGGTGCAGCGCACGCACGCGACGCAGCACGAGTCCCGAGGCGAGCACGCCGACGAGCAGGCCGCCGAAGAGGGCCGGGATGGCCGAGACGACGGATGCCCCGACGCTCTGCTCGACCAACGGGAGCACGGCGGGGATGGCCGCCGCGGTTGCGCCCATGCCGGCGAACGCGGCGGAGAGCCCTCGGATCGCCGGGGTCACGGGCGGCGCGCGCGGAGGTGGTGCACCGCTGCGTAGGTGTTGCGGATCGCCTCCATCGACTGGTCGTAGCTCGCCTGCGCGACGCCGATGAAGACGCAGTCGACGACCATGAGCTGCGCGATGCGGCTGCCGAGTGCACCTGAGCGGAACCCGGTCTCGCGGGCGGCGGTGGTCAGCACGATGTCGGCCTGCTCGGCGAGCGGGGCGTGGTCGTGATTGGTGATCGCGATCGTCGTGGCGCCCGCGGCGCGGGCGATCGCGAGGTACTCGATGGTGTCGACGGTGCCGCCGCTGTGTGAGACCGCGATCGCGACGGCACCGGGGCGGAGCGTCGCCGCCGAGGTCCATGCTGCGTGCGGGTCCGACCAGTTGAGTGCGGTGCGGCCGATGCGCGTGAGCTTCTGCTGCAGGTCGAGTCCGACGAACGAGCTCGCGCCGACGCCGAAGATGTCGACGCGGGCAGACGCGCCCACCGCGTCGACCGCGGCCTGCAGGGCGCCGATGTCGAGCACCTTCGCCGTGTCGGCGATCGAGAGCGTCTCGGCCATCGAGACCTTCGCCACGATGTCGTCGAGCGTGTCATCGCGGTCGATGTCGCCCGAGATCTCGGGAAGGCCGGCCGTCTCGAACGTCTCGCGTGCGACGTCGCGGAGCACGTCCATGCGGAGGTCCTTGAAGTGCTCGTATCCCATGCGCTTGCAGAAGCGCACGACCGAGGTCGTCGAGGTGTCGCAGCGCGCCGCGAGCTCGGCGATCGACAGCTCGGCGATCACCGCGGGCTCCGACACGAACAGCGAGGCGATGCGCTGCTCGCTCGGGCGCAGTTCGGGCAGGATCGCGCGGATGCGCACGAGCACGGGGCGCTGGCCGGGCTCATCGGCCCTGGGCTCGTGAGTGGGCATCAGCTCTCCTCGTCGACGACACTCGATGCCCCAACGGGGGCGGTGCTGACAACAATAGAAGAAATTTTGTTACACGCCTAGCTGATGTGATGTACTTTTGTGACCTACCGAGATCATCGATGCTCTTCGAGCCGGCGCACACAGCGCAGTACCACCCGGACGAGGCAGCACCTAGCCCTGAGGAGTTCCCCCATGAACGGAGGCAACCGCGGTGCACGCGGCGCCCTCGCAGCCGTCGGCCTGGCAGCGGCCGTCGCCCTGACGATCACCGGCTGCAGCTCGGCCAAGCCCGCCCCCACCGAGGCGGGTGCAGCAGGCGGCTCGCTCGTCGTCGGCGTCACGAGCGACCCCGACACGCTGTTCCCCTGGAAGGCCACGCAGTTCCAGGCCGTCAACGTGCTGCAGAACCTGTACGGCACCCTCACCGAGTTCGACGCCGACCTGAACGTCGTGCCCGGGCTCGCCGAGTCGTGGGAGGCGTCGGAGGACGGCCTGACCGTGACCTTCAAGCTCCGCGAGGGCGTGACCTTCGCCGACGGGTCGACGTTCGGCTCCGAAGACGTGAAGTTCTCGCTCGAGGCCATCCAGGCCGAGGCGACCGCAGCCGTCTCGCGCACCTCGCTCGCGTCGGTCGCCGGCATCGAGGCGCCCGACGAGCAGACCGTCGTGCTCACGCTGACCGCACCCGACGCCGCCCTGCCGGCGAACCTCGCCGTCATCAACATGGCGATGCTCTCGTCCGACGACACCGAGGCCGAGCTGAACACCACGCCGAACGGCACCGGGCCCTTCGTGCTCGAGGACCGCAAGGCCAGCCAGTCGCTGACCCTCGCCAAGAACGACGCCTACTGGGGCGACGCCGCCAAGCTCGACACGGTCGAGTTCCGCGTCATCCCCGACGAGTCCTCGATCGTCTCGGCGATGCAGTCGGGCAACGTGCAGCTCGCGGTGTTCGACGACCCGCTCGTCGCGCAGACCGCCGAGAGCGGCACCGTCTCGATCGAGAAGACCCCGCAGCTCAGCTACCACGCGCTGCAGCTGAACGCCCGTCGCGGCGACCTCGCCGACGTCAACGTGCGCCTCGCGATCCAGTGCGCCGTCGACCGTCAGGAGGTGCTCGACACCGCCGCCCTCAGCGAGGGCGAGGTGACCGGCCCGATCACGTCGCCGGCCTACCGCTCCGACGCCGACGCCCGCCCCTGCCCCGAGCGCGACCTCGACAAGGCCGCCGACTACCTCGACAAGGCCGGCAAGTCCGACGGCGTGACGATCAAGACGATCGTCTCGCAGGGCGAGTACGCCACGAGCGTCAACGAGGCGCAGAACCTCAAGGCGCAGCTCGCCGAGGCGAACATCACCCTCGAGCTCGAGGTGCTCGAGTCGGGCGCCTTCGTCGACCGCTGGATCGCCGCCGACTTCGACGCCGCGGTCGCCCTCAACGGCGGTCGCCCCGACCCCGACGGCATGTACGGTCGCTACTTCACGAGCACGGGCAACCTGAACCAGGTCGCCGGGTACAGCTCGCCCGAGCTCGACGCGCTGTTCGCCGAGGGCAAGCAGAGCTCCGACCCCGATGAGCGCAAGGACATCTACGCGCAGATCTCGGAGAACCTCGAAGACAACGCCGCGTGGATCTGGCTCTTCACGAGCTACTCGTACACGGCAGCCGCATCCGAGGTGCAGGGCTTCACGCCCATGGCCAACGGGTCGCTGCAGTACCTCCGCACCACGACGGTCAACTAAGACCCCGAACGGCGCGGCGCCCCACACATGCGCCGCGCCGTTCGGCTCAACCCACGGAAGACCATGCTTCGACGACTCTTCAGGAACCCGGTGCTCCGGCGCATCCTCGCCGCACTGGCGACGCTGCTCGGCGTGGCCGTGTTCGTCTTCATCATGTTGCGGGCGATCCCCGGCAACCAGATCACGGCGGGCCTCGGAACCGAGGCCGCGGCACTCACCCCGGCCCAGCAACAGCAGCTCGAGGCGTACTACGGCCTCGACCAGCCGCTCATCGTGCAGTTCTTCAGCTGGCTCGGCAACATCTTCACCGGCAACCTCGGCTTCTCGGCCCGCGCGCAGCAGAGCGTGCTCGAGCTGACGGCGCAGTCGCTGCCGGTCACCATCGAGCTGGCGATCTTCTCGATCGTGCTCGCGCTCCTCATCGGCATCCCGCTCGGCATGCTGTCGGCGTCGAAGCCCGACTCGCCCCGCGACGCCTTCGGCCAGGTCGTCGGCCTCGCCGGCCTCTCGATCCCCGCCTTCCTGCTCGCGACGACGCTGCTCGCAGTGCTCGCGTCGAGCCTTGGGTTCAACCCGAACGGCGAGGGCTACGCCTACTTCCTCGACAACCCGTGGCTGAACCTGCAGCAGATGCTGCTGCCGTCGATCGTGCTCGGATTCGGCATCGCCGCTCCGATCATGCGCACGACGCGCACCGCGGTGCTCGAGATCCGGTCGAACGACTTCATCCGCACGGCGAAGGCCAAGGGGGTGCCGCCCCGCCGCCTCCAGGCCAAGCACGTGCTCGGCAACGCGCTCGTTCCGATCGTCACGATGACCGGCCTGCAGTTCGGCTACCTGCTCGGCGGCGCCGTCGTCGTCGAGCAGATCTTCTCGCTGCCGGGCATCGGCCGCCAGGTGCTGCTCGGCATCCAGCAGAAGGAGTACGCGCTCGTGCAGAGCACCGTGCTGATCATCGCGCTCTCGTTCGTGATCGTGAACCTGCTGACCGATGTGCTCTACCGCATGATCGACCCGAGGGTGCGTGCCGCATGACCGACATCACTCAGACCGCGACCCTCGCTCCCGGCGGCGGACGGACCATGGAGCGCGTTCGCCTCCTCCTCCGCAGCCGGAGCGGCCTCGTCGGCCTCATCATCGTCGTCGTGCTGGGCTTGCTCAGCCTGCTCTCGGCGTTCGGCCTGCTGCCCTACGATCCGATCGCCCAGGATCCGCCGGCCAGACTCCAGCCGCCGTCGGCCGAGCACTGGTTCGGCACCGACCAGTTCGGCCGCGACGTGTTCTCCCGGGTCGCAGCTGGTGTCACCAACTCGGCGCTCATCTCGCTCGTCGCGGTGGCGTTCGCCACGCTCGTCGGCACCTTCTGCGGTCTCGTCGCTGGGTTCTACCGCGGCGTCTCCGACGGCGTGATCTCGGGCGTGACGAACGTGCTGTTCGCGTTCCCCCCGCTGCTCCTCGCGCTGTCGCTCGCCTCGGTGTTCGATCGCAACTGGTTCACGATCGCCGTGGCCATCGCGATCGTGTACGTGCCGATCTTCATCCGCGTGACCCGCGGACCGGTGCTCTCGCTCCGCGAGATCGAGTACGTGAAGGCCGCCACGAGCACGGGGCAGAGCCGCTCGATGGTGATGTTCCGCCACGTGCTGCCCAACATCACCTCGATCATCATCGTGCAGGTGACGCTGTCGCTCTCGTGGGCGGTGCTGACCGAGGCCTCCCTGAGCTTCCTCGGCCTCGGCACCCCGCCGCCGGCCCCCTCGCTCGGCTCCATGATCTTCGAGGCGCGCACCCTCATCGGCATCGCGCCGTGGACCATGATCGCGCCCGGCGCGGTCGTCGTCCTCCTCGTCGTCGGACTGAACCTCCTCGGAGACGGCCTCCGCGACGCACTCGACCCCAGAAACAGAGGAAAGAAATGAGCACGCTCGACGACGACCTGGCGAACCTCGCCACCGAGGCGAGCAACCCGCGCTACGCGGAGCTCGACCGCATGAGCGTCGCGGAGATCGCCGCGGCCATGAACGAGGCCGATGCCACGGTGCCCGGCGCCGTCAATCGCGCCCTGCCGCAGATCGTTCCGGCGATCGAGGCCGCGAGCGAGCGGATGTCGCGTGGCGGGCGCCTCGTCTACGTCGGCGCGGGCACCCCCGGCCGCATCGCCGTGGTCGACGCCTCGGAGTGCCCGCCGACGTTCAGCACGCCGCCCGAGCTGGTCTTCGCGATCATGGCCGGCGGCGCCTCCGCCATCGTCACCCCGACCGAGGGCGCCGAAGACGATGCGGACGCCGGGGCCGCCGCGGTCGACGCGGCGAACATCGGGCCGCTCGACACGGTGATCGGCATCGCCTCGAGCGGTCGCACCCCGTACGTCATCGCGGCCATCGAGCGGGCTCGCGGGCTCGGGGCCCTCACGGTCGGCCTCTCGTGCAACGTCGACACGGCACTGAGCGCCGCGGCCGAGTTCCCCATCGAGGTGGCCGTCGGCCCCGAGGTGCTGACGGGCTCGACGCGGCTGAAGGCCGGCACGGCGCAGAAGCTCGTGCTCAACATGTTCTCGACGATCGTGATGGTGCGGCAGGGCAAGACCTACGGCAGCTTCATGGTCGACCTGAAGCCCACGAACCACAAGCTCCGCGACCGCGCGGTGCGCATGGTGGCCGAGATCGCCGGCGTGACGCGCGAGCAGGCTGAGTCGACCCTCGAGGGCAACGACTACGACGTGAAGTCCTCGGTGCTCGTGCTCGCCCGCGGCCTCTCGCAGGCCGAGGCCGAGTCGCGCCTGGCAGCGGCCGGCGGCCGGCTCCGACCCGCGATGGACGGTGCATGATGCGCGTCCTCGGAATGATCTCCGGCACCTCGCACGACGGCATCGACGTCGCCGTCGTCGAGTTCACCGAGCGCGACGGCGTGCTCTCGGGGCGAGTGCTCCATGACGCGACGACGTCGTACGCACCCGCGCTGCGAGAGCGGCTGATCGCCGCGCTGCCGCCCGCGCAGACGACGCTCGCCGAGATCTGCGAGCTCGACACGCTCATCGGCCAGGCGTTCGCCGATGCCGCCCTCGCCGCGAGCGACGCCGTCGGCGGGGTCGACGCGGTCACCTCGCACGGCCAGACCGTCTACCACTGGGTCGACGGCGCGCACGCGCTCGGCACGCTCCAGATCGGCCAGCCGGCGTGGATCGCCGAACTCCTCGGAGTGCCAGTGGTCTCCGACGTGCGCATCCGCGACATCGTCGCCGGCGGCCACGGCGCCCCGCTCGTCTCCTTCCTCGACGAGCTGCTGCTCCGCGGCCGCTCGGGCGTCTCGGCCGCGCTGAACCTCGGCGGCATCTCGAACATGACCGTCGTGGGCGAGGGATCGCTCGTCGCCTACGACATCGGCCCGTCGAACGCGCTCGTCGACGCGGTCGTCGTCGACGAGGGCCTGAACGACCTCGGCTACGACGACGACGCCCGCATCGCGTCGGGCGGCACCGTCGACGAGGAGCTCCTCGCGCTGCTCCTCGCCGACCCGTACTATGCGCTGACCGCCCCGAAGAGCACGGGCAAGGAGCACTTCCACCTCGCCTACGTGCGCGACGCCGAGGCCCGCCTCGGCCGTTCGATCGAGGTCGCCGACCTCGTGCGCACGCTCACCGAGCTCACGGTGCAGACGGTCGCCCGCGACGTGCGGGCGGCCGGCATCGGCTTCCTCGCGGCCTCGGGCGGCGGATGCCGCAATCCGCTGATCCTCGACGGACTCCGCGCAGCACTCCCCGAGGTCGAGGTGGTCCTCGCCGACGAACTCGGTGCGCCCGCCGACAGCAAGGAGGCCATCGCCTTCGCGCTCATCGGCTGGTGCACGCTGCACGGCATCCCGGCGACGGTTCCCGGCGGCACGGGTGCCCGCGCCCCGCGCATCCTCGGCACGATCGCGCCGGGTGACGGCCCGCTCATGCTGCCGCAGCCGGTCGACGGCCTGCGCTCGCTCGTGCTCGAGGCGGGTCGCTGAGCCGTGCCCGTGACGCTTCGAACCGCGACGAGCGACGACCGCGACGCGATCGTCGCCGTGTTCCTCGCCTGCTGGCGTGAGAGCTACGTCGGCGTGCTGCCGGCCACCGCGATCGAGGCGATGACCGACGACCGGGCGCAGGCGCTCTGGCGCCGGGTGCTCGCGTCGACCGAGGGCACGGTGCTCGTCGCCGAGCACGACGGCCTCGTGCAGGGCGTCACGCGGTTCGCGCCCGAGCCGGAGGGCGACGGCGGCGCGGTGCACTCGCTCTACGTGTCGCCCGACGCCCGGGGCCTCGGCCTCGGCACGCGCCTGCTCGACGCCGCATATGCAACGCTCATCGACGGCGGTGCCGCGTCGGTCGCACTCTGGGTCTTCGCGGCGAACGCGCCGTCGATCGCGTTCTACCGGGGCCGCGGCTGGCTGCCCGACGGTGGAGCGCGCACGCAAGCCGAGTTCGGCGAGCCGGAGCTGAGGCTCCGCCGTGGTGGACGGAGTCCGGAATGATCCGGCTCGCCGAACTCCGGATGAACGAGACGGCCGCATGAGCGCGCCCGAGAACCTGGTCGCCCTCGCCGAGGCCATCGTCGCGCCGGGTGCCGCAGCCCCCGCGGGCTGCGTGATCGGCATCGATCTCGCGGGCGAACGGCACGTGGCCGCCGCCGGTCTCGCCGCACCCGAGCAGCCGACCGCCGCCCCGATGCACCGCGGCACCGTGCACGACCTCGCCTCGGTGAGCAAGGTCGTCGGCACGACCACGGCGCTGCATCGCCTGGCGTCGATGGGCCTGCTCGACTTCGACGACCTCGTCACGCGCTTCGTGCCGAGCTTCGGCGGCGACGCCGGCACGACGGTCCGCGACCTCCTGCAGCACCGAGCGGGGCTCTGGGAATGGCAGCCGCTCTACCTCGCTCCGGGAGACGATCCGCTCGCGACGATCGACGCCCTGCCGTTGCGCTACCCGCCGAGCAGCGGGCGGCACTACTCCGACCTCGGATTCATGCACCTCGGCCGGGTCGTCGAAGCGGTCGCCGGCATGCCGCTCGACACGGCCGTGCGCGACCTCGTCGCCCGCCCGATCGGTCTTGGCTCGCTCGGCTACGGGCCGGTCGAGGGCGACGTGGCCACGAGCTCGAACGGCGACGATGCCGAACGCCGGATGGTCGCCACGGGGCATCCGTACCCCGTCTCGTGGAGTGATGCGGGCTTCGCCTGGCGCACCGCGCCCGTCAGCGGCGAGGCGAACGACGGTAACTGCTTCCACGCGTTCGGCGGCGTCGCCGGGCACGCGGGGCTCTTCGGCTCCATCGACGACGTGCTCGACGTCGCTGCGGCGCTCAGCCGCGCCGACGAACGCCCCGAGCTCTGGAACCACGAGGTCACGGCCGACGTCGTCGCGGCCGGGCCCGACGCCGAGCAGGCGCTCGGCTGGCGGCGCCGCGAACTCATCGTGCAGGGCGAGCGGATGCCGCTGCTCTGGCACCCCGGATTCACCGGCTGCGCCGTCGGCTTCGTGCCGGGGCGCGGCATCGCCGTGGCCTTCGCGAGCAACCGCCTGCTCGCGGCCGAGCCGGCGCCCACCGAACTCAACTGGCAGCGCGTGCTCGATGCGCTCGCCTCGACCCTCAGCACACAGGAGTGAACGCGACCATGACCACGAATGAACCGGTGCTCCGCATCAGCGGCCTCTCGATCGCCTTCCGCTCGGGCGGGGAGCTCATCACGGCGGTCGACGACGTCTCGATCGACGTCGCAGCCGGCGAGACCGTCGCGATCGTCGGCGAGTCGGGCTCGGGCAAATCGACCACGGCCGCCGCCATCAACCGGCTGCTGCCCGAGAACGGCGTCATCACCGCTGGCAGCATCCGCTTCGAGGGGCGGGAGATCACGGAACTCGGCGAGAACGAGCTCGTGAAGCTCCGTGGCGCGGGCATCGGCCTCGTGCCGCAGGACCCGATGTCGAACCTCAACCCCCTCATGCGGGTCGGCGAGCAGATCGGCGAGGCCCTCGAGGTGCACGGCTACGGCACCGGTGACGCCGTGCGCGCACGCGTCGTGGAGCTGCTCGACCTCGTCGGCATCCCCGACCCCGAGCAGCGCTCGCGCCAGTACCCGCACGAGTTCTCGGGCGGCATGCGCCAGCGTGCCCTCATCGCCATGGGGCTCGCGTGCCAGCCGCGCCTGCTCATCGCCGACGAGCCGACCTCGGCCCTCGACGTGACGGTGCAGCGCCGCATCCTCGATCAGCTCGACAAGCTCACCGGCGAGATGGGCACCGCGGTCTTCCTCATCACCCACGACCTCGCGCTCGCCGCCGAGCGCGCCGATCGCATCGTCGTGATGTTCCGCGGCCGCATCGTCGAGACCGGCACCTCGCGGGAGGTGCTCGAGAACCCGCAGCACGAGTACACGAAGCAGCTGCTCGCCGCTGCCCCGAGCCTCGCCTCGCGCCGCGAACCGCTGCCGATCCGCGGCGGCGACGTCGACGCGCGCCCGCTCGTCGAGGTGACCGACCTGCGCAAGGAGTTCCACCTGCGCTCGCCGAAAGCGGGGGAGCCCACGACGTTCACCGCCGTGGACGGCGTGAGCTTCACGATCCCGCGCGGCAAGACCGTCTCGATCGTGGGGGAGTCGGGATCGGGCAAGTCCACGACCGCGAACCTCGTGCTGGGGCTCGAGCAGATCACCTCGGGTCGCATCGCCTTCGACGGCACCGACCTCACCGCCCTGAAGCGCCGCGAGCTCTTCGCGTTCCGGCGCCGGGTGCAGCCCGTCTTCCAGAACCCGTACGCCTCGCTCGACCCGCGCTACACGGTCGAGGAATCGATCGCCGAGCCGCTCAAGGTGCACCGCATCGGCAACGCGGCCGGCCGCCGCAAGCGGGTCGCCGAGCTGCTCGAGCAGGTCGCCCTGCCGGTCGCGATGTCCTCGCGCCTGCCGCACGAGCTCTCGGGCGGCCAGCGCCAGCGAGTCGCGATCGCCCGTGCCCTCGCCCTCGAGCCCGAGCTCGTCGTGCTCGACGAGGCGGTGTCGGCGCTCGACGTGCTCGTGCAGGCGCAGATCCTCGAGCTGCTCGCGGGCCTCCAGGCCCGGCTCGGCCTCAGCTACCTCTTCATCAGCCACGACCTCGCGGTCGTGCGCATGATCTCCGACGAGGTGCACGTGATGCAGCGCGGCCGCATCGTCGAGAGCGGCACGCCCGAGCAGATCTTCGACGACCCGCAGGACCCGTACACGCGGGAACTGCTCGCAGCGATCCCGGGGGCCGCGCTGGCCTCGTGAGCCGGGTCGGGCCGAACGGCGGCGTCCGCGACTACGCCGTCGCCTCGTGCTTCCCGTCGAACACGAGCGTGCGCAGCAGCACCTCGAGCGAGGCCTGCACGCGTGCATCCGTCCACGACGCCGGGTCCTCGACGGCCTTGACCTCGTAACCGCGGCAGTACAGGTACAGGATGTCGGCGATGTGCGCCGCCGTCTCGAGATCGACCGATTCGCCGCCGACCTCGACGTGCCCGGCGCCGTCGAGGAACTTCTCGTAGGTGGCATCCGTCACCCGGCGCACGAGCTCGTAGGCGCGCTGGTTGGCGCCGCGCACATCGGCGATGACCTCGATCCAGAGGCTGCGCAGCACGTTCTCCTCCGGGGAGGAACTGCACATCCACCGGGTGAGGGCGGCGAGGCGCTCGACGCCGACGAGCTCGCCGAGGTGCTCGCTGCGACTCGCGTTCCACTGCGTTCGGGCGTGGTCGAGGGCGTTCGCCATGAGGTGGGCGCGTGAGGGCACGAAATTCGTGATGTAGGCGGTCGAACGGCCGAGGCGGTCGGCGACGGCGCGCAGGGTCACGGCGCGGGTGCCGCGCTCGCGGGCGACGTCGACGGTCGCGCGGGCGATGTCGGCGAGGCGTTCGTCGGTGTCGACGTCGATCGGCACTGGCCCTCCCTCTCTCGGTTGACAGCCTGCCAGCTTCGGCGCTACGTTTCAAAACATTGTTGTAAAACACGCCGACATCTCGGCCGCCTGGACTTCACCGGAGAGGAACACGCATGACCGCGAACGGCGGAGTCTCGTTCTGGCTGCAACAGCTCGGCCTGCCGACACCGCGCCCTGCGCTCCCCGGCGACCTCGATGTCGACGTCGCGATCGTCGGCGCCGGCTACACCGGCCTCTGGACGGCGTACTACCTGAAGCGCGACCAGCCCGACCTACGCGTCGCCGTGCTCGAGCGGCGGTTCGCCGGCTACGGAGCATCGGGCAGGAACGGCGGATGGCTCACCAACTCGGTCACCGGCGGCCGCGAGCAGTACGTCAAGACGCACGGCCGTGACGCTGCCATCGCGCAGCAGCTCGCACTCAACGCGACGGTCGACGAGGTCATCGCCGTCGCAGCCGCAGAGGGCATCGACGCCGACCTGCACAAGGGCGGCGAACTCGTCGTTGCGTACACGCCGGCGCAGCTCGCTCGGCTGACGTCCGTCGTGGCCGCCGAGCGGTCGTGGCCCGCGACCGACGTCGAACTCCTCGACGCGACGCAGGCGACCGCGCGCGTGAACGTCGCGGGCACCCTCGGCGGTCTCTGGCACCCGCACTGCGCACGCCTGCACCCCGCGAAGCTCGCCCTCGGCCTCGCTGCAGCGGTCGAACGCCTCGGCGTGACGATCTACGAGGGCACGACGGTCACCGAGATCCGAGCGGGCGAGGCGCGCACCGACCACGGCACCGTGCGCGCCGCCCACGTGCTGCGCGCCACAGAGGGGTTCACGCCCGATCTGCGCGGCGAGCACCGCACCTGGCTGCCGATGAACTCGTCGCTCATCGTGACCGAGCCGCTCGCGGCATCCGTGTGGGACGAGATCGGCTGGAGCGGCCGCGACACCCTCGGGGACATGGCTCACGTCTACATGTACGCCCAGCGCACGGCCGATGACCGCATCGCGTTCGGCGGCCGCGGCGTGCCCTACCGCTACGGCTCGCGCGTCGACCACGACGGCCGCACTCAGCAGGCCACGATCGAGAGCCTCGGCGCGCTGCTCGCGCGCTTCTTCCCATCGGCGGCGGATGCCGCGATCGACCACGCCTGGTCGGGAGTGCTCGGCGTGCCCCGCGACTGGGCGGCCACGGTGGGCCACGACCGCGCCACCGGGCTCGGCTGGGCGGGCGGCTACGTCGGCACCGGCGTGACCGCGACGAACCTCGCGGGGCGGACGCTCCGCGACCTCGTGCTCGGCCGCGACACCGAGCTCACGCGGTTGCCCTGGGTCGGGCACCGCGCCCGCAAATGGGAGGTCGAACCGCTCCGCTGGCTCGCGGTGCAGGCCATCTACGGGGCGTACCACGCCGCCGACCGCGCCGAACTGCGCGGGCGTGCGACCACCTCGCCGATCGCCCACGTCGCCGACCTCGTCGCGGGCCGCTGACCCGACGGAGCGTCGTTCAGACCGCGCGGACGCGGTTGCTGCGCTTCTCGTGCGTGAGCTCGGCCAGGCCGAGCGCCTCGAGCAGCGGCGGCAGGTACATCCCGAAGCGACCCCGGTATCCCTTGCGGAGCCCGTACCAGCCGCCGACCGGGTTCGCCTCGTCGCGGCCCCACGCCTCGACGGTGCCGGGCTGCGCCGGCTTCTGCTCGTCGGCAGCACCGAGGTCGACCCAGTCGCCCTGTTCGAGCAGCCATGCATGCAGGTCGTCGATGGCACGCAGCCGGTACTTGAGCGTCGTCGAGCCGACCTGGCACACCAGCACGGGCGGGTCCGCAGCCTCGTCGCGGTACATCGTGTAGGCGCTCGTGCCGGGCGCGGTGGTCAGCTGCCACGGGTCGTCGATGGTTCCGGTGCCGGTCATGGCGGTCTCCGTTCGAACGGTCGTACGCGGCCGATGCTACGCCGTTCCCGGCGCGGGGGGCCGATCGGGGCTAGCCCTGAGCCCGTGCACGTCGGCGGGGCGTAGTCGTCGCCGACGAACGACGCGCCCGCGATGAACGCACCGGGCCGCAGATCGAGACGAAGCGAGACGCTCGGGGGAGCAGGACATGACTGAGTCGACTGGAGCAACCGCGGGGGCCGGCGTGCAGGGAGACCGCATCGAGGCCGGCCCGCCGTTCACGAACCTCGACGACGATCTCGTCACGATCTCGATGCCGCGGTTCGCCTCGACCGACGCGACCCCGCCCGCCCGCCCGAGGCGGCGCTGGCTCGGGGTGCTCGTCACGCTCGGCGCGCTCGCCGTCGGCGTCGTCATCGGCCGGGCGCTCCGCTAGCGCCCACACGCGCCGCGTATCCCGCGGCACGACGCGGAGGGCAGATCGTGTTCACCATTCGCAGGTTCGAGGACATCCTCTTCGACTTCAACGAGCCCGGGGGCACGAGCCACCTGCTGCCGGGGCGGCCGCTCGAGCAATCGCGCCGGTTCGAGCGCGAGCGGGACGCCGGCGCGGCGGTCTGGCTCACGGCGGTCAACGGCGCGTTCGTCAACGGCGGATCGCTCGGCGACCGCCCGCTCGGGCAGATCCGCGCGTCGGTCGGCATCCGCGACGCCACCGTCGTCTGCCGGGTGCGCCTCACCGACCGGAACATGGACGATGCGATCAGGTTCCAGGTGCGGTGCACCGTGATGATCTTCGGCTGAGCGACCGAGCCGCCGGCGCCGTCACTCGGGGTGGTTGCCCGCGTCGCCGTTGATCGTGAACGGCGTCGTGACGCCGTCGTACATGACGTGCGCGACGAGACCGTCGACCGCATGGGGGAGCGTGTGGCAGTGGTCGCTCCAGATGCCCGGGTTGTCGGCGACGAACGCGATGTCGTACGACTCGCCGGGGTGCACGTCGAGCGAGTCGACGACCCAGGGGCTGCCCGCTGCCGCGACGCCGTCGCGCGAGAGCACGACGACGTGGTGGCCGTGCAGGTGCATCGGGTGCACGTCGCCCGAGTCGTTGCGCAGGTGCATCACGACGACGTCGCCCTCGCTCACCTCGAACATCGGCACGTCGGGGAACATGCGGCCGTTGATCGTCCAGAAGTTGCCGGGGCGCCCGTCGATGATGCCGAAGCGGCGGGCGATGACGTAGTCGTACGAGCGGTCGGGAGCGGATGCGTCGAACGAGAGCGGCATCGGGCTGCCGTAGGCGAGCAGGTCGAGCGTCGTCGAGGGCTGGCGCGGGTCGGGCGGTGCGGATGCCTCGGGGTCGCCGATCACGACGCTGCGAGCGCCGCCGACCCGGAGTCGCACCGCGTCACCCTCGGCCGGTGCCTGCACCGCGACATCCGCTCGCCCGCCGGCCGGGACGAGCACGCGTCGGTCCTCGACCGCGGGCGGATCGTTCACTTCGTGACCGTCGATCGCGACGACGCGGAACGGCGTCGCCGCCCAGACGGCGGCCGTGCCCTGATCGGTGTTGATCACGCGGACCCGCACGGTCGAGCCGGGCTCGGCCGCCACCCGCGAATCCCCGACCCGGCCGTTGAGCGTGTGCTGGCCGCCGTAGACGTGCAGCAGTGCGGTGAACTCCGCGGCCACGTCGTCGCCCGACGATCCGGATGCCGCGGCGGGCTCGATCACGATCGCGCCGAGCAGGCCGCGTTCGACCTGCACGTGCGACGCCTGGTGCGAGTGGTACCAGTAGGTGCCGGCATCCGTCGCCTCGAAGCGGTACACGTGGCGACCGCCGATCGGCACGGCGTCCTGCGTGATGCCCGCAACGCCGTCGGCCGCGTTCGGCACGTCGATGCCGTGCCAGTGCAGCGTCGCACCGTCGGTCACCGACTCGTTCACGAACTCGACCTCGACGAGGTCGCCCTGCCGGGCGCGGATCTCGGGCCCCGGCGACATGCCGTTCACCGTGTAGCCCTCGATCGAACGACCTCCGGGCACGTCGACGGTGCCCGCACGGGCGACGAGTTCGACGCGCACGTCGGCCGGGCGGTCGGGGTCCTCGGTGAGCGAGGTCACGCTGACCTCGTCAGTCGCATTCCCCGCTCCGGATGTCCCCGTCGCCCCCGGCCCGCTTCCCGCGTGGCCGCTGTGGCCGTCGACGCCGCCGCTGCCGGCATGTCCGCCCATCGTCATGACCGAGTACTCCCCGAGCAGCGTGGAGCTCCAGGCGAGTGCGCCCGCGCCGAGTGCGGCCGTGACCGCGACGCCGACGACGGCGCACCGGAAGAGCTCACGCCGAGACGGCATTCGAGGTCGCCTCCTCGGTGTCGGTCGTTGCTGCGTCACGATCGGCGCCGGCGGCTCGCTGCCGCGGCATCTGTCGGACCCGCATCGCCGCGATGGCCGCGGCCGCCACGATGGCGAGCGCGTTCGCGCCGTGGATGAGTCCCAGATAGGGCATGTCGGTCAGCGAGAATCCGAGTACGACCTGCAGTACGAGGAGGCCGAGCACGAGCGCCGCCCAGAGGCGCGCGCCCTTTGCCCGGACGAAGAACGAGACGATCAGCAGTGCGATCGCCACGAGCGGCAGCATCAGGCCGCCGATCGCGTGGATCCAGAAGCCGAGCTCGCCGGTGCCGCCGGCCCCGCCGCTCTCGAGCAGCGCCTTGTCGACGACGTCGCCGTTCGACACGCGATTGAGCACGCCGCCGAACGCGAATGCGATGGCCGCTGCCTGCACGACGACGCCCGCGGCGATCGTCCAGGCCAGGCCCGAGTAGATCCTGCGCATGATGTCCTCCCTGTTCGTGCGGGCCGTCGGTCGCGGCATCCGCTCGCCTCTCACGTTCTCGAAGCCGCAGTCTCGCCGGAACGCGGATGACCCGACACCGCATGGCAGCCCGCCGCACAGCGGGTGGGGGTCAGCTGCTAAGGGTGCTCGGGGCAGGCCCTCTCCCGCAGGGCGCCCGACAGGAGGACGATGGAATCGTGGTTCGCAGGTGGGTGTGCCTCGCGACGCTCGGCCCCATCGGGGTCGCGGCGCTGGTGTACCTCGTCGTCGTTCGCGGTTTCGTCGAGGGCGACGCCGATCACGGCCTCGCCTGGCCGTTGCTCGGGGGACTGCCGCTCTTCGTGCTCGGCATGTGGCTGCTCACGGTGTCGTCGTCGCGCACCGCGGTGCTCGTCGCCCTCTCGGCGACGGCCCTGCTCGTCGGCTCGGCGTACGAGACCTTCATGCAGCGCAACACCGAGCTCATGGTCGAGCCGTGGTTCCCGCTCTTCAACGTGATCAGCCTCACCGCCGATGCTGCTGCGACCTCGGCGCTGCTGATCGTGTTCGCGACGTTCCCGACCGGGGTCGTCGAGCATCGGTGGCAGCGCGTCGCCGTGGCATTCCTCTGGACCCCCCTGCTTGCAGGGCCGTTGACGCTGCTCACGACACCCCACGTGGTGATGTCGCAGTACATCGGCATCAGCGGCGATGCGATCGCGAACCCGTTCGTCGTGCCGTGGCTCGAATGGGCGGCGCCCGCGGTCGAGGTGCTGGTGGTGCAGGCGTGGCCGGCCGCTGCCCTGGGACTCACGGTGCTCGGCTCCCGCGCGATCTTCGGCACGCCCGAGGTGCGCGCCCGCACACGGGTGATGGCGCTGACGGTCGGCGCATCCATGCTGGCCTTCGTGCTCTGGACCGTCTTCCCGGGGCTCCCGGGGGTCGAACTGCTCGTCTACGGCTCGCTCCTCGCGCTGCCCGTCGCGGCGGTGCACGGCATCTTCCGCTCCGGCGCGTTCGACATCGCTCCCGATGATCGAGGGCGCATGGTGGCACGCTCGTCGAACCTGCTCATCACGGTCCTGTACGCAGCGGGTGTGGCGATGCCGGCGATCCTGCTCTCGAGACAGCTCAGGGTCGTGCCCGCCGTGCTCATCACGACGATCGTCGCCGTGCTGCTCCTGCCGGTGCGCACGTGGATGCAGCGCTGGATCCACCGCGCGCTCTTCGGCGATCGGGAGCGGCAGCTGACGATGCTCAGCGAGCTCGGCGCACAGCTCGAGCACGCCGGCGAGCCGCGCGAACTGCTGAACCGGCTCGCCGAGGCCGTGCGCGACGGGCTCGACGCGTCGTGGGTGCGCATCCGCGTCGCGTCGACGGATGGCGCGCTCGCCGCGGTGCCCATGGGTGTCGCGGGAGATGCGGCAGACGGCGCCGCCGGCGGCCGGCCCGACCCCGAGCCCGAGCCGGCGGAGTCGTGCGAGCTGCTGCACGGCGACGAGACGCTCGGCCGCATCGAACTCGGGCCGCGGCACCGGGGCGACTACACCGACGCCGAGCGCACGATGCTGCGCACGGTCGCGGGCCAGGCCGCGGCATCCGTCGCCAACGTGCTGCTGACCGCGCAGCTCGCCGCGCAGCTCGATGAGCTGACGGCCTCGCGTGAACGGCTCGTCGCCGTGCAGGATGACGAGCGCCGCCGCCTCGAGCGCGACCTGCACGACGGCATCCAGCAGGACGTCGTGGCCCAGATCGCCGGGCTCCGCCTCGCCCGCAACCGGCTGCAGCGCGGCGAACTCACCGCGGCGGAGCTCGAGGAGCTGCAGGACCAGGCCCGTGAGACCCTCACCGACCTGCGCGAACTGGCCCGGGGCATCCACCCGCCCGTGCTGAGCGACAACGGACTCGTGGCCGCCGTCGAATCGGGCGTCGCCCGGTTCCCGATTCCGCTGACGGTCGAGGCGAACGAGCGGCTCCGCGCCGAGCGGTTCCCCGACGACGTCGAGACGACCGCCTACTACGTCGTGCGCGAGGCACTCGCGAACACCGCCAAGCACGCCAACGCGACGCACGCCTCGGTCGGGCTCGCGCGCAGCGACGGGCACCTGCGCATCGCGATCAGCGACGACGGATGCGGCATCGGCCCGGCCGCCTCTGACCCCTCGATCGCGGGTTCGGGGCGCGCATCGGTCTCGCACGGCGGGCTCGCGAACATCCGGGATCGGGTCGCCGCGCTGCGGGGCACGGTGCACGTCTCGCCCAACGAGCCGTCGGGCACGGTCGTGCTCGTGGAGCTGCCGCTCGACGGCGTCGGCCCCGCGGCATCCGCTCGTGAGGAGGCGCCGGTTGGATGACCCGGGCGTGCTGCGCGTCGTGATCGCCGAGGACAACTACCTCGTGCGCGAGGGCGTGCGACGCCTGCTCGAGGACTCGGGCGAGGTCGATGTCGTCGCCTCGGTCGGCAACGGCACCGAACTGCTCGACGCCGTTCGCCGGCTCGCGCCCCACGCGGTGCTCACTGACATCCGCATGCCGCCCGGCCATCACATGGAGGGCATCGAGGCCGCGCACGCGATTCGCGCCTCCTCGCCCGAGACGGGGGTGGTCGTGCTCTCGCAGCACGCCGACGAGAGTTATGCGCTCGCGCTATTCGCCGACGGTTCGGCGGGGCTCGGGTATCTGCTGAAGGACCGCATCGGCGACCTCGAAGACCTCGTGCACGCGCTCCACGAGGTGCGTGTCGGGGGTTCGGTGATCGACCCGCAGATCGTCGACACGCTCGTGCGACGCCGCAGCGCAGCCGGGGCGTCGAGCCCGCTCGCGACGCTGTCGCCGCGCGAACTCGAGGTGCTCCGCGAGATGGCAGCGGGCAAGACGAACGCGGGCATCGAACAGGCGCTCTTCCTGTCGACCTCGACGGTCGAGAAGCACGTGAACGCGATCTTCACGAAGCTGCGGCTGCCGGAGACGGGCGTGCATCGCCGTGTCGCTGCGGTGCTCGCCTTCCTGAAGGACGACACCGGCGACGCGGCGTCGGGCGCGCGCTGAGCGGCGCGCCCTGCGGCGCTCGCGATCTGACCTACCCGTGAGTCTCGTCTCGCACGAGGGGAACACCCTCGAGTTCGTCGAGCAGGGCTGGGCCAGCGGCATCCTGCGCCACCTGCTCGCCGAGCCGCGCGGCAGCCCTGCGGTAGCGGTCGTCGCCCAGCACCGAGGCGACGGCCCGGCCGATCTTGCGCGACGGCGAGCGGCGCGAGATCGCGACCCCGGCCCCGCGCTCCGTGACGCGTACGGCGTTGTCGGCCTGGTCGCGGCCGTGATGCAGGATCACGAGCGGCAGTCCGGCGGCGAGCGTCTTGATGACCGTGCCGTGGCCGCCGTGGGTCACGAGGAGGCTCGCGTGCCGCATGACCTCGCGATGCGGGGCGGATGCCACGACCGCCACGTTCGCGGGGGCGCTGATCGCACTCGGCTCGACGGCCGGCCCGGTGGTCACGACCCCGCGCACGGGGAGGCCGCCGAGCGCGTCGGTGATGCGCTGCAGGCAGTCAACGTGGTTCTGGAACGTCGACGACATCGCGACGAGCACGAGCGGGTCGTCGCCTGAGGGCGGGGTCCACGGCGCGTCGGCGGCCCAGCTCGGGTCGTCGAGGATCGGCCCGACATAGCGCGCATTGGCGGGCAGCTCTGCGGGGAAGTCGAACGCCGCGGAGGTGAGCACGAGCTGCCGGCGCGCGTGCTGCATCTGGTTCCACATCGTCGCGACTGGTTCGACGCCGTGGTCGGTGCGCACGGCGTTGAGGGGTGCCAGCGCGAAGCGGTCGAAGAGCCGCCGGCCCGCGGCTCCGAAGGCCCGGTCGCGGAGCGCCCCCATCGCCCCGCGCCCGGGGGCGAGCCCGACGCCGAACGGCGGCATGCCCTTCGCCGGCAGCGCGTACGTGTTCGGGATCAGCAGGTCGAACGGCACGCCGCGCGACTCGGCCGCGATCATGGCCCCGACCGCGAACGAGGAGACCACGACGAGGTCGGGCCGGAGCTCGTCGATCGCCGCGATCGTGTCGGCGGCCTGCACCGGCGCCGGGCCGATGATCATCTGGTCGGCCATCCCGCGCGCGATCCCCGGCGGGGTGCGGATCGCCCAGTCGTCGAAGGGCGCCGTCACTCGCCCGGTCGTCGGGCGGAACCTCGCACCGGCCGTGACCGCCGGGGCCTCCAACGGGTCGTCCGCGAGTACCGTGACCTGGTGGCCCCGTTCGGCCAGTCGCCGCGCCACGCCGATCTCGGGTGGAACCGTGCCACCGGCATCGGTCAGCACGAACAGGTAGGTGCGCATGGCGCCGCTCATGCACGGCAGGCTACGCCCGACCCGGGCTCCGCGGCATCCGTGCTGGCGCTGAATCCCGCTCGCCGGATGCCCGCCGCCCACTCGGCTCGCACTCGTCGGCGATCGGCGCGACAATGGGAGGCGGACCGAAGGGGAACGGCATGGCTGAGCTGGGTACAGAGTCGACGACGGATGCATCGGCGGCGGCCCCGACCCCCGACGCGGCGCCTGCGCCCCATGGCCCCGGGCACCACGCGCTCGGCTGCCCCGAGTGCTTCGAGGAGCTGCAGCGAAACCAGGACTGGTGGAAGGCGCGCCCCGAGGGCGCCCGACTCGTCGGCCTCGTCGTCGCTCGCGACGACATGCCCTCGGTGGTCGAGCAGCGGAACGACCTCGCCGACTTCGGCGTCGCGATCCTCGACTTCAAGCACCCTGCGGCGGAGGCGCCCGAGACGTGGGAGCAGCGGCTGGCCCGCCTGTTCGGCACGTTGCGCGCCGGCGACGTGCTCGTCGTGGCGAACGAGCGCGCGCTCGGCCGCGATCGCGACGAGGTCACGCGCACGATCCGCACCCTCGCCCGGCACAACCTCGTGGTGAAGGTGCTGAGCCACGGCGCCCCGCACCTGGAGGATGCGCGCGCCTGACGCGCCCGCCGACGCTCCGGGTGACCGACCTGCGGCTGCCGTCTGATCGCCGATAGTCTCCCGACATGAGTGCGACCGACGTCGAGACCCCTGCCGGCCTCACGAGCGCCGAGGTCGCCGCCCGTGTCGCCGACGGCAGGTCGAACGCGTTCAGCCAGCAGTCGAGCCGGAGCGTCTCGAGCATCATCCGCGCGAACGTGCTCACGCTGTTCAACGGCATCATCGCGGCCTGCTTCCTCGTGCTGCTCCTGCTCGGCCGCTGGCAGGACGCGCTGTTCGGCATCAGCGCCATCGCGAACACGGTCATCGGCTCGGTGCAGGAGTTCCGGGCGAAGGCCGCGCTCGACAAGCTGGCGCTGCTGCACGCGCCACGGGCACGGGTGCGTCGCGACGGCGCCGCCCTCGAGGTGGCCGTCTCCGACGTCGTGCTCGACGACGTGCTCGTGCTGCGGGCGGGCGACCAGGTGCCGGCAGACGCCCGCGTCGCGACATCCGCTCACCTGCAGCTCGACGAGTCGATGCTCACGGGCGAGTCCGACGCGGTCGACAAGGTGCCGGGCGACGAGGTGCTCTCGGGCTCGGTGGTCATGGCGGGCGAAGGGGAGGCGATCGTCGTGCGCGTCGGCGCCGACTCGTTCGCGAACAAGCTGGCAGCAGAGGCGAAGAAGTTCTCGCTCGTCGCGAGCGAGCTCCGCTCCTCGATCGACAAGGTGCTGCGCGTCGTGAGCTGGATCGTCGGGCCGATCGCGCTGCTCGTGTTCAACGCCCAGATGTTCGTGTTCGGCGGGTGGGAGCAGGCGATCGCGTCGGGCGACTGGCGGCAGGCCGCGGTCAACACGATCGCCTCGCTCGTCGCCATGATCCCGCTCGGCCTCGTGCTCATGACGAGCATCGCGTTCGCGGTCGGCGCCGTGAAGCTCGCCCGCCAGCAGGTGCTCGTGCAGGAGCTCGCCGCCGTCGAGGGCCTCGCCCGCGTCGACCTCATCTGCCTCGACAAGACGGGCACGCTCACCGAGGGCAGCATCGTGTTCGACGCCGAGCACCCGCTCGGGCCGGGCGCCGGCGACCGGGTGCGGAGCGAAGCCGCCGATGCCCGTGCCGACGGATGGCGCAGCGTGCTCGCCTGGTACGGCAGCGAGCCCGATGCGAATGCCACGGCGAAGTGCCTCGCCGAGCCGTACTCCGACGTGCCGTCGGCGGATCCGTCGGCGCGCATCCCGTTCTCGTCGGCCCGCAAGTGGAGCGCGGTCGCCTTCGCGTCGGGCACGGATGTCGCGGGCAGCTGGGTGCTCGGCGGACCCGAGATGGTCTTCCCCGACAACCGGCTCGCCGGCGACTCGCGCGAGCTCGCGGCATCCGGTCTGCGCACCCTCGTGCTCGCCCGCAGCGACGAGCCGATCGACGAGGCGACGGAGGCGCTGCCCGCCGGCCTCGAACCCGTCGCGCTCCTGACCTTCCGCGAGCGCATCCGGCCCGATGCCGCCGAGACGCTCGCCTACTTCGCCGAGCAGGGCGTGGACGTGCGCATCATCTCGGGCGACAATCCCGCGACGGTCGCGGCGATCGCCCGCAGCGTTGGGCTCGAGGCGGCAGACGGCTTCGACGCCCGGCAGCTGCCCGTCGAGCAGGCCGAGCTCGCGGCCGTGCTGGCGCAGCACCTGGTCTTCGGGCGCGTCACGCCCGACCAGAAGAAGGCGATCGTGATCGCGCTGAAGCAGGCCGGGCACACCGTGGCGATGACCGGCGACGGCGTCAACGACGCGCTCGCCATCAAGGAGGCCGACATCGGCATCGCGATGGAGTCGGGTTCACCGGCGACCAAGGCCGTGGCGCGCATCGTGCTGCTCGACGGGAAGTTCTCGCACCTGCCGCGCGTGGTCGCCGAGGGCCGCCAGGTGATCGCGAACATCGAACGCGTCTCGATGCTGTTCCTCACCAAGACCGTCTACGCCACCGGGCTCGCGCTGCTCTTCGGGGTGTTCGTGCTCGCGTTCCCGTTCCTGCCGCGACAGCTCTCGGTGATCGACGGCCTCACGATCGGGATTCCCGCGTTCTTCCTCGCGCTCATGCCGAATGCGCGCCGCTACGTGCCCGGGTTCCTGCGGCGGTCGCTGACCTTCGCGGTCCCCGCGGGCGCGGTCGTCGCGATCGCGCTGTTCGTCTACAGCTGGGCGGCGACGCAGGCGGGCATCGGCGAGGAGGAACTGCGCACCGGCTCGACCCTGCTGCTCACGATCATCGGACTGTGGGTGCTCATCGTGCTGTCACGGCCGATCGACGGGTGGAAGATCCTCATCATCGGGGCGATGATGGTCGGCCTGATCCTCGTGTACTCGGTGCCGCTCGTCACGGAGTTCCTGATGTTCGTCGACCCGTCGGCGGTGACCTCGGCGCTCGTGCTCGCCGTGTCGGTGGTGAGCATCGGCGCGATCGAGGTCATCCGGTTCGTGCACCGGCGGTACGTGCGAAGAACCGCGCAGTTCGACCCGTCCACAACACCGTGATCGCGGCGGCCGCGAGTGCGAGGTCGAAGACGACGAACCAGAGCCCGGGCGACGCGAGCAGGATGATCACGTCGAGCGCGATGGTGATGCCGAGCAGCACGGTGACGAGCACGCGGGCGTCGAGCCGTGCACGGGTGAGGCCCGACGCGATCGAGATCACGAAGAGCCCGAGCAGCACCGTGCAGGCACCGATGATCGTGGCGACCACGCGTTCGCCGTCCTCCACGTCGGGGAGGTAGCGGGCGAACATGAGGGCGATGCCGGCGAACACCTCGACGAAGCCGTTGAGGTACCCGAGCACGACGGCGGCGACGAGCTCGGGCGGCGGCCTGTCGGTCATACCGGCGACCCTAGCCGACGTCAGGCCGAGCCGTCTCGCGGCCAGGAGCGGTCGACGAGCAGTCGGATGCCTGCGCGCGCGAGCATCAGCACGATGATGAGCAGCGTGACGGAGAAGAACCCGCCGAGCTGCACCGCGTCGCCGAACACGAGGTCGGTGAGCCACAGGATGACGAACTTGCTGCCGGCGCCGAGCACGAACAGGAGCGCGGCGTTCAGCGTCTTGCCCGCCGGCGTGCGCGCGGCACGGACCCGGTCGAGGATTCGCGTCTTCAGCACGGCGATGACCTCGAGCGCGAGCTTGAACAGCACGGCGGTCAGGAGCGACACGAGGAACGACTCCGTGATGACGCTCGGCAGGAACTGGGTGAACAGCCCGAGCACCACGAGGTAGACGAACACGTCGACGAGATCGACGGCGCGGATTCGCACGCTGGCTCCCTCGGTCGACACGGTCGGGTGTGCCGGGCGTCGGCCGCGACAGTCTTCGCAGGCTACACCCGCACGCGGATCCGGCCGCGGAGGAACGGCAGGGCCGGTGCCCGGTACACGAGGGCCGGAGCATGGCGCGGCTCGAGCGCGATCTCGGCGCGCCCGAAGCGCCACACGCGGTTGAACAGGTACACGCCGATCACCGCGGTCTCGTCGGCCGGCAGCTGCCAGGTGCCGCTGCCCCATTGCGCGGGCTGGCCCAGGCCGCCGATCACGAGCGTCGGCCGCACGCGGCCGTACAGGGCGAACCAGGGCTTGTGCAGGGTCAGCTCGATGCGGCGGGTGGGCGTCGAGGGGTCAGCGGATGTCACGCGCCCACCCAGCTCGCATCGCCCATGAGCGCTTCGAGGTCGCCCAGCAATCGCGCCGTGTGGAACCCGTCGGCGGACGCGTGATGGATCTGCACGGCGATCGGCAGCAGCGTGCGGCCGTCGCGCTCGACGTACCGTCCGAGCGTGAAGATCGGCAACAGGTGGCCCGTGCCGCCGTCGATCTGCAGCGTGAACCCGGTGAAGCTCGTCCACGGCAGGCTCGACACGTCGAACACGTTCGGCGGCAGCGCACCCTGCGGGAACATCGTGCTTGCGCTCGCCGCGGTGGCGAGCAGCTCGGCGGCGCGCTCGTGGAAGCGGCCGAAGTCGGGGTCGTAGGGCGCCCAGACCGCGGCGAACGTCTCGCGCTCGGCATTGAACACCGTGAACGCGGGGTGCACGACGGGCCAGCTCGCCGCCGCTCCGGCGTCGGTCACCGCCATGCGGAACTCGCGATACCGGTTCACGACGGTGGCGATCGCCCAGATCTGCGCGATGTAGGTCTTGCGCGACGAGGCGCGAAGCGCGGCCGCGAACCCCGTCACGTCGATCTCGACGGTGATGGCGTAGGTGCACGGCACGCGGTCGCGGTAGTGCTCGAACGCCTCGCGCCGCGGCCAGGTGTCGAGGTCGATCGGGTCGGGGCTGGTCATCCCTCGATCGTCGCATGCCTCGGTCTCGCGCGACGCGCGCACCGCGACATCCGTCAGCGTTCGTCGGCGACGTTCGTGTTGAGGATGTCCCGTGCCTGCTCGGCGGCACGGGCGATGCTCTCGGCGACGAAGTCCACGAAGCGCGCCATGTTCTGGAGCCGATTGCCGGCCGGCGTGTCGCGCCCGAAGACGTTGACGCCGCGCCGGGCGGCATCGGCGAGCTCGGCGTTGGAGCGCGCCGCGGCGATCATCGACTGGTACCAGGCGTCGTTGTCGGCGGAGTAGCGCTCGCGGCGGCCGGCCTCGACTTCCCGGCGCACGAGCCCCACGTTCTCGAGCAGCGCGACCGCCTTGGAGACCGACGCGGGGCTGACCCTGAGGCGCTGCACGAGCTCCGACGCCGTCAGGCTGCCGGCGTCGGAGGTGTACAGGCACGTCAGCACCGAGGCCGCCATGCGAGGGAGGCCCGACTGCATGAGGATCGTGATGAACGCCTCCTCGTACTCGTGCACCGCGTCGGCATCGCGCCCGTGTGCCGGCGCGGGCGGCTGCTCGCCGCGTGGCGTCGTCGGCTTTCGCTGGTGCGTGCGGCGCTCCGTGGCCCGCTGCGCGAGATCGGCTCGGTAGGCGGCGGGGCCGCCGTTGCGCATCACCTCGCGCGTGATCGTCGAGGTGGGGCGATCGAGGCGCCTCGCGATCTCCGCGTAGGCGAGGTCGTCGGCCAGGCCGATCGAGATCTGCTGGCGTTCGTGCTGGGTGAGCCTGCCTCCCGGCATCTCGGCCTCCTTCGTCGACGGTCGGGTCGCCACCAGTATGACCTTCGTTCCACAGTCATTGCAACGATGGAAGGTGCAGTCATTGCGTTAGATCTTGGGCGGTTGCAACGATTAACCAAATTTGATCTGGTATTTTCCATTCTCAATGCAATTCAATTGTTGTGCGATTTGTGAACGCAACGTAGCGTTACCGACATCGGAAACACCAACTGAACGCAACACCGACTGAAGAGGAATCATCATGCTGCAGAAGTTCGACACCCCCGCCCCCATCGCCGCAGTGCTCGACATCTCGGCGGGCCGCGTGCAGGTCATCGCCGCAGACCGGGCCGACACCGCGGTCGAGGTGCGCCCCGCCAACGCTTCGAAGAGCCGCGACGTGAAGATGGCCGAGGAGACGACGGTCGACTATCGCGACGGCGTGCTGCGCATCGCGACGCCCGCCGGCAACCAGATCCTCGGCCCGTCGGGATCGGTCGAGGTCACGGTGCAACTGCCCGCCGGATCCCGCGTCGAGGCGAAGGCGGCCGCGGCCGAGTTCCGCGGCGTCGGACGCCTCGGCGACGTCGTGTTCGCCGGCGCCAATGGCACGGTCAAGATCGACGAGGCCGAGAGCGTGCAGCTCTCCGCCCTCGCCGGCGATGTCGTGGTCGGCCGCCTCAACGGCCCTGCGGAGATCAGCACCCAGAAGGGCGACATCCGCATCGCCGAGGCCGTGCGCGGCTCGGTCGTGCTCAGCGCGCAGGCCGGCAACCTGTCGGTCGGCGTCGTGCCGGGGGCATCCGCCACGCTCGACGCAGGCACCACCTACGGTCGTGTGCAGAACTCGCTGAGCAACTCCAAGGGTGCCGACGCCGAACTCGCCATCACGGCGACGACCGCGTACGGCGACATCGAGGCGCGGAGCCTCTGAGCCTCCTCCGCTGCTGACGACCAGCCTCCGGCACCCTGCAACGGGTGCCGGCGGCTTCGTCGTTCTGCCCTGAGCGAGCGTCAGTCGCCGGGCTCGAAGAAGAGCGCCTGGAGCTCGTCGGGCCAGTCCGTGGCCCGCCGTGTGCGGGCGTCGACGTGGGCCACGACCATGAGGCACGTCGAGACCGTCGTGCCCGCGGCATCCGTCATCGTGCACTCGATCATGGCGTCGGGGCCATGGAACTCGCGCACGAACGAGGTGATCGAGACCTCCTGGTCGGCGGTCGCCGGCCTGATGAAGTCGATCTCCATGCGCCGCACCCACGTCATGAAGCCGAGCGATCCGAGGGTGGGCAGATCCCAGCCGGCGTATCTCGCCAGTCCTTCCATGCGGTGGTCGGTGAAGTACCTGGCGTAGTTGCCGGTGCTCACGTGCTGGAACGGATCGAGCTCCGAGAAGGCGATGCGGTGGGTGGTCTCGTAGACGACCGGTGTTCTCGTCATCTGGCCCTCCCCAGAGCTCGTGGGCGCATCGCGGCACAGGCTACGCCGATGCGGCGCACGCGGCCACCACGGCGAGTTCCGCCTGCCGTCGGCATTCGCTGCGCCGTACGCTGCAGGGGTGATCACCGACCGTGACATCGCCCGATGGCGACTGCACTCCCAACTGCTCGCCGCGCCCGTCGCGAACGCCGAAGACGTGGTGCGCACCCTGACCGCGGTGCAGGCCGAGAACGCGTCGCAGTCGGCATGGGCCGTCGCGACGCGCACCTCCTCGCCGCGGCAGGGCGATCTGGCCGACGCGCTCGCCGACGGACGCGTGCTGCGCATCCACGTGCTGCGTTCGACCTGGCACTACGTGCACGCCGATGACGCGCTCTGGCTGCAGGAACTCACCGCGCCGCGCGTGCTGCCGATCTTCGGGCAGCAGTTGCAGCCGCTCGCTGGCCGGCTGGGCTCGCTCGGCGATGCCATCGAGGCGATGCTCGCCGAGGCGCCCGATCGCACGCGGGGCGATCTCGCCGACGGACTCGCCGAACGCGGCGAGCAGCTGACGGGCCAGCAGCTCATGCTCCTGCTCGGCCTGCTCGAGGTGCAGAGCATCGTGTGCAGCGGTGCCCCGCGCGACGGCGAGCACACGTACGCGCGTTTCGCCGATCGGGTGGCCAGTCCGCGTCGTCTCGAGCGCGACGAGGCGCTCGCCGAGCTCGCCCTCCGCTACTTCACCTCGCACGGCCCGGCCACCGATCGCGACCTCGCGTATTGGGCCACCCTCACCGTGACCGACGTGCGCCGCGGCATCGCGGCGGCCGGCAGCCGGCTCGACTCGTTCGAGCACGAAGGCCGCACGTTCTGGCACCTGCCCGGCGAAGCCCCGGCGACCGCAGCGCTCGCGGGTCACCTCCTGCAGGTGCTCGACGAGATGTACCGCGGCTACCAGGACTCACGCTGGGCGATCGACGCCGACGGCGTCGTGCCGAGGGCGCGCGAGACGGCGATCGGCATGGCGCTCGTCGACGCGCAGCTCGTCGCCGGCATGAAGCGCACCGTGACGGCGAAGGCGGTGACCTTCGCGGTGCACCCGCATCGCACGCTGTCGAAGCGCGAGGTCGGGGCCATCGACGATGCCGCGGCGCGGTACGGCGAGTTCCTCGGGCTCGAGGCGAAGGTGCAGCTCCGCGACGGTGCCTGATCCGGCCGGTCCGCCCCGTGGCGAAACCAGCTCGAGTCGAGCATGCTGGAACCCATGGAGCGAACGGATGCCTCGCGCCGGGCATTGCGGGTCGCACGCCCCGATGGGGCGGTGATCGCGGCCGAGGTGCTCGGGTCGATGGAGCATCCGCTCGTGCTGCTCGTGGCAGGAGCCGAGTCGTCGATGGACTGGTGGCGGCCCGAGCTCGGCGAACTGATCGCCGGCCGCGGGTTCCGTGTGGCGCGCTACGACCAGCGCGGCGTGGGAGCGACGACACTCGGCCCGCCCGGCACGCGCCGCGACGGGCTCTCGGTCGCCGTCGACGATGCGCTCGCCGTGCTCGATGCCGCCGGCGCCGGAGCCGCGCGATGGGTGGGCTTCTCGGCGGGTGGATGGGTCGCCCAGCTCGCGGCGCTCGACCACCCCGATCGGGTTCTCGCGCTCACCCTGGTGTCGACCAGCCCGACGATGTTCGAGGCCGACCCCGACCTGCCGGGAGCGACCGCCCGCATGCAGGAGGTCTGGGCGAATCCGCTGCCCGAACCTGACTGGAACGACCCCGACGCAGTGGTCGAGCACCTCGTCGAGGTCGACCGCGACTACGCCGGCGACGAGTTCGACGAGGCGCACGATCGCGCGATCTGGACGGATACGGTGCGCCGGTCGCCCGACATGCACCGCGATGAGGGCGGCGCCGATCAAGTCGACCCCGCGCCCCGCTGGCGAGAGCGGCTCAGCGAGATCGCGGTACCGACGACCGTGGTGCACGGCACGGCCGACCCGGTGTTCCCGCTCGGCAACGGCGAGGCGCTCGCGCGCGAGATCGCGGGGGCGCGGATCGTGCGGCTCCCCGGCGGAGGGCACGAGCTGCCGCCCTCCGCGTGGGGCGCCGTGGTCGAGGCGGTCGCGTCGGAGCCGTGACATCCGGCCCTCGAAGGCGCACGCTGGAGTGCATGGGAACAGTGACGATCTCCTTCGAAATGACCCTCGACGGTGCGTTCGACCAGATGGAGCAGTGGTTCGACGAGAACGACCCCGACCTGGTGTGCCACTCTGACGAACTCGTCTTCGGCGCCGACGCGGTGCTGCTCGGGCGTGAGAGCTACGAGTTCTTCCGCGAGTACTGGCCGGCGCAGACCGACGACCGCGGCTTCGCCGCGCACTACAACGCGCTGCCGAAGTACGTCGCCTCGACGACGCTGACCGGCCCGCTCGACTGGAACTCGACGCTCATCGAGGGTGACGTGGCCGAGGCCGTGCGGCGCCTGCGCGACCGGTACGACTCGATCATCTCGCACGGCTACGGGCAGTTGGCGGCCACCCTCATGGACGCCGGGCTCGTCGACGAGGTGCACGCGGGCATCCACCCGTTCATCGTCGGCAATGCCGAGGATCGCCTGCGCACGCCGCATCCGGTCGGGCTGCGACTGCTCGACGTGCAGGGCTCCGAGTCGGGCACGATCTTCGCGAGGTACGCGCCCGCGTAGCGACGACGCGGGCCCAGCGGCGCCGGGAGGCCGGAGGCGTCCGTTCGGCCCGCCCTCTAGCATGAGCGGGTGGACTTCTCCTTCGCCTTCACCCCCGACCTCATCGCCGTCTTCGTGACGCTGTTCGTGCTCGAGGTCGTGCTCGGCGTCGACAACGTCATCTTCATCTCGATCCTCGCGTCGAAGCTCCCGAAAGAGCAGCAGGCCCGGGCCCGCAACCTCGGCCTCACGCTCGCCATGGTGATCCGCGTCGTGCTCGTGTTCTTCGCGGGGTGGATCATCACGCTGAAGGAGGACGTGGTCGTCTGGTTCGGCATGGGCTTCTCGATCAAGGACTTCATCCTCATCGCGGGCGGCCTGTTCCTCGTCTACAAGGCCGTCACCGAGATCCACCACAAACTCGAGGGCGCCGAAGAGGAGCACGGCGGCGCGGCGCCGAAGCGCATCACCTTCAGCTCGGTGCTCCTGCAGATCCTCGCGCTCGACATCGTGTTCTCGCTCGACTCGGTCATCACGGCCGTCGGCATGACCGAGAACCTCGTCGTCATCGTCACGGTCGTCGTGCTCTCGTTCGGCATCATGCTCTTCGCGTCGCGCTTCATCTTCGCGTTCGTCAACCAGCACCCGACGGTGAAGATGCTCGCGCTGTCGTTCCTGCTGCTCATCGGCGTGTTCCTCATCGCCGAGGGCTTCGGCGTGCACATCGACAAGGCCCTCATCTACGCGCCGATGGCGTTCGCGATCCTCGTCGAGGCGCTGAACCTCGTCGCCTCCGCGCGCAAGGCCAAGCGCGAACAGCGCCGCCAGGAGGCGGTGCAGCTGCGCCCGCAGTACCCCGACGTCGACGAGTCGGTCGCGGTGTCGGCCGCGCTGTCGAGGGGCGAGGGCGCGGGCTCGGTCGGCCTGTCGAGCCGGCCGGTCGAGGGCGAGTCGGATGCCGCGGAGGAGCGCGCCGGACTCGGGTGACGGGTCATCGGGCGTCGGCGCGGAGCTTGCGCCGATTGGTGATCTCGGACGTCGCGACGATGACGACGAGCACGATCACCGCACCGGCGATCGCGAGCGCAGCATCGATCACCGCGGTCGCCAGCGCGAGTGCCATCGTCAGCAGTAGGGCGGGGATCGCCCAGCCGAGCACGGCCCGGAGTGGTCGGCCGAAGCGCAGCGAGATGACCGCGTTCGTCGCGTAGAAGATCGCGATGCCCCCGCAGAGGGCGATCGCCGATGCCTGGGGGAGCGGTTCATCGGGGTGCTGGATCGCGCTGTCGAGCGCACCCGAGATCGCGGTCACCCCGACGACGATGAGGAACGGCAGGAACGCGACGGTGTCCCGGATCGCCCGGTAGTCGCCGGCCGCGCGCAGCGCTTCGAGCCCGACGCGCATCGCGTCGGTGCCGTACATGAAGAACGACCACGCGAGCAGCGAGATCACGCCGAGCCCGAGCATGCCCACGACGCCCGAGGGGAGGCTCCAGCTCTCGTTGAGGGCGCCGACGGTCGAGAGCACCGATTCGCCGAGCACGATGACGACGAGGAGCCCGAACCGCTCGGCGAGATGCTCGGTGTTCATGCGCGGCAGCACCCGTGCCGCCCAACTGCTGCTCGAGGTGACGAGCAGCGTCACCTCGACGACGATGCTGAGCCCCCAGAGCGCGAACATCCATGGACTCGGCAGCCAGATCGAGACGAACCAGAGCACCGCCGTTGCGCCGTTGTAGACGAGCAGACGGGTGCGTGACGCCGCTCCGATGCTCCATGACTGCGCCACCCAGAGGCCGAGCAGCACGAGCCGGAGCGCCGCGTTGCCGGCGGCGAACAGCCACGCCCGTTCGCCCGTCGCCTCGGGGGCGGCCACGGCGATGGCTCCCACCGCGAACATCGCGGCGAGCATCACGAGGGCGAGCTGCCGACGGCTGAGCCACGGCATCACGTTCACGGTGAAGGTCAGGTTGACCCACGACCACCACACCGAGGCGAAGAGCACGGCGAACAGCAGCAGGCCCGCGGCCGATGGATGCTCATGCAGCGGGTGCGCGAGTTGCCCGACGAGTGCCACGAAGATGAGGTCGAAGAACAGCTCCATCCAGTGCGCCCGAGACGGGTCGCGGTCGGTGGCCGCGAACCGCTCGGATGCCTCGGTGCTCATAGAGCCCCCCGTTGCCGGTTCAGACGCGCGCGAGGAACTCGAGCACGCGCTGGGTCAGGAGCCGGGTCGCTGCCGCGTCGTAGCTCGGCAGGCTGGAGTCGGCGAAGTAGTGCTGGTCGCCGGGGTAGAGGAAGAGCTCGGCGTCGTCGGTCGAGGCGACGAGCTCGCGGGCCGCGTCGACGTCGCCCTCGTCGATGAAGATCGGGTCGGCGTCGGCGCCGTGGATCTGCACGGGCTCGTCGGCCGGCCAGGAGCCGAACTCATCGACCGGCAGGCACGAGTAGAAGAACAGGGCGCCGCGCGCGCCGGCGCGGGTCTGCGCGAGCTTCTGCGCGGGCACGACGCCGAGCGAGAAGCCGCCGTAGACGAGCTCGTTCGGCAGCTCCTCGGCTGCCCGCTCGCCGCGCGCCATGATCTCGTCCCATCCGACCTCGCGCGCGTATGCGACGCCTTCGTCGATCGTCGCGAACGTGCGCCCGTCGAAGAGGTCGGGCGTGTGCACCGTATGGCCGGCGTCGCGGAGCTCGTCGGCGAAGTCGTGCAGGCCCTTGGTCGGGCCGAGCGCGTGATGGAAGAGCAGCACTTCTGACATCGATTCCCCGTTCGTCGTGTTCCCGGCCGTTCCGAACGCGAAGTTACTCGCACCCTCCGACGATGTCGACCGTGCAACGGAACGGGTGCCCTCCCGCTCGGTGCGAGCGGGAGGGCACCCGGTGTTGCGACGGATCGAGCATCAGCCTGCCGCGTAGACGCCGATCTCGTAGATCGAGTAGCCCCACGTGGTCTTGCGGTCGATGCCCTGCATGCGCACGTACTGCACCGGCTCGCTCTCGGCGAAGGTGAAGACGTCGAGCGCGCAGGTCGAGTCGTCGACCGTGCGGATCGTCGTCCAGGTCGTGCCGTCGGTCGACGTCTGCAGCTCGTAGGCGTTGGCGCACGCCGACTCCCAGTTGAGCGTGATGCCGCGCACGACCGTCGGCTCGGCGAGCTTCACCTGCACCCACGAGTCGTCGCTGTACCCGGAGGCCCAGCGCGTCGACGGGTTGTCGTCGTTGACCTTCTCGGCGCCGAACTGCGGCACCTCGGTGCTCGATGCGGTCGCCGTGCCGCTCGGCGCGACGTTGACGACATCGCCCGCATCCCACATCGCGAGCGTGAAGCCGATGCGGCCGTGGAAGGCGTCGAGCACGCCGTCGGCGATCCGCACCTTCGCCGCGCCCCACGCGTTGTCGGGCGGGTCGACGACCACTGCCGCGGCCTGCGCGGCCGTGGCCTTCGCCGAGGCGGCCAGGGCGTCGGATGCCGCCTGGTCGCCGTCGATCCGTGCCTGCACCGCGTCGAGGAGCTCGACGGTCGACTGGCCCCACAGGGCGGCAGCGTCGAGCCACGGGCTCGAGTCAGACACGAACGCCGGGTCGGTGGTGCCCGCTCGGATCGCCTCGGGGGCGTCGGCGATGGACTGCGCGTAGCCGCGCAGCTCGGCCACGGCGCCGGCCTTGTCGCCGGCGCTCCAGGTCTCCCAGAACTCCGCGATGCGAGCCGAGAGCTCAGGAGCCTGCGGCTGCCACGGCGCCCCGAAGGTCGGTGCGAGGTGGTTCAGGTCGGCGAAGACGCGGAGCGCAGCAGCCGTCGGGGCATCCGCGTTCGCAAGGTACGCGAGGGCCTGCGTCCGGTTGTGCCCTGCGTCGTACGCCTCGTCGTTCCAGGTGAAGTCGGCGACGCCGAAGATCGCGATCTTGCTGGCCGCGGCCTGGTTCATCGGGTTCGAGACGATGCCTGCGAGGTGCTCGCCGAGGCCGGCCTCGCGCTTGTCGTACGGCGCCATGAGCAGTCGGCCGGAGGTGTTGCCGAAGTCGTTGACCGGGTAGTTGTCCCAGAGGAACGTCGGGCCGCCGAACACGGCGGCGGCCTGCGTCGCCTGTGCGACCGTCACCGACTGCGGCACGACGCCTTCGCCGGTCCACATGACGACGACGTCTTCGTCCATCGTGCGGAGTGCGGTCTTGTAGCCGGAGTCGGCCGTGTTCGAGTACTCGGTCGGCACCATCTGCAGCGGGTGCACGCCGTCGTGCGTCTCGACGAACTCCTTCTGCACGCGGTCGAGGAATGCGGCCTGCGCGACGCCGGCCGTGCGGGCGCTCGGCGCGCCGAACGTCGCGCGGTCGCCGTCGCAGTGCCAGCGACCGTAGTCGATGTCGTCGAGGGGGATGTTGAATGCCCGCACGCCGAGGTCGTACATCTGCTGCAGCTTCGCCACGAGTGCCTGGTAGTCGCCGTCGCTCGAGTAGCAGACGCTGTTTCCGGGCGAGAGCGCGAAGGTGAAGCGCACGTGGTTGTCGGTCGCCGTCGTCACGAGGTCGCCGAGCTCCGCGAGCTTGTCGGCGGGGTAGGGGTCGCGCCAGCGATCGCGGTGGTACGGGTCGTCCTTCGGCGCGTAGATGTAGGTGTTCGCCTTGACGTCGCCGTAGAACTCGAGCTGGTCGAGCCGTTCCTCGTGCGACCACGGCTCACCGTAGAAGCCCTCGATGGTGCCGCGGAGCGGCATCGAGGGGAAGTCGCTGATCGAGGCGCCGGCGATGCGGAACTTGTTCTCGTTCTTCGGCACGAACAGCTGGTCGAAGGTCTTGACGGCGTAGTACTGCCCGGCTGCGTCGACACCGCCGAGCGCGATGTCGCCGTGCGGCCCCTTCGTGGTGGCCGCGCGGATCGCGTAGCCCTCGGCGTGCGACGGAGTCTCCGTGTCGCCGAGTGCGGCATCGATGTCGGCTCTCGAGACGGCGCCGAGCCTGATCGTGAGCTTCGCCTTGCCCGTCGCCTTCGAGCGCTCGTCGATGTGATCGACGCCGTGCTCGCTCAGGGTGTCGCGCAGTTCGGCGAGCGCCGCGGCATCCGTGCCGTCGTCGACGACGATCTCGGCGCGCCCCGGAACGTTGATGTCGGAGCCGGCGCGGGTCATCGACTGGGGCGTCGGGCTCACCGTCGGCAGTGGCCCCGACGGTGGTGCTGCCGACGCCGAGAGCGGCGTGAGCATCCCGGCGAGGGCGACGGCGGAGATTCCCACCGTGGCGAGCGTCTTGCGAATTGACTGCATCATTGCCTCCAACTGTCTCGACGAATCTGTCGTCAACGGCGGCGCCGTGATCCGTTCGGCACTCACTTTGTTGACTGAGTAAACTAAGTAGTCCCGAACATATGGGATCCCAAGTCCGAGCGTCAAGGGGCAAGATGTCTTCGTGCAGGCAGAGGCATCCGCGACCGCCGGCACGAGCGAGGAGACGATGACAGTGAGCACCGCCGACCTGCAGCGCAAGTCCGACCTGCTGCGCAGATTCGCGCGCACCGGCCAGTTCGAGGCGCAGACGGGCATCCGGCGCGAGCACTTGCTCAGGGCACTCGGCCTCATCGCACGGGAGCCCGCACCGGTCACGCGGGCGGTCATCGCACGGCGCACCGGGCTCACCTCGGCGACGGCGTCATCGCTCGTGGCGGAGCTGATCGGGCTCGGTCTCGTCGTCGAGACCGGTCGCGCCGAGAGCACGGGCGGCAAGCGGGCGACCCGGCTCGAGATCCAGAGCGACGCCTACCTCATCGTGGTCGCCGTCGTGCGCACGCGCGCGATCGACACCGCACTCGTCGACCTCGCGGGCAACACCGTCGCGAGCCGGCGGCGAGATGTCACGGGCGGCATGGAGGTCTCGACCGTCGTCGACGCGATTCGCGACCTCACCACGGGATTCGAGCCGCAGGTGCTCGCCGCGTGCGTGCAGGTGCCCGGCGTCACGGCCGACGGGGTCGTCGTCGACAGCGTGCAGCTCGGCTGGCGCAACGTGCCGCTCGCCGACATCCTGGAGGAGGCGATCGGCGCACCGACGTCCGTCGTGAACGACGTCGACGCCGAGGCGCTCACCGAGGCCGTCGACGCCGACGACCGGGCGATTCGACTCGTGGTGCACCTCGGCGAGGGGGTCGGTGCTGCGATCACGAACGGCGGCTCGCTCATGTCGGGGGCGACCGGCCGGGCCGGTGAGATCGGGCACGTTCGCGTGATCTACGAGGGCGAGCGCACGAGGTGCCGATGCGGCCTGTCGGGATGCCTCGAATCGGCCACCTCGATGAGCGCGATGCTCGGCGACTCGTACACTGACGAACTCGACGATCACGACACGAGCCTGCTGGCGTCGACCGCCGAGGCGCGGGAGCGCATGGGTTTCGGCGCCCGGGCGCTCGCACGTGCCCTGCGGATCAGCTCGGCGCTGCTCGACCCCGAGGAGATCGTCATCGCGGGCGCGGCGCCGGCGCTCGGCCCCCACTTCCTGGGCACCCTGCGCGACGAGTACGAGATGTACCCCGCGAAGGGAACGACGCAGGTGCCGATCCGCTACGGCCGCCCCGAACTCAGCCGGTACCTCGGGCCCGCGAGGTTCGCGCTCGCACCGGTGCTCGGCGACGCGCTGCCGCTCACCGAGCCGAACTGACGCCGCATGCGAGCACAATGGGCACATGGTCGAGATCTCCGATGAGGACTTCGAGCGCATGGTCGGCGAGGTGTTCGATGCCCTGCCCGACGAGATGCTGCGCGGCGTCGAGAACGTCGCGATCCTGATCGAGAACCAGCCGCTCGATCAGCGGCCCCGCCTGTTCGGGCTGTACAGCGGACGCCCGCTGAAGACGCGCGGCGTCTACGGCTTCGGGGAGCTCCCAGACCGCATCACGCTGTTCCAGAACAACATGCAGGAGCACAGCACCGACCTCGAGTCGCTTCGCACGCGGGTGCGCATCACGCTCGTGCACGAGATCGGCCACTACTTCGGTCTCGACGACGCGAAGCTCCGCGAGCTCGGCTGGGCGTAGGCGGTCGCCGGTCAGGCGAGTTCGTCGCGACGGCGTGACAGGTGGGCGCGCTCCGCGCTGTTGCCGGCGAGGGTGATCGCCCGGTCGTACGCCGCGAGTGCCTCGTCGCGTCGGCCGAGCCGTCGCAGCAGTTCGGCCCGGGAGGCGTGGAATGCGTGGTACCCGTGCAGCGCGCCATCGAGGCGGTCGATGATCGGCAACGCGGCATCCGGCCCGTCGACCTCTGCGACCGCGATCGCGCGGTTGAGGGCGACGATCGGCGAGGGGTCGAGCCGCACCAACTGGTCGTACAGCGCGACGACCTGCCGCCAGTCGGTGTCGTCGGCGTCGCGCGCGTCGGTGTGCACCGCGTTGACGGCCGCGAGCAGTTGGTAGCGGCCGGGCGCGATTCCGGATGCCAGTCGCTCGCGCACGAGTCGATGGCCCTCGTCGATCAGCGCGGTGTTCCAGAGCTCGCGGTCCTGGTCGCCGAGGGCGACGAGCTCGCCCTGCGCCGACACGCGAGCGGGGCGACGAGCCTCGGTGAGCAGCATCAGCGCGAGGAGGCCCGCCACCTCGCCGTCGTCGGGCAGCAGCGTGCGGATCAGGCGCGTGAGCCGGATCGCCTCGGCGGTCAGGTCGGCGCGCACCGGATCGGTGCCGGGGCCGGTCGCGAGGTAGCCCTCGTTGAAGACGAGGTACAGCACGGCGAGCACGCCGGTGATGCGCGCGGGCAGGTCCTTCGCGGCGGGCACCCGATACGGGATGCCGGCTGCCGCGATCTTGCCCTTCGCGCGAGTGATTCGCCGGGCCATCGCCGGCTCCTGCACGAGGAATCCGCGTGCGATCTCGGGCACGGTCAGGCCGCCGACCATGCGCAGGGTGAGTGCAACGCGCGCCTCCATGGCGAGGGCGGGGTGGCAGCACGTGAAGATCAGTCGCAGCCGGTCGTCGTCGATGGCGCCGAGCGGCTCGGCCGGGGTGTCGTCGGTCAGCATCATCGCCTCCCGGTGCTTGTCGGTGCGCTTGTGCTCGCGCCTGATGCGGTCGATCGCCGTGCGGTTGGCGGTCGTCGTGAGCCAGGCGCCCGGGTTCGGCGGCACGCCGTCGGAGGGCCACCGCTCGACCGCCGTCGCGAACGCCTCGGCCGCCGCCTCCTCGGCGAGGTCGAGGTCGCCGAAGCGCCGGGTGAGCGAGGCGACCACCCGGGCCCACTCGGCGTGGTGCGCCCGGGTGACCGCCTCGAGTGCGTCGACGGGGTTCACTCGACGATGCTCACACGAACAGGAGCGGTCGGACCTCGAGCCGCCGGTTGCACGCCTTCGACCCGGCGGTCATGAGCTCGAGCGCGACGTCGAGATCGGGCGCCTCGATGATCCAGAGGCCGGCCATGTGCTCCTTCGACTCGACGAAGGGGCCGTCGGTGAACATCGGCTCCTCGCCGCGGGCGTCGATGACCGTCGACGTCTCGGGTGCCGCGAGGCCCGCGGCGAACACCCAATGACCGCCTGCTCGGAGTCGCTCGTTGAACGCCCGGATCGCCACCATCTCTTCCTCCGTGCCGGATCCGGTCTTGTCGTCGATCACGGAGACCAGGTACTGCATCTCACACCTCCACCCGTTCAGAGACATTCTGGACTGCGTGGCCGCGCGCGGCTACGCGTATTGCGGCCGGCCCGTGGGCCGGTACGTCTGCGCCATGATGCCGGTCGGGAACGTGCGCGACTCGAGCAGCTCCAGTGCGAAGTCCTTGCCCTCGTCGGGGAAGAGCCGCGTGCCGGCACCGACGATCACGGGGCAGACGATGAGCGTCATCTCGTCGACGAGTTCGCGATCGAGCAGCCAGCGGATCAACTGCCCGCTGCCGTGCACCTGCAGCTCGCCGCCCGGTCGTGCCTTCAGTTCGCGCACGGCGGCCTCGAGGTCTCCGGAGAGCACGGTCGTGTCGGCCCACTGCGGGTCGGTGATCGTGTTCGAGGCGACGAACTTCGGGCGCGAATTCAGCGAGCTCACGAACGGGTTCTCGAAGTCGTCCTGCACGCCCCAGTACCCGGCGAAGAGCTCGTAGGTGCGCCGTCCGAAGAGGAACGCGTCGGCGCGCCGGTAGTAGTCGCCGATGTACCCGGTCGACTCGTCGTCGCCGACCGGCAGCGCCCACCCGCCGCGTTCGAAGCCGGGGTCGAACTCGGGGTTGTTGCCGCCGTTGGCCTGCATGACGCCGTCGACGGTGATCTGGGTGTTGGTGATCAGCTTCATGATCATGGTCCCTTCCCGGGTCGCCCCGCGGCGACCGTTCACCCTTGCTACGAACAGCGTGCGCTCGATCGGACACTTCGGGCGAGAGTTCTCACGAATTCATTCGGTCACCCGATGGATGCCGCGAGCGCACGCACGGCGCGCTCGATGACGGGCCGGGCGTCGAGCTCGGGGTCGACGGTCAGGCGGTGCAGCACCAATCCGTCGCCGAGGGCCATGATGGTCCGCGCGGCGGGCACGGGGTCGGGGATGCCCGCCTCGGTCACCAGCCGATCCGTCCACTGCTCGAACTCACGGCGCTGGCGGCTGAGCGGAGCGAGCAGTTCGTCGTCGGCGGCGAGTTCGAGGAAGAGGGCGTAGCGCGCCCGGGTCCGAGCTGCGAAGGGCCCGGTCTCCAGGAGGAACACCGCGCAGAGCCCTTCGATGATCGTTTCAGGAGTCGGCCGTTCGAGCAGCGCCGGGGAGAAGTCCGCGCGCTCCTGCTCGGCCATCCAGTCGATGATGCCGCCGAGCAGCGCGCGCCGCGTGCGGAACCAGTTCGAGGTCGATCCGGCGGGCAGCCCGGCCCGCTCGTCGACGCGCGCGTGGCTGAGCGCCCGCACGCCGTCGGTGCCGAGCAGCTCGACTGCCGCTTCGAGTGCGCGTTCCTTCGTCGCGGCCATGGACACCTCTCGTCGAACGATTTACTATGTTCATAGTAGATCTACTACGAACATAGTATCGACCGCGACGAAGGGATCATCATGGACACGCAGATGCCCGAGGCATCCGGATTCGAACACCTGACGGTCACGACGCCGGGGCTCGCCACGCACGTCGCCGTCATCGGCAGGAGCGACGGCGACCCGGTCGTGATGCTGCACGGGTTTCCGCAGCACTGGTGGCAGTGGCGCGCGATCGCGCCGGCGCTCGGGGAGCGGTACCGGGTGTACTGCCCCGACATGCGCGGCGCCGGCTGGACCGTCGCCGAGCGCCCCGGCATCGGGCGCGAGACCCGCATGCACGACCTCGTGGCCGTGCTCGACGCGCTGGGCCTCGAGCGCGTGCGCCTGGTCTGCCACGACATCGGCGCCGTCACCGGCATGCAGTTCGCCTACGCGCATCCCGATCGCGTCGAGGCGTTCGTCATGCTCTCGGTGCCGCCGCCGTTCATGTCGTTCAGTCCCCAGATGATGAGCGGGCTCCGGCATCTGCCGCCGCTCATCATGCACCGGCCCGGCACCTCCCTCGCCGGTATCTTCGACCCGGCGCACGTGGCCCGGCCGATGCCCCCCGGCATCGTCGAGGCCTATCTCGCCCCCCTGCAGATCCCCGAGATCGACGCCGCCGTGCGCGAGCAGACCCGCGGCATGATCCTTCCCGAGCTCATGCGCATCTCTCGCGGCGTCTACAAGAAGCAGCGGATGCATCCGCCGACGCTGTGCGCCTTCGGACGACTCGATCGCCCGTGGACCGAGGAGCTCGTGCGCCGGCTGAGCGGCGACCCGTTCCGCTACGCCGATCGCTTCGACTTCGCCTTCGTCGACGGGGCGGCGCACTTCATGACCGACGACGCTCCCGAGGCGGTCACCGAGCTCGTGCTCGAGCACTTCGTCGGAGCCGAGGCGGCGGCCTGAGCCCGTGCCTGAGCCCGTGCCCATGCCCGTGGCGCGGATTGGGGATGGCGGGCGACCGTGACCCTTCCATAGGCTGAGCGGCATCGACGGGCATTCGTCGCCCGTCCTCCACGGGGGGTGGGGGAGCGCGCATGGTGGACTGGTTCTACGAAACGAGCATCCTGATCACGCTGCCGCTGTTCGTCGGCGGGTTCGTGGTGCTCTCCTGCGTGACCGTGGTCGCGCTGCGGCCGGTCGTGAACCGGCTCGTGACCGACCCGAAGGAGTGGGACCGCGCACTCGCCCACGTCATCGGCACTTTCGGCGTCTTCTTCGGCATCCTGCTCGCGCTCGTCGCGGTCTCGGTCTACGAGAACTTCGCCACCACTCGCGAGGCCACGATCGAGGAGGCCGGTCGCGTCGGCGCGCTCTATCGTGCGACGACCGGATTGCCCGACGACCAGGGCGATGAGATGCGGCAGGTGCTCGACGCGTACATGCACGCGGTGATCGAGGTCGACTTCCCGGATCAGGCGGCGGGGGACCTCCCCGGAGCCAGCGACATCCAGGTCGACGAGTTCGAGCGGCTGCTGCACACCGTCGAGGCCGAGACTCGTGGCGATCAGGCGGAGTTCGAGCAGGCGCTCGCCACCTTCGACGACTTCATCGAGTCGCGGCGAGCCAGGATCGATGCCACCGCCCTCGCCCTACCGCCGCTCTTCTGGGTCGTCATCTGGGTCGGGGCCGCCGTCAACGCGGTGCTGATCGCGTTCATCCACGTGACGAACCGGGGCCTGCACCTGCTCATGGCGGGCCTGCTCGCGCTGTTCATCGGCCTCGTCATCTTCGTCACGGCCGATACCGACCATCCGTTCGCCGGGGCGATCTCGATCGGGCCCGGCGCCTACGAGCGAGTGCTCGAGCAGATCATCGACGCGCGACCGTAGCGCAGCACCCGCGCAGGGGCTCAGTCTGCCCGGTCGCTACATCATCGTCTGCAGCAGCTGTGTCGCCCGCTGATTGTCACTGGTCGCGAGCACGACGCGGTTCCTGGAGGCGACGTAGACGAGCGAGATGTTGATGCCGGCGTCGGCGAGCGCGCGTGCCATGCCGCCGAACACGCCCGGCGTGTCCAGGTCGGGATCGGGCAGCGCCGGGCTGACGATGACGTCGGTCACGGCGTCGACCGTGATGCTGACACTCGCGAGCGCCGCCGTGGCCCCCGCGACGTCTTCGACGAGGAGGTGGACGGCGCCCCTGCCGCCCTCCATGATCGCGCAGAGGCCCTCGATGTTCACGCCCGCTCTGCCGAGCGCCTCGCCGAGTCGAGCCCCCTCGCCGGGCTGGTCCTCGAGAGTGACCAAGAGATCTTTCGCCATGACAGCCCCTCCTTCTGGATGCCTCAGGTCTACGCCCGTGCGCGCTGCGCGTCAACGGTGCCGGGCACGGAGCATCCGCATGCCGACCACCCATCCGTGCCGCCTGAATTTCCGGGGTCGCGAGCGCTTGATCGCGGGATGATTGAGGTAGGCATCGCACCTCAGGGAGGCGAACGTCATGGCATTCGACACTCGCAACGGAACCCGCGGAGCCCGTCAGCCCGGACGCAACCGCTTGGAGCGCTGGGCCAACCTGCGGATGGCCCAGCGGCTGCGGCGCAAGGGCGACCGCAGCGGCAACAAGCTCGTGCTCGTGACAGTCGGCAAGAGGACCGGCGACGAGCGGATGACCCCGGTGCGCTGGTTTCCCGAGGGCGGCGCCTTCAGGCTCATCGTGGCCTCGGCGAACGGCGCGGCCCGCAATCCCTCGTGGTACTACAACGTCGCGGCCCACCCCGACCGGGTGCGCATCGAGTACGCCGGAAAGCGCATCGAGGTCACTGCCGAGCAGTTGCATGGCGCAGAGCGCGATGCCGCGTGGCAGAAGATCACCGCCCAGGCGCCGGGGTTCGCGAGGTACGAGCGCATCACCGACCGGGAGATCCCGGTCATTCGGCTGACCCCGCGCCGGGGCTGACGGCAGCGAGAACTCCGCCGGCGCGAGTTCGACCGCCAGCGCCAGCGGTCACCTCTGCATTTCGGCGGCCATGACGCACCAGCGCAGCAGGTCGATCTCGTGATCGCGCATCCAGTGCCCGCCCAGCGGCACGACCTGCAGTTCGGCACTCGGAATGAGATCGAGCCAGGCTCGCCCGTGGGCGACGGGCACCAGCACGTCGGCGTCGCCGTAGACGAGCCGAGTCGGCGCCCGGACGTCGGTCGCGTCGAACACCCAGTCGCGCGCGAACAGTGCCAGATCGTCTTCGACCCAGCCGTCGACGCCGTGCACGCCCCATTCCGTCGCCTCGACCGCCTCCTCGTGCTGCACGTCGGTTCGGCTCAGCACCTCGCGGTCGCTCTCTGGCAGGCGGTCGAGCCACTCTTCGAGGGCCTCGGTGCCTTCGCCGAGCGACTGCAGGTGCTGTCGGAGTGCAATGGCGCCTCGACGTGCGGCCGCGATCTCGGCGACGGTCTCGGCGAGCATCCCGGTCGCGCCGTCGAAGCCGAGCCCCGCCGGTCCGAGGCCCACGTCGACGCCGAGCGCGGTGACGCGGTCTGGCAGCAGTGCTGCCGTCGCGACGGCATGCGGGCCGCCGCCCGAGGTGCCGATCACCGCGAATCGTTCGACACCGCAGGCGTCGGCCATCAGGCGACTCCACTCCGCGGCATCCGCGACCGTACGCCCTGGCACGGACGGCGAGCCGCCGTATCCCGGGCGATCGTACGAGCACAGGCGGACGCGGGCGTTCGCCGGCCCGTTCCAGCCGCCGGGCACGGCGATCGAGCTGCTCGGCGTTCCGTGATGGAACACGACGAGCGGTCCGTCGGGGTCGCCCCACTCGCGCACGCGAATCGACCCGCTCGCGGTGGGCAGGTCGAACTGCCGCGTCCACGGGGCGCTCATGCGAACTCCAGCACGTCGCGCGGCAGCGAGGAGAGGAAGCGGGGGCCGGATGCCTCGAACACGACGGTGTCGACGAGGATCAACGACGTCCACGACTCGAAGTTCGTGACGAGCCCGGCCTCGATGACGTCGTCGCGATCGTCGTCCATCGACCACGCGAACTCGCCGACCCAGTCGGTCGGTGCGACCGAGAGGCCGAGCTCGTACCCGCCGACGCCGCCCTCGGCCCCCGGCTCGATCCCGGCCTCGACGAAGTAGCGGCGCAGCGCGGTGAGGAGTCCCCGCCAGGATGCCCCGACCGCGCCGTGCTCGGCGACCACGTCGTACGCTCCCGCGGCGATCGCGATCTGCCGACGGCTCTCGTCGGAGACGCTGCCGAACATGAGGGGCCGAGTCGCGCGGGCGTGGTAGCCGTCGACCGCCGACGCCATGTCGGGGTGCACCACCGGCCCCGAGCCGAGCCGCGTGTGCCCGCTCAGCCGGTGCAGCGCCGAGACCGATGATCCGGCCGCGACGGTCTCGTGCAGCACGGCGGGCTCGCCGCCCGCCCGGACCATGCCGAGCGAGTAGAGGCCCCAGGCCTCGAGCTCGGTCGTCTCGGGGGTGGCGTCGGCGAGGATGGCGAGGATGCCGGCATCGCACGCGGCCTGAGCGCGTTCGATCTTCACGAGCTCGGCGGGGCTCTTCAGCCGTCGGATGCCGCGGAACGGCAGGGTGACGTCGACGATGCGGCATCCGATGCCCTCGAGCATCGCGTCGACGACGTCGGCGACGGCAGGGCTCGGAATGCAGCTCCAGCGCTCGAGGCCGACGCGGCCGCCCTTCCACGGCCGGAGCTGCTCGGCGAGGAACGTCACGTAGTCGTCGAGCGAAGCCTCGTGCGTCTCGCTCGACGTCGGCAGGGTGCGCACGTCGTCGAGCACCGTGGAGGTGCGGGCGAGCTCCTCGTGGTAGCCCGCGTCGATGATGAAGGGACGCCCCTCCTCGACGTGCACGACGATGCACTGCGCCGGCGGCATCGTCGTCGAGGTGTGCTGCCGGTACCAACGGCTGCGATAGCCCGTGAGCCAGGCCATCGTGTCGGGTGCGGTGAGGATGGCGAAGTCGACGTCGGCGTCGGACATGGCGCGGCGCATGCGGCGGAGCCGATCGTCGTATTCTGCACGGGAGAAGGGGAGGTCGGTGGCGTCGTTGGTCACCCGACCATCGTGACCGCGCGGCGGCGGTGGCGCATGCGACATCCGTCGCAGATTGCGGCGTGAACTTCCACGGATGTCGAAACCCCTCGGCGGTCACGATCGGATTGACTCTCGGCAACCCCTGATGCCGCCCCCGCGGCCCGATGCTCCAATGGAGGCGCAATGACCGTCAGCAGCCCGCCGGCAGCCCCACCGACGCAGCGAACGTTCTTCGGACTGCCGCGCACCATGTACCCGGTCGCGGGCTTCGCCGCGTTCGATGCGCTGGCGTTCTACGGCATGCAGACGATCCTCGTCTACTACGTGTACTTCGCCGTCGCAGAGGGCGGCCTCGCACTGTCGACCGACGTCGCGATCGCGATCGTTTCGACGTACAGCGCCGCGACGTTCCTCGCGACGATCTTCATGGGTTGGCTGGCCGACAACGTGCTCGGCGCCGGCCGGGGCCTGCGCTGGGGTGCGGTGCTCGCGCTCGCCGGATACCTCGTGCTCGCCGCCGTGCCCGGCGAGGTCGGTCTCGCGACCGGGCTCATCGCCATCGCGTTCGGTGCGGCCTCGATGTGGGTCAGCGAGGGCGCCGTGCTCGGCGGCACGCTCAACGCGCACGAGTCGAAGCGCGAGTCGGGCTTCACCGTGTACTACCTCGGCAGTGCGGGCGGCGCCCTCGTCGGCATCACCCTCACGGGCGTGCTGCAGTCGGAGGTCGGGTTCCGCCTCGGGTTCCTCGCCTCGGCGGTCGCGATCCTCGTCGGCCTGCTCGTGTACCTGCCCTTCCGCCGCTCGACCGAGGCGACCGCGCCGGTCGTGCACGGCCACGGCGTGAAGGGCTGGGCGCTCGCCTGGCCGATCCTCGCAGTCGCCCTCGGGGTCGCGGCGATCATCGGCACGGTCGCGGCCGGGTCGAACCCGTCGACGATCGTCGGACTCGGCGCGCTCGTGCTGGCCGCCGCCATGTTCGTGAAGCTCTTCACACGGAGCGACCTCGACCGCGAGCACAAGCGGCGGGTGCTGCACTACCTGCCGTTCTTCGGCGCGACCGCCGTGTTCGCGATGCTCTACCAGCAGCTCTACACGACGGTCGCGATCCACTCGGAGGCGAGCACCGACCGCGTCGTCTTCGGTGTCGAACTGCCGCCGTCGACCGTGCTCGGCATCGCCCCGCTCTGCACGATCATCGTCGCGCCGATCCTCGCGACGCTCTGGGGTGCACTCGGCGACCGCCAGCCGTCGCTCGCGGTCAAGTTCGCCGTCGCCTTCGGCGGCTGCGCGATCGCAATGGGATGGCTCGCCGCCGCCTCGGGCACGGGCGAGCTCACGCCGATCATCGTGCTCGTCGTCATCGTGTTCGTGTTCGGCGCCTCGGATGTGGTGGTATCGCCGTCGGGCCTGTCGCTCGCGAGCGCGGTCGCGCCCGCCGGCTTCGAGACGCGCATGCTCTCGCTGCACTACCTGGGCGCCGCGATCGGCATCGCCGCGGCGGGCGTCGCGGGTGAGGGCTTCTCGCCCGGCGAGAACGAGACCGCCTACTTCGCCGCCTTCGCCGTGGTCGGCGCGGTCGTGGCGGTCGCGATGATCTTCGTGCGGTTCGCGTTCGGCAAGCGGCTGATCGCGACCGACGGAGCGACCGACGGCGTGGAGGTGCTGTGATGACCACCGCGACGAACCAACCTCGTGTCGTCCGCGCCGGCGCCGTCGCCGACGTGCTCACCGGCGAGGTCCTCGCCGACCACGCGATCGTGCTCGACGGCGAGCGCATCGCCGCGGTCGAGCCCTGGTCGGCCTCGCGGCACGGCAGCGACGACGACGTGCTCGACCTGCGCGACCACCTCGTCGCGCCCGGACTCATCGACCTGCACACCCACCTCGTCGGCGAACTCGAGCGCGGCAGCTACATCCCGTACCTCACGGGTTCGCCCGCCCGAGACGCCCTGCTCGGCGTGCGCAACGCACGAGCCACGCTGCGCGCCGGCTTCACGACGGTGCGCGACGTCGGCAGCTTCCGCGCCTTCGTCGACTGCGACCTGCGCGACGCGATCGACGCCGGCATCTGCGAGGGCCCGCGCATGGTGTGCGCCGGCGCCTACGTGACCTGCTCGTCGGGCGGTGGCGAGATCACCGACCTCGCGGTCGACATCGAGCTGCCGCGCTCGTTCCGCTTCGGCGTGGCCGACTCGGTCGACGAGGTTCGGTCGGCGGTGCGCCGCATCGCGCACCGCGGGGCCGACGTGATCAAGGTCATCGCGACCGGCGCCGTCTACGCTGCGGGCACCGTGCCCGGCGCGCCCGAGTACACCGAGGTCGAGCTGCGGGCCTGCGTCGACGAGGCCGCCCTCTACGGGCTCCACGTCGCCGCGCACGCGCACGGCGAAGAGGGCGCGCTCCGGGCCATCCGTGCGGGCGCCCGCACCATCGAGCACGGCACCATGCTCGGCGAGGCCGCGATGTCGGCCATGCTCGAGCACGGCACTTACTACGTGCCGACCACCTACCTGCTGCAATGGGACGACGCGCACGGCGACCTCGACGGGTACCCGGCGGGCGTGCGCGAGAAGACCGCGCTCGTGGGCGAGTCGGCGCGTGCCGCCGTGCGGCTCGCGATCGAGGCGGGCGTGCGCATCGCGTACGGCACCGACGCGATCGTCTTCCCCCACGGGCTCAACGCCGGGCAGCTGCCCGAGTTCGTCGAGTTCGGCATGACGCCGATGCAGGCGCTGCAGTCCGCGACATCCGTGGCGGCCGAGTGCCTCGGACGGTCTGCGGATGTCGGTGCCCTCGCGCCCGGCCGCTACGCCGACCTCGTCGCCGTACCCGGCGCGCACCTCGACGACGTGCACCGCTTCACCGAGGTGGCGGCTGTGGTGAAGGGCGGAGCGCTCGTCGTGTGACGGCGGCGGGCGATGCGCTCGGCATAGGATCGGAGGCGTCCCGCCGGTCAGGTAGCGGAGGCCCGATGTTCGACACCGTGCAAGAGACCGTCGATCGGCTCGCGATGGCGCTGAGCCGTTCGGTGGTGCTCGAAGACGCCGAGTTCGTGCTGCTCGCGAGCAGCGCGCACTTCGACGACGTCGATCCGGCCCGGCTGCACACCCTGACCGCGCGCCGCCCGAGCGAAGCGCTCGCTGCCGAGCTGCGTGCCCGTCGCCTGCACGCGCAGCTCGTGCCGCGCGTGCTCGCGGTCGATGCGGCGTTGGGTCTCGAGCACCCGCGCCTCGCGATCACGTTGCGTTCGCGGTACGGCGTGCTGGGCTTCCTCTGGATCACGCTGACCGAACCGCTGACGCCGAGCGAGGCATCCGTGATCGCAGAGACCGTCGAGACGCTGCGCTCGCTGCTGGTCAACGTCTCGCAGTCGATCGAGGCGGTCAACGCCGAGGTCGAGTCCGAGATGCTCGGGCTCCTCACTCCCGACGCGCCGAGCCGTCGCCGCGCGGCGACCGAGCTCGTCGACCTCGGCATGTACACGCGCTCGCGCCGGTTCGTGGCACTCTGCCTGTCGCTCGGCGCGGAGTGGGCGCCGTGGGGCGGGCCACCGCCGCGCGAGGTGATCTCGCACGTGCTGCTGCGCTCGATCACGACGCCGATGATCGACGCCTACAGCTTCGTGCCGAGCATGCCCGACACGTTCATCCTGATCGGGTTCCGCAACGAGCCGACGCCCGAGGCCATCGACAGCATGGTCGCGGCGATCGTGCGAGAGACGGATGCCGCGGACGTGCACGAGCCGCTCGCCGCCGTCATCGGCATCGGCGCGCCGGTCGGCGAACTCGCCGCCGCGTGGGAGTCGTACGAGCAGGCCCTCGTGGCGGTGCGCGTCGCTCGATCGCGCGGGCGCCGGTCGGCCTCGTGGACGGCCGACCCGATCGCGGCATCCGTCGCCACGCTGCTCGCCGAGGAGCCGCCGCCGCACCTCCTTCCCGAGCCGTTGCGCCGCCTCGCCGAGGCCGCGCCCGAGACGCTCGAGCTCTTCGAGGCGTACGTCGCGCACGGCGAACGCATCGCCGAGGTGGCGGAGCAGCTCGGCGTGCACCGGGCGACCGTGCACTATCGGCTCAAGCGTGCGGCCGCGTCGATCGGCATCGACATCGATGCGGAGGACGCGCGCTTCGTCATCGGCGCGTGGCTGCGGCAGCGATGGCTGCGGGGCTAACGGCCGACGCTCCTCTGAGGGGCAGGCGTCGCTACGCGGCCGGGCGCTCAGCCGGTGGACGTCGAGACCGGCGCGGGTGCGGATGCCGCGGGGTCCGCGGAGTCCGCACGGCGCCGTGTCGGAGCATTCGCGATGAAGACGCCGCCGACGAGCACGAGTCCGCCGACGGTCTCCCACAGGTTCGGGACCTGGCCGAGCAGCAGGGCAGCGGATGCCATCGCCACGACGGGCGCGAGCAGCACCCACGGCACGACTGATGCGGAGCGGTTCCGTGCGAGCAGCGCGTTGAAGATCGCATAGCCGACGAGGGTGCAGAGACCCGCCGTGTAGAGCGTCGACACGATCGGACGCCAGCCGAACGCCCCGATGCCGGCGGCGATCGCCTCCGGCCCCTCGATCATCGCCGACAGGGCGATGGCCGGAAGCGGCACGACGAGCGACGACCACACCGTGAGCGAGAGGGCGCCAAAGCGCTTCGCGGGGGCGACCGGGCCGGCTCGGCGCGAGATGACGTTGCCGATCGCCCACGAGAGTGCGGCGAGCAGGCACAGCACGACCGCGAGTGCCGGCGCGTCGCCGCCGCGGCCGAGTGCCACGACGCCGAGTCCGACCGTGCCGATCAGCACGCCGATCGTCTGCATGCGGTTCGGGCGCTCGCGGAGGGCGAGCGCCGCCACCACGACCGTCAGCACGACCTGCGCCTGCAGCAGCAGGGCCGCGATGCCGGGTTGCAGCCCGAGCGCGATCGACGTGTACAGCAGGGCGAACTGGCCGAGGCACATGAAGAGCCCGATGCCGACGACGGTCTTCCAGCTCGCGAGCGGGCGGGGCACGACGACCACCGCGAGCGCGACGACGGCGAAGCGCACGGCGACGAAGAACAGCGGCGGGATGCCGGCCATGCCCCAGTCGATCACGACGAAGTTGAACCCCCAGAGCGTCGCCACGAGGGCGGCCAGCAGCATGTCGCGTCTCGTCATGATCACATCTCACCCCGTGGCATCCGGAAACACCAGCGATCATTTCTGCGCATGATTCGGTAGCATCGCTGCATGATCGATCTCGAAGCCGTGGTCGCGCTGCGTTCCGTGGCCACGAACGGAAGCGTCGCGGCGGCGGCCGATGCCCTCGGCTTCACGCCATCGGCGGTGTCGCAGCAGATCAAGCGACTCGAACGCGACACTCGCGTCGCGCTGCTCGAACGGGCGGGCCGCGGTGTCGTGCTGACGGATGCCGGGCGTCAACTCGTCACCTCGTCGGCGACCGTGCTCGCCGACCTCGAGCGCATCGAGGCCGACCTGCATCTCTCCGGCGGCGCGGGCGACCCCGAGCGCCGGGTCACGGGGGAAGTGCGCATCGGGGCGTTCTCGACGGCGGTGCGCGGCATCCTCACCGACGTGCTCGCGCGCCTCCGCGCCGAGCATCCCGAGCTGCGGGTGCCGCTCCGCGAGAGCGAGCCGTGGGAGACCATCGCGCTCGTCGCATCGGGGCAGCGCGATCTCGGCATCGTGCACCGATGGGGCGGGGTGGCCCTCGCGATGCCCGACCACCTGGTTGAGACGCCATTGTTCACGGATGTCGCCGACGTCGTGCTGCGACGGGAGCACCCGCTCGCCGGCCGCACCGAGCTGACCCCCGTCGACCTCGCCGATGAGGAGTGGATCGCGACCTTCGACTCGACGATCTGCCGTCAGTGGCTACGGCGACTGTTCGACGGCGTCTCGAACGCGCCGCGCATCGTGCACGAGTCGATGGAGTTCGAGAACCATCTCGAGCTCGTGCGCGCGGGCCTCGGGGTGGCGCTCGTGCCGCGCATGGGGCGGCCGCCGCTGCATCCCGATCTCGTGGCGATCCCGACCGTGCGCCCGGCGTCGATCCGCGCCATCGCGGCGGTGCACCGCCGCAGCCAGGCCGACTCGCCCGCCCTGCAGGCCGTGCTCGACGCGGTGCGCGCCGTCGTGGCCGGCCGCGACGTCAGCGAGACACGCGTGCGCTGACGACGCGCATCGACTCGCCCTCATCGCGCACGACGCAGCGGAGGTCGGCTGACCGCACGTGACCCGAGTCGTCGGAGGAGGCGACGGAGCCCGACACGCGCTGCGCGCCGTCGGCGTCGGTGACCCGCAACGAGCTGCCGATGTCGATGTCGGAGTGTCCGCGCGCCTCGAGCTTGGCCTCGATCGCCGAACGGCACATGGACTCGACGGTCGCCGGTGGCTGCGCGCCGGCCGCCGCGACGCCGACGATGAGGGCGACTGCGCCTCCTACGGCGACGACGGCCACTGTGACGCGCGCCCAGAGCGGGACTCGCGCGCGTCGACTCGATTGGGTTTCGGGCGCGCTGTCGGCGCCGGATTCTGATGTCATGCCGGCACGGTAGGACACCGTCGGCACCGCGGCATCCGTGCGCTCCACGGATTCTTCGTCAGTGCTGTCGAGGACTATCGAACCCCGACACCTGCGGCTCGGAGCTGGTCGCGAAGGCCGTCGACGCCATCGAACACGTGGGTGCGCATCGAGAGACGGTCGGCGCCGACGAGTTTCGAGGCGGTGTCGTCGGCGAAGAACACCTCTGCGCCGGTCACGCCGAGGGCATCGAGCACATGCTCGAACGCGCGAACATCGGGCTTCACGAAGCCGATGTCGGCGGAATTGAAGATCGCATCGAACCGGTCGGCGATGCCGAGCGCAGCGATCTCGGCCGGGATGGTGTCGGTGCCGTTGGTGAGCACCGCCGTCGTGAGGCCCATGCTGCGGAGCTCATCGGACAGATCCAGCATCGCCTCATCGACGACCGAGGGTTGAACGCCCCACTCCTCGGCGGCCGGTGCGCTTCCGGCTGAAGCGCTGACCTGACGCACCCATTCGGCTCGCGTGATGCGCCCGGTCGTGACCTCCTCGATCAGCGGCGTCGCGAAGGCGACGCCGGCGATCGTGCCGGCAGCGAGCCCATGCCTGCGTTCGATGTCGGCCAGGTGACCCGGGTCGAAGTGTCGGATGACGCCGTCGAGATCGAAGAGCACGACGCGAATCATCAGGCGGGGTCGATCCGCAGCACGGTCGCCGATTCCCCGATCGTGAGATCGTCGACGACGCGAAGGCCGCGCGCGAGGTCGTCGACGGCTCCGATGACGGTGCCGAACCGCTCGCGATCGCTGCACACGGCCGTCACGCTCACGAAGTGCGAGCCGAGGTCCCAGGTGTACGTGGCGAACGGCGGGCGACCGCCCTCGGGCAGCGGCATCGCGAGCTTCTCACCGACGCCGAGGTAGTTGCCGCGGAACTCCTCGGTGTCGTCGTACTCGATCGGCATCGATGCCCGCGCCATCCGCAGTTGGGGTGTCGCCTCCTGCACCTGCGCCATCACGACGAGCAGCTCGGGCTCCGCCTTCCAGACCCAGACGAGCACGCGCCCGGCCGCCTTGCGCATCAGGAACGGAACGGCCTGGCTCATCGCCCATGCGCTGAAGCCGCTGCCGGCACCGGTCGGTGCGGCGCCCGGCCCCCTGGCCTGCGAGAGCAGCATCGCGATCGCCGCCTTGCGGTGGCGGCGGCCGCGGAATCCGAGGGAGTCCGTGATGGGCACCCACTTGGAGAGGTCGGGCTCTGCGTGAAGTCGGGGCACGCTTCCAGCCTACGAGGCGCGGCTGACCCGCATGTCCTTCCCGCTGAGGTGTTGGACGGGCGGGTGTAGTCGCGCGAGGCGAGCGCTTTCGCGAAATCGGTATGCCAGTTCCCCCTCATCGACGCTGCGCTGTCTCGTGACTCGACGGAGCCGCGCGCCCGTACACTCATCGCATGCGTCAGCGGTTGAAGGGCTCCGGCAACGGCGCCCGGTGGTTGGGCGTTCCGACGATCTCACTGCTGGTCGGGTCGGCTCTCGTCGGCCTCTTCGTTCCGAATCCGTCGTATGTGCAGACGGGTGGCGACCGGGTGATGCTGCCCTTCGTCATCGCCGGTACTGCGATCGGGCTCTTCCTCCTGCTCCGCCTGCCGCTGATCGGTGTCTGGTTCGGTCCGAACGACATGCGAGTGCGGAGCTGGTTCACGACGAAGACGGTTCTGGTCGATGGCGATATCCGCTGCACTCCGCAGACCTGGAGCAGCTGGATCAACGACTGGAACGCCGACCGCAGCGGAAACCTGTTGAACGTCCTCGCGCTCACCTGGACGGATGCGGCAGGCCGACGCCGCGCTGCGGTCTACTACGGCACGCTCGCCCATTGGCGCACGACCCGTGCGCAAGCGGCGATCATCGAGGAGTTCGCAGCGGCCGCGCGCGCGAATCCGTCGTGGTCCGTCGCCCGGGCCTTCGCCCGTGGGCCCGAGCGGGAGGCGACGATCGAGCGTGTTCGGGTTCTCCCGCGCCGTGTGGTCGACGGCTTCTGAGCCGATCGCCGGGTGGTCGGGTACGGATGCCGCGGGCGGCGAAGCATCCGTCACGCCCTCGATCAGCTGCGCGCTGGGCCTCTCGCCACCCGGATGTCACAACCGCGCGACATCCGGTGTCTTCATGTCGACGGATCATCCGGGAACCAACCCGGGCCGTCGACGATCACAGGAGGACATGATGACCACCCAGACCCGAATCCCGCCGACCGAGCTCACCGGAGTCTTCGGAGCGGTCGTGAAGGTCGCCGCCCGCCGCATGATTGGCAGGGTGCCCGACTCGATGGGCGTGCTCGCGCACCACCCCGCCCTGATGCGGGCCTCGATGGGCATCGGCCGCAAGATCGATGCGCTCGATGAGCTCGACGAGAACCTCGCGAGCTACGCGGTGATGGCGACGGCGGCGTACATCGGCTGCAGCTGGTGCCTCGACTTCAACTACTACAAGACGCACAACGAGGGCCTCGACGAGGAGAAGGCGCGGCAGGTGCCGAACTGGCGCGAGGCATCCGTGTTCACACCCGTCGAGCGTCGGGTCATGGAGTACGCGGAGGCGATGAGCCAGACCCCGCCCGCCGTCACCGACGAGCAGTCGGCTGCGCTGCTCGACGCTCTCGGCCCGGCCGCACTCATCGAGCTCACCGCAAAGGTCGCGTTCATGAACATGAGCTCGCGCATGAACGTGGCGCTCGGCATCCATTCCGAGGGCTATGCGGATGCCTGTGAGATGCCGCCGCTCGCCACCCGGGTGAATGCCGCGGCCGGTGCCATAGGCTCGGCCTCATGACCGACGATCCGTTCGTCACCCACCGCGGCCTGCTCTTCACGGTCGCGTACGAGATGCTCGGCTCCGCAGCCGACGCCGAAGACGTGCTCCAGGAGTCGTGGCTGCGGTGGGATCAAGTCGACCGCAGCGAGGTGCGCGATTCGCGCGCCTACCTCGTGCGCATCGTGACAAGACAGGCCCTGAACCAACTGCGCACGATGTCGCGGCGGCGCGAGTCGTACGTGGGGGAGTGGCTGCCCGAGCCGCTGCTCACGAGTCCGGATGTCGCGGACGACGTCGAGCTGGCCGAGAGCGTCTCGATCGCGATGCTGACGGTGCTCGAGACGCTCGGCCCGACCGAGCGCGCGGTGTTCGTGCTGCGTGAGGTGTTCGACGTGCCGTACGACGAGATCGCGGCGGCCGTCGACAAGTCGCCGGCGGCCGTGCGGCAGATCGCCCACCGGGCGAAGGATCACGTCGCCGCCCGGCGCCCGCGAGTCACGGTCGACCGGGCCGAGCAGGAGGCGGTCGTCGCGAGGTTTCTCACCGCGGTCAACTCGGGCGACCTGCAAGGACTGATGGACGTGCTCGCACCCGATGTGGTCTCCGTCGCCGACGGCGGCGGACTCGTGCGCGGTGCCGCGCTCCGGCCGATCCACGGCGCCGACAAGATCGCCCGCTACCTGCTCGGCGGTCTCTCGAAACTCGCCGTGCCGTTCGAGGCGAGGCCGACGTGGGTGAACGGGCATCCGGCCATTCGCGGCGAGGTCGATGGCCAGCTCGCCGGTGCGATCTGCTTCGAGGTCGAGGGTGGCAAGATCACGCGGATCTTCTCGATCGCCAACCCCAACAAGCTCGGGCGGCTCGGCGAGGTGGCGCAGCTGGTGCGGTAGCGCGGGCGGCACATTCGTGGACCTGCCCTACGTGCGCCTCGCCTCGATCTCGGGCTCGAGCAGGTGCCGTTTCGCGGCGCGAAGCGTGTGCGAGTAGCCGACCAGCTCGTGGCCGACGACCTCGATGACGCAGGAGAGCGACACCAGCCCGATCACGGTGACGAGGGCGGTGAGGTCGCCGCCCGGCTCAAGGTCGATGGGATCCCCTGCATCCACGGAGGCGGCGATGACGACCGCGGCGACGAGCGGCACGAGATTGCAGAGGAAGAGCGGCACGTGGGTGAAGTCCATCGAGCGCATGAGCACGCTCCAGATCAGGAACACGAGGATGACCACGCAGGCCACGGGCACCGCGAGAGCGAGGGTGATCTGCAGCAGGCTGAGCTCCTGGTGTTCGACGCCCTCGGCGGCGACGTGCAGGCCGGCACCGACGGCGGCGATGGCACCGAACAAGGGCAGGTGCACGTAGCGCCAACCCCAGGTGCGTTCCGGCCATCGCAGCAGGATGGTCCTCGACGGGATGAGGTAGTACGCCCACCACAGCCCGGCGGCGATCACGAGCCCTGCCGCGACGATTGCGACGGCCGCGACCGACCATCCCTGCTCTCCGACCAGGGCGCCGACCGCCGCGACCGTTCCTGCGATGACCTCTCCGAGGGTGATCAGCGTCAGCAGGCCGAACCGCTCGGCGATGTGCCCGGCGTTCCAGGGCGCGCGCCCGTATCGGCGCTCGATGACCAGCGGGGCGATGAGTTCGGCGGTGGCCAAGACGACGAGGGCAGTGATGACCGCACCCGTCGGAATCCCGGGGATGGTCGTGAGCAGCCAGCCGACCTGCGCGACCGCGATCACGACCGCATAGGCAATGGATGTCCGGCGACGCGCCGGATCCTCGCGCGCCGCGCGCAACCACAGCGCGATCAGCGGCACCCGCATGACGATGTAGCCCGCCACGAGCAGCATGTTGTTCGGACTCGCTCCGTGTGCGGCATCCTCGAAGCTGACCGGCAGGCCGAAGATGAAGATCACGACCCCGACCATCTGCACGACGACCGCCACGCGCACCAGCGCATCGTCGTTGTCGTAGGCCGACGAGAACCACGTGAAGTTGAGCCACGCCCATGACACCCCGAAGATCGCGAAGAGGTACGCGCCGACGCCCGCTCCGACCTCGCCGATGAAGAGCGCGTGGGCGAGCTCGTCGGCCGCTGCCGCGAACGCGATGACATACGTGAGGTCGTAGAGCAGCTCGAGCGGGGTGACGGTGCGATGCGGGTCATCCGGGTTGCGGCCCGACATCGGTCGCAGTCGATGCCTGAGGTCGAGCTTGAGCCGGTCGGAGAGGCTGAGCGTCGTCATGGAGGCAATGATGCGCCCGGGCGCGGTGCGCGGTCGAGTGCGGATTCCCCCGATACCGCTACGCGATCGCGTCGGCCGCTGCGAGTTGCCGCGCCTGCGCCGCCAGTGCGTGGGAGAGCGCGGTGACCTCGTCGCCGAGGCCAGCCCAGTCGTCGGCCGCCTCGCCGAGGTAGCCGGCGCGTGCGCGCTCGAGGAGCGCCCGTTCGTTCGGCTCCAGCGTGGCCGCCACCGAAGCGGCGGCGACGTCTTTCGGCACGATCTCACACGTGCGGAGCGTCGTCACGATACGGGCGAAGGCGAGCAGCGTGTTCCGCTCATCGCCCTCGATCTCCTCGAGGATGTCGGGGATGGTCGCGAGCATGGCTTCGCGCAGCACGGCGGGAGGCACCGGGTCGACGGCTTCGGCGAGCGGGCGGCCGCGCAGCACCCGGTGCGCGGTCTGCGCCGTGGCGAGCAGGATGGGCACGTCGGGGTCGATGGTCGGCTCCAGCGTGTGGCCCCTTCGGATGTCGGCCCGCAGCCATTCGCCGAACTGGAAGTCGTGCACCGGGGGCTCCGGCCAGCGTCGGTTCTCGCCGACGACCACGCAGGTCAGTTCGAGCGGGCGCCCGCGGCTGCCATCCGACAGCGTGCGGGTGTGCGCCGACCCGCTCGAGGCGTCGAGCAGCACACGGGTGAGTGCCCCGCGCTCGCCGCGGGTGAGCGAGCGGCGCACCAAGACGAGCAGATCGATGTCGCTGTCGGGGCGGAGGCCGCCCGAGACGGCTGAGCCGTACAGGTAGACGCCGACGATCTCACCGGGGTCGGCCTCGTCGAGGTGGTCGAGCACGGGTGCGATCTGCTCGTCCATGCCGCCACGCTAGCAAGGTGAGCGGTCGCCGCTGTCTCCTATCGAAGGTCCTGCCGAAGCCGGTCGGCCGTCACGACATCGGCAGCGTCGGAGCGCGTTCGAGGCCAGGTCCAGGCGGAGCGCAGGATGAAGGCCAGGAGCAACACCTCGAGGCCGATGGAGATGCCGTAGAAGAACGCCCACTCCCAGGTCGCCCCTGCCGCGTTGAACACCGAGTAGGGGATGTAGAGCGACGCCACGATGAGATTCGTGGCGCGGTTCGCCCGGGCGGGCAGTGTCATGGAGAGCATCACCATCAGGGCGGGGATCGCCACGGACGCGAGCATGACGGTCAACAACGTCGGGCTGACGTCGAACCTCCAGACGAGGCCATCGAGGATGCCGTCGACGACGCCGGGCTTGTAGAAGTTGAGGACGTCGACGTAGACGTAGAGGAACATGAAGCTGGCCCATGCGGCGGCGATCTTGGCCCGCACGGGGACCGGCGAGTTGTCGAGCCGGTTCGGGGTGTTCGTTCGGATGGTCATCGGTTCTTCCTTCCAGAGGAGCGGTCCGTTCGTCGGAGTGGCGGCGGGTCGCCATGAGTACGGCGTACGCGTACGGCGTACGCGTACACTGTACTATGGCGCGTACGCTGTACGCTTGTCAAGTCATTCGAGAGAGCGAGGTGACCCGTGTCTGCGAGGGAACAACGCCAGGTCGCGTCAGACGCGGGGCTGAGCAAGCAGCGGGTGGTGGTCGAGGCGGTCCGGCTCGCTGACCGCGATGGTGTCGACGGGCTGAGTATGCGCCGCCTGGCCGGCGAGCTCGACGCGGGCGCGATGACGCTCTACCGCTACGTGGCGAGCAAAGAGGAATTGCTCGACGCCATGATCGACATCGTGTTCGAGGAGATCGAACTCCCGCCCGAAGATGCCGACTGGCAGTCGGCGATGCGACGGGAGGCGCTGTCTGCCCAACAGGCTCTCGCACGCCACCCGTGGGCGATCAGCCTGATGGAGTCGCGGACATCGCCGGGGCCTGCGAACCTCCGCCACCGCGAAGCGGTCACCGCCTGCCTGCGAAGGGCCGGCTTCTCGGTCCTGACGGCGACGCACGCGAACTGGTTGCTCAACAGCTATGTCTACGGTTACGCCCTGCAGGCAGCCAGCCTGCCGTTCGACACCGCCGACGATCTCGCGGACATGACCGAAGACGTCTACCTGCCCCTACTTCCTCCTGACGAGTTCCCCTACCTCAACGAGTCCGCCGCCGGGCTCGTCGCTGCCGGCTACGACCCGGCAGAGGAGTTCATGTTCGGCCTCGACCTCATCCTCGCCGCGCTCGAACCCCTGAGGGCCTCCGCCTAGCGAAGCCGACGGTCCGACGCCGGCGTGCTGCATGCCGACCTCGTCGCCGCCGATATCGCCGATGCGGTCGCCGTCTAGGTGTCCCGTCGCCGGGTGCTCATGCCGTCGGCGTTGCCGTTGGGTCGTGAGCGAACGACCGTTGCAGGTGCCGTCCTGCGGGCCCATATGCTGATGCCCTATACGAGAGGAATGACTATGGCCGAACGCAAACCGACCGGACTTCGCCGGTGGATGCCGGTGGTGATCGTCGTGGTCATCGCGGGCGGGCTCGCCGCAATCCAGGTCGTGCGTGTGGCGGATTCCGCTCAGCGAAATGGCTCCGCGACCCTCGATGGCGTCGTCATCGCTCTCGTGTTCACTGCTCTGACCGTCGGGGCCGTTTCCGGCTGGCTCTTCCTGAGCGCCCGCTCGCGACGTGTTCGGCTCGCCGAGCGGTATCCGAACGCTCGACAGTTCGGGTTCGCCGCGACAGCGCCGCTCGTCGAGTCCGCTCGCATACTGGGCTCACGAGTCTCGCCGAATGCCCTAGGCACGGTCGTCATTGCAGACGGCCAACTGCTGTTCTTCGCGGGGGGTGCGGCGACGCCTCGTGTCTCGGTTCAGGTTCAGCAGATCGCCGCGATCGAGGGCGGGGAGTCTCTCGTCGGTGTTCGCTGGACCCCCGCGATCAATATCTCGGTTCGTCATGAGGGTCGAGACCTGTCCCTGCTTTTCGTGCCGAACTCTCCGAGGGGCGCTCTTCGCTTGGTGACAAAGGTCGAGGTCGAGGCGATAGCAGCGCAGCTCGAAGAGGAGCTCCGTGCAGAAGTCCTCCGATCGAGCGTCGGCCTCTCGTAACGCTCAGCGTCTCCGACCAGCCGAGGCTGGGCGACAGGTTCACCGGCCGATGCGCAGGTCCTTCCACCCGAACCCGCCCGCCTCGGGCAGACTCTCCCGAATCTGCTCGGCCGTGAACATGCGCCGCGGCCGCAGGTCGTCGGGCACGGATGCCGCGGGCGGCGAGGCATCCGTCACGCCCTCGGCGAGCATGCGCACCTGGGCCTTCGCAACGAGCGGCACCTTCATGGTCCACTCGGTCACCTGCGCGAGCGCGAACTGCGCCCACACCGGCCACGGCACCACGACCACGCGGTGTCCGACGACGGATGCCACGCGCCGCACGGCCTTCGACAGCAGGAGCTGCTCGGCGCCGACGACCGCGACCGTTGCACGCGGCATCCGTCCGTCGATCGCGGCGACGAGGATGTCGGTGAGGTCGTCGATCGGGATGGGCCGGATGGGCTTCTCGCGGAAGCCGACGGTCGCGAACACCGGCAGCGTCTGCACGGTGTGGCTGAGGTGGTCGATGAGGTGGTCGCCGCGGCCGTAGATCATGCCGGCCTTGAGGATCGTGGAGTCGAGGCCCGAGGCGCGGATCAGCTCTTCGGCCGCCCATTTCGACTCGTGGTACGGCGAGCCGCAGTCGGGTCGTGCCCGTAGGAAGCTCAGCATGACGACCTTGCGTACCCCGGCGCGCTTGGCCGCTTCGATCACGTTCGCGGTGCCCTCGATATGCACGCGCTGGTAGGTCTGGTCGCCGATCTCGCGGTTGATGCCCGCGCAGTGCGCGACGACCTCGCACCCCTCGAACGCTCGCGTCAACGCGTCGACATCACTGGTGTCGACGCCGGTGCGGCGAGAGATGACGACGGATGCCTCGGGCCCGAGCCGTTCGGCCAGGTGGCGTCCGACGAATCCGGTGCCGCCGGTAATCGCGGTGCGGGGGTGCTGGGTCATGACTGAGACCGTAGTATGCGTGGGAGCCCGCCCAAGGTGCGTCTACCCGGTAAGGACGCATCCAACCCGCAGTTCGGCGAGGGTGGCAGCCCGTTCGAGCCGGGCCGGGTCCGGGGAACCCACCGCGCTGCGGGAGCGATCGGGGTTCCCAACTTGCGGGCCGACGCCCGAGCCGCGGGACAAGTCGACGGGCACCCGCCGCCGGCTCGGAGGCGTCGATGTCGTGGATTCGGGCTGCGGCCCAACGGCCGTCTCGTCGATAACATCGCGGTGTGCTCCAGACTGTGCTCACCGCCGCCATCGCTGCGCTCGTCGCGTTCCTGTTCTCCGCGTTGAACGACGTGATGACTGAACGCCGCTCGTTCAAACACCGGTGGGATAGGGATGTCTTCGATCTGAGCGTTTCGTTTCTGGGTGCCACTCGGCGGCTCTGGCATCTTGCGGGTGAGCACGCAGCGTCGGACCCAGAAGCCCTGAATTCCGCGCATCAAGAACTGCGCATTGAGTGTGGCAAGCTGCTCGTTCTGGCGAATCCGATGCTGGGTGAAGCCGCCCTGCGGGTACAACGCGAGGCCTACGCGGTAGTCAAAGTCGCTACCGGCGAAGCCGACCCGCGGCCGGCTGAGGGCGACCCGACGCAACGATTGGTGACGGCGATCGACCGTTTCAGTCGCGCGGCGCGATCACAACTCTCACTGCCGGATCTGGCGATGACTCGCCTGGACTGAGTCCTTCAATCGCGAACGCTTCCGCGCGGTTCTGATCTCGTGCTCAAGTTACGGAATCGTTCCCTCTCGCTGTGATACGCAATATGGTCGACCCTGTGGATCTGCCGCAGTTCAGCGCTGTATATGCCTACCGCGAAGTAATGAACTACGTTGCGGAGAGGGTGCCGCCCTCCACAGCGCGAGAAATGGCTGAGGTGAACAAGTACCGTCAGATCGGCATCGACGCGCTCAACTCGTTTGGCACGCACTGGGTCGATGACAGCCAATTGATCGAAGCAGTAGCCGCTCGCGCTAAACCAGCTCTATCGGTCGACTATCCAGATGGCGGCAATGAGCCGTTGCCGCTCGCACGAGCTCGCTACACCACCTGGCTCCTACAACATGCCCACCTTGCTGCGCGACGGGAGAGAGACAGGCGACAAGGCATCGCGCGTGGTGCGATCACCGACCCTCTTCAACCCGTGGTAGATCCTGCGCCAGCGCCACAGCCGTTTGGGGTGTCAGATCGAGGCGCCGAAGAACTTGTTGCTCAATGGATGCGGTATCTGGGTGCCCCGGCCGCCATGACCACTCAGTTCTCAGGTGATGGCGGGATCGATGTCGTCTCGGACCTCTTTATCGCGCAAGTGAAGAACTACCGCGCCTCGATCTCGATCGCTTCGATGCGCGAACTTGCCGGCGTGGCCGCAGTCGATCGTCGCAAACCCCTGTTCTTCACTTCCGGGGTGTACCCACCCTCCGCAATAGGATTCGCGGATCAATCCGGCATTGCGCTGTTCTGCTACGACGCCATAGCGGGCACGATCGCAGGCAAGAACGACCTAGGCCGGCGTGGGGTGCAGCATGGGCTGCCCTCACTCCTCAAGGACTAGGGGATTAGGGGTCTCCAACTCGCCGCACAGCCGCCTCGATCACGTTCGCAGTGCCCTCGATGTGCACCCGCCACGGGTGGTGCACCTCCGCGTGGTCTCGGCGGCCGCTAGGCGCCAGGAGCGATCGGTGCGATGTTTGCGGCGAGTCGCTTCGTCCCGTAATCATCAAACTCCACAACGATGACCTCATTCGGACCGCCGGCAATTCTGACCACGACACCTGGGCCGAATTGGTCGTGCAAGATCGTCTGCCCGACATTGATGGCACCATCCGGGAACTTCTCGTGCGGCACTCCTTGAGACCATTCGAATGTGGCTTGCTGGTCGATGATCAGGATTTCTCGGGGAATGCGTCGTCTCAGCGGAGTCAAGATGGAGTACAGCAGCAGGAGCAAGACTGGAACAGTGGCGACCATGACCACCGTTCGAAATAGCACACGCTCTTCAACCGGCGTGGATTCCAGGCGTGGCCGCAATCCTAGGATGGGTCGGAGATCCCACTGGAGGAACTCGCTGAGCAAAATCAAGACCACGGCCAAGCAGGTGATTGCTGCCATGAAGAGCACTGCGAGACGCGGCCCCCGATAGTAGTCTCGAACACGAGCGATGAATCCGAGTTTTGCCCGTTCGCGAGCCCGGGGTGCAAGGTCGACGTTCTTGATCTCGCGGATATCAGCACCTTTGAGTGTGCCGCCAAGCTCTGCTTCGGCATTCGTCAAGTGAAGGACCTCCACGACGAATCCGTCCGTCGGGTCGAGGAAATCAAAGCTGATCTCGGCGACACCAGGACTCGTGACGGAGGTGTTGGCCTGAATTTGGGTGCGACTCATGGTGACAATCCGTGCAGAGAGTACGGAGTCGTCAGGGCCCAATCTGATGCGGAGCGGATCAGCAGCAGTGAGGTCGTCGCGTCGGATCGTGTCGCCACGCTTGCTCCAGACAGCTACGTATGTTCGGGTGAGGCGAGTAAGTTCAGCGCCACGGAACTTGAGCTGAAGGCCACCATTAAGCAGCGAGTCGTCGGGGGCGATCAATTCTTCTTGGTCGATCGCGTAACGGAGGTCTGGCCTTTGACGGTTTCGGCGAGCGAGGAACCACGTCACAGGAATACCGACGACGAAGAGCGCAATCGCCAGCCATTCAGAAAAACCCAATTGCATCTCCTTTGGAACACGCCCTCGTGCGCTCTGCGGAGCATATCGGGTACCGACACAAATGGCATGGCATGACATCGGAGCGCGCAGCAACACCGATCGGGGACGACAAACTGAAGAGAACGTCGGTGGGTGGGCTCCTTCGCGTTGGTCGATCTTGGGCAGGTCGTCGGCGTTGAAGCTCGTGCGCAGGATTCGGGGTCGCGCTGGTGCACCACCTTTCCGACCGACAGCGTTGGAACAGACCTCAAGATGGCGCCTCGGCCAACCCGGTCGCATTCGTTCTCGGTTCGGCGGTTGTCGATGATGATCTGGTGGGCAATGAGGTGCGACGGAGGCGCCAGCGAGGGCGTCGGAAAGACTTTGCTCATGAGGAAATGAAACCTTCGAGGCGCCGAGCTTGAACGACGCTATCGAGATCGCGGGCGGCATGGAGTGGCGCCCCAAACCGAGTATCTGGTCCGCTGTCGGGGTGGCGACGTGGTGGAGCCAGCGGCGGATTTCGATCTGCATTGCCAGTTTGGAGCTCTTGAGCAGCACTGTGCTTCGCCGTCCTTGTCGGTATCGCCAATATGCTGACGCAATGGATCGTCGGTATCAGGTCTTTATCAGTTCCACATTCATCGACTTGATCGATGAGCGGCGCGAGGTCATCGAAGCCTTGCTTGAGATGGACGCGATACCCGCGGGTATGGAACTTTTCGCAGCAGGCAACACCGACCAGTGGACGCTCATCAAGCAAGTGATTGACCAGAGCGACTACTACCTGGTGATCGTCGGCGGTCGGTATGGCAGCACAACCGCAGAAGGTGTGTCATTTACTGAGATGGAGTACGACTACGCCGTCGAGCAAGGCGTTCCCGTAATGGGGTTTGTGCACGGGCATCCAAATGACATCCCTGCGGGCCGCACGGAGCTGAATCCTGAGGCGCGGACGAAGCTGGACGCGTTCCGCGAGAAGGTCAAGCAGAAGATCGTTAAGGAGTACACGACGCCCGCTGAACTCGGTGGAGTTGTCTCTCGCGGGCTGATCAAGTTGCAGCGAGACTTTCCCCGGCCTGGTTGGGTGCGCGGTGACATGGCGATGACGCCTGAGACGGAAGCGCGAATGGCGGAGTTGCGAGCCGAGTTAGCTGAACTTCGACAGGCAGCGGCCGAGAAGAGCGAGGCCGAGGCCTTGCCAAAGATCGAGGGTCTCGCGTCGGGCGAGGACCCCTTCGATTTCGCCATAAGAATCACGGGCAAGCACGTTCGCGACCAAGCGAAGCAGTCGTATCTAAGGAAGACCTACGTCTGGACTATCGCGTACGAAACGACCTGGAACGAGATCATTCAGATGGTCGGGCCGTCGCTAATGGACGAGGCATCGGAGAGGGAAATCAGAGAATCACTTCAAAACCTCGGAAGAAGCTTGATACGGGAGCAGACGGAAAAATGGCCGGACGCAATCCTCGAATGGTCCGAGAGAGAGGTGTCGGACGCGACCGTTGGCGATGTGCTTGTCCAATTGTTCGCGCTTGACCTAATTGCGCACGGCAAGAAGAAGAGGACGATGAGCGACCACAACCGCTACTGGATGCTGACTCCCGCAGGACAAGACCAGGTGATGCGCCTGCGCGCTCTCCGCCAACCGGCACCGGGCGAACGCAGAGCACGACGCCAGGGGGAATTGGAGAGGCTGACAGTACCTCGCCTCCGAGCGATGGCACTCGACCATGAGTTGGACGGTAAAGGAGTCAAGGCGGAACTGGTCCGATCCATCCTTTCGGCCGAAGGGCACGCTTCAGATTGAGAGTGCCGCTGCAAGGTTGCCCTTGTCGGCTCGTCGCAACCTTCGACTAGAGGGGAGCGTTAGCCACGGCCGAGGCATGCGACGATCCAGAGCACCACGACGATACGGTTCATGACTTGCTTTCGGCCACCCACCGAAACGGATCGTTGAGTGTGCGAAACGGATCGTTGAGTGTGAAGGAGTGGCCTGCGGCCGGGATGCCTCAGGGTCCGCGGGAATACCCACGCCCCCTCCGCGTTGAACTTGAGCGTACCCCACTCAAGTTCCAGGAGGATTGGTGCCCGAAGACTTCAACCCCGAAGCCGGCGCGAGCTCGTTCGACGAGTTTCTCGCCCGCTACCTCGCGGGTGAGCAGGCGCGTCAGGCTCGGTCGATCGACCTCAGCCGGTTCCTGACCGCCCGTACTCAAGGCATCCTGCGTCAAGCAGGACGCTTCGCGCTAGAGCGCGGCCAGACCGAGCTCGACGCCCTGCACATCCTGCGCGTGATCGTCGAAGACGAGAGCGTCAAGCAGGCGATCGCCCGCATCGGCGTCGCCCCCGAGCGGCTCATCACCGCGACCGAGGCGCGCCTGCCCGCTGCCGGCGAGACCGCCGACATCAACGCGGCCACGATCACCCCGAGCGCCTCCCGCGCGCTGTTCCACAGCTACCAGGTGGCGCGCTCGGCCGGCTCGACCTACATCGACCCCGAGCACCTCTTCTTCGCGCTCGTGCTGGGGCAAGACGCCCCTGCCGGCCAGGTGCTCGCGCGCGCCGGCGTCACCGCCGAGGCCCTCACGCAGGGCATGCGCGAGACGGTCGAAGCGGGCATGCCGGGTGCCGACGGCGAGACGGATGCCTCGGGCATGCCGGGCGCCGGGGCATCCGACACCCCCATGCTCGACAAGTTCGGCACCGACCTCACCGAGCTGGCCGCGAACGGCGAGCTCGACCCCGTGATCGGCCGTGCCGACGAGATCGAGCAGACCATCGAGATCCTCAGCCGTCGCACCAAGAACAACCCGGTGCTGATCGGCGAGGCCGGCGTCGGCAAGACGGCGATCGTCGAGGGCCTCGCCCGCGCGATCGTCGAGGAGTCGGTGCCCGAGGCACTGCTCGACAAGCGCGTCATCTCGCTCGACCTGCCCGGCATGCTCGCGGGCACCCGCTACCGCGGTGACTTCGAGGAGCGCCTCACCAAGACCATGGAGGAGATCGCCGCGCACAAGGGCGAGCTCATCATCTTCATCGATGAGATCCACACCGTGGTCGGGGCGGGCGGCTCGGGCGACGGCGGCACCGACGCGGGCAACATCTTGAAGCCGCGCCTCGCGCGCGGCGAGCTGCACCTCGTGGGCGCGACGACGCTCAAGGAGTACCGCACGATCGAGAAGGACCCCGCCCTCGAACGCCGGTTCCAGCCGGTGCGCGTGGGGGAGCCCTCCATCGAAGACGCCGTGCTCATCCTCCACGGGCTGAAGCCCGCCTACGAGGAGCACCACGGCGTGCAGTACACGGATGCCGCGCTCCGCGCCTCCGTCGAGCTGAGCGCCCGCTACCTCACCGACCGGGTGCTGCCCGACAAGGCCATCGACCTCATCGATCAGGCAGGTGCACGTCTGCGCCTCAAGCTCGGCATGAAGACGGATGTCTCCGCGCTCATCGCGCGACTCGCCGACCTCGAGGCCGACAAGAACGCCGCCGTCGGCGCCGAGCACTACGAAGAGGCCTCGCGCATTCGCGACGAGATCTCGAAGGTGCAGGATCGGCTGGAGGCAGCCACCGAGAAGGGGCGCGCCGCGGCATCCGCCGGGCTCGGCTCCGACGCGGCCGAGCGCTCGACCGTGATCGACGAGGCCGAGATCGCCGGGGTGATCTCGCGGGCCACCGGCATTCCGGTGAACCGCCTCACCGAGAGCGAGCGAGAGCGCCTCGGCGACCTTGAGGGCGAGCTGCACGCGCGCGTCATCGGTCAGGACGACGCGGTCACCGCGGTCGCCAAGGCCGTGCGCCGCAGCCGCACCGGCATGGGCGACGCCAAGCGCCCGGTCGGGTCGTTCCTGTTCCTCGGGCCGACGGGTGTCGGCAAGACCGAGCTGGCGCGGGCGCTGGCGTCGTCGCTCTTCGACGACGAGCAGGCGATCGTGCGCTTCGACATGAGCGAGTTCGGCGAGCGGCACACCGTGTCGCGGCTCGTCGGCGCCCCTCCCGGCTACGTCGGGTACGACGAGGCCGGGCAGCTCACCGAGCGCGTGCGGCGCAACCCGTACTCGATCGTGCTGTTCGACGAGATCGAGAAGGCGCACCCCGACGTGTTCAACCTGCTGCTGCAGGTGCTCGACGACGGACGCCTGACCGACGGCCAGGGCCGCACCGTCGACTTCCGCAACACGGTGATCGTGATGACCTCGAACCTCGGTTCGGAGTTCCTCGCGTCGCGTTCGGGTGCACTCGGCTTCGTCGCCTCGACGGACGGCTCGGGCTTCAGCTCCTCCGATGACGTGCGCAACCGCGTCATGGGCAAGGTGCGCGAGGCCATGCGCCCCGAGTTCCTGAACCGCATCGACGAGATCGTGCTGTTCCAGAAGCTCGACGAGCCGCAGCTCGCGCAGATCGTGCGCCTCATGCTCGGCGCCACCGCGTCGCGGCTCGCCGCGCGCGAGGTCGCCTTCGAGGTGACGGATGCCGCGGTGTCGCTGCTGGCTGAACGCGGCTACGAGCCCGAGTACGGTGCCCGGCCCCTGCGCCGCGTCATCCAGCGCGAGATCGACGACCGCATCAGCGACCTGTTCGTGAGCGGCGAGCTCGGCGATGGCGAGGGCGTGAAGGTGGATGCCGCGGGCGGCGAGTTCGTCGTGGCATCCGTGCCCCGCGCGACCGTGACGCTGCCGCTCGCGGCATAGTCCGTCTGCTCCCAACGAATGCCCGGCCGTCATACGGCCGGGCGTTCGTCGTCTCGGGCGGTGCTGCTGGGATACTGAGCTGTCGCTGCCGTGGCGACCCTCCGTAGGAAAGGAATCGCATGCGCGTCGCACCCCGTTGGTGGATCGGGATCCTCGTCTGGATCGCCTACGTCGTCGTGATCTTCACCGTCGGGCTGCTCTCGGGAGTGCCCTACGACCGATACGGCGACAGCGCAGACACGCTCTTCCGGGGGCCCGTGCTGTTCCTCGCCGCAGGAGCCGTGCTGCTCGTCGTCGCGACGAGCGTGCTCGGCTGGTGGAAGCCCGCGCTCCGCGACGAGCGCCGCAGCTGTCACGCCTGGCCGATCATCGCGCCGGCGCTCATGGCCGTCGCCATCGTGATCTCGCTGACCGCCGGGGTCGACTGGTCGCGCATCGACGGCGGGTATCTCGCAGGGCTCCTGCTGCTCGGCGCGCTCGTGGGCTTCAACGAGGAGCTCGTGAACCGAGGCATCCTGCTCACGAGCCTGCGCGGTACCGTGCGCGAGGTGTGGGTGTGGTTCTCGACGAGCGCGCTCTTCGGGCTCATGCACGCGACCAACCTCTTCTTCGGGCAGGAGTTGCTGCCGACGCTGCAGCAGATCGGCATCGCGTTCCTCGGCGGCACCGCGTTCTACATCGTGCGTCGCGTCTCGGGGAGCCTGATCTGGGCGATGGTGCTGCACGGTGCCTGGGACTTCACGACCTTCGCCGTCGGCCACGCGCCGGGCCAGGTCGCGTTCGGGCCGTTGCTCGGCACGATCGCGCAGGGGCTCGCGCTGGTGTTCGTCTTCTGGACGTTCCGGAGCAAGGGCGAGGATGCCGCGCCGTCGGAGCCCGCGATCGGTACGGCGCGAACGTCGGCAGGCTGACCGACGCGCGCCCGTTCTTCGGTGAGAACGCCCGGCCCTCATCTCGAGGGTCGGGCGTTCGTCGTTCAGCCGGCCGAGATGCCGGCGCCGCTTGTGGCGGGTGCGGGCGAGACATCCAGCCGTTCATTCGCTCCTCGGATCACGAAGGCCACACACGCGAGCCCCATGATGCCCGTGAAGAGGTAGGCGACATTCGCGATGGCCGCGATGTCGCCCTCGTGCCCGACCCCGGTCGCGAACACCGAGAAGTCCCAGACGCCGTGCAGCACCATCGCCCAGATGAGCGAACCGGTCGTGCGGCGCAGGATGTAGAACGCCGTGCTGCCGAGGAACGCGGCGAAGACCTGCATGGTCGTGTCACCGACGGGGGCGCCGAGCAGCACGTTGAGTAGTGCGAGAACCCGAACAGCGCCGAGCTGAGGAACCACACCCAGCCCTCGCCGAGCCGGCTGCGCAGTGCCACGATCAGCAGGCCGCGGTTCACGAGCTCCTCGGTGAACCCGACGAGCAGCAGGGCGACGGATGCCGCGAAGAACGCCCCGCTGTAACTGGCCCAGTCGGTGCCCGCGAGGTTCATCACGGCCGCGACCGCGACGAGGATCGGCACGAAGATCGGCCAGCGGTGCCGGCTGCGTTCACGGTCGAAGATCGCTGGGCGCCACCAGCCGAGCCTCTGATCGTGGCAATGCGATTCTCTCGTGCCCACGAAGTGCGAGGCGTAACCGGCCCGCGGCGTCGCACGTAACCGTGTGAAGTCGCCGCGGTAACCGGTCGAAGACGAACGCCCGGGCCTCCCATTCCCATGTGGGCCTCGCGTTTGCTACGTTCTTGCCATGATGATCGCCGGTGGGCCCGACCTCCGCTCCGCTCCGGACCCTTCGTGACGGGCGTTCTCTCGCGTCTCGCGGCGATCGTTCGGCGAGTCGCGAACAGGCGCACGATCGTGGTCGGCGCCATCGCCCTGGTCGGGCTCGGCATCGCGGCATCCGTCGCAGTCTCGCTCGGCGTTCAAGAAGAGCACCGCCGCCAGGTTCTCGCAGACGTCACGTCGTCGGCCGCCACGCTCGAGACGAAGGCGGCATCCGTCAGCGCGGCAGGTGCGCAGTATGAAGCGGATGTCTCGGCGGCCGCCGAGCTGGCCGCCGAGCTGTCGGCGACGTTGGAGCTGCCGCCGCAGCGCTTCGACCCCGCCGCACGGACGGAGGTCGAGCGAGCACTCGCGCAGCTTGCGAACGCGTCGTCATCACTGCCCGCGCCGAGCGAGTCGATCGTCCTGGTGCGCGATGAGGCCACTCTCGAGGAGTTGCGCTCGGCCGAGAAGGACCTGACCGATGCGATCGGCGACCTCGACGACCGTGCCGATGAACTCGAATCGCGCCGGTCGGAGCTCGCCGACGCGACCGATGAGGCTCGATCCGCTGCGAAGACGCTCGTCGACGGCGTGATCGGCGGCACCGAGAGCCTTCTGGCGGCGCACGCCGCAGCATCGGTCGAATCATCGGATCGAGTCCGCACGATCGTGGCCGCCCTCGGCGTCGCGTGGGCCGCAGACGACCTTCGTGAATGGGTCGACGCGGTCGCCGCCCTCGAAGCATCGTCGGCAGAGGCCGCTGCCCGACTCGCCCTGGAGGATCAGGGCGTTGACGAGGACGAGGCGGGCGCTGGCGCGCCGACCACGAGCACGTCGGGCCCCGGGTGGCCGCCCACTTGGAAGACCCCCACATTTCCGCCATTGAGCACTGAGCCGCCGTCGCCGACGCCCGTCGACATCTGGCCCCTCATCTGGAACGAGCACTGGCGACCGTATGAGGAGTGCGTCGGGATGATGGGGCATGTGAAGACGTTCCCCACGAACGACTTCGGCTACGGTCTCGACTCGGGCATGACGACCCCATGGACCCACGCCTGGGGCGGGAGCGGCATCAGCATCTACACCTGCGGCTACTGACGGCTTGGGTCGTGCGTGCGTCACTCGGGCGCGCCGGCGGCAGTGGCCGCGTGGTCGGCCGCACGCTCGGGCTCCCGTCGCTCGGCGATCGCGAGCGCGGCGGGGTCGCCGATGCGGGGGAGCGGCGAGAGGGCGACCCACACGAACGACCCGAGGCAGAGCAGGGCGCCGATCGCGAGCCCCGCCCGCGTGCCGAGCAGCTCGCCGGCGAAGCCGCCCGCTGCGGCGCCGATCGCGATCGTGCCGAACGACACCCAGCGCATGCTCGCATTCACCCGCCCGAGCAGCCGGTCGGGCGTGCGCAGCTGCCGGATGGTCACGAGGATCACGCTCGACAGTGTCGTGCTGGCGCCGTTCAGTGCGAACACCGCGCCGAACGCGGCGATGAGCCACGGCGTGCCCCACGAAGCATCCGCGAACGGAATGGCGAGGAGGGAGAGGCAGTTGACCGCCGCGCACCAGAGGATCGGGCGGCCCCCGCCGAAGCGGCGCACGGCGGGCCCGGCGAGCACCGAGCCGGCGAGGGCGCCGACCGCCCCGATCGCGAGGACGAGCCCGAGCTGGGCCGCCTCGAGGCCGAGCCCCTGCACGGCGTGCAGGGTGAACAGCACCATGATCCACTGGCTGAACGGGTTGTAGAGCGCCGAGAAGCCGAGGTTCGCCACGAGGTAGCGGTCGCGGGCGACGAAACGCAGCCCGCCGCGGAGTTCGGCCAGGAACCCGCCGCTTCGCCCCGACGGGGTCTCGGGCGCGCGGATGCCGGTGACCGAGATCGCCGAGACGATGTACCCGCCGGCCGTGACGAGCAGCGCGAACGGGGCCGTCACCGCCTGCACGAGCAGGCCCCCGAGTCCGGGGCCGCCGACTTGCACGGCCGACGCCGTCGCGGCGAGCCTCGTGTTCGCACCGGGCAGCGCCGCCGTCGGCACGACGCTCGGCAGCACCGACTGGTACGAGACCTCGAACAGCACGGTGAAGCAGCCGATCGCCGCGGCGAGCACCGCGAGCGCCGGAACCGTCAGTGCGCCCGCCACCGCGGCGACGACGATCGCGACGGTGAGCACGGCGCGCGCCCAGTCGGCGGTCACGATGAGCGGTCGGCGCCGATGCCGGTCGACGAGCACCCCGAGGGGAAGGGCGAGCAGCAGGAAGGGCAGCCAGCGGGCCACCCCCAGCAGACCGAGCTCCATCGCCGAGGCGTGCAGCACGAGCACCGCGAGCAGGGGGAGCGCGAGTTCGGCGACCTGCTGCGCGGCGACGGATGCGCCCTCTGTGAGCCAGAGCCGAGCAAAGTCACGTGACCATGGCCGTCGCCGAAAGCTAATTGGTGATTCGTGTTGCATGCGTTACAGAGTGGCAGACCGAATCGAATGGGTAAAGCCCGAATCAGGCGTTATGCTGGCCGAATGGATGCCTCGAAGCGGTTGCGGTCGCGCGACACGTACGGGCAGGTCGGCGGTGCCGTCGCCCTCGACCTGGTCAACACGGTGTCGTGGCGGCTCAGCGCCGAACGATGCATCGAGCACTTCGTCGACTTCGACGATGTGCAGCGCTGGGCGCACCAGCTCGGCCTCGTCGACGACGAGCGGAGCGCGGCGCTGAGCCGTCTCGTCGAAGAGCGTCCGTCGGATGCCGCGGCCGAAGTCGCCCGGGTCATCGCGCTGCGCGAGGCGATCTACACCGCCGTGTACGAGGGCGCGTCGACCCAGCCGCTCGTGGCGGCGCACGCCGAGGCCATCGCGGCGGGTCGCCTCGACCCCGATGCCGAAGGCGCGGGATGGGCGTGGGAATTCCCGGTGGACCTCGCCCTGCCTCGCCGGCGCATCGCGCTCGCCGCGGTCGACCTGCTGCTGCGCGACGATCTCGACCGGCTCGGCCAGTGCTCCGACGCCGAGTGCGGGTGGGTCTTCCTCGACACCTCGCCGCGGCACAATCGCCGGTGGTGCGTCGCCTCCGACTGCGGCAACCGCAACCGGGTGCGCGAGCACTACGCGCGGGTTCGTGCCACGGCGGACTCGCCGGCTGGAAGCTGAGCCGCCTGATCGGCGGGGTGCCGCTCGGCAAATAGATCTGATTCATTCTCCAGTACCGGGCGTGAACACCACAGAATCACGTTTGTAGTGCGACTCATTGCACGACTGGCGCGCATTGTGTAATACTCATCGAAGCATTTCGCTCGACGAGGAGACACCATGGCGGCAGTGGCGGCAGGCGCAGCAGATGAAGCAGGCGAGACGGTCGCTCCGTACCGGCCGGGCTACGAGCTCGTCGCCGAGCAGCTGCTGCAGTACATCGCCGCCGAGGGCCTGCGGCCCGGCGACCGGCTGCCGACCGAGCAGGGCCTCGCCGAGATCCTCGGCGTCACGCGCAACGTCACTCGCGAGGCCGTCAAGGTGCTCTCGGCGCTCGGACGGGTGAGCGTCCGCCGCGGCGCGGGCATCTTCGTGGCGGAGTCCAACGGCGTGCTCGCCGACGCCGAACTCGCGAACTTCCAGCCGACCGACATGGAGCAGGTGCTCATGCTGATCGACTACCGCCAGTTCACCGAGGCCGAGACGGCGCGCCGGGCCGCGACGTCGGCGACGCCCGTGCAGGTCCGCGCCATCCGCGACTCGGCGAAGACCTCGCTCGACGCCGGAATCGCCGACGACATCGACTCGTTCGGTGCTGCCGACGCCGCGTTCCACACCGCGATCGCGGCTGCGGCCGGCAACGTCTTCCTGCAGGCGAGCGTCGCGAACACCCGCAAGTTCGCAGCGCAGTCCGACGTGCTGCTCTTCCACGGCGACGCCGCGGGCCCGCTCTCCGACGCCGGGGCCCAGCACGTCGAGATCGCCGAGGCCATCGCGGCCGGCGACAGCGAACTCGCCGCGACCCTGATGGTCGCGCACATCGACACCACCAGAGCGCAGTTCGAGCACCGCATTCGCACGCGGTTGTTCTCGCGGCTCACCGACTGACCACCACCACCCACCACGCAAGGAATTCGATGAAGAACTCCCGTACTTTGGCGCGCCTGCTCGGCGTCGCGCTGGCCGCCACCGTCGCCATCGCACCGGTCGTCACGGCCGATGCCGCCTGGGCGGCACCAGCGGCGACGAAGTCGCTGCCGGCGCTGAACATCTACGTCTCGCCCGACGCGAAGGGCCTGCAACTCGGCACGAAGAAGCATCCGTTCAAGACGCTCGAGAAGGCCCGCAGCGCGGTGCGGCTCGTCAACCGCCACATGATCACCGACATCAACGTGCGACTACTCGACGGCACCTACCGGCTGAAGGACACCTTCACGCTCACGTCTCGCGACTCGGGGAGCAACGGCCGCACCATCACGTGGGAGGCCGCAGCCGGTGCAGAGCCCGTGATCAGCGGCGGAACCCCTGTCACGAAGTGGAAGGTCAGCGACGAGGCGCGCGGCATCTGGAGCGCGAACGTCGGCGAGGTCGACGCGCGGCAGCTCTACGTCGACGGTGCACCCGCGACGCGGGCCCGAAGCGGAGAGAACCCCGGCGGATTCTCGAAGACCGAGAACGGCTATGCGATCACCGACCCCGCGATGCAGTCGTGGCGGAACCAGAGCGACATCGAGGTCGCCTCGTCGTGGGGCTGGAAGCTGCAGCGCTGCCTCGTCGACACGATCACCGCCGACCGCATGATCATGCAGCAGCCGTGCTGGCACAACGCCCACCTGCAGCAGGGCCAGGAGATCCAGAACCCCACCTGGCTCGAGAACGCCTATGAACTGCTCGACGAACCGGGGGAGTGGTACCTCGACAAGGCCGAGCAGCGGCTCTACTACCTGCCGCAGGACGGCAAGAACCCGAACGACTCCGAGGTCGTGCTGCCGCGCGTGCAGTCGCTCGTCGAGCTCGCCGGCACGATCGACAAGCCGGTGAAGAACGTGGCGTTCGAGGGCCTCACCTTCTCGCACTCGACGTGGCTCGAGCCGAGCAGCCCCGACGGGCTCATCGAGGGACAGGCCGGATTCCGCATGATCGGCGAGGGCAACCCCACCTTCGACTCGACGCGCCTGTACTGGAAGAAGACCCCCGGCGCCGTCAACGTCGGCTACGGCCATGACATCGCCTTCGAAGACAACGTCTTCACGCACCTCGGCGCAGTGGGCCTGAACCTCAACACCGGCACCCAGGGCACCGACATCATCGGCAACGTCTTCCGCGACGTCGCGGCCACGGGCGTGCAGATCGGCGGCACCGACATCGTCGACCACCACCCCGACGACCAGCGTTCCGTGACGAAGAACACGACGGTGCGGAACAACCTCATCACCGACGTCGCCACGAACTACCGCGGCTCGGTCGGAATCCTCGCCGGGTACACCGAGCGCACCGTCATCGAGCACAACCGCATCTACGACCTGCCCTACAGCGGCATCTCGGTCGGCTGGGGCTGGGGCCTCACCGACAAGGGCGGCAATGAGAACTACCTGCCCGAGAACGGCGGCATCACGCCGTACCCGACCGACACTCCGAGCCGCGAGACGATCGTGCGCTACAACCACATCAGCGACATCATGCGCAAGCAGGCCGATGGCGGTGCGATCTACACGCTGAGCAACGCGCCCGAGAGCATCGTCGCGGGCAACCTGATCACCGACGTGCCGCATGCGGCGTACGGCGCGATCTACCACGACGAGGCATCGAGCAAGTACCGCACGTTCAACAACGCGTTCTGCGACATCGAGTTCCAGTGGCTGCTCGTCAACCGCGGCATCGGCGTCGACGTGCAGCGCAACTTCACGACGAGCGGTCGCTTCTCGACGCAGGGCAACACGGTCGACTCGCTCGTCGCGAACAACGCCCTCGTCGAGGGCTGCGAGCAACTGCCCGCGAGCGTCGTGAACAATGCCGGCCTCGAGGCCGACTACCGCCACCTCGACCCGCAGGAGCCCGCCGCCGACACCACTCGGCCGTCGAAGCCCGGTGCGATCGAGGCATCCGCTCTCTTCCCGACCATCGCTGAGCTCAGCTGGGAGCCCGCCGACGACGACACCGCCGTCACCGGGTACTCGGTGTTCCTCGACGGCGAGCTCGTCAGCGCATCGAAGAAGCCCGAGGCGCGCCTGACCGGCCTCGAGGTCGGTCGCGAGTACCAGGTGACCATCACCGCCCGCGACGCAGCGGCCAACGAGTCCGAAGCCGGCCCGGGCACGGCGCTCACGATGCCCGCGACGCCCAATGCGGCGGTCGGCAAGGATGTCACCGCGTCCTCGTTCTCCGACGCGAACCTTCCCGAGCTCGCCTTCGACGGCGACCTCTCCACCCGGTGGGCCCAGGGCCGTGGGCTGCCCGACCCGTCGTGGATCCAGGTCGACCTCGGCGCCGAGTACGACATCGACGGGCTCATCACGTCCTTCGAACTGTCGAGCGGCTACCGCTACCGACTCCAGGCGTCGGTCGACGAGGTCGAGTGGATCACGCTCGACGATCACACCGGCGAGAACACGACCGCTGCGGCGAACTACACGTCCCTCGAGCAGTCCGTTCGCGGTCGCTACGTGCGACTCGACGTGACCGGCACGAGCGGCAACGGCGGCAGCATCTACGAGCTCGAGGTCTACGGTGCGGAGGCCGCGCCGAACGAGGACACGGAGCCTCCGGCGGTTCCGGATGCCCCGAAGGCACGCATCCTGCTGCCGAGCGTCGTCGAGCTGAGCTGGACGCCTCCGGCCGGCGACCCTGCGAGCTACGAGCTGTGGAACGGCGACACGCGCGTCGCCGTCACGACCGCCACGACGTACCGCCTGAGCGGACTCGCCCCCGAATCGGCGCACAGCTTCACGATCGTCGCCCGTGATGCCGCCCTGAACCGATCCGAGCCGAGCGGCGCCACGGCCGTGACGATGCCCGCCGACACGAACCTCGCCACGGGTCGTCCGGTCACCGCATCCTCGTTCTCGGAGCCGAACCTGCCTGCGCTCGCCGTCGACGGCGACCCCGGCACCCGGTGGGCCCAGGGCATCGGCATGCCCGACCCGTCGTGGATCCGGATCGACCTCGGGTCGGCGATCGACGTCTCGAGCGTCGTGTCGGTCTTCGAGCTGCCGAGGGGGTACGCCTACCGTCTCGAGTCGTCGCTCGACGGCGAGACCTGGACGACGTTCGACGACCGCACCGGGCGCAAGACCACCCAGCACGAGAACGTGAGCATCGCCGACGAACCCGTGAGCATGCGCTACCTCCGCCTGACCGTGACCGACTCCAGCTGGAACGGCGGCAGCCTCTGGGAGATCAAGGTCTACGGCGACTACTGAACCACCGGTCCGCGCGGGTGAAACGCCCGCGCGGACCGGGCACCACCAGCACCACCGCGAAAACGAGAGAGCAACGCAATGAAGATCACCCACGTCGAGGTCCATCGGGTGCACGTGCCCGCGGCCGACCCGCCCTTCAAGTGGCGGGAGGGGCTCGCCGGCAGCCCTTCGTTCGGCGACGGAGCCGTGCTCCGCATCGGCACCGACGGCGGTGCGGAGGGCGTCGCGTTCTTCTCCCGCCCGGGCGCCGCGGTGATGCTCGAGGATCTCGTCGAGCGGGTGTACCGGCCCGAGCTGATCGGTGCCGATCCGCTCAACCGCGAGTGGATCTGGCACCGGATCTGGGAGCTCGACCGAATCCACGAACTGCCGCTGCCCGCCTTCGGCCTCGTCGACGTCGCCCTCTGGGACCTCGCGGGACGCATCGCGAACGAGCCCGTGTGGCGTGTGCTCGGCGGTTTCCGCACCTCGATTCCCGCGTACGCGTCGACCTCGACGTTCGCGACCATCGAGGAGTTCCTCGACGTCGCCGACCAGTCGCTCGCGCTCGGCTACCGCGGCATCAAGCTGCACGCCTGGGGTGACGCAACGAAGGACGCCGAGCTCGCGCTCGCACTGAGGGCCCACGTCGGCGACGACGTGCCGCTCATGTACGACGGCTCGGCCGGCTTCGACCTGCCCGACGCGATCCGCCTCGGCCGGGCGCTCTCCGATGCCGGGTACCTCTGGTACGAGGAGCCCATGCGGGAGTTCAGCATCACCGCGTACGGCCGGCTCGCCGACGCGGTCTCGGTGCCGCTCGTGGTCGCCGAGACCTCCGACGGTGCGCACATGAACTCGGCCGACTTCATCGCCGCGGGTGCTGCCACGTTCGGCGTGCGGGCCAGTGCGACCCTGCGCGGCGGCATCACCGGTGCGATGCGCACGGCGCACCTCGCCGACGCGTTCCGGCTCCGTGCAGAGGTGCACGGTTCCGACATCCCGAACCAGCACCTGTGCATGGCGATCTCGAACACCACGTATTACGAGTCGCTCGTCACCTCGAACCCGGTTCGCCGCGAGGCGGCGGTCGACGAGAACGGCATGGTGCACGCGCCGACCGAGCCCGGCATCGCCCTCCCAGCGGGTCTCGACTACCCGGCCTCCGTCGCGGCATTCGCCCGCGTCGCATGACTCACCCCCCAACCCCCTTGAAAGGAACGACAATGCAGTCAACCCCTCGATCCCGCGTCGTCCGACGCGGCGCGTTCGTCGCCTCGGCGATCGCGACCGTCGCCCTGCTCGCCGGCTGCGCCAGCGCGGAGCAGTCCACGGCCGACGGCCCCACCACCTTCGAGCCCGTCGAGCAGGTCGCCGGCTCGGAGATCGTCGTCTGGGCGGACTCCACCCGCCTCGCCTCGGTCGAGGCGTATCAGGAGGCGAACCCCGACGTGAAGATGGACATCGTCACCTACGACGGCGGTGCCGACGGCTCGACCTACCTGCAGACGAAGGTGCAGCTGTTCGACCGCACCGATGAGGGCTGGCCCGACGTGGTCTTCGGCACGCCGACCGACGTCACGTGGGCGTCGAAGCCGACCTCGCCCGGTGAGACGCCGTTTGCTGCGCCGCTCAACGAGGACCTCGTCGACCAGGAGGTGCTCGACGGGTTCGCGAAGGGGTCGCTCACCCCGTGCGAGGCCGACGGCAACACCTACTGCCTGCGCAACGACATCGCGCAGGTCGTGCTCTGGTACAACGACGCCCTCATGACCGAGTTCGGCTACGAGGTTCCGACCACGTGGGAGGAGTACCAGGCACTCGGCGAGAAGGTCGCGGTCGAGCACCCCGGCTACCTCGTGGGATCGATCGGCGACACCAACTCGCACGAGTCGTACTTCTGGTCGGCGGCCTGCCCGGCACAGGAGGCGGAGTCCGCGGACACCCTGCGGGTGGCGCTCGACGACCCCGCGTGCACGCGCATGGCGACCATGCTCGACTCGCTCGTCGACGCCGGCTCGTTGACCACCCAGGCGTTCTTCAGCCAGGGCTTCGACGGCAGCAAGGTGCTCATGGCGAACGGCCCGTCGTGGTACGGCAAGTACCTCTTCGACTCCGCGTTCAAGGTGCCCGCCGGCCAGATCGCGGCAGCGGCGCCCCTCAAGTGGGACGGCGAGAGCGAAGCGGTGACCGGCAACGTCGGTGGCGGCGTCTGGATGGTGTCGGCCCACAGCAAGAACCTCGAGGCATCGACGGCGCTCGCGGAGTGGCTCACCACCTCGGACGAGAACCTGAAGGATGCCCCGACCTACCCCGCCTACGTCGCGGGCGCCGAGGTGTGGCTCGAGAACCCGGCCAACCGCGACTACTTCGCGAACGACATCACCGAGGCGTTCACCGTGGCCGCCGACGCCGTGTGGACCGGTTGGGCGAACACCCGCTTCGCGAGCTCGACCGCCTGGTCGAGCGTCGTGCTCCCCGCCATCACCGGTGGCGCCTCCCTGACCGACACGCTGCCCGCCTGGCAGCAGGCGATCACCGATGAGGCGGAATCGGTCGGATACACGGTCGTCAACGAATGACCGCAGTCGATGCCGGGCGCGCAGCCGCCCTCGTCGAAACCCAGCGGGTCCGGCGGCGCGTCCAGCGCCGCCGGCCCGGCTGGGCGGGGCTCGTCTTCGCCGCTCCGTATACGGTGTTCCTGCTCGCGTTCGGCGTGTTCCCCACGGTCTACGCGATCTACCTGGCGTTCACGAACGACCGCGGCCAGTTCACCGGGCTCGGCCAGTTCATCAAGGTCATGCAGGACTACCGGTTCGCGCCGGCCTTCCTGAACATCACCGTCTACCTCGTGATGTGGCTCACCGCGGTCATCGTGCTGACGGTCGTCGTCGCCGTGATCCTCCGCGGCCGGATGCGCCCCGGCCTGTCGGCGGTGTTCCGCTTCCTCTACTACATCCCCGGCGCGCTCGCCGGTGTCGCGAGCGTGCTCGTCTGGCTGTTCATGCTCGATCCGCATGTGAGCCCCGCCGCGGGCCTGCTCCGCGCAATGGGCATGGAGACGTTCGCCCAGGTGCTCGACCCGGGCAACCTGCCGGTGATCTTCGTGATCATCGCCTTCTGGACCGGTGCAGGCGGATGGATCGTCGTCATGTACGGCGCGCTCAACAACATCCCCGATGAGGTCATCGAGGCCGCACGAATGGACGGCGCCGGACCGTGGAAGACCGCCTGGCACGTGCAGATTCCCATGATCCGCAAGTGGATCGTCTACATGGCGATCCTCGCCTTCGCCGCCGGCACCCAGCTGTTCGTCGAGCCGCAGCTCATGCAGACCGCGAGCCTCGGCCGCGTCAGCCCGACGTGGTCGCCGAACCAGCTCGCCTACGTCTTCGCATTCCAGAACGGCGACTTCAACGGTGCGGCCGCGATCTCGCTGTTCCTGCTGCTGATCGGCGTGATCCTCGCCGTCGTACTCGTCACCCGCTCGGGTCTGTTCAAGGTGGATGAAGAAGAATGAGCGCAGTGCACTCCGCGACCGGGGCCTCCTCGGTCGGTCTCCGCCGGCCCCGCACCGGTTCGTTCGCGTCGATGGCCGTGGTCGTCATCGTGCTCGCGGCACTCCTCGTGTTCTTCGTCGTGCCCGCGATCTGGGTGCTGCTCGCCCCCACCAAGACGGCCGCCGAGCTCATCTCCGAGCCGCCCCTGTCGTTCGGTTCGTTCGAGCAGCTCGGCGCTGCGTGGAACCACCTCGTGAGCTTCCAGGATGGCGCGGTGTTCCAGTGGCTCGGCAACTCGGCCGTGTACTCGGGGCTCGCGCTGCTGTTCACCCTCGTGACGAGCGTGCCCGCGGGCTACGCGCTCGCGCTCACACGGTTCCGCGGCCGCAAGCTCCTGCTCATGACCACCCTCATCGTGATGATCATGCCGTCGTCGGCGCTCGTGCTCCCGATCTTCCTCGAACTGAACCTGTTCGGGCTGATCGGCACCATCTGGTCGGTCGTGCTGCCGTTCTCGTTCTACCCGTTCGGCGTGTACCTGGTGTACATCTACTTCGCGACGAGCCTGCAGCGTTCGATGCTCGAAGCCGCGCGGATCGACGGGGCCAACGAGTGGCAGATCTTCGTCCGCATCGCACTGCCGCTCGCGAAGCCCGTCGTTGCGCTCGTCGCCTTCTTCAGCTTCGTCGGCAACTGGAACAACTTCTTCCTGCCCTACCTGGTGCTTCCGAAGAGCAGTCAGTTCCCGATCCAGGTGGGCCTGAACCAGCTGCTGTCGTCGACGCCGTCGTTCAACCCGGTGGCCGGCGCCGGACTCGACATCACGAGCCCCGAGCTGGCCCTCGCGATCGTCATCGCGATCCTGCCGGTGCTCGTGCTCTTCCTCTTCTCGCAGCGCGCGCTCGTGTCGGGCATGCTCGCCGGTTCGACCAAGGAATGACGGATGACTGAGGCCTACGGTTTCACGACCACGCTCCGACCCGGGGCGGAGCGGGCGTACGAGACGTTCCATGCGGCGATCCCGGCCGCGCTCGACACGGCGATGCGTGATGCGGGCGTACTCGAGTGGCGCATCCGCCGGAGCGGGCTCGTGCTGCGTCACGACGTGGTCGTCGTCGATCGGGCGACGATGGAGGCCACGCTCGACGCCGATCCCGTCAACGCGAAGTGGCAGCTCGAGGTCGCTCCGTTCCTCGCCGACGACGACGCGCCCGTCGACGCCGCCGCTGCCGGCGGCGCGTCGGCGGTGGGGGATTCGACGCTCGTCTGGGACTTCGCGTGGCCGACGCGGTGAGCGGTCGGCCGACGCTCGTGTTGGGCGCTGCGCAACTCGGCAACCTCGGCGGCCCGATGGACGACGCCACTGCCGCGGCGCTGCTGGAGGCGGCATGGGCGGCGGGAGTCCGGCAGTTCGACACGGCGCCGCACTACGGGCTCGGACTCTCGGAGCGCCGGCTCGGCCGGTTCCTCGCGACGAAGCCCCGCGACGAGTTCCGCGTCAGCACCAAGGTCGGGCGGCTCCTCGTGCCCGCACCCGAGCGCGATCACGCGTTGCTCGACGACGAGGGGTTCCACGTGCCGCGCACGTTCCACCGGCGGTGGGACTTCAGTGCACGCGGAATCGGCGACTCGCTCGAGGCCAGTCGTGAACGACTCGGACTCGAGCACATCGACATCGCCTACCTGCACGACCCCGAGCAGCATCTCGAGACGGCGATGGGCCACGGGTACCGTGCGCTCGCCGAGTTCAGGGCGGCCGGCGTGGTGGGTGAGATCGGCGTCGGCAACCGGAACGTCGAGCTGTTGCGGCACATGGTCGAGGAACTCGACCTCGACCGGATCATGCTCGCGGGTCGGTTCACCCTGCTCGATCAGTCCGCGGCCCGCTCCCTCTTCCCGGCCTGTCGGCGCCGAGGCGTCGGCATCGACAACGCGTCGGTCTTCAACAGCGGAATCCTCGCCGAGTCGCCGATCGTCGACGGCGCCTGGTTCGATCACGGCGTCGCGTCATCGGCGGTGCTCGATCGTGCACGCCGCATCGAGCGCGTCGTGACGGAGTCCGGGTCGACCCTTCCCGCCGCGGCACTGGCGTTCGCCGCCGCCGCGGACGTCGTGCGCACGGTGGTGGTGGGCGCAATGTCCGCCGCCCAGCTTCGTCAGATCGTGGAGTGGCGGGAAGCCCCACCGGCTCCCGCGACCTGGGCGCAGCTGGCCGAGGCCGGCCTCATCGATGCCGACCTCATTGACGGCGAGTCAGCCGCCGGTGCGGTGGCCGCGTTCGGCTGACCGCTACCCGAGCTTGTCGGCGTGCCGGTGCACGACCCGCCAGCCGCTCGGCTCACGGCGGTACACCTGGGTGGCGCGCAGTGTGAAGGTGCGCGGCTCGCCGTCGATCGAGGCCGAGGCCCGTTCGTAGCCCACGGTGTAGGCCGCTTCGCCGAGCACGTCGAAGGCGATCAGGTCGAACGCGTAGTCGGTGCAGTTCGAGAAGCTCGTCGAGAGCTCCTCGAACGCCTCGACCAGCTCGGAGCGATTCGAGGCGTTGCGCCAGGCGCCGAGCACGCTGACCGGCTCATCGGCCGACCAGATCGCACGGCGCGGGCCGTCGTCGCCGTCGAACATGGCGCGTTCGGCCCGCACGAACTCGCTCTGGAGCCAGATCAGGAAATCCTCGCGATCGCTCATGATCTCAGGATCCTCTCGTCGGCCGCCGTGCACAATCACCGAGTGCTCCCAGAACGCCCGGCGCTCGCGACGAGGGCCGGGCGTTCCTCGTATCGGAGCCGGGGCTACGCCTGCTTCCTGCCGCGCCGCGCGGTGACCGCAAGCACGACGCCGATCGTGCCGACGAGGAGCCCGCCGACGGCGAGCACCCGAGCGACCACGTCGTCGTCGGAGCCGGTCTCCGCCGCGGCCGACGATCCTGCCGTGTCGGACGCATGCTCGGCCGAGGCGTCCGCCTCGACCGCGTGGCCGTGGCCGTCGCCGCTCGCCTCGGTGACCGTGATCGCGGGGGCGGGGTGCTCCGGCTCCGCCTCGCCCGGAGCGGCGACTGCGCTCCAGTCGGTCTGGCCCTCGGTGCACTCCTGCAGCACCGGGAAGGCGAGCGTCTCGCCCGCGGCATCCGCCGGCAATTGCGTCGACAGCGAGATCACGTCGCGCAGCTCGCTCGGCAGCGGGGTCACCGCCGTGTACACGACTGCACTCACGCGCTCGGTGATATTCGCCCCGTGCGAGTCCTTCTTCGGAGCATCGAGCTGCTCGACGACCTTCTCGATCGTCCATCCCGGGTTGACGGTGGGTGAGACGCGGTCGACGCCTTCGGGCATCGTGAACGTCAGCCTCGTGGTGGGGCTCTCGCCGCAGCCGTGCGGGATGCCGAAACTCAGCACCGTGTAGGCGCCGGCGGCGGTCTCGGTGGACTCGACGCCGACATGGGCGTTCGCCGCGAGCGGGGCGGCGAGGGCGAGGGCGGTGCCCGCGCCGAGGGCGAGGGCAGCGGCGAGGGAGGTGCGGATCTTGGAGTTCATTGCTCTGCTTTCAGGGTCTGCGAACGTGCACACGAGTGATGCGTGTGCGAAGTGTCGCGAAGTCGGAGGTGTCAGCGATTCGCCGCGAGGGCGGCGAGCGTCCGCGGCGGCGGTCCGCGGTAGCGCAGAGCAGTGCAGAGGAGCGACATCGCGTCGGACCCGACGACGCGCGGAGCCGCAGGAGCCAGGTGCGCGCGCAGCGGCGACACGAGGGCGACGTTGAGCAGGACCCAGACGGTCCGGATGCCCGAGGCGGCGAAGCTCAGGGCTCGCTGCACCTGATCGGCCAGGACCACGGCCGACACCGTGAGGACGGCGGCGATCACGTGTGCCACGAGCATCGCGGGGCCGAAATGCTCTTCGTGCGCCGGGGAACCCGTCAGCACGACCATCCCGGCAGAACCAGAGTGGTCATGCGGATGCCCCGCGGCGGGAGCAGCGGTGCGGAGCCCGGTTCTCGGCGTGAGCGAGTAGAGGGCGTGCAGCGCGAGCTGGGCGATCACGGCGGCGAGGGCAGCGCGCGGCGTGCTCCGCCGGCTGCCGACGATGAGGATCGCGGACGGCGCCGAGAATGCGAGCGCCACGGCGATCGTCACGAGCCCAGGAGGCGTGCCGCCTCCGATCGTGTGCGCCAGCGACGCGAAGAGGATCGCGGCGGCGGCGATTGCGAACGCCCGAACGACCTGGGCGCCCCGTCGGATCTGCACCCCATGATCATAGAGGCGCCCGAGAACGACGAAGCGCCGCCGGCAATGCCCGGCGGCGCTTCGTGCTTCGTGCGAGCTGGGATCAGCCGCAGGTGTAGGTGACGCCGTCGACCTCCCAGACGCCGGTGCCGAGTTCGCTGCACATGTCGACGACGCCGCCGACGAGCGCGGCGCCGGCCACGATGAAGACGATCGTGACGATGATGCCGACCACGGTCAGGATCGCGCCGACGATGATGCCCGCGGTCGCCGGGGTGTTCTTCACGCCCGCCTTCTTCGACTGCGACTTCGCGACGATGCTGAGGATGAGGCCGATGAGGGGCAGCACGATCGCGAGCACGAGACCCGCGATGCCGAGGCCCTTGCCGGGAACCGACGGCGCGGTCCCGGGCGCGGCGTACGCGTCGGCAGGGGCCGGCGCGGCGGGAGCCGGTGCAGCCGGAGCCGGTGCAGCGGGAGCCGGTGCGGCGGATGCCTCAGGAGCTGCCGGAGCTGCGGGCGGCGCGGTGACGGAGTCGGGGGTTGCGGGCGGCGTCGGAACGGTCGGCTCCTGGGGCAGGTTCGGGTCGGTCATGATGCTCCTCTGTCGTCGTGCTGTTCGGGTCGTCGTGCTGTGGTGCGCAATCGCTCCCGGACGATGATGCCAGTCGCGGCGAAAATGTGGGGAAGGCTCGCGTCCAGCGCGCGAATCAGTCCGCCATCCGTGGAAACCGAACAGGATTCGGCGCCGCGCCTCGCGCTTGCTAGCATCCGCTCGTGCACATCCTCCGCCGGGTGATCGTCATCGTTGCCGTCACCGCTCTCGTCCTCATCGCCGCGTTCACCGGGGTCTACCTCTGGCAGCAGCCGATCCTCTTGACCGGCACCGGCTACGCCGCCCACAACGCGTGCGCCGTCACCGAGGTCGCCGGCCGCGACGACCCCGCCACCGACCTGCCGCCGAACCCGCTCGTGCCGTACCTGCAGGTCGATGCCGACGACGACGCGGGCACGGCCACGGCCTCGATCGTGGGCGCCATCGCGCACCAGACCGCGTGGTACGCCGAGGGCTTCGGCTGCACGCTCGCCGATCAGCGGCCCCAGCTCGGCGCGGCGACCGCCATCGATTCGCAGGGCAACCCGTTCGCCGGCCTCGCAGCGCCCGCCGCGCCGACGGCCGAGGCAGGCACCGCGCTCGAGCAGGCGATGAGCCGTGCGTTCGGCGACGAGCTCGCGGCATCCGACCAGGAGGCGCTCGGCACTCGCGCGGTCGTCGTCGTGAAAGACGGCGAACTCGTCGCCGAGCGCTACGCCGACGGCTTCGACGCCGAGACGCCGCAGCTCGGCTGGTCGATGTCGAAGAGCGTCACCGAGCTCATGACGGGCATGCTCGTGGCGCAGGGCGTCGTCGCGCTGGGCGACGACCACTTGCGGCCGGAGTGGACCGACGAGCGCGCCGACATCACCGTCGAAGACCTGCTGCGCATGCAGAGCGGCCTCGAATGGGACGAGACCTACGATCTCGGCACGCCGATCACCCGCATGCTCTACCTCGAGCCCGACATGGGCGCCTACGTCGCGAGCCTGCCCCTCGAGCACGAGCCCGGCACGGTGCAGGAGTACTCGAGCGGCAGCACGACCCTGCTCTGCTCGGTGCTGGCCGAGCGAACGGGCCTCGGCGCCGACCTGCCGCGGCAGACGATCCTCGGCGCACTCGGCCTGTCGTCGGCCGTCTTCGAGCCCGATGCAGCCGGCACGCCCGTCTGCTCGTCGTACCTCTGGGCCGCGCCGCGCGACTGGGCCGCGCTCGGTCAGTTCGCCCTGCAGGAGGGGGAGTGGAACGGCGCGCAGCTGCTGCCCGACGGCTGGATGGCGGAGACCCTCACGAACGTCGACCACGACGAGACCGACGACCCCGGATACGCGATGGGCTTCCGCACGAACGTGCTGCCCGACGGCAGCCTGCGCTGGCCCGAACTGCCGGACGACACCTATTACATGAGCGGGCACGACGGGCAGAAGGTCGTCATGGTGCCCTCGGAAGGCCTCGTCGTGGTGCGCATGGGCTTCACGCCCGCCGCCGACGACGAGCCCTCGGAGCGGCAATTGGTGGCCGACGCGATCGCCGCATTCGGCTGACGGATCGAAGCGAGCAGTATCTGAGAAGCGCGCCGCGAGCGCGGTGAATATCGTCGGCGGTATGAACATCGAAACCACCAAGCTCACGTCCATCGACTCGATCACGCTCGACGCTGCCGACCCCGACGCGGCCTCGCGCTTCTACGCCGACGCCTTCGGGCTCGGGCCCCAGATCCGCACGAGGGCAGCGGATGCCCCGTCGAGCGGGTTCCGCGGATTCACCATGTCCGTCATCGTGTCGCAGCCGGCCGATGTCACCTCGCTGTTCGACTCCGCCGTCGCCGCCGGGGCATCCGTGCTGAAGCCCGCCGAGAAGTCCCTGTGGGGCTTCGGGGGCGTCGTGCAAGCGCCCGACGGCGCGATCTGGCAGGTCGCGACCTCGTCGAAGAAGGACTCGGGCCCGGCCACCCGCGCCATCGACAACCTCGTGCTGCTCCTCGGCGCCGAAGACGTCGGCGCGAGCAAGCGGTTCTACGTCGAGCGCGGGCTCTCCGTCGCGAAGAGCTTCGGCAGCTACGTCGACTTCGCGACCCCGGGCAGCCCGATCGGCCTCGGCCTCTACAAGCGACGCGCGCTCGCCAAGACCGTCGGCGTCGGCGCCGAGGGCTCGGGGTCGCACGGCATCCGCATCACCGGTGACGCCGGGTCGTTCACCGACCCCGAGGGATTCGAGTGGAGTGCCGCGGGGGAGTAGTCGGAGCCGCGGCATCCGTTCGATAGCCTGACGGTCATGCCCGAGCCGACCGATACCGCGAACCCGATCCCGCCGACCGCGATTCTCGTCGTCGGCGCCCCCGCATCGGGCAAGTCGACGGTGGGCCGACTGCTCGCCGAACGTCTTCGCCCCGGCGCGTTCATCGAGGGCGACGCGCTCTGGTTGATGGTCGTGGCGGGGCGGGAGGACATGGCCGAGCCGCCGAGCGAAGCAGCCCTCGCGCAGCTCGACCTGCGCTACCGCCACGGCGCGATGCTCAGCCGCTCGTTCGTCGATGCGGGCATCAGCGCTGTGCACGTCGACAACATCTTCGGTGACGAGGTCGTGGCCCAGCTCGACCGCGTGGGCGGCCGACGCGCGCTCATCGTGCTGCGGCCGAGCGTCGAGGCGATCGTGCGGCGCGACACCGAGCGCGGCAGCGGCGCGTACGACGGATGGATCGGCGACGGCACGCTCGCCGACGCGGTTCGCGTGTTCGACGGATGGCTCGCCGAGACCCCGGCCGTCGGCCTCTGGGTCGACTCGACCGAGCAGAGCGCCGAGGAGACGGTCGACTGGATCATGGAGCGGTGGGATACCGCCCTCGTCGGCGACTGATCGGGCGTCGCAGGGGGAGCGGCAGCCGGCCCGTCAGGGGAGTTCGCCGCGCACGAGCGTCGCGTCGAGGCCGGCGATGAGGGCCTCGAGGCCGCGATCGAACATCTCGAGGTCGCGCATGCCGGTGATGCCGAGCTCGTCGTCGGCCGGTTCGCGCGCGGCTGCCCGCGCCCGGCTGCGCGCCCACACGACGAGGAAGCCCGAGGCATAGGCGTCGACGATGCCGAGGATCTGCCGCGCGTTCTCGCGGGAGAGTCCGGCGTGCTCGAGGCTCGCGACGACGTTGCCGAGGTGCGGCGCGACGGGCGACGAGTCGTACGGAGCCAGGGCGAGCAGCTCGAACGAGTTCGGAAGCTGCACGGCGAGGTCGCGATAGCGGTCGAGGGTCTGCCGCACGAGCTGCTGCCATGACTCGCCGCCCGGTTGCCGCAGGTCGAGGTGCTCGATGAGGTGGTCGACGATCGCATCGATCAGGTCGTCGCGGCTCCGCACGTGCGTGTAGAGGCTCATCGGGGCGCAGTCGAGCTCGGAGGCGAGTCGCCGCATGGTCAAGGCGCTGAGGCCGTCGCGTTCGATCAGCGCGATCGCGGCCGAGGTGAGGTCGCGTCGGGTCAGATTCTGCCGAATCTCCGGAAGCTCTTGACGTGGCGGCATGCGTGCAACAGTATCGTCCGTACATTGTACGGACGCACGAAAGGCACCACCCGAATGGATCTGTATCGGCTCACCGCCACCGAAGCGACCGAGCTGTTCCGGCGCAAGGAACTCTCCCCGGTCGACCTGCTCGAGTCGGTGATCGCGCGCACCGAGGCGACCGAGCCGGCGATCAACGCCGTCACCGAGCAGTGGGTCGACGAGGCGCGAGCGGCAGCCGTCGTCTCCGAGGCGCGATTCGCGGCCGGCGACCAGGTGCGAGCGCTCGAGGGCATCCCGCTGATGCTGAAGGACGAGCAGCCCATCGCGGGCCGACTGCTCGAAGACGGGTGCCTGCTCGAGCAGGGCAACATCGCCGACGAGACGCACCCGATCGTGGAGCGCATCCAGGCGGCGGGAGCCGTCATCCACGGACGCACGACCACGCCCGAGTACTGCTGCGCGCCGGTGACGCACTCGAAGCTGTGGGGCATCACGCGCAACCCCTGGAACCCCGACTTCACGCCGGGCGGCTCATCGGGCGGCGCGGGCGCGGTGCTCGCCGCCGGGTCGACGGTGCTCGCGACCGGCTCCGACATCGGCGGATCGATCCGCATCCCGGCATCGTTCTGCGGCGTGGTCGGCTTCAAGCCTCCGTTCGGCCGCGTGCCGGGCATGGCGCCCTTCAACTCAGACACCTACTGCGCCGACGGGCCCATGGGGCGCAGCGTCGCCGACGTGGCCATGCTGCAGAACGTGATCTCGGGTCCGTGGGTCGGCGACGCCGCATCGCTCCGTGAGGTTGCTGCGGTCTCGGGCGAGGTCAGGCCGCTCCGCGGCATCCGCATCGCCCTGTGCCTCGACCTCGGCGGGTACGACGTCGACCCGGCCGTCGAGGCGAACACCCGCGCCGTCGCTGCGGCACTGACCTTCGCCGGCGCGACCGTCGACGAGGTGGAACTGCCGTGGGGCTACGAGCGGGTGGCCGAGGCGGCATGGCCGCACTTCGGCGCCGTCATGGGCCCGTTCATCGAGAGCATCGTCGACGGCGACCCCGACCGGGCGGCGCAGCTCATGCCCTACACGCGCGCGTTCGCCGCCAAGGCCGCCGGCGGCGGCGATTACGTCGAGGGGCTCGTGGCCGAGTCCGCGTTCTACCGCCCGTTCGCCGAGCTCATGACCGGCTACGACGTGCTGATCTGCCCGACGATCGCGACCACGGGCCTCGCGGCCGATGAGCCCTGCACCGACAGCAGCGACGTGTTCTCGAAGCTCATGACGCTGCCGTTCAACGTGATCGGCCGGGTTCCGGTGCTCGCCGTGCCGTCGGGCATCGCACCGAACGGCGTGCCGACCGGGGTGCAGATCGTCGGTCGCACCTACGACGACGCCACCGTCTTCCGGGTCGGTGCCGCACTCGAGCAGGAGCTCGCGCTCTGGACCGACCCGGCCTGGTGGCCGGCGCTCTAGCGGCACCGCAACACCGCACGATCGCACCACCGCACCGCGCAGTTCCCGCTTCACCGCTGTCATCCCCGTGTCCCCCTGGCATTGATCGGAGCACCATGACCACCACCACGACGATTGACGAGCAACACGGATTGGCCCGAGGCAAGCTCGGCACGTTCGACATCTTCTTCTTCGTGGTGGCGGCGGCCGCCCCCCTCGCCGTGATGGCGGGGGCGGCGCCGCTGGCGTTCCGCCTCGGTGGCATCGGGGCGCCCGGCGCCTACGTGTTCAGTGGCGTCGTGTACATCCTGTGCGCTGCGGGACTCACCGCGTTCGCGCTGTACGTGCGCAATGCCGGCGCGTTCTACGCCTTCATCGGCCGGGGCCTCGGGCGCCCGGCCGGTGTCGGCTCCGCGTTCGTGGCGCTCGTGTCGTACGCCCTCATCTGCGCGGGGTTCTACGGCTTCTTCGGGTTCTACGCGGCGACGACCTTCACGGACTCCTTCGGAATCGACCTGCACTGGTCGGTGTACGCGCTCATCGCCGTGGCGATCGTCGCGTTCCTCGGCTACCGCCAGATCGACATCGGTGCGCGCGTGCTCGCCGTGCTGATGATCCTCGAGGTGGCGATCCTCGTGGTGCTCGCCGTCGCGGTGCTCGTGACAGAGGGCACGGAGAACTTCTCGCTCGAGCCCTTCGCCCCCGGCAACGTGTTCAACCTCGGCAGCGGCGGCATGTTCGTGCTGGCCCTCGGGGCGTTCATCGGCTTCGAGGGAACCGCGATCTACGCCGAGGAGGCCCGCGATGCGAAGCGCACGGTGCCGAGGGCGACGTACCTCGCGGTCGGGTTCCTCGCGCTCTTCTACGGATTCATCGCCTGGGTCGCCGTCGCGGCGATGGGCGTCGACGGGCTCACGGAGTTCACCGTCTCCGACGTCTTCCAGGGGCTCTACTTCATGCTCGCCGAGTCGTACCTCGGCAGCTGGGCGGTGCTCGTCATGGGGCTCCTGATCGTGACGAGCATCCTCGCCGCGACGATCGCGTTCCACAACGCCACGTCGCGCTACATGTTCGCGCTCGGTCGCGACGGCGTGCTGCCGGCCAAGCTCGGCCAGACGCATCCGAAGTACCGTTCGCCGGCGCGGGCCAGCATCGTCACCACGATCGCCTCGCTCGTCTTGATCGTCGTCACCCTGGTCTTCAACGGCGACCCGTACCTGCAGTTGCTGCTGTGGACGAACGGCGTCGGCATCGTCGGCATCGTGGCGCTGCAGGCGCTCTGCATGGTCAGCGTCATCGCGTTCTTCCGGCGCGATCGGCGCGGCCACGGCGTGTTCCGGGTGGTCATCGCACCGGCGCTCGGCGTGCTCGGCCTCGTCGTCGGCCTCGTGCTCATGCTGACGAACCTCGACCTGCTGACCGGGCGCACCGACTGGGTGAACTGGGCGCTCATGGCGCCGCTCGTGCTCGTCGCCGTGGGCGGCGTGATCTGGGCGATCCGCACCCCCGCGAGGGAAGCGGCGGCCCCGGTCGAGGACTGAACGACGAGCGGGCCGCCCCCTCAGGGGCGACCCGCTCTCGCGCGTGCAGACTCCGCCGCGATCAGGGCAGCAGGGCGCCGATCTCGGGGAAGTTCTCGCGGTACCGGTCGAGCAGCGAGCGCGCGACGCCGACCGAGTCGACGAGCGGATGCGCCGCGAACGCGCGCCAGGCCTGCTCGCGGGACTCCTCGTGCACGGCGCTGATGATCAGTCGCTCGGCGGACTTCACCTGGGTCATCAGGCCGAGCATCTCGCCCGTGACCGGCGCGATCGGCCATGGGTGCACGCCGTCGCCGTCGACGACGCAGCCCACTTCGACCACCGCGTCCTCGGGCAGCTGCGGCACCAGGGCGTTGTTGCGGACGTTGAGGATCATGGTCGACGACCGGCCGGTGGCGAGGGCGGCCATGAGGTCGAGCGCGACCTCGTGGTAACCGCCGCCGTCGACGTCGGACTCGAGGCGTTCCTCGTCGGCGGGGCGGCTCTCGGCCATGTAGCTCGACTCGCGCTCGTGCCGGGCGTTCAGCCACGTCGCGAGCGGGTCGTCGCCGGGCGCCTCGTAGAACGCCGACTGCTGCCGGTCGAGGAACTCGCCGCGCGTCGACGGCGCCGAGCGGATGCGTTCGGTCGCCTCACGCGTGAAGTAGTAGTAGTAGAGGTATTCGTTCGGCAGTGCTCCGAGCGCGCGCACCCAGTCGAAGCCCATGAGCCGGGCCTCCTCGATGCGCTCGAGCGCCTGGTCGGACTCGAGCAGTCGAGGCAGGAGGTCGTCGCCGCCGGTCGTCATCGAGCGGAGCCACCCGAGGTGGTTCAGGCCCACGTAGTCGAAGGCGACGGAATCGGGGGCCCCGCTGACCGCCGTGGCGGCGCGGCGGATGAGCCCGATCGGGGTGTCGCAGATGCCGACGACGCGATCGCCGAGCACGCGCTGCATGGCCTCGGTGACGATGCCGGCCGGATTCGTGAAGTTGATGACCCAGGCGTCGGGCGCGACATCGCGGATCGTCTCGGCGAGTCGTGTCATGAACGGCACCGTGCGGAGTGCGTACGCGAGCCCGCCGGGTCCGACCGTCTCCTGGCCGAGCACGCCGAGGTCGAGCGCCGTCTTCTCGTCGAGGATGCGGCCGCGCGTGCCGCCGATGCGCACCGCGCTGAAGACGAAGTCGGCGCCGCGGAGGGCCTCTTCGAGGTCGGTCGTCAGCGTGATGGTCGGGACGTGGCGCTTCTCGCGGGCGAGGCCGGCGAGGATCGCGCCGATCGTCTGCAACCGGGATTCGGAGACATCGTAGAGGCTCAGCTCGTCGATGCGCACGGGTGCGTGGTCGGCCGAGACGGCTTCGAAGACCTGGGGGACGCGGAAGCCGCCGCCCCCGATGATGGTGAGCTTCACGCGACCATCACCTCGACACCGGCCTCGCGGAGGAGCTCGAGGGTCGCGGCATCCGCGTCGTCATTCGTGACGATCGCCGAGATCTGCTCGGGGCCGCAGACGCTGAGCACGCCGACGCCTGGGAACTTCGACGCGTCGGCGAGCACGACGGTGCGCTGCGAGGACTCGATCATCGCCAGCTTGATCGGAACCTCCATGCCCGTCGTGTCGGAGATGGTGCCGTTCGCCCGGATGCCGCTCGTGCCGAGGAAGCACGTGGTCGCCCGGATCTGCGCGAGCGCCTGCTCGGTCAGCGTGCCGATCATCGAGTTGTAGTTCTTGCGCACGGCACCGCCGAGCACGATGAGCTCGACGACGTCGTCGTCTCGCAACTCGTCGATGACCGCGAGGCTCGCGGTGATGACCGTGATGCGCCGGCCGCGCAGCTGGCGGGCGAGCAGTGCGGTCGTCGTGCCGATGTCGATGATGACGACGTCGCCCTCGGCCACGAGTTCGGCGGCCTTCTCGGCGATGCGCGACTTCTCGGGATGGTGCTGTCGTTCGACGTCGGTGAACGGGATCTGGTCGGGCTCGATGCTGCCGCCGCCGCGCACGCGTCGGAGCAGGCCCTCGGCACTGAGGGTGTTGAGATCACGGCGGATGGTCGAGAGCGAGACGCCGAACTGCTCGGCGAGCTCTTCGACGGTGACTTCGCCGTCAGTGCGCAGGGAATTCAGGATGTGCGCCTGTCGCGTTGCTGTGAGCATGTGAAAGAGCGTAGCAGTCAACTTCGAGCACGAATTGACGCAAGAGCGTTCATTCGAGAGTATGTTCAGTCAAAGGTCATCGACGATCGTTCACGCGATCGCACTCAAGGAGGATCCGTGACGGAACGCGCTGCCGACGACGTCGTCGATGTGCTGCTGACCGGGCCGGTCTTCTTCGATCTGGTCTTCACCGAGCTGAACGCGGCGCCGCGGCCGGGCACCGAGGTGCACGCGGAGGCACTGGCGAGCAGCCCCGGCGGCGTCGCCAACCTCGCCGTCGCGACCGCCCGACTCGGGCTCGGCACCGCGCTCGCCGCGACGCTCGGCGACGACGTCTACGGACGCTGGTGCTGGGAGTTCCTCGCCGACCACGAGGGCATCGACCTGACCTCGTCGCGGCTCGTTCCCGACTGGCCGACGCCCGTCACCGTCTCGATCGCGTCGGGCGGCGATCGCAGCATGATCACGCGCGAAGCGGCGTCGCCGGTTGCGGCCGGAACGCTGGTCGGCGACCGGGTCGCCGCTCGCGCGACCTTCGCCGACCTGGGCGCGATGTCGCGCGGTGCCCGCGCTGACGACGCGTGGTGGCGACCGGCGGCGCGCGCGGGCACGAAGATCTTCGCCGACATCGGCTGGGACTCCTCCGAGCGCTGGGACACTGCCGACCTGCAGCCGCTCGCCGACTGCTTCGCCTTCACGCCGAACGAGTCGGAGGCGATGGCCTACACGCGCACGGAGTCCGCCGTCGCGGCCGCGCGCGCCCTCGCCGACCGGGTGCCGCTCGTCGTGGTGACCCGGGGCGGCGACGGGGCCGTTGCGATCGACTCCGCGAGCGGCGAGGAGGTGACGGTGCCCGCGGTGCCGGCGAACGCGCGCGACGCGACGGGCGCGGGCGACGTGTTCGGCGCGGCGCTCGTGCTCGGCACGCTGCGCGAGTGGCCGCTCGAACAGCGCCTCTCGTTCGCCGCGCTGTGCGCGGCCCTCGCCGTCGAGCGCCCCGGCGGAGCGCTCGCGGCGCCCGGGTGGGGCGACCTCGCCGACTGGTGGGAGCGCACGCGCGGCGGCGGCGATCGCGAACTCGTCGCGCGGTTCTCGTTCCTCGCCGATGTGCTGCCCGAGACCCCCGGCCGCCGCAGATCGGAATCCACGTTCCCCTTCGCCGACTACCGAGCCACAGCAGCCCGGCGATCGTTCCCCGACAAGAGAGGTACATCATGAAGCGAAACATCCGACTGAATGCAGCAGCACTGGGAGGTGCCGCGCTCATCCTCGCCCTCGCGGGCTGTGCGCCGGGAACCGGCAGCACGGGCGGCAACGAGACCACGGGCGAGATCAGCACCGACATCTCCGGCGTCGGCGATGTCACCCTCACCGTCTGGGACCAGGAGGTGCGCGGTGGCCAGAACGAGCAGATGGAGCAGCTCAACGCCGCGTTCATGAAGAAGTACCCGAACGTCACCATCGATCGCAACTCGCAGTCGTTCGACGACCTCGCGACGACGCTTCGCCTCGCCCTGACCGATGCCGACGCACCCGACGTCGTGCAGGCCAACAACGGCCGCAACACCATGGGCCAGTTCGTCGCGGCCGACCAGCTGCGCCCGCTCGACGACTACGCCGAGGCCTACGGCTGGGGCGACCGCTTCTCGTCGTCGGTGCTGCAGTACTCGACCTACAGCGACGACGCCAAGGTCTTCGGCGACGGCAGCCTCTACGGCCTCCCGCAGGTCGGCGAGGTCGTCGGCATCTTCTACTCCAAGAGCAAGCTCGAGGGCCTCGGCCTCGAGGTGCCGACCGACTGGACCGAGTTCGATGCGGCGCTGAAGGCGGCGAAGGCGGCCGGGGAGACCCCGATGCAGCTCGGCAACATCGAGAAGTGGCCCGCACTGCACGTGTTCGGCCCGCTGCAGGGCGACTACGTCGACGCCGAGGTCATCACCGACCTCGGGCTCGGCAACGCCGGCCAGAGCTGGACCACGCCCGAGAACGTCGAGGCCGCAACTGCGCTGCAGGGCTGGGTCGATGCCGGCTACTTCAACGACGGCGTGAACGGCACCGACTACGACGCGGCGTGGCAGGCCCTCGCCGGCGGCGACGGCGTGTTCCTCATCGGCGGCTCGTGGCTCGCGGCCGACCTCGGCGACGCGATGGGCGACGACGTCGGGTTCTTCATCCCGAACACGGGCGACGGCACGCCGGCGACCACAGGCGGCACCGGCCTGCCGTTCACGATCACCTCGGCGGCCGACAACACCGACGTCGCGGCGGCCTACCTCGACTTCATCACGAGCGACGAGGCGATGGACGTGCTGGCCGAGACGGGCAACCTGCCCGTGAACCGCACCGCGGAGCTCGCTCCCGAGTCGGGCGTCCTGGCCGACGTGTTCACCGTGTTCGGCAACGTGACGGGCGACGGCAGCCTCCTGCCGTACCTCGACTACGCGACGCCGACCTTCGGCGACACCATGGGTCAGGCGCTGCAGGACCTGCTGGCGGGCCAGTCGACTCCGGAGCAGTTCACGGAGACCCTGGAAGCCGACTACTCGGAGTTCGTCGCAAGCAATGGCTGACGGCACCACCACGGTCGGGCGGAGCGCCTCTCGGCGTTCCGCCCGATCGGGCTGGGTCGCGTGGGCGTACCTCGCGCCAGCCCTGCTCATCTACGGCGCATTCCTGCTCTTCCCGCTCGGACGGGCCGCCCAGTACTCCCTCTTCGAGTGGGACGGGCTGGGGGAGTCGACCTTCGTCGGCCTCGACAACTACGTCGAGATCCTCTTCGACGAGCGACTTCGCGAGGCATTCTGGCACGCCCTCGTGCTCGTGTTCTTCTACGCGGTGCTGCCCCTCGCCATCGGCCTCGTGCTCGCTGCGCTGCTCACCCGCTCGCAGGTGCGGGGGCTCGGCTTCTTCCGCAGCGTCATCTTCCTGCCGCAGGTGATCGCCATGGTCGTCGTCGCCGTGACCTGGCGCCAGATCTACGCCCCCGACGGCCCGCTCAACGGATTCCTCCGACTCATCGGCCTCGATTCGCTGACCCGGCCGTGGCTCGGCGACTACACGTTCACGCTGCCCGCGGTCGGCCTGATCGGCACGTGGGTGTGCACGGGTCTCGTCACCGTGCTGCTGATGGCCGGCATGAGCCGCGTGCCGCGCGAGCTGTACGAGGCGGCACGGCTCGACGGTTCCGGCCCAGTCCGCGAGTTCTTCGCGATCACCCTCCCGACCGTTCGCGGGGAGATCACGGTCGCGCTCACCCTCACGATCGTCGCCGCGCTGAAGACCTTCGACCTCGTCTACGTGACGACGAGCGGAGGCCCCGGCACGTCGACGACGGTGCCGAGTTACGAGATCTACCGCCGGGCGTTCCAACTCGGGGATGTCGGCGTCGCCACCGCCGTCGGCATCGTGCTGACCATCATCGTCTTCGCCATCAACGGCGTCGTCAACATGATCGGAGACAGGAAATGAAGGTCTCCCCGATCGAACGGGGCGCGAACTACCTCGTGCTCATCGGGTTCGCGCTCGTGGTGCTCGGGCCCATCGGCGTCATCGTCACCATGGCATTCGGTCCGAAGGATGCCTCGGCAGCCCGTGAGGGCGGTGCGTTCCATCCCGAGAACTTCCCCGAGGCGTGGGAGATCGGCCGCTTCGGCCAGTACATGCTCACCTCGGTGGTCGTCGCCACGATCGTGGTCGTCGTCTCGGTGCTCGCCTCGATCCTCGCCGGATACGCGCTCGGGACGATGCGATTCCGCGGGGCGACGCTCGTGTTCTACGTCTTCCTCCTCGGCATCATGGTGCCGACCGAGGCGTTCATCGTGCCGCTCTACTTCGACCTTCGAGTGCTCGGGCTGACCAACACCGTCTGGGGCGTCGCGCTGCCGCAGATCGCGATGTCGATCGCCTTCGGCACGTACTGGATGCGCACGTACTTCCGCACCTCGAGCACGGCGCTCATCGAGGCCGCCCGCCTCGACGGGGCGAACTCGATGCGCATCCTCTGGCAGGTGCTCGTGCCGATCGGGCGGCCCGCGATCCTCACCCTCGTGCTGCTCGTGTTCATGTGGACCTGGAACGAGTTCCTCATCCCGCTCGTGATGTCGCCGAACGGAGCGGTGCGCACCGCTCCGCTCGGGCTCGCGTTCTTCCAGGGCCAGTACACGCAGGGCACGGCGCTGCTCGCAGCGGGCGCGGTCATGGTCGCATTGCCCGTCGTGCTGCTCTACGTGTTCCTGCAGCGCCACTTCATCAAGGGCATGATCGAGGGCGCCGTGCGCGAGTGACCGAAGAGCGCGCAATTACGCGCACTCGGTTTTGCGTGATTCTGAATGAAGATGCTTGCAACGCGAGCGAACCTGCCCTAGCTTGAGGGGGATCGGGGCGGCAGTCCGTCGTCTCGAGCGTCCAACGGAGGACCGCATGAAACGTCATCACGCAATCCTGCTCACTTCGCTGATCGCCGTCGCCGCACTCATGGGCCAGGGCACAGCCGTCGCCGCGACGATGGGCAACGGCAACTCGGGGCCGCCGGATGCGGCGCTGAAGTTCGAGGTCGGAGACCCGTCGATCGCCACGGAGACCGACCGCGAGAAGATCGACATCATGGGCATCTGGGCCCACCCCGACGACGACGCCGGGTTCACCACGCCGTGCGGGGTCTGGAACGACCTCTACGGCGTGCGGTGCGGCATCATCATGGCCACGAGGGGCGAGGGCGGATCGAACTCCGTCGGCCCCGAGGCGGGCCCCGACCTCGGCATCCGCCGCGAGAACGAGGACCGCACCTCGCACATCCGATCCGGCACGGTCGACATCTTCAACCTCGACCGCGTCGACTTCTTCTACAACACCTCCGCCCCGCTGACCGCGAAGGTCTGGGACGCCGAGGAGACCCTGAGCCGCACCGTGCGGATCATCCGCGAGACCCGGCCCGAGATCCTCGTCGGCAGCACGCCGTCGCTCGCGGCGGGCCACGGCAACCACCAGTACGCGCAGGGGCGCATGATCTGGGAGGCCGCGGCAGCCGCCGCCGATCCGGGCCGGTTCCCCGAGCAGCTCACCGGCGTCGGCGCCGTCGACCCGTGGCAGGTGAAGAAGATCCTCGCGGGCGGCCTCACCACGGGCACCGGCGGCACCGCCGCAGCCAACTGCAACGCGGGCTTCGTGCCGGCCGCGTCGAACCCCTTCACGGTCGTCGGCACGTGGACGGGCTACGAATCGCCGTACGTCTGGGCCGACGGCAACCTCGCCGGTCAGGCCGCCGGCTCCGCGAAGACGTGGGCGCAGGTCGGCCGCGAGGGCGGCCGTGCGCACCCCACGCAGGCCCGCACCATGCAGACCGCGCTCGTCGACCCGACCTGCCAGCGCTACGGCGTCTCGGAGTCGATCGTGCCGATGCAGCCGAACTCCTCGCCGGCTTCGGCGAACGACGACGCCGTGCTCTACGGCGCCGTGATCGCCGACCCGGGCGGCATGCCCCTGGGCTCGGAGTTCTCGCTCGACGCCGAGGAGTACTTCGAGGCCGCAGGCGAGCCGTTCACCACGACGGTCACGCTCCGCTCCGGTGACGGCGCGCTCGGCGGCGGCACGGTGAGCCTCGTCGTACCCGCCGGCTGGCAGGTCTCCGAACCCGTCGAGGTCGACGGCGTCGGCGACGCGGATGCCACGCAGGCGACGTTCACCGTCACGCCCGCGGTCGACGCGGCACCGGCCGTCTACAAGCTCGCAGCGGAGTTCGCCGGCGACGGCGTCACCGCCTACAACGACGCGCGCATCGAGCTCGTCGCACCGGTCGAGGGTCGCTTCGAACGCTGGGGCACCGCGGCCGAGTACGAGCAGTGGACGCAGGACAACGACGCCTACGTCGGCGGCCGATCGAAGGCCGTCGCACAGGTCGGCGCCGGCGAGACGGTGACCGTGCCGGTCGAGGTGGCCAACCGCAGCGCCGCCGCCGAATCGGGCACGGTCGACCTCGCGGTGCCGGCGGGCTTCACCGTCGACGCGGCGAGCAAGCCGTTCGCCGACCTCGCACCCGGCGCGACGACCACGATCCCCTTCGTGGTCACCCACGCCGATCCGGCCGACCCCGGCAGCAGGACGGAGACGTTCACGGCGACGACCACCTCGGGTGCGGGCGTCTCGACCGAGAGCGAGACGGTCTACCTCGTGCCGACCGTGGTGATCCCGCAGCTGGGTGCGGCACCAACGATCGACGGAACCGCCGACGAGCTCTACACCGGTCAGCCGATCGACGTGGGCACGCGCTGGGAGGGCGCCGAGTGCGCCGCCGACGGCGTCGACTGCGGCGACGGCGGTCTCGCCCGCCTCGGCTGGTACGACGACGCGCTCTACGCGCAGATCCACGTGACCGACGACGTGGCCAGCGCTGCTTCGACGCCCGACCGCTGCTTCGGCCACTGGCTGGTCGACTCGGTGGAACTGCTGCTCGATCCGCGCGGCGACTCGCTCGACACCTCGTCGACGTTCAAGCTCGGCATGTTCCCGTTCACCGACGACGCCGAGGGCACGAACGGCAACGGGGCGAACGGTCCGTGCTGGTCCCGTGACGCCGACAACCACCAGGGCTTCTCGACCGGCCCGCTCGCCGAGACGGTCGAAGGCGGCCTGAACGCCGAGGGCGTCGAGGTCGCGGTCCAGGTCGTGCGTCAGGCCGACGGCACGTACGCCGGGGGTGGATACGACATCGAGGTGAAGGTGCCGCTCTCCCAGTTGCCGGCGGCCGTCGGCCCGACGAGTGCGGTGCCCCAGGGCGACGCAGCGTTGAACGACGTCGATCCCGAGTACCTGGGGCTGAACGTCACGCCGTACGACTCCGACACGCAGAACTTCATCGGGCAGACCCGAACCGCGTGGTCGGCGTTCGGCAGCCAGCAGTCGGAGCCGTATCGATGGGGTCACGCGTACCTCGACGGGTACGCGCCCCCGGCTGATCGGTCGATCGAATCGGCAGAGCCGATCATCCCCGACACCGCCCTCCAGGGAGTGCAGTCGCCGCAGACGGTCGCGCAGTCGGCGACACGGGGCGGCACGATCTCGGGCGTGCAGCCGAGTGATGCGATGTCCATCTCCGATGTGAAGATCCAGCAGAAGAAGCTCAGCCTCTCGTACCGATCGGGCGAGGCCGGCACGGTCCGCGTGTTCCTGTGGAAGGGCGACACGTCGTTCATCCCGGTGTGGACCTCGAGCTGCGCCGGCGACGTCTACGGCTTCGAGGCCTGTTCACCGTCGGATGGCGCGGCTCCGCCGTGGGCTCCCGACATGAGCGGCCGGCTCCTGGCCTCGTTCGAGCAGGAGGTCGACGCGGGCAAGGGCAAGCTGACGGTGCCGATCGACGCGAGCATCCGCTCGGCGCTCGCGAACGACGCGCAGATCCTCGTCTCGTACGCCGAGCAGCCCTCGGGCGATGCGGCGACCGGCGACGGGGTGAACGCGTGGAGCTTCCCGATCGAGGCGACACGCCCCGGTAAGGGCTGAGCCCCGGCAGGCGACGCGTCGCACCGCGAACGCCCGGCCCTCGTCTGGAGGGTCGGGCGTTCGCCGCGCCCAGGTCTGGGCCAGCCGACGGTTGCCTCGGCTTCCGTGACGAGCAGGACGACGCCATAGGGTGGGCGTACACATCGGGCCGGAGGTCGACATGGCACGCAGCGACGTTCCCACGAGCACCACACCCCGCACGATCGCGCGAATCGCGCTCGCCGCGGGCCTGGTCTTCGCCGGGGTGAGCCATCTCTTCTGGGCGCGCAAGGAATTCCGGTCGCAAGTGCCGTCGTGGGTGCCGATGGATGCCGACGGCGTCGTCGTGGCATCGGGCGCGGTCGAGATCGGGCTGGGCGCGGCGCTCGTCGCGCTGCCCCGCGAGCGGCGGCGCATCGGCTGGATCGTCGCGACGTTCTTCGTCGCCGTGTTCCCGGGCAACATCGCGCAGTTCACCGAGAAGCGAGCCGCATTCGGCCTCGATTCCGATCGGGCGCGCGGCATCCGTCTGCTCTTCCAGCCGTTGCTCGTGGCGCTGGCGATCTGGTCGACCGCCGAGCCGCGGCGCTGACATCGGCGGCCCGTAGGGTGGGGTCATGCCCGTAGCCGCCGACGCACGTGCCGAGCTCATCGCCCTCTGCGAGCGCGGCCTCGAGTGGCACCCCGAGCTGCCGAAGAACCGAGCGGATGTCTCGGCCCTCCGCCCAGCCGCGGTGCTCGTGCTCTTCGGAGTGCTCGACTCCGTGCCCGGCGACACGGGCGGCCCGGTGCCGCGCGACCTCGACGTGCTGCTGCTGCGTCGTGCGGCGACCCTCGGCAGCCACGCCGGGCAGATCGCCTTCCCGGGCGGCCGGCTCGAGGCATCCGACGCCGGGCCGGTGGCCGGCGCGGTGCGCGAGGCCCGCGAGGAGACCGGGGTCGACGTCGACGGCATCGAACCGCTCGGCACGCTGCCGCCGATGCCGGTGCCCGTGAGCAACCACCTCGTGACGCCCGTGCCCGCCTGGTGGACGCGCCCGTCGGAGGTGGCCGCCGTCGATCACGACGAGTCGGTCGAGGTGTTCCGGGTGCCGGTCGGCGAGATGCTCGACCCGGCGAACCGGGCGAACACCGAGCATGTCTTCAGCGGTCGCACGTATCGCTCGCCCGCCTTCACCGTGAACGGCCGCATCGTGTGGGGGTTCACCGCGCTCGTGCTCTCGCGCATGTTCGACGAACTCCGCTGGGCGGAGCCGTGGAACCACGATCGCATCGTCGAACCCGACGACCTGTAGCGCGCGGTGCGCGCCCGCCCGGCGGCATGGGCGAATCGGCTAGCCGTTGGGGTTCGTCGCCGCCCCGTCGAGCCAGAGCGTGTCGGTGGCGTCGCGGTGCGCGCCGTCGGTGCCGACGTGCTTGGTGCTGATCTGCGGACCCTTCGTGATGACGTGCACGAGCGCCATCGCGTGCCCTTGCCCGAGGCCGTAGTCCTCCTTCAGCCACGCCACGATGGGCGTCGCCTTCGTGCCCTCGCCGAAGCCCTTCTCGGTCGCGAGCTCGACGAACTGCCGCGGCGTGAGCCCGGTCTTCTGCTCGATGTTGTCGAGGTAGGCCTGGAATGACATCTGGTTCCCTTCACGGATGCCACCCGGCATCCCCTCGAACAGACTCGGGCGCCGGGGCATCCGCTCGCCAGTGTTTCGATGTGGGCCGAAAGGTCGGGGGGCGCGTCGCTCAGAGGAACGAGTAGAACGCGGTCTGGCCGAACCCGATGAACGCGCTCAGCACCTCGGCACCGCCGAGGGCGGCGCCCGCGGCCGCGAAGCCCTTCGGCGCGCCGCGACGCAGGAGCACGAGCACGCCGAGCACCAGTGCCGCGATTCCGAGCACGAGCGAGAGCACGTTGGCGAGCAGCCCCAATCCGCTGATGAGCTCGTACGCCGCCGGCAGCCCGGTGCTGATCAGCAACGGCGCGGCGAGTCCGAGCAATCGGGTCACGAGCACGACGCCGGCGCCGATGACGAACGAGATCACCCCGAGGAGGCGGAAATTCGTCGTCGAGCCCTGGGTGGTGGTCGGTGCGGAGTCGCTCATGCGCCCATCATGCCCGATGCGCGGAGCGTGGTTCGTGGCGTCCGCGGGTGCCGCCGTCGGCGGGTGCTGCCAGAGTGAGGGCATGCGACGAATCGGTGCGATCTTCCAGCCCGCGTTCCCACCTGAGCGGCTGCGTTCCGCCGTCGAGGCGGCCGAGGCCGGGGGAGTGCCCGAGCTCTGGCTGTGGGAGGACTGCTTCCAGCAGTCGGCGTTCGCGTCGGCCGCTGCCGCGCTCGCGTGGACCGAGCGACTCCGCGTGGGCATCGGCGTCGCGCCGATGCCGCTCCGAAATGTCGCCGTCACCGCCATGGAGATCGCGACGCTCTCGCGCATGTTCCCCGGGCGCCTGCTGCCGGGCGTCGGCCACGGCGTGCAGCGCTGGATGGCGCAGACCGGCAGTCGCGTCGCGTCGCCGCTCACGCTCATGCGCGAGTACGTGCCGGCGCTGCGGCAGTTGCTCGCCGGCGAGGAGGTCTCCGCCGACGGCCGCTACGTGAAGCTCGACCGGGTGAAGCTCGACTGGCCGCCGGCCGAGGTGCCGCTCGTGTACGCGGCCGGCGAGGGGCCGAAGACCCTGCACCTCACCGGCGAGGTCGCCGACGGCACCGTGCTCACCGGCGGCACGACGGCCGAGCGCGCTGCCGAGGCCGTCGCCGCGATCGCGGCCGGGCGCTCAGCCGCAGGCCGCGATGGGCGCAGCGAGGCGGTCGTCTACCTCATGGCGGCGTTCGGCGGCGGCGAGGCAGAGACACGCGTCGCGCACGAACTCACGCAGTGGAACATGCCCGAAGACCAGCGCACCGCAGCGGTGGGCGACGTCTCGGCGGTCGCCGACGTCGCCGAGCGGTTCTTCGCCGCGGGCGTCGACGCGGTCGTGCTGCAGCCGACCTCCGACGAGCCCGACCTCGAGGGGTTCATGCGCGGCGTCGGCGAGGTCGCGGGGCTCATCGCGCGCTGAGCGGTTCCGGCTCCTCGCGAAGGCGAGGGCGGATGCCTCGGGGCCGACGGGCCCCGAGGCATCCGCTGGGCGTCAGGCGGTGCGTCGGCGGCGCACGACCAGCGCAGTGACGCCCGCCGCGACGAGGATCGCCGCGAGGAGCGCCGGCACGATGGCCTGCACACCGGTGCTCGCGAGGCCCGTCTCGTTGCCCGGCGTTCCGGGAGCGGGGTCGATCGGGGTCGGCACGACCGGGGCATCCGTCGCCGTGTTGGTGACCGTCACGAGGGCCGCAGCACCATCGGCGATCGTCACCGTCTCGGGGCTGAACACGGGAGTGCCCCACTCGACGCCGTCGATCTCGGGCAGGTCGATCTCGGTGAACTCGACGACGGTGCCGACCGGCAGGCCCTGCGGACCGTCGACCGCGACGCCGTCGGCGCGCACGGTCAGCGTGCCGGTGACCGACGCGCCGTCGACCTCGTACCGGTACTGCACGGTGTACGCGGTGTCATCGGGAACGAGGGCGGATGCCTCGCCGCCGAGCGCCTTCGCGACCGAGAAGCCGCCGACCGCGCTCGGCGAGTTGGAGTTCGCCGTGTTGGTGACCGTGACGCGCACGACCTCGCCCGAGGCGATGGTCACGACGTCGGGGCTGATCGTCGCGGTGCCCCACTCCACGCCCGGAACGGCCGGCAGGTCGACCTCGCTCAGGTGCACGACCGTTCCGTCGGGGAGGCCCTGCGGTCCGTTCGCGACGGTGCCGTCGGCGCGCAGTGCCAGCGTGCCGGCGACCGGGCCCCCGGCGAGCTCGTACTCGTAGGCGAGGGTGAAGATCGTGTCCGCGGGCACCATGGCCGCACCGCCGCCGATCACGAGCTTCGCGGCGCTGAAGCCGCCGCCGCAGCCGAGTGAACCGCCGCCGGTCCAGGGGTAGTTGTGGTGCTCGTTACCGACCCCCGAGTAGCTCAGGTCGCCGCCGACGTGGAGCCGCCCGTTCGTGCTCGCCGTCACCTCGGTGGCCGCGCTGGGGGCGAGCACCGACCCCATGAACTGGCTCGAGCCGCCGAGCAGCAGCGACGTGGCATCGGTGACGTTCCAGAGGATGCGGGACGCCGCATTGCCGAAGTTCGGGCTCGAGAAGGCGTCAACGCGTTCGCCGTTCAGCAGGAAGTAGTTCGGCGCGAACGAGACGGTGCCGCCCGAGACGTTGACGAGGATCGGAACGCCTGCTGGGATGCCCTCGAAGGCGACCTCGACGGTCGACGCCAGCGCGGCGCCGTCGAGGTCGAAGACCTGCATCGCGTCGCCGGGAGTGCCCGTGAAGGTCGCACGCCCGAACGCGATCGAGGTCGTGCCCGTCGCGGGGAGTGCGCCGAGGGTCGCGGAGGTGTCGTCGACGACCGACTGGAAGTCCGCGTTCGGGGCCATCGCAGCGGCCCGGCCGAGGTCGAGCGTGAGGGCGGCGCCGTTCGTGTCGAAACTGCCGGTGGCCGAGCCGCCGGCGGCGACCGCGCCGCCGCCGTCGAGATTCGCTCCGACGTGCACGCTCGTGGTCGGGCCGACGGTGATGTCACCGCCGACCGCGAGCATGGTCGAGCCGCCCGGGGGCACGATGCCCGAGCCGACGCCGACGGTGCCGACGTTGAACACGCCGCCGTTCGCCTTGTCGAACACGGCGTCGCCGTGCACGAGCAGGAGGCCCTCGGATTCGGCGGAGCTGCCGGTCGCGAGGTAGTCGCCGCCCGCGAAGACCGCGACGTTCGAGTCGGTGTAGGTCGGCACGTTGCCGATGCCCGGCATCTCGCCGGGCGGCGGGCAGAACGGCGCGGGGGCCGCCGCGGCCCGGGTCGGTGCGGCAGGTGCGGCTGAGGCGGGGGCGGCTGAGGCCGGCGCGGCGGCGAGTGCGACGGCGCCGGCGAGGGCCAGGCCGGTCGCGGCGGCAGCGGCGACGACCGAGCGCAGGGGGGAGCGGGCGCGCAGGCGCGTGGGAGTTCGGGTGTTCACGGGTCTCCGGGGGATCGAAGGATTCGAGACGACGGGTTCCGCCTCACTGGAAGAGATGTCGCATCGACGCGATCATGACGCCGGAAGTAAGGACTCTTGGCTTTCTCCCAGATTGGACGATGCGCGCCGCTCGCCGAGATGGGCGGAGTTCTGCGTTCGGGCCTCGCCTTCGAGGCGCCCGTGCCCCTAGGCTGTCGGCCATGCTCGCCGTCTTCCCCGTGATTCTGCTCGCCGCAATGGTGATCGCGTTGATCGACATCATCATGCGCGACGACTGGCAGGTGCGGCACCTGCCGAAGTTCGGGTGGATCCTCCTCGTCATCCTCCTGCCGCTCATCGGCACGCTGCTGTGGTTCCTGCTCGGCCGCGAGTACGGCGGAGCCGCCGCGTCCGAGGGCATCGGCTCGCTCCTCGCGCAGCGGAGCGCCCAGGGGTCGCGCTCGCAGCCGCCGCCGGTGCAGCAGCCCAGCACGACCGAGCAGCAGCTCGCCGACCTCGATCGCGAGATCGAGTATTACCAGCGCCGTGCGGAGCTCGATCGCCTGAAGCGCGAAGCCGACGGCGACGTCGCTCGCTAGCGAGCCTGCGGCCTGTGGAGAACTCCTCCGGGCGACGTCGTGAGCTGCGAGTATCGAACGGATGCCCACCTTCGCAGCGTTCGACGGAACCGAACTCGCCTTCCACGAGCACGGAGACGGGGCGGCGCGGCCGCTCGTCTGCGTTCCCGGGGGCCCCATGCACGACTCCCGTTATCTGGGCGACCTCGGTGGGCTCTCCGCGCACCGGCGCCTGATCCTGTTCGACCCTCGGGGCACGGGAGCCTCCGGCGTTCCATCCGACCTGTCGTCGTATCGATGCGATCGACTCGTCGACGATCTCGAGGCATTGCGCGAGCACCTCGGCTTCGACCGGCTCGACGTGCTCGCCCACTCGGCCGGCACCAACCTCGCCGTCATGTACGCGGCCAGGTACCCGCAGCACATCGATCGGCTCGTGCTCGTCACCCCGAGCGCTGCCGCGCTCGACCTGACGGTGACCGCCGAGATGCGCCTCTCGGTCGCACGGCGGAGGTCCGCGGAGCCGTGGTTCGCCCCGGCGTACGCCGCGTTGCAGGCCATCGTGACCGGCGACGGCGAAGACTGGCAGGCGATCGACCCGTTCATCTACGGGCGATGGGATGCTGCGGCGCAAGCGCATCGAGCCGACGACGAGCGCCGTCGCAACGATGAGGCGGCCGCCGTCTTCGCCGCCGACGGGGCGTTCGATCCGGCGGCGACACGGGCGGCCCTCGCCGACTTCGCGGGTCGCGCGCTGCTCGTCGCGGGCGAGACGGACCTCAATTCGCCGCCCGCGATGGTCGCCGAGATGGCCGCGCTGCTGCCCGGCGCCGAACTCGTGGTGCAGCCCCGCGCCGGCCACTTCCCGTGGCTCGACGACGCCGCGGCGTTCACCGCGGCGGTCGAGGGATTCTTGCGCTCCGAGGCATCCGAGGTGCCCGAATCGGTCGTGTCCACGGGCTGAGCGCCAGGGTCACGCCGGCGGGCGAACTGCGACCGTCACCCGCACCTCGACCGCGTCGCCGACCTCGAGTCGCTCAGCGGCACGCACCCACGCCTTGATCGGCACGATGTACCCGCCGTCCTTCGGCCAGAGCGACGTGGCCCACTCGCTGCCGCCGATGTGCACGGTGACCGGGATCATGCCCCAGCCGTAGGTGACGATCGCCGCGACGGCCTCGATGGCGTCACTCTCGTCGTCGGGCACGGTGAGGAAGTGCCACGGCGCCGGACCGCGCCAGAACCAGATCTCGCCCGCGAAGGTCAGCTCCACCGGTTCAGGATACGGCTCGCCGGCGACACCCCCGCGGGGTGCACTCGGTTCACCTCCCGGTCGCCTCGAGGCCAGCTCCGCGACATCCGTGCCCGATTGCATGACGGAGGGACTCGACGCGCGACCTTCGACCGCCGGACCGGCGAACGAGGGCCGCGCGCGAGCGTGCCCGCACCGACCCTGCAACGAAGGACTCACATGACCACGACGAAGAACGCGACGCGCTGGGGGAGGCGGGGTGCGGTGTCGACCGCGCTGCTCGCCATGCTCGCCGGCGTGCTCGCGGCGCCCGCCCCGGCGCTCGCCGCAAGCGATGTGCCCACCGACCCGGTGATCTCGACCGGCGCGACCACCTGGAAGTACCTCGACGACGGCAGCGACCCCGCGCGCGGCGCGACGCCGCTCCGCGTCTGGACCACGACCGGATTCGACGACAGCGCCTGGAAGTCGGCGCAGGGCAGCTTCGGCGCCAAGGGCGGCAAGCTCGCGCCCGTCGGCCCGCAGACGCCGAAGACGCTGCTGAACCAGTACCTCGACGGCAACGCGGCACCCGACGTGCCGACCTTCTTCTTCCGCACGACCTTCGACCTCGCGGCCGGCGTCTCCGACGAGGTCGGCGGGGTCGTCGGCGACCTCGTCTACGACGACGGCGCGGTGGTCTGGATCAACGGCGAACGCGTCGCCGGCTTCGACGCCGACCGCGTGACCGAGACGACCAACGTGGAGTACGCCGGATCGGGCGCCTCCGACCCCGCGCCCGGCCACTTCGAGGTCGACGGCGACGTGCTCGTCGACGGCACGAACACGGTGGCGATCGCGCTCTACCAGGATCGTGCGACGAGCTCGGACATCTACCTCGACATGACCTCCCTCCGGCTGCTGCCGGCGAGCGAGCCCGGCGTGCCCGTCGCGGTGCCGCCGACGCGCGTCATCATGACGCCGACGGAGACGCCGACGACCTCCCAGTCGTTCTCGTGGCTCGCGGGCGACGTCTCGCACACGAGCGGCCAGGTGCAGATCCGCGCGGCGGCGGGCGGCGACGTCCGCACCGTCGACGCCTACTCGGCCGGCACCGTCAACGGCAACCCGAAGCAGCACTTCTCGGCGACCGTCGACGCGCTCGCTCCGGCGACCGCGTACTCCTACCGCGTCGGGCTCGAGGGTGCCTGGAGCGAGTGGCACGACTTCACGACGGCCGACCCGAACGACAGCGACTTCCAGTTCGTCTACTACGGCGACGCGCAGATCGGCCTCGACACCACGTGGCCGTCGGTCGTGCGCCAGGCCGAGGCGACCGCGCCCGACTCGATCGGGTCGGTGCACGCCGGCGACCTCATCAACACCGGCAGCAACGAGACCGAGTGGCTCAACTGGTTCAAGGGGATGGAGACCTCGGCGGCGACCACGAACGTCATGGCCGCCCCCGGCAACCACGAGTACTCGGGCGACAAGCTGCTGAAGTCGTGGAAGGCGAACTTCGAGTACCCGCACAACAACCCGACCACCGCGACCACGGGCGACCTCGCCGACCTCGCCGTGGGCGACACGGATGTCGCGAAGCAGTACGCCGCCTACTTCGAGCACTGGACGCAGTTCGCGGCCGAGACCGTGTACTTCACCGACTACCAGGACATGCGCTTCATCACGCTGAACGCGACCCGCGACACGACCTTCCTCACGCCCGACGTGCTGCCCGGCTGCGCAGGCGCCGACTGCCCGTCGACGAAGGTCGCCCGGCTCTGGACCGAGTTCCAGGCGGCCTGGCTCGACTACGTGCTCGAGTCGAGCCCGTCGAAGTGGAACGTCGTGACGTTCCACCAGCCCGTCTACTCGGCGTCGGAGGGGCGTGACGAGCCCGTGCTGCGCGAGTACTGGGTGCCGATCTTCGAGAAGCACGACATCGACCTCGTCATGATGGGCCACGACCACACCTACGCTCGCGGCTACAACAACGACGACGTCACCGAGACCCCCGGCATCACCGACGGACCGGTCTACATCGTCTCGAACTCGGGCGCCAAGCACTACGACCTCGAGACCGACGAGAAGAACGTCTGGACGAACAACAACGCCACGCAGGTGCTGCGCGGGGCGGGCGTCACGACCTACCAGGTCATCGACGTCTCGGACGACACCCTCGTCTACCGCTCCTACCTCGCCGAGAAGACCTCGGCCGCGACGACCGACCTGCCGGTCGGCGCCGTGTACGACGAGTTCACGGTGACGAAGCGGGACGACGGGCGCAAGTGGGTCACCGAGGCCGGCATCGAAGCACCCGTCGACCCCGAGCCCGGCACCGCTCCGGAGCCGGTCGACCCCGCCGAGCTGACCGATGACACCCGCGGCGACGTCACCGTTCCGGCGAACGTGACCGTCGGCGTGCCGTTCACCGTCGGCCTCGGCGAGGCGAAGGCGGGCACGGAGGTCTGGGCGTGGCTGTACTCCGAGCCGACGCAGCTGGGCGCAGCCACGGCCGACGCCGCCGGCGAGTTCACGACCGTCGTCCCCGCCACCACGGCACCCGGTGAGCACCGGCTCGTGGTGCAGGCGGCAGACGGACAGCTCATCGGCTGGGCGCCCGTGCAGGTGAGCGCCGCCCCGACCGGCGGCGGCAGCGGCGGCACCGGCGGCGCCGGCGCGGGCACTGCAAGCGGCGACCTCGCGAGCACGGGCGCCGAGGCATCCGCTGCGCTGTGGGCGGCCGGTGTGCTGCTCGCGCTCGGCGCGATCGTCTCGGCGATCGCACTGCGCCGCCGTCGCCTCGCTGCCGACACGACGACGCAGGCATAGTCGACGGGCGAGCGGATGCCGCGGCATCTGCTCGCCCCCAGCGCGAACGCCCGGCCGGCTCCACCGGTCGGGCGTTCGTGTTCATCAGGTCGCATCAGGCGCCGATCAGGCCGCCGCTCACGTGCAGCCGACGCCCGGCGAACCGGGCCCGCATGCGCCGATCGTGCGAGACGAGCACGACCATGCCCGGAAAGCCCTCGAGCGCGAGCTCGAGTTCGTCGACGAGCGCGGGGGCGAGGTGGTTGGTCGGCTCGTCGAGCAGCAGTACGTCGTGACGCGAGGCCACGAGCAGTGCGAGCTCGAGCCGTCGGCGCTGGCCGTAGGAGAGCGCCGACAGCGGCAACCCGAGATCGTCGGGTCGGAAGAGCCCGAGGGAGCCGAGCGTCGCCTCGGCCGTGTCGAGGTCGATTCGGCCTCGCGCGGCGAACGCCTCGATGAGCGACTCGTCGGTCGGGGTGATCGTGCTCGCCTGCTGCAGGTGACCGATGCGTCGCGGCGCCGACACGGTGCCGACGTCGGGTTGCAGTTGCCCGGCGATGAGCTGCAGCAAGGTCGTCTTGCCCGCGCCGTTCGGCCCGGTGACGAGCAGCCGCTCTCCCGGGTCGATGCGCAGGTGGTCGACGGCGAGCCGTTCGCCGACCCGCACGGCGGTGAGCTCGACGGCGAGGCCGGCGGCCTTCGCGGCATCCGCTGCACTCGACGTCGCGAGTTGCGGCGTGAATGCGAGCGGCTCGGGCGGTGCCGCGACCGGGTGCTCGACGAGCCGCGCGACGCGCTCCTTGGCGTTCCGGATGCGACTCATCGAGCCGTGGTCGCGGCTGCGCATGCGGAACTGCCCGACGCCCATGCCCGCCTTCTCCGCCTTGCGCGGGATCGCATCGACGCGGGCGGCGTTCGCCGAGGCGAGCTGCCGATGCCGGGCGAGCTCCTCCTTCCACGCTGCATGCGCCTCGATCGCCTGTCGGCGCTCGCGCGCCTTCGCCGCGACATAGCCCGCGTAGCCGTCGCCGTGGCGAGCCACCGTGCGGGCGTCGACCTCCCAGACGACATCGGTCAGCGCCTCGAGGAACGCGCGGTCGTGGGTCACGGCAACGACCGTGCCGCGGTGAGCGCGGAGTCGCCGCACGAGCCATTCCCAGGCGTCGTCGTCGAGGTCGTTCGTCGGCTCGTCGAGCAGCAGCAGTTCGGGGTCGGCGGCGAGCGTCGCGGCGAGCGAGACCCGCGAGCGCTCGCCGCCCGAGAGGCTCGCCCAGTGGCGAGCACGATCGAGGCCGCCGACGCCGAGCGCGGCGAGGGCGACGCCCAGACGATGGTTCGCCGCGTGCCCGTCGCGAGCGGCGAACCGCTCGACGAGCCCGCCGTACTCGTCGAGTGCCACGGCGAGCTCGGACCCGTCGAGGCTCGAGAGTGCCAGCTCGGCGGCGGCCACCTCCCGTTCGAGGGCGCGCAGTTCGGCCAGTCCGGCGTCGAGCGCCTGCTGCACGGTGGCGGATGCCTCGAGGTCGAGCGTCTGCGCGAGGTGTCCGATGCCGCCGGGCGCGGTCACGTTCACGTCGCCGTCATCGGGTGCGAGGCCGCCGCCGATGAGGGCGAGCAGGGTCGACTTGCCCGAGCCGTTGTCGCCGACGATTCCGACGCGCTCGCCGGGTCGCACGGTGAGGTCGATGCCGTCGAGCACGAGGCGGTCGGCGAACCGCTTCGTGACGGTGCGCAGGGTCAGCTGCAATGGGGATCGGTACATGGGAATCCCTTCAGGGGGACCCGGGGTCGCACGCGGCAGGCCGGCGGAATCGAGGCCGGTGGCGGGCAGCACGGCGAAGCCGAAGAACGACGCCCGGGATGGTCGGTGAGGTGCGCGCGACGCACGCATCGGAAGCCGCGGAGCGAAGCTCGACGCGATCGACCACCTAGGAGTGAATCAGGGTACCCATCGAGACGACCACAACGCAGACGTGCGAGCTGCTATTCCGGATCGCTGTGCCGGGCGTCGGCGGCGTGCACGAAGGCGGCGAGTTCGGTGGCCATCGACTCCGGCTCCCAGCCGTGCTCGCTCCCGGGCATCGCCTTCCACGTCGCGCCGGGGATCGCCGCGGCGACGGACTCGGCGGCGGGCGTCATGATGTCGTAGGTCTGTTCGCCCACCATCGCGAGCACCGGCACCCGGATGCCGCCGAAGAGCTCGGCGTGCGGTGCGGACTCGGCCCAGGCGAGCGATTCGCCGTCGGGTCGCAGGCTCGGCGCCTGGTCGATCATGGCCGGGATGCTGCGCACGATCTCGAGGATCTCGGGCGGCATGTCCCGCATGTACGCGTCGAGCGCACCGCCGTGGTCGCCGGAGTCGATCAGGCGATTCACCTCGTCGGCCCATTCGCGCCCGCCGCTGTCGGGCGGGGCGAGCGGCGCCTCCCAGAGGGCGAGGCCGTCGACGGCGAGCCCGTCGACCGCGGCGCGCAACGAGATCGAGCAGCCCGAGGAATGGCCGCAGAGCACGGCGTGCCCGCCGGCTGCGCCGATCAGGGCCTCGATCGCGGCGAGCTCGCGCTCGAGCGTGATGACGCCCGAGGCGGCGCTCTCGCCGCGGCCGACGCGGTCGTACACGATCGCCGTGACGCCGAGGCCCGCGAGGAGCTCCGCTGTTCCGGTGGTCTCCGGGTCGATCTCCCGCCACGGGCCGGCGCCGGCGACGAAGACGAGCGCGGGCCCGGAGCCGTGGCGGTCGTAGGCGATGCGATCGCCGGCGGTGGAGACGACGAATTCCGACATGGTGCTTCCCTTTCTGGAGATGATGCTCGAACTGGACTGACCAGTTTGATTTGATCAAACTAGACTGTCCAGTACTGAACCTCAAGGGAGGAAGCATGGCCAGAACGGACGAACTGCCGCGTTCGGAGCGGAAGCGCCGCGCGATCCTCGCCGCCGCGGAAGACCTCTTCCTGCGGAACGGATACCTCGGCACGAGCATGGACGAGCTCGCCGAGCTGTCGGAGGTCTCGAAGCAGACCGTGTACGCGCACTTCGGCAACAAGGAGTCGCTGTTCGTCGAGCTCGTCTCGTCGATGACTGCCGGGGCGGGCGACGGTCTGCACGACCTCGACGGGCATCCGGCACCCGACGACGATGTCGCCGGCTCTCTCGCCCGCTACGCCGCCGACGAGCTCGCCGTCGTGATGACGCCGCGCCTCCTGAAGCTCCGGCGGCTCGTCATCGGCGAGGTCGAGCGCTTTCCAGACCTCGCGCGCGCGCTCTACGAGAACGGACCGGCTCGCGCCATCCGCTCGCTCGCGATCACGATGGCCGCGTTCGCCGAACGCGGCCTGCTCTCGGTCGACGACCCGATCGAGGCGGCGACGACCTTCAACTGGCTCGTCATGGGTGCGCCGATGAACGAGGCGATGCTGCTCGGCGACGGGGCGATCCCCGATGCCGCTGCCCTGCAGCGACATGCCGTGCATTCGGCACGGGTGTTCGTCGCCGCCTACGGCGCCTGACGAGAGCCGAGCGCCGGCGAGCCGTCGCGGCGGCATGTCGGACGCCGGTGGGAGACTGGCCCGGTGCTGCTCGATGAACTCGTGCTGACCGCCGACACCGTCGCCTCGACCCGCTCGCGCCTCGCGAAGATCGAGGCGCTGGCCGAGCTGCTGCGCCGACTCGAACCCGACGAGATCGCACCCGCCGTCGGGTTCCTCGTGGGCAAGCCGCGGCAGGGCCGAGTGGGCGTCGGATGGCACGGGGTCGCCGCCGCGACCGGGGAGCCCGCCGCCGAGCCGTCGCTCACCGTGGGCGAGCTCGACGCCGTGCTCGATCGACTGGCCGCGACATCCGGTGCCGGTTCGTCGGGCGAGCGCGCCCGCGAACTCGCGGAGCTCATCGGGCGCGCGACCGATCGCGAACAGGGCTTCATCGGCAGGGTGCTGCTGGGCGAGGTGCGCACCGGTGCGCTCGAGGGCGTCGTCACCGACGCGATCGCCAGGGCGGCCGAGCGCCCGGTCGCCGGCGTGCGCCGCGCGGCGATGCTGTCGGGCGACCTCGGCGAGACGGCCCGACTCGCGCTCACGGGCACCGAGGCCGAGCTCGACGCCGTCGGCCTCGTCGTCGGCCGGCCCGTACTGCCGATGCTCGCCGCCACCGCCTCGAGCGCGGCCGCGGCGCTCGAGACCACCGGCGAGGCGTCGGTCGAGTTCAAGCTCGACGGCGCCCGGATCCAGGTGCACCGCACGGGCGACGAGGTGCGCGTCTTCACCCGCAACCTCGCCGACGTGACCCGGCGACTGCCGGAGGTCGTCGACGTCGTGCGGCGGCTCCCGGTGCACGACGTCATCCTCGACGGCGAGACGCTCTCGCTCGATGAAGACGGGGCACCCCGCCCGTTCCAAGACACGATGTCGAGCTTCGGGGCCGAGTCGGCGAGCGAGACGGTGCTGCATCCGTGGTTCTTCGACGTGCTGCACGTCGACGGGCGCGACCTGCTCGACGAGCCGCTCTCGACGAGGCTCGCCGAACTCGAGCGCATCGCGCCCGGGCATCGCATCCCGGGTGAGATCACGGCCGACCCCGCAGTGGCCGAGCAGGTCTCAGCCGATGCCCTCGCCGCAGGCCAGGAGGGCGTCGTGGTCAAGGCGATCGGCTCGCCCTATGCGGCGGGCCGGCGCGGGTCGAGCTGGATCAAGGTCAAGCCGGTGCTCACCTACGACCTCGTCGTGCTCGCGTGCGAGTGGGGGTCGGGCCGGCGCACTGGGTGGCTGTCGAACCTGCATCTCGGCGCCCTCGACCCGATCGGCGAGTTCGGCGAGCCCGGCGGCTTCGTGATGGTCGGCAAGACCTTCAAGGGGCTCACCGACGAGCTGCTGCGCTGGCAGACCGAGCGCTTTCCGCAGATCGAGACCCGGCGCACCGAGCACACCGTGTGGGTCGAGCCGAGCATCGTCGTCGAGATCGCGATCGACGGCGTGCAGCGCTCGAGTCGGTATCCCGGCGGCATCGCGCTGCGGTTCGCGCGGGTCAAGAAGTACCGCGACGACAAGACGGCGGCCGAGGCCGACACGATCCAGACGCTGCGAGGCCTGCTGCGCGCCTAGTCTGGATGCCGGGCCCGACGATCGACCGTCGGGAAGACGAGGAGCACCGTGAAGACCATCACTCTGGCCGGAACCGAGATCGCGGCACCGAACGTCGTGCTCGGTCTCATGCGCATCTCCGACAAGAGCGACGACGAGGTTCGCGAACTCGTGCGCACGGCACGCGACGCGGGCATCGACTTCCTCGACCACGCCGACATCTACGGCACCGAACTGCACGGCTGCGAGCGCCGCTTCGCCGAGGCGATGCAGCTGACCCCGTCGCAGCGCGCCGAGCTCACGATCCAGACGAAGGCCGGCATCGTGAAGGACGGCCCGTACTTCGACTTCTCGTACGAGCACATCATCGAGTCGGTCGACGGTTCGCTCGCCGCTCTCGACACCGACTACATCGACATCCTGCTGCTGCACCGCCCCGACGCCCTCGTCGAACCCGAAGAGGTCGCACGGGCCTTCGACGAGCTCGAGGCCGCCGGCAAGGTGCGGGCGTTCGGGGTGTCGAATCACACGCCCCGCCAGATCGACCTGCTGAAGCGTTACGTGCGCCAGCCGATCGTCGCCAACCAGCTGCAGCTCTCGATCACGCACTCGCCGATCATCGCCCAGGGCATCGCCGCGAACATGCAGTCCGAGGCGCAGTCGGTCACGCTCGACGGCGGCGGCATCGTCGACTACTGCCGCCTCAACGACATCACGATCCAGGCGTGGTCGCCGTTCCAGGCCGGCTTCTTCACGGGGGTCTTCCTCGACTCGCCCGAGTACCCCGAGCTCAACGCCGTCATCGATCGCCTCGCCGCCGCCTACGAGGTGCCGCCCATCGCGATCGCGACGGCGTGGATCACCCGCCACCCGGCGAACATGCAGGTCGTGCTCGGCACGACGAGCCCCGAGCGCGTGGCCGCAGCCGCGCTCGGGTCGGCGCTGCCGCTCACCCGAGCCGAATGGTACGAGCTCTTCCGCGCCGCCGGGCACCTCGTGCCCTGACGGTCGCCGGCGCCCCGTCTACGGCGTGATCGAGTCGACGAAGGCGTGCGCCTCATCGGCGATCTCGCGCCACCGATCGACCCCGTCATCGAACGGCACCACGGCCCATTCGCGCATCGGGCGGCCGCGCATGACCATGTTGTCGAGCGCGAGCTCGTCGATGCGCGTCTCGGGCAGTTTCACCACGAGACCGCCGCTGTTCGCGACGAAGGCGAAGAGCTTGCCGCGCACCGAGACGCCGTCGGAGCCGAACATCCGAGCGATCGCGACGTCGGGGCGCGCCAGCAGCTCGGGTGCGATCTCGTCGAGTCGGGCGCGGCCCGTCTCCCGTGCGCTCGTCGGCATGGTGTGCTCCTTCCGACCTCCATTGTTCGCCGACCGGTCGATGAGCGGAACCCCCATAGGAACCTCATCGGCGGCGCACAGCACGACCACTGCGCCTCTGTCCAGGCTGGTGCTCCGTTGAGACGAAGGAGCAGCCCATGACGACCGACCCCCGCTGGATCGACGAGCACGGGGACGTGATCGACGAGGATCACCGCGGCCTCGTCTACGACATCCGCACCCTCGTCGACCGCCGACGCATGCTCGGCATCTTCGGCGGCATCGGGCTGACGACGCTGCTCGCCGCCTGCGCGGGCGGCGAGCCGGAGCCGAGCGCGAGCGCGACCGCCAACAACACTGCGAGCCCGACGCCGAGCCCGTCGGCGTCGGCCGAGGCATCCGGCCCCCTCGACGAGGTGCCAGACGAGACCGGCGGGCCCTACCCGGCCGACGGCTCGAACGGCGTCGACGTGCTCGATGATTCGGGCATCGTGCGCAGCGACATCCGCTCGTCGTTCGGATCGTCGACGACGGTCGCGCAGGGCGTGCCGCTCGCGATCGAACTGACGGTGCGGGATGCCGCGACGGGCAGTGCGCTCGTCGGTGCCGGGGTCTACCTCTGGCACTGCGACCGCGACGGCGCGTACTCGCTCTACTCGCGCGGCATCGAGGACGAGAACTACTTGCGCGGCGTGCAGGAGACCGACGCCATGGGCACCGTGCGCTTCACCTCGATCTACCCGGCCTGCTATTCGGGCCGGTGGCCGCACCTCCACTTCGAGGTGTACTCCGACGTGGCGAACGCCGTCGCGTCGGGCCCGATCGTGAAGACTTCGCAGATCGCCCTGCCCGAAGAGATCAACGCCCTCGTCTATGCCACGAGCGGGTACGAGCAGAGCGTGCGGAACGCCTCGCAGGTCAGCCTCTCGAGTGACAACGTGTTCGGCGACGACGGCGGGATCCACCAGATCGCGAGCATGTCGGGCTCGGTCGCGGGCGGATACACCGCGGCGCTCACGATCGGGGTGTGATCGCCTCGAGGAACGGACCGAGGCCGGCGACGGCGCGGTCGACGATCTCGGTGGGCGCACCGTCGACGTCGACCGTGATGCCGGCCTCATCGGCCGAGAGCGGCTCGAGCACCGCGAGCTGGGAATCGAGCAGGCTCGCCGGCATGAAGTGATCGATGCGGGCGGCGGCCCGCGCCGCGAGCAGCGCGTCGGAACCGTGCAGGTGCACGAACACAGTGGAGGGCGCGGCGTCGCGGAGGCGATCGCGATACGTGCGTTTCAGGGCCGAGCAGGCCATCACGATTCCCGTGGTTGCCGCCTCGAGCTCGGCGCCGACCACGTCGAGCCATGGCTCGCGGTCGGCATCGTCGAGCGCGGATCCCGCGGCCATCTTCGCCACGTTCGACGCGGGGTGCAGCTCGTCGGCGTCGCGGAACGGCAGTCCGAGGCGCTCGGCCAGCGCCCGACCCACGGTCGACTTGCCGACGGCGGAGACGCCCATGACGACGATGCGAACACCCATGACGCAGTTCTAGCACCTGGGCATCGCCCGCTGCTCGCGGTGTCACCGTGCAGCCGCGCCCAGGCGCTCCCGGATCGCGGTCTGGTTCGCGCGATCACCCGCGGAATCGGCGAACCCGAGCGCCTGCTCGAGCAGCACCGCCCGGCGGACCGGCTCCGCATGGTCGGCCTGCAGGATCAGGCTGCGGGTCGTGCACCGCACATCGCCGAGGCGCCGGAAGACGTCGACGAGCTCGTCGATGCCGGTCGTGACGCCGGGCACCCCGAGCATCTGCTGCACGAGTTCGGCATGCGCGAGCTCGTGGTCGTTGCCCGCCGCTCGCGCGTAGGCCGCGCATTCCGCCGCCCACGCGATCGCCTGCTCGGTCTCGAGGCCGGACTCGGCCGCGGTCAGGGCCATCATGTACCGGGCATTGCTGACGTGCGTCGCGTCGCCGGCGCGGGCGTATCCGTGCATCGCGGCATCGAACTCGGCGATGGCCGCCGCTGCATCGGCGAGCTCGGGGCCGCGCACGGCGATGCCCCGCATCTGGTGCACGGCGGCGAGCTCCCACTCGTCGTGCAGGGCGAGTGCGAGGCGCTCCGCGATCGCGAGGTGGGCGACGGCGTCGTCGGTGCGACGACGATACGCGGCGGCGAGGCCCGCGAGATGGTGCGCCGCGAGCTGCGATCGATCATCGTCGGCGATCGCGAGGGCGCGCTCGGCGAGTTCGTCGACGAGTTGCACGTCGAAGTACGAGAGCGCGTTGCCGATCGCCAGCAGCTCATCGGCCGAGGCCGTCGACAGCAGCCGCTCGTCTCGCGCCGCCATGGCGAGCGTGCGCACGCTGTCGACATCCGAACCGTACTGCTCGATGCCGATCGCGAGGTCGGCGGCGAGCGGCAGTGCGCACGGATGCCCCGCGGCCAGCGCCCAGCGCAGCGCCGCGTTCACCTCGGGGCAGATGCGGGCCGAGAGGCTCATCGCCTCGTGGCTGTCGTCGGTGCGGGCGCGCACGACGAACGTCGATGCGAGGTCGGCGTAGTACTCGGCGTGCCGCTCGAGCACGTCACGCACGTCGGCCGGATCGCTCCGCGCCAGCACGTACTCGCGCATGACCGCGAGCAGCCGGAATCGCCGCGGATGCCCGCCGGCGGGCACGAGCATGGAGTGGTCGAGCAGGCGGAGCACGACGCCCTCGGCCCCGGGGTGCGTCACCGCGGCCGCCAGGTCGACGTCGAAGGTGCGGGGGAGTGCGCCGAGGCGGCAGAGCACGTTCCGCTCGTCGTCGGTGAGCAGGTCCCACGTCCAGTCGAACGCCGTGTCGAGGGTGCGGTGCCGTCCCATCGGCACCGCGCGGTCGAGGGTCGTGAAGTCGCGCTCGAGACGGGAGGCGAGCTCGGCCAGGGAGAGGTGGCGGGCGCACGCCGCGGCGAGCTCGAGCGCGAGCGGCAGGCCGTCGAGTCGTGCGGCGATCTCGCCGGCGAGGTCGCGTTCCGCAGGGGTGCTGACGAGCCCTCGGGCGCCGAGGCGCTCGAGGAGCATCTCGGTCGCCGCGGCGTCCGTGCCCGAGGCATCCAACGGCGCCAAGCTGTGCACCCGTTCGCCGGCGTCGCCGATCGGCGTGCGCGAGGTGGTCACCACCCCGAGGCCCTGCGTGCTCGCCAGCAGCCGGCCGACGACCTCGCCGACCGTCGGCCCGACGCGATCGACGTTGTCGAGCACGAGCAGGTACGGGCGGGCGCCGAGCGCCACCGCGAGGGCGGCCGTGATGTCGGTGCCCTGACTCGACTCGAGGTCGAGCGCCCGTGCGATGCGGGCGACCACGTCGCCGGCCTCGGCGTGTTCGAGTTCGACGACGATCGGAGCCCGCTCGCCGTGCCGCCGGCTCGCGAACTCGAGCGCGAGCCGCGTCTTGCCGACGCCGCCCGGCCCCACGATGGTCACCCAGCCGCTCTCGTCGACGAGGTCGGCGACGGCGCCGACATCGGCGTCGCGGCCGACGAAGGCGTTGCGCGGCAATCGAACGGATGCCTCGTGCCGCTCACCCGCCGCGGCGACGAGCGCCGCTCGGCTGTCGGCGCCGAGCTTGCGACGGAGGCTCGCGATATGGCTCTCGACCGTGCGCACGGAGATGAACAACTCCGCTGCGATCTCGGGGTTGCTGAGGCGCCGCTCGATGGCGGCGAGCACCGCGCTCTCGCGCGGCGTGAGCGATTCGCCCGCCACTCGCCCAAGTGTAGGCGCGCGGCGGGCGTGCCGCACCGGTCTGGTCGTGCTCTCGGGCGCCCGGGTCACGATGTGACGGGGGTCGGCCCTCCGCCGTGGCCGGTCCGCGAGAACGCGGCCGCCGACAGCGCGAGCCGGCGACGCCACCGCACGAGGAACGGCGGGCGCGAGACATCCGTCACGTGCGGCTCCGCGTTCTCGGCGGCGCGTTCGGCGATGAGCCTGCGCCGCTCGAGCTCGCGGTTCAGGCGATCCTCGCCGCGGTGGTGCAGTTCGAACACGAGGTAGTCCTCGCTGAGGTACATGATTCTCCTTCGGGGGGATTCGCCGACCGTGGTCAGGTTCGGCGTGCGGTGACCAGCAGGTACTCCCACTGCAGGGCATCGCCGGTGGTGCGGAGACCGTGGGAACGAGCGAGCTCGACGAGTGCGTCGTCGAGGGCGCGAACCTGGTCGGGGTCGTCGGCGATGCGGTGGTAGACCGCGATCGTCGGTCCGTAGTTCCGCTTGAAGTAGTCGCGGAACTCCTCGGGCGAGGCGAAGTGATCGACGGTGACGTGCTGCCGTCGCGCCTCGAACTCCTCGACGTCGTCGCCGAGCAGTTCGCGCACGTGCGATTCGTCTCCCCAGAGCGGCGCGGGCTCTGCGCCCTCCGGCAGGGGAGTGGCGAACGGCTTCATGGTCTTGAACATCTGGCCGATGAAGCCCTCGGGCGTCCAGCTCAGCACGCCGATGCGTCCGCCCGGACGCGTCACGCGGAGCAGTTCGCCGGCCGCGCGACGATGGTGGGGCGCGAACATGACGCCGACGCACGAGACGGTCGCGTCGAACGCGTCGTCGTCGAACGGCAACGCCTCGGCATCGGCCTCACGCCACTCGAGCTCGGCCCCGGCCTCCTGTGCGCGGCGTCGGCCGGCGTCGAACAGCTCGGGGGCCAGGTCGCTCGCGACGACGGCGCCGCCGCGGAGTGCGGCGGGGATCGCCGCGTTGCCGGAGCCTGCGGCGACGTCGAGCACCCGATCTCCGGGGCGCACGTCGACTGCGTCGACGAGCACCGGTCCGAGGGTCCAGATGAGATCGGCGGCGAGCGTCGGGTAGTCGCCCGAGGCCCACATCGCACGGTGCTTCGTCTTCAGCACTCGATCGGTCGTCGTCGGGTCGATCGGGCTGGAGCCGGGCTCGGGCGATGTGGTGGCGGTGGCAGCGGCCCGCGAGGCCGGTGATTCGGTCATAGTCGTCTCCTCGACGCACTCGTGAATGGGGATGTGCGGCAATCGTGCGCGCTGACGGGCGCCGCCGCATCCGTGCTGCACACTGAGGTTTTCTCAGTGCCTGCGCTGGCCGTGAACTCGGGGTGGTGCGAGTTCCGGGTCGAAAGGTAAGGTAAGGGTTACCTAACTCAGGAGGCTTCGTTGGCGATCAGCAACATCGAGATCACACACGCGACGACCGGTGTCGTCGAGGTGGAGGTCGCACGTGCGGCGCGCATCTCACCGCACTTCGTGCGGCTGACCGTCGCGGGCGACGATCTCGCCGACTGGCGCCATCTCGGGTTCGACCAGTGGTTCCGACTCGCGGTGCCCGTCGCCGGTGACACGAGGTTCGACAACCTCTCGGGCACCTACGACATGGCGGGCTACCTCCGCTACCTGACACTGCCGCGGGCCACGAGGCCGATCATCCGCAACTACACGGTGCGCGAGTTCCGGTCGGAGTCGCTCGAGCTCGACATCGACTTCGTGGTCCACGGCGACGACGGCATCGCCGGGCCGTGGGCCGCCAGACTGCCGATCGGGGCATCCGTCGCGCTCATCGACCAGGGCTGCGGCTACCGGCCGGTGGAGGCCGACCGAACCCTGCTCATCGGCGACGAGAGCGCGATGCCTGCCCTCCTCGGCATCCTGCGCGACCTGCCGCGCGATGCGCGAGGCGACGCGCTCATCGAGCTCGCCGACATCGACGACCGGCAGCACGTCGAGGCGCCCGACGGCGTCGACGTGCACTGGATCGTGCGGCGACCCGAGCAAGCGCCGGGCGCGGCGGGCCTCGAGCACCTGAAGCAGCTGCCGGCGCTCGAGGGCTCCGTGTACGCGTTCGCGGCCGGGGAGTCGAAGCTCGCGACGGGCGCCCGCCGCCACCTCGTCGGCGAACGCGGCGTGCCGAAGGGCAACGTCACCTTCTGCGGATACTGGCGCGCGAACTGACGTGCGGCGCTACTCGGCGAACTCCTGCACGATGACGTCGGATGCGTGGATGCAGACCATCCGCAGGCGGCCGGTGCCGGTCGCGACGAAGCGGTGCCACATGTTCGCCGGCGCGGTCGCCGTGTCGCCCGCGGTCGCGATGAACTCCTGCTCGCCGATCGTGATCCGCACCTCGCCCTCGAGCACGATCCACGTCTCGGGGTACGGGTGGCGATGGAGGTCGGGCCCCTGCCCGGGGTCGTTGTCGACGAGGAAGTACGAGACCGCGGCCCCGTGATCGCGTCCCTCGAAGCGGAGCGTTCGGCCGGAGCCGAGCCGGATGGCGTCGGCCGGCACGATCGGCGGGATCGATGTCGTGGTGGTCATGAGGCGTCCTCTCGTGCTTGCGTTCGGTGTTCCGATGGGAACAGGCTGCGCCCGCGGCATCCGCCTCGGTAGCATTTCGATGTGGATCGAACGTTCGCGGACTTCCAGCTCGCACCCGATGACATCTCGGCGATCCGGTTCGGCATCTCGCCGGGCCACGAGCTGAGCCATGCGATGCGGGTGCTGCAACGTCCCGACGAGCAGCCGATGCAGTGGGGCTGGCTGCGGAGCGTGCGGGGCCGGGTGCCGCACGACGCGTTCGAGCTCCTGGCGGTGATCATCGGCGAGGCCGGGTACTTCCCCGACTTCCTCACCGCAACGCCGAGCTGGGACCTGACCCCTGCCGACGAGGCCGAACGGCTCGCGGCGGTGCCTCCCGAGCTGCTGCGCGCCGACCTCACGAAGATGCTCGCCCGATCGACCGGCGCTCGGAACGAGGCCATCGGCCGCATGATCGAGCAGCCGCTGCAGGCGCGAGCCATGATCGCCGAGGCGTGGGGCGAGGTCTGGCAAGCCGTGCTCGCACCCGTCTGGCCGCAGCTCGAGCGGCTGCTGCGCGCCGACATCGCCGTGCGCGCCCGACGGATGACGACCGAGGGCATCGCCGCGATGGTCGGCGGCCTGCACGAGTCGGTCGCCTGGCACGGGGATGCCGTGCGAGTGCGGCTGCGCAGGCACAGCGAGCTCGTGGACTGCCGGGGGAGCGGCCTCGTGCTCGTGCCGTCGGTGATGGGCGGCCTCGGGTGCGCGGTGCTCACCGAGCCGCCGGCCCAGCCCACGCTCTTTTACCCGGCGCAGGGGGTCACCGCGACCTGGGCGAAGGACCCCGCGGCCGCCTCGCGATCGCTCGGAGCGCTCATCAGCCCGGCGCGCGCCGAGATCCTCCTCGCCGCGCACGACCCGCGCACCACGACCCAGGTCGCGACCGACAGCCGTCTGGCCCTCTCGACCGCGTCGCACCACCTCCGCGTGCTCCGCGAGAGCGGCCTCATCGCGAGCGAGCGCCACGGCGCACGGGTGCTGCATGTGCGCACCCCGCTCGGCGAGGCGCTCGTCGGCGCCACGATCTGAGACGAGCGGATGCCGCGGCTCGCGCCGCGGCATCCGCCCGTGTCGTCAGGGTGTCAGTTCGAGAAGACCCCGAGCTCCTTGATCGAGTACCCGTAGTTCGTCGTGCGCACCGTGCAGTTCACGCGCACGTAACGGGCGCTCGTCGGCGCGAACGACGCGGTATCGAGCCCGCCGTTGCCGTTCGCCACGGACGAGACGGTGGTCCAGGTCGCACCGTCTTGCGACACCTGCACCTCGTAGGCCTTCGCCGCAGCGGACTCCCACTCGACGACGACCCGGCTGACGGGCTCCGCGGCGCCGAGGTCGACCTGCAGCCACTGCGGGTTCACGCCCCAGTTGCCGCTCGCCCAGCGCGTGTTCGCCTTGCCGTCGACCGCACGCCCCGGGGCGTAGCTCGTGAACGGGTTCCACTCGCTCGAGCTCGCCGATGCCGGCTTGCCCGTCGCGAGGTTCGCCGCGCTCGAGTAGCCGGTCGTCGCCTCCCACGTCTGCAGGTACGACTCGGCGCCGCGCATCATGTCCGACACGAGTGCATCGCCGCCGCCCGACTGACGCAGCAGTTCGAGGTAGTCGGGCGCCAGGCCCGAGTGCACGAAGCCGTCGACGTTGATGTCGAAGGTGCGCTGGCCGCTGACCTGGCGGTCGATGGTCGTGCCGCCGTCGGCGCTCGTGAACGGATAGGCGATGTCGACCGGTGCGCTGTCGGCGGCGGGGTGTGAGCCGACGCCGTTGAAGTCGAGCCCGAACCCGTAGCCCTTGTCGTACTGGGCGCGGAGCGCGCTGCCCTCCTGCCACTCGCCGATGAATCCTGCGGCGTCGTGCGGGTAGCCGGTCTTGAAGCCGCCGAGACGGTAGAGGCGCTCGGTCCAGCCGGAGTCCATCCAGCTGTGGCTCGAGAGCACGCCCGGGTAGCCCTGGGCCTCGAGCAGGTCGAGGGCGCGTTCGGCCGCCTTCACGCTCATGTGGTCGAGCTCGACCATCATGTTGCGGGCCATCATCGCCTTGAGCGCGTACGCGCCGAGCGAGGTGAGGCCGCGCGTGTTGCAGTTCTTGCCGGCCGAGTACTCGGGCACCTCGACGCCCGGCGGCAGCTGCCCCTCGAACTCGGGCACGGTGGCGTTGCCGATCGGGTTGTCGTGACGGGCGGTGGGGCACGTCTCGGTCTGCCAGAAGGTCCCGGTCGAGTAGAACTGGCCGACGTTGATGATCGTGCCCTGCGTGCCCGAGTCGAAGCGCACGCCGCAGAGGGCGTTGTCGAACTTGTGGCAGAGGAACATGCTCGAGATGCCGAGCTGCTCGAACTCGTCGAGCCCGCGGTCGATGTCGGCCGTCGAGCACTGCGCGACGTCGAGGATCATCTTGCAGCCGAACGGCTCCGACATCTCGACGCCGAGCACGACGGCGAGCTTGCCCTGCTCGATCACCGCTCGCGCGTCGGCCGGCGTCGTGACGATGCGGAAGAAGCCCTTGCCGGGGCCGCCGTAGATGCCGTCGATGTACGCCTCCATCTCGCGGGCCTTCTGGGCCTCGAGTCGGATCGCGGTCATCTCGTCGCACGAGCGGTCCTTCGGCATGATCGGCAGCGAGCAGATCACGCCGTTGGTGACCAGGTCGTTGACGAGGATGCGCTGGCCGCCGCGCCAGGAACGCTCGACCCAGGCGTAGTACGAGGCCTGGTGGCTCATCGAGGTGGTCTTCGGCCAGTCGGTGAAGGTCGGCCAGCCCACGGGGTCGTGCTTGCCGTCGGCGTCGCCGCTGACGAGGTTCTCGAAGAGGGCGGCGCTGCCGTCGGGGTAGTGGTCGGGGCAGTCCTTGAGGGCGTCGGCGACGCCCGCGGGGGAGAAGGGCGAGCCGCAGATCATGCGTCCGCCGAAGCCCTCGTTGGAGTTCAGGTGGGTGTGCGAGTCGATGAAGCCGCGCACTTCGCCGTTCTCGGTCGTGCCCGTGAACGGTGCACCGGTGACGTTCAGCTCGACCTCTTCGGCGGGGCGGTTCGGCGCCTCCCACCAATCTCCGGGTGCGGCTTCGGCCGGAGTGGTGTCGAGTGCGGCGGGAAGCGCCGCGAGTACGGATGTCGCGAGTGCAGCTGCCAGTGCGAGACCCAGGGCTCTGGATCGCCGCCTGCGCTTTCCCTGCTCGGTGGTGCGTTCGGAACGGACACGGTCTGGGCGTGCATGATCGATCGCCATCTGAGCCTCCTTGCTCGGTTGGAGGCAGCGTATTGTGGGTCGTTCGTCCCAGTCAAGCGTCCAACTCAACCGATCCGGATGTCGGAGGTCGAGAGCAGGCCGGGAGTCGCCCGAACGCCGACCGGGAACCGGCTGAATGCCGCCTCGATGCGCGCCCCGGGTTCTTCGGATTGCCCGACCGCTCACGACCGGGGATACTTCACGAGTGACCCTCGATTCCACACCGAACGCGACGCTCGATCCCCGTGGCCCGGCACCGGCCGGGCACGATGCCGTTCCAGTGCGCCGCTCGCGCGCGACCGTCGCGTGGACGGTGCTCGGCGTGGCGCTCTTCCTGCTCCTCTCAGCGGCCGTGCTCGCTGCGAGCGCGATCGCGAACCTCCGTTTCGACGCGGCGGTGGTCGCGCACCGCGCCGCCGTCGCCGAGGCCGCGGCGGCCGGTGAATCGGCGGCGGTCGTCGAGGCGGATGTCGCGGCGACCGGGGAGATCGCCGCGTCGATGCTCGCCGCGCCCGACCCGCTCGTCGACCCCGCGGCGAAGGCGGCCCTGGCGGCGGCGGCGACCGAACTCGACACCCTGGTGGCCGAGGCTCCCGAGACGGAGTTCGAGGAACCGACCCGGCCGATGTCGCGTCCGGTCTGGTTCGCCGACCTCGATCGCGCCTCCGAGATCCTGACCGCCGAGACCGAACGACTCACCACGCAGGCCGCCGACGCCGATGCGTACGCCGACGATCTCGCAGCGGCCGACACCGCCATCTCCGACTCCGGTGCCGCGTACGTCGAGGCGATCGCTCCGGTCGCCGCCGCGGTCGAGGCTGCGAACGGATCGGCGCGGAACGTCGAGCGCATCGAGTTCCGCAACAGCGTCGAGCAGCTCGCGAGCAGCACGTGGGGATACGACGCCGCTGCCCGGATCGATGCGTACGTCGCGGCAGCCGCCGCACTGCAGGCGACGCACGCCGCTGAGGAAGCGGAGAAGGCGGGCCCGCTCTATGATCGCCGCGTCGCGGTCGAGGCGTACGCCCGATCGATCGCGGGCGGCGTGCTGCTCGAGTTCGACTGGGCCCCCATCGTCATCGGCTACGGCGACAACGGCTCGGCCGGCGGCACCGCGACGTGGGACACGTGGGAGGGCGGGCTGTCGACGATCACGCTCTCGAACAGCATCGCCGAGCAGTGGGGCGACCCCGTGATGGCAGCGCTCGTCACCCATGAGGTCGGCCACGCGATCACCTCGAAGTGCTACGAGCTCGTCGGCGAGTACGCGAACGACAACGAGCCGTGGGCGACGGCGTGGGCGATCGGCATGGGGCACACCGACCCGAACGGCAACGGCGAGTGGCTCTACGGGCACCCGTCCGACGAGCTCATCGAGCGTTCGAAGGGATGCCGCTGAGCCGCGCCGCGCCGACGAGGATGCCCGCGCCGACCATGGGGGTCGGCGCGGGCATCGTGTTTCATCGAGGTGCGCTGATCAGCCCCGCACCGGGCCCTTGTCGCGCATCGGCTGGCCGCTCTTGGGGTTCGCCGGCTTCACCTTGTGGTCGACGCCGTCGACCCGCACGATGATGTTGCCCTGGTTGGGAGCGCGATCGGCGACCACGTCGAACGAGACCACGCGGCCGTCGCGCCACTCGCAGCTCACCTCGTAGCCGCCGCGGGCGCGCAGGCCCGAGAACGAACCCTCGGCCTGCCACGCCTCGGGCAGGGCGGGCAGCAGGTGGATGACGTCCTGATGGCTCTGCAGCAGCATCTCGGTGACGGCGCCCGAGATGCCGAAGTTGCCGTCCATCTGGAACGGCGGGTGGTCGCAGAACAGGTTCTGCAGCGTGTTGAACGAGAGCAGGCCGCGCAGCATGATGCGCGCCCGCTCGGCGTCGCCGAGGCGGGCGAAGAGCGCGGTGCGCCACGGCCAGGTCCACGAGCGGCGGCTGTCGCCGGAGACCGTCGCCTCGGTGAAGGGCACGCCCTCCTTCTCCCCGCAGCGGGCCTTCAGCGAGACGAGCGCCGCGGCCGCGAGCTCGGGCGTCGCATCCGTGATCTGGCGTCCCGGGTACACCGCGAACAGGTGCGAGGTGTGCCGGTGGATGTCGTTCGGGTCGTCGAGATCGCGCTGCCACTCCTGGAGCTGGCCCCAGCGTCCGATCTTGTTGGGTGCCAGGCGCTCCTGCATCTCGGCGACGCGCTTGCGATACGCCGTGTCGACACCGAGCGCCTCCGCGCAGTCGAGGTAGTTCTGGAACAGATCCCAGATGATCTGCTGGTCGTACATGACGCCGTCTTCGCGCGGGCCGTGCTCTGGCGACCAACCGTCGGGTGCGACGAGCCGGCCGTCGGCGTCCTCCTCGAGCCGGTCCTCCCAGAACTCGCAGATCTCCTTGATCATCGGATGGGCGGTCTCGCGCAGGTAGCGCTTGTCCTGCGTGAAGGCCCAGTGCTCGTAGATGTGCTGCGCGTACCAGGCGCTCGCGACCGTGTTCCACTCCCACGAGTTGCCGCCGAAGATCGACTGCGAGGTGCGGGCCGTCCACCCGCGGGTCTCCTGCCCGAAGGCGTTCCGCGTGGCCACGCGGCTCGGCACCGCGACCTGTTCGACGAAGTCGATGAGGGCGGTGTGGCTCTCGGCGAGGTTCGTGGTCTCGGCGCCCCAGTAGTTCATCTGGACGTTGATGTTGGTGTGGTAATCCGAGGCCCACGGCGGCTGGTTGCTGTTGTTCCAGAGCCCCTGCAGATTGGCGGGCAGCCCACCGGGCCGCGACGAGCTCAGCAGCAGGTACCGCCCGTAGTCGAACATCGCCTGCTCGAGCGTGGGGTCGGACGCACCCGTCTTGTACCGGGCGAGGCGCTGGCTCGTCGAGAGCGCGAGCACGGGGGCATCCGTCTCGCCCCACTTCACCGTCGCCCGCGACATGAGGTCCGAGACCTCGGCGGTGTGCTCGTCGCGCAGTTCGCCGAACGAGCGGGCCGCGGCGGCCCCGAGCGCGGCGGCGATGCCGGATTCGGGGGCGTCGCCGCGCCATCCGTCGGCCGCGCTCATCTTGTAGTCGGTGCGGGCGTCGAGCACGAGGGTCAGTGTGTGGCAACCGGTGACGCGCAGCGTCGCGCCCTCGACCGACACGTCGCCGTCGGACTCGACCACCCGGATCGTGCAGGCGTGCTGGAGGGCATTGGCCATGACCCCGCGGAACCCGATCTCGGCGCCGACCCCTGCGCCGCTCGCGCCGGTCGGCGCCTGTTCCTGGGCCGAGGCGAGCGAGATGACGCCCGAGATGCCCGACTCGGCGTCGGTCGTGTAGCGGAGCACCATGACGTCGGCCGTGCGGCTCGCGAAGGCCTCGCGGATCACCCGGCCTGCGATCGTGCCGAACTGCGTCACGTGCACGCCCACCGCGGTGTCGAGGCCGCGCCGGTAGTCGGTGACCGCGCGAAGGGTGCGGGAGTCGAACGACGGCCCGACGAGGGCGACCTCGCCGATCGCGAACGGGCTCGTCGCCGAGGCCGTGGCGAACGTGAACCGGTACGAGACGTAGGCCGTCGAGTTCGCGAAGGTGTAGCTCTTCGCCTCCTGGCGGGCGGCGAAGGGGGCGCCGGGCTCGCGCGCGTCGAGCGCGACCCAGTCGACGCCGTCGTTCGACGCCTCGAGCCGCCAGCTGCGCGGGTCGTGTTCGGGCGCATCGGATGCCGCGGTCAGCACGTACGACGTCGCGACCGCCTTGGCCGGCAGGTCGAGCTGCCATTGCACCCCGTCGCTGGGTTCGGCGACCCGCCACGCGGTCGCCGGGTCGCCGTCGACGCTCCGGGCGAGGTCGGCCGAGGCATCCGTGCCGGCGGACGCGCCGCTCGGCGACGAGACGTAGACGAGCGCGCCCGACGCGAGGCTGACGCCGCCGAGCGAGATCTCGGAGACCTGGAAGTGGCTGACGCCGGCCTTCGGCACGAACGTGAAGCGGTAGTGGCGATACGCGGTGGTGTTGTCGAAGGTGTACTGCTTGGCCTGGAAGCGGCTCTCGAAGGGTGCGCCCGTGCGGGTGTCGAGCACGGTCCAGTCGACGCCGTCCTCCGAACCCGAGAACGTCCACTCCTGCGGGTCGCGGGCCGGCACGTCGTTGGCGCTCGTGAGGCTGTAGTCCGTCACCGTGACCGGATCGGGCAGCTCGGCCTGCCACAGCACAGTCGCCGGCGGGCCGTCGATGCACCACTTCGTGCGCGAGTTGCCGTCGTAGGTGCGGTCGACGCCTTCGGAGCCCGAGACGCGGTACGGGCCGCCCGGCGCGGTGACCTTCGGGCCCGCGGCGAAGGTGAATCGCATGGTGCCGAAGTCGCGGTACGAGCCGAAGCCCGTCACGCTCGTGTCGTACGCGCCGTCGGGCTGGCCCATGAGGGCGTTGTCGTAGTCGTTGACGCCGCCCCAGAGGCTCTGCTCGTTGAACTGCACGACCTCTTCGTCGGGATTCGCAAAGATCATGCCGCCGAGCCGGCCGTTGCCGATGGGCAGCGCCTGCGACTGCCAGTCGGTCGCCGGGGTGCCGTACCAGAGCGACTTCTGCGAGAGCGACGGGGCGCTGAGCGCTGTGCGTCGAGACGACGCGGCGACACCCCCCGAGGCGAACGGCGCAGCGGCAGCCGCTGCGGGTCGGGAGGTCAGCAGGTCACCGAACAGGGGCGCCATCGCGACGACGCCGCCGATCTGGAGCACTCGGCGGCGGTGAGGGTCGAACGTGAAGTTCATCGAAAGTCTCCTGCGCATCATTGATCAGGTGTTTCACACGGAAATGCGGCGCGCATCGAGCAGAAGCGACCGCGGATCCCATACTGCCGAACCAAAGATCAGATGTATAGCCCTGAATTCATGCAGGCCCGCGGGCGGCCCGCGCGTACCGTTCGCTGTAGGTCAGGAGCAGCGAGCGCAGTTCGTCGGGGGACTCGACGGTGAAGTCCATGCCGAGCATGCCGATGTAGGCGGCGATCGTGTCGAGCGAGTCGGCGCCGGTGACGAGCACCGATTCGGAGTCGGAGACGGCCTCGACGACGCCCACCGCGTGGTGGATACGGGCGAGCACCGCGTCGGCCGGCGCCGCGATCCGCAGTCGGGCGTGCACCTTCCAGCCGCTCTCGGCGATCGAGCGCATCGCGAAGGCCGTGTAGTCGCCGCCCGGTAAAGCGGCAGGCTCGAACCGGCGTCGCGTCGGCATGCGCGGTTCGATCCAGTCGGCGCGGAACGTGCCCCACTCCTCGCTCGACGGATCGCGGCCGACCAGGTACCAGCGGCGAGCCCAGCTCAGCAGCCGGTAGGGCTCCACGAGCCGGGCCTCGCCCTGGTAGTCGAACCGGATCCATTCGACGCCGCGGATGGCGCTCGCGATCGCCGTCAGCACGGCGTGATCGACCTCGGGGTCGGGAGCATCCGTGTCGTTGTTCTCGGGCGCGTGCTCGATCACGGTCGCGAGCGCCTCGACCGTGGGGCGGAGCCGCGACGGCAGCACCTGCTCGAGCTTGGTGAGCGCTCGAGTGCTCGACTCCTCGACGCCCGCGATGCCGGTCGCGGCTCGAAGGCCGATCGCCACGGCGACGGCCTCCTCGTCGTCGAGCAGCAGCGGCGGCAGCTTCGCCCCCGCGCCGAGGCGGTAGCCGCCGGCCGCGCCGCGGGTGGCATCGACGGGGTAGTCGAGTTCGCGCAGTCGATCGATGTCGTTGCGGATGGTGCGGGGCGTGACGCCGAGCCGGGCGCCGAGTTCGGTGCTCGTCCAGTCGGGTCGGGTCTGCAGGAGCGCGAGCAGGGAGAGCAGTCGTGCGGCGGTATCGGACATTCTGTGAACTCGAATCGATCATTAGGAAGTGAACGTTCCTATATGCACCGTACCGTCGAAGACATGACGAACACCACCTCTCACACCGAAATCCGCCCGTTCACGATCGACGTCGCCCAGGCCGAGCTCGACGACCTCATGGAGCGCCTCGCGCGCACCCGCCTGCCCCAGCCGGCACCCGCCGATGACTGGGACACGGGTACGCCGAACTCCTACCTCCGCGAGGCCGTCGAGGCCTGGCGCGCGTTCGACTGGCGTGCCACCGAGGCGCGCATCAACGCCGTGCCGCACTTCACGACCGAGATCGACGGCCAGCCCATCCACTTCATCCACGTTCGTTCGGCCCACCCCGGCGCGACGCCGCTGCTGCTGGCGCACACCTACCCCGGGTCATCCGTCGACTACCTCGACCTCATCGACCTGCTCGTCGACCCGGTCGCGCACGGTGGCAGCCCCGAGGACGCCTTCGACGTCGTCGTTCCGGATGCCCCGGGGTACGGCTTCTCGAACCCCGTCACTGAGCCCGGCTGGACCACTGCGCGCGTCGCCCGCGCGTACGACGAGCTCATGCACCGACTCGGATATGCCGAGTACGGCATCCACGGTTCCGACAACGGCGCCCTCGTCGCCCGCGAGCTCGGTCTCGCGAACCCCGAGGGCTTCCTCGGCCTGCACGTGCTGCAGCTCTTCTCGTTCCCGAGCGGCGACCCTGCCGAGTTCGAGCACCTCGAGCCGCAGGACTACGCGGGACTCGAGCACATGCAGTGGTTCCAGTCGGTCGGCGGCTACAACACCATGAACGCGAGCCGCCCGCAGACCGTGGCCGTCGGCCTCAGCGACTCGCCGATCGCCCTGCTCGCCTACAGCGAGCTCTTCAACTCCTTCGGCAATGGCACCTCGCTCGTCACCCTCGAGCAGATCATCACCGAGGTGAGCGTCACGTGGTTCGCGAATGCCGCTGCCGGCATGAGCCGCAGCTACCTCGACAACGCGCGAGCGGAGGCCGAGCCGCAGATCAATGCGGCGCCGACCGGGGTCGCCGTCTTCACGGACGACTTCCAGACGATCAAGGTCTTCGCCGAGCGCGACAACTCCAACGTCGTGCACTGGAGCCGCTTCGAGCAGGGCGGCCACTACGCCGCGCTCGAGGTGCCCGAGCTCCTCGCCGGCGACATCCGCGCGTTCTTCGCCGGCCTGCGCGCCGCCTGACGCGCTGCAGTCGACGAGCGGATGCCGCACGGGCCTGCGGCATCCGCTCGGCTGCTCAGTCCGGCGGCGGCGTCGGTTCCGCGTGCGCCGGAGGAGCCGATGCATCGAGCGCCGCACGTGCGAGCATCGTCGAGCCGGCCACCGCGGCGGGCATCGCGATCACCGCGCCGAGCGGCACCATGAAGCACAACTGGGTCGCGACCCCGAACCCGAGCAGCTGGGCCCGGTGGCCGTGAAGCGCAGCCGCGCGCTCGGCCGCGGCCATGCCTCGAGCCTCGAAGGCGCGCCCGGTGAGCTCTCGTGCAAGCAGCCATCCCGACAGCGTCACACCCAGCGCCGGGGCGGCGACCGATCCGACCACGGGCACGAGGCCGATCAGGCCGACGACGAGTGCCGCGGCGACCCCGAGCGCGATGAGCGCTGCGGCGTCGGCCGCGGCTCGCCAGAAACCGGCGCCGCGATCGGGCACGTCGCCGCCGAGCTCGATTTCGACCGCTCGCCAGATGCGCTCGTAGAACGGATCGCCGACCGCGAGCGTGATCGCGGTGAAGGTGACGGCCGCGAGCAGCACTGCGCCGGCGAAGGTCACTGCTGCGATGGCGATGCGCAGCGATGCAGTCCAGAACGCGTCCCACCGCTCGGCGAAGGGCGTCGCCCATTCGACGATCGCCGGCAGCTGGATGCCGAGTGCCACGAGCGCGGCGAGCACGATCGCGAAGACGATCGCGGCCGGGATCAGGCCGAGGGCCATCACGCCCGGCCGGCGTCCCCAGAATCCGAAGCCGCGCAGCAGCAGGCCGGCACCCGAGAGGAATCGCCTGAGCATCCCATCAGACTACGGCGGCGCCGGACGACTTCCGGACGATCAAGGTCTTCGCCGAGCGCGACAACTCCAACGTCGTGCACTGGAGCCGGTTGTCTCAGTGCGCGCGGCGGGCGCTCGGCAGCAGGCGGGCCCGGGACGCCGTGAGGTGATCGCGCATCGCGCGCTCCGCGGCGTCGGGGTCATGCTCGGCGATCGCCTCGACGATGCGTTCGTGCTCGTCGACGGTCGTGTCGCCGGCGCTCTTCTCGTAGGAGAGGCGGAACGCGTGCAGGTGGAAGTGCGTGCGTTCGAGGGCGCGCTCGACGGCCTGGTTGCCCGAAGCGCGAGCGATCAACGAATGCAGGCGTCCGTCGTGCTGGCTGAACCGTGCATAACTCCAGGCGTCGTCGTCGTCGGGGGCCTCGTGGTACATGCGGAGCTCATCGCGCAGGGCGGCGATGGTGGCGGCGTCGGCGTGCTCGGCCGCCAGGCGAGCCGAGGCGGGTTCGAGCAGGAGCCGGAGCTCGTAGAGGTCGACGAGCTCCTTCTCGGTGAGCACCGACGTCGTCCGGTAGCCCTTGAGGTGCGTCTTGCTCACGAGCCCGGCGTCTTCGAGGCGGGTCAGCGCCTCGCGGACGGGCGTCGGGGAGACGTCGAGCTGCTTGGCGATGCGATTGATGTTGATGCGGGAGTCGGCGGGCAGCTCGTTGCTCAGCACGAACGCCACGAGTCGCTTGTAGACGTCTTCGCCGAGCGTCGCGTCGGGGGCGATCGGCTCGGCGTCATCGCGGCTTCCCATCCTCGAATCCTACTGAGCGAGCGTCGTCGGCCGGGCCCGACGTCGCCCTCGGGCGGAGGCGGAAGCGGGGGATTGCTGTGCAAGAATCAAATACAATACGATTTCCGCCGTACGCAACGTTGCCGTACACGACGAATGGAAGCAGTGCCGCCATGACCGTGATCACCAGAGCCGTCGCGCGCCTCATCGACATCGAGGTCGAGAAGGTCCGCACCGACGCGATGCAGTCGTTCCTGAAGCAGGAGACGCTCGTCGTCGACATCGAGACGGACGACGGCGTCACCGGTCGCGGGTACTCGTACACGATCGGCACGGGCGGCCGCGCTGCACTCTCGATGCTCAACGAGCACCTGCTCCGCCTCCTGCCGGGGGAGGACCCGATGAACACCGAGCACCTCTGGCGCAAGCTCTACGACTCGACGCGCGCGACGAGCGTCGGCGTCCTCACCGCGCTCGCCCTCGCTGCGGTCGACACCGCGCTCTGGGACATCCGGTCGAAGAGTTCCGGCCGGCCGCTGTGGCAGGAGGCCGGAGGCTTCCGCCAGGCCGTGCCGCTGTACGACACCGAAGGCGGCTGGCTCCACATCCCCGAGCAGGAACTCGTCGAAGAGGCGCTCGCCTCCGCCGCGAAGGGATGGAAGGGCGTCAAGGTCAAGGTCGGCAAGCCGTCGCTCGCCGAGGACGTCTCGCGCATCGCGGCGGTTCGTGCTGCCGTCGGCGACGACGTCGAGATCATGGTCGACGCGAACCAGAGCATGACGGCCGCCGAGGCGATCCGACGTGCCGCGGCCTTCGAGCCGTACCGCCTCAGCTGGTTCGAGGAACCGCTCCCGGCGGAGGACGTCGCAGGGCATGAACGACTCGCACGCTCCACGAGCATCCCGATCGCCGTCGGCGAGTCGATCTACTCGATCGGCTCCTTCCGCGAGTACCTGCAGCGCGGGGCGGCGAGCATCGTCCAGGTCGACGTCGCACGCATCGGCGGCATCACGCCCTGGCTGAAGGTCGCTCATCTCGCCGAGGCGTTCAACGTCGCGGTGAGCCCGCACTTCCTGATGGAGCTGCACGTCAGCCTCGTCGCGGCGATCCCGAACGGCCGCTTCGTCGAGCACATCCCGCAGCTGCGTGCCGTCACCCGCGAGGAGATCGCGATCCGCGACGGGCATGCGTTCGCACCGAATCACCCCGGCCTCGGAATCGTCTGGGACGACGACGAGCTCGACAACCGCGTGGTCGCCTGAGCCGCGACCGCCAGGACCGAACGAAAGGACAATGATGTCAGCACAACCGACCACCGTCGTAGAGAAGGACCAGTCGTCCGCCGTGAGCCACAAGGAGACCCGCCGCGTCGCCGCAGCGACGCTCATCGGCTCGGCCCTCGAGTGGTACGACTTCTACCTCTACGGCACCGCAGCGGCCCTCGTCTTCAACCGCATCATCTTCGTCAACGAGGATCCGCTCGTCGGCACCATGGCGGCATTCGCCGCCTTCGCGCTCGGGTACGTCATCCGCCCGCTCGGCGGACTCATCTTCGGCCGGCTCGGAGACCGCCTCGGGCGCAAGTACGTGCTGGTCCTGACCCTGCTGATCATGGGCATCTCGACCGTGCTCATGGCCTTCCTGCCGACCTACGAGCAGATCGGGCTCTGGGCACCGGTCATCCTGCTCGTGCTCCGCCTCGTGCAGGGCATCGGAGCGGGGGCCGAGTTCGGCGGCGCCGCGATCTTCTCGGTCGAGCACGCCTCGCCCCGGAAGCGCGGCCTGCAGGGTGCGTGGCCGGCGGTCGGCGTCTATCTCGGCCTCCTCCTCGCCTCGGGAGCGTTCGCGATCATCACCCAGCTGCCCGAGGAGGACTTCCTCGCGTGGGGATGGCGCATCCCGTTCGCCGCGAGCATCATCGTGGTCGTCGTCGCGCTCGTGATCCGCCTGAAGATCAGCGAGACACCGGCGTTCGTCGAGGCCGCCACCGAGGACAAGGCGCCCGTCACCCCGCTGAAGGACGTCTTCTCGAAGGAATGGCGCGGAATCCTCGTGCTCATCGGCACGCAGACCCCGCAGAACGTCATCGCCTACGTGAACCTCACGTTCATCGCGGCGTACATCACCGGCACGCTCTCGCTCGCGAACAGCATCGGCCCCATCGCGGTGACGGTCGCGACCGCGACCACCATGATCACGCTGCCGCTCTTCGGCGCCCTGTCCGATCGCATCGGCCGAAAGCCCGTGGTGCTCACGGGCATCGCCTTCTCCGCGCTGTTCGCATTCCCGTACTTCGCCATCATCGACAACTCCGAGACCGCGCTCGGTGTCACGATCGCCGTCACGGCGAGCCTCGGCGTGGGAGTCGGCGCGATGTTCGGACCGCAGGGCGCCTACTTCTCGGAACTCTTCACGAGTCGGTCGAGGTTCACGGGGCTCGCGTTCAGTCGCGAGGTCGCCGGTGCGGTCTCCGGCGGATTCACCCCGCTGATCGCGATCGCGCTCGTCGCGGCGGCGGGCGGCAGCTCGTGGATGGTGGCGGTCTTCATCATCGCGGCGTGCGTGATCGGCTTCATCGCCACCGCGGTCGGGCCCGAGACGCTCGGACGCAGTCTGCGCGTCTCGACCGTGCCCGAACTGCGGGCATCGTCGAAGCGATTCGTGGACTGACCGACTCGTGCGGCGTCGCTCGACTCGAGCGGCGCCGCGCGCCGGTCCGTCCGGTCGAGCTCCGAACGCCGATGTCGAGCTTGACGGGCGACCCTCGACGTGCTCGCATGGCGGCATGGAGCAAGCGACGCCCGTGACATCCGGCCTCATCGACGACGACCGCCTCGACGACCTCGAGCGGGAGTTCGTCGGCCGGGTGCGCGGGCGCGTGCTCGAGATCGGGGCCGGCGAGGGCGAGAACTTCGGAGCCCTGCACCCCGACGTCGAGTGGATCGGACTCGAGCCCGACGCCGAGCGCCGGACCGAACTCTCGCAGCGGGCCCGCGAATGGGGTCACGGCGACGAGCCGCTCGATGCCGTCGCCGAGGCCATCCCGCTGCCCGATCGCTCGGTCGACGCCGTCATCGCGACGTACGTGCTCTGCTCGGTCGCCGATCAGGCGGTCGCGCTCGCCGAGGTGCGCCGGGTACTCGTGCCCGGCGGCAGGGTCGTCTTCATCGACCATGTCGCGGCGCCGCCGCGCACCGCGAAGCGAGTGGTGCAGCGCATCGCGACCCCGTTCACGGCGAGGTTCTGCCACGGCTGCCATTGGGACCGCGATACCGGCCTGGCTCTCGTCGAGGCGGGATTCATCGGCGACGACGTGCGGCCGCTCCGCGTGCGGTCGATGCCGTTCGGCCCCGTGCCGACCCTGCTCTTCGATGGTCATGCTCCCTGACGAGGCATGCTGCGAGTCGGCGGCGGCGAGGCATCCGCGCCGTTCGACTAGCCTCGGAACATGAGCCGCACCGTCTGGACCGTCATCGGCGTGATCGTCGCCGTCGTGATCGCGTGGTTCCTCGTCGACGTGCTCTTCAGCCTGCTCTGGTTCGTCGGCAAGCTCGTGATCGTCGCGGTGGTCGCGGTCATCGTCTACTTCGTGCTCCGGAGCGTCTTCGGCGGCCGGGCCGGCGACGGGCGCGACTCGATCGATCGCTGACCGCGTCGGGGGCTGCCGTCAGGCCGCGGCTGCGGCCGTCTCGGCGTGCTCGGTCGCCCAGTCGAGGGCGTACTCGGCGACCTCTTCCCAGCCGTCCTGGCTGACGATGCGGTGGGTGCGGCCGGCGAACTCGCGGTACTCGACCACGGCCGGGCTGCTCGTCGCGTTGTACTTCTTCACGATGGCCCGGCCGATGGCCGGCGGCACGACGTGGTCGATCTCGCCCGTGATGACGAGCAGCGGCGCGCGGTCGGTGCGGCCGAAGTCGACGTGACTGACGCCGCCCTTCTCATTGAAGGCGCCGGCGACGCCCTCGAAGAACACCCGGTTGTAGGAGTTCACCGCGAACTCCTCCCAGAGGCGATCGGATGCCGCGCGGTCGAGGTCGTTGCCGAAGGTGAAGTGGAAGTGGCCCTTCGAGAGCGGCTTGGCACCGTTCTTGGCGAAGGGGTTCGAGAGGATCGGCGTGCCGGTCCAGAGGGTCGACGCGGGAAGGGTCGTGATGCCGGCGGGCTGGCCGGGAGTGACGCCGACGTAGGCGACGCCGAGGCCGCGGTCGGCGAGCATCTGCGTGAGCAGGCCGCCGAAGGAGTGGCCCATGATGATGGGCTTCTCGGGCAGTGCCCGGATGATCCGCTCGTAGTGGTCGGCGATCTGCGCGAGGCCGATGCCCTTCAGCGCCTCGGGGTTCGAACGGATGTCGGCGACCTCGCGGTCGTCGATGCCGGGCCAGCCCGGAACGATGACTTCGTGGCCGCGGGCCCGGAAGTACTCGGCCCAGGTGTTCCAGCTCTTGGGGGTCATCCAGAGTCCGTGGATGAGGACGATGGGGGTCTTGGTGGCGGTCATTGCTCTCTCCTTCTCGTGTCGTTCGACCTGGTGGTAGAACGATCGTTCTGTCTATGTCTGGGAAGTTACTCCGGGTCGAACGCCATGTCAAGCAAAAAGAGAAAGATCGTTCTATCATTTTCGGTATGGCAACTCGAAGCACCTCTGCGGGAACCTCCGAAGCGAGGCAGCGCCTGCTGCGCACGGCCTCCGAACTCTTCTATCGAGAGGGCATCCACTCGGTGGGCGTCGACCGCATCATCGGCGAGGCCGGGGTCACCCGTGCGACGTTCTACCGGCACTTCCCGAGCAAGGAGGATCTCGTCGAGGCCTACCTCGGCGTCGAGGATGCGAACATCCGCGGCGCATTCGCGGCCGCAGAGGCATCCGGTGCCGAGCCGAAGCAGCTCGTCGGCCTCGTGATCGAGGGGCTCGCCGACGACGTCGCCCGTCACCACACCCGCGGCTGCCCGTTCATCAACGCCGCCGCCGAATACCCCGACGCCGACAGCGGCGTGCGCAGGGCCGTCGCCGAGCACCGCGAGTGGTTCCGCTCAGAGCTCGAATCGGTGCTGACGGCGGCGGAGGTGCCGGACGCCGACGGCGCGGCCGCCCAGCTCGTGCTGCTGCGTGACGCCGCCATGGTCGGCGGCTACCTCGACGGCTGGGAGCGGGTGCGGCCCGCGTTCACCGAGGCCGCCACTCGCGCCGCCGGCGTGCAGGGCTGACGGAGGCTGCGATGACGGTCACCGAACTCGACGTGCCCCTCGGCGACGGCGGCAGCCTGCACACCTACGACACAGGGGCGGATGCCTCGTCGCCGCTCACGCTCGTGTGGCATCACGGCTCCCCGCAGACGGGCGCCCCGATCGAGCCCCTGCTCGAGGCCGCCTCCACCCGCGGCATCCGGCTCGTCTCCTACGGACGCCCGTCGTACGGCAGCTCGACGCCGCGGCCCGGGCGCGACGTCGCCGCGGCGGCAGCGGATGTCGCGGCGATCGCCGATGCGCTCGGCGTCGAGCGGTTCGCCGTGATGGGCGCGTCGGGCGGCGGCCCGCACGCGCTCGCCTGCGCGGCGCTGCTGCCCGAGCGGGTCACCGGTGCGGTCTCACTCGCCGGCATCGCGCCCCGCACCGACGCCTACGACTGGTTCGCGGGCATGGCCGCACCCGGCGGCCTGCGCGCCGCCGTCGAGGGGCGCGCCGCTCGCGCCGCCTTCGCCTCGACCGAGGAGTTCGATCCGACCCAGTTCCTCCCCGTCGACTGGGCCGCGCTCGACGCGAGGTGGGCGCCGCTCGGCGCCGACGCTATGCGTGCGGGGCAGGCCGGCCCCGACGGCCTCATCGACGACGACGTCGCCTTCGCGGCCCCATGGGGATTCGATCTCGGCGGCATCGTCGCCCCGGTGCTCCTCGTGCAGGGCGAGGGCGATCGGGTGGTGCCCGCGAGGCACGCCTCGTGGCTCCTCGCGCACAATCCCCCGCGCCTCGCTCTGGATGCGCCTCGACGACGGCCATGTCTCGGTGCTCGACGTCGTGCCCGACGCGATGGACTGGCTGCTCGACCGCGCCTGAGGCGAGCGGCCCGAGCCCGCCGCGCACCACTCGACGAGTCCGGCTACTCCCGCTGCTCGAGCGCCTCCAGCGCCTCGCGCGCCTCCTCGGCGTCGACGTCTGCGGCGTCGACGGCGCGAGCCGCCCGGTCCCGCTCGCGGGCCAGCGAACGCGTCGCCCGATCGGCCTCCGCGATCTCCGCCTCGACTCCGCGCAGTTCCGCCTCGAGTTCGTCGCGGCGAGTCTCGAGCTCGCCGTGCTCGCGTTCGGCGTCGGCGAGCCGGGCATCGAGGGCTTCGAGCGCAGCGGATGCCGCGGCGGCCCGTTCCTCGGCATCCGCGACGGCACGCTCGGCGCCGGCTCGCTCCGCCCGACGTCGTTTCGACGCCGCCGCGCTCGGCCGGGCGGGCGCGTCGCCGGCACGCGCCATCTCGCCGGGTTCGGTGCGCGGTGGCAACCCGCCTGCGACGGCATCGCTCAGGTCGACCTCGACGCCGACGGCCTCGAGCGCTCGCACGAGGCGGCCCGTGCGCACGGCGTCGGCCGCAGCGGCATCCGACATCGCGGCCTGCAGCGTCTGGGCGACCTCGTCGAGCACCGGAGTGCGCACTGGGGCGCCGAGTTCGTCGGCGAGGTCGCCGGCCTCGTGCGCGAGGGCGGAGACGAGGCGCCGTCGCTGCCGGCCGAGCTCGGCGAGCTCGGCCGCATCGAAGCGTCCCTGCGCCTCACGGGCATCGGCGCCGAGCTCGAGGATCGCCGCCACCTCGTCGGTGCGGTGCCGCACGAGCTGGTTCACGAGCCAGGCTGCAGGGGAGGGGCGCCGGAACTCGCGGATGCGGGCGGCGAGCTCGCGATCGTCGGCTGCGACGGCCTGCGCCTGGGCATTGCGCGCGGCGGTGAACTCGTCGGGACGCAGCCCGTAGAGCTCCGTCGCGACCTCGTCGGGTGCGTCAACCGTCATGGGTCCGGCCGCTCACGAGCTCGATCCACCGATCCGTCGAGCGCGGACAGGAGCGCGTCGAGGGCGGGGCGCTGGCCCGCAGTGAGCAGCTCGCGGGCCTCGAACGCAGGCGTCCATCGGGCCTCGTCGACCTCGGGGAACGACTGTCGCCGCCCCGAACGCGGCGGCCACTCGATCTCGAAGGTGTTCGATCGCACCTCGTCGATCTCGAAGTCGGGGGCATGAGCGGCGAACACCCGCACGGTCTTTCCCGACGAGTACCGGAAGGCGCCGAGGTCGATCACGTCCGCATCGGGCGGTGGCACGCCGATCTCCTCCGCGAACTCGCGGCGGGCGGCGGCGAGCGGCTCCTCGTCGGTGAACTCGCCCTTCGGGATCGACCATGCCGCAGCCTGCTTGCGCGCCCAGAACGGCCCGCCCATGTGCGCGATGAACACCTCGAGCCCGCGCAGGTCGCGGAGCTCCCGGTACAGCAGCAGGCCCGCGCTCGTCACGGGCACGGTGTGCGGCCCTGCCTGAGCGCATCCGCGCCACCCGGGAGTAGCGTGGGGCGAGTCGGTCGGAGGAGGAGCACATGGCACGCATCGTGATCATCGGGGGCCACGGCAAGATCGCCCTGCAGCTCGAACGGCTGCTCGCCGATCGCGGCGACGAGGTCGACGCGATCATCCGAAATCCCGACCACGCCGGCGACGTCACGGCCGCGGGGGCTCGCCCCGTGGTCGCCGACATCGAGCGGCTCGACGTGCACGATCTCGCCGAGATCCTGCACGGCCACGACGCGGTGGTCTGGTCGGCGGGAGCCGGCGGCGGCGACCCCGCGCGCACGTATGCCGTCGACCGCGACGCGGCGATCAGGTCGATGGATGCCGCCGAGGGCGCCGGCGTCACCCGGTACGTGATGGTCTCGTACTTCGGCTCGCCCGATCACGCCGTGCCCGAGGGCAACTCCTTCCGCGCGTACGCCGAGGCGAAGGCTGCGGCCGACGAGCATCTCGCGGGCACCGCGCTCGACTGGACCATCCTCGGCCCGAGCACCCTGACCGACGGCGAGGGCACGGGGCGCATCGACGTCGACCCGGCGGGCAGCGGCACCGTCGACCGAGCGGATGTCGCGGCCGTCGTCGCCGAGACGGTGCACCGCGATTCGACGGTGCGCCGAACCATCCGCTTCAACGGCGGTGGCACGCCGATCGCCGAAGCACTCGGCTGACCGAGGCGGCGTGTGCGTCGGCACGTTCGTCGGAACGGTCAGTGCTCGCGCGGTCGTCGGATCAGCGACCAGAGCGCCGCGAGCCCCAAGAGGCCTCCGACCGCAATGAACGTTCCGAGAATCGACCAGATCACGCTTTCCGTCGACATCGCCCACCTCCGTGTCAGTGGCTTCATTCTGCACGCGGGCGCACGCGACCGCCAGCGATCGGTGCGGAATGCGGCCCGTCAAGCCGTTGACGGACCGGTGCCGGCCGCGCACGCTGGAGCCATCCCGACCCTCGGAGGAACGATGACCGACGCACGAGACCCAGCAGGCAGCGGTGCCGACAAGCGCGCAGCAGGCGAGCGCAGGCGGAGCGCCGACGACGACCTCGAGCAGGAGGAGTCGACGGACGGCGACGACCCGAACGACCTCGAAGCCGACATCGCGGTCGAGGCGGATTCGGTCGAGACCCTCGACCCCGAGAACCCTCCGGCGTAGTCGACGGCCCGCGTTCTGCTCTGAGCGGATCGACCTGTCGCCGAGTGGATGCCGCGGCTAGCCTCTCGGCATGGGCAAGGTCGTCGAGTTCACACGGGTCCCTGGTTCGCCGCCGTCGAAGCCGGGCGCGGAACGGGGTGCTGCGAAGCCGCTCTGGCGGCATGCGCTCGGCGAGGTGCTGCGCGGTGAACGGCTCGGGCAGGAGCGGATCCTGACCGAGGTCGCCGCGACGGCGGGTGTCTCGCCCCAGTACCTCTCCGAGATCGAGCGCGGTCGCAAGGAGCCCTCGTCGGAGGTGCTGGGCTCTGTCGCCGAGGCGCTCGGGCTCGACCTCGTCGATGTCGTGCAGCGGGTCGGCGGGCTGCTCGGCGAACGGCGGGATGCCGAGCGACGCGAGACCGAGCTGCGCGAGCTGCTGAGGATCGAGACGTCGTTCGCCTTCCGTGCCGACGTGGGCACTCCCATCGACCTCGGTTCGGCGCATCCGCTCGACGCCGCGCCCGGCGCCCCGTTCGCACCTGCCGTCTCGAACGCCTACCTGCTCGCCGCCTGATGGCCGACGACCGGTTCCTGCCGATCCACGATCCGGAGCTGCTGGCCAAGGGCGAACGCGTGTTCGGCGACGAGTTCGCCGCGATGAGCGAGCGCGTGCTGACCGTCACCGCATTGACCTCTCGACTGAACGCACTGCCGTTCGACGACGAGGCGGGCAGGGCCGAGATGCTCGAGCAGGTCCTGGGCCGGCCGCTGCCGTCGAGGCTGACGATCTATCCGCCCTTCTACACCGATCACGGCCTGCGGCTGGAACTCGGGGAGCGGGTCTTCATCAACCAGGGCTGCACCTTCCTCGACTACGCGGGCATCCGCTTGGGCGACGGCGTGATGGTCGGCCCGAAGGCCACATTCATCACGATGGGTCACCCGGTCGATCCCGAGGAGCGGCGCCGATTCCTCAGCGGCGCCCCCATCGACGTGGCCGAGAACGTGTGGATCGGCGCCGGGGCGATGATCCTGCCCGGCGTCAGCATCGGTCGCGACGCCGTGATCGCCGCCGGCGCCGTCGTGGCCGACGACGTGCCGGCGGCGAGCCTCGTCGCCGGGCCGAAGGGCACCGTGCGGCGGAGCTGGTAACGCCCGCCGAGCGGCCCTAGCCGCGCCCGGCGCCGGCCCCGACCAGGGCCTGCGCCGTCAGCACGTGATCGGCGAGGCCGTACTCGACGGCGGCCGCCGCCGGCAGGATGAGATCGCGATCGGTGTCGTGCCGCAGGGCCATCGCGTCGCGACCGGTGTCGGCGGCGAGGGCGGCCTCGAGTTCGGCGCGCACACGGACGACCTCGTCGGCGTGCAGGATCAGGTCGGGGATCGTGCCGCGGCCCTGTGTCGACGGCTGGTGCAGCACGACGCGGCCGTGCGGCAGGATCGCCCGCATGCCCTTCGCGCCGCCGGCGAGGAGCACCGCGGCCGGCCCGCCCGCCTGGCCGACGCACGTCGTCGCGACATCCGGCCTGATGTGCTGCATCGTGTCGTAGACCGCGAGCGCCGCGCCGGGCGAGCCGCCGGGGGAGTTCAGGTAGAGGCTGATCGGCGTCTCGCTCGATTCAGAGGCGAGGTGCAGGAACTGCGCGATGAGCACGTTGGCCACGCCGTCGTCGATCTCGGTGCCGAGGTAGACGATCCGCTCCGAGAGCAGCCGGCTGTAGACGTCGAGCGAACGCTCGCTGTTGCCGCGCTTCTCGACGACGTACGGGATCGTGTAGTTGCTCATGACGGGGCTCCTGTTCCGGTGCGGGCCTGCAGTCCCACGAGCGGGCGCTCGCCGCCGGGGAACATCTCGCCGAAGCCGTCGGCGATGGCGTCGACGAAGCCGTAGTCGACGGCTTCGGTCGCGGTGTACCAGCGGTCGCGCAGCGAGTCCTCGGCGATGCGCTCGATGGGCTGGCCGGTGTTCTCGGCCGTGATGCCGAGCACCGTGTCGCGGGTGTACCGCAGGTCGTCGGCCTGCAGCTCGATGTCGACGGCGGTGCCGCCGATGCCGGCGGACCCCTGGTGCATGAGGATCCGGGAGTGCGGCAGCGCGAACCGCTTGCCGCGCGTGCCGGCCGAGAGCAGGAACTGGCCCGCGCTCGCCGCGATGCCGACGGCGATCGTCGACACGTCGTTCGGGATCGACCGCATGACGTCGGCGATCGCGAGCATCGCCGACACCGAGCCGCCGGGCGAATTGATCCAGAAGCGGATGTCGCGGCGCGGGTCGTCGGCCGCGAGGGTGACGAGCTGTGCGCAGAGCCGGTTGCCGCTCTGCTGGTCGAGTTCGTCGCCGAGCACGATGATGCGCTCGTGGAAGAGGCGCCTCGTGAGCTCGGCGTCGATCGGATGGATCGGTGGGGAGTCGTGTTCGCTCATGTCCCCAGCGTGGGGGCGGCCGGCGCCGTGCGGGGCGGATGCCGCTGACGGCAGTGCTGCTGGGAGCGGAACGGGCGAGCGGGCCGGGAGCCGAGGCATCCGTGACTCTTCGGGTCGTCGGCTCGGCGCATGCTCGGGAGGTCATGCCAAAATACTTCGGTGACCCGCCTCACCGACCCGACCGCGCATCACGCGACTCGTCGACGCACCAGGTGGCTGCCGGTCGCGCTGGCCGTGTTCGCCGGGGTCGCGCTGCTCGCCGGGGTCGTGCTGCTCGCGATCTGGCTGCGCGCCCAACCCGCGGTGCAGGACTTCATCGCCCGATACCCCGGCACGACGCCGTTGCCCGAGGGGGCGCCCGTCGGCTTTCCGGCGTGGCTCGGCTGGCAGCACTTCCTGAACGCGTTCTTCCTCGTGCTGCTCGTGCGCTCGGGGCTGCTGCTCCGCAAGGGCGGCCGACCGCCGGCCCGTTGGGTGCGGAACAACGAGGGGCTGATCCGCACGAAGAACTCGCCGTGGAAGGTCAGCATCCACCTCTGGCTGCACTACACGGTCGATGCCCTCTGGGTGGCGAACGGCATCGTCTTCATCGTGCTGCTCTTCATCACCGGGCAGTGGATGCGCATCGTGCCCACGAGCGCCGACATCTGGCCGAACGCCGTCTCGGCTGCGCTGCAGTACGCCTCGCTCGACTGGCCCGTCGAGCACGCCTGGGTGAACTACAACAGCCTGCAGGTGCTCAGCTACTTCGCGATCGTGTTCGTCGTCGCACCGCTCGCGGTGGTCACCGGCCTGCGGCTCTCGTCGGTCTGGCCGCAGCGCGCCGAGCGCCTGAACCGCGTCTACCCGGCGAAGCTCGCGAAGGCCGTGCACTACCCGGTGATGCTCGTGTTCGTCGCCTTCGTCATCGTGCACGTGACCCTCGTGTTCGCAACGGGTGCGCTGCGCAACCTCGACGCGATGTACGCGAGCCGCGACGGTGCATCGTGGCTCGGCTTCGCGATCTTCGCGCTGTCGCTCGCGGTCATGATCGGGGGATGGTTCGCGGTGCGGCCCGCCGTGCTGAAGCCGCTCGCGAGCCGCATGGGCACCGTCACGCGCTGAGCCGGGCTCGCCCGGCTGACGCCCCGGCTCACGCCTGGGCGGTGCGTCTCGTCAGGTGCATGTGCCAGTTGGGCGGCTGCCACGTCGCGCCGCCGTCGAGCGAGAACGACTGCTGCCAGTGCGGATGCCCGGGGTCGCTCGTGATCCACTCGAATCGCTCGCGCGCCGGAGCCCCGCGCAGTTCGAAGTCGGCCTCGAACACGCCGTGACCGTCGGTGAACCGGCCTTCGACGGGAGTGTCGAGCACTCCGGGAAACCGGGTCGAGCTCCACCAGATGCGCCAGAGATCGGCACCCGGTTCGTACAGGCGCAGCGTGAAGCCCTCGAATCCGCCGCCGTCGGGGGCGTCGGGAACGAGCATGCGGTCGATGTGCCCGATGCCGTCGAGCACGGGGTGCACGTCGGCCGTCGCGTCGAACTCGACCCATTCGGTGCAGTCGGGGTCGGTCGTGTCGCGCAGCTTGCGGTTGCGCACATGCCACTCGCCGTAGAGGAACTCGAAGTCGTCGGCTGCCATGCCGGCAGTCTCCACGGCACCACCGTCATTCGAGTGATTCGGTCGGATAGGTAAGGCTCACCTCAGAAGAAAACCGCGTTGATCTGCGGAATTTCGTCCCGTCGCTGCTGCGTGTTCCACCCCCTCGGGCGTACCATCGCCGTATCGAACGGTCGTACACCGCACTGGGAGGTCACCATGAGCATGACGCTCGACGAACTGCCCGCCGTCGCCGAATGCTCGGTGGCCGGATGCTCGTACAACGATCACTCGCATTGCCATGCCGCCGCGGTCACGATCGGTGGCTCGGTCGGCGACGCGGAGTGCGCGACCTTCATCCCGCTCGGCAAGAAGGGCGGGCTCGACAAGGTGATCACGCACGTCGGGGCGTGTCAGCGAGCGGAGTGCGTGCACAACGAGTCGCTCGAGTGCACCGCGGCGTCGGTGCGCATCGGTGCGGGGTCGACCGACGACGCCGACTGCCTCACGTACGACCCGCGCTGAGGCGCGAGACCGCCGTCAGGCCACGACGTGGTCGACGGGTCCCTCGCTGAACTGGCACGACGTGGCTGAGAGGCGCGCGTCGGGATCGAGCCGCGCGAGCACGGCGCCCGCGATCGCGTAGAGCTGTTCGAGCTGCTCGGGCGCGAGGGCGTCGAGCACGTTCGCGCGCACGGTCTCGACATGGCCGGGGGCGGCCTCGGAGATCAGGGCGAGCCCGGCCTCGGTGATGGTCGCGTTCGTGGCGCGGCGGTCTTCGGGGCACGGGAACCGCTCGATGAGTCCGCGCTCCTCGAGGCGCTTGGCGACGTGCGACAGTCGGGGGAGCGTCGCATTCGTGCGCGAGGCGAGCTCGGTCATGCGCATGGTGCGCGAAGGTGCGGCGCCCAGCGCCATGAGGGCGCCGTATTCGAAGTGCGTGAGTCCGGCGTCGCGCAGCAGCTGCGCGTCGAGCGCGCCCGGGAGCAGCTCGGCGAGCGCCACGAGGCGCACCCACGCGGCCGACTCCTCGGGGGCCAGCCATCGCGTGTCATCCGTCATGCCTGAGAGTCTACCGCATTAGTTGACGCAACAACTGAATGCGCGTACAGTGTTGGTTGTCGGAACAAGTAATCGCGTCGAACGGCGCGGGGAGGAATGACATGACGACCGTCAGCATCATCGGAAACGGCAACATGGGCACCGCCATCGGCGGCATCGTGGCCGCAGGCGGCAACACCGTCGAGTTCATCGGGCGCGACACCGCCCAGCAGATCACCGGCGACATCGTCGTGCTCGCCGTGCCGCACTTCGCGATCGACGAGATCGTCGCCGCCCGCGGTGCCGAGCTCGCCGGCAAGGTCGTGGTCGACATCACGAACCCGCTCGACTTCTCGACCTTCGACTCCCTCGTCGTGCCGGCCGACGGCTCACGTGCGAGCGAGCTCGCCGCAGCCCTGCCCGACGCGAAGGTGCTGAAGGCCTTCAACACGAACTTCGCCGCCACCCTCGCTGCGAAGACCGTCGGTGCCAACCCCACCACCGTGCTCATCGCCGGCGACGACGACGACGCGAAGCTCGCCCTCGCCGAGGTCGTGCGTGCGGGCGGCGTGAACGCCGTCGACGCCGGCCGCCTCTCGCGCGCTCGCGAGCTCGAGGCCGTCGGCTTCCTGCAGCTCACCCTCGCCGTGCAGGAGAAGGTCGGCTGGGACGCCGGTATCGCGCTCGTCGCGTAACCAAGTCCGAGTGACGGTCTCCTGCGTCAGCCCCGACTGCGCAGGTAGGCCAATTGCGCTCGAACGGATGCCTCGGCTGCACTTCGCACCGAGGCATCCGTGTCGGCGTAGACGAGGTCGGTGACCGCACCCGGCCCGGCGTCGGCACCGAGTTCGCGAAGCGCCGCCCGCACCTGGTCGAGACGTTCGGCGCGGTGCGCGAGGTAGGCGCTGCAGATCGCCGCGAGGTCGGGCAGCACCGGGCCGTGGCCCGGCAGCACGCCGACGGGCCCGGGCGTGCCGAGGGCGCGCAGCGCTTCGAGCGCGTCGAGGTACGGGCCGAGGGCGCCGTCGGGGTCGGCGATGATCGTCGTGCCGCGGCCGAGGATCGTGTCGCCCGTGAGCACCGTGCCGCGGCCTTCGTCGCTGCCGACGAGGCGGTCGCCCGGCAGCGAGAAGCACACCGAGTCCGCCGTGTGCCCCGGGGATGCGACCACGTCGATCTCGAGGTCGGCCGACCGGATGCGCTCGCCGTCGACCAGCGGCGCCCCGACCAGGCAGAGCGCCGGGTCGATCGCGCGCACCGGGGCATCCGTCATCGCGTGGAAGGCGCCGAGCGACTCGGTGTGATCAGGATGGTGGTGGGTGACGAGCACGAGCTCGACGCGGCCGGCACCGGCCAGGGCGGCGAGGTGCGCCGGATCGGACGGCCCGGGGTCGACGACGACCACGGCATCGGAACCCGGTGCCCGAAGCACGTAGGAGTTCGTGCCGTCGAGGGTCATCGGCCCGGCGTTGGGCGCCAGCACGAGACGGGCGAGTGCCGACACCTGATCACCGACGACGAAACCCTGATCCATGCCGGAAGTGTATCCGCGCCGGTGCGCGCCGGCGTGCCGAGTCATAGTCTGAGGGGATGAACAGCGAGCTGGAGTCACTGACGAACCCGGCGACCACTGGCGCGGCCGCGACCGTCGTGTTGCTGCGCGACGGCGAACGCGGTCTCGAGGTGCTGCTCGCCGAACGCCCCCGCGATCGCGGCTCCTTTCCCGGAGCGTGGGTCTTCCCGGGCGGCGCGGTCGACGACGCGGATGCCGAGGGCGACCCGATCGACGGCATCGACGCGGCCCGACGTGCTGCGGTGCGGGAGACCTTCGAAGAGGTCGGGCTCGTACTCGACGGTGCCGAGCTCGTGCCGTTCTCGCACTGGACCCCGCCCGCGAACGCACCGAAGCGGCTGACGACGACGTTCTTCGCCGTGCGCGTGCCAGATGGCGAGTTGCGCCTCGCTCCCGACGAGGTCGCCGAGGCCGTGTGGATCCGACCCGAGGATGCGCTCGACCGGCACGCGGCCGGGGGCATGACGCTCTGGCCGCCGACGTGGGTGACCCTGCACGGACTGTCGAACGACGCCTCCGTCGACGAGGCGCTCGCCGACCTCCGCGGCGGCTCGGTGCAGCCGTTCGTCGCGAAGATCGCCGACGACGGCCAGATGATCCTCTGGCAGGAGGACGACGAGTTCGTGGCCGAGCACAAGCGCGAGGCGCGCGACCCCTCGGTGCCCGACGACGGGCCCGACGCCGACGGCAATCGCCACCGGCTCATGATGGACCGGTTGCCGTGGATCTACATCAACACCCTCGGCGCCGGATTCTGAGCTCGTGACCGACGTCACGGTCGTCGGCAGCGGGCCCAACGGGCTCGTCGCCGCCGTGGTCGCGGCCCGCGCCGGGCTCTCGGTGCGGGTGCTCGAGGCGGCGCCGACGATCGGCGGCGGCCTCCGCACCGCAGAGCTCACCCTGCCCGGCTTCTTGCACGACGTGTGCTCGACGGTGCACCCCGCCGGCCTCGCCTCGCCCGTGTTCAAGAGACTCGGCCTCCTCGATCGCCTCGACTGGGTGGTCCCCGAGGCCTCGTACGCGCATCCGCTCGACGGCGGCCGTGCCGGCATCGCCTGGCGGGACCTCGACCGCACCGCCGACGGTCTCGAGGCCGACGGTGCGGCCTGGCGCAGCCTGCTCGCCCCGCTCGTCGCCCGGAGCCGCGGGGTCGTCGACTTCACGGGTTCGCAGCTGCTGCGCGTGCCGCGCGACCCCGTCGCCGCCGTGAAGTTCGGTCTGCGCGCGCTCGAGCAGGGCACCGCGGCGTGGAACACCCGTTTCGTCGGCGAGGTCGCACCGGCGCTCTTCAGCGGCGTCGTCGCGCACGCGGCCGGCGGCATGCCCTCGCTCGCCTCCGCCGGCGCGGGCCTCCTCATCGCCATGCACGGGCACGGCGTCGGCTGGGGCCTGCCCATCGGCGGCTCGCAGGCGATCGCCGATGCGCTCGCCGACGAGCTCCGGGCGCGCGGCGGCGAGATCGTGACGGATGCACCGGTGGCCTCGCTCGCCGAGGTCACGGGCTCCCGCGCCGTGCTCCTCGACACCTCGCCCGAGCTGCTCTTCACCGCCGAGCTGCCCGGCCGCTACGCGCGCGCCCTGCGCCGGTACCGCTACGGCTCGGGAGTCGCGAAGGTCGACTTCGCGCTGAGCGGCCCGGTGCCGTGGCGCAACGCCGAGGTGCGCCACGCCCCCACCGTGCACCTCGGCGGCAGCCGCGCCGAGATCGCGGCGGCCGAGAACGCCGTCGCCCGCGGTTACCAGCCCGGCGTCGCGGGCGGCGGGGGCGCGCAGCATCCGTACGTGCTCGTGGCGCAGCCCACGGTCGCCGACCCCAGCCGGGCGCCGGAGGGCAAGCACGTGCTGTGGGCCTACACCCACGTGCCCGCCGGATCGACGCTCGACCCGACCGAGCTCGTCACCGCCGAGGTCGAGCGCTTCGCCCCGGGGTTCCGCGACGTCGTGCTGGCATCGGCCGCGAGCTCGGCCGCCGAGCTCGGTCGCTACAACCCGAACTACGTCGGCGGCGACATCTACTCGGGCGCACTCACGATGGCCCAGCTGCTCAAGCGGCCGGTCGTCTCGCCGAAGCCGTGGCGCACACCGGTCGAGGGCGTCTACCTCTGCTCGAGTGCCACGCCCCCCGGCCCCGCCGTGCACGGCATGAACGGATGGTTCGCTGCGAAGCTCGCCCTGCGGGAACGCTTCGGCCTGCGCTGACGGCGCCGCCCGGCGTAGCGTTGGCACGTGGAGTGGACCGCCTGGTTCGACGCGCACGACTACGAGATCGCACGGCAGATCCTGCAGCGCGGGGTCGGCGCGCTCGCGTTCGTCGCGTTCCTCTCGACGCTGAACCAGTTCCGCCCGCTCCTCGGCGAGCACGGCCTGCTGCCGGTGCCCGAGCTGTTGCGGCGCGCGAAGCGCCTCCGCGGGCCCAGCCTCTTCCGCTGGGGCTACACCGATCGGCGGCTCGTCGCCGTCGCCGTGGCGGGCCTCGTGCTCGCGGCATCCGTCGTGGCGGGGCTGCCGCAGCTCGGCCCGCCGTGGCTCCCGCTCCTCGTCTTCCTCGCGCTCTGGATCCTGTACCTCTCGATCGTGAACGTCGGGCAGACCTTCTACGGCTTCGGCTGGGAGATGCTCATCTGCGAGGCGCTCTTCACAGTCGCGTTCCTCGGCTCCGACCAGACGCCACCGCCCCTGACCATCGTCATCGCCGTGTGGTGGCTCGTGTTCCGGCTGGAGTTCGGGGCCGGCATGATCAAGATCCGCGGCGGGCGCGAGTGGCGCGACCTCTCCGCACTCATGTACCACCACGAGACGCAGCCGATGCCGGGCCCGCTCAGTCGGCAGGCGCACCTGCTGCCGAAGTGGTTCCATCGCGGCGAGGTGCTCGGCAATCACTTCGCGCAGCTCGTGGTGCCGTTCCTGCTCTTCGTGCCGGGCCCGGTCGGCTCGTCGGCGGCCACGATCGTGATCCTCACGCAGCTCTGGCTCATCGTGACCGGCAACTTCGCATGGCTCAACTGGATCACGGTCGTGCTCGCGGCATCCGCGGTCACCGACTCTGCCTGGCACTGGCTGATCCCGGCGATTCCCGAAGACCTCGGCACGGAGGCCGCGGCGACGCCGATCTGGTGGGCGGTCGTGGTGCTCGCGGCATCCGCCCTGCTCGTCGTGCTGAGCTTCTGGCCGATCAGGAACCTGTTCTCACGGCGCCAGCTCATGAACGCGTCGTTCAACCGGTGGATGCTCGTGAACGCGTACGGAGCGTTCGGCACGGTGACGAGGCGGCGCATCGAGATCGTCGTCGAGGGCACGCTCGCGGAGATCCCCGATGACTCGCCCGACGCCGAGTGGCGCGAGTACGCGTTCAAGGGCAAGCCGGGGGCGCTCCGCCGCATCCCGCGGCAGTGGGCGCCGTACCACCTGCGCCTCGACTGGCTCATGTGGTTCCTGCCGCTCGGGCGCATGTGGGAACCCTGGTTCGAGGTGTTCCTGCTGCGACTGCTCGAAGCGGATGCCGCGACGCTCGCGCTGCTCGAGACGGATCCGTTCGGCGGCGCCGCCCCGCGCTGGATCCGTGCCCGGGCGTACCACTACCGGTTCACGACGCGGGCCGAGTTCCGGCGGACCGGCGATCGGTGGGTGCGCACGCTCGAGGGAGAGGTCGTACCGGCGTCGGGTCTCGGGTGAGGGCGTTGTCGGCGGCGGCTATTCCTGCCGTCGCCGGAAGACATCGAACAGCACCCGGAGCACGAACAGCGCCGACACGACCACGAGCAGGTAGCCGAAGATCTGGAAGAGGCTCAGCGTCTCGGTGACCTGCGGGCCGGCGTCGCTGATGAGCAGCATCGCGGCCATCACGCCGAGCACGCCCGCGAGGAATGCCAGCACGACCTGATTGACGAGCGAGCGCAGCAGCGAGCGATCGCGATGGTCGGCGAAGAGGCGCACGTTGACGCTGAGCCGGCCGTTCGCGAGCGAGCCGGAGATCTGGTCGAAGCGGTGGGGGATGCGGCGGAGGATCGGCAGCATGGTGCCGACCTCGTCGACGATCGCGTCCTTCAGCGAGCTCGGCTCGAACGCGTCGGCGATGCGCGCCTTCGCGAGGCCGCTCGCGGCGGTCAGCAGGTCGAACTCGGGATCGAGCACTCGGAGCGTGCCCTCGGCGACGGCCACGGCGCGGAACGCAGCGGCGAGCTCGGGCGGGATCGCGAGCCGGTTCTCCGACAGCAGGCGGGTCATGTCGGCCACGATCGTCGAGTCGAGGGCCGACCCCAGGCCGAGCCGGGCGGCCATGAACGAACCGATCTCGCGTCGGAGCACGAACTCGTCGACGTCGTCGGGCAGCTCGACGAGGCCGAGCAGCGCATCGCTCATGGAACGGGCGTCGCCGCGGTAGAACGCCATCAGGATCTCGCCGATGCGCTCCCGCATCTCGGAGTCGAGGCGCCCGACCGAGCCGAAGTCGACGAGGCCGAGTCCGCCGTCGGTGCCGTCGTCGCCCCGCAGCAGCATCACGTTGCCGGGGTGCAGATCGGCGTGGAAGACGCCGTCGTCGATCACCTGGGTGATGAGGGAGCGGAAGAGCAGGGACGCCTGGGCCTTGCGCACGGCCTCGGGCCGCGTGCCGTCGTCATCGCCGAGCGCGCGTCCCGGGATGAACTCCATGACGAGCACGCGTGCCGTCGACAGCTCACGGAAGCAGTGCGGGATCGTGAGCCGTTCGCTCTCGGGATGCCGCGACTGGGTCGCCTCGATCGCAGCGAGGTTCGCCGCCTCCGAGCGGTAGTCGAGCTCGGCGCGGAGCGACTCGGCGAACGCCGTCGCCACCGAGCGGAGGCCGAGCGACCGACCCCACTCCGTCTCGGTCTCGAGCTTCCGCGCGAGGCGTTGCACGATGTCGAGGTCGCGCTCGACACCGGGGATGATGCCCGGCCGCTGCACCTTGACCGCGACGAGTTGCCCCGAGGCGAGCCGGGCGCGGTGCACCTGGCCGATCGACGCTGCGGCGAACGGCTCGGGATCGAACTCGGCGAACGCCTCGTCGGCCCGTGCGCCGAGTTCGTCGTGCAGGAGTTCGTCGATCTCGTTCCAGGCCGCGGGCGGCACGTTCTGCTGCAGGCGCTCGAGCTCGGCGATGTACTCGTGCGGCAGCAGTTCGGTGCGGGTCGAGAGCATCTGGCCGAGCTTGACGAACACCGGCCCCGCCTCTTCGAGGGAGATCCGCAGCGCCTTCGCGTGGGCACGGCGGCCGGCATCGGCCGCCGCTGAGCGCGAACGGTCGGGCTTGAACGGCACGAGGCCGTTGCGTACGGCGATGCGGGTCACCTCGGAGTACCGGCGACCGCGGTCGAGGGTGCGCTTGAGATCGGGGATCCACCGATCGGGTCGCGGCATGGTGCCGCTCGGCACGATGAGCTCGGCGATGACGAGGAACCCGATGGCCACGAGCACGATGATGCCGAGCTGGATCGGGATCAGGGCGAGGGTCGCCCCGCCGTCCCTCCAGACGAACTGGGACTCGAAGCCGAGCTCCGCGCCGAGGGCGATGAGCCCGGCGATGATGATGCGTCCCGTGCCGACCTGCACGCCGAGGAAGCGCCGCGAGATGGCCGCGAGCAGCATCATGAACAGGATCGTCACGATCGTGACGCCGATCACGCCCAGGATGATGGAACCCGTCGACATGTGCGCCCCCTTCGGGCGCGCGTCGCCCGCGGCCCACCCCCAGCGTATTGCTCAGGTGCCCGCGGGTTCGATCACGCCTTCGCCGGTTCTCCTGCCGGCTGGTGCTCGACGTCGTCGACATGCGCGCTCGGCATCGCGACGCCGCCCGCGATCGTGACGGCCGCCGCGACGAGCACCGCGACGAAGACGGCCGTCGAGGCCCCGTGGATCGCGACGGGGGAGTGCTCGCCGAGACCCGAGCGGGCGATCACGCCGTTCGCGACCGCCCCGAAGATCGCGACGCCGACCGCGCTGCCCATCGAGCGCAGGAACATGTTGGCGCCCGTGACGACGCCGCGCTCCGACCACGGCACCGACGACTGCGCGGCGATGAGCGTCGGCGAGGCGACGAGCCCGAGGCCAAGGCCCACGATGAAGCACGCGATCGCGGTGGTCCAGACGTTCGGCGTGAGCGAGGCCGCCACGAGCGCGGCCGAGCCGAGCACGGTGATCGTCAGGCCGATGAGCGCCGTCCGTCGGAATCCGATGCGGAGGAAGAGCCGCCCGGCCTGGCTCGCGGCGATCGGCCAGCCGAGCGTGAGCGCGGCGACCGCGAGTCCCGACACGAGGGGCGACGCGCCCGCCGTCGCCTCGAGGAAGGTCGGCACGTACGACGTCAGCCCGATGAGCACGGCGCCGACCCCGAGCGAGATGAGCGAGGTCGTCACGATGAGCCGCCGGGAGAAGACCCAGAGGGGAAGCACCGGTTCGGCCGCTCGACGCTCGATGAACACGAACGCGACGAGCAGCACGGCGCCGATCGTGAACGCTCCGACCGATTGCCACGAGAGCCACTCCCAGGCCTGTCCGCCCTCGAGCACCGCGAGGATCACCAGGGTCGACGCGATCGTCAGCACGGTCGCTCCGGCGAAGTCGATGCGATGCTTCTCGCGGGTGACGGACTCGTGGTACGAGCGGAGGAGCATCCACCCGGCGATGAGGCAGAGCGGGATGTTGACGAAGAAGATCCACCGCCACGACGCGAACTCGGCGAACAGGCCGCCGAGGGTGGGGCCGACGACCGAGGAGACCGCCCAGACGCTCGCGATGTAGCCCTGCACGCGAGCGCGCTCGCGAACCGTGTAGATGTCGCCGGTGATCGTGATGGAGACGGGCAGCACTGCTCCGGCGCCGAGGCCCTGGACGGCGCGGAAGACGATGAGCGAGGTCATGTCCCACGCGAAGCCGCAGAGCACCGAGCCGACGAGGAAGATGCCGATGCCGATCAGCATGATCGGCTTGCGCCCGACGGTGTCGGCGAGCTTCGAGTAGATCGGCACCGAGACGGCCTGGGCGAGCAGGTAGATCGAGAACAGCCACGGGAACTGGGCGAACCCGCCGAGGTCGGCCACGATCGACGGGACCGCGGTCGCGAGGATCGTCGAATCGATCGCGATGAGGCCCGTGGCCAGCATCACGGAGATGAGCACCGGCCCGCGCGCCGAACGGAATCCCACAGCAGTCGTCTCGGTCACGTTCCCCCTCGGTCTGCGGGCGCGCTGGTACCGGCCCACCTACAAGCAACGCCGTCGCACCGGATTCATTCCGGATCCGGGCGATCGGCACGAGGACGGCGCGTCGTACCGGATCGAACTCGCCGGGTCAAGCACGTGCTCGGGTCGTCGTCGCCCACTACCTTCGGACTCATGAGGATCCGCACGAAACGCCCGGTGCCCGCGCCGCCTCCCGCCGCGGCGGAGATCACGAGCGACGGCGACTCCCGAGCCCCCGAGGTGAGGATCAACGCGTTCCGCATCGGGTTCGTCGGTGCGCTCGGCGTGCTGCTCGCGGTGCTGCTCGGCGGCATCGTCGGCGAGCTCGGCACCGTGATCCTCTACGTCGCCCTCGCCCTCTTCCTCGCGCTCGGCCTCGACCCGATCGTCAGCTGGCTGCAGCGCCGCGGCATGGCCCGCTGGGTCGCGATCCTCATCGTCTTCGCGGGCGTGATCGGCATCTTCGTCGGCCTCATCGCGACGATCGTGCCGATCGTCGTCGAGCAGACCACGAACATCGTCGAGAACTGGGACGACATCGTCGAGAACGTGCAGAACAGCGAGTTCGTGGCGTGGCTGAACACGCTCGGCGGCAGCGATCACGCGATCCAGGACGCCATCGAGTCGGCGGGCAAGTGGCTCGCCGACCCCGCGAACCTCGGCTCGCTCGGCGGCGGCATCCTCGCGGTCGGCGCCGGCATCGCCGGCGGCTTCACGGGCGCGACGATCGTGCTCATCCTCACCCTCTACTTCCTCGCGTCGCTCGACTCGATGAAGCGCTACGCGGCCCGTTTCGTGCCCGCGAGCTCGCGCCCGGGCTACCGCGACGTGTCGGAGGAGATCACGGGCTCCGTCGGCCGCTACGTCATCGGCCAGTTCGGCCTCGGCGCGATCAACGGCGTGTTGAGCCTCATCTACCTGTCGATCATCGGGGCTCCCGCACCGATCCTCCTCGCGTTCATCGCCTTCCTCTTCTCGCTCGTGCCGCTCGTCGGCACCCTGACGGGCGCCATCATCATCTCGCTCGTCTCGTTCGCGGCATCGCCCGAGACCGCGCTCGCCGCGGCGATCTACTACCTGATCTACATGCAGGTCGAGGCCTACGTGCTGAGCCCACGCATCATGAGCCGCGCGGTCGCCGTGCCCGGCGCCCTCGTCGTCATCGCGGCCGTTGCGGGCGGCACGCTCGGCGGCGTGCTCGGCGCCCTCGTCGCCATCCCGGTCGCGGCCTCGCTCATCATCATCGTCGAGAAGGTCGTCTTCCCCCGACAGGACACCATCTAGGCGATCGCGCGTCGGCGAGGTCCGGCGATCTGCCATCATCGACGGATGCCTGGTGCCGTGCAGTTGATCCGAGCCTCGACGCTCTCCGACGTCGTCGAGTACGCCTACGCCGCGACCGCCCCGAAAGAGGCGCGGCTCGTCTTCCTTGCGGGGGCGTGCCCTCTCGACGACGACGGCTCGACCGTCGCTGTCGGCGACTACGCGGGCCAGGCCGCCGCGTGCGTCGAGACGATGACGCGTGCGCTCGCTGCGGCGGGCGCCACGATCGGCGATGTCATCAGCACTCGAGTGCTCGTCGCGTCGTCACGACGCGAAGACCTCGGAGCGGTGTGGCGGGTCGTGCGCGACGCCTTCGGTGCCCACGACGTTCCGAGCACTCTGCTCGGCGTCACCGTGCTCGGCTGGGAGCATCAGCTCGTCGAGATCGAAGCGGTCGCAGCCATCGTCGACTGATGCTCGCGGGGCCTCAGAACCAGATGCTGAGGTGCGGCGCGCGCTGCGCGGCGAACATGGCGTTCGCCGCTGCGATCGAGCCGGGCGAGCGCTCGGTGATGCGTCCGGCACGGGCGAGCACCGACGGATGCACCCCGCCGAGGTAGATCGCGCCGAGCTCGCGCACCCCGAGTCGGATGCTGCGGACACCCTTCGCAGATGCCGCGGCATCCGCCGGTCCGATGGCCGAGACCTCAGCGCGGCCGGCCTCGTCGACGACGAGCTCGAAGAGCCCGCCCGCGATGCCGATCGGGTCGTCGACGTCGATCACGAGTCGGCCCGGTGCGCTGTAGCGCCGCGCCGTGAGCGCGGTGACGGGGTCGATCACCCGGAGCCACAGGTGGTCGACGACGTCGGAGAAGGAGACGGCCCTGGGGTCCTCGAGGAGCCAGGGGAGCGGCTCGTCGACCGATCGCAGCAGACCGCGAGTGCCCGACACGAAGTCCTGCTCGACGAGGAACCGCCAGAGCGCCCGCTCGGCGTCGTCGGTCGCTGCGGCGAGGAAGTCGAACTCCGCGATGCCCGGCTCGTTCGGCTCGCGCGTCACGTGGAACACGGCGAAGCCCTGCGCCTGACCGCGCTCGTCGTCGTAGCGCACGACGCGTCGTGCGCGCGAACGGTCGCTGTCGGGGTCGTGGAGGCCGAGCACCCGATCGAGCAGGCCGGGCCAGCGGTCGATCTCGCCGGGAGTGCGCGCGACCGCTCGGCGGGCGATCGCGGGGGCCGCTTCGCGGATGGACGCGGCATCGACGAACTGCACGCGGCCCGGGGCATCCGGCCCCACCCAGTGCACCCGCCGACGGTCGACGAACACCGTCGCAGAGCGGGCGGCCGGGGCGTAACCGTAGCGGCCGTAGATCGTGGCCTCGGTGGCGGTGAGCATCGCGAGCGCGGCGCCAGCCGCACGTGCGTTCTGCAGCTCGGCGAGCATGAGCGCCCTGGCGATGCCGCGACGGCGATGGGTCGGCGAGACCGTGACCGAGCTCACCGCCCACGCGTCGACGCTGCGCCCGCCGGGCACGCTGAGTCCCGTCGGCCAGCTCGAGACCGTGGCGACGGGGATGGCGGGGTCGACGATGGTCGAGTCGTAGACGCCGTGCACCCGCCGCTCGGCGATCACGCGGAGGTCGTGGTCGAGCTCGATCTGCCGCGGGCGGCTGTGGTGGAAGCCCCGGAAGTCCGCTTCCACCCACGCCGATGCGGCGGCGGTGTCTGCCGTGTCGACCAGGCGATAGGCCAGGCCTCTCGCGGCGAGCGTGGCGAGCGCCGCGGTATCGGCGGGGAATCCCTGCAGGTCGAACGACATCGAACCATCGTAGTCGCGGGGTCGATCGTCTGCGCGGGGGCGATCAGGCGGTCGGGGCGGCAGCTGCCGTCGGCGGCCGTCAGCGCATCCGGTAGTCGGGAATGCTGTCGTCCGTCGCGAAGGCGTCGGTCATCCATGTCATGGTGCGGTACATGAGCGGGTTCGCGAACGTCCAGTCGCGCATCCGGATGCGCCGGCGCGACGCCGGAGCGAGGAACGGGCCGGCATTGCCCGAGCGGGCGACCTTGGTCGGCTTGCGCATGCGGCGGTCGTACGCCGCGAATGCCGCCGCGTGGTCGCCGCCCGCGGCGATCAGTTCGCCGGCGAGCACGTAGGCGCCGATGAGCGCGAGCCCGGTACCGAATCCGCCGAGCGTGTTCGCGTAGCCGGCATCGCCCACGAGTGCCGCGCGACCCTGCGTGAACGAGGTCATCCGGGTGCGCGCGAGGGCGTCGAGATAGAAGTCGGATGCCGCGCGGCTGGCCTCGAGCGCAGCGGGAACCCGCCATCCGGCGCCCGCGAACGCGGAGTCGAGGAAGGCGCGCTGCGACGCGGTGTCGTGCCGGTCGTAGTCGGGATGCTCGGCGCTGAAGACGAACAGGTTCGGCGCCTTCTGGCCGCCGAGGAGTGCCAGGCGACCGGGCTCGTTGTACCCGTAGGCGATGCCGCGCCCATCGGGGAGCCGTGTCTCGAGGTCGCCGAGCGGTGCGTGACCGCTCGCGACCGCGTAGTAGAACCCGCGCGTCTCGACGAAACGGTCCTCGGGCCCGAATACGAGACGTCGTACTGCCGAATGCACGCCATCCGCTCCGATCACGAGGTCGAACCGCTCGTCGGGTCGACGGGCGAAGGCGACGTCGACGCCGGCATCCGACTCGGCGATCGCGGTGATCTCATCGTCGAACACGTAGTCGGCGTCTGCGGCGGAGTGTGCGATCAGGATGCCGGCGAGATCGCCGCGCAGGATCTCGATGTCGCCGCCGATGAACTCGCCGGGAACGACGGCGTTCACCTGGTCGTTCGCGTCGACCATGCGCCAGTCCGTCTTCGCGGTCTGTCGTGCGTGCACCTCATCGAGGATGCCCATCCGGGTGAGCAGGGCGTGGTGCGTCCGTCCCTTGAAGTCGACGGCCTGGCCGCCGGGCCTCGCCGTCGGCGCCTTCTCGACGACCGTCACGTCGAAGCCGTTGCGGCCGAGCCATCGCGCCAGCGCGGGCCCGGCGATGCTCGCACCGGAGATGAGGATCTTCGTGGTTGTCATGTGTTGCGTTCCTTCGCCCGATTAATTGTGTCTTATGGACACAATAACGTGATCGCGTACAGTGGACGCAATCAGTTCGGAGGAGAATCGTGAGCGAGGGTGAAGCCGATGCGGCGTCGCGGGTCGCAGCCGCGGCGTTCCTCTGGTCGCAGCCGTCCGGGCGGAAGCCGGGGCCGAAGCCGAAGTACACGCTCGACGGCATCGCTGAGGCTGCGATCGCCATCGCCGACGAGTCCGGGCTCGACGAGGTAACGATGCAGCGCGTCGCCGATCGACTCGGCACGACGAAGATGGCCCTCTACCGTTACGTTCCCGGACGCGCCGAGCTCGACGCGGTCATGCTCGACACCGCGCTCGGCGCACCCGTCGTTGCCGACGAGGAGCACTGGCGCACCGCCCTGACCGCGTGGGCCGACGGCGTTCACGCTCGCGCCCTGGCGCACCCGTGGATCGTCGAGCTCGTGCAGCGGCCGCATGCACCCGGCCCGGGCGAGCTCGCGTGGTTCGAGGTCGGTCTCGGTGCGATGGCGGCACTGCCCCTTCGCGGCGGCGAGAAGCTCGACCTGCTGACCCTCCTCGTCGGGCACGTCATGTCGCTCGTCCGGCAACGTGCGCGAACGGGCGCGCCCGAACAGCAACTCGCGGCGGGCCTCGCCTCGATCCTCGCAACGCGCGCCGAGCTCTACCCGCGCACCGCGAGCGCGTTCGCGGAGGCCGGCGACGACGGGGCCCTCGACGACGCGCTGCGGTTCGGCGTCGATCGCGTGCTCGCCGGTGTCGCGGCGCTCGCCGCCGAGCGCGCGGAACGGTGAGCGTCGTCAGGGCTCGGCCGGGCACAGGGCTCCACCGAGCCTGAGCGATAGGATGCCCGAAACGCGAGGAGGCCCAATGCGTGCCGTGATTCTGAACGGTTCCGGTCGTTACGCGGACCCGTGGCATCGCCACTCCGAGACCAGTGAGGCGCTCGCCGAGCTCATCGCAGAGGCCGGGTTCGCCGTCGACATCGCCGACGAGGTCGACGAGGTGCTCGCGTCCCTGCCCGACGACGTCGCGCTCATCGTCGTGAACGCCGGCGACCCGCACGCGCCGTCTCCCGGCGGCGAGACCGAGGTCGCGCCAGATCCATCCGTGCTCGCTGCGGCCAACGCCGCCCTCGAACGGGCGATCGATCGTGGCGTCGGCATCCTCGCCATGCACACGGCGGCGGCGAGCCTGCACGACTATCCCGCGTTCGAGCGGGCGCTCGGCGCGCGTTGGGTCCGCGACAGCTCGTGGCATCCGCCGATCGGCGAGGCCGCGGTGCACATCGTGGGCAATCACGCGATCGCCGACGGGCTCGAGGACTTCTCGGTGTTCGACGAGCGGTACACCGACTTCCGGCTCGACGACGTGATCGAGCCGATCGCAGAGCACGAGCACGACGGCGTCCGCCATCCGCTCGTCTGGGCGCGGGAGTTCGGCCGCTCGCGCCTCGTCTACGACGCACTCGGCCACGACGGCCGCTCTTACGGCTCGGCCGGCCACCGGGCACTGCTCGCGGCCTCGCTCGACTGGCTCGCGCGTGTGCCGGCTCCGACGGCGAACGATCGGTGAGCCGCGTCGTCATCGCCCCTGATTCGTTCAAGGGCACGGCGAACGCAGCGGATGCCGCGGCCGCCATCGCGCGCGGATGGCAGTCGGTGCGTGCCGACGACGAGGTGATCACCCGGCCCATGGCCGACGGCGGCGAGGGCACGCTCGACGCGTTCGAGGCCGCGGTGCCGGGCGCGCGGCGGATGCGGGTCGCGGTGCGCGGGCCGGTCTCGTCGGCGGTGATCACGCACTGGCTTCTACTGCCCGACGGCACGGGCGTCGTCGAGCTCGCGGCGACGTCGGGAATCACGCTGCTCGACCCGCTCGCGCCGCTCGACGCGCACTCCGCGGGATTCGGCGAGGCGATCGTCGACGCGCTCGACACCGGGGTCGAGCGACTCCTGCTCGCGCTCGGCGGCAGCGCCTCGACCGACGGCGGCGCAGGGGCGCTGTCGGCGCTGGGCGCGCGATTCCTCGATGCCGATCAGGCGACGGTGCAGCTCGGCAATCGGGGGCTCGGCGCGCTCGCCGTGATCGATCTCGCGGGCCTGCGCCCGCTGCCGCGCGGCGGGGCGCTGATCCTCGGCGACGTCACGAATCCACTGCTCGGCGAGCGGGGAGCGGCAGCGGTCTTCGGGCCGCAGAAGGGTGCGGATGCCGCGACCGTCGCCGTGCTCGATGCCAACCTCGCCCGGTTCGCACGCCTCGTCCCGGACGTCGCTTCGGACACGCCGGGGGCTGGGGCGGCCGGCGGGACCGCGTTCGCCCTGCTCGTCTGGGGCGCGGCGATGGGCGGGGGAGCCGAGCTCATCGCGGACGCCCTCGCCCTGGAGCGGGACATCGCCGGGGCCGACCTCGTGATCACGGGCGAGGGGCGATTCGACGGTCAGTCCGAGGCGGGCAAGGCGCCGAGCGAGGTCGCCCGGTTGGCAGCGTCGTGCGGGGTGCCCGTGGCGCTCGTCGCAGGCGCGATCACGGCGGAGCCGCGTGGATTCGCGGCATCCGTCGACTTGACGCGGCTCGCCGGCGGTGGCGAGCCCGCGATGGCGGACCCGCTGCGCTGGCTCGAGGCGGCGGGCGCACGGCTCGCAGCCGAGGTCGAGATCCGAGGCGCCGGCCCGAGCTGAACCGCCCTCGTGCGCCCGTCAGATGTGGTGCATGCCGGGGTGCGGCTTCGGCGGCTCCGACCGCACGAACTTCCCGTGTCGTTCGGCGGGATCGTGGGTATCGGGATTCGCCTCGGTCGAGGTGTAGTCGCCGACGCTCGATTCGTCGTCGGCAGCGCCGTCGGTGCGGGTGTACTCGCCCGCGACCGTGCGCTCGTGGGGCCCCTCGCCGTCGACCTCGGTGTAGCTGCCCTCGAGATCGTCGGTGGCGTCGACCGCGTCGGCGGGCGTGCCCGGCTCGTCGGAGGACTGCGGCTCAGCGGGTCGGTTCGATTCGGACATCATCGCTCCCTCATCGTTGGTCGGGGCGCCGTCATCAGGGCGACGTCTCGCCCCCATGCTATGACTCCGTGCCGTGAAGGGAAGAGATGCCGCGGCACCTCACGGCGAAACGTCAGCGCAGGAACAGTCGCGCATTGGCCTGTTCAGCGTCGGAATACTGCATCGCTGCGACGCCGAGCGCACGGTTGAGGCCCGCCAGGCTCTCCTCCACCTGCAACTGGGTGGCCCGCCAGTCGGCGACCGCGCCCTGGAACGCGCTCGAGGCCTGACCCGACCACGACGACTGCAGCCCGGTCAGCTGTCCGAGGAGCGATGCCACCTCTGACTGGATGCGCCCGATCGTGCCCTGCACGGTCTGGGTGGCGGCGGACACCTGTTCGGCATCGACGTGGTAGACGGCCATCTCGGCCCCTTTCGTTCGGTGTGCCCGCCACGCTACGGCGCGGCCGGTGAACGAATCGGCGTCGAAGGACCGGTCGTGGAAGTCGTCTGCGATCGTCGCCTGTCGAGGCGGAGTGCCGGCGCACGGGGTCGGCGTCGGAGCGCCGCGCCGGATCGCGGCTCAGTCGGCAGTGACCGACTGCGGCGCGGCGGCCGAGCCGGCGAGCGGCAGCGAGACGCGGAATGTCGCTCCGCCGCCGGGAGTCTCGACGACGTCGACGGTGCCGTTGTGCGCCGCCACGATCGACGACACGATCGCGAGGCCGAGCCCCGACCCGCCGGTCTCGCGGGTGCGCGAGGTGTCGGCGCGCCAGAATCGCTGGAAGATCTTCTCGCGGATCTGCGGCGGGATGCCCTCGCCGTGGTCGACGACCTCGATCATGGCCCGCTCGGCCGCGTCGTCGACCGAGATGCGGATCTCGATGGGGCTGTCGGGCGACGTGAAGCGGATCGCGTTGCCCATCAGGTTGGTGATCACCTGACGGATCTTGTTCTCTTCGGCCAGCACGACCGTGCGGCGAACCGGCATCGGCTGGCCGGAGGCGCCAGGCGAGGCGGAGGCGCGCGCCGTCGACGGTGCGGCGATCGCCTCGGAGGCGGCTGCCGCGGCGGCGGATGCCGCCGCCGATGCGCGGGCGGCGCGTTTCGACGCGGCAGATGAACCGCTCGACTTCGTTGCCGCTCTGCGGCTGCCGGTGGTGGTCGCGGCTTCGCCCTTCGGACGGCGACCCCTGAGCCGGGCGAGCGTCGCGCCGGCGAACGAGATCGGCCCGGTCGGCGGCGCGGCGCGATCGGCCGCTGGGTCGAGTTCGACCTCGAGTTCGGGGGCGGGCTCGCCCGAGGCATCCGCGCTGCTCAGGTCTTCGGGCGCGATGACCGTGACCGTGCGGGCGGGGTGGGCCGCCATCGTGTCGAGCGCGGCATCGCGGGCCAGCGGCACGAGGTCGACCTCGGCCAGGTCGAGCGGCTTCGCCTCGTCGAGCCGGGCGAGCGCGAGCAGGTCCTCGACGAGGAGGCCCATGCGGATGGCCTCCTTCTCGATGCGCTCCATGGCCTGGCCGACCTCTTCGGGCGACTGCAGTGCGCCCATGCGATAGAGCTCGGCGTAGCCGCGCACCGACACGAGCGGCGTCCGCAGTTCGTGCGAGGCATCGCCGACGAAGCGACGCATCTGGTCGATCGTGCGCGCACGGTCGCGGAAGGCCCGGTCGATGCGGTTCAGCATCGTGTTGAGCGACCGGTTCAGCCGCCCGACCTCGGTGTTCGGCGTCGCGCCGCCGAGTCGCTGGCTGAAGTCGCCGTCGGCGATCGCGGCAGCGGTGCGTTCAACCTCGCGGAGGGGCATGAACGTCGTGGTCACGAGCATGCGCGTGAGCAGGGCGCCGACGAGCACGACCCCGAATCCGAACCCGAGGAAGATCGTGAGGTACATCGCGAGCAGCTGCTCGGTGTCTTTCGAGGAGATCGCGATGATGACCGGCGAATAGGCGCCGTGCTCGTCGGCGACCATGAGCGCGGCGACGCCGCGGAAGCTCGGTGAGCCCTGTGCGTCCTCCATCGAGAAGACCGTGTACTTCGAGGCGTTGAGCTCGGTGACCCGCGCCTGGGTGAGCTTCTCAGGGACTTGGGGGAGCTCGTCCTTGTCGCGCCCGGCCCAGTTGGTGCCGCGCAGGTCACCCGTCGAGGCGTCGTAGACCGCCACGAAGACCTCTTCGGAGGGCGTGAACTCGCGCTGGTCGAGGTTGACCGCACCCGTCAGGTACTTCTTCAGGTCGCCTGAGGCGATCGCCTCGAGCTTCGACGTCATCTGCGATTCGACGTAGGAGCGCAGCATCGCCGCGGTGCCGATTCCGGATACCAGGAGTCCGAGCGTGAGCATGAGCACGGTGACACCCGTGATCTTGGTACGCAGCGAGATGCGGTTCCACCGCTCGGAGATCTGATTCATGGCGGGCCGAGTCTAGGTGGGCCTTCCTGAGTCAGGGCTTGGAGGACTTCAGCATGTAGCCGAATCCGCGTTTGGTCTGGATCAGGGGCTCAGCGGAGTGCTGATCGAGCTTGCGGCGGAGGTAGGAGATGTAGCTCTCCACGATGCCGGCGTCGCCGTTGAAGTCGTACTCCCACACGTGGTCGAGGATCTGCGCCTTCGACAGCACCCGGTTGGGGTTCAGCATGAGGTAGCGCAGCAGCTTGAACTCGGTGGGGGAGAGCTCGACCGGCACGTCGCCGACGAGCACTTCGTGCGTGTCCTGGTCCATCGTGAGCTCGCCCGTGCGGATCACGGCGTCTTCTTCGGCGTGCATCGTGCGGCGCAGGATGGCCTTGATGCGCGCGACGATCTCGTCGAGGCTGAAGGGCTTCGTGACGTAGTCGTCGCCGCCGACGGTGAGACCGGTGATCTTGTCCTCGGTGTCGTCCTTCGCGGTGAGGAAGAGGATCGGGGCGGTGTAGCCGGCCGAACGCAGGCGCTTGGTGACGCCGAAGCCGTTCATGTCGGGCAGCATGACGTCGAGGATGATGAGGTCGGGCTCCTCCTCGAGTACCGCCGAGATGGTCTGCGCGCCGTTGCCGACCGCACGCACCGCGAATCCGGCGAACCGCAGGCTCGTCGTGAGGAGGTCGCGGATGTTGGGCTCGTCGTCGACGATGAGAATTCGTGGTCCGTCGCTCATGTGACGATTCTCTGCGCATCGGCTGGAACTTTCCTGAACATTCTTCGAGGGTCGCCGATCCGGTGTGTCGGACGACATGTGGATTGGAGCGTCGCAGCAGGCGTGGAAGACTCGGCAGCATGGCGAATCGAACCCCGGTGATCCGGCGCATCGGCCCCCGTGAGTTCGATTTCGCGCGCGAGGTCGCCGTGATGGCGATCGTCAATCGCACCCCGGATTCGTTCTACGACCGAGGGCGCACCGAGGCGCTCGACGCCGCGGTCGCCGCGGCGACCCTCGCGATCGAGCAGGGCGCCGACTGGATCGACATCGGCGGCGCGAAGTTCGCCCCCGGCCCGGCGATCCCCGCCGGGGAGGAGATCGAACGGGTGGTCCCCGTCGTCGTCGCGCTCGCCGGATCCGGTGCCGTCATCTCGGTCGACACCTTCCTCCCCGAGGTCGCTCGCGCCGCCATCGCGGCCGGCGCGCACGTGGTCAACGACACGACCGGCATCCACGACCCGGCCATGGCCGACGTCGTCGCAGAGACGGGGGCGACGATCGTCGTCACGCACAGCCTCGCGAAACCCCGTACGCCGTATCCCTCGCCGCGGTACGGGGACGTCGTCGCCGAGGTGTCGGCGTTCCTCGCGGAGCGGGTGGCGCTCGCGGAGGCGCGAGGCGTGGCATCCGATCGCATCATCGTCGACCCCGGCCACGACCTCAACAAGCACACGCTGCACTCGCTCGAGCTGACCCGCCGACTCGGCGAGATCACGAGCCTCGGCTATCCGACCCTCGTCGCACTCTCGAACAAGGACTTCGTCGGGGAGAGCCTCGGCCGGCCGCGCGACCAGCGCATCGAGGGCTCGATCGCAGCTGCGGTCTACTGCGTCATGCAGGGCGCACGCATCGTGCGCGTGCACAACGTGCGCGAGACCGTCGACGCGATGCGCATGGTCGAGGCGATCGAGGGATGGCGCGAGCCCGTCTTCCTGGAGCACAACCAGTGAACGCCGCGGCCCCGGCCCTCGACCGCGACGCGCTGCTCGCGGCGTATGCCCTGCCCGATCGCGAGACACCGCGGATCCGGATGAACTTCGTCATGAGCCTCGACGGTGCGGTGACGCTCGACGGGCGCAGCGGCGGCCTCGGTGATGAGGCCGATCGACTCGCGATGGGGGTCTTGCGCACCCTCGCCGACGTCGTGCTCGTCGGCGCCGGCACCGTGCGCGCCGAAGGCTACGGCGGCCTCCGGCTCCGCGCAGAGAACATCGCCTGGCGCCGCGAGCACGGACTCGCCGACTCGCCCCGTGTCGCCATCGTGTCGTCGGCGCTCGACCTCGATCCGGCCGACGCGGTGTTCGCCGAGGCCGCGGGTCGACCACTCGTGCTGACCCACGAGGCATCCGACCCCGATCGCCGAGCCGCGCTGTCCGCGGTGGCCGACGTGGTCGACTGCGGTGCCGAGCGGGTCGTGGCCGCACTGGTTCGCGATGCGCTCGCCGGGCGAGGACTCCCGCAGATCCTCTGCGAAGGCGGCCCGCACCTCTTCGGCTCGCTCCTCGACGCGGATCTCGTCGACGAGCTGTGCTTGAGCCTCAGCCCGCTGCTCGTCTCCGGCAGCGCCGGCCGAATCGCCCAGGGGCTCACCCAGCATGCCCGGCGGATGCGGCTCGTCCACGCGTTGCCCGCCGGGGATCTGCTGCTGCTGCGCTACGCCCGCGCCCGCTGAGCATCGCGCCGAGGGTCAGGCGGCGGCGTCGAGCGAATGCGCGTCGAGGATCGTGTAGCTGTAGCCCTGTTCGGCGAGGAAGCGCTGTCGGTTCTGCGCGAAGTCCTGGTCGACGGTGTCGCGCGAGACGAGCGTGTAGAAGTTCGCGCTGAGGCCCGACTCCTTCGGCCGCAGGAGCCGGCCGAGTCGCTGCGCCTCCTCCTGGCGTGAGCCGAACGATCCCGACACCTGGATCGCGACCGTCGCCTCGGGCAGGTCGACCGAGAAGTTCGCGACCTTCGAGACGACGAGCACGGGGGTGCGGCCGTCGCGGAACTCCTGGAAGAGGCGCTCGCGCTCGTCGACCGGCGTCGACCCGGTCAACTGCGGTGCGCCGAGCGCCTCGGCGAGCTCGTCGATCTGGTCGAGGTACTGGCCGATCACGAGGATGCGCTCGCCGGCGTGCTTGGCCACGAGCTCCTTCACCACGCCGAGCTTCGCGGGCGCCGTCGCCGCGAGCCGGTAGCGCTCGTCGTCGGCGGATGCCGCATACGTCAGCCGCTCCGACTGCGGAAGGTCGATGCGCACCTCGTAGCAGGCGGCGGGGGAGATGAAGCCCTGGGCCTCGATCTCCTTCCACGGCGCGTCGAAGCGCTTCGGGCCGATGAGACTGAACACGTCGCCCTCGCGGCCGTCCTCGCGTACGAGCGTCGCGGTGAGGCCGAGTCGCCTGCGAGCCTGCAGCTCGGCGGTGAGCTTGAACACCGGCGCCGGCAGCAGGTGCACCTCGTCGTAGACCACGAGCCCCCAGTCGAGCGCGTCGAGGAGGGCGAGATGCGCGTATTCGCCCTTCCGCTTCGCGGTGAGGATCTGGTAGGTCGCGATCGTGACGGGCTTGACCTCCTTCACCTGCCCCGAGTACTCGCCGATCTCGTCGGCGGTGAGGGTCGTGCGGCGCAACAGCTCGTCGCGCCACTGGCGGGCCGAGACCGTGTTCGTCACGAGGATCAGCGTCGTGGTCTTCGCCGTCGCCATCGCACCGGCGCCGACGAGCGTCTTGCCCGCGCCGCAGGGCAGCACGACGACGCCCGAGCCGCCGTCGAAGAAGTTGTCGATCGCCTGCTGCTGATAGCCGCGCAGCTGCCAGCCGGACTCGTCGAGATCGATCCGGTGCGGTGTGCCGGGCGTGTACCCCGCGAGGTCTTCGGCCGGCCAGCCGAGCTTCACGAGTTCCTGCTTGAGCGCGCCGCGCGCCCACGCCTCGACGAGGAAGCTGCGGTCGTCGAGGCGCTCGGTCAGCAGCGGCGCGATGCGCTTGGCCGAGGCGACCTCGGTGAGCACGGCGATGTCGTCGCTGTGCAGGCGCAGGGCGCCGTCCTCGGTGCGGTCGACGACGAGGCGCCCGTATCGGCCGACCGTCTCGCGCATGTCGACGGCGACGGTCTGCGGCACCGGGAACTTCGCATAGCGCTCGAGCGTCGAGAGCATGTCGTCGGCGTCGTGCCCGGCGGCGCGCGCGTTCCAGAGACCCAGCCGGGTGATGCGGTACGTGTGCATGTGCTCGGGCGCGCGCTCGAGCTCGGCGAACACCGCGAGGTCGTGGCGCGCGTCTTCGGCGAGCGGGTGCGCGACCTCGAGGAGGACGGTTCGGTCGCTCTGCACGATGAGTGGGCCGTCTGACATAGCGGTCGAGTCTACGCCCGGTTCATGGGAGGTGGGCCGTTGCGGTGCGTTCGGAGATCTGCACCCCGACGGATGCACGAGCGGATGCGACCCGAATCCGTGCAGATCTCCGAGCGGGCGGCGCGGTGTCAGGCGCCGGCGGGGGCGGGGGAGACGGCCGCGATCGCCGACAACGGAAGGGTGCGTTCGATGTCGGCCTTGCGGTCGCGCGCTCGAAGTCGCCCGTTGGCGACACTCGCCGGGGCCAGCAGGTAGTCGGCGGTGTCGCCGCCCGGCATGCGCACCGTGACCGTGAGCGTCTCCTTCGATCGAGCCGCGGCCTCGAGCTGCCGGGCGAGCCATGCCTGCTCGGTCGCGCCTTCGTCGCCCTCGGCGAGGACGACGTCGAGGAGCGTCTCGATCGGATCGGGCTTCGGCGCCGGCTCGGGCACCGAAGCCAGGTGGTGGCGGCTCAACCGGATGATCTCGCCGGAGGCGTCTTCGGCGGCCACCGGATACCGCGCGTCGGAGAGCGCCCAGAACACGACCTCGGGTGGAAAGCGGGAGAGCAGCCGGTGCGGACCGGTCTGGCGCAGGCCGATCGAGACGAGTGATTGGTCGACGGCGAGTGTGCGCACGAGCTGCTCGTCGTCGGAACGCACGCTCGCGCGTGCCGGGGCATCCGCTTCGTCGGCGAGCGAGACACGCAGCGACCCGAACTTCGCGGCGGCCTCGTGGACGAGGTAGGAGAGCGGTTGGGGGATGCCGGTGAGGGAGAGTCCGCCGAGGAACTCGAGGATCGACGAAGCCGTCTCGCCGGCGGCGAGTCCGCGATTGACGGATGCCGCGCTGACGCGATACGTCGACGCGAGGTCGCGGCCCTCGACGTCGGCGAAGCCGCGCAGGCGGGAGTCGAGCGTCGGCTCGAGCGGCCCCGGAGAGACGATCGACAGGTCGTGTTGCAGGTAGACCTGTTCGACCTGGGCGGGGAAGTACGCCGACAACCGGGCCGCGGCCTGGTCGAGCTCCCCGGCGAGCACGAGGAGCGCGGTCGGGGCGGGCTCGCCCGCCACCGCGAGACCGAGCGCCTCTGCCTCGCCGATGAGCCGTTCGAGGCCCTCGTCGATCCAGCGCTCGCCGGCCGGGTAGAACCATCGCACGTCGTCGCCGAGGGTGCTCGCGGTCAGCGACTCGCTGCGGCGGGCGACGAGTTCGCGGAGCGCCTCGGGGATGCGGTCGCGCCAGCACTCGGCCAAGCGCCGCCAGCGGCCGGCGGTCGACTCGAGCGACCATTCGGCGCCGCGTTCGGACTCGAGCCAGAACGCGCCCTCTCGCACGACGAGCCCGGCCTCGTCGGCTCGGTGGAAGAGCCGGGGCAGCGCGTCGAGGGCGATGCCGCTCGCCTCGGCGAGCCGCTTGGAGTCGGGCAGTGCGAGCCCGCCCTTCGCGAGCTCGCGGGCGGGCTGCGTGCCGAGCGCTGCGAGCACCTCGGCCGTGGCCGCGACGGTCGCATACGCCGTCTCGGCGGCGCGGCGGTCGATGAGGGTCCGGTCGACATCGTCTCCCGAGGCGAGCACCGGCGGCGCCGGCGTCGCGAGCTCGGCCACCGAGGGCAGCTCGGCGCCGAGCCGCGGCGAGACTCGCGCGATGACGGCCGCGGGCACGTGCACGCGGTCGTCGATGCGCACGAGCAGCATGAGGCCGCTCAATTCGTCGATCAGCTCGCCTGCGGAACCGGACAGGTCAGCGGATGCCGCGTGCCGTACCAGTTCGTCGTGCACGCCCTCGACCGTGGTGTCGCCGTCGGCGACGAGTTCGACGGCAGCGGCGAGCACGGCGAGGTGTCGCCGATCGAGACGGCCGACGGCGTGGTCGATCGAGTCGGGCGCGAGCACAGCTTCGGCGAGGTCGAAGAGATCACGTACTCCCGCCGGCTCGAACTCGCGCGAGTGCAGCGCTGCTGCGAGGGAGTCTCGCGACAGCCCGCGGAGTCGTGCGGCGAGCTCGAGCATCGTCTCCGATCAGCTCGATCCGGATCGAGCTGATCGGCCCCGCCGGACGCCGTTGACGATGAGCAGGATGATGAGGAGCACGAAGGCGATCGGCAGCCCGAACCAGGGCAGCATCGTGACGACCGCCCAGACTCCCGAGCCCATCTCGCGGACGTCGACGCCCGACATCGTGCCGATCATCACGGCGAAGAAGCAGATGATGGAGAGACCGACGATGGCGGCGAACATGTACGCGAGGACGCGTTCGGCGCGATTGTCGGTGATGGGGCCGGAATCGCTCACACTCCCAGAATAGGCCAGACGACCCGCTCTCGGGTGTCCCGGCAATAGACTGGGCGGTGGACGGCGCTGTGGTTTCAGCGCGCCTGCAGACATGAGCGAGGTTCATACGATGCCCACCGGCAAGGTCAAGTTCTACGACGAGGAAAAGGGATTCGGCTTCATCAGCTCCGATGACGGCCAGGAGGTCTTCCTCCACGCATCCGCACTTCCCGCCGGTGCGACCGTGCGGGCGGGCAGTCGACTCGAGTTCGGTGTCGCAGAGGGCAAGCGCGGCGCGCAGGCGCTGTCGGTGCGCGTGCTGGACACGCCCGTGAGTCTCACCAAGATCAATCGCAAGCCGGCCGATGACATGGCGATCATCGTCGAAGACGTCGTGAAGGTGCTCGACGGAATCGGCGCCGACCTCCGTCGCGGCCGCTACCCCGAGAAGTCGAAGGCACGCACCGTCGCGGCGGTGCTGCGCAAGGTGGCAGACGATCTCGATGCCTGAGGCCATGGAACCCGAGCAGGCACAGGTCGAGCCGGCACAGGTCGAGCAGGCGGAAGCCGACTCGATCGAGCCCGAGGCCGCTCCGGTCGTCGTGGCCGACGAGGTGCTCCTGTCGTCGGTCGACCTGGCTCGACGTGCTCTGCTCGAGGTCACCGCGCCCGAGACGGTCGGATCCGTCGTCGGGCACCTCGTCGAGGGGGAGCACGTGCTGACGCTGCTCTTCGCCTCCGACCTCAGCGGCTACCCGGGCTGGCACTGGAGCGTCACGCTGTCGCGGTTCGACGACACGGCGGAGCCGACCGTGCTCGAGACCGAGCTCATGCCCGGCGAGACCGCGCTGCTCGCACCCGACTGGGTGCCGTGGTCGGAGCGACTGGCCGACTACCGCGCAGCTCAAGAGGCGGTCGCCGCCGCGGGTGGCGCCGACGATGACGATGCCGAGGCTGCCGACGGCGACGAGCTCGACGACGAGCACGACGATGACGACGAGCACGACGATGACGACGAGCACGACGACGACGTCGACGACGAGTTCGACGGCATCGACATCGATGCGCTCGGCGCGGTCGTCGACACGGATGACTCGGACGACGACGAATCGGACGACGATTCGGACGACGACGATCAGTCGGTCGAGCGCTCCGCCGACTGATCGACGCGACGCCGGATCACCTGCACCGCCGCGAGCCCGATGAGGCCGAGCACGATACCGGTGATCGCGGCCACCGTGAACCAGCCGAGGCCGGCCGATTCGAGCGGCTCACGGAACACGAGGCACGCGACGAGCGCGATGCCCCACGCGAGCGTGCCGGCGAGCACCGCCTTGCGGCCGTCCGCCCGCGCGGGCACCGGGTCGGGACGTCGTTCGTCGTCGCTGAGCCACAGCCGCATCGGAATCAGCCGATCTGCGAGAGCACGTAGTCGATCGAAGCCGTGAGCGCCCGCACATCGTCGGGCTCGATCGCGGTGAAGGTCGCGACGCGCAGCTGGTTGCGGCCGAGCTTGCGGTACGGCTCGGTGTCGACGATGCCGTTCGCACGGAGCACCGAGGCGAGCGCCGCGGCATCCGTCGACTCGTCGAAATCGATCGTCACGACGACCTGCGAGCGGTGCGCGGGGTCGGTGACGAACGGGGTCGCGATCGAGGTGCGCTCGGCCCAGTCGTAGAGCACCGACGACGACTCGCGGGTGCGGGCGTCGGCCCAGGCGAGGCCGCCGGAGCCGTTCATCCACTCGAGCTGGTTCTCGAGCAGCAGCAGGGTCGCGAGGGCAGGGGTGTTCAGCGTCTGGTTCAGGCGCGAGTTGTCGACCGCGTTCTTCAGGGACAGGAACTCGGGGATGTATCGTCCGCTCGCCGCGACGCGCTCGACGCGCTCGATCGCCGCAGGCGACAGGAGTGCGAACCAGATTCCACCGTCGGAGGCGAAGTTCTTCTGCGGAGCGAAGTAGTAGACGTCGAACTGCGACGGGTCGACCTGGATGCCGCCGGCCGCGCTCGTGGCGTCGATGACGGTGAGCGCGCCCTCGTCGCCGGCCACGCGGGTGACCGGGGCCATCACGCCGGTGGAGGTCTCGTTCTGCGGCCAGGCGTAGACGTCGACGCCGACGAGCGCCGACGTCTCGGCGCGCGACCCGGGCTCGGCCTTGCGCACGTCGGGCGCCTGCAGCCACGGCGCTGCTGCGGCCGCGGCGAACTTCGCGCCGAACTCGCCGAACGAGGCGAGCTGGGCCCGCTCCTCGATCAGGCCGAACGCCGCGGCGTCCCAGAACGCGGTGGATCCGCCGTTGCCGAGCACGACCTCGTATCCGTCGGGGAGGGTGAAGAGCTCCGAGAGGCCGGTGCGCACGCTTCCAACGAGCTGCTTGACCGGCGCCTGGCGGTGCGAGGTGCCGAGGACCGACGGGCCGACTGCGGCGAGATGCGCGAGCTGCTCGGGGCGCACCTTGGAGGGTCCGCATCCGAATCGGCCGTCGGCGGGCAGCAGGTCACTGGGAATCACGATGCTCGGCATGGGTCGAGTCTAGTGATCGGGTGCCGCCCGGTAGGCTGGACGACGGGCTGTGACAACGGGAGGATGGCGCGTGACCGACCTGATCGACACCACGGAGATGTATCTCCGCACGATCCTCGATCTCGAGGAGGAGAACATCGTGCCGCTGCGCGCACGGATCTCCGAACGACTCGGTCATTCGGGGCCGACCGTCTCCCAGACGGTGGCCCGTATGGAACGCGACGGACTCGTCGTGGTCTCCGGAGACCGGCACCTCGAGCTCACCCCCGACGGTCGCTCCAAGGCCGTGCACGTCATGCGCAAGCATCGTCTCGCCGAGCGACTCCTCGCCGACGTCATCGGACTCGAGTGGGAATTCGTCCACGACGAGGCCTGCCGCTGGGAGCACGTGATGAGCGAGCAGGTCGAGCGACGCCTCATCGAGATCCTCGGCGGCCCCCGCGAGTCGCCCTACGGCAACCCGATTCCCGGACTCGAAGAACTCGGGCTTCCGCCCGCCGACGCCTTCATGGAGGGCGTCGTCAACCTCGTCGAAGCCGTCGAGGCGAGCGACGAGCCCGTGCGCGGCGTGCTCCGCCGACTCGGCGAGCCCGTGCAGTTCGATCCCGAGCTCCTCAGCCAGATGAAGCAGGCCGGGGTCGTGCCCGGTGCCATCGCGACGTTCAGCCGCGCAGGCGGCTACGTGCTCGTCGTCGTCGACGGCGTCGAGGGCGGACTCGAGCTGCCGACCGAAGTCGCGAGCCACCTCTTCATCGCCAAATAGCCTGATCAGCGCCGCGCTGTGACCAGAATGTGACATTCGGGCACTCCTCGCGTAGTCTCATTCGAGTCCGCCGGCGAGAAGCCAGTCGGAGGACCAGGGTCGAGACGCCTCCCAAGCCCACCGCTCGATCAAGTACCCGTAAGCGCCCGCGTGCGCATCCGGTGGGGTGACATCCGTTGTCATGGGGCGACGGAGGTACACATTTTGGCTCGATTCTCACGGCGACGGCTCACCAGGAACCCCGCCCGCGGAGCTGCGACGAAGGCGATCATCGCCGCGAAAGCACCCGTTTCCCCCACTTCCCCCCAGCCTGATGCCGCGGCTCGCGTCGCGTCGACGCTGCCGTCGACGCGTCGACTGCGCCGCGGTCCGGTCGCGAACGTGCTCGTGATGGCGGTCTCGGCCGGCATCGTCGGCACGCTCGCGATCCCGGCATACGCATTCGCGCCCGGCTCGACCGGTCCGCAGTTCGCGCAGACGGATGTGACGAAGTTGACCAAGGCGCAGGCGCAGTCGGTCGAGGTGACCGACGACGTCATCGCCGCCCCGGTGACGACCGACGGCTACGACACCGTCTCTGGCGCCGAACTGCAGGCGGCCGCCGAGGCAGCTGCTCAGGCCGAAGCCGCGCGAGTCGCCGCGGAGCAGGCCATGACGTCGTACGCCGCGTCGTACTCGGGCCCGTCGGTCGGTGACTTCCTCGCCAACCCGCCGTACCCGAACTTCGACCTCGCGAGCGTCTACAGCGTCGCGACGCAGTACACCGGCGTCCCCTACGTCTACGGCGGCGCCACGCCCGCCGGGTTCGACTGCTCGGGCTTCGTGATGTACGTCTACGCGCAGTTCGGCGTCAGCATGCCCCACTCCTCGGCCGGTCAGGGTGCCATGGGCACCCGCATCTCCGAGGCCGACGCCCAGCCCGGCGACCTCGTGATCATGCCGGGTCACGACGGGTTCTACGCCGGCAACGGCATGATCCTGCACGCGCCCTACGAAGGCGCATCCGTTCGCGTTCAGCCCATCTGGACGAGCGATTACTACATCGTGCGCATCGGCATCTGATCGATGAACATCGCGTGACAGCACGCGTGAATGGCGCGCCGGAAGTTCCCGGCGCGCCATTCGTGTTCTAACCTGAGACCCTGACGATCCGAGAGATCCGGGCAGGAGAAGCCGATGAGCCAGTCGTGCAGCATCCATTCCACGGATGCGCGCGCGCACTTCGACCATCGGCGCAGCAGTCGAACGAGCACCACCCGGGCCTACGCCCCGACGGGCACTGTCATCACGACGGTGCCCGTTCTCTGTTCTCCGGGCTCCTCGAGCCACCGCGATCCGGTGTTGCCCCGCATCGCCCGACGTCCTCTCGGACCGCCGATCCGTTCACGCGGCTGGAAGCCATCCAGCACCGATCGAAAGGCACTCCATGCGCACCCTCGTGCTCAACGCGGGCTATGAGCCGCTCGCCGTCGTCTCCTTCAAGCGGGCGCTGCTCCTCGTCATGAATCACAAGGCCACCGTCATCCAGCACGACGTCGGAAACCCGGTCTGCGCCGCGAACGGATCGTGGCAGCGACCGAGCGTCATCCTCCTGACCCGGTACGTGCGCGCTCCTCGGATGAATCAGGCGCCGGTGAGCCGGCGGGGGGTGCTCCGACGTGACGACCACGCATGCGCGTACTGCGCCCGGCCGGCGGCGACGATCGACCACGTGCTTCCGCGTTCGAGGGGCGGGCGTGACACCTGGGAGAACCTCGTCGCCTGCTGCCTTCGCTGCAACAACACGAAGAGCGACCGCACGCCGGCCGAGATGGGCTGGGAGCTCCGATTCACGCCCGGGCGCCCGACCGGGCGCAACTGGGTGGCGCGCGGGTTCGAGCGACCGCTTCCGCAGTGGGACGAGTACCTCGCGACGGCGGCCTGACCCGGTCGTCCGTCAGGTCGGGCGCGGGTTCTTCCCTCCGGGGCACGGCGGGTCTACGCTGCCGATCGGGAGCTCGTTTCGGCTCCGCCGGTGCGGACGTGCAGGAGGATCGGAATGGTCGAATCGTCAGCTCTCGCGCAGATGCTGCGGCATCCCGCCCGGAGCGCGGAGGCCAAGGAGTCCTCGGCCCTCCTCGTCGGAGCGGCGGCGTTCGCCGTCGGCGGCCTCATCGGCCTGTTCGTCTTCTGGGACCGCGACGTGCCGATCGCCGGTCACGGATCGATCGGCGTCTACGCGGCGATCGGCGGCGGCATCGCCGCGCTCGTCGCGTTCGTGTTCGGTTGCGCGGTGCGCCGCTCCCGTGCCCGCACGGCGCCGGGGTTCCGGCGGCGCCTGCACTGGTTCGACGTCGCCGCCTTGGCGCTCGCGCTCGGCGTCATCGCCCTCCTCGGCTGGACCGGGTTGGCATCGCTGCTCAGCGAGAGCTTCGTCGGGGCCCTCGTCTACGGGTTCCCGGCCGCGATCCTCGGCGGGGTCGCCATGGCGGTCTCGGCTTACATGGCCTATCTCTCGGCGGTGAACCTCACGCCGATGCTGCTCTCGCTCGTGCTCGCGCTGTTCCTCGCCGTCGGGGCGCTCGCGAGCATGCTGAGCGCGACCGATCCGCTCTGGTGGCAGAAGAACCTCAGCACGCTCGGCATCAGCGACGACGTCTCGGCTCTGGCGTTCAACCTGACGCTCGTCATCGCCGGCGTGATGGTGACGACCATCGCGCACTACGCGACGTCGTTCCTTCCCGCCGACACCCACGCCGAGCGACGGGGCCGAAACCTCGTGCGACTGGGCCTGATCGTCATCGGAATCCTGCTCGCCTGCGTCGGCATCTTCCCCGTCGACGAGTTCCTCGGCGCGCACAACCTCTCGGCGACGGGCATGGCGATCGTGTACGTGGTCATGGTGCTGAGCCTGCATGCGCTGCTGCCGACGATGCCGAAGGTGTTCATCGTGCTCGGGTACGTCTACGTCGGCGTCATCGTGGTGCTCGCAGCCTTCTTCATCAGCGGGTACTACAACCTCACCGCCGTCGAACTGATCGTCGCCGTGCTGGTCTTCAGCTGGGTCATCGTCTTCCTGCGCAATACGGGCGCGGTCGAGCAGGGTGACGATGTGCCGCAGCTCCCGCACGATGACGGGCAGGCCGTGACAAAGACGCGAGCTGTGCCCTAAGGTGAAACGAGTCCGGCGTCCCCGAGTCGCCGGCACACCCGAGAAGCCACTCCATTCCCGGGCTGCACTGCGGCCTCGGAACGGTGCCCGGAGGTCCAACTGTTGAACGGTGACGAGACGAACGACGCATCGGAGCGCCCGCGCTCCTCGCGTCGATCGGCCGACCGAGGTCGAGCGCGACGAAGCGCCCCAGCCGAGCGACGACGCTCCAAACAGCCGAAGGGTCGAGCGGGTGCCGCGGCATCCGTACCGGCCGCACCGGACTCCTCAGCGGCAGCCGATGTCGCAGCGGCCGTCACCCGCGCACCTCGCGTGCCCACCCGCCGGAACGGCCCGTTCCGCGTCTTCTCGACGATGCTCGTGGTGCCGGCGATCGTCGGCACCGTCGCGCTGCCGGCATACGCGTTCATGCCGGGCGGCGAGACGTTCGGGGCATCCGGCGCCTTCAGCCTCTCGCGGGCCGAAGCGCAAGACGTCGAGGTCTCCTCGCTCGTGAGCGGTGCTCCGCTGTCGACCGAGGCGTACACCGTCGAGACGAAGGCCGAGATCGAGGCTGCGGCCCTCGACCAGGAGGAGCGCGACAAGGCCGCATGGGCGGCCAACCTCGCGTCGCGCGGCTCCGGCAGCTACGCCATCTACACCGTCAAGGCCGAGGGCGACGACTACCCCTGGTGGGACCAGACACCCGACGACTACGGCGGAGGGCTGTCGCCGCTGCGGTACTACTTCCGCGAGTGCGTCGACTTCGTGGCCTGGCGCATGAACCGCGACGCCGGGGTCACGAGCGCCCCCTGGAAGTGGGACTGGTCGAACCTCGCCTCCGGCAGCGCATACGCCTGGGCCGACGCCTGGGCGAGCAAGGGATGGCCGACGTCGAGCGAACCGGTCATCGGCGCGGTCGCCTGGTTCCCCTACAACCACGTCGCCTACGTGCAGTCGATCAACGCCGACGGAAGCGTGAACATCGAGGAGTACAACCAGAACTCCGACCACTCGTACCATCGTCGTACGATCGCCGCAGCCGACGCGCTGTACCTCTACCCGCCGGGCTGAGCCCGAACGTCGTCGCCGTCCGTCGCAGTCCGACGGGCCGCCTCGGGCCCGGGACCGCTAGGCCCGCGCCAGGCAGGCGGGGGCCGGCGTCTCGACGACACCGACGACGCGCACCGGCACTCCGACCGTGTCGAGCGCGACGATCGCGATCGAGTCAGAGCCCTGATCGGCGACGAGCGCGAACCGTTCGTCGTGCGTCAGCTCGAGATCGCGTGGATGCCGCCCGCCCGTCGCGATCGTCGAGACGAGTTCGAGCGTGCGCGCCTCGGGGTCGAGCCGCATGGCGCGCAGCGCGTCGGCGTCTCGATCGCCGATGAGCACGATGCCGCCGCGGGTCAGCCGGATCGCCGAGCAGCCGAGCCCGCGCGGCTCGACGTCGTCGCCGATCGGGAACCACGCCACTTCACGACCCTCGGCGAGGTCGATGATGCTCGCCGTGCGGTCGAGTTCGTTCGCGGTGACGGCGAGGTCGCCGGCGATCACGAGGTGTCGGGGGCCAGCGCCGGCGTGCACGACGATGTCGCGCTGCTCGTCATGGCCGAGGGCTTCGGGGAGCGCATCGAGCGCGAGCACGCGCACCCGATCGGAGCCGAGGTCGGGCACGAGCAGCCGGTCTCGTGCCGTGTCGAGCACCGCCTGATGGGGATGGGACGATTCCTGGCGCTCCCGGTTCGGGCCCGAACCCGAGAAGTCGGCGCTGAGGGCGACGTCGGCCGGGGCATCCGGAGCGACGTGATGCACCGAGACGCGTGCGCCCGAGTAGTTCGCCGCGAAGATCAGTCCGCCGGACTCGTCGAACGCGAGGTGGCAGGGGTCGGCGGCCCCGGTGGCGCCCAGCAGCCCGAAGGGCGCGAGCGTGTCGCCCTCGAACGTCCACGTCGAGACGCGGCCCTCGGTGAGTTCGTGCACGATGCCGAGCACGCCCGTGGCCGGTGAGACGGCGAGGAACATGGGATTCGGGCCGACGTCGACGGGTTCGCCGAGTGCTGCGACGCCGTCGGCCGCGATGTCGAGCGAGCGGATGCCGCGCGCCGCAGTGCCGAGCGCACCGACCGTCGACGCTCCCACCCAGAACCTCGTGCCCGTCGATCCGCTCATGCCGCTCCGTTCTGCGGCACCGCCGCGATCCACCGACGCTCGCGCGCCGCAGAACACGCTACCGCGCGGCGGGTAGACTCGGATGCGGCCAGCCTCTGTAGCTCAATGGAAGAGCAACTCCGTCCTAAGGAGCAGGTTGGGGGTTCGAGTCCCTCCAGGGGCACCAGCAACGGTTCAGCCGCCGATCAGGCCCCTGATGTCGTCGGCGGTGAGCGTCTCGCTGAAGAGCTCGCCGTCGTCCATGATCGATGAGACGAGCTTCGCCTTGCGGGCCTTCAGCGCCATCACCTTCTCCTCGATCGTGCCCTCTGCGACCATGCGGTAGACGTTCACCGACTTCGACTGGCCGATGCGGTGCGCACGGTCGACGGCCTGCGCCTCGCTCGCCGGGTTCCACCACGGGTCGAGCAGGAACACGTAGTCGGCCTCGGTGAGGTTCAGGCCGAAGCCGCCGGCCTTCAGGCTGATCAGGAACACGGGGGCGCTGCCCTCGCGGAACTTCGCGATGACGTCGCCGCGGCGAGTGGTCGACCCGTCGAGGTAGGCGTACGGCACGCCCGCGGCCTCGAGTCGCGCTGCGGCGATCTGCAGGAACGAGGTGAACTGGCTGAAGACGAGCGCACGGTGCCCCTCCGCAACGACCTCGTCGAGCTGGTCGAAGAGGGCGTCGAGCTTCGCCGATGGCACCTCGGCGTACTGCTCCGAATCGATGAGCGCCGCATGCAGGCTCAGCATGCGGAGCAGGGTGAGCGAGCGGAACACCGTGAAGCGGTTGCGATCGAGGTCGTCGATGAGGCCGAGCAGCTTCTGCCGCTCGAGCTGCAGGAACGCGTCGTAGACCCGCTGGTGCTCGGGGTCGAGCTGCACGGTCAGCACCTGCTCCTGCTTCGGCGGCAGCTCGGGCGCGACGACGTCCTTCGTGCGGCGCAGCATGAACGGGCGGATGCGCCGGCGCAGCGTGGCCAGGCGCTCGGCGTTGTGGTCGTTCTCGATCGGCCGGGCGAAGCGCTCGGCGAAGCCGCGGGCCGAGGGGAAGAGCCCGGGCGCGACGATCTTGAGCAGCGCCCACAGCTCCATGAGGTTGTTCTCGACGGGCGTGCCGGTGACGGCCAGGCGGAACGGCGCACGGATGTCGCGTGCGGCCGCATTCGCCTTCGACGAGTGGTTCTTCACGAACTGCGCCTCGTCGAGCACGAGCCCAGCCCAGTCGAGGCCGGCGAACTCGGGGGCGTCGAGGCGCAGGATCGCGTAGCTCGTCACGACGATGTCGGCGCGCGCCGCGACATCCGCGAGCCGTGTTCCGCTGGCCGCCCTCGTGGCGGTGACCGTCTCGACGCGCAGGCCCGGCACGAAGCGCGTGGCCTCCGCCGCCCAGTTCGAGACGACCGAGGTCGGCGCCACGACCAGGAACGGGCGACGCTCGCCCTCGGCGGCGGTCTCATGGGCGTGCGCGATGAGCGCGAGCGTCTGCGCGGTCTTGCCGAGGCCCATGTCGTCGGCGAGGATGCCGCCGAGGCCGTGCCGGTGCAGGAATGCGAGCCAGCGGAATCCGGCGAGCTGGTAGGGCCGCAGCTCCATCGCGAGCCCGGCGGGCGGGGCGATCTCGTCGACGCCGTCGGCGGCGCGGAGCCCGGCGACCGTCTCGCGCCAGGCCACGGCCGTCTCCGACTGGTCGGCGAGGTCCTCGAACTCCGCCCAGAGACTCGTCTGGTAGCGGCTGATGGTGAGGCCGGCCTCCCACTCGCGGAGCGAACCGGCCTCCTCGATGAGTTCGCGCAGCGGGTCGAACACCGGTTGCTTCAGCGACAGGTAGCTGCCGTCGACGAGGAGGAGCTTCGCCCGACCCTTCGCGAGCGCGCTGAACAGCGGCCCGAACGGCACCCGCTTGCCCTCGACCGTGACGACGACGCCGAGGTCGAACCAGTCGGTGCGATCGCTCTCGACCGTGGTGACGGTGAGCGTCGGCGCCTCGACGAGCTCGCGGTACGCGGGCGGTTCCCCGACGACGTCGATCCGCAGCCGCTCGAGCTCCTGCAGCCGCGGCACGAGCCGGGCCGTGAACTCGGCGCTCGCGAGACCGCGCAGCTCCGCCTCCGGGCGGAGCCTCGGCTCGGTGCCGGGGGCGACCGCCGGCAGGCCGGCAGGATCGTCGGCGAGCAGTACGGCAGCCGATGTCGCGACGAGCCGCTCCCGTTCGGGATCGTGGAACTCGGCGTCGGGGGCGTCGAGCGCGAACCTTCGCCCGCCGTCGGCCTCCCACTGCCACTCGAGTCGCACGACGTGGTTCGGCTCGTGGTGCATGGTCGCCACGAGCGTCGCAGGGGGCAGCTCGGGCAGTGCGAAGCTGCCGTCGCCGCTTGCGAGGCGCAGCGACCGTGCCAGCGCCGGGTACTGCTCGTCGACGAACGCGTCGACCTCTGCGGCGGGAACGATGATCGGTGCGCGTCGACGCACCGCGGCGCGGCCGGCGGCGGTGAGCGGCGCTGCGAGCGGCGCGAGCGTGATCGTGCCGTCCAGGAAGTCGAAGGCGTAGACGCCGTGGTCACCGATGAGTCGCACGAGCTCGGTCGGGTAGCTGCGTCCGCCGACGGCGACCGACGGGGCGAGCACGAGGTCGGTGTCGCGCGAGGAGGCAGCATCCGACGAGGCAGGCGTGCCCGCCTCGTGCTGCTGGTCCTCACCGGGCACGCCTGCTGCGAGCCGAGCGTCGAGCCCGATCACCGCGGGTCGTGCGATGTCGATCACCGTGCGCGCCGTTCCGCCGACGAGTGCGATGCCGAGTCGTGGCGCGGCGTCGAGCAGGGCCCACAGCGTGCGGCTCTCGTACTCGTCGAGCGAGATCCACGCGGAGCCGTACTCGGCGAACGCGGAGTGCCTCGTGCCCTTCAGCAGCGAGAACTCGGCGAACCAGCGCGCCTGCGCGGGGTCGAACCCGCCTGCACGACCCTGGAAGCCGATGTTCTGCCAGGTCAGGCTGCCCTTGATCCAGCCGCCGCGGCTGCCGCGGGTCACCGGGCGTACGGCGAGGCGATCGACCGAAGCCGCCGACGACGCCGGTTCGTCGCGGGCCGTCTGGCGGGCGCTGGCCTTGCGGGAGACCCGTTCGCGCAGCTCGAACTGGAGTGCGAGCGGCTGACGGATCGCCGCGTCATCCGCCGGCCCGGAGGAGCCGTGCGCGGCGCCGGCGAGCACAGCCAGTTCTCCGCGCCATCCGGTCGCCGCAGCGCTCGCCGCGTCGCTGGCCTCGAGGTCGGCGGCGTCGGCCTGCTCGCGCTTGTGCCGTTCGGCCGCGGCGATCAGGGTTGCTGCGACGTGCTTGCAGTTGCGCCCGACCGGGCACGTGCACGCGCCCGCGAGGATCGTCGCCCGCCCCGGCATGCCGAGGTCGAGCTTCACCGTCGAGCGGTACGGTTCGGGTGCGGTGCCGCGCACCTCGGCGCTCAACCGGAAGTGGGCGGGGTCCCAGTCCAACGAGACGACGGCACCGGCGCGTTCGGCGGTGCGGCCGCGGCTCAGGTTCAGCGGACCGACGAACCTCGCGATCGCGAGCTCCTCCACGAACGGGTACGTGTCGACGGGCATCCTTCAATCGTCGCACCTCGCGAGGGTCGGAATTGACGCGCTCGTGAACCGGGGATTCCCCGGCGTCGATTCCTCCAGTACAGTCGGGCGTCACCGACCGAGAGGCTACTGATGGATTCTGCGGGACTCGACGCCCGGTCGATGCGGTCGGGCGCTCGCGCAGGCGACCCATCGCCTCGACGTTCTCGAGGACGAAGGGTCCTCGTGATCGCGCTCGGAGTGTCGGTACTGCTCTGGGGAGCACTCCTCATTCCGGCGTCATTCCTCCTCGGCGAGGTCGGAGTCAGCGCGAATGGGGCGTTCCATTCGGAGACCGAACGATTCGCGGAGCGTCGTCTCGCTGCAGAGGAGGCGATCGCGATCTCAGAGGCAGAGATCTCGTTCGCGGCCGCGACGTTGGATGCGCCGTCCGAGCGGATCGGCGCGGCGGCGAGGTCCGAACTCGATCGCGCACGGATCGCGGCGCGGCGCGAGCTGGATCGACTCGCGGAGCTGCTGCAGAGCCAGATCGAAGAGGTTCGGGCGGCACGGCCACTGCTTCCGCCGGAGCTGGCACCGCATGTCTGGATGAACGCCGCTGAGCGCATCCATGATCTGCCGGTGCCGTCCAACATCGACTTCCAGGCTGAGACGACGGCCCTCTACATCGCCGGAGACGCCGTCGATCGGGACATCGAGGAGTGGAAGCGCGAGCACGCGGATGAGCTCCGGGAGCAGCTCCGATCCGATATCGCCGAGGACGCCGGTATCGGGCGGGGAGCGCCCGATACCGAGCGTGTGGACGGATTCGATCGGATCGTCCACGTCACCTCGTATGTCGAGGAACCGGATCCGAGCGAATGTGCCGGCGCCGTCGACCTCGCCGACGTCTCGTTCGGGGCACGGATCATCGGCGAGATGTGGGAGTGCGGCGGTGCGGACTTCCCGAGATGGGAGGGGGCGACGGTCCGGCTGAGCGGCCTCGAGTACAGTGGCGCCTATCGCGTCGAGGGAACGGTCGCCTACCTCGATGTCTGGACGTGGGATCCCGCTGATCTTCCGGTGGGCTACGACCTGTTCTACGAGACGTACCTCGAGGAGAGGGACGCGTACGTGTATGTGGGACTGACGAAGCTCGAGTCGTTGCCCGATCTCCCGAACCCGTTCAGCCCGGTGACGTGAGTTCCGACGCTGCCGACGCCTGGATGCGCGCGATGCGCCGTGTCGACCAGCGCCCGCTGAGCGGCCCGATGACGATGAGGAGCGCCCACGTCCACCGGGCCCAGTCGGTGCCGAAGAGGTAGGCGACCGGGATCGAGGCGAGGAAGACGGCCGGCGTCATGAGGGTGTCGATGAACTTCACCGTGTCGGCGCGGCGCGGAAGCGGGTCGCGGAGCACTCCGTCGCGGCGGGCGATGAAGAAGACCGCCGACTGGGCGAGCACGGCGACGCTGATGTTCAGCGCGTAGACCGTGACGGTCAGCGGTGCGTCGGCCAGTTCGAGGTCGCTCACACCCTGGGTCGAGAAGGGGATGAGCACGACGAAGGCGATCGCCACGAGGTTCGCCGTGATGACCGCTGGAGTGATCGCGCTGAACCCCGCGACGATGCGGTGGTTGGCGCGCCAGAACACGGCGATCACGGCGAAGCTGACGCCGAACCCGAGCAGTTGCCAGCCGAGGCCGCTCGCGAGGAGCGTCGACATGCTCTGCCACTCGGAGGCCTCGGGCGGATCGATGTTCACGACGAGGAGGGTCAGGGCGATCGCATAGACCGCGTCGAGGAATGCGAAGGTTCGCGCGAACTCGACGCTCTCACGTTCGTAGCGGTGCGCGGTGCGGGTCGCCGAGCTCACGTTCCTGCCCCTTCGCCTCAGCCGAGCACGTCGTCGAGGTCGTACGCGACCGGCCGCTCGATCTGCTCGAAGGTGCACGAGCGCGGCTCGCGGTCGGGCCGCCATCGTTCGAACTGCGCCGTGTGGCGGAAGCGGTCGCCTTCGAGCTGGTCGTAGCGCACCTCGGCGACGAGCTCCGGCCGCAGTTGCACGAACGACACGTCGCGGCCCGATGAGAATCGACTGCGCTCCGTCTCGCCGGTGACCGCCGCGCCGTCGTCGCCGCGGACGACGTACGGCGCGAGCTCGTCGATGAGTTCGAGCCGCCGCGCATTGCTGAACGCCGACATGCCGCCGACGTTGCGGAGCCGCCCCTCGTCGTCGTAGAGGCCGAGCAGGATCGAGCCGACGCCGCTGCCCGAGGCGTGGATGCGGTAGCCGAGCGCGACCACGTCGGCGGTGCGGTGATGCTTCGCCTTCAGCATCACGCGCTTGCCGGGGGAGTAGGTCGCGGCGAGCGGCTTGGCGACGACGCCGTCGAGGCCGGCGCCCTCGAACTCCTCGAGCCAGCGTCGGGCGAGCGAGACGTCTGTCGTGATGCGGGTCAACCTGATCGGGTCGCCGATGTCGCCGACGAGGCGTTCGAGCGCTGCCCTGCGCTCGGAGAACGGCCGGTCGAGCAGCGAGACGCCGTCGGATTCGATCAGGTCGAATGCCACGAACATCGCCGGGGTCTCGCGCGCGAGCAGCTCGACCCGGCTCGCAGCGGGGTGGATGCGCTGGGACAGCGCCTCCCAGTCGAGCCGCGCCTGCCCGGTGCGGGCTGTCGAGATCACGATCTCGCCGTCGAGCACGCACGGCACCGGCAGGAGGCGCGTGAACGCCTCGACGAGCTCGGGGAAGTACCGGGTGAGCGGCTTCGCCCCTCGGCTGCCGATCTCGACGTCTTCGCCGTCGAACGAGACGATGCCGCGGAAGCCGTCCCATTTCGGTTCGTACGCGAGGCCGCCGTCGACCGAGTCGGGATCGGGCACGCCGGGAACGGCCTTGGCGAGCATGGGGGCGACGATCTCGTTGGGCGCCATGGCCTCAACGATAGGACCGTACAGCCTCCGCTGGCGAGAGGTCCCCGCCTCAGATCACGGCGCGCAGGCCGGCCGACAACGCGGTGTGGTGCTCGAAGACGAGGTTCGTCTCTGTGAGGGCGACCGCCGGGTTCGCCGAGAGGTTCTTCAGCACGAACTGGCGCACGTGGTCGCTGTCGCGCACGCGCACATGGATGAGGAAGTCCTCGGATCCGCCGAGGAAGAAGAGCTGGGAGACCTCGGGCTGCGTGCGGAGTTCGTCGGAGATCTGCTCCATGAGGTGCCGGGCCCCCGGCCGGATGCGCACGCTCACGAGCGCCTGCAGGTGGTAACCGAGCGCTGCGGGATCGATCTCGGCGGTGTAGCGCACGATGACGCCGCGTTCGCGCAGCGAGCGGACGCGTGCCAGGCAGGTCGAGGGCGAGACGCCGACCGCGCGGGCGAGGTCGACGTTGGGGATGCGCGCGTTCTCGTGGAGCCGGGCGATGATCTGGCGGTCGATCGCGTCGAGCACGACCGGCGTGGGTTCAGCGCCGGGTGCGCTGATCTGCGGTGCATCGGGCATCGAGACATCCTTGATTCGAATGAGTGCAGCGGATTTCGTCATTCTATCGAATTCTGTGCGGTTGATCTGTCGGAGCAGCGAACAAGCGGCGAGAATTGTGCCACTTGTCACCACGACATTCGAACCACAGCAACGGAGCAACCCCCATGCGCATCGGCGTGCCTGCAGAGATCAAGAACAACGAGTTCCGCGTCGCGATGACGCCCGCGGGCGTGCACGCGCTCGCCACCCGGGGCCACGAGGTCGCCATCCAGGCCGGTGCCGGCACGGGGGCCGGGTACCTCGACGCCGAGTACGCCGAGGCCGGCGCGACGATCGTCGCGACCGCCGCGGAGGCGTGGTCGGCCGACCTCGTGCTGAAGGTCAAGGAGCCGATCGCGGCCGAGTACGGGTTCCTCCGCGCCGACCTCACGCTCTTCACGTACCTCCACCTCGCGGCCGACCTGCCGCTGACCCGGGCGATCCTCGACTCGGGCGTCACCGCGATCGCCTACGAGACGGTGCAGCTCGCCGACCGCTCGCTGCCGCTCCTCACTCCCATGAGCGAGGTCGCCGGCCGTCTCGCGCCGCAGGTCGGCGCGGCCGAGCTGCTCGCCTCGAGGGGCGGGCGCGGAGTGCTGCTCGCGGGTGTTCCCGGCACTTCCCCCGCCAAGGTCGTCGTCATCGGCGGCGGCGTCGCGGGCGAGCAGGCTGCGGCGACCGCGCTGGGCCTCGGCGCCGACGTCACCGTGTTCGACATCTCGCTGCCGAAGTTGCGCGAGATCGACGCCCGCTACGACCACCGCATCCACACCCTCGCCTCGTCGCCGTACGAGATCGCGCGGCAGCTGAAGGACGCCGACCTCGTCGTCGGCGCCGTGCTCGTTCCCGGTGCCGCCGCACCGAAGGTCGTCAGCGACGCGATGGTCGCCGCGATGAAGCCGGGCTCCGTGCTCGTCGACATCGCGATCGACCAGGGCGGATGCTTCGAGGGCTCGCGCCCGACGACGCACGCCGAGCCGACCTTCCGGGTGCACGACGCGATCTACTACTGCGTCGCCAACATGCCCGGTGCGGTGCCCGCGACATCGACGCCCGCGCTCACGAATGCGACGCTGCCGTACACGCTGAAGATCGCCGACCTCGGCTGGGAGGCCGCGCTCGCCGCGGACCCCGCCCTCGCCAAGGGCCTGAACGCGACCGCCGGCAAGCTCACGAACGAGGGCGTCGCCGCGGCACACGGCCTCGAGCTCGCCTCGATCTGATCCGATCTGATCCGAGACCGCTGCGGCGTGCCTCCGGGCCGCCGCGGCGGTGCTCCGCCGTGCGTGCTGCGGCGCCCTCGGCAGACGCGCTCAGGAGAGCGTGAGGAAGAGCTTCTCGAGTTCGTCGACGCTGAGGCGCTCCGAGGCATCCGCGGTCGGCGACCCGTCGGGCTCGGCGAGGCACTCGCGCATCGCGGTCGAGATGACCGCGAAGCCGGCCTTGTCGAGCGCACTCGAGACCGCGGAGAGCTGGGTGACGACCGTGCGGCAGTCGGCACCCGACTCGACCGCATCGATGACGGCGTTGAGCTGGCCGCGAGCCCGTTTCAGCCGGTTGGCGATGCGGCGCTGCGCATCGGCCTTGGACAGGGAGGCGGTCGTCACGCCGCGCCGCCGAGCGTGACGGGCAGCCCGGCCTGGTGCCACGCGACGATACCGCCGTCGATGTTCACCGCGTCGACGCCGCGACTCTCGAGGTACTGCGCCGCCTGGGCGCTCCGGCCGCCCGCGTGGCACAGCACGTAGACCGTCGTGTCGCTCGGCACCTCGGCGACGCGGTCGACGAGCTCGCCGAGTGGGATGTCGAGCGTGCCCTCGATGCGGGCCTGGGCGAGTTCGTTCGGCTCGCGCACGTCGAGGATGACGGCGTCGGTGATCGCGTGGACGTCGTTCGGGGTGATGGTTCGCATCGGGGCTCCTGTTTCGGTGTCTGGTCGGGTGCCGGTGTCGGCAGCGGGTGGGGGTGCGGGGTTCACGCGGCGAGCGGCAGCTCGGCGAGCTCCCTGGCGCGCCGGCCGTCGCGCCAGGTGAGGTAGCCGCCGTCGAGGTTCACGACGTCGTGGCCGAGCCCGGCGAGCAGGCGGGCGGCGGTGTGCGCGCCCTGCCCGACGCGGCACTGCACGACGACACGGCGGCCCGCGAACTCGCCGTGACGCTCGCGAAGGGACTCCACCGGGATCCAGTGCGAACCGGGGATGCGCCCCTCGGCGAGCTGCGCCTCGGCGCGCACGTCGAGGAGCACGGCGCCGGTGGCCAGCTCGTGCTCGAGTTCGTGCCACTGGATGATGCGATCCTCGCCGCTCGCGAGATTGCGCGCGACGTAGCCGAGCATGTTGATCGGGTCCTTCGCCGATCCGTACTGCGGCGCGTACGCGAGCTCGAGATCGGCGAGCGCGGATGCCGCGAGGCCGATGCTCATCGCCGTTGCGATGACGTCGATGCGCTTGTCGACGCCGTCGGTGCCGACGGCCTGCGCTCCGAGGATGCGGTCGTCGTGGGCGTCGATCACGAGCTTCAGCGAGAGCGGCGCTGCGCCGGGATAGTACGTGGCGTGGGAGAACGGATGGGTGTGGATGACGCGGACCTCGCGACCGCGTTCGCGGGCGACGCGCTCCGACCAGCCGACGCTCGCGGCGGTGAGGCCGGCCGCATCGACGATCGACGTCCCGAGGGCGGGCCGTGACGGGGCCGCTGTTCCGGCGATCGTGTCGGCGACGGCGCGTCCGTGGCGGTTGGCCAGGCCGGCGAGGGTCGTCAGCGTGCCGGTGCCGTCGTTCGCGTCGCGCTTCTCCGCGGCGTCGCCGATCGCGAAGATCGCCGGGTCGCTCGTGCGGTGGAAGGCGTCGACCGCGATGCCGCCGCTCGCGCCGATCGCGATGCCGGCATCGGCGGCGAGGGTTGCCTCGGGGGTCACGCCGATCGCGGTGATCACGAGCGCGGCCGGCAACCGGCTGCCGTCGCCGAGCAGCACGTGGTCGGCGTCGATCGCGACGACGGGCTGACCGAGGCGCACGTCGATGCCGAGTCCGACGAGGTGGTCGGCGATGGGTGACGCCATCTCCTCGTCGAGATCGGCGAGCAGGTGGGCGCCGCGCTGCACGAGCGTGACGTCGAGCCCTCGCCGGAGCAGGTTGTCGGCCATCTCGATGCCGATGAACCCGCCGCCGATGACCACGACCGGGCCGGAGGCCGGCATCGCGTCGAGGTCGGCCATGATCCGGTCGAGGTCGTCGAGGGTGCGGAGCGTGCGCACCGGGGCATCCGTCGCCGCGTTCGCGAGCCGACGTGGCGCCGCACCGGGGGAGAGCACGAGCTCGTCGTAGCGGATCTCCGTCGTCGTGTCGTCGTCGAGCCGGCGCACCGTGACGGTCTTCGCCGCACGGTCGATCGCCACGGCCTCGTGTCGCACCCGCGCGTCGATGCGGAATCGCGCCGCGAGCCGTTCCGGCGTCTGCAGCGACAGGGCATCCCGATCCGCGATCACGCCCGACACGTGGTAGGGCAGGCCGCAGTTCGCGAACGAGACCTCGCTGCTTCGCTCGAGCACGATGATCTCGCGCTCCTCGTCGAGTCGGCGCAGGCGTGTCGCGGCGGACATGCCGCCGGCGACGCCGCCGACGACGACCGTCGTGCGCGGGGGCGTTGCGGGGGACTCGGACGTTGCGGCAGGGCTCACGGGCAGTGCTGGACTCACTCGGGCGACGGTAGCACAATACCCTGGGGGTATCGAAAGAGCTCCTCGCGCGGCGATGCTCCGAGGAATCCGCGTGATTCCACGTATGGTGTCGGTGTGCGGCGGCTCGATCGGAATCACGACGAGGAGGACATCCTCGACCCCGAAGTCGATGCTGCCGCCGAGAACCTCACCCCGGAGCATATGCGACACGACATCACGAGCCCCGATGGATTGAGCCTCGGCGACCCCGACCTCGTCGCGGGCAACGTCGCCGAACCCGCATGGCGGCGGTGGAACGCCGAGCTCGCCGCAGTGGGCGGCCGCTCGCCGCTCGCACGCTTCGTCGACACCCCGCACACCCGCATCGAGCTCTCTACGACGCATCCCGGCGGCCTGCCGCAGTTCATCACCGGCAAGTCCACCCTCCTCTCGAGCCTCATCCGCGACGAGCTCGCGCTCCGCAACGCGAGGCTCGCCGCGGCCGAGATCACCCAGAAGGGCATCGAGCTGCGCTCGGTGCGCGGCATCGAGTCGGTGCACCTGGCGATCGGCCTCGCCTCGTGGCGCAACGCAGGGGAGGAGTTCCTTGCCCCGGTGCTGCTGCGCCCCCTCGCCATCCGTCGATACGGGCGCGACTTCGAACTGAAGCTCAAGGGCCAGCCGTTCCTGAACCCGGCGCTCGCCCGGGAACTCCGCGAGCAGTTCCAGATCACGCTCGACGCCGACGCGTTCGTGGCGCTCGCGATCACGAACGGCGTCTTCAAGCCGCAGCCCGTCATCGACCGGCTCCGCGGGCTCACGAGCCACCTGCCGTGGTTCCACGTGGCGCCGCGTCTCGTCGTCTCCTCGTTCGCCGAGGTCGGCCCCGAGATGGCAGCGGATGCCGCGAAGCTCGACCACCCCGTCATCGACGCGATCGCCGGCAACCCCGCCGCTCGCGCGGCCGTCGTCGCCGCGACCGGTGAGCGTGTGCGCGCGGTGGCGCAGGACGCACGGCCGCCGTCGACCGACACGCTGCTCCTCGACGCCGACCCCGAACAGGAGCAGGCGGTCGCCGAGATCGAAGCTGGCACCTCGGTCGTCGTGAAGACGCTGCCCGGCACCGGCGGCACGCAGACGATCGTGAACGCCATCGGCGCGCTCGTCGCGAAGGACAAGCGAGTGCTCGTGGTCGGCGCCCGTCGGGCGAGCCTCGACGGCATCGCGCACCGGCTCGGCCAGGTCGGGCTCGGCGGCGCCGCCGTGACGACCGCCGGGCTCCGCCGCGAGCTGATCCAGTCGATCTCGCGTAACGAGAAGGCCGAACGGCCCAGGGTCGCAGACGTCGACGACGCCCTCGTGCGGCTCCGCAAGGTGCTGCTCGACTACCGCTCCGCGCTGACCCGCACCGATCCCGAGCTGCACGTCTCGGTGCTCGACGCGCTCGGAGAACTTGCGAGCCTCGCACTCGTGCCGAACCCGCCGTCGACGACGGCGCGCCTCGACCACGCCGCGCTCGTGGCCGTCGCCGACCGTCGCGAGGAGATCGCGGGCGACCTCGCGCGCGCAGCCTCGCTCGGCGAATTCCGCTACGGCCCCGGCGATTCGCCCTGGTACGGGGCGTCGTTCACCTCCTCCGACGAGGCGACCGGTGCGCACGAACTCGCGAAGCGACTCTCCCGCAGCGACCTGCCGCGCCTCCTCGACCGGGGCCGCGCGCTCATCGCCCAGACCCGACTGCGCGAGTTCGAGTCGGTCGCCGAGCTCGGCGTCTTCCTGCGGTTGCTGCTCGATGTGCGCGAGACGCTCGACCGCTTCCAGCCCTCGGTCTTCGACCGGCCGCTCGGCGAACTGATCGCAGCGACCTCCTCGCGCCGCGACTCGCCCGGCATGTCGGGCGCCAACCGCAGGCGCCTGCGCCGGCACGCGCTCGAGTTCGTGCGCCCCGGCGTGCACGTCTCCGACCTGAACTCGGCGCTCCGCGGCATCCAGCAGCAGCGCACGCTCTGGCAGCGCTACTCCGATGCCGGCGCGATCCCCGGCGTGCCCGTCGGCATCGACGACGTGCACGTCGCCTACCAGCACGTCGTCGGCGACCTCGCGGCGCTCGACGCGCCGCTGGGCGTCGTCGGCACGTCGCGCCAGCTCGGATCCCGTCCGATTCGGGAACTCACCTCGGCACTCGAGGGCCTCGCCGCCGAGTCGGAGGTGCTGACCAACCTTCAGGAGCGCACGGCGGTGCTCGGGCGACTCCGCGACCTCGGCCTCGACCCGCTGCTGCTCGACCTCGCCAAGCGCCACGTGCCCGAGCGGGCCGTCGCCGCCGAACTCGAGCTCGCATGGTGGCAGTCGGTGCTGGAGTCGGTGCTCGCACACGAGAAGGCGCTGCTCGGCGCGAACACCTCGGTGCTCGACCGCCTCGAGGGGGATTTCCGGCTCGTCGACGAGGCCCACGCCTCAGCGGCGGGCCCGCTCCTCGCATGGCGGCTCGCAGAGAACTGGAAGGTCGCGCTCGTCGACCACGCCGACGAGGCCGGGCGACTGAAGCGGATGCTCCGCGGCGACCGGGTGCGACCCGAGACGCTGCAGGCGGAGACGCCGCACCTCTTCCGCGCCCTCGCCCCGATCTGGCTGGCCTCGCCGTACGACGTCGCAGCGATCGACGATTCGATCGGCTTCGACACGGTGATCCTCGTCGACGCGGGCGCCACGAGCATCGCCGAGAACCTCGGCGCCATCCGCCGGGCGAAGCAGGTCGTCGCGTTCGGCGATCCCGTGACCCAGACGCCCACGCTCTTCGAGACGGGCCTCGACGATGTCGAGCAGCCCAGGATCTCGTCGACCGAGCACGGCGTCGACGCCCTGCACGCCGATTCGGCGCTCGCACGGCTCGGCGAACTGCTGCCGACGCTCACGCTCACCCGCAGTTACCGTGCCGGCGGAGAGGACCTCGCCGAACTCGTCAACAACCGCTTCTACGCGGGGCGCATCTCCTCGCTGCCATGGGCAGGCAGCTTCCTCGGCCACGGCAGCCTCGGCCTGCACTACGTCGCCGGCAACGGCCTGCCCGACACCGTCACCGGCACCGTCGAGTCGATCGACTCCGAGGTGGCGAAGGTCGTCGAGCTCGTGATGGAGCACGCGGTCAAGCGGCCGCGGGAGTCGCTCATGGTGATCACCGCGAGCACGAAGCACGCCGGGCGCGTGCACCAGTCGGTGCTCGCGGCCTTCGCCAAGCGCACCGACCTCTCGGACTTCATCCTCAAGGACCGCGCGGAGCCGTTCACGGTGCTCACGCTCGAGCAGGCGGTCGCGCAGAGCCGCGACCGGGTGATCTTCTCGGTCGGCTACGGTCGCACCCCGCACGGCCGGCTGCTCTCGAACTTCGGCTCGCTCGGCGAACCGGGTGGAGACCGGCTGCTGGCCGTCGGCATGACCCGCGCACGCCGTTCGATGGACGTCGTCTCGGCGTTCCGCCCGGAGGACATCGACGAGGACCGGCAGAGCCACGGCGTGCTGGCACTTGCGAACGTGCTGACGCAGACCGAGGAGCGCGCTGCGGGGCCGAGCGCGACGGGGGAGGCGCCCTCGATGCTGCACGACCTCGCCGCACGGCTCGAGCGCCGCGGCGTGCGGGTCAGCGTCGGCCATCGCGGCCGACTCGCGCTGGCCGCTGCGAACGCGGGCAAGGCGGTCGTCGTCGAGACCGACGACGCGCTCGCCGGTCTCAGCCTTCGGGAGTCGCTGCGTCTACGGCCCGACGTGCTGCGCCGCCTCGGCTGGCACTACCTGCGTGTGCACAGCTTCGAGCTCTTCGGCAACCCCGATGCAGTCGCCTCACGTGTCGCGTCGCTGCTCGGGCGACCCGATGCGGAGCGCACCGCGGATGCCGCGGCCGAACGCCGATGACCGAAGAGCCGCGTCAGCGCGTCGAACGCGCCTCCGGTCGGGCTCGCCGTGCGCGTCTCACACCGGCGCCGGGCTCCGATCCGTCGCCTGAAGCGCCGGTCGATCGCCCGGACGACCCGGCGGGGCCGCCGAAGGGGAAGGCCGGCGCCGGTTCATCCGATGACGAACGCCTGACCCGCGACCGGCCGCCGCACTGGAAGCAGACCTAGCTACTCGCGATGGGCGCCGGTGCCACCGGCGCGCTCCGCGAGCAGGTCGCGGATCTGGGCGAGCATGGTGAGCTCGGTCTCGGGCTCTTCGGGGTCGGGCTGGCCCGCCTTGCGCTTGGCCTCCGCCCGCTCCTTGAAGTGGTTCATCGGCATCACGAAGACGAAGTAGACGACGGCGGCGACGGCGAGGAACGAGATGATCGCGCCGATGATCGTGCCGTACGCGAAGGTCGCGGTGCCGAGCTTGAAGGTCAGGTCGTCGAGGGTGTCGGCTTTGAACAACAGGCTGATCAGGGGGTTGATGAGTCCTTCGACGATCGCGTTCACGACCGAGGTGAACGCAGCGCCGATGACGACCGCGACCGCGAGGTCGATGACGTTGCCGCGCATGATGAATTCTTTGAAGCCCTTGATCATGGCTCTCCCCCTTGGTCGATGGCGGATCCGAGTTCGGCGGACCCCGGTGTCGTGGGACCGACGGGCACCACGCTAGCCGAAGGTCACTTCGACGTTGAAGCGCCGCCGCCGGTCGTGCCGCCGCCGGACGACGAGGAGGAACCCGACGCAGACGACCCGGAGGAGCCGGTGCTGGAGCCCGAGCTCGACGACCCGGAGGAGCCGGAACCCGATGAACCCGAGCCGCCGTTGCGGGAGTCGGTGCGGTAGAAGCCCGAGCCGTTGAAAGTCACGCCGATCGTGTTGAAGAGCTTTCGGAGCTTGCCGCCGCAGACCTCGCAGACCGTCAGCGTGTCGTCGGTGAAGGCCTGGTGGATGTCGAAGGCGTTGTCGCACTCGGTGCAACGGTAGGAGTACGTGGGCATGGAGCTTCTTCCGATTTCGGGTTTGCGTCGGCGGTTCGCCGGTCAGAACGCGATGATGCGCGTGGGCGTCACGATGCCGTTCACCGGCTGGTCGTGCACCTCACGCGGCACGGTCTCGACGAACTCGCTGTCGAAGACCACGGCGTACACCGGAGGACATTTTCCCATCGATCCGAGGGTCTTGTCGAAATAGCCCCTGCCCCAGCCGAGGCGCATGCCCGTCGCATCGATCGCAGCGGCCGGCACGATGATGAGATCGACGTCGTTGATCGCCATCGGGCCGAGCAGTTCGCCGACCGCCTCGGGGGTGCCGTGCAGGCCGAGCGTCTCGGTCTCCTCCTCGCCGACGGTCCAGTCGAGCAGGCCGTCCTCGCGAGTCACCGGGAAGAGCACGCGGATGCCTCGGGCCTCGGCCCAGTTCACGAACGGTCGGGTGTTCGGCTCGGTCGGCATCGACAGGTAGCACGAGATCGACTGGGCCTCGGTCGAGCCGATCAGTTCTTCCAGCCGGGCGGTGAAGCCCTCGGTCGCGAGCTCGCGCTCGTGCGCCGGCATGTTGCGGCGTCGCTCGCGCAGTTCGGCGCGGAGGATCCGCTTGTCCACATCCGGATCGTCGGGCATGGCTCACATCCTAGGACGATGCGGCCGGAACGCCTCGGAGGGGCGGCCGGTACGCTGAGTCGCATGACTCAACGGATCACGAAGGCCGTCATCCCCGCAGCAGGACTCGGCACTCGATTCCTGCCTGCGACGAAGGCGATGCCGAAGGAGATGCTCCCGGTCGTCGACCGGCCCGCCATCCAGTACGTCGTCGAAGAGGCCGTCGAAGCCGGTCTGACGGATGTGCTGATGGTGACCGGACGCAACAAGAACGCGCTCGAGAACCACTTCGACCGCGTCGCCGAACTCGAGGCGACACTCGAGGCGAAGGGCGACACGGCCAAGCTCGCGAAGGTTCACGAGTCGACCGACCTGGCCGATATGCACTACGTCCGCCAGGGCGACCCGCTCGGACTCGGACACGCGGTGCTGCGCGCACGCATGCACGTCGGCAACGAGCCGTTCGCCGTGCTGCTCGGCGACGACATCATCGATGCCCGCGACACGCTGCTGACGCGCATGCTCCAGGAGCAGGGCGATCGTGACGCCTCGATCGTGGCGCTCCTCGAGGTCGACCCCGATTCGATCCACCTGTACGGCGCCGCGGCGGTCGAGGCGACCGACGACCCCGACGTCGTGCGCGTCACGGGCCTCGTCGAGAAGCCGGCCAAAGACGTCGCGCCGTCGAACTACGCGGTCATCGGCCGCTACGTGCTGAAGCCCGAGGTGTTCGGCATCCTCGAGCACACGCCGCCGGGCAAGGGCGGCGAGATCCAGCTGACCGATGCGCTCATGACCATGGCCGCCGACGTCGAAGGCACGGGCGGCGTCTACGGCGTCGTCTTCCGCGGACGCCGCTACGACACGGGTGACAAGCTCGACTACATCAAGGCGGTCATCCAGCTCGCCGCGGATCGAGAGGATCTCGGACCCGATCTCCGCCCGTGGCTCATCGAGTACGCGGCAGGACTCGATACAGTCTGAGAATGCCCGCAGTCGCCGTGCCAACCCTGCGAGACGGTGACGTCACGCTGCGACCCATCCGCGTCCGCGACGCGAAGCCGCTCGAACGAGTGCTGCTCGCCAATCGCGGATGGCTTCGGCAGTGGGAGGCGACGTACCCGGGCGGCGGCTCGGTGATCGACACGCGCGCGAGCATCCGCAACCTGCTGGCGCACGCGCGCACCGGTCACGCGCTTCCCTTCGTCATCGAGATCGACGGTCGACTGGTCGGACAGCTGAACGTCTCGTCGATCGCGTACGGCTCGCTGTCGTCGGCGACGATCGGCTACTGGGTCGCGCGTGATGTCGCCGGTCGCGGCATCACCCCGACGGCCGTCGCGCTCGCCACCGACTACTGCTTCCATACGCTGCGGCTGCACCGCATGGAGATCTGCATCAGGCCCGAGAACGCGCCGTCGCTGCGTGTGGTCGAGAAGCTCGGGTTCCGATACGAGGGGCTCCGGCGGCGGTTCATCCACATCGACGGCGTCTGGAGCGACCATTTCGCGTTCGCGCTGGTGAGCGAGGAAGTGCCGCGCGGGGTGCTCCGGCGCTGGCGTGACGGACTCGTGTCTGAGGGGGTCGCGCGAGTGAACGATGCCGACCGCGAGGCATCCGCGAGGCCGCTGGAGCTGCCAGATCGGTGAACACGCGGGCGCTGAGTACGTCTGAAGGCATGTAGTGACCTAGCGTTGTCCCATGGACGTGATCGGTGGGGGACTGCTCGTGGCCGTGGCGGCCGCGCTGTGGATCGCGTACCTCCTGCCGAACTGGCTGCGTCGTCGCCAGTACATGGCCACCGAACGCAACGCCGTGCGGCTCCAGCAGACGCTCCGCATCCTCGCAGAGACGGCCGAGACGCCCGAGGCGGTCAGGGTCGAGGCGACGGCTCGCGAGGTCGCAGCGCAGCAGCGAATCCTGCAGCAGCGCGAGGCGACGGCCCGGCTCACGGCGGAGGCCGAGGAGCGAGAGGCGCTCGCAGAGCGCTGGGCCGCGGAAGGCGCAGTGGATGCCGCGCGCCTCCGCGTGGGCGTCGTGCTCGCCGCCGCCGCAGCGGCGACCGAGCCGATCGCCATCATCGCCCCCGTCGAGCCGTCGAGCGCGCCCGCAACGGTCACCCGCTCCGCGGCAGGCGCCCTCGCACGCAGACGACTGCGCCGCGGGCGGGCCCTCTGTTCGCTCGTCCTCCTCGTGTCGCTGCTCACCGTCATCGGCGGCGGCGTCGCTGCCGCGTTCGGGGCCTCGCTCATCACCCCGGTGATCGGCGCGTTCGGCGTCGTACTCGCCATCGCGGGGCTCGTCCGGCTCGCGCGGGTGCGCCCTGCAGCTCCCGTGGCAGCGCGACCGGCGGCCACCGCCGAGGCGGCACCGTTCGAGCCCATCGACCTCGTCGAGACCGAGTCGCCCGCAGACGGCTGGGTTCCGCAACCGCTGCCGAAGCCGCTGCATCTTTCCAGGGGCACGATCGCTGCGATGGCGATGGCTTCCATCGACGCGGCGGCCGAGCTCAAGCGAGCAGAGGTCGGCGACGACATCGCACGCCGTGCCGCTGAGCTCGAGCCCGAGCTGCCGGTGATCGCGCCCGCCGCAGCGGCCGCGGCATCTGCAGCTCGCGCTCGGGTGGCGCCCCAGATTCACGAGGACGTTCCCGTCAGCCCGTATGCGCGCATGGGCATCGTCGACGAGGCGCAGGCGGGCTTCGACGATCTCGACGCCGTCCTGCGTCGTCGGCGCCAGGCCGGCTGATCGGGGCACGTGGTCCGGAGCACCGACCGCGGGATGATAGGCTCTTTCTCGCTCGGGCCCATGGCGCAGTTGGTAGCGCGTCTCGTTCGCAATGAGAAGGTCGGGGGTTCGAATCCCCCTGGGTCCACCGAGTACGAAGTCCCCGCCCTGATCGGGCGGGGACTTCTGCGTTGCTGGGGTGGGGCAGCCGGCCGAGCTGCCGGCCCGGCGTAGGCTGGGCACGATGTCAGACGCGCCGGCCACTCGCTCGATCCCCGTCTCCGAAGCGCACCGCTGGCGCGCGTACTGGGTGTGCGTCGCCGTCGCGGCCCTCACGATCATGGACCTCTCGAAGGTCAACGTCGGGTTGCCGGCGATCGAGGACGCATTCGACGCCGGGTCGACCGAACTGCAGCTCATCGTCGCGGGGTACGTGCTCACGTTCGGCCTCACGCTCGTGCCGGCCGGGCGCATCGGCGACCAGCGCTCGCGCAAGACCCTCTTCATCGTCGGCCTCAGCCTCTTCACGCTCACGAGCTGCATCGCGGCGCTCGCGCCGAACGCGACGGTGCTGCTGGTCGCGCGGCTCCTGCAGGGCGTCGCCGCCGGCATCCAGATGCCGCAGGTGCTCGGGCTCATCCAGGAGCTCTTCCACGGCAAGGAGCGCGGCAGAGCCTTCGGCCTGTTCGGGGCGACCATCGGCCTCGCGACGGCGTTCGGTCCCACCCTCGGCGGCCTCATGATCGCGATCGGCGGACCTGAAGACGGATGGCGCGGCATCTTCTGGATCAACGTGCCGCTCGCGCTCGCGGCGATCGTGCTGGCGATCTGGCTGCTGCCGCTGACGAGGCATCCGTCGGGCAAGCCCTTGTCGCTCGACCCCGTCGGCATCGCCCTCTTCGGCATCAGCGTGGTGTCGCTCATGTGGCCGTTCCTCTTCACGACCGGATCGCCAGACGACGACCCCGCCCGATGGTGGGTGCTCGTGATCTTCGTGTTCGCGTTCACCGCGTTCCTCGTGTGGGAGCGGCGCTACGCGGCGAGCGGGAAGCATCCGCTCGTGCCCCTCGCGCTCTTCGGCATCAGCTCCTACCGGAACGGCACCGCGCTCGCGAGCGTCTACTTCGCCGCGCTGCCGCCGATGTTCCTGCTCACGACGCTCTACCTGCAGCACGGCCTCGGTCTCGCCGCGGTCTACGCGGGCATGGTCACCATCGGGTTCGCGCTCGTGAGCGCGGTGACCTCGTACGTGGGCGGCAACCTCGTGAACCGCGTCGGCCGGCCGCTCGTCGTGTGGGGGCTCGTGCTGCTGCTCGTCGGCATCGGCTTGTCGGTGCTCGCCGTCTTCGCGACGCCGCCCGAGCTGACGCCGTGGGCGATCGCCATCGCCATGGTCTTCAGCGGAGCGGGCGGCGGATTCGTGATCTCCCCGAACCAGACGCTCGCCCTCGCCGACGTGCCGGTGAAGCAGGGCGGGCTCGCCGGATCCGTCGGTCAGCTCGGCCAGCGCATCGGCACGGCGATCGGCACGGCGATCACCCTCTCGCTCTTCTACTCGACGATCTACCGGGAGTCGAGCGGCGTGCCCGACCTGTCCGTCTATCGCGACGCGTATGCCATGGGCATGATCGCCGTCGCCGTGCTCGTGGCGGTGGCCTTCGCGATCGGCGTGCTCGACCTCGGAGCGCGCGGTCGGCAGCGGAGCGCGCTCGGCGAGGCGCCGGCGGAGGAAGCGGACTGAGCGACGGCGGTGCTCCAGCGGCATCCGTGCTCAGGGGCGCCACCGCGTGCTCAGCGGATCGCGAGGATGCGCGCCCGCTCCGGCCTGTCGTAGTGCTCGATCGCGGCGCGCAGCGCGACGCGCGGCATCGTCGCCGCGTGCCGCTCGACGAAGGCCGTGAGCCGGTCGCGATCGTGGTCGCCGGCGGCCCGGAGCACCCAGCCGAGCGCCTTCTGCACGAGCGGCTCGGGATCGTCGGCGAGCGATTCCGCGAGTTCGTAGGCGTCGTCGAGTTCGCCGCGGCGGAGGAAGGCGAAGGTCGCGACGAGCGCGGTGCGGCGCTCCGGCCAGAACGCGGACGACGCGAGCTCGGCGAGCGGCGCTCGATCGCGTTCGAGGAGGTACCTGCCGACGACGTCGCGTGCGGCGAGGTCGACGAGGTCCCACTGGTCGATGCGATCGTGTCGGCGGAGGTAGAGCGCGTAGAGCTCGTCGCGCCGACCCTCGGCCGTCTTCGGCCGGGCCGCGCACTTGCCCATGATGCTGCAGGCGAGGGCGCGCACCTCGTGGGTGGGCTGCTCGAGCAGCGTCTCGAGCTCGCCCGCCGGGAGGTCGAGCGCGGTCTTCGCGAGCTCGAACACGGCGCCCATGCGCACTCCGATGAACGGAGCGTCGGGGTCTGGCGGGAAGTACCGGGTGTACTTCTCTCGCTCCTCGTCGCTCGCGAGCGCCTCGAGGGCGGCGATGAGCTCCGCGGCATCCGACATCGCGCCTCCCGTCGTCGGGATCAGCGTACGGCGGCTGCGGCCTCCACGACAGGGGCGTCCGAGAACGCGAGCTTCGGCACGAAGGCGAGCAGCACGGCCGCCACGGCCGCAGTGAGGCCACAGACGAGCCACACGGTGACGTAGCCGCCGAAGGCGCCCGCGGTGCCCGTGGCAGCCTCGCCGGCGGCGCCGAGCAGTGCGATGCCGAATACGCACGATGCGATCGCGCCGCCGACGGTCTTCACGGAGTTCGTGAGGCCGGTCGCGACGCCGGTCTGGTGGGCGGGCGCGGCCGCCGCCGCCGCCGCGGGGAGGGCGGCGACGAGGGCGCCGGAGCCGATGCCCGCGATGATCATGTTCGCGAGCACCTGCGCGTACCCGTCGTGGAACGGCAGGAACAGCAGGTAGCCGATCGCGACGAGCGAGCTGGCCCCGATGAGCGCGACGCGCGGCGTGACCCAGCGGGTCGCGAGCGGGAAGAGCATCGCGCCGACGACGAGCGACAGCACGTAGGCGCCGACGAGGATCGACGTCTGCCCGGTCGTCGCGCTGAGGCCGAAGCCGTACGCCGAGGCATCCGTGCGGGCGAAGGTCGAGAGGGGCGCCTGCGCGCCGAGCACGCTGACGCCGAAGAGGCCGGCGGTGAGGAAGATCGGCCACAGCGTGGGCTCGCGGAACATGCGGACGTCGATGAGCGGGTCGGGGTGCTTCAGCTCGTAGCGTGCGAAGGGGATCACGAGGAGGGCGCCGAGCGCCACGAGCGCCCACGAGAGCAGGTCGGCCGGGCCGTTCAGGCGCATGAAGCTGAGCCCGCCGGTGAGCGAGAGCAGGGCCAGCGAGATGAGGATGAGGCCGCCGGTGTCGAGCGTGCCGCCCGTGAGGTCGGGCGACTCCTTCACCCCGAAGAGCACGACGAAGAAGCAGGCGACCACCGCGACGGCCGGGACGAGGAGCAGCACCTGCATGGGGAGCAGTTCGGCGAGTGCACCTGCCGAGAGGGCACCGGCGATCGCGCCGAGCTCGAGGGCGGCGACGAGCAGGCCGGCAGCCTTGCGAGTCATCGCCGCTGGCCGCTCGGCCGAGCGGCTGCGCGACCAGATGAGGGCGATCTCGAGGGGGAGCCAGACGACGTAGAAGCCCTGCAGCGCCCATGCGACGAGGAACACCCAGAACTGGTCGGTGAAGGCGAGCGCGATCGAGGCGACGGCCGTGACCGCGGTCGACCACACGAGCATCCGCTTGTGGCCGACCATGTCGCCGAGCTTCGCGAAGGCCGGCACGACGAGGGCCGAGAGCATGAGCTGCGTGCCCTCGAGCCAGTTGACGTCGGCGTCGTGGATGCCGAGGTGACGTGCGATGTCGGTCAGCAGCGGCGTGTAGTAGCCCTGCAGGATGCCGCTCGTGAACTCGACGAAGGCGAGGAATCCGACGATCGCGGCGACGGGACCGAGTCTGGCAGCACGCAACATCGGGGCTCCTTCGGGACGGGGTGGATTCACCCTAATGGGTCATCCGTCTCACTCGGGAATCGCGGTGATGAGGGCGCGGTGGAATCGCTCGCCGCGCTCGAGGCTGTCGATCGTCACCCACTCGTCGACCCCGTGGATGGAGGCGCGCTGAGCGGCGGTCATCGCGATCGGCGCGAAGCGGTACACGGCGGGGGAGAAGCGGTGGAAGTACCGTGAATCGGTGGCCGCCATCATGAGGTACGGCGCCGTCGTCGCCTCGGGATACGAGGCAGCGATTGCGGACTCGATCGCGGCGAACTGCGCCGAGTCGGTCGGCGATTCCGGCGACGGGTCGCCGCCGTCGACGACCGTCACCTCCACGTCGGGGTCGCGGATGACGCGGCGCAGGTGCGAGACGACCGACTCGACCGTCTCTCCGACGGCGATGCGCAGGTTCAGCGTCGCCGTCGCCTGCGAGGGCAGCACGTTGTCGGCGGTGCCGGCCTCGAGCATCGTGGCGGCGACGGTCGTGTGGACGAGGGCGGCGGGCTCGCCGCCGAGCCGCGAGAACACGCGTGCCGTCACCCACGGGAGGGCGATGAGCAGGTGGAGCAGCAGCCGAGAGGCGCCCCGCGTGTGCGGCACGAAGCTCGAGAGCATGGCCCGCATCGAACGCGGCATCCGCTTCGGGAACGGGTTCGGCGCGAGCCGGTCGACGGCGCGGGCGATGCGCGCGGTCGGCGTGGTCTTCGGCGGCGCGGAGGCGTGGCCCCCGTCGCCGCGAGCGGTCAACCGAACGGTCAGCACGCCCTTCTCGCCGACGCCGACCATCGCGGCGGGCACCTGCACGAACGGCAGGGGGGCGTCGACGACCGCGCCGCCCTCGTCGAGCACCAGCCACGGGGTGATGCCCCGCTCGCGGAACAGGGCCGCGATCGCCACAGCTGCGGCGCCGTGGCTCTCCTCGTTGCCCCCGAACGAGAGGTAGACGTCGCGCGCCGGGGTGAACCCGTCGGCGAGGAGGTTCTCGACGGCCTCGAGCACGACGAGCAGCGGGCCCTTGTCGTCGAGGGTGCCGCGGCCCCACACCGAGCCGTCGGCGATGCGACCCTCGAACGGCGGGAAGCGCCATCCGTCGCGCTCGTCGACCGGTACGACGTCGAAGTGGGCCATCAGCACGATGGGGGCGGCATCGCCGCGCCCCCGCCAGCGGAAGAGAAGGCCGAGCTCGGTGACCTGTTCGAAGTCGAGGCGCTCGTGCACGAGCGGGTAGAGCTCGGCGATGAGCACTCGGAATCGGTCGAAGTCGGCGAGGCCGCGTTCGGCGATCTCAGCCGACACGGTCGGCAGCTGCACCATGCGGGAGAGGCGCTCGGCCGAGCCGTCGCGAACGGTCACTGGTTCGGGCATCCACCCACCATAGGCGAGCGGATGACACGGCTCGCGCCGGCATCCACCCACCATAGGCGAGCGGATGACACGGCTCGCGCGGGCATCCACCCGCCCTAGGCGAGCGGATGACGCGGCTCGCGCCGGTCTCAGGCGGCGAGGTGCACGGCCGGCGTGAGGAGCGCGGCGAGCTCGGCGGCCGAGAGTTCGCGGCCGAACGCGGGGTGGCCGGGCTCGAGCGCGACGCCGTGGCCGAGCTCGCCGCCGTCGACCGGGTCGAAGCCCAGCTCGTCGATGATCTCGGCGACGACGGCGCGAGCCTCGGCGTCATCGCCGACGACGGCGAGGGCGCGGCGCAGGGGTGAGCCGGCGGCCATGCTGTCGTCCTCCATCTCGTGGTAGCCGAGGTGGTTCAGCGACTTCACGACGCGGGCGCGCGGGTTGCGTGCGGCGTTGATCTCGCTCGTCGTGCGTGGGTCGTCGTCGACCTCGGCGATGTTGCCGTCGACGGGCGGCCAGTAGTTCATCGCGTCGACGACGATGCGGCCGTCGAACGCGCTCCAGGGCACCGTGCCGGCCTTGCCGAACGGCACGGCCACGATGATGACGTCGGCGGTGGCGGCGAGGACTTCGGGTGAGGTCACCTCGGCGCCGGGGGCCACGACGCCGACGAGCAGGTCGAGCGTGGTCTGGCGCGGGGAGCCCGCGATGAGCACGCGATGCCCGGATGCCACGAGGAGGCGGGCGAGGGCTGTGCCCACCTTGCCCGCGCCGTAGATTCCGATGACCGGCCGATCCGTCACGTCTTGATTCTCCCATCACTCGCCGCACCCGATAGATGCATCGTCATGGAAATGAACGCGCCGCCGCCGATGGGCATTCCCGCGCCCGTGCGCTCGGCGACCTCGGGGGAATAGTCTCATCTCGACGGTGGTTCCGAACTCTGTATGCGAATGCATGGAAGCAAGGAAAGGGATCGGGATGTCTGAGCGGTACGAATTCGGGGTCGACACCTTCGGCGATGTGACGAACGGGGCCGACGGCGCGCCGCTGCCGCACGCCCAGGTGCTGCGCAACGTCGTGGAGGAGGCCGTGCTCGCCGACCGGCTCGGCCTCGACTTCTTCGGACTCGGCGAGCACCACCGCGTGGATTTCGCGGTCTCCGCGCCCGAGGTCGTGCTCGGCGCGATCGCCGGCCGCACCGAGCGCATCCACCTCGGTTCCGCGGTCACCGTGCTGAGTTCCGACGACCCCGTGCGCGTCTTCGAGCGCTTCGCCACGCTCGACGGCCTCTCGAACGGCCGCGCCGAGGTCATCCTGGGTCGCGGCTCGTTCATCGAGTCCTTCCCGCTCTTCGGTTTCGAGCTGAACCAGTACCAGGAGCTCTTCGAGGAGAAGCTCAACCTGTTCTCGGCCCTCCTGCCGCAGGAGCCCGTCACGTGGAGCGGGCAGCTGCGGTCCTCGCTCACCGACCAGCTCGTCTTCCCGCCCGTCGAGCACGGCCGCCTGAAGACCTGGGTCGGCGTCGGCGGCAGTCCAGAGTCCGTCGTGCGCGCCGCCCACTACGGCCTGCCGCTCGTGCTCGCGATCATCGGCGGCAGTCCCGCACGATTCGCGCCGCTCGCCGACCTCTACCGGCGCGCCCTCGAGCAGTTCGGCAACCCGCTCCAGCCGATCGCGATCCACTCGCCCGGGTTCATCGCCGCGACCGACGCCGAGGCGCTCGACACGCTCTGGCCGCACTACAAGGTCAGCATCGACCGCATCGGGCGCGAGCGCGGCTGGGGTGCGGTCGACCGCGCCCACTTCGACGACGAGGCGGGGCCGAACGGCGCGCTCTACGCGGGATCGCCCGAGAAGGTCGCCGTCAAGATCGCCGCGGCCATGCGCGCGATCGGGGCCACCCGGTTCGACATGAAGTACTCGAACGGCGCGCTGCCGCACGAGGCGATGATGCGCAGCATCGAGCTCTACGCGACCGAGGTCGTGCCGCGCGTCAAGGAGCTGCTCGCGGCAGCGGACGCCGCCGACGCCGAGCTGAGCTCGGTCGCCGACCTCGGAGCCTCCGAACTGGCCGCGGCCGATCGGGCGGATGCAGCGACATCCGCCGATCGCCCGATCGACTGACCCGGGGCCGAGGCGCTCACGCGACGGGCGGCGCCGAGCTCGCCCCCGAGGCCGCTCGGCGCCGCCGCACGGCCGCCCGGAACCAGAGTGCGTCGGGCACGCGGGCGAGGAACGTGCCGGCGACGATCGTGATGAGCACGTAGCCCGTCGCGAGCGGTGCGAGTTCGGGCGCCACGACGCCCGAGCCGACCGCCAACCCCGCGATGACGATCGAGAACTCGCCGCGTGGTGCGAGCGAGAGCCCGGCCCGCCACTGGCCGAGCGTGCCGACGCCGGCCCGTCGCGCGGCGTAGGAGCCGGTGATGAGCTTCGTGATGATCGTCACGATGGCCAGGGCGAGTGCCGCCGGCAGCATCGACAAGAGCGCCGACGAGTCGGTCGTCAGCCCGAAGAACACGAAGAAGATCGCGGCGAAGAGGTCGCGAAGCGGAGTGAGCACCTGGCTCGCGTTCGCCGCGACCCGCCCCGACAGTGCGATGCCGACGAGGAACGCGCCGACCGCGGCTGAGACGCTGACCTCCGCCGCGAGTCCGGCGACGAGCATCGTGAGGCCGAGCACGCCGAGCAGCAACGGCTCGAAGTGGTCGGCCGGGAAGAGCCGCGAGACGATGTGCCCGTGCCGCAGCGCGACGTACAGGATGACGGCGACGACGCTCACCGCGATCGCGACGGAGACGGCGCCCTGCATGAGGCTCATGCCCACCACGAGGGCCGAGAGCACGGGCAGGTAGAACGCCATCGCGAGGTCCTCGATGACGAGCAGTGCGAGGATCGCGGGCGTCTCGCGGTTCGAGAGCCGGCCGAGGTCGCGCAGGAGCTTGGCGATGACGCCCGACGACGACACCCAGGTCACGCCGGCCATCGCGACCGCGGCGACCGGACCCCAGCCGAGCAGGAGGGCCAGCGCGGCGCCCGGCACGGCGTTGAGCGCTGCGTCGATGAGGCCGGCGGTGCGCGCCGACTTCAGGCTGCCGAAGAGCTCCGACGCGGTGTACTCGAGGCCGAGCAGGGCGAGCAGCAGGATGACGCCGATCTCGGCGCCGGTCTGGAAGAACTCCTCGCTCGCGTCGAGCGCGATGAACCCGCCCTCGCCGAAGGCGAGGCCGAGCACGAGGTAGAACGGGATCGGCGAGATGCCGAACGCGAGCGCGAGGCGCCCGAGCAGACTCATGCCGAGAAGCAGCGCGCCGACTTCGATGAGGAGCAGCGTGGTCTCGTGCATACGCCCGGCCTCAGTCGGGGCCGTTGGCGAGCAGCCGGGCTACTCCGTCGAGTCCTTCACGTGTTCCGACGACGACGATGACGTCTCCAGCGCGCAGCGTCTCTGCGGGCGTGGGTGAGGGGATGATCTGGCCGTCGCGGACGATGGCCACGATCGAGGCATGCGTGCGAGTGCGGGCCTTCGTGGCGCCGAGTGTGCGGTTCAGGTACGGCGAGTCCGTCGGCAGGGCGATCTGCTCGGTGTAGAGGCCCGCCGTCTCGTCGCTGAGACTCGTGAGGCGGCTCAGCATGACCGAGGCGCCGAGCACGTCGGCAAGGGCGGCGGCCTCGTCGTCGTTCAACGGGATGGAGTCGCGACAGGCGTCGGGATCGTCTTGATCGAAGAGCCCGAGGTCGCGTTCGCCGTCACGGTGCGACACGACGCTGATGCGCCGGCCGCTCTCGGTGACGAGGTCGTGTCGAATGCCGATGCCGGGCAGGTCGACCTTCTCGATGCGTATACCCACATCCGCAATCGTAACCCCGCGCGGAGGTGTCGCGGCCAGCGGTGCTCAGCGCGCCGGCGCAGTGTGCGTGCGCATCGTCAGCACGGGGGTGCCTGCGTCATCGCCGGCCTCCAACTCGACCCGCACGTCGCCGAGTTCGGAGAGCGAGGCGACGTGGGTTCCGCCGCACGCGATGCGCGCGGTGCCGACGGGCAGTTCGGCGACCCAGTACCGGCGGTCGGTGAGCCCGTCGCCGTCGCGCTCGATGCGCACGGAAGCGCCGGCGGCCGCCCACTCCGCGATCGTCGCGGTGACGGATGCCGCGAGCTCCCCGAGCCCGTCGGCGGCGACCGAGGCCGTGTCGAACCCGGCTCGGCGCAGCGACTTGTTCAGGCGGTACACGTCGACCGAGCCGCCGGGCACGATGCGGCTCGACGCGATCGCGATGCCGTCGAAGTCGGGTGCCCCGAGCGCGTCTTCGCGTGCGGCCTTCGACCAGTTGCCCGCGAGTGCGACGTTCAGCGCGAGCGCCGCGGCGTGGCAGGCGGTGTGGCCGGTCGAGAGGGCGCGGCGCGCCGAGGCATCCGCTCGCACCGTCACCGCATCGCCCACGGCGATCGCGGCATCGTCTGCCACGAGGTGGGCGACGAGGAACGACCAGCCCTCGGTGCCCTTGCGCACCGGGATGTCGGCGCCGAGGAAGAGCTCGGCGCCGTCGGTGGCCGCGACGACGGCGTCGACGATCGGGATCTCGACGGCGCCGGCCGTCAGCGAACCGGTGTCGGCCGGCTGGTCGGGCCACGCCGCGTCGACCGGGTGGAAGCTCGTCGCCTCGGTGACGACGGCGATCCGGCCGTCATCCGCCGGCGCGACGTGCAGCACCACGGTGTCTGCGTCGAGTGCGCCGTCGGGGTAGGTGACGAGCGTGTCGCGAGTGGGCAGCACGTGGGGCTCAGACGCCGTCGCTGCGACCGAGGAGGTGGAACGGGATCGCCAGGGAGAGCGCCACGGCGACGATGCCGCCGAAGAACACGGGCGCCTGGAACTCGGTCATCACCGGTGCGGTGCCCATGAGCCACATGCCGAAGACGAAGAGTCCCATCGAGATGAGGAAAGTGACGACGTTCACAACGACCTCCAGAGTTCCGGTGGCGGTCCGCGCCGCCCGGTCGAGTCTACCGGGCGAGCGCACCCGGGGTCGGGCTCACGAGTCGATCGGGCCGAGCCAGGCGTTCGCGACCGTCGAGTGCGCCGACTCGTCGTCGGACGGGTGGAAGATGCCGGCGAGCACGTCGCGGTAGAGGCGGCCGAGCTCGGAGCCCGCGAAGTACGTCGATCCGCCCGAGACGCGCACCGCCTGATCGACGACGTGCTTCGCTGTCTCGGTCGCGCGCACCTTGATGCCCACGAGCTTCGCGAACCAGAACGCGCCGTGGTCGACGAGCTCGTCGAGGTCGCGCGCGATCGCGAGGAGCTGCGGCGCGATGGCCTCCTGTGCGAGTGCGGCATCGGCGATCCGCCAGCGGATGTCGGGATCCTGGGAGAGCGGCGCACCGCCGTTCTTCATCGAGGTGCGCCGGCGGGCCGCCGCGACGGCGAGGTTGAGGGCCCGGTCGCCGATGCCGGCGTACACCGAGGCGAGCAGCAGCTCGAAGTTCGCGAAGATGCCGAAGATGAGCGGATCGGCGTTCGGCCCGGGGTCGAGCCGGCGCACGATGCGGTCGGATGCCGCGTACGCCCCGTCGAGCACGGTCGTGCGGCTCTGGCTCGCCCGCATGCCCATCGTGTCCCAGTCGTCGAGGATGCGCACGTCGGGGTCCTCGCGGTCGATGAAGCCGTAGACGAGCTTCGGCGCATCGGTCGAGGCGGTGTCGAGGCCCATCGTGCCGAGCCGCGTCCACGCGGGCGAGAGCGAGGTGAAGATCTTGCGGCCCGTGTAGCGGTACCCGCCGTCGGTCTGGGGCTCTGCGACCGTGCGCGAGCCGAAGAGCATGAGGTCGTTGCCGGCCTCGCTGATGCCGAACCCGAAGAGCTCGCCCGCGCCGGCCTCGCGCAGCACGAAGTCGAGCGAGTCGTCGCCGCGATCGCGCAGCACCTTGGCGACGCCGGTCCAGACGAGGTGCATGTTGACCGCGAGTGCGGTCGCCGGTGCGGCACCCGCGAGGCGCATCTGGCCGCGCACGGCGTCGGCGAACGTCCAGCCGAGGCCGCCGAGCTCGAGCGGCACGAGTGCCGTCAGGTAGCCGGTCTCCCGGAGCTCGGCGAGGTCTTCATCGAAGAAGGCGTTGTCGCGGTCGTACCGGGCGGCCCGCTCGCGGAAGCGTTCGAGCAGCTCATCGTGCAGCAGGGTCTCAGGCGTGGTGCTCACGCCGCCAGACTACGCCTCGGGCGTCTGCTCGTGCGGGGGCGTCACGGGCGGCGTCGAGTCCGCCGCCGGCGTGGTCTGCGGGGCGACGGATGCCGCGGCATCCGCTCGACGGGCGCGTCGCCGGCGCGTCGACAACAGGACGATGCCGATGACGATCGCGGCGATCACCGCCGCGGCGAGGAGCCACGGCAGCAGCACGCCGATCGCGACGCCCAGCCACGCGCCGAACACCACGAGCGCATCCCAGCCGGCGGCGAGGCCGCTCCAGAAGTCGCCCGGCACCGCGGCGGGTGCCTGGGCCTCGGTCACGAGATCGACGCCGAGGGTCGAATAGTCGACCTGATCGACGAGCGCGTCGCGCTGCTGCGTCAGGCTGTCGAGCTCGGCTTGTCGGGTCGTGAGCTCGGACTCGATCGCGATGAGGTCGGTGATCGAGGTCGCCGCGCCGAGGAGCTCCCGCAGTCGATCGACGGAGGCGGTGAGCGCTTCGATGCGCGCATCGAGATCCTGGCGCTGCGCGGTCACGTCGGTGGCGTCCATCGAGACGGAGGTGACGGTGCCCAGTTCGCGGAGGTCCGCGACGACGGCCTCGAGCTCGTCGGCCGGAATTCGCAGCGTGAGCCGCGCACTGGGCGTCTGCGTGTCGGTGCCGGGCGTCTCGGAGCGGCTGTCGACGCGTCCGCCCGAGGCATCGGCGATGTCGGCGGTGCTCTGCGCTGCGGCGATCGGGTCGTCGACGGTGATCGCCATCCAACCGGTCGTGATGACGCTGCGGTCGGCGACCGCGTCATCGGCGGCGTCGCCGCCCTCGACAGACTGCGGGGCATCGGGCGCCACCTCGCCGCTCATGACGCCGGGCTCGCCCGTCGACGTGCTCTGACCGGCCGTGCACCCGGCGAGCAGGAGGGCGATGAGCGCGGCTGCAACGGCCGCCGTCGGTGCCAGTCGTCGTCTCATGCGCTCACTGTATTGCCGGCCCGGAATGCGATGTCTGGAACTCCGCTGGGAGTCGGGTCACGATCGGATGTCGCTTCGCCGCCCCGAATCAGTCGTCGTCGGGGTCCCGACCGGTGCGCTCGCCGCTGTCGAGTGCGGCGATCGCCGCGAGGTCATCGCCGTCGAGCTCGAAGCCGAAGACGTCGAGGTTCTCGCGGATGCGTTCCGGGCGACTTGCCTTCGGGATCACGACGTTGCCGAGCTGCACATGCCAGCGCAGCACGACCTGTGCCGGGCTCCGACCGTGCTTCGCGGCGATCTCGTCGAGGAGCGGTGTGCCGAGCACCCGGCCTCGCGCGAGCGGCGACCACGCCTCGGTGCGGATGCCGCGAGCGGCGTCGAACTCGCGCAACGCCGCCTGCGGCAGCCACGGATGCAGCTCGACCTGGTTCACGACGGGCGTCTCACCCGTCTCGGCGACGAGGCGCTCGATGTGATGGGCGTGGAAGTTCGAGACGCCGATCGAACGCACGCGGCCCTCGTCGCGGAGGCGGATGAGCGCTCGCCAGGTGTCGACGTAGCGGTCGGTGGACGGCACCGGCCAGTGGATGAGGAAGAGGTCGAGCCGATCGAGCGCGAACCGCCGCATCGACTCGTCGAAGGCGCGCAGCGCCCGATCGTAGCCGTTGTCGTCCTTCCACACCTTGCTCGTCACGAACAGCTCGTCACGGGCGAGCCCCGACGTGCGCACCGCCTCGCCGACCTCGCGTTCATTGCCGTAGAACGCCGCGGTGTCGAGGTGTCGGTAGCCCGCGTCGATCGCGTCGAGGCAGAGGCCCGTGGCATCCGCTGCCGGCACCTTGTACAGGCCGTACCCGAGCTGCGGAATGCTCGAGCCGTCGGCGAGCGGAAGTCGGGGAGCTGCGGGTAGGGGTCGTGGCATCCGGGGCTTCTCTCAGCGGGGGCGGCGGCGCGGGAGCATCAGCTCGGCTGCGCCGGTATCGGTTCGGTGTCGGGGATCGGGCTGGCATCGCGGCCACGCAGGTCGGGATGCCAGCGCCGACCCAGGAGTGGCACGAGGAAGCCGAGGAAGGCGAGCGCCGTGGCGGCCCAGAACGCACCCTGTGCGCCGTTGCTATCGATGAGGAAGCCTGCGAGCGCCGAGCCGAGGGCCGCTCCGATGAGTTGACCGGTGCCGACCCAGCCGTAGGCCTCGGCGGTGTCCGAGAACTTGACGCTCGCCGAGACGATCGCGAAGAGCACGGCGAGCGCCGGGGCGATGCCGATGCCGGCGATGAAGAGGGTGATCGAGAGCCACCAGAAGTCCATGAGGCCGGCCGCGAGCGCCGTGCCCGCGAACACGATGAACATGCGGCGGGCGGTCGACCACGGGCCGATCGGCACATGGCCGAGGAAGAGGCCGCCCGCGAGCGAACCCACGGAGAAGATCGCGAGTACGATGCCGGCTTCGGCGCCGCCGTGGCCGAACGCGGCGACGACGCCGGCTTCGATCGCCGCACAGGCGCCGATCAGCAGGAAGCCGACGACGGTCGCGAGCATCACCGGCGGACGGCCGAGCACGGTTCCGAAGCGCCGCTTCGACCGGGGGATGCGCACTCGGCCGAGTTCGGGCGAGGAGATGAACCAGATGCCGCCGACGACCATGAGCACGGCGGCGAGGAGGATCGCCCAGACCGTGCCGATCTGGGTCGCGACGAACGTCGTGACCACGGGCCCGACGACCCAGATGATCTCCTGTGCCGAGGCGTCGAGCGAGAAGAGCGGGGTGAGCTGGCGGGAGTTCACCATCTTCGGATAGATCGTTCGCACCGCCGGCTGCACCGGCGGGTTGGCGAGGCCCGCGACGAGTCCGATCGCCATGTAGAGGGGCACCGTGAGCGGGAGCAGCGCGATCGCGACGACGGCCGTGACGCACACGGCGAGGGTCGCGATGAGCACGGGCCGCATGCCGAGCCGGCCCATGAGCCGACTCGTGAGCGGGCCGGCGACGGCCTGACCGATCGAGGTGGCGGCGAGCACGAGTCCGGCGGAGCCGTACGAGCCCGTCTGCTGTTCGACGTGGAGCAGGAACGCGAGCGAGAGCATGCCCGACGGGAAACGCGCGGTCAGCTGGGCGGCGATGATGCGAGCGACGCCCGAGGTTCTGAGCAGTTCGGAGTAGCTTCCCACAGTGGATCAACTCTATCGACGGTCGGATCGTGATCTCGGAGCCGGATCCCGCGCGCCGCAGGTGACATATGCTCTCTCTGTAACGGCGTCGGGGCCAGAGTCTTCGTCGTCGATCCCCATCGCAATGACAGAGGTTCTCCCATGCACTCCCGACGACTGCTCATCCCGACCGTGGCCGCAGCCGCGGTCCTCCTCCTCTCCGGTTGTGTCGACAACACGACCGGCGGCGGCGAAGCGGCCACCGACGCTTCGGCCCCCGCGATCGCGGTCGACGAGGCCGCCGCGGCCCTGCTGCCCGCCGAGATCGCCGACTCCGGCAAGCTCGTCGTCGGCACCGATGCCGCCTACCCGCCCAACGAGTACAAGGACGCCGACGGCAACCCGATCGGGTGGGACGTCGACCTCGTCGACGCCCTCGGCGCGAAGCTCGGCCTCGAGGTCGAGTACGAGATCGCGAGCTTCGACAAGATCATCCCGTCGATCACCGGCGGCACGATGGACCTGGGCATGTCGAGCTTCACCGACAACGCCGAGCGCCAGAAGCAGGTCGACTTCGTCGACTACTACAGCGCCGGCATCCTGTGGGCCGCTCCCGCGGGAAAGACCGTCGACCCCGACGACGCGTGCGGCCTGAAGGTCGCCGTGCAGGCCACGACGTACGAGCACACCGACGAGCTGCCCGCCAAGAGCCAGGCCTGCGTCGACGCCGGCAAGCCCGCGATCCAGATCACGCCGTTCGACACGCAGGATGCCGCGGCGAACGCGGTGGTGCTCGGCCAGGCCGACGCCATGAGCGCCGACTCTCCCGTCACCGGCTACGCGATCGCCCAGACAGACGGCAAGCTCGAGGCTGCGGGTGACGTGTTCGACTCCGCACCGTACGGCTTCCCGGTCGCGAAGGGCTCCGAGCTCGCCGCCGCCGTCCAGGCCGCGATGCAGTCGCTCATCGACGACGGCACCTACGGCGACATCCTCGCCGAGTGGGGCGTCGAGTCCGGCGCCGTCGACACGATCGAGATCAACGCGGGCAGCTGATGAACGACACGTCCTCCGGCCGGGCGACGATGCCCGTGCCGGCGGGCGGCCCCGGTGCCGCCCCGGTCCCGACGAAGGTCGTGCGCTTGCGGCATCCGTGGCGCATCGTCGTCGCCGTGCTGCTGCTCGCAGTCATCGCCCTCTTCATCCTCGACGCCGCGCAGCGCGAGGCCTTCGACTGGCCGGCGGTCGGCAAGTACGTCTTCGACCAGCGCGTCTCGCAGGCGGTCGGGTTCACCCTGCTGCTCACGGTGCTCTCGATGATCATCGGCGTCGTGCTCGGCATCATCCTCGCGGTCATGAGGCAGTCGCCGAACCCCGTGCTGAAGGGGCTCGCGTGGGCCTATCTCTGGATCTTCCGCGGCACCCCCGTGTACGTGCAGCTCGTGTTCTGGGGCCTGCTCGCGACGATCTACACCTCGATCGACCTCGGCGTGCCGCTCATGGAACCGTGGATCTCGTTCCCCACCACGGCGCTGCTGAACACCTTCTGGCTCGCGGTCATCGGACTCGCGCTCAACGAGGCCGCCTACATGGCAGAGATCGTGCGGGCCGGACTCCTCTCGGTCGACCCCGGCCAGCACGAGGCGGCCACCGCCCTCGGCATGGGCTGGGGCACGACGATGCGCCGGGTCGTGCTGCCGCAGGCGATGCGCGTGATCATCCCTCCGACCGGCAACGAGGTCATCTCGATGCTGAAGACGACCTCGCTCGTCTCGGCGGTGCCGTTCACGGGTGAGCTCTACATGCGCACCCGCGACATCTCGGTCGAGATCTTCAACCCCATCCCGCTGCTCATCGTCGCCTCGCTCTGGTACCTCGCGATCACCTCGGTGCTCATGGTCGGCCAGTATTTCCTCGAGAGGCGCTTCGCCCGAGGGGTCGGCGCACGGCCCGACACCGGCCCGGGCCCTGTCACGGGTGCGATGAGCGCCGTCGACGCGGAGATCGCCGAGACGTCGATCGCCGCCAAGCAAGGAGGAGACGCTCGATGAGCGCCCAGACCACACCGGCCGGCGCCGAAGACCGAGCGGCGACCCTGACGCCGATGGTGCTCGCCGAGCACGTCTCGAAGAGCTTCGGCTCCAACGAGGTGCTGAAGGACATCTCGCTCGAGGTCAAGCGCGGCGAGGTGCTCTGCCTCGTCGGTCCGTCGGGCTCGGGCAAGTCGACGTTCCTGCGCTGCATCAACCACCTCGAGCAGGTCTCGTCGGGCCGCCTCTCGGTCGACGGCTCGCCCGTCGGCTATCGCGAGGTCGGCGACAAGCTGTACGAGATGCACCCGAAGGATGCCGCCAAGCAACGCCGCGACATCGGCATGGTCTTCCAGCGGTTCAACCTGTTCCCGCACATGACGGCCCTCGAGAACGTCATGGAGGCGCCGATGCAGGTCAAGGGCATCGCGAAGTCGAAGGCCAGGGCCCGTGCTCACGAGCTGCTCGCGCGTGTCGGCCTCGCCGAGCGCGCCGACTACTATCCCGCCCACCTCTCGGGCGGTCAGCAGCAGCGGGTCGCGATCGCACGAGCGCTCGCGATGGATCCGAAGCTCATGCTCTTCGACGAGCCGACGTCGGCGCTCGACCCCGAGCTCGTCGGCGAGGTGCTCGACGTGATGAAGGAACTCGCGAAGACGGGCATGACCATGATCGTCGTCACGCACGAGATGGGCTTCGCCCGCGAGGTCGCCGACACGCTCGTGTTCATGGACGGCGGCGTGGTCGTCGAGACGGGCGACCCACGCGAGGTGCTGGCCAACCCGCAGCACGCGCGCACGCAGGCGTTCCTCTCGAAGGTGCTGTAGCCGTCGCGGAGGTGCTGCGGTGGCGAGCCCCGGCTCAGCCCTGCAGCACCTTCGAGATGCGCTGGAGCGACACGCTCTCGGCCGCGCGCAGTTCCTGTGCGAAGAGGCTGATGCGCAGCTCCTCGATGAGCCAGCGCGCGCGCACGACGTTCGCCGGGGCATCCGGCGCCAGCGGAATCGTGCCGCCCGCGTCGGCGAACCGTGCGAGGGCCGTCTGCACCTCGTTCATCCACACCCGGTCGCGACCCGGGTTGTCGACGAGCTTGCCGACGCGCATCGTGACGCCCTCGAGGTAGCGCGGCACGTGTCGAAGTCGCTCGAGGCCGGTGCGCGAGACGAACCCTGGGAAGACGAGACCGGCGAGCTGCTCCTTGGCATCACTGAGCGCCGGCAGCAGCGCCATGCTCGTCGCCGACTTCACCGTCTTCTCCGCGGTGCGGAGCGCGGTGAGGGTGCGGGCGACGAGGCCGACGGTCTCGAACATCGTGTCCATGACGACGCCCGAGACACGGTCGCGCACGGTGTCGAACTCGAGCTTCGTGAAGAGCATGCCGTCGTCCTTCACGCGGTAGAGCACGTCGTTGACGCAGGCCACGAGGCAGTCGGCGAAGAGGGCCGCCGTGCTCGGGTACGGGCTCGTCGCGAGGATGAGCTTCTCGTTGCCCGTGAGGTGCTGCTGCACGTAGTTGACGGGTGAGGGCGTCGCGAGCATGAGCAGACGACGGATGCCGCCGGGCATCGCCCGCGCCTGCTCCTCGGGTGTGGCGAGCAGCCTGATGTTCACGGCCGTGCCGTCGTCGATGAGCGCGGGGTACGCGCGCACCCGGTTGCCGCCGACCGTGGTGTCGACGAACCGGGGCAGCTCGGCGAAGTCCCAGCTCGTGAGGCCGGTGCGCTCGATGCCGGCGCCCGGCGATTCGCCGGCGGCGGCGATGGAACCGGGCGTGACCGGGCCGTCGACCTGGCGCGGCCCTCGTGGTCCGCGCTCGCCGCGAGCGGGTGCCGCGAAGGTGTCGGCCACGGCGTCGCGTGCCCGATCGGCGAGCTGCGCCTGGAGCGCCCGCAGGTCCTTGCCGACGGCGAGCTGCTTGCCTGTTCCGTCGACGACCCGGAAGGACATCTGCAGGTGGGGCGGGATGCGGTCCATCGCGAAGTCGGCGCCCGTCACTGGAGTGTGGGTGAGCCGCTTGATCACGCCGGCGACCTCGTCGGCGAACGACATGCCCGCCGGGGCATCCGTGTCGTCGAGCTCGGCGACGATCTTCGCGGCCCAGTCGGCCGCGGGCACGACGTTGCGCCGGATCACCTTCGGCAGCGCCTTGATCATCGCGGTGACGAGTTCGGTGCGGAGGCCGGGCACCTGCCGGTCGAACCCTTCGGGGCGGAGCCGCGCGAGCAGCACGAGCGGCACCTGCACGGTGACGCCGTCGTCGGCTGCCCCTGGCTCGAAGCGATACCGCAGCGAGAGCGTCTGGTCGTCCTGTCGCCAGCTCGGCGGGAACGCGTCTTCGTCGATGGCAGGCGCATCCTCTGGGGCGAGTGCCTCGGCCGTCATCGTCAGCAGCTCGGGCGACTCCTGCTTGGCTGCGCGCCACCAGGTCTCGAAGAGCCGGGTCGAGGTGACGTCGGCCGGGATGCGCGTGTCGTAGAACTCGAACACCGCCTCGTCGTCGAAGAGGATGTCGCGGCGGCGGCTGCGCTCCTCGACGGCCTCGAGCTCGGCCCGGAGCTTGCGGTTCGCGCGGTCGAAGTCGAAGAGCCGGTCGCGGCGGATGTCGTTCGGCCAGTCACCCTCGACGAGCGCATGCCGGAGGAAGAGCTCGCGCGCGTACGCCCGGTCGACGCGGGAGAGCTGGATTCGGCGGCGGGCGACGATCGGCACGCCGTAGAGGGTCACCTTCTCATAGGCGACCGCCGCACCCTGCCGCTTCTCCCAGTGCGGCTCGCTGTAGCTGCGCTTGAGGAGCGAACCCGCGAGCGGCTCGGCCCAGGCCGGATCGATCGCCGCGTTCATGCGCGCGAACAGCCGGCTCGTCTCGACGAGCTCGGCGCTCATGATCGCGTCGGGCTGCTTCTTCGCGAGCGCCGAGCCCGGGAAGATCAGGAAGCGCGACTGCCGGGCGCCGAGGTACTCGCCCTTGGGCTTGCGCCCGCCGGATGCCGCGGTGCCGCGCGTGCCCGACTGCGTCGTGCTCGCGGGGGAGTCCTTCAACCCGATGTGGCTGAGGAGGCCGGCGAGCAGCGACTTGTGGATGAGGTCGGCGTCGGGGGCCGCCCCGCCGCCGGGGGTCTTGTCGTCGATCTCGAGTCCGAGCGGCCGACTCATCTGGCGCAGCTGCCGATAGACGTCGTTCCACTCGCGCACGCGCAGGTAGTTCAGGAACTCGTTCTTGCACATGCGTCGGAACGCGCTCGAACCGAGCTCGCGCTGCTGCGTCTCGAGGTGGTTCCACAGGTTCAGGAGCGTGATGAAGTCGCTCGTCGGGTCGGCGAAGCGGGCGTGCTGCTCGTCGGCCTGCTGTCGGCGTTCGAGCGGGCGTTCGCGCGGGTCCTGGATCGTGAGGCCCGCGACGATCGCGAGCACCTCGCGGCTGACGCCGTGCTGCTTCGATTCGACGACCATCCGGCCGAATCGTGGTTCGATCGGGAGTTTCGCGAGGGCCCGGCCGACCTTCGTCAGGCGGTTGCCGGCCGCCGCGCCACTGGGGGCGTCGACCGCCCCGAGCTCGCGCAGCAGTTCGACGCCGTCCTTCACGCCCCGGGCGTCGGGCGGGGTGAGGAACGGGAACGCCTCGATGTTGCCGAGGCCGAGCGAGATCATCTGCAGGATGACCGCGGCGAGGTTCGTGCGCAGCACCTCGGGTTCGGTGAACTCCGGACGCCGTGCGAAGTCGTCTTCGGAGTACAGGCGGATCGCGATGCCGTCGCTCGTTCGGCCCGACCGGCCAGAGCGCTGGTTCGCCGAGGCCTGCGAGATCGCCTCGATGGGCAGCCGCTGCACCTTCGAGCGCACCGAGTAACGGCTGATGCGCGCCGTGCCGGCGTCGATCACGTACTTGATGCCGGGCACCGTGAGGCTCGTCTCGGCGACGTTGGTCGCGAGCACCACCCGGCGACGCACGCCGGCGACGGTCGACGGCTGGAACACGCGGTGCTGGTCGGCCGCCGAGAGGCGCCCGTAGAGCGGCAGCACCTCGGTGACGGATGCCCCGCGGCCGGAGTAGTGCCCGCGCACGGCCTCCTCGGCGTCGCGGATCTCGTTCTCGCCCGAGAGGAAGACCAGCACGTCGCCGCGCGACTCCCGGTCGAGTTCGTCGAGCGCCTCGATGATGCCCTGCAGGTAGTCCTTGTCGTCGGCCGGCGTGCGGCCGCCGTCGGCGGGTCCGGCCGGCTCGTCGGGGTCGTCGCTCGCGGCGTCCTCGGCAACGAGCGGGCGATAGCGGATCTCGACGGGGAAGGTCCGACCCGACACCTCGATGATCGGGGCCGGCTCGCCGGAGGCGTCCGCGAAGTGCCGCGCGAAGCTCTCGGGGTCGATCGTCGCGCTCGTGACGATGACCTTCAGGTCGGGGCGCTTCGGCAGCAGCTGCTTGAGGTAGCCGAGCAGGAAGTCGATGTTGAGGCTGCGCTCGTGCGCCTCGTCGATGATGATCGTGTCGTACCGGCGCAGCATCCGGTCGTGGTGCATCTCGTTCAGCAGGATGCCGTCGGTCATCAGCTTGATGCGGGTCGAGGCGCTGGCCTTGTCGGTGAACCGCACCTGGTAGCCGACGACCCCGCCGACCTCTTCGCCGAGCTCCTCGGCGATGCGCTCGGCGATCGTGCGGGCGGCGAGCCGCCTGGGCTGCGTGTGGCCGATCGACTCGCGGCCGAGTTCGAGGCAGATCTTCGGCAGCTGCGTGGTCTTGCCCGAGCCGGTCGCGCCGGCCACGATCACGACCTGGTTCTCGCGGATGGCGCGCGCGATCTCCTCACGCTGCCGGGAGACGGGCAGCTCGTCGGGGTAGGTGATCGCAGCAAGCACAGCCCTCCATCGTATGCGGCGCGAGCGGGGTCGTGGTAGAACTCCCTCATGTCGACCGAGGTCGAGGCACCCGTGAGTCCTGTCGCGTCGCGCGTTCCGCGTGTCGCGGCGCTCGTCGGGTTGCCGTTCGCGAGGGTCGCGCTCGTCGGTCTCGCGGCCGTCGCGACCTGGATCGCGCTCGCGCTGACGACCGAGCCCGGGCCGTTCCCGTCAGGGATGCTGTGCGCCGCGGCGATGATGCTGCCGGTGAACGTGCTCTCGATCGTGCTCGTGCGCCGCGCCCTGCACCGTTCGGGCCAGCGCGCACGCGACCTCATCGACTTCTCGTGGCGACGACTCGGCCGCGACGTGCTGTGGGGGCTGCTGTGGCTCGCGGTCCTGTGGCTCCCGTTCATCCTCGCGGTCTTCGGCGTGATGTTCGCGCTCCACGGCGGTGCCGCGCTCGAGCGCTTCGAGACGGTCTTCTACGACGCGGATGCCGCTCCGCCGCTGAACCGCGTGTGGCTCACGGTGCTCGCGGTCGTCTCCGTCGTGACGTTCGCGCCGCTGAATGCGCCCGCCGAGGAACTCATCTACCGCGGCTACTCGCAGTGGGGTCTCGAGCGGCGATGGCCGACGTTCTGGGCGATCGTCGTGCCGTCGGCGATCTTCGCCATGCAGCACGTCTTCTACGCCGCGACCGCCGATGCCGTGCTCGTCTACCTCGCGGCGTTCTTCGTCTGGGGCCTCGGCTCGGGCATCATCGTGCATCGCCAGCGGCGGCTGATGCCGATCATCATCGCCCACCTGCTCGTCAACCTCATGACGAGCGCGCCGGCGCTCGTGCTGCTGTTCCTCCCCGACTCGGCCCTGGCCTCCTGAGGAATGCGATTCGGCCCGACCCGCTCGGGCCGTTACGGTGTCGACATGGGTGAGCACGAGTTCGAGACCGCGTTCCGCGAGTGGCAGCAGTCGCGCTGGCAGGCGGTCTCCGCACCGCATGGCACGGCGGCCCTGCGCCACACCCACTGGCTCACGAGCGAGCCGGCGGAGTTCGCCGGGGCACCGGGCCTATGGCGCGCCGAGTCGGCGAACGTGGTCGGCGTGTTGCCGAACGGTGCAGCGGTCGGGCTCGCCCCGGGCGAGGAGCTCGACCTCGACGGCGTGCGACTGCGCGCGTTCGAGCGCGACGGCGCGCTCGCCCTCCGGGTCATCGATCCGGATGCCCCGAACCGCACTTCGCTCGTCGCGATCGAGGCGTACCCGCCGTCGCGCGAACGCGTCGTGATCGGCCGATTCGCTCCCGCAGGCGATGGAGCGACCCTCGACGTGACCTCCGTCGACGGCCACGAGTCGAACGATCGCCTCGGCGGCGAGATCGCGCTCGAGATCGACGGCGTTCCCGTCGCGCTCACCGTCACCCGCGACGATCTGGGCCTCTCGGCGGTGTTCGCCGATGCCACGAGCGGGGGCGAGAGCTATCGCTTCCGGTTCATCCGGGTGCCCGAACCCGACGCCGACGGTTCGGTTGCCGTCGACTTCAACCGTGCCTACCTCCCGCCGTGCGCATTCTCCGACGAGTACGTCTGCCCGCTGCCGCCGCTCGGCAACCGCTGGCCGGTCGCGATCCGCGCGGGGGAGCGGGTCGCGACGCGGAAGCCGGTGCCCGAGGTCGACGCGAACGTCGCCGACGAGGCCGACGCAGCCTGATTCGCGGGCAGCGAACCGAGCTGTCGACCGTGGGTGCCCCGTGGTGGGATGAAGCATGACTTCCGTTCCACGCATCCAGCTCAACGACGGCCACTCGATTCCGCAGCTCGGCTTCGGTGTCTTCAAGGTCGACCCCGACGAGACGGTGCGCATCGTCAGCGACGCGCTCGAGGTGGGGTACCGCCACATCGACACCGCGCGCATCTACGGCAACGAGGCGGGGGTGGGCACCGCGCTCGCCGAATCCGGTGTTCCGCGTGAAGAGCTCTTCATCACGACCAAGCTCTGGAACGACGACCACGGCACGCAGTCGGCGTTCGACGCGTTCGATGCGAGCGTCGATCGGCTGGGCCTCGACTACGTCGACCTGTACCTGATCCACTGGCCGTCGCCGAAGGCCGACCGGTACGTCGAGGCGTGGAAGGCGCTCGAGCAGATCCGCGAGAGCGGGCGTGCGCGATCGATCGGCGTCTCGAACTTCCTGGTGCCGCACCTCGAGCGGTTGCTCGCCGAGACCGACGTCGTGCCGGCGGTCGACCAGATCGAGCTGCACCCGGCTCACCAGCAGCCGGCGACCACCGCATTCGCCGAGCAGCACGGCATCGCGATCGAGGCCTGGGGCCCGCTCGGTCAGGGCAAGTACCCGCTCTTCGAAGTGCCCGAGATCGCGGACGCCGCGGACGCGCACGGCAAGAGCCCCGCGCAGGTCGTGATCCGCTGGCACCTCCAGCGCGGCCACATCGTCTTCCCGAAGTCGAACCGGCGCGAGCGCATGGTCGAGAACTTCGACGTCTTCGACTTCGAGCTGAGCGACGCCGAGGTGCGGGCGATCACCGCGCTCGAGCGCGAGGGCCGGGTCGGTTCGCACCCGAACGACGTCGACTGACGGATGCCGCGGATCCCAGCATTTCAGCGCGACACACCCGGGATGCGCGCCGGATTTGCCCGAGTGCCGGGATCCGCGTAAATTCTTACTCATCGCCACGGCGGTGCGGGAAGCGGCTGAGAGATCAGGGCTGCCCGGCCGAGACGGCGAGATTCTTAGCCAAATAGCCTCGTAGTCGCATTGCGACTCGGTGATTTCAAGCCTAAGATGAAACCCCCACTTCAGAACGAACATGATCTCCGGGTCGTGTTTCTCGTTGTGTGAACAACTGCTGTTTCAGTCCAGGTGATCTTCAGATCCGAGGGCTGAGTGACTTCGAGTGATCGAGTCCGGCAAGAGAAGTGGTACGGTAGACAGGTTGCCCTGAGGGCAGGTCGAGAGACTGAAACTCGGGTGCGTCCGTTCCTTGAGAACTCAACAGCGTGCACTATGTTCAATGCCAAATTATTGAACCCCGACCTCACCTTTGGTGGGGGGAGGATTC
>NZ_JBHJPN010000004.1:0-100215 GCF_042262385.1 Agromyces sp. NPDC056389
AACGCCCGGACACATTCCGAACCCGGAAGCTAAGACTCGCAGCGCCGATGGTACTGCAGGGGGGACCCTGTGGGAGAGTAGGACACCGCCGGACAAACATTGAGGAGAGAGGCCACCCGAAGACGGGTGGCCTTTCTTCGTTAACGGGGTACTTCACAAGGTGCCCCATTACGGTTGAGTCCCATGAGGACTCCACACACGACGGGACTATCGTGAGCGACTCCAAGCACGGCTCGGCAGACCAGGGACGACCTGAGCGACGCGATCAGCGCAGCAGCGGCGGCAACGGAGCCGACCGACCGGCGGGAGCGCGCTCCGGTCGAGACGGCGCTCCCTCGAAGAAGCCGTATGGGGACCGTGACGCGAAGAAGCCGTATGGCGATCGCGACGCGAAGAAGCCGTATGGCGATCGCGACGCGAAGAAGCCGTATGGCGATCGCGATGCGAAGAAGCCCTATGGCGATCGCGATGCGAAGAAGCCCTACGGCGACCGGAAGCCCTATGGCGATCGTGATGCGAAGCCGTATGGTGACCGTGGTGCGTCCAAGCCGTATGGGGACCGTGACAACCGCAAGCCCTATGGGGACCGTGACGCGAAGAAGCCGTATGGGGACCGTGACGCGAAGAAGCCGTATGGCGACCGTGACGCGAAGAAGCCGTATGGCGACCGTGACGCGAAGAAGCCGTATGGGGACCGTGACAACCGCAAGCCCTATGGGGACCGTGACGCGAAGAAGCCGTATGGCGACCGGAAGCCGTATGGCGACCGTGACAACCGCAAGCCCTATGGGGACCGTGACGCGAAGAAGCCGTATGGGGACCGTGACGCGAAGAAGCCCTATGGCGACCGGAAGCCCTATGGCGACCGTGATGCGAAGCCGTATGGTGACCGTGGTGCGTCCAAGCCGTATGGGGACCGTGACAACCGCAAGCCGTATGGGGACCGTGACGCGAAGAAGCCCTACGGGGACCGTGACGCGAAGAAGCCGTATGGGGACCGCGACAACCGCAAGCCGTACGCCGGTCGTGACGATCAGCGCGACGCTCCTCCCCGCGAGGTCCATGGCGCGCCCGAACTGCAGGTGCGTCCGCGTCACGACGACCCGTTCATCCCCGAATCGATCGAGGCACGTGACCTCGACAAGGGCGCTCGCGCCGAGCTGAAGACGCTGAGCAAGGAGAACGCCGACTGGGTCGCGCGGCACCTGGTCGCAGCATCCGAACTGCTCGACGACGACCCCGAGCTCGCGCACCAGCACGCACTCTCGGCAGGACGCCGCGCCGGCCGCATCGCGGTCGTGCGCGAGACGCTCGCGATCACCGCCTACGCGACCGGGGACTTCGCGCTCGCGCTCCGAGAGCTGCGCACCTACCGCCGCATCTCCGGCAGCAACGACCAGCTTCCGCTCATGGTCGACAGCGAGCGGGGGGTCGGCCGACCCGACCGCGCCCTCGAGGTCGGTCGTGCGGTCGATCGCTCGACCCTTCCGGCGGCGGTGCAGGTCGGACTCGCCATCGCGATGTCGGGCGCCCGACTCGACCTCGGTCAGCCCGAGATCGCTCTCGCCGAGCTCGAGATCCCGCAGCTCGATCCCGACCGTGCGTTCTCGTACAGCCCAGCACTCTTCTCGGCCTACGCCGAGGTGCTCGAAGAGCTGGGACGCGCCGAGGAGGCCGCGAAGTGGCGGGCCCGTGCCGACCGCGCGGAAGCGGCGCTCGGCGGCCCCGCGGAGGCGGAGTCGATCGAGATCTTCGAGGTGGAGCTCGAGGATCTCGCCGACGAGGTCGACGAGACCGATGCCGGTGAGCCCGAGGTCGTCGACGAGGTCGAGATCGAGGCGGCCGGCGAGATCGAGGCCACGGATGCCGCGGCGACCGCCGATGCCGACGAGGCACCCGAATCCGCCGGCGGGGCCGTCGATACCGACGAAGCCGACGACGCCGATGAGGCCGAGGATGACTTCGACGGCGACCCGCGCGATGTGCTCGAAGACGACGTGCGCGAGGTGCTCGCCGCGATCGAGGCCGACGAGAGCGAGGGCACGTCCGGTGGGACTGTTCCGCGCGAAGACTGAGCACGCGACGCCGCTCGACGGCGTCGACGCCGTGCTCGCCGACCTCGACGGCGTCGTCTACGCCGGCGCCCACGCGATTCCTCGCGCGGTCGAGAGCCTGAACCTCGCCAAGCGCGACCGGGCCGTCGGGTACATCACGAACAACGCGTCCCGCAGCGATGCATCCGTCGCCGGTCACCTGGCCGAGCTCGGTCTCGAGGTCGTACCGGCCGATGTCGTGACGTCGCCGCAAGCGGCGATGTCGCTGCTCGCCGAGCAGGTGGCGCCCGGCGCGCTCGTGTTCGTCGTCGGGGGCGAGGGCATCACGACCGAGCTCGAGCGGCGCGGCTACCGCATCACGCGGTCGGCCGACGATGCACCCGAGGCCGTCGTGCAGGGTTTCACGCCCGAGATCGGATGGCGCGAGCTCGCCGAGGCCTCCTTCGCACTGACCGCGGGCGCGGGCCCGGATGCCGCGTCTCCGGGTATCCCGTGGATCGCGACGAACATGGACTGGACGATCCCCGTCGCACGCGGCATCGCGCCGGGCAACGGCACGCTCGTCTCCGCAGTGCACACGGCCGTCGGCCGCTTCCCGCTCGTCGCGGGCAAGCCCGAGACGCCGATCTTCGACGAGGCCCGCCGCCGGTTCGGCGCCGAGCGACCGCTCATGGTCGGCGACCGGCTCGACACCGACATCCTGGGTGCTCGACGCGCCGGCATGCTGAGTGCTCTCGTGCTCACGGGCATCGACCGGGCGAAGCAAGTGCTCGCTGCGCCCGAATCGAGCCGGCCCGACTTCATCCTCGCCGACCTCGACGGCCTCCACGCCCCGTATCCGGTGACCGAGCAGGCGCGTGGCGGAGTCACCCGCGTCGGCACGGCGCGAGTGCGCGTCTCGGGCAACCGCGTGGAGATCGTCGACGACGGTGACGATCGACTCGATCTGCTCCGTGCTGCCTGCGCTGCGATCTGGGGCTCGGGCATGGGCATCCACGTGCTCGACGTTCCGGCTCGGCTCTACAGCTGACCGGTCGGTCATGGGCCGGTCGTCGGCGGCTCGCGGTAGCGTTGACTCGTGAGCACTGAACCCGATCGATCAGAAGCGGCCGAGACGATCCCGCCCGCGTCCGATACGGCGTCATCGTCGGTGTCGGCCGTGCTCGCCGAGGTGGAGTCGCGACCGCTCGCCGAACGCGCAGAGGCGTACCAGGCCCTCGCCGACGAGTTGCGCACGCAGCTCGAGCAGTCCGACCCGTCGCTGCGCACCTGACGCATGGCCGAACAACGACTCGACGCGGCCCTCGCCGCCCGCGGACTCGCTCGCTCGCGCACCCATGCCGCGACGCTCATCGCCGCGGGAGTGGTGACGGTCGATGGTCGCCCGGTCGTCAAGGCCGCCGCGAAGGTCGGCGATGACGCGGTGCTCGAGGTCGCGGCATCCGATCACTATGTGAGCCGCGCGGCGCACAAGCTGATCGCGGGCCTCGACGGCTTCGGCGTCGAGGTCGCCGGTCGAGTCGCCCTCGACGCCGGCGCCTCGACGGGCGGGTTCAGCCAGGTGCTCCTCGAGCGCGGCGCTCGACAGGTGCTCGCCGTCGATGTCGGGCACGGTCAGCTCGCGCCCGAACTCGCCGAAGCACCGGGCCTCGTGCTCGTCGAAGGCTGCAATGTGCGACATCTCGATGCCGCCCTCCTCGCAGAACTCACCGGGGTCGCCGAGCAGCCGTCGCTCGTCGTCGCCGATCTCTCCTTCATCTCGCTCACGGTGGTGCTGCCTGCGCTGCGCGCGAGTGCGACGGATGACGCGGACTTCGTGCTGCTCGTCAAGCCACAGTTCGAGGTCGGCCGCGGGGGAGTGCGCGAGGGCGTCGTGCGCGACGCAGGGCTCCGCTCCGAGGCCGTTTCGAACGTGTTGTGGGCGGCCTTCGACGCGGGGCTCGGCACCGCCGGCATCCTGTCCTCCCCAATCGCAGGCAGCCACGGAAACCTCGAATACCTCGTATACCTGAGCGCCGTGCGCGGTGCGAATCCGACAGAATGGTCAGGTCGGATCGACGAACTGACAGGGAGGGCGAAGGCGTGAGCGACGCACGGCGCTTCCTGGTGGTCTCCCACACGGGTCGGCGGTCCGCCCTCGAGGCGACGAGCGAGGTCTGCGCGCAGTTGCTGGCCGCCGGTGCGGTGCCCGTCATCGCGGCCGAGCACTGGGATGAAGTGCACGACTTCGTGCCCGAGCTCAACGGTTCGGTCGAGCGGTTCGAAGAGACCGACCCGACCGGTATCGAGCTCGTCATCGTGCTGGGCGGCGACGGCACGATCCTCCGGGCCGCCGAGATCATGCGCGACTACCCGGTGCCGCTGCTCGGCGTGAACCTCGGCCATGTCGGCTTCCTCGCCGAGAGCGAGCGCGACGACCTCGGCTACACGGTCGGCCGAGCACTGGCGCGCGACTACACCGTCGAGGAGCGCATGACGCTCGCGGTGCGCGCGAAGGTCGGCGAGGGCGTCGTCTACGAGAGCTGGGCGCTCAACGAGGTCACGGTCGAGAAGGCCGAACGCGAGCGCATGCTCGAGGTCGTCATCGAGGTCGATCGGCGCCCGCTCTCCTCATTCGGCTGCGACGGCGTCGTGATGTCGACCCCGACCGGCTCGACGGCCTACTCGTTCTCCGCCGGCGGCCCCGTCGTCTGGCCGAGCCTCGAGGCCCTCCTGCTCGTTCCGCTCAGCGCCCACGCGCTCTTCGCCCGTCCGCTCGTCGTCGGACCCGAATCGTCACTCGCGGTCGAGATCCTGCAGCGTACCGAGGCATCCGCGGTCATCTGGTGCGACGGTCGGCGCACCTTCGATCTTCCGCCGGGTGCGCGCGTGATCGTGCGCAAGTCGCCCGTGCCCGTGCGCCTCGCACGACTGCATGAAGCGCCGTTCACCGACCGGCTCGTCAACAAGTTCCAGCTCCCGGTCACCGGGTGGAGGGGGCCGGTCGGGCGTGAGTGAGGCAGAGAGTGATCGAGGGCTGCAGTGATTGAGGTCTGTGTTGATTGAGGAACTCGGCATTCGCGACCTCGGCGTCATCGCCGAGGCGACGCTTCCGCTCGGGGCCGGATTCACAGCCGTGACCGGCGAGACCGGCGCGGGCAAGACGATGGTGGTGACCGCACTCGGGCTGCTGCTCGGTTCGCGCTCCGACGCCGGCGCTGTGCGCGCCGGCGCCAAGCAGGCGTGGGTCGAGGGCCGCTGGCTCGTGCCCGACGACGGCATCGTCGCCGAACGCGTCGCCGAGACCGGCGGTGAGATCGAAGCAGGCGAGCTGCTGCTCGGCCGCTCCGTCTCGGCTGAAGGGCGCAGTCGAGCGGTCGTCGGCGGCCGGAGCGCTCCGGTCGGAGTGCTCTCCGAGCTCGGCGACGAACTCGTCGTGGTGCACGGTCAGGCCGACCAGCAGCGACTCCGTTCGACGGTTGCACAGCGCGAGGCGCTCGATCGCTTCGCGGGGTCGAAGCTGCAGGCCGTGCTCGACGAGTACCGCATCGGGTTCAACGCCTGGCGAACGGATGCCGCGGAGCTCGAGCGGCTGCGAGCCGACCACGAGTCGCGCATGCGCGAGGCCGAGGAGCTCCGGGCCGCGCTCGACGAGGTCGAAGCCGCCGATCCGCAGCCCGGCGAAGACGTCGACTTGCAAGAGCGCGCCGACCGGCTCTCGAATCTCGAAGAGCTGCGGCTCGCCGCCGCGCAGGCCCGTGCACTGATCTCGGCCGAAGACGTCGTCGACGACGTTCCCGACGCGGTCGCACTCGTCGACGGTGCCCGCCGTCAGCTCGAGCGCGTCGCCGAACACGATGCCGCGTTGCAGCCCATCGGCGAGATGCTGACGAACGCGGGCTTCCTGCTCGCCGATGCTGCCGCCGAGCTGTCGGGATACCTCGCCGGGCTCGACGCCGACGGCGCGCGCGAGCTCGAGATCGTGCAGGAGCGTCGAGCCGTGCTCGGCGGCCTCGTGCGGCGCCATGGCGGCGGCCTCGACGACGTGCTCGAGTTCCGCCGCACCGGCGGCCTCCGACTCGTCGAACTCGACAGTGACGACGAGCGCATCGAAGGGCTCGAGGCATCCGTCGCCGAGCTCGAAGCAGAGGTCGACCGGCTCGCCGATTCGCTCACCGAATTGCGCACCGAAGCGGCCGGCCGACTCGCGACCGCAGTGACGACCGAACTCGCGGCGCTCGCGATGCCCGACGCCCAGCTCGCGGTCGTGATCGAGCCCGCCGCGGAGGCGACCGCGCACGGCCGCGACGCCGTGTCGATCCTGTTGCGGCCGCACCCCGGGGCTGAGCCTCGGCCGGTCTCGCGCGGCGCCTCCGGCGGCGAGCTGTCGCGGGTGATGCTCGCGATCGAGGTCGTTATCGCGGGCAGCGATCCGGTGCCCACATTCGTGTTCGACGAGGTCGACGCCGGCGTCGGCGGCGCCGCGGCGATCGAGATCGGGCGACGGCTGGCACGCCTCGCCGAACGCTCGCAGGTCATCGTCGTGACCCACCTCGCGCAGGTCGCCGCGTTCGCGACGAACCACCTGAGCGTGGTCAAGGGCACCGATGGGCAGGTCACCTCGTCGAGCGTGCGCCAGCTCGCCGGAGCCGACCGCGAGGCCGAGATGGCACGGCTGCTGTCAGGGCTGGCCGACTCCCAGAGCGGGCTCGCGCATGCGAGGGAACTGTTGGAGATCGCCGCCGATCGCGCGGCGTGACACGCGATCGACGATCGTGAACGAACGGGATCGAGCGGATCCCGAGAAAAGATGGGGGAGCGCGTGGGGCATGTCGGGTCGAACGATCAGGAACGTGAGTTAGGCTATAAGCCCGTGGTGGATGAACGCGGAACAGCTCGTGCGAGCACAGACAATCAGAACGACACGACCAAGCACATCTTCGTGACCGGTGGTGTCGTTTCTTCGTTGGGCAAGGGACTCACGGCGGCGAGTCTCGGCAACCTCCTGACTGCCAGGGGCCTCAGAGTCGTCATGCAGAAGCTCGATCCATATCTGAACGTGGATCCGGGCACGATGAACCCCTTCCAGCACGGCGAGGTCTTCGTGACCGACGACGGCGCTGAGACCGACCTCGACATCGGTCACTACGAGCGGTTCCTCGACATCAACCTGAGCCAGGCGGCGAACGTCACCACCGGCCAGATCTACTCGACGGTGATCGCCAAGGAGCGCCGCGGCGAGTACCTCGGCGACACGGTGCAGGTCATCCCGCACATCACCGACGAGATCAAGCGGCGCATGCGGCTGCAGGCCTCGGAGTCGCCGAAGCCCGACGTCATCATCACCGAGATCGGCGGCACGGTCGGCGACATCGAGTCGCAGCCGTTCATCGAGTCGGCTCGCCAGGTGCGTCACGAGCTCGGCCGCAAGAACGTCTTCTTCGTGCACGTCTCGCTCGTACCGTTCATGGGCGCCTCGGGCGAGCAGAAGACGAAGCCCACCCAGCACTCGGTCGCGGCGCTGCGCTCCATCGGCATCCAGCCCGACGCGCTCGTGCTGCGCAGCGACCGGCCCGTCACGGAGTCGAACAAGCGCAAGATCGCGCTCATGTGCGACGTCGACGAGCAGGCCGTCGTGAACGCGGTCGACGTGCCGTCGATCTACGACATCCCGACGATGCTGCACGACCAGGGGCTCGACGCCTACATCATCGACACCCTCGGCCTCGACGAGAAGGCGGCAGACGTCGACTGGTCGGGCTGGAGCAGCCTGCTCGACGTCGTGCACGACCCCAAGCACGAGGTCACGATCGGACTCGTCGGCAAGTACATCGACCTGCCCGATGCCTATCTCTCGGTCACCGAGGCACTCCGTGCCGGCGGTTTCGCGAACGACGCCAAGGTCAACATCGAGTGGATCCCGTCCGACGAGTGCCAGACGCCCGAGGGCGCGCAGAAGCACCTGGGCCACCTCGACGGCATCTGCGTGCCCGGCGGCTTCGGTGTCCGCGGCATCGAGGGCAAGCTCGGCGCACTGCTCTTCGCACGTGAGAACGGCATTCCGGTGCTCGGCCTCTGCCTCGGCCTGCAGTGCATGGTCATCGAGTACTCGCGCAACGTCGTGGGCCTGCCCGGCGCCTCGTCGAGCGAGTTCGACCCCGACACGCAGTACCCGGTCATCGCCACCATGGAGGAGCAGGTCGAGATCATCGCCGGTGGCGACCTCGGCGGCACCATGCGTCTCGGCCTCTACCCGGCCAAGCTCGCCGAGGGCTCGATCGCGGCCGAGCTCTACGGCTCGACCGAGGTCTCCGAGCGACACCGTCACCGCTACGAGGTCAACAACGCCTATCGCGATCGCATCGCCGAGGCCGGCCTCTCGTTCTCGGGCATGTCGCCCGACCGGCACCTCGTCGAGTTCGTCGAGCTGCCGCGCGAGGTGCACCCGTTCTACGTCGGCACGCAGGCACACCCCGAGCTGCGCAGCCGCCCGAACGACGCGCACCCGCTGTTCCGCGGCCTCGTCGGCGCCGCGCTCGAGCGCCAGCAGGCGAGCCTGCTCTTCGACGACGTCAGCAATGGCTGATTCCCGCGACGCGTTCATCGGCGGGCGGCGTGAGCCGCTCGCCGATGAACGGGTCGAGGTGCCCGTCGTCTCGAGCGAACGAGTCTTCGAGGGTCGTGTGTGGGACATCCGTCGCGACGCGTTCGACTTCGGCGGCGAGACCATCGTGCGCGAGTACATGGACCACACCGGCGCTGTCGGCGTGCTCGCGATCGACGACCACGATCGCGTGCTGCTGATCAAGCAGTACCGCCACCCCGTGCGCATGCGCGATTGGGAGATCCCGGCCGGGCTCCTCGACATCGACGGCGAGCCGCCCCTGGCCGCGGCCAAGCGGGAACTCGCCGAAGAGGCCGACCTCGAGGCATCCGATTGGGCGGTGCTCACCGACTTCGCGACTTCGCCCGGAGGCAGTGACGAGCTGATCCGGGTGTACCTGGCCCGTGGCCTGTCCGCGACGGCCGAGGCGTTCGCCCGCGAGGGCGAGGAGGCCGACATGGAGACCCGCTGGGTGCCGCTCGACGAGTGCGTCGACGCGGTGCTCGATCGGCGCATCCACAACGCCCCGCTGGCGATCGCGGTGCTCGCGGCCTCGGCCGCCCGCGCACGCGGTTGGTCGAGCCTCGGTGCAGCGGATGCCGCGTGGCCGGGCAACGCCATCGGTCGCACGGAGCCACCGGGCCGATGAACAGGACCCCCGTCGACGACTACCTGCGGCATCTCGCCGTGGAGCGGGGGCTCGCGCAGAACACGATCTCGTCGTATCGACGCGACCTGGCGATCTACGCCGACTGGCTCGCCTCGCACGACATCACCGGACCGTCGGCGGCGACCGAGCAGGACCTCGGCGACTTCGTGCGGTTCCTCGGCGCCGACCGCGTGCCGCCGCTCGCGACCTCGTCGATCGCCCGTGTGCTGTCGGCCGTGCGCGGCCTGCACCGGTTCCTGGCCGAGGAGGGGCTCGTGGCGGCCGACGTCTCGCGTGAGCTTCGCCCACCGAAGCTGCCGATGCGGCTGCCCAAGGCGATCCCGGTCGACGACGTCGAGGCGCTCATCGCGGCCGCCGGCGGCGACGAGCCGACCGACCTGCGCGACACCGCACTGCTCGAGGTGCTCTACGCGACCGGCGCGCGCGTTTCCGAGGCGGTGTCGCTGAACGTCGACGATCTCGTCGACCAGGAGGTCGTGCGGCTCTTCGGCAAGGGCGGCAAGCAGCGCATCGTGCCGCTCGGCAGCTACGCCCGCCGGGCCGTCGACGCCTACCTCGTGCGGGCCCGCCCGTTGCTCTCCGCGCGCGGAACGGCGACGCCCGCGCTCTTCCTCGGCGTGCGCGGCAAGCGGATGTCGCGGCAGGCCGCCTGGGAGGCGATCCGCGATGCCGCCGAGACGGCGGGGCTCGCGACATCCGTCTCGCCGCACACCCTGCGGCACTCGTTCGCGACCCATCTGCTCGAGGGCGGCGCCGACGTGCGCGTCGTGCAGGAGCTCCTCGGTCACTCCTCGGTCGCCACCACGCAGATCTACACGCTCGTCACAGCGGACACACTCCGGGAGATGTACACAGCAGCCCACCCGCGTGCTCGCTAGAATCGACCAAGCACCCGCCCGGCCCCAGGAGAGAAGACGACACGTGACGCACCAGACGAACCACTCAGCGGACGGAATCGCAACGCCGCCAGAGCTCGGTCCCACTGGTCGTCCCAATCGCGAATTCCCCGAGCCCGCGCCGCTCACCTCGCACGGCCCTGCCCGCATCATCGCCCTCTGCAACCAGAAGGGCGGCGTCGGCAAGACGACCACCACGATCAACCTCGGGGCGACGCTCGCCGAGTACGGCCGCCGGGTGCTCGCGATCGACTTCGACCCGCAGGGCGCGCTCTCGGCGGGCCTCGGTGTGCCCACCCACGACGTGCCGACGATCTACGACCTGCTGCTCTCGCGCACGCTCGACCCGGCCGACGTGATCCAGAAGACGAGCGTCGAAGGACTCGACGTGATCCCCGCGAACATCGACCTCTCGGCCGCTGAGGTGCACCTCGTCACCGAGGTCGCCCGCGAGCAGATCCTCGCGAGCGTGCTGCGCCGTGTCTCGGCCGACTACGACGTCATCCTCATCGACTGCCAGCCGTCGCTCGGCCTGCTCACCGTGAATGCGCTCACGGCCAGCCACGGCGTCGTCATCCCGCTCGAGTGCGAGTACTTCGCGCTGCGCGGCGTGGCGCTGCTCATCGAGACGATCGACAAGGTGCGCGACCGCCTGAACCCGGCGATCCAGCTCGACGGCATCCTCGCGACGATGTACGACTCGCGCACGCTGCACTCGCGCGAGGTGCTCGAGCGCGTCGTCGATGCGTTCGGCGACGAGGTGCTCGAGACCGTCATCACCCGCACGGTGAAGTTCCCCGACGCGAGCGTCGCCGGCACGCCGATCACCGAGTTCGCACCCGAGCACCAGGCGTCGCGGGCGTACCGCCAGCTCGCCAGGGAGCTGGTCTTCCGTGGCGCGGTCGCCTGAGGCGGCTTCGGCCCCCGAACAGCACGCGTCCGACGCGACGGTGTCGGCCGGAGCAGATCACGCGCACGCGCGGTCGGATGACTCGGCGACGGCGGTGTCGGCCGGCCGCGAGGCCGTCGAACCCGTTGAGGCCGTCGAGGCAGCGTCTGATGCGCCCGCTGCCGACGACGGCGGTTTCCGCGTCGCGCTCACGAACTTCGAGGGCCCCTTCGACCTGCTGCTCTCGCTCATCACGAAGCACGAGCTCGACATCACCGAGGTCTCGCTGTCGGCGGTCACCGACGAGTTCATCTCGTACCTGCGCGGCCTCGACTCCGAAGAGGAACTCGATCGCGCCTCGGAGTTCCTCGTCGTCGCGGCGACGCTGCTCGACCTGAAGGTCGCAGGCCTCCTTCCGCAGGGCGAGCTCGTCGACGCCGAAGACGTCGCCCTGCTCGAGGCCCGCGACCTGCTCTTCGCGCGCCTGCTGCAGTACCGCGCCTTCAAGGAGGCGGCGCGCTGGTTCTCGGGCAACATCGAGCGCGAGTCGCTGCGGCACCCGCGCAACGTGCGCCTCGAGGAGAAGTTCCGCCAGCGCGCACCCGAACTGCTCTGGACCCTGTCGGCCGAAGACTTCGCCGCCCTCGCGACCCTGGCGCTGACGCCGCGCGAGATCCCGGTCGTCGGCCTCGACCACCTGCATGCACCGCTCGTCTCGATCCGCGAGCAGGCCGCGCACGTCGTCGCCGTGCTCCGCCGCGGCGACCCCGTGACCTTCCGCCAATTGATCGCCGGCGTCGGCCAGTCGGGTGTCGTCGTGGCGCGCTTCCTCGCCGTGCTCGAGCTCTACCGCCATGCGGCGATCGGCTTCGAGCAGCTCGAGCCGCTCGGCGAGCTGACGCTGCGCTGGTCGGCCGAGAACTGGTCGGACGAGAACCTCGAGAGCCTGGGGGCTGACTATGACGAATGAGACGGATGTCGCGGCGACGGACGTGCCCGACGAGCAGATCATCGATGCGGTGAACGAGCCCGCCGACGCGATCGAGGCCGGTTCGGCGGCCGAGGCCGAGGCCGGCGGCCCCGAGCTCTCGATCGTGACCCCGCTCGACGTGCCGGGCCAGCCCCGCCTCGACCTCGACCGCGCCCTCGAGGCGATCCTCTTCATCGCCGACGAGCCGCAGAGCGTCGTGTCGCTCGCAGCAGCCGTCGCGCGACCGGTCGCCGAGGTGCGCGCTGCGATCGCGCGGCTCCGCGCCGACTACGACGGCGCGGGTGTCTCAGGTGAGCCGCGAACGGATGTCGCAGGGGAGCCCGAGCCGCGAAGCATCCGTCGCGGGTTCGAACTCCGCGAGGTCGGCGGCGGCTGGCGCTTCTACGTGCGCGCCGAGTACGACACCCTCGTCGCCGACTTCGTGCTCACGCAGTCGTCGACCCGGCTCTCGCAGGCGGCACTCGAGACGCTGTCGGTGATCGCCTACAAGCAGCCCATCTCGCGCTCGCAGGTGGCGTCGATCCGCGCGGTGAACGTCGACTCGGTCGTGCGCACGCTGCTCGGGCGCGGGCTCGTCACCGAGGTCGACACCGACCCCGAGACCGGCGCGATCCTCTACGGCACGACCGAGCTGCTGCTCACGAACCTCGGCATCAACTCGCTCGACGAGCTGCCCCACATCTCGCCGTTGCTCGACGACGGCCAGGAAGGATTCGATTTTGACTGACGCAACCGGCTGGGGCGGCGAACCCGCCCCTGAGGGCGTTCGACTGCAGAAGGTGCTCGCAGCTGCGGGCGTCGCGAGCCGACGGGTCTCGGAGCAGTACATCGCCGAGGGCCGCGTGGAGGTGAACGGCGAGGTCGTCACCGAGCTCGGCCGTCGCATCGACCCCGAGACCGACCTCGTCGCGGTCGACGGCGTCGCCGTGCAGCTCGACCCCGCGAAGCGGTACTACATGCTCAACAAGCCGCGCGGCGTGGTCTCGTCGATGCGCGACGAGCAGGGCCGGCCCGACCTCACGCGCTTCACCGACGACCTCGAGGAGCGGGTGTTCAACGTCGGCCGCCTCGACGCCGAGACGAGCGGACTGCTGCTGCTCACGAACGACGGCGACCTCGCGCACGTGCTCGCGCACCCGTCGTTCGGCGTCTCGAAGACGTACATCGCGAAGGTCACCGGCCGAGTCACGCCGCAGGTCATCCAGCAGCTGAAGAACGGCATCGAACTCGAAGACGGCCCGATCAAGGCCGACAAGGCGCGAATCCTGCAGCAGCAGGGCGACGACCGGCACTCGATGGTCGAGCTCACGCTCCACTCGGGTCGCAACCGCATCGTTCGCCGCATGCTCGACGCCGTGGGGCACCCGGTCGTCGACCTCGTTCGTCGCAGCTTCGGCCCGCTCAACCTCGGCACCCTCCGATCGGGTCAGATGCGCGAATTGACCAAGGTGGAGCGGGGCCAGCTGCTCACCATCTCCCGCGCCGCGGACGCCGGCCGGGAGGACGGCGCCGACCCGAACGAAGGTGAGTCGTGACCGAATCACGTCTGACCGGCCCGGTTCGCGTGGTCGGTGTGGGTCTGCTCGGCGCGAGCATCGGCCTCGGACTGCGCGCCAAGGGCGTCGACGTCATCCTCGCCGACGCCTCGCCGACGCACCTCGCGATCGCGGTCGACTACGGAGCCGGTCGCGCGGCCGCAGCCGGCGACCGCCCGCAGCTCATCGTGGTGTGCGTGCCGCCCGATGTCACGGCCGACGTCGTGGCCGCCGAGCTCGAGGCGTTCCCCGAGGCGCTCGTGACGGATGTCGCAAGCGTCAAGCTCGCCGTCTACGAGAACCTCAAGGCGCGCGGCGCCGACCTCTCGCGCTACATCGGCACCCACCCCATGGCGGGACGCGAGCGGGGCGGCCCCATGTCGGGCCGCGCCGACCTCTTCGTCGGGCGCCCGTGGGTGGTGGCCGCGCATGGCGGCATCTCGTACCAGGACGGTTCGGCGATCGACGACCTCATCCTCGACCTCGGCGCGACGCTCGTCGAGCTCACGCCCGAGCAGCACGATGCCGCCGTCGCGCTCGTCTCCCACGTGCCGCAGGTCGTCTCGAGCCTCATGGCCCGGCGCCTCATCGACGCACCGCACGCCTCGGTCAACCTCGCCGGGCAGGGCCTCCGCGACGTCACGCGCGTGGCCGCGAGCGACCCCGAGCTCTGGGTGCAGATCCTCGGGCAGAACTCCGAGCCGGTCGCCGAGATCCTCCGCGGCTACCGCGACGACCTCGACCGCTTCATCGACGCGCTCGACAACATGGACGCCCCGGGTGCTCGTCGCCGTGTCGCCGAGGAGCTCTTCGGCGGCAACACCGGTGTCGAGCGGCTGCCCGGCAAGCACGGCGTCGATCGTCGCTACTCGAGCCTCATCGTCATGATCGACGACCGGCCCGGTCAGCTCGCCCGTCTCTTCAACGACGTCGGCGAGGCCGGCGCCAACATCGAGGACCTGCGGCTCGAGCACTCGCCCGGCGCGCAGATCGGCCTCGCCGAGATCTCGGTGCTTCCCGAGGTGCAGCAGCACCTCACCGATGAGCTGGCCGCACGCGGCTGGCGGATTGCAGGTTGAACGTGTCACCCGTCATCCCGTTCGTCGTGGCCGTCGACGGCCCGGCCGGCAGCGGCAAGTCGAGCGTCTCGAAGGAGGTCGCCCGCCGACTCGACTTCGGCTTCCTCGACACGGGCGCCGCCTATCGTGCGCTGGCGTGGCACGCCGAGGCATCCGGGGTCGACACCGACGACGCGGCATCCGTCGTCTCGTGCCTCGATTCGTTCGACTACCGCATCGGCACCGACCCGACCGGCTACTCCGTGCATGTCGGCGACGTCGACGTGACCGAGGCGATCCGCGACCCGCAGATCTCCGCCGTCGTGAGCGCCGTCGCCCGGGTGCCCGAGGTGCGCCGGCACCTCATCGAACTGTTCCGGTCGATCATGGCCGCAGTCGATGCGCCCGGCATCATCGTCGAGGGCCGCGACATCACGACCGTCGTGGCGCCCGATGCCCCCGTTCGCATACTCCTCACAGCATCCGAAGCGGTTAGAATGGGCAGGCGCTCCGCCGAGCTGACCGGATCGTCGGTCGAAGCTGTGGGGGAGCAGCTGCGGAAGCGCGACGCGGCGGACTCCAAGGTCGTGGACTTCATGACCGCGGCAGACGGCGTCACCACCGTCGATTCCACGGAACTCGACTTCGACCAGACGGTCGATGCGGTGATCGACGTGATCCGCGCAGCGCACCCCGCGCTCGCCCAGGAGCATGACGCCATGGGCGCACAGATTTCAGAGGAGACACCATGACCGACAAGAGCGAAGAGTTCGACGCTCCCGACGACGACCTCGCCGAGCGTCTCGCCGGCGTCGACGACGAGCTCGCCGAGCAGCGCGCGGCCACGCTGCGCTCGGGGCTCGCCGACTACGCACTCGACGACGACGACCTCGATGTGCTCGAGCTCTCCGACGAGGGCGAGGAGGGCATCCGCTACCTCCCCGCGCTGCCCGTCATCGCGATCGTCGGCCGACCGAACGTCGGCAAGTCCGCGCTCGTCAACCGCATCCTCGGCCGGCGAGAGGCCGTGGTCGAAGACACTCCGGGTGTCACCCGCGACCGCGTCTCGTACAAGGGCGAATACCTCGACCGTCGCTTCACGCTCGTCGACACCGGCGGCTGGGAGCCCGACGCGAAGGGCATCGACGCATCGGTCGCCGCGCAGGCCGAGGTCGCGATCGACCTCTGCGACGTCGTGCTCTTCGTCGTCGATGCAACCGTCGGCGCGACGTCGACCGACGAGCACGTCGTGCGACTCCTCCGCAAGACGAAGAAGCCCGTCTTCCTGCTGGCCAACAAGGTCGACGACGCTCGCCAGGAGCCCGAGGCCGCAGCGCTCTGGAACCTCGGTCTCGGCGAGCCCTACCCGGTCTCCGCGCTGCACGGTCGCGGTGTCGCCGACATGCTCGAATCGGTCTTCAAGGTGCTGCCGCAGGTCTCGGCCGTCGCGAAGGACGAGTTCGGCGGCCCGCGTCGCGTCGCGATCCTCGGTCGCCCGAACGTCGGCAAGTCGAGCCTGCTCAACAAGTCGGCGGGCGAAGAGCGCGTCGTCGTGAACGAGCTCGCCGGCACCACGCGCGACCCCGTCGACGAGCAGATCGAGCTCGGCGGCAAGATCTGGCGCTTCGTCGACACCGCAGGCATCCGCCGCCGCGTGCACCTGCAGCAGGGTGCCGATTTCTACGCCTCGCTCCGCACGCAGGCGGCGCTCGAGAAGGCCGAGGTCGCGGTCGTGCTCCTCGACGTCTCGGTGCCGATCTCTGAACAAGATGTGCGCATCATCGACCTCGTGCTCGAGTCGGGCCGCGCGCTCGTGCTCGCCTACAACAAGTGGGACCTGCTCGACGATGAACGCCGCCGGTACCTCGAGCGCGAGATCGAGCAGGACCTCCACCACGTCGCGTGGGCCCCCCGCGTCAACATCTCGGCGAAGACGGGCCGTCACCTCGAGAAGCTCGTGCCCGCCCTCGAGACGGCGCTCGAGTCGTGGGACACCCGCATTCCGACGGGCAAGTTCAACGCGTTCCTCACCGAGCTGACGCAGGAGCACCCGCACCCCGTGCGCGGCGGCAAGCAGCCCCGCGTGCTGTTCGGCACGCAGGCGGCCAGCCGCCCGCCGACATTCGTGCTCTTCACGACCGGGTTCCTCGACCCGGGCTACCGCAGGTTCATCCAGCGGCGCCTGCGCGAGATCTACGGCTTCGAGGGTTCGCCCATCGTCATCAACATGCGTGTGCGCGAGAAGCGCGACCGCTCGAAGTAGGTTACGGATGTCGCGGCGCCCGAGTCGTTCCCGCAAGGGAATCGACTCGGGCGTTCGCGGTCTCTACATCGAGATCGTCGTGCGCGCCGAACTCGATGAGGTGTGGCGGCCCGAACTGCATCCGCGGTGGGATCTGCGCTTCTCTTCGATCACCCCCACGGCCTCCCTGTCCGACGGGGCACGCCGATTCACCTACGAACGCGCGCTCGGCGTGCACACGATCCGCGGCACCGGCGTCTCGCTCGGCGAGCGGACGCACGCCGACGGCGGTGCCACTTCCGCGCTGCGATTCGACACGGATGACCCGTGGTCCCCGCTCCGCGACGGCCGCGGCTACTGGCGCTACATCCCGACGCCCGACGGCGTGCGCTTCATCACGGGTTACGACTACGAGCCCGGGTTCGGGCGGCTCGCCGACCTCGTCATTCGCCCGTTCGTGCGTTGGATGACCGCATGGAGCTTCGACCGTCTCCGCATCTGGGCGGAGACCGGCGTGGAGCCCGAGCGCTGGCCGGTGGCATCCGTCATCATGTTCTGGCGGGGCGACCGACCCCGTGCCCGACGATGCCGAACCGCGCCGCCACTGCGCGGAGCGTTCGCGTTCGTGCCCGACAGCCTCGCCGAGCTGGAGCAGCCATGACCGAGACCAGCGGCGACGCCGGGGCAGCTGCGGCCACGACACTGGGGCCGGTGTTCCGCCGGGCGCTCGGCGACGACTTCGAGCGCCTGCATCCCATGATGCAGCGCCGGTTCGGTGTCTCGCTCGACGGCGACGTCGCCTGCATCGGCCGCGGCGTGATGACGAGCGTTCGCCGCGGACCGTGGTGGACGGTGCCGTTCCTGCAGATCGGGCGGCTCCGCAACATCCTGATCCCGGATGCCGGCCGCGACGTGCCGTTCACGATCGAGAACCACGCCTACGTCGATCCGTTCGGTCGGGAGACTGTGACGTTCGTACGCGAGTACCGGGTGCCCGGACGTCGTCGGTCGAGTCGCTTCGACGCGACGATGGTGTTCGACCCGAGACGCGGCGCGGTCGTCGACTACCTCGGCACGCATCAGCACCTCGCCGTCGATCTGATGCTCGAGGTCGATGCCGACGGATCGCTGCTGCTGCGTTCGGGGGCGCAGCGATTTCGCGAGGGGCGGGTCGACTTCAGATTCCCGATGCTGTTCTCGGGGTACGCGGAATTACGCGAGCGGTTCGACGACGACGCAGGCGTGTTCCGAGTGCGCTTGGAGGTGCGCAATCGCGTCTTCGGATTCCTCTTCGGGTACGAGGGATGGTTCGTGAGCGAATTCCCCGACGCGATCGGGGTGCCCGCGCATGTGCTGCCGAAGCGGCACGAGGCACGGTACTGAGCGTGGTGGACCTCACGATCCGGGTGAAGCCCGGCAGCCGCAAGGGACCCCTCGTGGAGGCGCTCGATGGCGATCCTGCGGCCTCGCTCACGGTGTTCGTGCGCGAGCGCGCGATCGACGGTGCAGCGAACGCCGGGGTCATCGCGGCCCTCGCTGACCACTACGGCGTGCCGAAGAGTCGCGTGCACATCCTGCGCGGGGAGTCGTCGCGCGTGAAGCGCGTGCGTGTCGACGACGCCTGACCCGCCGAGGCCGCGACGAGGCGCCTACGATGGCGCCATGGACCTCGTCGGTGCGGACGCTGACGCCGGTGCAGTGGTGCTGGCGGTGCTTCGCGCGATCGGCGACCGATTCGACGAACTCGAGCCGGCGGCCATGGCCGATGAGCCCGACGCCGTGCACAAGCTGCGAACGACCGTGCGACGGCTCCGCAGTGTGCTCGCCGCCTACGGCCCATTGTTCGACGTCTCCAAGGCCGATGAGGTGAGCCGTCGATATCGTGAGCTCGGTCGTCGGCTCGGCACGGTGCGCGACCTCGAGGTGCGGCTCCTGGTGGCGGAGGAGGCGCTGCAGCTCGCCGCCGCGTCGGCGACGTTCGATCCGGCAGTGCTGGAGCGGGTCTCCGCCGGGATCGTCGCGGAGACGGCCGCCGCGCATCATCTCGCGCACCACGGGTTCGTCGAACACCAGCAACGGCCGGAAGCTGCCCGCCGTCGCGCCGCGCTCGACGAACTGCTCGCCGCCGTGCCCTCGTCTCGGCTGGCAGGTGGGGCCGTTGGCCCCGTGCTCGGCACGTTCCTCGCACACGAAGCACGTCGTGCCGTGGCGCGGGCATCGGAAGTGGACGCGGAGAGTGCTCCCGCACAGTTGCACGGAGTGCGGCGAGCCTGTCGCAGGCTCCGCTACGCCGCGGAGGCGTTGGTCGATGGCCCCGGTGAGGCGTTCGGTACGCCGGCGCTCCGGCTGGCGGCCGCAGGGCAGGGCATCCAGGACCTGCTCGGCGCTCACCGGGATCAGATGCTGTTCGCCGAGTACCTGCGGAGCTCGGCGACCGCTGCAGCCGTGCCCTGGCGAGAGCCCGGCGCACTCGAGCAGCTCGCGGATGCTGCCGAGGAGCGTGCCACCGAGCGGATCTCCGATCTCGACCTCGCGGTGCGCGAGCTCCGCAGTGCCGAGCGCGACTGGCTCTCGCTCTGACGGTGCGGTCGGCGGCCCGGTTCAGCGAGCCAGCTCGACCTGCATGATCGCCCGGTCGGGCCGGGGGCGGGCGACCTCGGTGAAGCCGGCGTGGGTGAACATCGAGACCGTGCCGTGGAAGAGCGCGTCGGCTGACACCTTCGCTCGGATCTTCGGGTCGACGGCGTAGGCCTCGACCACGAGCGCGCCGCCAGCGCGGGCGAAGTCGACTGCGGCTTCGGCGAGTGCTCGGGCGACGCCTCGGCCCCGATGGTTGCGCGGTACGACGAAGCAGGAGACGGCCCACACCGCAGCGTCATCGAAGTCGGGGTACGCGGTGCCGCCCTTGACGATGGTGCTCCGGCTGAGCCGGGGAAGGTCGCTGCGGGGCTCGACGGCGCACCAGCCGACCGGTGTGTCGCCGTCGTAGGCGATGAGCCCGCGCCCGATGCCCGAGGCGTGCAACTGGTCTTGCAGCCGGTCGTGCAGGCCCTCGTCGCCGAACCTGCGCCAGTCGCTGCCGGGGATCTTGTACCACTGGCACCAGCAGTGCGCCGGGTCGCCTCGAGTGCCGAAGACGGCTTCGACATCGGCGAACGGAACCTCGCTCGCCGGGGAGACCCGGAGCTGGATCGGTTCGAGATCTTCGGTCACATCGGTGATCACCATTCGAATGTAGCGCCGGCCACCGACATCCGCAGTGGGTCCGACGCCCCCTCTTCCGTCGAATCGTGAAGGTAGGTAACAATGCAGTATCATCATGATATGACTCCCGAGATCACCGTGCTCGACCGGCTGCTCGAGGTCAGCGAGCTCTTCCAGAAGGACATGGCGCAGGCCTTCGCAGGCACCCCGCTGACGCCCTCGCGCACCCGGCTGCTCTGGGAGCTCGCCGCCACCGGGCCATCGACGCAGCACGCGCTCGCGACCCGCCTGGAGGTGAGTCCCCGCAACATCACCGGACTCGTCGACGCGCTCGAGGCCGGGGGATACGTCACCCGCTCGCCCCACCCGACCGATCGCCGGGCGATCATCGTGTCGCTCGCGGCATCCGCCGAGGGGTTCATGCGCGACATGCAGCGCGACCATGCCGAGCTCTCGGCCGAGCTGCTCGGCGCCGTCGAACCCGCCGACCGCGCTGCACTGCTGCGCGGCGTCGAGGCGATCGCCGGTCGCCTGCGCGAGCTCATCGAGGCCGATGAGCAGCGCCGGGCCGCCGGCGGGCCGCAGGCGGTGGGGGAGTGAGCACCGCGACCTCGGCGCGCGCAGAGGCATCCGTCTGGCAGCGCATCGGCTGGTTCCTGCAGCGCGCGCTGCTCATGGAGCTCAGCATCTACACGAGCATCGGGCGATTCGTCGCGCGGCGGCCGGCGATCGCGCCGGGCGCCAAGGGATTCGGGTTCCACAAGCCGGTGCTGACGATCCTCATGATCTTCATCGTGCTGTCGGCCGTCGAGATCCCGATCTTCGACCTCATCGTGCATCGATGGCCTGCGGTGCGCATCACGCTGCTCGTGCTCGGCATCTGGGGCGTCACCTGGATGTTCGGGTTGCTCTGCTCGTACCTCATGCGACCGCACACGGTCGGCCCCGACGGCATCCGCGTGCGCGCCGGGCTCGAGACCGACATCGCGCTGAGCTGGGACGACATCGCCTCGGTCGCGCGCAACCTGCGGGTCGACGAGCCGAAGCAGCCCAAGATCGTCGAGACGGATGCCTCGCGCACCCTCATGCTTCGCATCACCAACGAGACGAACGTGGAGATCGAACTCGAGGGGGCGACCGTCGTGCAGCTGCCCGGGCATGGCGTCGCGGGCGGCGAGCAGGCGGTGACCGGCGTGCGCATCTGGGTCGACGACCCGATCGCCTTCATGGACGAGGTGCGGAAGCACATCTGAACGCGTCGCTCGTCGGGTTCGTCGCCGAATTCGTACCGAGCGGATGCCTCGGAGGTGCCCGTGTGTCACGAGCACCCCTCCGGATGCCGCTATGATGGTCAAGTTGTCTTCGGAGAAATCCGGTGGCATCGGGCTGTGGCGCAGCTTGGTAGCGCACTTGACTGGGGGTCAAGGGGTCGCAGGTTCAAATCCTGTCAGCCCGACCAGAAAGTCCCGGAAACCTCAGGGTTTCCGGGACTTTTGAGGTTAAGAGATTTGATCCTCCCATCGAAAACCCATCACTTTCATCTTTGCAGCACCCCTGATCCGGACTTCCCGTCCGAGACGGCCGTGTCGTCACCGGTCGCTTCCGACTGCTCAGGAGAGCAAAGCGCACCTGACCGGTATGAATACGCACAAGGATCTGCCGATCAGTTCCGCGACGGTACCCGCCGACGCATTCGGGCTCGAGCCGCTCTTGGACGTCACCGAGCTGGCCGCCTATCTGGGTGTGCCCGTCTCGACGCTCTACGACTGGCGCACCCGCGGCAAAGGGCCGACCGCATACCGTTTCGGCAAACACCTGAAGTTCGCCGTCTCGGATGTGCGCGCCTGGGTGGCCGAGCAGCGGGAATCGGCATAGTCGCCGCACCGGTGCTGCGAGAGGCGGCGAACTGACATGGGCCGGCCACGACTGACCATCGGCAGCTTCGGCGATATCACCACGCGGATCCTGCCATCCGGGCGATTCGAGGCCCGCACCCGGTATCGCGACTGGGACGGTCGCTCACGTATCGTGCAGGCCACCGCCGACAGCGCAAAGGCCGCCGAGCGAGCACTGAAAGAGAGGCTGGCGGGGCGCTCGGAGCTCCAACCCGCATCCCGCACCGGCCACTTGACGCCGGACAGCGCCTTCGGTGAACTCGTCGCGTACTGGCTGCAGGACATCGACCTCGAAGGACGGATCTCGAAGACGACTCGGATCCTGTACGAGCGGAACATGCGCACCCTCGTGCTGCCGGTGTTCGAGCACCTGACGCTGCGTGAGATCGGGGTGGCGCGCTGCGACCGATTCATCAAGGAGCAGGCGAGGACCTCGTACAATCGCGCCAAACAGTCGCGCGTCGTGCTGCGGCTCGCGCTCGAACTCGCGGTGCGGCACGAGGTGCTGCCGGCCAACCCGATGCATCACGTCTCCCGCATTCACCGTGAGGCGCGGATGCCCGACTCGTTGACCAGCCTTGAGGTGAACGCGATCCGCGCCGCGATTGCCAAATGGGAGTCCGGCCTCGACCACGTCTCGGGCCCCCGGCCAGATGGGCAGCTCGGCGCGATCGTCGAGGTCATGCTCGGCACGTCCGCCCGCATCGGTGAAGTGCTCGCGATCCGACGGCGCGACGTCGACGTCACCGGCCCGACGCCGACGATTCGCATCGCCGGTACGATCATCAGCCGTCATGGCGAGCCGACGTTCCGGCAGGACCATCCGAAGACGGCGAAGTCGCGGCGCATCGTCGCATTGCCGTCGTTCACAGCCGAGGCGGTGCGGCGTCGACTCGCGGTCAGCCGTGACCCGGACCCGGAGTCGCTGGTGTTCCGCTCGCGCGAGGGCACTCCGCTGACCACGGCCAACGTCCGGCGTCAGCTGCGACAAGTGCTCGGGCGAGCCGGCATCCGCGGCGTGACACCGCACCTGTTCCGGCGCACCGTCGCGACCGCGGTCAATGACAACGCGAGTGTCGAACTCGCGGCCGAGTTGCTCGGGCACACCGATACGAAGATCACGGTGCAGCACTACATCCAGCGTCGGGAGCTGGTGAACCCAGCGACAGCGGAACTGCTAGAGCGGGCGTTCAGGCGGGATGAAGACTGATCGAGACGCCCGGCGGAGGAACGACGGCCAGCACGGATGCGGGTGTCAGGACGGCCTCGCCGATACGACGCCGTCTGATTAGGATTTGACGGTGGGGGCGAATCGCCCCCACCGCGTGATCAGGGCTTTTCTTCTCGATGCACAATCGCGCCGGTGACCCGTGTGCGCGTCACCCGCGCTGTACAGCCGCGACTTGGACGGCATGGGCAAGGCCATATGCGTGACCCAGATCACTCCCATGACAAGTAGGTGCGCACGTGCTCCCTCGCGTGCAGTGCTGCGCATCTGTTGCCCGTCTCGTCGCATAGACCGGTATTTGAGTCGCGCGTCACAGAACGTCGACCGCTTGATCGCGAAGCAACATCGCGGGCTGCTCCGAGTTCAAATCGATCGGGGAGCTGCGCTCAAAGACCCTAGGCTTGCGGCCAGGAGGTCATGCGGATGACACGAGGGGCGGGTTCGCCACACTTGGCGGATGCGACGGATCTTGAACGATGGGCTGACCAACGTTCGGCGCAGTCAGATCTCCCGCGCCTAGTGCGAAGGTTGATTCGGCACGAGAACGATCAGGTCCAGCGTGTCGAGATGCGTGGCGGAGAAGGCGTGGGGCTGCCCGGCTACGACGGCATTGTTGAAGCGACGCGCGCAACGCCGTTCGTGCCGGAAGGTCTGAGTGTTTGGGAGATGGGGACCAGCGACGACCCGGCTGGCAAAGCGACGGACGACTACAAGACGCGGACTGCCGACTCGCTCGACATCGACAAGTCGACGGCGACGTTTGTCTTCCTTACCCCGCGGCGTTGGCGGGGGAAGAAGAAATGGGAACAGAAGCGCCGCGCCGAGGGCACGTGGCGCGACGTCAGAGTCCTCGATGCGGACGACATCGAACAGGCTCTCGAAGAGTCCGCCGCCGTGCGAATCTGGATGTCAGAGCTCTTGGATATGCCAGCTCTCGGTGTGGCGACTATCGAAGACTGGTGGCGACGGTTCTCCAGAGGGTTCGATCCGAGGCTGACTGCGAGCGTGGTCCTTGCCGGACGGGAGGACAGCGCGGCCACATTGCTCAGGAAGTTGGCCGTGGACGTGGGTCGAACCTTTATCAAGGCAGCGAGCGTAGACGACGGCTTGGCGTTCGCTGCATGCGCGATGATGGCGCAAGCACCTGATGAGTCCGAGCCGATGCTGTCTCGATCGCTGTTGGTGCATGACGGAGTGACACTTCGACGACTCGACAGCACGTCGAGCTTGTTGATCCTCCTCCCGTATGAGGAGCATCTCCAACGAGAGGCAAGCCTCGTTGAGAATCATCACGTGGTCTTCGTTGTGACTGATGGCAACGCCGACCTAGAGTTGCCGCCGCTCGATCATCTGACGCTCCGTGCAGCTTTGCAGGAGGCGGGTGTGCTCAAGGACGACCTCGACCGGTTCGTTCGAGCTGGCACAAAGAGCTTGCTCGCGCTCCAGCGGGTTGCCACAAGGTTCGGCCAGATCGATCCCGAGCAGTGGTCGCGCGACTTGTCCGATGTGCCTGTGCGGCGCGCCTGGTTGGCGGGCGCGTGGAGTCAGTTGAGAAGCGGCGACGTAGAAGTGCTCGAGACGCTCACCGGCACGAGTCAGCAAATTCTCGTAGAGAAGCTCGAGTCGATCGTCGGTCAACCGGATCCGATATTCACGCGCGTCGGGGGAACGTGGGCGGTCGCAGCTCCGGAAGACTCCTGGCGGACTGCGCGCCTGACCATTCGAGATGCTGACTTGGATGCGCTCGAGCACGCCGTGCAAACCGTACTCGGGGCAGTGGACCCTCGCCTCGAATTGCCGTCCGAAGAAAGGTGGAAAGCAGGAATCTACGGGAGAACGAGAGTCCACTCAACTGACCTTCGAGGTGGACTCGCGCGAGCTGTGGCACTTCTTGGAGCGCGTGGTGACGACCTCCGCTTGAGCGGCGGTCGATCCGCGCGCCAGTGGGCGGAACGTGTTGTTTGGATGCTGGTTTCGCGAGCCAATGAGGACAGGTCAGCTCAACTCTGGGAGTCGATGAGCGATGTGCTCCCATTGCTGGCGGAGGCCGCGCCCGACGTATTTCTCCGATCCGCCGCTGATTCGGCGAGCGGGCCAGAACCTCTCGCGCGCCGCTTTTTTCAGGATCAGACGGACGCTTGGCATGTGAGTAGCCCGCACACGGGCATGCTGTGGGCTCTAGAGTGCGTCGCGTGGTCCAGCCGACACCTGGGTTTCGCCGCCGAGGTGCTTGCTTCTCTCGCGGAGATCGATCCGGGTGGCAAGCTGAGCAACCGCCCAGCAGCCAGTCTCCGAGAAATCCTTCGGCCATGGTTGCCGCAGACTTCCGCCCCGGTCGAGAGTCGAGTCCTGGTCATCGACGCGCTGCTGCTTCGTCACGAAGGAATCACATGGGATCTTCTCATCGAACTCCTTCCGGGCCCTTCGGAGGTTGCGATGCAGACCTACAAGCCGCGATTTCGTAACTGGGTGGGCGAACCAGAGCGGACGACTACCTACGGGGAGATCTATCAGTTTGTTGACGCTATCTCGGAGCGAGTTATCGAGCGGGCGGCCAACGACCCAGTCCGCTGGGCACGGGTGGTCGGGGTATTTGATCGGTTGCCGAACGAGGCTAAGCGCTCGGCGCTCGAAGGGCTTGGTCAGCTCGATCGGGAGAATCTCGACCCGGCGGCGGTCATTTCGCTGTGGGACGCCATCGGGGGCTTCGTCCGAAAGCATCGGCAGTTCCCGGACTCCGAATGGTCACTACCGGAGGAATGGCTGGAGCCGCTTGAAGATCGAGCCGCCGCGCTTGCCCCGTCCGCCCCGTCCGAGACCAATCGATGGTTGTTCGATGACTGGTCGCCCGACATCGGTGTGTCGATAGCCGACGACTACGCCGCGTACGAAGACTCGCTGGAGAAAGCTCGTGTAGACGCTGCCCAGCAGATCCTCGTTGCACAGGGCTTTGACGCGCTGGCGCAGCTTGCCAACGAGGTTGCGATGCCGGCCGCGCTCGGCGTGGCGGCGGCAGAGACAGGCGCGGAGTTCGAGGCTGAGGCGCTCTCCACTCTGGATAGCACCGACACTAAACTCGCCCAGTTCGCGGACGGGTACGCACGAGCTCGTTTCCGCGGCGACCTTGAACAAATCGGACCCTGGCTTGAGAGACTCGAATCGCGCCCTCTCGCCCAGGCTCGCCTCCTGCAGACAGCAGGCAACATCATCGCGGCGTGGAATGCTCTGTCGGATAGGGGAGAGGCTGTCGAGGAGGCCTACTGGAAGGAGTTCGTCCCGTACGGGCGCGGGGCAGATTTCGCCTACGGCAATGAAGTCGCGCGCAAGCTGCTCGTGCATGGCCGGACCGCGATGGCAGTTGACACGTTGAGCCTATATGTGGATCGCCAAGCCGGAATCGACGTTGAGCTAGTCATTGACGCACTGAGGGCCTTTAGTGGCGACGATAACGAGGCCGGTCGGGTCTCCGAACACGACCTCTCGCGACTGCTGGGCTACCTCCGGTCGAGTGGTGTCGATGAAACACAGGTCGCGCAGCTTGAGTGGAAGTTCCTGCCAGCGCTTCATCACGGGGACGGCGCTCCTTCGCTACAGCGTCTACTCGCGCGCGATCCCGCGTCATTCGTCCAGCTCATCCAGCTCGCCTTCAAGCCCGCGAACTCACGAAACGATGACGAAAGAGCGCTTGACTCAGGTTCCGCGTCGAACGTATACCGTCTGCTGCGCGAGTGGCGTGTAGTACCCGGCACAACACTCGCTGGAACGGTTGATGCGGCCGCTCTGAACGCGTGGCTGGAAACGGCGCGAGCCTCGCTCGCGGAGATAGACCGGGTGAAGATCGGTGAGTTGCAGATTGGTGAGGTGCTAGCCCACTCTCCCACCGACCCAGACGGGACCTTCCCGACGCGTGCAGTGAGAGATGCGCTCGAGGTAGCGCCTAGCGATCATCTGGAACGTGGATTCGTGATTGGGCTACACAACAAGCGCGGGGTCACATCGCGGGGCATGACGGACGGCGGCAAGCAGGAGTTCGATCTAGCGGCGGACTACGAGGCTATGGCCGCCCGGATCGAGGCGACTCATCCTCGGACAGCTGGCGCACTGCGCGCCGTGGCAGAGTCGTACCGGGACGAGGGCCGCCGCAACGATGAAGAGGCGCGGCGCTTCCTCGAGGGCCTCGAATTCTGAACGCAACTCGAGGTGACGGCCAGCGGCGGCCGCGTCCACGTCTGACCGTCCCTGGTCGAAAGTTTGTTGACGCCGACAACGTTCTCGCCACTCCAAGTGAGCGCAAACAGCGCGATAGCTCCCAGGTGCGGACCGCCTACAGGACCATCCAGGGCCAGACATCATCGGAGAAGAACTGAGCAGACGCGGATCCGCTGGCGTGTTCAAGGTTTGGGCTGCTGGCCGCTGGTCATTTCGCCGGTCGTCGCGGTGGCCGGCATTGCTATCTAGTGTCACTATTCGGGCTTCCGTGTACCCCATTTGAGTGACTGCGCGTTGCGTTCTGGAGCCAGTATTGTTCGAAGACTGAGCATCGGAGCCCACGCATGACTACGACCGCCCCTACCGGTTGGTACCCCGACATGAGCCCGAACACACTCCGTTGGTGGGATGGCCAGCAATGGACGGTGCATCTGAACGCTGTCGAGTCCTCAAATGACAGCTGACGGAGACAGATTGATAGGCCAGGAGTACCTGACGGCTGGGCTGCGTGCAGAGTTCGAGCTGTCTGGCGCGCACTCGACTTATCGCGTTCGAGCCGAAGTGGAGAGGCTCAACGAGGAGGAGATCCACTTACTGATGCCTGATGGGCGGACGATAACTGTGCCGCTCAATGCGCTGGCGAGCATCAGCCCAGCGGACGATTCGAGTTCGCCAGAGCGAGGGCGAATGCCGGAAGGTCCCAAGCGTCGGACGCAGGGTGACATAGCGCGTGCGATACAGAGCACGCTGGGAGCCGTTGCATCCGAGCCGCACGCTGTGGCGCGTGCCAAGTTGCTACGAGTCCAACTCGAAGACGTCCGCGGCGATGTCTCGTCGGCACACAATAGGCGTCGCACGGAGGCAGTACTGAGAGTTGCTAGGGCAGTTGAACGGCAATTGGCACACGACGGCCACACAAGCGCCACTGCTCCGCAAAGACGTGCCGCCGACGTGATCCGCCAAGCAAACGCTGGAAATTCGCATCAATCTTCATCAAACACGTTGACGATGGCACTACAGGGTGCGCTGGACAGGTTGATCACGGAGCACGAAGACCATTGGCGAAGCATCACCACGAGAGCCGAACACCCGCCGCTCATCGTCACCCGAGATCGGGTCAATGTCACGCGTGGATACGATCACGAGTTTGATCTGCCTGTCAGAATCAGCCTCGACCAGTCGGCGTCGGAACTCAGCGACGTGACGGTGGTACTGGACAAGTATCGAAATCTGCGGCTGATAGGCCGAACGCCGACCGTACGGAATCTCGTCGGGGGCCAGACAATCACGGTGACCGTGCGGCTCCGCGACAATCGCAAGCAGGGGGCCCGAGCAGACATCCGCATAGACGCGCATCTCAGCTACGTCACGTCAGATGGGCAAACTCACACATCGACACGGCAGACGCTGTTGCTGAGCATACAAGGCAACGAGGCGCGCACGGAGATCCCGAACCCGTTCCGCCCGTACGCCGGCGGCCTCCCCGTATCCAAACCCGAGATGTTTTTCGGCCGCGATGTCTTGATTCGCGAACTCGTGCGCGATCTGGGCAGAACACCGGGTGGAACGTGTTTTGCCATATATGGACAACAGCGGACCGGTAAGTCGAGCGTTCTCGAACAGGTCAAAACGCGCTTGCTTGATCGGCAAGCGATAGTCGCCGCGTTGTCGATGGGTACCATCGACCGCCGGAGCATGACCATCGATTTTGTCGAGGAGATACTGGACCAGTTTCGCGTCCAGATTGACCGTGTGCTTCCAGCGGAGACGTCTCGACTACTTCTGGACCGTTGGCCCGACACGGCAGCGATAGAGACTCGACCCCTGCGAAGCTTTCAGAGAGCATTGGAAGCCGGACGGTCGCTGCTTCGATCGACCGGTTCGACGGGTATCGCATTTGTAGTGGTCGTCGACGAGTTCACCTACGTTCACGAAGTTCTTAGGCGTCGCGGTATCGATCCGTCGGAGCACAACGAGCTCAAGGACTTCATGCGGCAGCTCAAGGGACTGCTCGAATCGAGACTCTTCTCGGCGCTTCTAATCGGTCAGGACACGATGCCAAGATTCTTGGAGTCCTACCCGAACGAATTCAGCGTGATGTCAACTCGAAAGCTCGACTATCTCACGATTGACGAAGCTCAGAGGCTGGCGGACCTGCCCATCAGGAGCCCGGAGGACGTCAGTCGTTATTCGGGCTATGCCCTCAGCACGATTGCCTCATACACAGGCGGCCATCCGTTTTTCACTCAGATTCTCTGCGATCGTGTGATAACCCTCGTGAACTCTCATAACCGCTCCGAAGTTACTCAGAGTGATGTCGAGGAGGCTGTCGAGAGCCTGCTGTCTGGACAGGACCGAATTGAGGCTCACAAGTTCGACTGCCTTGTTACCGCTGACAATACTCACACCCTGATATCGGGCGTCGAAGGCGAGGAAGAGCCTGACGGCACCGAGCGCTCGCTGACCGTACTTCGGAGGATTGCGGATCTATCAGGCAGTCAGAACAGCCCAGTCCCGATCGATCACCTTCAACTTGACTCGAGGCAAAGCGAGGCGCTTGACGATCTGCTCGTTCGCGGAGTCCTTCACCACAACGAAAGTGGGGTCTCCATCCGGGTCCTGCTTTATGCCGACTATTTGCGGAGGCATCACCGGTGACTGATAGAACGGACATTCCCGAGCGAGTGCGTGCGTTGCTCACGGCTCCCGCGAACGTTGCAATGCACGGAAGCCCAGGCTCCGGAAAGTCCTGGATCGGCGATCGGGTTACACAGCTACTTGATGACAGCCAGCAGCCGGTCATTAGAGTCGATCTCTCGACGACCTCGTCCGGCAAGGAAGTTTTTGTCGAGTTGCTTCTCGGACTCAACTGCGGCGGCGATCACATCGAGTCATCCTCCGCAGCTATCCGGGATGTTTGGCGCTCCGTTCGGTCCTGTCTTACGTCGTCAGATCAACATTTTGTTTTCGTACTGGATCAGTTCGATCGAGTTCTCCATTTCGACGACGCCCTCGACTTCTTGCTCTTGTTCCGCGAACTGGTTCATCGTCCGGAGTCACTCCGCTGCACCGCACTGATGATGTCCCGCCGTTCATTGCAGTCCATCGAAACCAAGGTCTCCGGCATTTCCACGCTCGCAAGCGTCTGCTACACGCAGTACCTAGGCAGCCTGAGGGTGGACGACCTCGACGATCTTGGGCCTGGCACCAATGGCTTGACCATCGAAGAACGGGTCGAGTGCCTGCGCTGGTCAGGTGGACATCCCGTGCTAGCCAAGTATTGGCTGACAACTCGACCCGACGTTTCACCCGATCCTTCGGGCGACATGGAGCGGGCCAAGATCGCATCGCGAGTGTTGGATCACCTCGCCGATCTGCGGCTCATAGATGCGGCCGCGCAGTATGTTCTTGGCCCGATCGTCGACGATCTCCTCTTTGAGAGGCAAGAGCTGGAACTGCTGGGCGTCCTCTCCGTAGATGGTGATCACACCGAGGGCTCCATCTCCTTGTCGGAGCAACAGCATTTTCGCGATGCTTTGCGCTACCGCACCTGGAGCATGAACCCGTGGGGCGTTCTGGGACACGCTGAGGTACGCCTGAGGGGCCTAATCGACAACACGCTCAGGGATGTGTACGGGGAGGACTGGGTCTCCGTGGTTGCGAAGAAGAATCAAGCCGTTCAATCAGCTCTATCCGAAGCGCTGGTCAAGCAAGCACGTGACGCCAAGATGTTCTCTCGCCAAGCTCCTTGTCTCTCTTACACCTACCCGGGAGACCTTTGGCAGATTATGCAGGTCGAGTGGGCCTCGTTCGTGTCGGTGTTCAGCACGCACGACAAGGCGTACTGGCGCGGCGTGATGAGTGGACTGTCTCAGTATCGAGCTCCCCTCGCACACGGGCGAGCGGAAGTCCTCGGGGAGGTCCAGCGGACTCAGTGTCGCTTGTTCGCAGAAGAGATCCTCACAAGAATTTCTCAATACGAGAACCCGCAGCTCAACTCCGCGCTCTGACACTGTAGGCGGGGCCTTAGCGTCGACCGACTTTCGCCAGAATGAACGACTGCTCGATGCGGCGCCGGGTGCGGCTTCAGGTCATGCGACTGGCTCGCGCTACTAGGCCAAAGATGTTCAGTTCTTGCTGGCGCGACGCCCGCAAGCCGATGGCCGACTGAAACGCTCGGCTTCTTCTCGAGCCGAGCTATGAGGGCGCAGCATCCGTCGACGGCTCATCTCTCGCATGCCCCCGCGACGGTGCCCGGTCAAGGTGCCTCGCACGAGCCGACGCAAGCTGATTCACCGCCCCGAGCGTTTCGATGAACGACCAGGATCTCGCTTCCAGTGGGACGTCCTCGGAACTCGCGGCGTCGAGTGCCGACCCTCGTCCTGAACCCCAGCGATCCCACGCCTCTTGCAGATCGAGGACTTCCCTGTTTCGTCGGTGACGAAACGGGATAGCTTGGCGCGCACCTTCGGAGTATGAACAACCGGCAGAGAACCACCATCCGGCGGATCCCGCCAAGCCGATGCGCACGGTGTGCAGCGGCGCTACCGAAGCCGGCTGCCACCGGGCGTCCACGCATCTATTGCGGGCCCGGATGCCGCAAGGCGGCCTACGACGACAGGCGGGCCCGGAAGCCGGACGCGTTTCAGATCCGAATTGTAGAGCGCACCGTCATGGAGACGCGTGAGACTACATCGACCGTCGACGAGGGCCACGACATTGTCGAGTGCGTCCGACGGGTTTGTGAATCGCCCCGCGCGGTTACGAATGTTCTCTCCGCTCTGCGTGGTCTGGTCCGATCGGGCATCCTAAGGCTGGACGGCAAGTGGGCGCCCGCCGTGCGCGCGATCACCGAGTTGAACCGCGCCATTCTGGATGCCTCTGCGCGCGATCCGTGGCGCCGAGGGCGTTGAAGACGATTGCATCGGGTTGACCACTCACTGGGGATGTGACTACCTCGGCAACCCGGGAGCGTAGCGCGGCGGCTGCTCGTTCTGGGCGCCGTACCGGGGATCCCCTTACGGGAAGCGGAGGCAAAGTGAGTAGTCGGTTCAAGCCCCGTTACTCCGCCCCTTTCGCTGAGCGGCTTCACACGGAGAGCACTCGAGGACCTTGGAGCAAGCGGTGCATGTACGCGTCAACGATGAACATCACCAGTCCAACGAGCACGAAGGCAAGCGCAGCGTAGCTCCACGGTGCAAACAAGACCTCGGACGTTGAGCGCTCGTAATAGAGCGGCACGATCTTGCCCAGTCGGATCGTCAAGAGACCAGGTGCGAGACCCGCAAACGCCCAACTCATGGCAAACAGCGCAAGTGACCACTTGGCCGTCCTCCACAGGGAGAATGGCTTATCCCATCGCCATGAAGTGGGCCTGCTCACTCTCCACGCCGCGAAACTGGCTGCGAGCAGGCCGCACACAATGGCGACCACTAGAGCAGCTACGACGCCCCATGGCACGTCGATCTCGTCATATGCACGTGGCAGCGATGGCGAGACATAGGTGATCGGCCGCACGATGAACCCGAAGAGGAGAGCGACGGTCCATGGCACGACGGCGGAAAGGGCGAGCGCGATATCACTCAACACTCGGCGGCGCCACGGGACTGACATGACCGCATCGTACCGAAGTCATACCTGCGTTGGTGTCTAGCAGGCGAGCGGATGGCAATCCCGGACCGGGGCATAGGAAGGGGATGATGGGCTGGAAACCCTGCGGATGCGATTCGACGCGCGTCACGTTTAGCACTGGCCGGTCGCGAAGACTGCCCGAGCGTTCGAGCAGGGTCGCGGGCGTTCCCACCTTTTACCCATCAGATTGACCCGTGAGTGACCGCAATCGACCGGGTAGAATCGGAGTCAGTGAACCGCCCGGTTCCCTGTAAATACATGGGAATCCGCGGGTTTCCGGAGATTTCCGGAGGTGACCGGCAGACGCCTGAATCCTCCAAGGGGTCGCAGGTTCAAATCCTGTCAGCCCGACCAGAGAAGCCCCGGTAGATCGGAAGATCCGCCGGGGCTTTCTTCATGCCTGGATGTGTAACCCCTCCAGAACCCCTCCGCTGTTCATGGTCCGATCGGTGCGCCGTCTTGCATGAGCCCATGGCCTTCCTCAGAACCCCGCGACCAACGGATGTGTTCACACCGGGGGAGCTCCCGGGAGAACACCTTCGCCACGCCCGTTGTAGGTGCCGAGCACACTGGTCTCCGAGCGGGGTTGGCCATTGGCCTTGGGCCTGGCGCGCTGTCGGCAAGCCCGATGGATGAGCACAGCCAACGGGCTGTAGTAGCGAGCTCTTTGAATCGGCTACTGTCCATGCCGAAGAACCCACTGCTGCGTACCCCTGAAGTGCTCCCATTGTCGGTCATCGCGGCTGCAAGTAGAAGAAGACTTCGATGTCGGCCGCGCGTTGGGGATCGCGCTCGTGCAGCATCAGCTCCCGCCCAGTGAAGCCGTTAGAGGTTCCGAGGTGTTCCGCGTTGAGCCACACGCGCTCGCCGGACTTTCCTGTCGTCCAGACATGTGCGGAACGGACCCTGAGCCGGCAGAGAATGGTGTGCGGCTCGTCCTGTTCCCAGCCCAGTTCGGCAAGTTCGCCTGGCAGCAGCGCATGCTCAGTCCCAAAGCGATGCCACGGGACTGTCTCGAGGAAGCGCATCGTCCGCTTGCTCGGAAGCCACACCAGACCGGGTTCGAGTTGGTTGATCGGGCCGTGCGTGACCTCCACGGTGCCGTCAAGCCGAACATTCTGGAACCCGAACGATCCGCCGATTCCGCCGCCTGCGATGCTGGCCTGGGCCCAGTGGAGCCTGTCGTGGTCCGTTGTCGGATACGGCAGGTCGAGCTCCACCTCCACGACCGGGTCGAACTCGGCAGGCCTGCATTCGAGCGGGTTGCCCGAAATTCCGATGCCGATTCCTTCGATGAAGGCGTTGTATGGCACATCCAGACCGGTCTGGATCAGATTCTCCACGACGAGGTTGATGGTGCCCTGAGGGCCGAGCAGATTGATCGAGGTGAGGGCGAGAGTTTCGGGCTCGATCGCCGGCTCACCGCCGACGGCGGCGCACAACGCATCCAGCGCCTCCTGGACCGTCGTGGACTGTGCGAGCACATTGCACGCGCCCGGCTGGTACGACGTGCCGGCCGCGGTCGCGAACTGTGCGGTGAACACCATCACGGTGCCCTCCGGGTTGCCGTCGCCGTCCAACAATGTCACCTGCACGCGATGCGCGTCGAGCGGGAACGCGCTGTCGACGCTCCATTCGACCTCGCTCGTGCCGTCGGCGCCTGTTACGACCTCCAGCGTCGCCGCGCCGCCTACCACCGATCCGTCGATCCGCGAGTCCGGTGTGGACAGCGCAGCGGGCGCACTCCAGAGCAGCCGCGCACCCTTGACCGGCGCACGGCCCCGCTGGACGGCGACACGGAGCTTGGATGGCAGGATGGCGAATCCGCCGCCCGCCGGTGCGGGCACTGCCTGGCCGTCTCCTCCCCGGTAGAGGAGTGCCCGGTCGGTGAGGGTGGCGGAGGGGATACGGCAGTCGTCCGCGACCGGGGGCGCCCCGGTGAGCACGGCGAGCGGGGCGTACCGCGTCTCCGGTCCGTGCGGGGTCTCGAAGACGGTGCCCGCCGGCCAGTCGATCGTGCCGTCGGACCGGGCGGCGAACGTCCAGTAGTCACCGCGACGGAACGTCGCCTGGGCAGCCCCACCTGTCCCCGCTCCGAGGCGGACCTTCAGGCCGTCCCCGAGGTCGATGTCCTTCGACACATCCGGCGTGGCCGCGTCGGTAGTCACCGTCGCGATGCCGTGGCCGTCGGCGAACCCGTCCCACAGGCGCAGAAACCACCCCGTCTTGCCTGCAACTGCGGGCGCAGCGGCCGTGGCGACGACCACGACGTCGTCCTCGGAGTAGTTCACCTGGAGCACGCGGTCGGTGGCCGCCGCGTCGCGCGGGTCGATGTCGTCGTGCGCCGATACAAGTTCGGCGAAGGTGCCGGGGTAGAACCAGTTGACCGGATCCAGCGGCGGTGGCTCCACCGTCATCCGCTCACCCTTCACCGAGACGATCCGCACCATCACGGAGGCGTTCCGGCGCGACATCTTCAGCCGCAGGCCGTCGAGTCCGAAGCGGGGCCCGTCCACGGCCGGATAATCCTTCCTTGGCATGCCACCGTCGACCTCGATTCGATACAGGAGGTTCTCCGACCGGGAGTACCCGCCGGCGGGCTCGAGCGAGCACGGGTCGGCAGCCGGAGGCGCCGCGTCCGGGACGACCGCGAGCGTGCCGGTGGAGGGCGCCGTGAGGCGCAGGTAGTCCTTCTGCTGGAGGATCGTCGCGCATGCCGGAGACCCCCACGCGCCCGCCGGCGCGAAGGGGAATACCTGCCAGTCGACGAGGGCGCGCCCTGGGGTCTGCGCGTCGCCGAGGGCCGGGTCCGCGTAGGCGCTCTCCTCGACCGGGTCGATGTGTCGTACCAGCGACTTGAGCACGACCGCGACCGGGTCGGGGATCGGGCCGTCGTCCCGAGCGTGCGGCTGCGTGCCGATCGTGCATCCTGGTTCAGGGCACTCGACGGCCCAGCCGTCGAGGTACCCGCGCCCCGCACCGATGCCGATGGCCGATCCGGTGGGGTCGGGGGTGACGGCGAATGCGCTCGATCCGGTGGGAACCACCAGGCGATCCGGGGACCCGAAGGTGTCTTGGGTCTCCGACTCGATGCGTTCGAGGAGGTGTTGGGACTGCTGATTCAGATCCGCGTCGAGAAGTGCCTGCCCCTGCCGAGACACCACCGAGCGAGCCGGGCGGGGGTCGCGAGTCCTGAGCCGCAGACGCGTGGCGTCGTTGCGAATCGTCATGGCCGGTTCCTCCTTTGCGCGACCGCCGCCGAGCGGGTGTCGTCGATGATGCCGGCGCGTAGCGCCGCCGGGACGAAGTCGTGGAAGAGCGAGGCGAGATTGCCGAGGGCGATGCCGACCCCGATTGATGCGAAGGCGCCCATCTCGGTCTCGCCCTCGCCGCCGCGGGTGATCTCCTCGGGGCAGCGGCCGTGCAGCATCCCGGCGGTCGGCTCGTCGAGCGATTCGTCCAGGAGCACGGGCTGGACCAAGAGCCTCGCGCGGGCTGCTTCCGAAACGCCCAGCGGAGCGCCCTTTCGCTCCTGCGCCGCCGCGAGTGCCATCTGGGGCTGGCAGCGGAACGTTGGCGGCGTCGTAGAGCCGTCCGGCAGGAACGAGTACCGCACGCAACCCGACTGCCTGCGCGTGACCGTCGCCGGCCCGGTGAAGAGCACATTCGTGGCCGCCAGGCTCCGCATCGATGCGGAGCCGAGTACCGTGACGTTCTGCAGGCAGCACTCGAGGCGTGGGGCGGACACGGCATCCGCTGCGATGCCGTCGGCGGATACGATGCTGTCGCGGATCCGCAGGTCGCCCGATACGTCGATGGCAGGCGTGCCCAAGCGGATCGCCCCGATGAGGGAGTGTTCGACATCGATCTCGACCGAGGTCAGTGTTCCCGACGCGGTGAGCGCGACTGCGCCGGGCGATCTCAGCGTGGTATGCCGGATGTGCACGCCCCGCACCGATCGGGCCCTGAGGGTCATGCCCCGGATGAACTCGAGCCCGTCGAGCAGGAGGGTTCCCGCATCGCCTGCGCCAGGTCCGCCGCGCACGCTTACGGGCGCATCGATCGTGAACCGCCGTTCCCTGCGGATCACGTATCCGCGGACGCCGTCATCGATCAGAGTGCCGTCGGCCTGCGCCACCGGTGCGCGCCATTCGGCTGCAATGAGGTGCACTTCGGACAGCGGGTGGACGGTGACCTCGAAGGCCGGCGCGGCCGGCGCGGCCTCGCTCTCGCAGCGCGTGAGCACAACGAAGCTGCGGCGTCCGGCACCCGCGGCCTGCACCTCGGCGAGGGCATCCGCGAGCGAACCGACGATACGTGCGCCGGACTCGGCCGAGCCTCCCATCGGAAGGGCGGGATCGACCACCCAGACGAGGTCGGGCGCGGAACCGCCCGCGCGGATCTCGAACGGCAGGCCGGCGTCGCCACGTTCATGGGCGCCGGCGCCGATCAAGTTCCCCGTCGCGTACGCCACCCGGACCTCTTCGATTTCCGCGACCCCGGCGGCAGGCATCGCCGCTACCAGCCGTCCGGTCACCGGGTCCACCGCGCAGGTGATCGGCATCGACGTCACCTGCGGCGCGGCCTGCACGGGCCCACGCGTGAACCACTCGTGGGTCAGCGTCGCGGCCGGACGTGCCGGCGGTGGGCTCTCGAGGTTGCAGATCCGCAGTTCCTCGGGACGCACCGCGTCGAACGTGGACACCCCCACGCGGCGGACGAACACCTGGAACGGTGCGCTCCGGTCGTCGAACCACGGCCTCTCCGGGAGGATCGCTGGCCGACCCTCCGCCGTGGAGGCGCGCAGTTCCTGGGTTTCGAGGTGTAGCGGCAGTCGGCGGAGCCGGTCGACGGCGTCGCGTTCGCCAAGCCGACCGTCCGCGGCATCCGAGCGGCGACCGGATGAGAACAGCCGCAGCGCCGCTCCGGGCTGGGCGGCGAGCTGGAAGTGACCGGCGCCGACCGGCCACGCGTGCGCGCGCGGAACTCCGGCCATCGTCGCCGCGCTCAGCGCCGCGGCGCCCGGCGGCGCCGGGAACATGGGTGCAACCAGTCGCCGCACATGCACGCCGATGGACGGGATGCCATGCCGCCCCGCCGGGAGTCCCGGCCGGGGGGCGATAGAGCGCAGGTCGACCAGGCGTGGAAGGCGATCGTGGGACGCTCCGGCGCGTGCACCTGTGTCTCCGTCGACGAGTATCGCGGTCGCGGTCCGGTCAGGACGGGGATCGATGAGATTCTGCAGCCGGGCGATGCGCTGGAAGTACTCCACGACGGTCGCGCCGTACCCCGTCACGTCGGACGCGAGTGACTCGAGCACCCGCGCGGTGCCCTTGCCGCGGCGGTATCGGATCGTGTTGGCGATGTACGCCCGGTCGTCGAAAATCGCCCCGCGCGGACGCGGATGGAGCGGGACTGCGGCGACGAGCGCGGCGAGGTCTGGCAGGCTCGCGGGGTTGGCGGTTTCCACGAACAGGGCGTCGTAGTAGGCATCGAGCTCGGCGTCGAGCTCTGCCGTCGCGCGGGCGAGCACGCCGAACAGCGCGCGCAGGGCGCTGCCCTCGGCGTGGTCGATGTCGCGCACATGCGCTGGGAGTAGCCGGTAGAGCGCCTCAGCCGACTCCGCAATACGACCGTGCGGAAGGGAGGACGAGTCGTGACCGGTCATGATGCTGGCTCCGTGAACTCGATCGCATCCGCGCGCAGCGACAGTCGTCGCGCGGGCCGGACGATCCCGCCGACGACGCGCGGTCCCGCGCATGGCAGGCGTCCCGCCGTGTCCTCGACGACCCCGTCCGCGTCGAATCCGACCAGACGCACCGACCGTACGCCCTCGACCGCCTGGACCGCGGCGATCACTTCAGAGCGGTGCACTGCGCGGGCGAACGGACGTACCTCCCGTCCGAAGCGCGCCGTCAGCGCGTGCCTCACCCGATCCTGGACGTCGCGGCGTCGGAACGCGGTGTCGTGTGTGATGTCGAGGATCAGCGACATCGCCTGGTCGACGAAGCCCTGGACCACGACACGCGTGCCGGGCGGCGATGCTTCCTCGATGGCTTGGCGCAGCGCGCGGAGCAGCGGCGAGCCTGAGGCCGGCGCGTCGTAGGAGGTCGTCGCCACCGTGACCACGACGGTGCGGCGACGATCGACGAGGAGCTCGGCCACTGAGGACCGACCGACACCGCGATATCCGTCGGCGAGCGCGGCGAAATCGGAGAGCGCGACAGCTCGACCCAGGGTACGGATGGCGCGCGGAGCTGTTTCGCGGAGCTGGTCGACCGATTCCGCATCGCTTCCGCCCTCCGCGGGCACGCGGTTGCGGACGTTCCTGATGCCCGGCACCGGCGTGACGAGCTGCTCGAGTCGGTTCTCGGCCACGTTGCCCGCCGCCCCGCCGCCGGTGCGGTAGGCCGCCGTGACATTCCCCGTCCCGGTGGGCAGGCGACCGGCGAACTGGACCTCGAAGCTGTCGTCGGCGATCTCGGCAACGCGGTAGGCGCGACTGCTCGGATCGTCGCCGGGGATGCTCTCGGTTCGCTCGTACTCGCGGGAGTCGACGCGCACCTCGAGGGCGGGCGCGTACCCGACGGTCCCGGGCGCGGGCAGATGCGCCAATGGCCCGCGATGAAGCCGGAAGCGGGGAAGCACGGTGCTCGGATCGCCGGATCCGAGCACCTCGCCGCCTGCGGTGGCCGCGCCGGGAAGGAACGGAGCGGACAACGCCTGGGATGCGCTGACCGAGTTGGCGAGGATCTCAAGGCTCGACGCACGGAACCGATGCTCCAGGGGGGCTTCGAACCGCAGCAGTGTCGCTGCTGGCGCACCCGCGGACGTGATCACGGTGGCCGCGGCGACGACGGCCGTCTCACTGATCCGCTCCTGGGACACTGCGCTCGTTCCGATCAGCACGACACGCCGGCCGGTGGGGAGGAGGTGATGTCCAGCGACCTGGAGGCGGTCGGCCTGGGGTGTCGCGGGAACCGCGTCGTGTTGGCGAGCGCCGGGCGTCGTGAGGGGCAGAGCCGGGTCCGCAAGGGGGACGACGAGTGAAAGCCGCGAAGTCTCGATCAGTATCGAGAGCTCGCGGACGGCGTTGTCCAGGGCGCCCTGATTGGCCAGCCCCGCCACGGTGATCCATGTCGTCCGTGCTGACATGCCGAATTCGCTGTGCGGATTCTCCGCCACGGCGGTGATCGTCGCTGGTTGCGTGGAACCGGGAGCGACGAAGAGCACGGCACGGTCCACCGCCGCAGACGCATGCACGGAGTCGAGGAAGAGCGCGCTCGTCCCCGCCTCGAAGACCGTGAAGTTCTTCCAGACCGTCGGCAGGTCCGTCGACGGGGCGAGCGATACGCCGTGGACGCGTCGTACCGCATCCGGCATGAACACGAGATCGGGCGCCAGAGCCCCGAACGGCATCGCGCGTGCGCCCAGCACGATCACCGTCCCGGGCTCCGCCTCGAGCGCGTTGGCTGGTGCGATCAGCTTCACCCCGCCCGAGACGTGGACGGTCGTGACGGCATTCGCGCCTGCGCCCTGCACGACGTCGCGCACGCGTGCTCGCACCCAGGCTCTCGCCGCGGCGACCCGCACGAGGACCTCGTCGCCCGTCCGGATCTGGTGTCCGATGCCCGAGACCGTGAGGCTCCTGACGCCGGGCGTGATCGACGGAGGGTTCGGGCCACGCAGCGGCAGTATCGAGTTCCACTCGCGGTGCGCCTCGATCTCGATGTCCGTCTCGAACGTCTGGACACCCTCGTCGGGCTCGGGGATCGTGCTGACCTTGGTGCCCGACGGCACCGTGACCTGCGCGGGGGCGGCCTCGAAGTCCTCGAGCGTGAACGACAGCACCGTCGTCGCCGACAGCGCCGGACGCCGGCGGTGGCCGAGGAGTCGGGTGAGGAGGAGGATGGCGTCCGAGTCGTTTCCGTCCGGCAGCGTCGAATCCCGGTGCTGGCGGTGCAGGTTCCAGGCGAGCACATGCGCTGCTCCGGCCTGCGCCGAGAGCAGCGCGATGCCCGGATCGTCGAGCGACCGCGTCGTCCACGACCGCAGTGGCCGCGTGCCGTCCACCTCCGTACGCGCGATCGAGTCGAGCATCCGCTCGAGGATCGCGTGGTGCGCGAACATCGCCGGATCGCCCGGCAGCCTCGACTGCGCCGCGATCGCGCCGCAATCGCATGCGTCCGAGGAGCAGCGGCAGTCGCTCATCTTCCACCGCCCATCTCAAGCCGCAGTCGACCGTGTTCGGGGAAGCTCGGATCGTCGCGCAACTCGAGCACCTCGGCGGCGCTCGGCCTGATCACGCCGAGCGTCAGCTCGTTCTGCGCCATCCGCGCGAACCGCTGGAAGACCCGCGGGGTGACGCTCTGCACGCCCGGGACGGCCATCACCGCTGCGACGAGCCGCGAGAGGTAGAGCGGGGTACCGAAGGTGAAGAAATCGGGATGGAAGAATCCGCGGGCGCCGCCTGCCCCGATCGGCCGGAGGGCGGTGCGAACGCGCTCGGCGACGACCGTCCGGATCGCATCCGGGTCGGCGCAGACCGACAGTTCGATGTCGAGAGGGGCAGGACGGGCCGCGCGGACGGCGACGTCGAATCCGGCGAGGCGATAGAACTCGAGGTGCGCGAGCAGGTCCTTCTCGAAGGCCCCGTCGACCGCCCGTCCGGCGATCCGGTCGACGTAGAGGATGATCGTCTGCCAGCTGCCGGTCCACCGCGACTGCGCCAGGGCATTGGACACGCCGGGGTGTCGTTGCGCCGCCCATGCGTAGTCCGCGACGGTGACCGCACGCTGCGGCACGCGGAACGCCTCGGGTGCCCTGGCGCGCACGACCGCCGCCGGCTCCGGAGCCGTTCCTCCGGTCGCCGGCAGGGGATTGGTCACGGTGTCGATGCCGAGGGCCGCGCGGGCGTCCGACACGACGACATGGGCGAGCGAGTCCGCCCCGATGTCGCCTTCCGGCCCGGTTCCGAATCGGCCCTGGACGAGGATCGCTGCTCCGACAGCGGGCATCACCCCGTGCACACCGTCGCCGAATCGGAGTGACGGGGCGCCGGTTCCGTCGACTTCGACGACGAAGTCACGGGCGAATGGGCCGCTGGCGAGAAGGTCGGGCACCGCACTCCATGAGGAGAAGGGGTCCTGAAGCGCCACCGCAGGATGGTGGGTTCGGGGGGCGAGCATCTGCGCTGCAGGGAAGCGGTCCGCCACAGGCGTGTCGGCTACACGAGCGAGCGATCCCCGCGCGGACACGCGCGGACGCCACGGCCGTCCGGCCTCGGGGCGCGGCGGTGCGAGCCGAGGAGCGAGCGCGGCCGCATCGGATGGCGCCACGCCGAGTTCCGAGGCCGGCGGCAGGCTCGCACCGTGCTCGACGAGTACGACATTGCCCCGAGCCGCCGCGCACACGACCCGCGACGGCGGGCCGGTCGGGCCTTGGACGTGAGCGGTGACGACGAGGTCGAACACCAGGGCGTCGGCGTCGCCCCATTCGACGTCGACGAGCGAGCTGGGGAAGAGGAGATCGTTCGTTGCGGTGACCCGGGTGAGTCGAACCACCTGTCGCAATGCGGGATCCGCATCCGCGATCTCGCCGGTGGCGGGGGCGCGGACCTGCTCCAGCAGCACGAGGTCGCCGGGAGCGAGGGGGCCCGCTCCTCCGCTGTTGTCGACGAGCGTCGCGGAGGTGCTCCCGCGGCGGAGGACGCAGTCCTCGTCCCCCCAGGTGTGCAGCGCGATCTCCGTGCGCCACTCCCACAGAGGAAGCGAGGCGAGGGTTTCGAAGACGACGGGAAGATCGTTCTGCGACCGGATGAGATCCGCATACCGCGACGCCACCACGACGGTCGGCAGGTCGGCGCGCCGGGGGAGGACCGGCGTCCGCGCCGGAAGGGGCTCGCCATCCGGGAATGCGCCCGCGGAGTACCCGATCGCGGCGAAGGTTCGGGCGTTGGTGCTCTCCGCAGGGCGGTAATCCACGAGGCGGGCGTGCCGCATGAGCGACGTGCGGCTTCGCGCGGTGTCGAGGAACGCCTCCGTCGAGATCCAGTCGAGACGATAGCTCTGATGGTCGAGGGAGTAGGACAACGCCTCCACGAGCTGCGTCGTGAAGTCGACCGGGTCGTCTTCGCGGAAGCCCGGCACGAGGACCGCGAGCCGGTCCAGCATCAGTCTCCGGAAGCCCTCCCAGTCGCGGGTCCGGTAGTCGAACGGCGGGTCGTCCTCGGGCGCGTCGATCGAGCTCGGAGGGGGCTCCGCGCAGTCCAGATCGGTCGCGCAGTCGATCTTGAAGCCGAAGTCGATGGCGGCGAGGCGCGCATCGAAGAGGGGGTGGGACGAATCCTGATCCGCATCCGCCACGATGCTCAAGCGGTAGGTGGAGAAGTCCGTCTGCTGTCCACCCGGGATGACGACGCGGTACCGTTCGACGGATGCCGGACCCGGCAGCGCCTCCACCAACGGGTCGACGTGCGGAGCGCCGAACCGCACGCCTCCGCTGATCCGGATGTTGTCGCCGGTGAGCGCTGCCGCGGGCAGGGGAAGGGGCTTTACCAGCACGACATCGATCTCGGTCGGTTGCGAGACTGGATTGCCCTGGCGAACCTCGATGTAGTCGATGCCCGAGATGCCGGCAGGAGCGGTGGGCGCGGCGAGCAGCTCGCGGCGCCGGTCATCGCAGCAGTCGTAGCGCACGCTCATGTCAGGTCCGTCCGGACACGGACCTGGCCGGTCGTCCTGGCGCGCAGGGTCTCGTACGTGATGACGACCTCGAGAGCCGCATCGTCGGTCGGGGTGACAGTCAGATCGACCAGCGTGAGCAGATGGCCGAGCCACTGCTGCACCGTCGCCTGGAGGGCGGCCTCGACGGCGATCGCCTGCGTGCCGCCGGCTGACCCGAACACCAGCTGCCGGACGGGGCTGCCCAGGTCTCCGCGCATGGGACGCTCGCCGGGCACGGTGAACACGAGCAGCTCGAGGAGCTGGCGGACGTGCGCGTCACTGCCATAATCCACGGCGTCGGACCCGCCCAGCGCGGTCGGGCGGAACGGGAAGGCGAGCCGGCTCACATCGCCACCACCCTGGTCTGGGTTGCCGTGATCACGGGCGGGCCGCCGGGGATCTGGTCGGCGGACAGGCAGAGCGCCGCGGGCGGGTTGATGAGGACGGGCGTGCCCATCGACGTGACGCGTGTGGCACCGGCGAGCCACTGGGTGCTGACGCACGGCTGCGGCTTCGTGCCCACGGCGAACGCGCATCCCACGACCTGTCCCTGATCGGTGAGGATCGCGATCGGAGAGCCGTCGGCGAGGACCCGCGACCCCGACGGCACGATCGTCAGCCGACCGCCGTGCGGGCAGCTGGCCGTCGCTTGCGCGTGCAGAATCGGTCCGGGCATCGTCGTCTCCTCTCAAGTGATGACCAGCGCGCCGTCGTTGATGACGACCGACTTGCCGGCCATCACGATGGACGCGCCCTGTCCGTTGCTGATCGTGATGCCCGCGTCGCCGAGGACGATCATGGCGCCGCGCGGGGTCAGGATCTGGACCTGCTTCGCGGGGAGATCCGACAGCGTCACCGAGACGCCAGTCGTCGTCTGGAAGTGTATGTTGGGGGTCACCGGGGTAGCCCCCGCGATCGCCATGGTGGGAATCCCGCCGGTGTCAGGCCAGAATGCACCGGTCCACACCGGGTAGTCGGGATCTCCGGCCTCGAACTCGATCCACACTTCGCTGCCGACCGCCGGAAGCGCGACCATCCCGCTCATGTTCCTGCCGGCGAAGGGGAGGGCCGGAAGCGCCCACGTGCTGGGGAAGAGACCGTACCGGTCCGCCAATTGCACCTGGATGCGACCCTGGGTCATCGGGTCGATGTTCGTGAGCACGGTGGCGCGGTACTTGCCGTAGTAGGCCGGGCTGACCGTCATGGCGTCACCGCCTGAACGTTCGACACGAGTCCGTCGCGGGCGAGCTGGAAGCTCTGCTTGCCCGAGCCTCTCCCGAGCGTCGTGGTCACGGAGCGAACGAACCACAGGCCGTCGTGCGCCGCGCCGGCACCGCGCACCCCGACCAGAGATCGCGCGGTGAGGAGCCGCCCGTAGCGGCCCAGCTGCATCGACCCGGTGGCGGTGACCGGATCGGTGCCGCCGCGGCCGGCGAGGAGCGCGGTCAACACCTCGGGCATCTTCATCCTCTCGGTCTCGAGCAACTTGGTCTTGGTGGGGATCACCGGGCGTGCGGCCAGCGGGGGCTTCAGCAGCCCGAGATCGGGCACCGGAACGGGCACCGAGAAGCCGGCCACCTTCGCGTGCGCGAACGGTAGGACCGCTGCGTTGCCGTCGACGGCGAAACTCATCGTGTCGGTGTTCGACGCGGCATCCAGGTCGATCGAGATTGCGGGCTGGACGGCCCCGACGCGGACCGGCGGGCCCCAGTACGCGGTGTTGGCGCCGGGGGCGGGACCCGGCGTGACGTAGAACTCGTAGCCCGCCTCCTTCGCGAGCTTCGTGGCGTACTCGAAGTCGGTGCCCTGCTGGTGCGAGTACTTCTCGGTCGGCATCCACGCCGCCGGGTATGGGGTGGGGATCGTGACCGGGAGCACGCCGAGCGGTGCGTACTTCGCCATCATGAGGGCGACGCGTGCGAACGACGGCATGGCGGGGAACGGGAAGCCGGTGGCGTCGACAACATCCATGTAACCCGACACATCTTCGCCGGTCAGCACGAGCTTGTGCTCGCCGGGCCGGACCGACGCGGTCACGTCCAGTCGCTTGATCGGCCCGTCGGAGAGGACTGTTGGCACACCGCGGATCGTCGCGATCAGCACGACCCGGATCATCGGGTCGAAGTACCCGGAGGGGAGGAGGTCCCGGGCGATGCGGGACGTCTTCGAGTAGGTGAGGCTCAGCTGGAACCCGGACCGGGCCCCGACGGCCTGCGTCACGGTCGCCCCCTCGATCGCGTCGACGACGACGGACGGGGCCGCCGAGACCGCGATGGGGCCGAGGCGCACCGACAGGGCGACCGCGCCCAGCATCAGCTCGTCACCTCCAGGGGCAGCGGGATGATCACGAGCCTCCCAGCCGTCGCGGTGAGTTCCGCGGGGTCGACCTCGCCGCTGGCGTCGACGATCCGCCACCACAGGGCGGGGTCGTCGTACGCGTCGTCGGCGAGGGTGTCGGGACGTTCCGATCCGTCCACGCGCCGCACTTCCATCGGCACGTACCGCTCCACCGCTGGGATCACTCGGCGCGCGAGAGAGACGACGACCGTGCCGTCCGGCATGGTGCGGCGGATCTCCGCCACAGCGTGATAGCGGCTGGAGAGAGGGAAGCTCATGGCGCCCCCTTCAAGCCGAACGCCTGCAGGTCGATCGATCGACGCGCGGACTGGCGCTCCCGACGGCGGGCTGCGACGAGGAACAGGGCGGCGCCCTTGGACCCGAACGGGAGATCCTCAGTCGTCAGGGCCCGCAGTCCGAGGCTGACACGGGCGAGCGTCGGGTTCAGTCGCGTGTCGAACGCTTCCTCGGTGATCGAGAACTCGGTGATCCGCACCGGGATCGTGCGGTTTGCGCCGAGCACGAGGATGAGCAGCGGTGATGGCAGCGGCAAGATCTCGAGCGTCCCGACCCGTGCGAGCGCCTCGCTCGCCTCAATGTCGGCCACGGCGGGGGTGATCATCGTCTCGAGCTCAGCGAGGTCGGCGGCGATCCCCTCACTCACGGTGAGCGGGTTCAGGTCCGGATGCTCGAGCCGATCCGTCGCGTCAAGCGCGATCTCGATCTTCAGCGTCTCGGCGGGCGGACCGGTCAGCCGCAGCGCCTCCAGCCGGTCGCCGCTCTCAGCGGTCGCTCCACGGGGCGCGAGCGAGCGCGTGAGCGTCTCGGGATTGTACTGGAACGGGATGGTGCGCCGCACGGCGAGCCCGTCGGCGTCCATGACGATGAAGCCGCCGCGCACGGTCCGGGGTGAGCGAGGGAACGTCGTCATCTCATCCGTCCTTGGTGCTTCGCTGGACGTCGTCGCGCCCGAGGATGCCCCGAATCGCCCCCAGCGGGTCCAGCTCAGGCTCGAGGCGGATCTGCGACAGGCTCGGCCAGGTCATGCCGCCGGACTTCGTGTACGCGACGCGACCGATCGTGAGACGCACCTTGGGGCCGAGCTCGGCGTTCGCGCTCGCGACGTTCCACGTCCAGGTCTTCTCGAAGATTCCGTAGGCCGCGTAGATCTGCGCGTCGAGTGCGACTTCGGCGGATGCGGTGAGCTGCCCTTCCACGAACGCGTCCGCCGCGAAACTGAAGCCCCCCGCTCCGTACTCGGCATCGACGGCGATCGCGCCCTTCCCGTCGAGCCGCACCTTGGGGGTGACATCGACACCGCCCTTGACACCCGCCAGGCCGCCCGCCAACTCGGCGCCGATGAACGCGCCGAACTGCCCGTAGAGTTCGGCGTACGCGGGCACGACGAAGACGCCCGTGATCTTGGCCTTCACCTGCGGATCGTCCTCGAGCGGGTAGAGCTCGCCGGTGAAGACAGCGGCGGAGAGCATGATCGGACCGACCCCGTAGGCGAAGCCGAGTGACCCGCGCAGCTCCCCGAAGACTGTGACGCCCGGCACCGGGGTGGGGACCGGGAACTTGGCCGATGCCTTGAGGATGGAGAACCTCCCGCCCTCGGGAGACGGCCACATCTTCGTCAGCGGGATGTCTCCGAGCGTGACTCCGCCGAACATCCGCACCTTCCCCGTGGATTCGAGCTCGACGCCGAGGGTCGGCCGGATCGTGGGGGTGATCTGGTAGGCGACGGTCCCCGTGCCGGTGATGCGACCGTCTTCGTCGTACCGGAGGGTCACCTGACCCGCGGCCCGCATGGTCTGGACCTGGAACGTCGCCGAACCCGAGAAGCGGCCCTCGGTTTCGTCGGGTTTGCGCGTGTAGCGGATCCGCATCTTCGAGTCGACTCTGTGCCACGCGATGGCGGCGTCGCCCTCGAGATCCAAGCCCTTGCGGCCGTACCGGCCGCGCAGGTTCACCTCGTCGACCTTGGGTATCGGCTTCGGGATCGTCACCCGTCCTGCGTACGAGACCGCGTCACCATCCCAATCGGCCTCCATTCGGAGTTCGGAGCTTCGGATCCTCGTGACGAATCCGCCCTCGCCGAAGGGCTTGAACCGCTCGCCCTCCATGCGGAATCCGAGCTTGACGTCCGACTGTCCGAACGAAGAGGAGGTCACGTGCATGACGCCCGACCATCCGGTGCGGGAACTCCAGCGGACCTCGCCTTTCGCGGAGGTCACTCCGGGGATGGCCCGGCCCGGCGTCAGCTCGCCCGTGGCGACGAGCGCGCCGCCTTCCAGTGCCACGCGCAGGATCCCGAGGATGACGGGGCTGTTCGCCGGGCCCACGCTGAACGAGACCGTGCCGCTCGGCACGAACTCGGGCGTGAGCTGGAGGTTCAGCGCTCCATCGGTGAAGCGGAAGGCGGAAGGGAACGGCGACTTGAGCTTCTTCGCGTCGATCGGGGCGTTCAGCAGGAGCTGCGCGTCTCGGTAGCTGACGTCGAGCCGGTCGAGCCACGGGATCGACGGATGGATGACGCCGGTGGCGGCCAGCGCGCCCGTGTTGTCGAGCGAGAGCGACGTGAACTCGCCCGGGCTCATGTAGGGATAGAAGAACGTGAGCTTCTCGTTCTTGCGGTCGGCGAGGCTCAGGAATCGCGTTTCGGGTGCGACCTGCGAGGTCGGATCGGATGGCGCCTCACTGGTCGGTTGTGCTGCGACCGGCGCCCCGCTCGCGGCCGCCGGCCCGACCGTCGGGTCGGGTGAGCCCTCGCGCGGGGTCAGCGTCGCATGGAGGTCGGTGAACGGATTCTTCCCTCCGGCGCGGAGCGGCGGACTGTCGAGCTGCGCGAGCACCGTGTCCGCGGCGTTCTTGGCGCCGCCCTTGCCGCGGCGGTAGGCCGTCAGCTTCATTCCCGGCACGAGCCGACGGACCATCATGTCGAGCGGGGTCTCGCCGCTGTCGGTGAGGTTCGCCGTCTCGAAGACCCTTCCGGCCACCAGGCGCACGGGCTTGCCCTGCGTCTTCGCGAGGAGGTCGGCGTCTCCGGTCACACGCCTGCTGTAGAGGTGATCCTCGATCACGAAGCTGGCGTCGGGCTTGCCGGGCGGTACGGTCGCCTTCGCGATGCGGATCTGGATCCGCTTCGCCTCCTTGGTGCGCATCTCGGGGGCGCGGATGTCGTTGACGATCTTCAAAAGGGCCTGATATGTCGCGCCACCCGATGCCTGGTTCGTCGTGCTCGCGAGCAGCTGCAGGTTCGACGGGATGGAGGTTCCCCCGATCTGCTTCTCGACGATGTGGTCGACGTCGCAGCCCGCGCTCTTGAATCCCTTGCCGAGGCCCGTCACGGTGTCCTTCACAGCCGGATCCTTCAGGCTCTCCTGCACGGTGGCGTCGGCCGAGGCGAGGAAGGCCGCCGAGACGGCCGCGGCGTTCTTGAAGCCGTACTTGGCGAGCCAGATCTTCGCGTAGCTTTCCCGGCCCTCCTTGAAGGCGGCCACCCGCCCGTCGATGTCGACCGCACCCTCGGCGCCCTCGACCTGCTTGCCGCCGATGAGGGGCGAGAAGACGAGTCGGCCGCCGGCCGCTGCGTCGTCGTACGCGGTCTGGACCCAATGTCCCGCGCCCTTCTCGAGGGGAAGCGTGAACGTGTCGAGCCTGACGATCAACTCCTCCGTGCCGAGACCGCTCGGGCGGTCGCTGATCACGGTGAGCCCCGGCGGCAGTTTGACGGCCGGGCCGGCCGTCGTCTCCGACTTCGCCGCGGCGGCGGGCGCGCCGCCCGTCCCGGGCGAGGCGGCGGGGGGTCGCGTGGGAAGGGGCGGCGGTGGCGGCGCGGTGCTGGGTGCGCGATGAAGATGCGGTGGGCCGGCTGATCGTGTGACCCGCCCGCGTTCCCCTCGGGCGAGCCGGGATACCGCATCACGCGCCTCCCGCTCGGCCGCGGCGTGGTCGGAAGCCCCGCCCTGCACGACGTGCGCGACTTCGTGCGCGAGCAGCCCTCGCCCTTCCGGAGACTCCGGGCGGAAGGACTCCGCACCCATGCCGATGTGGCCGTCGTACGTGAACGCCCTCGCTCCGACGTCCGCCGCGAACCGCGCCGACACCCCACCCTCGTGCACGCGGATGTGACCTAGGTCCTGCCCGAACGCCGACTCCATCTCCGAGCGGAACGGCGCTTCGAGAGGCCGTCCGCCTTCGGTGAGCACGGGCGCAATCGGCGGCGTCGCGAAGGAAGCCGGGGGAGACGCAGGCACGGGCCGCGGGGACGTCCTCGCTGACGTCGTCGCCGGGCGTGGCGCGCGGACGGGCTGCTGCAGCGCGGCGAGGCGTCTCATCAGGTCACCTCCGATGCGGACCCTCGGGCGGCCTCGACGATCCGCGCGGCGATCGTGGCAGCGGCGCGCTCGGCGCGGTTGCCGAGCGCGCGCGAAGTGGCGGCGGTGGGCACGCGGATGTCAGGCCAGGCGGCGAGTGCGGTCTCCAGTGCGCCGGGGAGTGCGTCGGCGATCCGGTGCGCGTCGATCGCTGAGCCGCCGACGACGCGCATCGTCGTCACTCGCAACTGCACTCGACTCGGGCGGTTCATGATCGCTCCGCCCAGGCCACCCGCGGCATTGGCAGGTTGTGCTTGCGCATCTCGCGCCCGAGTTCCGCCTCGATGATCGCGCGATCGACCGCGGTGTCCTCCGCGGCCGCGATGAACGCGGCTCCGAGGGCCACGTTGCGGATCGATCCGCCGGTGAGCGGAAGACCCGCGAGCCGCTCCCACTCGACCTCGCCGACCGGGACCTCGGCGGGGAACGCCGACCGCCACAGCCGCAGCCGCTCCGCCTCCGACGGCATCGGGAAGTCGACGATGAACCGGAAGCGTCGCAGGAACGCCGAATCTATCGCGGAGCGGAGGTTGGTGGTCACGAGCGTGAAACCAGAGAACGTCTCGATTCGCTGGAGAAGATCGCCCACCTCCGCGTTGACGTGGCGATCCACGGCGTTTCCGACGCCGCCGCGGGCGCCCCACACGGCGTCCCCCTCGTTCCACACCATGACGGCGCCCGAGCGCTCGGCCTCATCGAACACGGCGGCGACGTTCTTGCTCGTTTGGCCGACGAATTTGTCGATGACCTGACTGAGGTCGATTTCCATCACCCGCAGGTCGAGGGAGGCCGTGATCGCCTCCGCGGCCATCGTCTTGCCCGTTCCGGACGGGCCTGCGAAGAGCGCCGCAACACCGCGGCCGCGCCAGCTCGAACGCCCGCCGAGCCGAGTCGCGAATCCCCAGTCGTCGAGCACGCGGCTGGCGTGGCGCACGTGGGTCTCGAGCCGTCGCAGCGCCGCTTCGGTGTCGGGCGGCAGCACGAGATCGTCCCAGGTGTAGGCCGGCTCCACAACCCGTACCCCCGGACGCGGCGCCGGAGTTACCGCCCGAGCCGCCGCGTGCCACAGAGCACGCGCCGCGGTGCGCTCGTCCGTCGCGGCTCCCACCTCCAGGCGCGCTGCCTCGACCGCCCGGACAAGGGCCGCGTCGTCAAGGCGGAAATGGCTCGCGACGGCGCCGACCCCGCAGCCGACCCGGCGGCTCCCCTCCGGCCCGAGGGCGCGGATCCACCGCGAACGCATCGTCGCGGGGTTGTCGGGCTCCTCGACGAGCACGCGCATCCCGCGCTGGAGGGCCGTCGGCGCGAACGACGACACCAGCAGCACGTGGCCCAGCACCCGGTCAAGGAAGGCCTCGAGCAGCTGCCCCGGTGCGGTGCTGTGCACGATGAGCGCCCTGCCATCGAGCGCCGCCTCACGGCTCCATTCACGCGCGAGCCGCGCGAGTTCGTCGCGGTCATCGGGGATCGCCGACGCGGGCATCTCCCACGGAGCGAGTCCGTTGGCCCGCAGAGCCTGGGCGAGTTCGTCGACATCGGCCCCGGCGGCGAGCACGAGCGGGGGGAGCCCCGAGGAGTCACGCTCGGTGAGCGCCGTGCTGAGCTGGGCGGCCATCAGGACGCGGGAGCTCTCTGCGGCGTCGACCTCGAGGGCGTCGCGCACGAGGCTCATCCGCGCGTCGATGCGTGGGTCGCGCACCGGCTCTCCGAGCAGCCGATCGAGCACCGACCCCGACAGCCGAAGCCGCGATTCGATTCGCGGGACACCGACGCCGGCGTCGACGACCCCGAGCCGTGTCAGCGGACCGGACGACGCGAGCGCCGCCGGGCCGAGGTCGGCGATGGCGCGACAGCCGAGCCAGAACGGCAGTCCGCCTCCCGCGACGCCGCCCGCCTCGGCGATCGCTCGGGCGAGCAGACGGGCGACGGGCTCGGACGACTCGGCGGCGAGGAGGAGCACGATCAGTTCGGTCTCGGGCTGGGAGAGTACGAAGCCCGACACCATCCGGCGGATGGGGGCGGTCTCATCCTGCTGCTCCCACCAGTCCCACCAGTCGTCGAAGGGCGACACGGAAGGGTCCGTCCCGGCGGACAACGCCTCCAGGGCGATCGTCGCCGCCGCAGCGCTCATCTCCGCGCAGCTCGACTCCGCGCTCATGACGTCGCCACCGTGGTGATGAGATCTTCGGGGTCCGCGGGTGCGCCCGTCACGTCGGGACGCGCGCCGATGGTCACCCGATCGACCGCCATCGGCGGAGCGAACACCTCATCGACCTCGAGGAACACCGTCGTCACGAGGAAGTACGCCGAGGGGCGCAGCGGAGACTGGAACGCAGACCACAGCTTCGTGGACAGGTCCAGGTCGACGAGCTGCTGGGAGACGGTGATCTGCTCCGGCTGCTCGGCCGGGTCGCCCAACTGCTCCGTGGTGAGCAGATCGAGGATCTTCGTCGGGTTCGCCGGCACCACCACGCCTGCGAGTATCGAGACGATCTTCGGCCGGGGGATGATCCCGAACCTCGAGAGGGCGACGATCCCGAGCCCGAGCAGCACCTCCCGCTCCAGGTCGGTGCCGGTGGCGGCGAGGATGTACTGCAGGTCGAGTGCGACCGGCGACGGACCGGCCCGAAGGCCGGAGGAACTCACGCGCGGATCGTACATGTTCCGCCACGCGGGGTTGGGCGCGACGTGGTGGCACACGAGGTGCAGCTGCGCGGGCTCGGGCGGCGGTGCGCCGTTGCCCGGGTTGCCGTTCGTCGGGGACGGGCGCGGGGGCGGCTCGACGGAGACCGGTGGAGGGGCCAGCGCGCCGTACGCGATCTTCAGGCGTTCCTCGATGAGCGCGCGCAGGACGAAGGTGGTCGCCGGGATCGCGAATCGCGCGCTCATGAGTGCCCCGCATTTGTCGGCTCACGATCGCGCAGGTAGGCCGCGAGCGACGGCCCGGGAGGATCGGGGCGCGAGGCCGGCGGCGCCGAGGCGCGGCCGGCAGGTGGATCGGGCGCGAGGCGAACCTCGATGCGCCCGATCTCGACGACGATCACCGGTGGATCGTCGATAGCGTCGTCCTGCTCGCTCAGCGGTGCGAGCGGCGGTTCGGATCGATCGAGGTCATCCTGTGCGTGCTCGCGCGGTCGTGCTGCGGGGAGAGCGACCTGCTCGTCATGGCGCGGCGCGCCGACGGGGGCCGGCGCCGCTGTCGCGGCGAGCTCGCGATCACGAAGCTCGTGGGGCGGTACGTCGTCGAGGACGGTTGACGGCGAAAGCGTGGGCTGCCCGCTCGGGGGTGGCGCTTGTGGCGGCCCCTGCCGGTCGACCTGCTCGGCGCGCGCGAGGATCTGCGGGGTCGCGGGCCGGACCTCGGGCACCCCGATCGCGGGTCTGGGCGCCGCTGCCCGCACCGGCACCGGCGCGGACGGGGCGTGCACGGGTGTCGGCACCGAAGCCCGCCGAGACTCCGCGGCCGCCGCCGGGGGAGCGCTGGGCCGATCGTTCGGCGTCGGCTGCGGATGTGCGCCCCACTGACCGTGGTGCGATGTCACAGACGGTACCGTCGCGCTCGGTGCCTGAGCGGGGAGTGGGATCTCATCCTCGGCCGTCTCGAACTCGGCAGGCTCGCCGGGTCCCGGCTCGTAGCGCGAGCGTGGGCGCGGACGGGCTCCGGGCACCACGCTGTCGGGCGGCACCGACCAGGAGCCGGCGCGGGCCAGGGCCGCGAGGTAGTCGGCGGCACTCATCGGCCGGCCCCTGATTTCGTCGCCGTACCCACGGGACGCTCGCTCACGAGTTGCACGTACCGTCGACGGCGTGCTTCCGGCAGGTTGAGGATCTCGTCCTCGGTCCATCCGTAGGCTGATCCCAGCGTGTGCACCTCGGCGATCAGGCGGTGGACCAGCCCGTCCAAGCCGCGTGCGACGAATTCGACCGGGTCGACCGCGGTGGTGATCACGGCAGCGCACCTCACGCAACGGAAGTCGACGGTGATCGCGGCGGCCGGGTCGCCGTCGGCCCAGGCCGTCGCGAGCTCGTCGAGTCCGGCCTCGTCGAGCTCGTCCGATCCGGGCGAGAGCCCGGTGCGCCGGGCGAGCACGCGCACGGCCTCGACGAAGCCTGTTCCGCGGGTCGCGAGGACATCCTCGACAGTAGGGATGCGGAAGGCCGCGACCCCGTCCGCGGCGTGGATCTCGACGACTTCGACCGCGTCGGGCAGCTCGACGATGGGCGCGGCCGGGATGGCGAACTCGTTCTCGTCACCACACCTCGGACACGTGGCCAGCGCGTCGAGGACCGATCCGACGCAGTCCTGATGGAGCTCGAGCACGCGCCGATTGTGGCCGCCCAGCGACCGGGAGGTCGCCACCGGACCGTCGATGACGGTCAGCAGCGCGACGATCCGGACGTGCGCGGGCGCCGCGGTCAGCGCCCACGACTGCACGAGGTCTGCGGAACTCGGCGCAGTCATGGCATCTCAGGGCTCGGTGAAGGACGGTTCGCTGGGTTCCGTCACGTCGTAGTCGCGCTCCCAGCCCTCGTTCTCGAGCTTGATCTTGGCGATGGCCACGGCGGCCGTGGCGTTCGCGTCCAGATCGGGGAGCGCCTGATACTCGGACACCCAGCAGCGGTAGATCGCGTAGGAGAGCACCCTTTGCCCGGCCTCGTTGAACACGTCGAGGATGAGGTCCTTGCGAAAGTCCTTGAGCGACACTTCGCCGCCGCCCTGGGGGCCCGAACCGTAGTTCCACACTTTGTTCGCCCACTGCTCGAAATCGAGGTCGTGAGTGACGCCGCGCTCGAGCGTGATCGCGTCGTACTCGGTCCGTCCGGGCGACTTCCGCGATGTCGACGGGTCGGTTCCCTCGCGATGCGTGACGATCCCGGTCTTCCTCGACAGGAGGCTGACCTTGGAGACGCCCGCGACGTAGTGGCCGGCCCAACCGATCCGGAACTTGAAGTTCTTGTACGGGTCGAAACGCGTCGCGTTGATCTCGAACTGGGCCATTTCCGTCTCCCCCTCACACAGCCGGCTGGACGATCTGCCGCAGCGTAACCACCACGAATTCCGCGGGCTTCAGCGGAGCGAAGCCGACGAGCACGTTGACCACGCCGAGATCGATGTCCGCCTGCGTCGTCGTGCTGGCGTCGCAGGCCACGAAATACGCCTCACGCGCCGACCCCCCTTTGAAGGCCCCCTGCCGGTACAGGCCGTGCATGAACGCCGTCACCGATACGCGCAATTGTGACCACAGGTCCTCACCATTGGGCTTGTGGACCGCCCAGCGGAGCGCCTCGGACAGCGAGCGCAGGATGTAGTCCGCCGTACGGCGGACCGGGATGTACTTCCATTCGCTGCCGAGGGCGTTCGAGCCCTCGATGGTGCGAGATCCGAACGCCACGGTCTGGTAGATCGGAAACTTGCGGATCGCGTTCAACCCCAGGGGGTTGAGCACTCCGTGCTCCCGATCGGACACCGCGATCGCCGGTCCGTACGCGCCTGCCACCACCGCATCCGTGCCGGCCGGAGGCTGCCACACGCCCACCTTCGCGTCCGTTCGCGCGATGATGCCGGCGATCGCGCCAGATGGCGGGTGCTCGATGATCGATCCGGGATGCAGCGGGTCGTCGACCTTGATCCGCGGGAACCATCCCCCGGCGTGGCTGGAGGAGAAGCCCATGCCCAGCGAGACCCAAGCCTCCGCCTGCCCGACGTCGGTCACATTCGGCGGCGGGTCCACGATCAGGAACGCGAACTTCTCGCTGCACACACGGGCGGCCTCGGCGTACGCCTTCGCGGCATTCGAGTGGTGCGCGGCCAGCGGGTCCGAGATCTTCGGCCGTACGAGGTCCGGCAGGCAGAGCAGATTGAAGAACGGGTCGCGATTCTCCAGGTCGGTGATCGCCTTCTCAAACTCAATGGAGGCGGGCTGCCCTTCCGGCTTGCCGTCGTCACCCGCGGTCTGACCCGACACGGGGCTCGCGGCGTAGGCGTGCCCCAGCCGGAATCGGGCCGGATTGCTCGACATCGCGAAGTCGCCGGAAGCCCCGATGTCGTAGAACTCACGGAACGACGTATTCGTGGCGTCGCCCTTCAGGATCACCGTGGCATCGTGGATGCGCGTCGCACCGACGGCGCCGGGAGGCCGGGTCAACGACAGGCGGAAGATCTTCCCTCCCTCGAAGACCTCGCCCTGGACCGCGGCGCCGCCGAGCTTCTGAACGGCAGCCGCGTCGTCGCGGAGCGCCGAGTTCAGCGCGGCGACCAGCTTCGTCACGAGCTCGCGTGGACTGATCGGCTGAGCGGACCCCTGTGTGAACACGGTGACGGGAAGGTCCACGATCGACTCCGGGACATCCGCCGTACCGTCGGCCTTGAACCGGCTGATCGAGAGGGTGAGCTTCTGGTCCTTCGGGAAGGTGCCGGCGACCGGGGCCTTCTTCACGTGATAGACCGAACCGGTCGGGACAGGCCCCGCCTGATCCGGGGTGGTCACGGTCAGCTTCACGAGCTTCGAACCGGTGGCCGGGTCGTTGACCACCGAATCCGCCGTCCGGGCGTTTCCCGCGACCGTGGTCAGGTCGCCGAATCGTTCCACGCGCCCGGTGACGGAGTCGACGATCGTCAGATTGAACCGCTTCTTGTCCGCGGTGGCGGGGGCCACTGCGAGCGGATCCGAGCCGATCTCGTACCGATCGAACTCGAGGAAGATGCCGTTGCCGCTCGTGCCCGAGCTCAGTGCGGTGAACGTCACCGAGGTCGCCGCGCCCTCTCCCTGGATCACCGACTGCGCCGGTTTCGCGTTCTCGACGGGGAGCCGCGTCACGAACGCCTCCGAGCCGCCATTGGCGAAGAAGTGCAGGACCGAGTACGACAGCGAACTCGTGGGGTGGAGGCCTCCGAACTCCCGCTCGAAGTCGCCGAAGTTGAAGCAGCGGACCGAGCGCTTGTCGATGCCGGCCCTGCTAGGGCCGATGAAGTGGGCGACCGACGTGCTCGCGCCAGTGATTGCTCGGGCTCCGGAACTCTGCTCCCGGGTATACACGCCGGGGTACGTCAGCTGCAACACGTCAACCCTCCAGATTCCGCTGGGCGATCCCACGTTAGGGAACCGAGTGAGGGGCGGCTATGCGTACAAGTACCACCACACGCGACGTCGTTCGTGGCACAGGCGGTGGCGCTCGGCTGCCCGACTGGCCCATACTGCTGATGAGTCACAATGCAGACCGCCGACGTCCAGCGGGCGAGTCTGCTCGGGGGGAGATCTCGGGGGAGATCTCGTGGGGGATCTCTAGATGTGTCGGGAACTGTGGTGCGTGGAATCCGTCCTGAGCGGGGTGGTGACCTCGTTGCGCGCCATCGCCGAGGGTGCGGGACCTGCGCAAGCATTGTGCGCCGCTCTCATCGAGACGCTTCACGCGGAAGCGGGTGCCACTGGGCGGCTTGATTCCGGCACCGATGCGGCGACCATGCCCGTCCTCTCGATGAGCGACCCGAGGCCGCCGACTGGGAACAGGAGCTCTCAGCTGCAACGCGTGCTGCCGCAACTTCTGTACGAAGCCCTGGGCACGGGCAGACCGAGCTGTCTGTCCCGATCCGGCGCGGCCAACGGATCAGTCGGCAACGGCGACGTCCTCTGTATGCCGCTCAGCCAGGAGGCCGAGTTCTGTAGGTTCACACTCGTCCGACGGGATCGGACCTTCACCACAAGCGACCTCCATCTCGCGGGGTCCCTGCAGCAGCCGCTTGCCCTGCTTTATTCAATCTCGGCAAGCTCAGGCGGCCAGTGCGATCCGCCGCCAGAGATCGACCCTCAGCTCACGACGCGCGAAGTGGAGGTGCTTCGACTCGTCGCGGATGGACTCCTTGCGCGCACGATCGCGCTTCAACTCGAAATTTCCCCGCGCACGGTCCACAAACACCTCGGGAGCGCCTACCGCAAACTGAATGCTCATGACCGATTAATTGCGGTGCGGCGGGCAGCATCGCTCGGGCTGTTGCAACCACTTTGACGGCGTGCGGCTTCGCGTTGGCCACGCCACCGGCCTTACTCGGCGCCAACCATTCCAGGAGGAAGCGCCCTTCGGCACCGCGACCTGGCCCGAATCGGCCATGCCGACTTGGCTCATTCGAGCGATGCTCCGGTTCGAGGCCGGCTGTTGGAATGATCGCATGACAAGCATCCGAATCGCTCCCCATCTCAACGGCCTCGTAAATGCCGCCCAAGGCGGCATCGCGTCGGGCCTGTTCGCACGAATCGTCGGCGGCACTGCGCGCGTTCGGCTGATGAAGCCCGTTCCGCTCGACGTCGACCTCGACGTCCGGGAGGGTCGCGGCGGCGCAGCGGCGATCGAGCACGACGGCAGCGTCATCGCGACCGTCGAGCCGACTGCACCGTTCCGGCACGACGCCCCGCTCACGCCGACGTACGCCGATGCGTTGGAGGCAGCCCAGCGCCACCCGTTGCATGGGGTTCGTCACCCGTTCGCAGAGTGCGTCGTGTGCTCGCCGACCCGCCCCGGCGGCCTCGGCGTGGTCTTCGGGACCTCCCGTCTGCTCCCGGACGTACTGATCGCTCCACTCTCGGCATCCGCTCCATTCGTCGCCGACGGCGCTCTGCGTCCCGAGATGCTGTGGGGGGCGCTGGATTGCGTCAGTTTCCCCGCGGATCTGCTGCCCAGTCGCACTGTCGCGGTCACCGGGCAGCTGACCGCGCACATCGAGCGTGCGGTCGCCGCCGACGAGCGGCTCGTGGTGGTCGGCTGGCAGACCGGCACCGGCAATCGTTCGCACCGTACTGCGTCCGTCGTCCTCGACGAAGCCGGCCGCGTCGTCGCGTCCGGAGACATGACGTGGGTCGAATTCGCTTCTCCGACCGCGACCGCGACCGCGACCGCACTGGTCCAGTCAGTCGTCTGACGCGAGTGCCCCCTCGAGATTGGCAGCAGCATGATCGATCACATCGAACGAGGTGTTGTGATCCCTCGCCTCGACCATCCATACTGGCGCCACGACGGGTTCGATGAATCCCAGAGCCACCTGATGACCGAAGACCTTCTCGTGCACTACGCCGAGTTCGACGGCGCTCCCGTCGCCTGGGCGGCAACGGGCGACGGTCCGCCACTCGTGGTGACCGGCTGGTGGTGCAGCCATCTCCGGCTCAACTGGGCTGACGCCGGGTTCCGGGACTACATCGAGCGCCTCGGTCTGCACCGCACCATCATCCGCTACGACTGGCCCGGCACCGGGCTGTCCGGCGGTGCCGGTGCGCCGCCTGCGACCCTCGAAGAGGAGTACCGCGTGCTGGCGGGCCTCGTCGATGCGCTCGAACTCGACCACTTCGCGCTGCTCGCCGGGTCGTCGGGATGCAGCACCGCCGCGGTGTTCGCCGCGCGCCACCCCGACCGTGTCGACAAGCTCGTGCTGTGCGGCGGTTACGCCCGCGGCGCCGACATCTCGCCGCCGGCAGTGCGCGACACGCTCATCGCCGCGGTGCAGACGCATTGGGGGCTCGGTTCCCGTGTGCTCGCAGACGTCTTCGTCCCCGATGCGTCGGCTCGGGAGCGAGCCGAGTTCGCCGAGTTCCAGCGTCGGTGCGCCACTCCGGAGCAGGCCGCGGCATCCCTGCGCGCTCTGTACGCGTTCGACTGCACCAGCGATCTCGCCGGCATCACGGTGCCGACTCTGGTGCTGCACCGCCGCGACGACCGGGCGATTCGCTTCGAGCTCGGCCAAGATCTCGCCGCTGCCATTCCCGATGCGGAGTTCGTCGCGGTCGACGGCGCGAACCACTTCCCGTGGCGCGGGGATCGAGTGCAGATGGCGAACGAAGTGGTCGCCTTCCTCAACGGCACTTCTTCGGAACGGAAGAACCTGTCTCCGGCTCCGCAGGTGGAACTGACGGGAAGGGAACGCGAGGTGGTCGCCTTGATCGCTCGTGGAATGACCGACTCGGAGATCGCACGGGAGCTGGTGCTCAGTCCGCATACGGTGCACCGGCATGTGGCGAATGTCCGCATCAAGCTGGGCGTCAGTTCCCGCGCGGCGGCTGCGGCATGGGCGACTGCCCATGGCGTCCTGTGAGGTGAGAGAGATGAGCAGTCGCCCCATCACGCACGTGCATGCCCAGCCGTTCGATCACTTCGTGCGCGGACGCTTCAACGCCTGGTTCTTCGCAACGCTCGACACCTATGTCAACCGCGTGACCGAGCCTCTCAAACAGGCGGCGTTCGGGAGCCTCGAGGCGACGACCGTGGTCGAACTCGGCCCCGGCGTCGGTTCGAACCTGAAGTATCTGCCCTCGGGAGCACTGCTCGTCGCTGTCGAACCCAACACCCGCATGCACGCTGCCCTCGCGACTCGTTGCGAGCGAGCCGGAGTCGAGCTCCGACTCATCGCCGACTACGCAGAACGGATGCCTCTCGCCGACGCATCGGTCGATGAAGTGATCTGCTCCCTCGTGCTGTGCACCGTGCCCGACCCCGACGCCGTGGTAAGAGAAGTGCGGCGTGTGCTCCGGCCCGGGGGGAGGTTCCGTTTCGTCGAACACGTCGCAGCGCCACCGCGGAGCGCGCGATCCCGGGTGCAGCGCGCACTGCGCGGGCCGTGGGCGTGGACGTTCGAGGGATGCGATCTGCATCGCGACACCGGCGCGGTCATCGAAGGTGCCGGGTTCGAGCGCACCTCGATGTTCGAGCGGGTGCTGCGTGGCAGCGTCTTCTACCCGGTCAACACCGCGATCTGCGGGATCGCCTGGCGGTGAAGCCCGGTCAGGTTGCGGGTTCTGCCCCGGTACTCCCGTCAGCCCGATGGGCTCGAAACCCGGTCGGTCGACGAGCGCTGCTGTTCTGCGTACTGCGTGCCCCAGCGAGTCAACTCTCCGAGCAGCGGCGTTGCGCTGACTCCGAGTTCGCTCAGCCGGTACTCGACCTTCGGCGGCACCTGTCGGTACACCGTGCGCGTGATGAGGCCGTCTTCTTCGAGCTCGCGCAGCTGGCGGGTGAGCACGCGCGACGTCGGATCCTGAAGGAGCCGGCCGAGTTCCCCGAACCGCAGCACCTCGTGCTCGCCGAGGAGGGTGAGGATGCTCGGCTTCCAGGCTCCGCCGAGCACGGCGATCGACACCTCGGCGTCACACGAATCGGACCACTCGCGGACGATCCGTTCCGTCTTCTCCCTCATGGAGAGCTCCCTCCTGTCGGCAGTGACAGTATCCAATAGGTAAGTACGTGACAAATCTGTCGGTACTTGCACCTCTTGGTTGTACTTTACAGACTCGTGATGTGACTTCACCCACCGCCATCATCGAATCGCGCTCGACCCTCCGCCTCTGGCTCGCGATGGTCCCACTGCTCCTCGGAATCTTCATCGGGGCGCTCGCGATCAGCAGCGTCTCCACCGCTCTTCCCCGAATACGTGCCGACCTGACCTTCACCGACACCGAGGGACTCTGGTTCGTCGACATCTACTCGCTCTCGTTGGCCGCAACCCTCATCGTCGCCGCGCGGATCGGCGACGCATTCGGTCGCAAGCGGATCGTCATCATCGGTCTCGCGGGATTCGCGGTGCTCAACGCCGTCGGAGGCCTCGCGGACAGCGGGACCCTGCTCATCGTCATCCGCGGGCTGCTCGGTGTCGCCGAAGCGTTCGTCGTCGCCGGAGTGGTCGCCACCATCGGCGCCAACTACCAGGCCAGGGAGCGCGTGCTGGCGTACGGCCTGTGGACGGCGACGTTCGGCGTCGGAAGCGCACTCGGTCCCGTCCTGGGAGGGCTGCTCTCGGACGGACCGGGGTGGCGCTGGCTGCTGCTGGGCAGCGTGCCGCTCGCGGTGCTCGCCGGGGTTCTCGCGTTCTGGTGGGTCCCCGACTCACGCAGTTCCCGACCCCAGTCCTGGGACATCCCGAGCATCGTCTCCTCGATCGTCGCACTCGGCGCCCTCACATTCGCGCTGCACGAGGCGCTCGCGGCGCCGGTGTCCGCCGCGGTGGCCGGTGCGATCGCCGTCGTGAGTCTCGTCTTCTTCATCGCCAGGCAACGACGGTTGAGCGAACCGCTCATCGATATGCGACTGTTCGGGCTGCAGGGGTTCAGCCCCGCCATCGTTCGAGTGCTCATCGCCAGTGGCGTGGCGTCCGGGTCCGTCCTGCTCGTGAGCCTGCATCTGCAGGACACGAGGGGCCAAAGCGCCGCGGAGGCCGGACTCGCGATCCTGCCCCAGGCGGCGGCGATCGCGATCGGCGGCGTGGTCGCCCCGATCGCGCTTCGCTGGATGCGCGCACAGACCCTCACTGTCGTCGCGCTGCTCCTGCAGGCCGCCGGCATGGGATGGCTCGTCATGGACCCGGAGCTCGTCGCGGTGCCACTTGTGTGCGTCGGCCTCGGATTCGGCATCGCTGGAACGCTTGCGGCGACCGCGCTGTTCGACGCGACGACCGACGACGACGCCGGCCAGGTCGGCGCGATCCAGGAGGTCGGCTTCGCGCTCGGCGGCGGGCTCGGCATCGCCATCCTCGGGACGATCGCTGCGGTCTCAGGCGGCGGATTCGCCGCCGCCGCTCTCGTCGCGGCGATCGCGCTCGTCGCCGCGGCGATCCTCCCGCTCGTGCGTCGCCGCACGGCGAGCGGCGCGCGCAGGGGTTGAGCTGGAGGGCAGGATGTGGTCGGCTGTGTTCGGGGGAAGGGGTGCGACATGAACGATGACCCGTCCTGGACGCAAGTCGTCAAGGCCGTCGAGCCGGAGGAGCCGCAACTCAAACGGGTGCTCGGCCCCGGGCTGCTGCTCCTGTTCATCGTCGGGGACATCCTCGGCACGGGCATCTACGCGCTCACAGGCCAGGTCGCCGCTGAGGTCGGCGGTGCAGCCTGGCTGCCCTTCCTGCTCGCGTTCGCGGTGGCGACCGTGACGGCCTTCTCATACCTCGAGCTCGTCACGAAGTACCCGCAGGCCGCCGGCGCGGCGCTCTACACGCACAAGGCGTTCGGCATCCACTTCTTCACGTTCATCGTGTGCTTCATCGTGATGACCTCGGGAATCACCTCGGCGTCGACGGCCTCGCGCGCGTTCGCCGCGAACCTGCTCGTCGCATTCGGAATTCCGGATGCCACGGTGACGACGATGCTCATCGCGCTCGCGTTCATCGTGCTGATCATGCTGGTGAACCTGCGCGGTGTGAGCGAGAGCGTGTGGCTGAACGTCTTCCTGACCCTCGTGGAGCTGTCGGGCCTGCTGCTCGTCATCCTCATCGGCATGTGGGCGATCGCCGGCGGCAATGCCGACTGGTCGCGGGTCGTGGCCTTCGAGACGCCGGAAGACAAGGGCGTGCTGCTCGCGGTCAGTACGGCGACGTCGTTGGCGTTCTTCGCCATGGTCGGCTTCGAGGACTCGGTCAACATGGCGGAAGAGACGAAGGACCCGAGTCGCATCTTCCCGAAGATGATGCTGAGCGGGCTCGGCATCGCGGCGGTGATCTACGTGCTGGTGTCGATCACGGTGGTGGCCCTCGTGCCGATCGGCGAACTCGTCGGCAGCGAGACGCCGCTCGTGACGGCGGTCGAGGCTGCGGCGCCCGGGTTCCCGATCAACGACCTGTTGCCGTTCATCTCGATGTTCGCGGTCGCCAACACCGCGCTGATCAACATGATGATGGCGAGCCGGCTCCTCTACGGCATGAGCCGGCAGGAGGTGCTGCCCCCGTTCCTCGGCAAGGTCGCACCGAAGCGGCAGACGCCGTGGGCGGCGATCCTGTTCACGAGCGCGCTCGCCGCGGGCCTCATCGTCTACGTCTCGCTCGACGCCGAGGGCTCGATCGTCGCCCTGCTCGGCGGCACGACCTCGCTCCTGCTGCTCACCGTGTTCGCGATCGTCAACGTGACCGTGCTGGTGCTTCGGCGGCAGCCCGTCGACCACAAGCACTTCCGCACGCCCACGGTTCTGCCGGTGATCGGTGCGATCACGTGCCTCTACCTGGTGTTCCCATGGACCTCCGGTCGTCCGGCCGGGCAGTACGGAATCGCGATCGCGCTCCTGGCGATCGGCGTCGTGCTGTGGATCGCCGAGCGCGTGTACACGGCGGCTCGGCGGCGACGCGTCCGCGTGTGAACCGGAACCGGTCGCGCTCGACCTGATCGACGAACAGCGAGTCAGACGACGCCGGCCGGTGCGGCGGGGAGCTGCACCGTCACGCGCATCCCGCCCTCGGGGCGGCCCGCGATCGCGAGCGTTCCCTCGTGCGCCTGAGCGATGCTCTTGACGATCGCGAGGCCGAGGCCGACCCCGCCGTGGTCGCCGCGGATGCGTTCGCTGCCGCGCTGGAACGGCTCGGTGAGCGTGGCGACGAGACCCGGCGGGAGCTGCTCGCCGGTGTTCTCGACCGTCAACGTGACCGATCCGTCGTCGACAGCGGTCGTGAGCGATGCGGTGCCGTGTTCGGGCACGTTGTGAACGATGGCGTTGTGCAGCAGGTTCGTGGTCATCTGCAGCAGGAGCGCGCGCGATCCGAGGGTGAGCGCAATAACCCCGGATGTCTCGATGATGACGCCGCGCCGCTCGGCCATCGGCAGGAGCGTCTCCGCGGCCTCCTCGGCGAGGAGCGAGAGGTCGACGACCTCACGGGTGAAGGAACGCTGGTCGGCACGGCTGAGCAGGAGCAGCGCCTCGGTGAGGTCGATGGCTCGGGTGTTCACCGCACTGAGACGGTCGATGAGTGCTGGGCCGACATTGCTCGGATCGCTGTGCGCGACCTCGAGCATCGTCTGCGTGATCGCGAGCGGGGTCCGCAGCTCGTGCGAGGCGTTCGCTGCGAACCGCTGCTGTTCGGCGACGTGCGCCTCGAGCCGTGCGAGCATCGCGTCGAAGCTGTCGGCGAGTTCTCGGAACTCGTCGTTCCGGCCCTCCAGATCGATGCGATACGAGAGCGACCCGTCGGCCGCTCGGCGGGTGGCCTCGGTGATGCGATCGAGCGGCACGAGCATGCGGCCGGCGAGGAACCAGCCGCCCAGCAACCCGAGGGCCAGGAGGAACAGCAGCACCCAGATGACGACAGGGCCGAACGCGCGGATGAGGTCGTTCTGCCCGGGCACGAATCCGCCGATCGTCTGGACTGCATGAGTGGGCACGTAGCGCAGGAGGTAGAGCCATACCGCGGCCAACAACAGGGCGCTCGCCACCATCAGGAAGCCGGCGTAACTGAGCGTGAGCTTCAGCCGAACGCTCATTCCGGGCGCTCTATTCACCATGGCCTGCCTCGCCGACGGCGCCGGGGCCGATGCGATAGCCGACCCCGGGCACCGTGGCGATGATCCACGGCTCGCCGAGCCGTTTCCGCAGCGCCGAGACGGTGATGCGCACGGCGTTCGTGAACGGGTCGGCGTTCTCGTCCCATGCCCGCTCGAGCAGCTCTTCGGCACTGATCACCCCGCCCTCCGCGGCGACGAGCACCTCGAGTACCGCGAACTGCTTGCGGGTCAATGCGACGTACCGGCCGTCTCGGTAGACCTCGCGCCGGAACGGGTCCAGGCGCAGCCCGGCGATCTCGCGCACGGGCGGCCGGCTGTGCGCCCGCCTGCGGTCGAGCGCTCGAAGCCTGAGCACGAGCTCCTCCAACTCGAACGGCTTGGTCAGGTAGTCGTCGGCGCCGAGGCCGAACCCGGAGGCCTTGTCGTCCAGTCGATCGGCTGCAGTGAGCATCAGGATCGGCATGCCGCTGCCGGAGGCGACGATGCTCTCGGCGACCTCGTCGCCGGACGGCCCCGGAATGTCGCGGTCGAGCACGGCGATGTCGTAGGCGTTGATGCTCAACAGCTCGAGCGCGGTGTCCCCGTCACCGGCGATGTCAGCTGCGATCGCCTCCAGTCGCAACCCGTCGCGAATGGCCTCCGCCATGAAGGGCTCGTCTTCAACCACCAGCACACGCATACTCGCAATGCTAGGAGCCGGAGCATATCGCGGGCGTATCAATACGTGACCGTCAGCGCGCGTCGCGACTCATCCGGCCCACACCGCATCGATCGGGATGTCGCGGCCCACGATCCTCGACGCCGCCCGATGACCGGAGAACAGCGCCGCGGGCACCGTCGCCGGGTCGTCCGTCCAGGTCGCTTCGCCGGCCAGGTGGAGGACACCGCCGACCGGTGTCGCGAGCTCGTCGTGATCGGCCGTCGTCGAGCCGAGCGTCATGTACGCGTACGAACCGCGTGCGAACGGGTCGTCCTGCCACGCCGTGACGTGCGCGTGGCTCGGCTGCTCCACGCGCTCGCCGTAGAGCCTGCGGAGTTGCACGAGAACGGATTCGACGACCTGCTCGTCGGTCCACTCCCGGGTCGCACGCGCCGCCGGCCCGGCCGCGAAGGTGAGGAGCGTGGGCGTGCCGTGGAGGTCGGTGAGGTCGTACCAGGAGTGCCACCAGCGGCTCTCGGGCCCCTGCTGCCGAACCGCGTAGACGCCGTCGTCCCAGAACTTCGTCGGGAACCGCAGGAAGACCTTCTCGAACTCGTTCATGGCGAGCCTGCCCAGGGCGCCGGCGACGGGCTCGGGCAGCGGCGGCTCGATGATGAAGTCGTCGGACTGGAGCACACCCACCGGCACGGTCACCACGACGTTGCCGGCCGTGAAGTCGCCGCGTCCGGTCGTGACGGCGACACCGTCGGTCGACCATCGCACTCGCGAGACGACGTGTTCGAGGCGGAGGTCGAGCCCCGCGGCGAGGTGCTCGGGCAGTCGGCCGTAGCCGTCGGGGAAGACCACTTCGTCGCCGTCGATGGAGTCGTCGTCGAGGCCGTGCGCGGCGAGATCCTCGATCCATGCGCCGTACTGCTCCTCCGCCCGGTGCTCCAGGAACTCGCGCACGCGCTGGGTGCGATCGGCGTCCCATCCCTGCTCGGCGAGTGCCGTCTCGGTGACGTCGCGGTACGAGGCATCCGTGTCGGAGGCCGCGACGGCCTCGACGAGCGCGGCATCGACCGCACGGATGTCCTCGGCGAACCGGTGCGCGGCGGCATCTGAGAGTCGGCCGCCGTCGGGACCGTAGTACGCGATCGGACGGCTGTCGGGCTGGTACCCGCCGACCGTGAACTCGACCGTCGGCATGCCGAACGCCTCGGTCGCCGCGGCGACCGGGCTGTCGGTGACGCCGTGGATCCACGATGCGCCGAGGTCGGTGACGTGCCCGTCACGGCGGTCGGTCCAGACCCTGCCGCCCACCCGGTCGCGGGCCTCGAGCACGACGACCCGCCAGCCGGCCTTCGTCAGCAGGCGCGCGGCGGTCAGCCCGGCCACACCTGCACCGATCACGATCGTGTCGACGTCGACCATCGGGCGTACCTCCCTCGGAGCGCGTGCCTCACGCCCTCCGACGATACCGCTCGACGTCCCCGGAGCACTCAGATCGTCAGGGGCTTCTGGCCCTCGAACGCCGGATCCCGTGGGGTGGCCCAGAACAGGTTGGGTGATTGCGTGGCCGGCATGTCGGCGAGGATCCTGGCGTGGAGATCGGCGTAGTCCCTCGCCAGGGGCCATTTGAGCTTGAGTTCCCTGGTGAACGCGCCGTTCTGATGTCCGCTCGGATCAGGGTGCCCGTCGCTCGAGGTCTGATTGTCCTGGCAGCCCGAGATAAGCAGGACCTTGCACTGGGGAGGCGGTGCGCCGGCAGCACGGCTCACGGCTTCGGCGTAGAGGTCGGCGCGGAGCAGCAGGTCCCTGCTCGCGTAGCCCCTGTCGAGGAGGCGGGGGAGATCGACGGTTCCCGTCGCTCGACTGGTCGCCGGCGGCTCGACGAGCGTGCTGACGACCAGGTCCGCCAGCTCGCGCGATGCTCCGGCCCGGCGATCGCCCGCCTGCTGGAGAACCGGTGCCATCGTCTCGGACAACGTCGTCGCGAACCGAGCCGCGAGTGCCGGCGAGAGGACGGCGCGCCGCGCGACGACGACCTGCTCGGTCGCATGCGACAGCTGCGTGGTCAGCATCTCGAGTTCTCGAGTGACCGTGCCGCTGTGGCAGCTGTCCGAGATCACGATGACCCGCACGTCCGGTGCGAACAACCCCCACAGCGCGTAGAGCTCGTCGTCGATGAGTTGACGATCCCACAGGACCCAGGTCTCGCTTCGCAGGTCGGGTTCGGCTGGATCCGGGACCTGACTGCCGTGCCCGGAGTACGTGATCAGGAAGATGTCACCGCTCGTGAGCTGCTGGGCGGCAGTCCGGATTCCGTCGATCACCGCGGCCGACGTGGCAGCGCTGTCGAGCAGTTGGCGAACCCGGAAGCCCTGGCCCTGGGCCAGATCGCGCATGTCGTTCGCGTCGTTGACGCATCCGGCGAGCGGTGGAACATTGAACGGGTATGCGGCCAGATCGACGTTGTTGAGCCCGATGTGCAACGACAGCCCCGTCGGTGTGTGGCCGGAGGGGGCGCCGGACTCGAGCACCGCCTCGGTCAGCGCGGCGATCGTCAGCGGGCCGGCGGCCCCGTCGGGGACGAGGCCCGCCGAGCGCTGGAACGCCACCACGGCGGAGTGCGTCCGGTGCCCGAAGTCACCGTCGGCGGGGCCGGGATCGAAGCCGGCCTCGGTGAGCAGCTCCTGAAGGCGACGAACGTCCTCTCCCTTGCTCCCGCGGCGGAGTGTGCGAGCGAACACCGCTCGATTCATCCCGAGCATGAGAATCCCTTTCGTGAGATGTGCCAGCAAGCGGCGGAGGCTGCGGTGATGGCCGCCCCCGCCGCGATGAGGTGGAACCCGGTTTCGCCGAGGCTCACCAGGCTTGTGCGCCAACGTCCCGACCGCCACCGAAGATCGAACTCAGGATCGACGGTGCGGCCTGCAGGAACGGAGGGATGAACGAGCCGAGCAGCGGCCCGATGAATCGCTCCGAGACCTCGCGGTCGGAGATCGGCGGTGGCGTCCCGTCGGCGCCGCGCTGCCTGTTGAACAGTCCGATGATGGACGGCGCGGCCGAGATGAGGGCGGGGACCACGGCAGCCAGGAACGGCAGGAACCGCTCGTTCTCCTCCTCGACGCTCCGGGGGGCCGGTCGGCCCTGCAGGGCGGTGACGATTCCGGGCACCGCGTCCAGGAGCTTCGGCAGCAGGGCGCCGAGAATCGAGCTGAAGTCGCGCGAGACGGCGTCCGCGTCGCGTTGCTCAGGGATTCCCAGCTCCCGTCGGCGCTGCTGGAGCATTCCGAAGACGACCGGCGCGACCTTCGGAATCACGTCCGTCACGATGCTCTGCAGGATGCTGCCGAAGAAGCGCTGCTGATCCTCGCCGACCGCCGTCGCTCCCGGTACGGCGGGGGTGGCCGCGGTGTCGGGACCGAGGTCGCGCTGGGAGGTACTGCCCTGTGCGGCAGCGAGGCTTCTCGCCAGGGCATCGACGAGGTCGCGCGTCTCCTCGTCCAGCGTTCGTTGTTGCGTTGCCTCGGCCATCTCTGTTCTCCCTTCATGGGGCTGCGAGCCCGTCGCGGACAGCGGCTCAGCGTCGCGACACGGGCGCCGTTCGGCGTCCGACTCCTCGATCCCGATGTGGCGCCCAGCGTCGCCCGCGATGCGGACGGCCGCACCCGCCCCCGCGATGGAACCGCGGTCGAGATCCGAGGTCGAGTGCGGACTCGACCTCCACCTCGACCGGTGGAGTCAGGCCCGTCGCGAATCGCCCCGGCCGCCACCGCCGACGAAGATCTCGGTGCGGTGGGCGACGCCGAGCTTCATCAGGATCGAGTGGACGTGCGTCTTGACCGTCGACTCTCCGACGACGAGTCGAGAGGCGATCTGCCGGTTCGTGAGCCCCTGACCGACGAGGTCGGCGACGAGCGCCTCTCGTGGGGTGAGGGCTGCGCCGGCGGGCAGCGCGCCGAAGACGGCCGGCGGCTCAGGATGTCGCTGCAGTGCGTGCAGGAGGAGCGCGGCGATGCGCGGGCTGCACGACGACTCGCCCCTGAGCGCGAGGCGCACCGCTTCGACGATGTCCTCGATCGGCTGATCCGCGTCGAGGAACCCCGTGAGCCCCGCTTCGGCCGCGCGGATGACGAGTTCCGAGTGATCCCTGCGCGGTTCGATCCCAATTCCCACCAGCAACGTCCGTGGCGCGGCGCGATGTACGGCCCCGAGAACCCAGAGGAAGTCGGCGACGGCGAAGTCGATGAGTGCGACAGGAGGTTGCCGCGGCACGATCGACGAGACGGCATCGACGAAGGAGGTGGCCTGCGCGACGATTCGGAATTCGGAGTCCGATGCGAAGGTGGCGGCGAGTGCTTCCCTGTAGGCGCGCACCGGTGCGATCAGCGCGATGTCGGTCATGGCGCTCTCCCCGGAGGGGCGTCATCGATCGTGCGCCCTCGTGATGACAAGGGTGCCGCCGTCACCTCGACCTCCGAACCCTGCGCTGTCTCGCTCGCGCATGGCCGCACGAGTCCGGCGCGTCAGCTCGAACCGCTGCGCTCGCGCCTGGGTGATTGCGAAGGACGAGTCCGCGCGTGCGAGAACTCGGTGAGCCGCACTACCCCCGTCATACTCGCAAGCGTCTCGAGCGAGCAGTCCTCACTTTGGAGGACTGTTCGTGCTGCCGCGCCATGACCGGTGCGCAGATCACGTCGCGGGCATGAAACCCGTGCGGAACGATCGCTCCAGGCGTCCGAGTCCCTCGCGGATGGTGGCCGGTTCGTAGGTCGTGAACGAGAGCCGCATCGTGGCGGGATCGGGTCGCTCCGCGTAGAACGGCGCGCCCGGCACGTAGGCCACCGACTGCTCGATCGCCGCCGTGAGATGGTGGGCGGCGTCGTGGCCGGGTGGCAAGGTCGCCCACACGAACATCCCGCCGTGCGGGGTGCTCCACGTGCTCCCGGCCGGAAGCGCCTGCGGCAGGGCCGAGAGCATCGCGTCCCGGCGCTGGCCGTAGGCGACGCGGATGCGGTCGAGGGCGGTCTCGAGGCCGCCGGTGGTCAGGTAGTGCGCGGCGGCAGCCTGGTCGACGGTCGAAGTGTGCAGGTCGGCGGCCTGCTTCGTCACGACGACGGTGGAGTGGATGTCGGCTCGGGTCCGGATCCAGCCGAGCCGGAGACCCGGCGCGAGCACCTTCGAGAAGCTGCCGACCGTGATGACGTGGTCGTTCGCGAAGGCGGCGAGATACGGCAGCGGATCGCCCGAATAGCGCAGTTCGCGGTACGGCTCGTCTTCGACGATGCGGAAGCCGTGCTCGGTGGCGAGTGCGGCGAGCGCCTCGCGCGTCGTGACGTCGAGGCTCGTGCCGGTGGGGTTCTGGAACGTCGGCACCGTGTACATGAGCTTCGGGCGGTGCTGCTCGGCCAGCCGGTTCAGTGCATCGAGGTCGATGCCGTCGACGGTGGTGGGCACCCCGACGATCCGTGCTCCGGCGAGCGTGAAGGCCTGGAGTGCGGCGAGGTAGCTCGGGCGCTCGACGAACACGGTGTCGCCCGGGTCGAGCAGTGACATCGCCAGGAGGCTGAGTGCCTGCTGCGACCCGGTCGTCACGAGGATCTCGTCGCGCGTCGTGGGCAGGCCCTGGGCGGTGTAGCGGTCGGCGATGAACTCGCGGAGCGCCGGGTTGCCTTCGCTCGTCGAGTACTGCAGCCCGCCGGGTTGCCGCAGCGCCGCGTCGAAGGCGCGTCGGAGTCCGTCGAGGTCGAAGTGCTCGGGGGCGGGCAGGCCGCCGGCGAATGAGATGACGTCGGGGTTCTCGGTGAGCGCGAGGAGATCGCGCACCGGCGATCGCGTCGTGCCGCCGGAACGCTGCGACGGGCGGGGGAGTACGGCTGAATCGGGCATGGCACCTCACCGGCGGAGAAGGGGAACATCAGGATCTGGTGGCCGTCTCGATCGTGTCCCCGGCCGGGCGAGGCCGCCATCGTGGTCGGATGGCGGGCTCGTACCCTTACGGTACAGAATGTATCGTATGGCGGCAACGGCGTTGGGGCGACCACGGCACGAGAGCATCGATCGGGCGATCCTCGACGCGGCAGCGCGGATCATCGAGCTCGAGAACTATCGAGCGCTCACCATCGGGCGAGTGGCTCAGGATGCCGCGACGACGCGTGCCGCCGTGTACCGACGCTTCCGCACGACCGCCGAGCTCGCGATCGCGGTGCTCGGCGATCGCTTCGGCACCGACCCGGGCATCGACACGGGCGATCTCGAGACCGATCTCCGGATGATCCAGCGGCATCGCCTCGAGCTGTTCAACCATCCGCTCATCGTGCGCGGGCTTCCGGGGCTGATCGACGACCTCTCGCTCCAAACCGATGCCGCGCGGCGCTTCTCCGAGGAGTTCCTCGGGCCTCGGCGCACGGCGACCACGCGTGCCGTGCAGCGTGCGATCGATCGCGGATCCGTCGATGCATCCGTCGATGTGGAGTGGGTCAGCGACCTGCTCACCGGCCCGCTCCTCATGCGCGCGCTGCTGCCCGGCCTGCAGACGATCGACGAGGCGCTGATCGAGCACACCATCGGCGCCGCCATGACCGAACTGGGCCGGCGGACGGCGGGCTCAGGTGACGATGTCCTCGATGATCGAGGCCACGCCGATCAGGAACACGAGTAGCCCGGCTGCGATCCAGAGCCACTCGACACGAGGAGTGAGGCGCCGGCCCTGTGCGGCGACGCCGGGTGGCGGACGGTGGATCACCGGAGCCTCGCCGGTCGACTGCGTGACGTGAGTGGCGCCGAGTCGCTCGTCGCGCCAGCGCTCCCATCGCGCCACCTGCTCGGTCAGCGCATCGACGACGGAGAACAGCCAGCGCCACGTCTCCGGATCGAGCGTCGACAGATCCTTGCGCGAGTACAGGAACATGTGATCGTCGACGATCTCGACGTCGAGCTCAGCCGCCGTGTCGATGAATCCGGCCATCACCTCGGGCGTGAACAGGTAGAGCGCATCGGTCTCGTACCCGTCGGGGCAGTAGAGCTCGAAGTACCGGTCGAAGTCGCCCTCGAGACGCAGCCGCTGACTCCGCGCGAACTCGACGGGCAGGTTCCGGCGACCGAGCGAGTTGTTGCCTCTCGCATCGAGCACGACGTGCGGCAGCGACGCCGGCAGCCGGATCGCGACGTAGCCCCACCGGTGCTGCTCGCGGCTCTTGCCCTCGCCCGTCGTCGCGTGATGGTTGGCGATGGAGACGGGATGCCTCCCGGCCCGCGACACCACGTCGTAGGCGAGCTCCGTGCCGCCGCGCGTGAAGATCATGCCGGGGAACGCGGGGCCCGGCTGCACCGGTGCGTAGGTCATGCCGTTCGCCTCGGCGAATCGGTGGAGGCGGTACTGGCGCCGACCGGCGCGACGGACGAGTGCGCGAACCACGAGCACGGCGGACACGAGGACGAACCCGAGATACGGGACGAGCAGGAACCACGCCGCGAAGCCCTCGCCCGGGTCTGAGGGCGCGAACAGGTCATCGCCGAGCAGCGACGTCCAGAAGGCGAGCAGCACGAGGGCCGCGACGAGGAGCAGCGCCGGCCAGAATGCGGTGGCGAGGCTCGGCCGAACCGACGCCTGCAATCGGGCTCGGTACGTCCGCAACGATGCCCGGTCGATGCGCTCCTCGAGCGCCGTCGTGTCGAGGCGCGTCGCCGTCGACGCGATGCCGCGTTCACGCATGATCGTCGGGGGTCTGCGTCATCGACGTGCGCGGTCGGCGAGCTTCGTGTCGAGCGCGGCGGTGTCGGGCACGAACCAGGCGGCGTCGCCGCGGTTCACCTCCCGCACGAGTGCCGCGAATGCGTCGTCCGCGGCGACGCGCTCCGAGATGTCGCCGACGATCGCGATGCGCAGGCGGTAGTTGCCGAACTTGCCCAGCAGCTCGCCCGCGAACCCGCTCGAGAGGTCGAAGAACGTCTCGTCGAGTCGCTCGACCGGGATCGCGATGAGGCCCGCCTGCGCCGACCAGGCGCCGCCGATGAGATCGGAGGTGTCGTCGTCGGTCGCGATCGTGGGGCCGTCGACGTCGAGGCGATCGATGCGCACTCCGCGGAGCTCTTCGATGGGCATGGCTCCACGCTAACCCCCATCGGCGTCGAACGGGCGGATGCCGCGGGCGACAGTCGCCCGCGGCATCCGCTCGATCGTGGCGGCTCAGCCGAACGGCACCGCTTCGAGCACGGTGACCAGCACCGGGCGGTTCGGCGCCTGATAGGTGACGGCATCGCCGACGTAGCGGCCGGTGATGGCGGAGCCGAGGGGCGAGGTGGGCGAGTACACGTCGAGGTCGACGCTCTCGTCGAGGTCGGCGAGCTCGCGGCTGCCGAGCAGGAAGCTCGTCGGTTCGGCGTCGTCGTCGAATCGCACGGTGATGCGCATGCCGGGCTCGACGAGTCCATCGTCGGGCTTCACGCCCACCTCGGCGTTGCGCACCATCGCGCGGAGCTCGGTCGCTCGGGCCTGCTCGGTGTCGGTCAGGGTCCGGCCGGGCCGGGAGAGCCCGGCGAGTTCGGCTTCGAGCCGCTCCAGCGCGGCAGGGGTCATCCAAACGGATTCCGTGGTCATCGGGGAGTTCCTCCCTCTCGGCGACCCCGTGGGGTCGTCTGGCAAAGAACTTCCCATCCTAGCCGAGCCGCGGTGCCGGGCTACTGGTTCAACCAGGCGATCAGCGTGCCGATCGCGGTGAGGAGGATCAGCGCGAGCAGGCCGTAGCGCCGGAGCTGCACCGCGAGGAGCGCGACCGACGGGCGCCGGCGGGGTCTCCGCCGGCGCCGTGGCGCGCGAGGGGGTTCGGGCGGAGTGCTCAGCTGGCCCTCGGCACGATGAGTCCGTTGGTGGCGGTGCTGGCGGCCGTGAACCGCGCCTGCACGTCGGCCCAGTTCACGATCTCCCAGAAGGCCTTCACGTAGTCGGCGCGGACGTTGCGGTAGTCGAGGTAGTACGCGTGCTCCCAGACGTCCAGCTGCAGCAGCGGGGTCACGCCGAGCGGCGCGTTGCCCTGCTGGTCGAAGAGCTGGAAGATCACGGGGCGGGCGCCGACGCTGTCCCAGGCGAGCACGGCCCAGCCCGATCCCTGCACGCCGAGCGCGGTCGCGGTGAAGTGGGCGCGGAACGCGTCGAACGAGCCGAAGCCGTCGTCGATCGCCGCAGCCAGCTCGCCCTCGGGGGAACCGCCGCCGTCGGGCGACATGTTCTGCCAGAAGACGCTGTGGTTGATGTGGCCGCCGAGGTTGAACGCGAGGTCCTTCTCGAGCTTGTTGACGTTCGCGAGGTTGCCGCTCTCGCGGGCCTCGGCGAGCTGCTCGAGCGCGGTGTTCGCACCCGTGACGTAGGCCTGGTGGTGCTTCGAGTGGTGGAGCTCCATGATCGTCGCCGAGATGTGCGGGTCGAGCGCGGAGTAGTCGTAGGGCAGTTCGGGCAGTGAATAGGCGGGCATCCGGATGCTTCCTTTCGGTGTGCCGATCGCGGGTGCGATGCGGCGGGTGACGGGAGTCAGGCTTCTGGGACGGAGTGGTCGAGGCGGTGGAATCGGCGATCGCGGTACACGAGCGACGGGGCCTGTTCGCCGAGGAACACGTCGAGCACTTCGGCGACGACGAGCGACGAACCGCCGACGGGCACCACGTGCAGCGTACGGCAGCGGAGTGCGGCAGGGGAGTCGGCGAGCCACGGCTCACCGGTCTCGAGCCATGACCAGCCCTGCTCCGCGGTGAAGCGGGGCTGGCCCGAGCGGGCGAAGGCTCGGGCGACGTCGACGTGCTGCGCGCCGAGGAAGTGGACCACCACGCTGTCGGCCGCGAGCAGCGCACCGGCCGAGCCGGTCGCCCGGGTCACCGAGAACGAGAGGGCGGCCGGTTCGGTCGAGACCGATGCGACGCTCGACGCGGTGAGGCCGACGGGTCCGACCGGGGTCATGCCCGTGATGAGGGCGACGCCGGCGGGGTGGTCGCGGAACGCGGCCTTGAACGCGTCGGCGGTGGCGATGGCCCGGCGCACGGTCGCGGCATCCGTCATGCGTGCGCCTCCTGCGGCGGGAGCGCCGCGATGACCGGGTGGTCGAAGGCGAGCATGCCGGTCTTCGCCGCGCCGCCCGGTGAGCCGAGCGCCGGGCCGGCGCCCGTGGAGATCTCGAAGAACTCGACGTTGGCCTTGTAGTAGTCGGCCCACACGTCGGGCAGGTCGTCTTCGTAGTAGATGGCCTCGACGGGGCAGACGGGTTCGCAGGCTCCGCAGTCGACGCATTCGTCGGGATGGATGTAGAGCGAGCGCTCGCCTTCGTAGATGCAGTCGACGGGACACTCGTCGATGCAGGCCTTGTCCTTCACGTCGACGCATGGCAGCGCGATCACATAGGTCACCGGTCGATCACCGACTTCACGATTCGCATGCCTCCACCGTAAAACCTCAAGTACCCTTGAAGTCAAAACGAGGGGTACGGATGTCGCAGCATGACGAGCTCGAGGCCGAACCGGCCGCCGCCGGGAAGCACGCTCCCGACGAGCTGCTCACCGTCGGCGAGATGAGCAGGCGCACGGGCGTGGCGCCGTCGGCGCTGCGCTTCTATGAAGACCTCGGCCTCATCGCCTCGCACCGCACCGGGGGCAACCAGCGCCGATATCCGCGGCACATGCTGCGCCGGGTCTCGCTCGTCTCGGTCGCGAAACGACTCGGCATCCCGCTCTCCGACGTGCAGACCGCGTTCGAGAACGTGCCGCTCGACACGACCCCGAGTCACGCCGACTGGCAGGCCGCATCGCGCCGTTGGAAACGCCAGCTCGAGCTGCGTCGCCTCGGTATCGAGCAGCTCGAGCGCGAACTCACCGGATGCATCGGCTGCGGCTGCCTCTCGATGAAGGCGTGCCGCCTGCTGAATCCCGACGACGAGCTCGGCGAGCACGGTTCGGGAGCGCAGCGGCTCTGAGCCCGGTCAGCCCGATTCGCGCACGGCACGGCAGGCGAGATGCAGCGCGAGCCGCGCCTCGGGGTCGGCCATGTCGACGCCGAGCAGCTCCTGGGCGCGCTGGATGCGCGTCGAGACGGTGTTGCGGTGCAGGCCCAAGGCGGCCGCGGTCGCCGCGATGCCGGACTCGTGGTCGAGGTAGGCCGACAGTGTCTCGAGCAGCTCGCCGCCGCCGTCCTGCAGCGGGGCGAGCAGCGACCTCGCCGCCGGGACGAAGGTGTCGTTGCCCGTCCATGCGAGCAGCAGCTGCTCGAGCCCGAGGCCGTCGACGCGCACGAACCACCCCGTCGCCGAACGATCGACGGCGATGCGCGCGGCATCCGCAGCCTCGCTGAGGGATTCCGTGAGCCCGGCCGATCCGCTCTCGAGCGACCCGACACCGGTTGCGACGTTGAAGTCGCGGCGCGCAGCAACGTGGAGCCCCCGGAGGGCGGTGATATGCCCCTCGACCTGCTGGGCTGGGGGAGGCTCGGCGAAGGTGAGCCATCCGGTCACCCCGCGGCCGCTCGTCGTGGCGTGGGAGTCGACGGAGAAGGCGCCGAGTTCTCGCGTGACGAAGCGAAGCAGCTGGAAGGTGTCGAGCCGAGCCCGGCCGATGACGCGGAAGGCGAGGTGGTAGCCGGCGGTGCGCCACCCCCGCTCGAGCATTCGGCGCTCGACGTCGGGATCGGGCGCACCGCGCAGGTCGACGAAGTCGCGCAGCACCGCAGACGACACCGACGCGTCGCTCACCTCGGCGACCTCGTCGATGAGGATCCGAGCGGCCACTGCGGGCATCGCGACCTCGGCCGCGACCGCGAGTGCGCTCAGCTGGGGGTCGCTGAGCCCGTCGCCGAAGAAGGCGATGCGCAGCCCCTCGCGGCTCGGACTGTCGACGCGAACGGACGCCGCGGCGCCGACGCCCGACCTCGCGAGATCCAGCCACGGCGCGAAGTCGATCGCCGCGTGCACGGATGCATCGAGCCGCCCGCCGGCCTCGAGCAGCACGCCCTCGGAGTCGACGAGCGCGATGCCGTGGCCGACGCTCGAGCTCAGGTGCCGCAGCAGGTCGGAGAGCCCTTCGGCGTGATACTCGATCGACTGGGCGACCTTGCGCACGTAACCGAGGGTCAGTGCATCGCGCGCCTCGATCAGGTGCCAGCACGCCTTCGCGAGCTGCATGGGCTTCTCGACGTGCAGGAGCGAGAGCCCGAGCCGAGTTGCGAGGGCGCGCGTGCCGGCGCCGAAGTCGTCGGCGCCGGGCACCGCGAGCGCCAGGAACCCGCGGTCGCGGGTGCGGCGGATGAGGGCGTCCTGCTGCCACGGGGTGGCGGGAGGGGGAGCGGTGAGGATCGCGATGCCGGAGTCGCCCCGATCGGGCAGCGCGGCCTCAGCCGTCTCGATGACGACGTCGGCCCACGACGCGTCGGTCGGTCCGGCGATGACCCGCAGACCGCCGTTCGCGGGATGGGCGAGCAGTGCGCTCAGCCTGAGATCCTCGCTCATGCGGCTCCGTCGAGATCGGCGAGGCCGTACGCGGACGGCACGACGTGGCGCAGGCGCTCGACGCGTTCCGACCACCAGCCCGGGGCCGGCAGTTCGAGCACGGCGATGGTGCGCGCGAGGGTGAGATCCGTGACCTCGAGGATGTCCCGCGAGACCGCGTCGAGCACGACGACGATCGTCGGAGCGGATGCCTCGAGGCGCCCGTCGGTCATGAACGCGAGCGTCTCGGAGCGCGTGACGATGCGGTGCACCTGGCCGCGGTCGCCGTCGACGCCGATCGAGTTGACGTGGGGATCGCGGGCGTCGGGCTCGACGGCGGTGATGCGGCCCTGACCGAGAACTCGGCCGCCGAGTGCCGCCGCCAGTTCGGGCAGGGGAGCCGACCGTGCGCGGAGGAACGCGGTGCCGAGTTCGAGGGCGCGCAGTGTGCCGCCGTGCACCGAGTGCTCGACGAGATCTCCCACCGTGAACCCGGCGAAGACCGTGCCGCCGACCCCGCCGGCCTGGATCGTGGCCGACCGGATCACGCGTTCGAGGTCGATCGGCCGATCGGTCTCGACGAGCATGACTCCGCCGGCCCCGGTGTCGCACGCGGCGATGACCCCGGGCACCCGGTCGACGAGCAACGACATCTGGTCGAGACCGGGCACCGCCCGGCCGGTGAGGTCGGCGTCGACGAGGAGCCGGTCGCCGGTGAGCGTGAACGGAGTGAGCCCGTTCAGGCCCCCGCCCTCGAGCGAGCAGACCACGGGCACCGGGTGACCGAGCCAGCGTTCGGCGGCGGCGATGAGCCGTGCGAACGGGGCAGCTCCGGGCAGGCGCTCGGCGAGCAGCATCGTCGAGCCGACGAAGGCCGCGCCGAGACACGGCAGCGACGGGTCGAGGTCGTCGAGATCGTGCAGCGTGACCGGCCAGTGCTCGTCGCCGGCCAGTGCCAGCTCGAGCATGGTCGTCGCTCCGCCGCCGCCCGAGCCGAGCAGCGAGAACCCTCGCGCGAGCGCAGGCAACTGCGCGTGCTCGAGGGTTCTCGCCATGCGTCAAGCCTAGGCGCGCGACTCCACCGGCACGAAGGGGTCGGTCAGCCCGAAGGCCGACGGTCCGAACGCCTGCAGCGCCCCGGCCGTGCGCATCATCTCGGGGGTCGAGATGCCGAGCACGCGAACCCGCTGGCCGTATCGGAGGCCCTCCGTGGTGATCGGCTCGGCCGACTCGTGGTCGACGACGCAGATGAGATCGGGCACGATCGCGACGGCCTCGCCGTTCCGCCGCGCAATGAGGTTCTCGTTCTGGAACGAGATCTCGAACGTCTCCGCGCTCGCCGGATCGAGCGGCGAGATCACCGCGCGACCCTTCGCGAACCCGTCGGTCGTTCGTCGCTCGACATCGGTCACCTTGCCGACGAAGAGCTCCCGCAGGTGCGAGTAGAGCGTCGGCGCGAGGGTGTCGGCGATCGCCTCGAACGGCGAACGGTGCGATTCACGGGCGAGACGGATGGCCCGGCCGAGCGCGAGCGCCATCGAGATGGTGCGCGGCACCGCCGTGCGCTTCACGTCGGCGCCGCTCATCGCGTACTCGGCGATGTGCCCGACGCCGCCGAGCCGGATCGTGATGCCCCGGGCGAGCCACTCCATCTGCCGGTCGTCGTCGCCGGTGTCGATGATGACCTGCTCGCCGCGCTCGCCCGCAAGTGCGAGCGGGGAGCCGTGCACGCCGTACACGGCGAACGTCTCCATCGAGAGCTCGGGAAATGCGCGGCCCATGCCGTCGGCGTCGACGACCGGGAGCCCGGTCTCGGCCGCGACGACGAGCGGGATCATCGAGTTGATCCCGCCGCACTCGATCGGCATCGTGGCATCCGCCTTCCTGCCGAGGTGCTCCTCGAGAGTGCGGAGTGCCAGCGTCGGCTCGGTGCCCGCCGGGATCTTCTCGATCATCACGGTCGGCGCGCCCATCTGGGCCGTGGGGATGACGAAGAGGTCGTCGTCGAGCTCGTCGGGGTCGAGGATCGTGATCGAGCCGTCGCCGAGCACCCGCTCCACGAGCATCTTGCCGATGTACGGATCGCCGCCGCCGCCGGTGCCGAGCAGGGTCGCGCCGCGGGCGAGGTCGGGCAGGTCGGCCGCCGTCAGCTGCCAGCTCATGCGGCCGCCTCCACGGATGCCCCGCCCGGCGTCTCGACGGTGCCGTCGAATCGGTGCGCGGGCAGGTCGTAGCCGAAGTACCCGGGGCCCACCATCGCGAGCGCCTCCGCCGAGTGCCAGCGCTCGTCGCTCGGCGCGCTGATCACGCGCACCCGCTGTCCGTACCGCAGCGCTTCGGTCGTGATCGGCTCACCGGAGTCGTGGTCGAGCACCATGATCAGGTCGGGAGTGGTTGCGAGGATGCCGCCGTCGGACTCGGCGATCAGGTGTTCGTTCTGGAACGACAGGGTGACCGAGGCATCCGCGCCCTCGATGCGCGCCCTGCCGCGGGCGAAGCCGGTCGTGGTCGCGCGCTGCACGTCGACGACCTTGCCCGCGAAGAGCTCGCGGCCGCCGAGCAGGCGAACGGCGGCGTCGACCGGGTCGGCCTTCTCGGCGCGAGCCGCGACGATCGTGCGGCCGATCTCGGCGCAGAGGGTGAGCGAGTCGGGCACGAGCGCTTCGCGGGCCTGGGCGCCCGACATCGAGAAGCCCGAGATCATGACGGAGCATCCCATCTCGACGCAGGCGACGCGCGCGATGCGCTCGGTCCAGCTGTTGTCGACCGTCTGCAGCACGCCCGTGTTGCCCTTCTCGTCGCTGAACGCGAGGGGTGAGGCGGTGACGCCGTAGAGCGTCGGCAGCACCATCTGCAGCTCGGGGAAGGCGCGGCCCATGCCGTCGGCGTCGAGCAGCGGCAACCCGAGTGCGGCGGCGGCGGCGATCGGGATCGTGGAGTTCACGCCGCCGACCTCGGCGCACGCGATGTGCGTCACCGGGCGGCCGAGGGAGGTGCCGAGCGCATGGACGGGCGCGGTGACCTCGTCGAGACTCGGCAGCTTCTCGACCATGACGGTCGGAGCGCCCATCATTGCGACGGTCAGCACGACGGCGTCGTCGGGCACCTCGTCGAGCGAGACGACCGTGACGTCGCCGTGCTCGCGCAGCGCCTGCGTCGCGAGCAGCGCGCCGATGTAGGGATCGCCGCCGCCGCCGGTGCCGAGCACCGCGGCCCCGCGGGCGACGTCGGGGATCTGGGCGGCCGTGATCGTCCAGCTCATGTCACGCCCCCATGTCGAGGTCGCCGACGGCCTTGACGCGGATGCGCGTGGCGTTGCCCGGCAGGTACGGGATGGGAACCTCGTCGAAGTCGACGATCGCAACAGACCGGGGCGAGGCGCCGGCGGCGATCGCCTTGTCGACTGCCTCGGCGCGCACCGCGGCGAGCGCCTCTTCGCGGCGGCCCGGCTCGATCGCGTAGACCTTGTCGATCTCGCCGCCCACCTGGGCGATCGAAGCGCCGATCGCGTTCGCGACGGCGTAGTTCTCCGGTCGGTGCACCCCGCCGAAGAGCGGCAGGGCATCGGGCAGCAGGATCGAACCGCCGCCGACCGCCACGACCGGGATCGGCTCGGGGGAGGTGCGCATGCGGTCGACGGCCTCGGCGACGCGCTCCGCGATGCGTGCGAGCACGCGCTCGACGAGCGCCGGGTCGAGGTGCGCGACCTTCGAGGCGTCGCCCACCTCGGCGCGGCCCGCGGCGACCGCGATGTCGGTCGCGGTCAGGGTTGAGCCGCCGAAGACCAATGCCTCGGTCGTGAGTCGGTAGCCGACCGACTCCGGGCCGACCTCGCCCGTCTCGACGTCGACGATGCTGCCGCCGCCGATGCCGAGCGAGAGCACGTCGGGCATGCGGAAGTTCGTGCGGATGCCCGCGACCTTGACCTCGTTCGACGTCTCGCGCGGGAAGCCGTTGATGAGCAGGCCGATGTCGGCGGTCGTGCCCCCGACGTCGACGACGGCGCAGGTGTCGAGGCCGCTCGTGAGGGCGGCGCCGCGCATCGAGTTCGTCGGGCCCGACGCGAAGGTGGCGACGGGGTAGAGGCGCACGTAGTCCTCGTCCATGAGGGTGCCGTCGTTCTGGCTGAGGAAGATGGGCGCCTCGATGCCCTGCTTGCGCACGGCGGCGGTGAGGCCGTCGACGATCTCCGAGGCGAGTTCGCGCAGCGCTGCGTTGATGATCGTCGCGTTCTCGCGCTCGAGCAGGCCGATGCGGCCGATCTCGTGCGAGAGCGAGATTGCGACGTCCGGTCCGAGCTCCTCGGCGATGATGCGGCCGGCCTCGACCTCGAGGTCGTGGTTGACGGGGCTGAACACCGAGGAGATCGCGACCGAGCGGATGCCGTTCGCCTTCATGTCCGCAGCGTGGCCGCGCAGCTCCTCGGGGTCGAGCGGGGAGATCGGGCGGCCGTCGAACTCGTAGCCGCCGTGCGCGAGGTAGCTCTTGGCGCTGATCGCCTCGACGAGCGGCGCCGGCCAGTCGACGAGCGGCGGCAGCGCCTTCGTCGCGGGCAGTCCGAGACGGAGGGCCGCCGTGGGGGCGAGTCGCTTGGCCTGCACGAGGGCGTTGATGAAGTGGGTCGTGCCGATCATGACCGCGTCGATGTCGGTGCCTGCGAATGCGTGGCCCGATCGCAGGTCTTCGATCGCCTGCACGATGCCGCTCGTGACATCCGGGGTGGTGGAGTGCTTGACGCCCGCGAGTACTCGCGTGCCGTCCATGAGCACTGCATCCGTGTTGGTGCCGCCGACGTCGATGCCGATATGCATGGTTCTCGCTTTCTGGGTGGTGCGTGTGGTGCGTGTGATGCGAAGTTCCGAGGTGCTGCTGCGACTAGGACCGGGCCGAGACCTGCTCGACAGGCGCCTCGACCTGGTTGGTGCGCGCGGTGCCGATGCCCCTCACCCAGCCGAGCTTGCCGGCGACGATGTAGAGCACCATCGACACGACGAGCGAGAGCACGGGCGGGATGCCCCAGGTGACGAAGTAGCCGACGAGCGCGGAGACCACCCAGATGACGATCGTCGCCGGCACGATGCGCGGGGCCGTCACGGGAAGCCGGCCGGACTCGCGCGTCTCGTCGAGGTCGGTGCGCCAGCGCTTCACCACGAAGTACTCGGCGACCATGATGCCCGCGATGGGCGGGAAGGCGACGCCCAGGATGATGAGGAACTCGGTGAACTGACCGAGGATGCCGACGGCGGCCAGCACCGAGCCCACGACTCCGAGCACGATCGTCGTGGTCACGCGGTGCAGGTTGCGGTTGAACGCCGTCGAGATGAAGTTGACGAGGCCGAGCGTCGAGGAGTACAGGTTCCAGTCGTTGATCTTCAGCGTGCCGGTGATCACGATGATGAGGCCGACGAAGCCGATCGACGAGGTCACGATGGCGACGATGTTGCCGGAGGCCGCCGCGTGGGCGAGGAGCACGCCGGCGAGGCCGATCACGAACTCGCCGAGGCTGACGCCGACGACGGTCTGCTTGATGACGTCGGCCTTCGAGCGGTTGAAGCGCGTCATGTCGGCGGTGATGATCGCGCCGACGATGAGGCCGCCGGCGACGATGCCGGTCCCGGTCCAGACGCTCATGGCGGGGCCGGGGGCCGGGCCGGTGAGGAGCTCCACGATGTCGTGCTGCGCGAGCTCGCTGATGACCGACCAGCCCACGAGGATGAGGAACAGCGGCACCGTGATGTTCGCGAGCCACTGCATGCCCTTGAAGCCGAACGCGACGATCGCCGTCACGACGAGGCCGAAGATGAGGCTCCACGCCCAGGCGGGCATGACGCCCGGCATGAGCACGTCGAGCGACTCGGCCGAGATCGCGCTCTGGATGCCGAACCATCCGATCAGGCTGATGCCGATCGCAAGGCCGACGAGCGAGGCGCCGATCTCGCCGAAGCCGGTCCAGCGCGCCAGCAGCGCCGTGTTCAGGCCCTCCTTCTGGCCGATGATGCCGACGATGCACATGATCACCTCGAGGATGATCGAGCCGAGCAGCAGCGCGAGCGCCGCCTCCCCGAACGTCATGCTGTAGCCGAGGGTGGCGCCGAGCAGGAACTGCGAGAGTGCCGAGACCTGCCCGAACCGTTGCACCGCGATGCCGAACCAAGGCTTCTGCGCCTCGGGGGTGACACGGGAGAGGGCGAAGTCGTCTGCGTGAGCCAAGCGAGCCATGAGCGTCCTTCAAGCTGGGGGAACGTTTTCGCTCACGTTAGTCAGCGGACGACCACCGCCCCATGTGCAGGGTGCACGAGGATGATCGCTGAATCGACACTCTGCACATGGGGCGGCGCGTTCGTCAGACTGCGACGAGGAGCCGCGTGACGTCGGCGAGCACGTCGTGGTTGCTCGGCGCGTCGGCGCGGTCGGTGCGCGTCAGGATCGCGAGCGTGAGCGCCTGCTCGCCCGGACGCCAGACGACGCCGGCGTCGTTGACGACGCCGTAGCCGCCGAGGCCGGTCTTGTCGGCGAGCTCGAACGGCGGTGTCAGGCCCGCGAGGATCCGCTTGCCCGAGGTGGTGTTCCGCAGCATCCATTCCTGCAGCCGCGCGGTGGCGAGGGCGCCCGCGCCCTGGTCGACGAGCAGCAGTTGGAAGAGCATCGCGATGTCGTCGGGCGTCGAGGTGTCGCGTTCATCGCCGGGCGTCGCCTCGTTGACCTCCGGCTCTGGCCGGTCGAGCCGGGTGCGCGATGCGCCGAGCGAGCGGGCGAAGGTGGTCACCGCCTGCGGGCCGCCGAGCTCGCGGAGCAGCAGGTTGCCGGCCGTGTTGTCGCTGAACCGCAACGCGGCGTCGGCCATCTGCTCCGGCGTCGCCGTCCACGAGGTGGTGTCGAGTTTCGTCGAATCGCCCACGACATCGGCATCGGTGAACGGGATCGGCCGCGTCCAGTACTCCTCGTCGTACCCGCGCGCCCGAACGAGCGCGCCCGCAGCGAGGGTCTTGAACACGGAGCACATCGGGAAGCGCTCGTCGCCGCGATACCGGAAGGCCCGCCGCGAGTCGTGCCACAGCGCGGTGACGCCGATGGTGACGGATGTCGCCCGCTCGAGCTCCGCGATGGCCTCGGCCAGCCGTCGGTGGCCGCCGACGGCGGGTGCAGACGGCGCCGCGAACGCGGGTGCCGCCGAGAACGCGGTGGCCGCCGCGCCGGCCGTGGTGAGGCCGCCGATGGCGAGCATGGATCGTCGGGAGAGCTGGCTGGGAGTCGGTCGATTGGTCATGTCCGGGAGTCTGTCCCGACCTGTCGATGCAGGCAAAGGCCGCATGAACGTGATCGATGCAAGAATCGCATGCATGGCACGACACCTCGATCTGCGGGCCGCGTGCGAGGCGTTCGTGTCCGTCGCCGAACGCGAGAGCTTCACGGCCGGCGCCATCGGAGCCGGTGTCACCCAATCCGTTGCGAGTCGGCGTATCGCGGCCCTCGAGGCTCACTTGGGAGCGCGTCTCTTCGAGCGCACCTCGCGCCGCGTCGTGCTGACCGAGTTCGGTCGCGGGGTGCTGCCGAGCGCGGTCAAGCTCGTGGACGCGGCCCTCGAACTCTCCGAGGACGCCGAGCGGTCGCACCGGCTGCCGGTGACGGTCGGCGTGCCGCACGCCTTCGGGCAGGCGGCGGCGGCGACGATCGCGGCCGTCGCAGCCGACCGATCGATGACGGTCGAGTTCGTGCCAGGACTCCCCGCGGAGCGGGAGGCGGCGTTCGCGGCCGGGCGCACCTCGCTCAGCATCGACCCCGTCGCTCCCGACCGTGCACGATGGGCGGCGGCACTCGGGGTCGGTGTCGCCGAGCGGAGCCGGGCCGACGGCGACTTCTTCTTCACCGAGTTGCGGCCGCGCCGCGGCATCCGCTCGCTCGTCAGGATCTGGCTGGAACCCGAGGACGACGTGCCGCACGTTCGCGATCGCCTCGAGCGGGTGCGGAACGGCGCCGGACTCGCGCCGACGCAGCTCCGAACCGCGCCGTCGCTCATCACCGCGATGTCGGCAGCGCTCGGCGGCGACGACGTGGTGCTCTGCACGAGCGCCGAGGCCCGAGCATTCGGGCTGCGGTGGCGGGCGCTCGGCGATCTGCGACTCGTGCGCGGGTACGCCCTGGCCGCTCGCGAACGGGAACTCGGGTCGCGGTTCCTCGAGGTCGCGGGTGCGCGCGTCGCCGAGCTGCTGCAGTCCGACGCGGTCGCCGGCAGCGAGACCCCGACCCTGCGGACGCCGAGCGGCACGCATGCAGACTGATCGCGCCGTGCTCCGCGACGCCGCCGAGGTCCTGCGCTCGGCGGGTCTCCGCGCATCGATCGTCGTGCGCGACCTCGAGAGCGGACGCCAGTTGTCGATCGCCGCCGACGAGGCCTACCCCCTCGCCTCCGTCGTCAAGCTCCCGCTCGCGCTCGCCGTGCTGCAGCGCATCGACGAGGGCGTGCTCGACCCGGCTCGACCGGTGACCCTCGCGCCGGAGGACCGAACGCCGGGACAGACCGGATACAGCCGATTCCATCACTCGACCACGGTCTCGATCGAGGACCTGCTCTACATGGCTGTCTGCCTCAGCGACGACACGGCGGCCGATGCGCTGTTCGGATTCTGCCCACCGGCCGCCGTCACGGCGTCGCTGCGCGAGACGGGCATCGCCGGCATTACCGTGCGGCACTCGATCAGCGAACTGCACCGCACCCTCGCGAGCGTGCTGCCGCCCGAGCAGATGCCGCAGGCGCTCTCGCTCGCCATCCGGGCGTCGACCCGCGGGGGCGGCCACCTGATTCCCCAGCTCGACGTCTCGAGCGCGAACGCGGGCACCGCGAACGCCTGCGTCGAGCTCCTCGACCGCATCTGGCGGTCACCGGCACTCGACGCTCAGAAGGATCGACTGCGCGGCCTCCTGGCGATGAACGTCATGCGCCAGCGACTCGCTCCCGACCTGGAGTCCGACGACGCGGCGTGGCACTCGAAGACGGGGACGTTCCTGCACCTGCGTCACGAGGTGGGCGTGCTCGAACACGCCGACGGTCGTGCGCTCGCCATCGCGGTGCTCAGCGAGTCGTCGGTTCCGGCGCAGCGCCAGCCCGCCGCCGAGCAGGCGCTGGGGCACGCCGCGAAGCTGTTGCACGATCGGGTCCGCTCGGCGGCAGCCGCCTGACGCCACGAGCGGACCAGCTGCGTCTCAGCCGCCGAGCTCGTGCAGCTCGTCGAGACGGGGCGCCGGCAGGACCGGGTCGCCGTCGCCGTCGAACACGCGCACCGGGCGCTCGGCGCTCCAGGGCGACCAGCCGGGATCGCCCGATGCGGCGAACGCGATCCATGCGCCGTGCATCGCCGAGGCGAGCGACTGCGGAGCGGATGCCCCGGCGAGCGCCACTGAATCGGGCCCCGCAAGCCCGTCGAAGACGAAGCCGAGCTCCACCGCGTGCGCCGCGCCGAGTTCCCGCACCGGGCTCCGCCACGCGAACTCGTAGACCCACGTCGGTGCGCCCGCCGCTGCCCGCGCATCGGCCACCCGGTACTCGGAGCGACGCAGCAGCACGTCGGTGAGGATCGCGCCGAAGACCTCGCCGTGCTTCGCCCCCGGTCGATTCGCGCGATACCGTCGCACCGCCGCCGCGGAGATCTTCGCGGCGCGACGGCCGATGGCCAGGTGCAGTCGCGTGATCTTGTCGACGGCGCCGCTCGGCACGAGCCAGAGTCGGTACTCCTCGGTCGTCGTGCCGATGAGGAGGGGCACGGTCGAGGAGGCGCCGGCCGCGAACGCGTCGGAGGGGGAGACCGGCACGAGCTCCTCGTCGATCGCGATGGTGAACGCGGGCCCCCCGCCGAGCGGGGAGGCGCCCGCGATCACCTTGGCCTGCGCCGCCACCAGCCGATCGGGCTCGACCGCCGCGAACGCGTCCCGCGTCGCCGCGATGCCGAGCTCACGGGCGATGAGGGCGGTGATCTTGCCGGCATCGGCCGGCGCCTTCGCCTCGAGCGGCCCGCTCATGACGATCGCCCGCTGCATCACCTCGGCGGCGAACGGCGACGCCGCGAGTGCTGCGACGGTCGCACCGCCCGCCGACTGTCCGAAGACCGTGACCTGGGCGGGGTCGCCGCCGAACGCCGCGATCTCGCGCTGCACCCAACGCAGCGCCGCGAGCTGGTCGTGCAGGCCGAGGTTCAGGGGAGCGCCCTCGAGCACCGAGAAGCCCTCGGTGCCCAGGCGGTAGTTGACGGAGACGAACACCACGCCGTCGCGGGCGAAGCTCGACCCGTCGTAGCCGGGCAGCGCGTTCGACCCGTGCTTCAACGAGCCGCCGTGCATCCAGACGATGACGGGGTACGGCGCCGCCGCGGCATCCGCCGGCGACCAGATGTTGACGTGCAGGATCTCGTCGCCGGGGATCGCGACGGTGGGCAGCAGTTCGCCGAGCGCGCCGGTGTACGGCGACTGCGGAGCGGTGGGCCCGAAGGCCGTCGCGTCGCGGACGCCCTGCCAGGGTTCGACCGGCGCCGGCAGGCGGAACCGGCGCTCGCCGAAGGGCGGCGCGGCGTATGGCACTCCCAGGTGGCGGGTGATGCCGTCGACGGTCTCGCCGCGGAGGGCGCCGGTGGAGGTCTCGATGACACCCTCGAGGGGTGCCCGCTCTTCGCTGAGTGGTTGCACCAGCTCATCCTGCCGGTCGGACACCGGTCGGCGCCAGACCCGGCGCCGGACACGCGCCGGACCCGGTGCCGGACGCGATCGAGCCCCGGCGATCGTTCGATCGCCGGGGCTCGGGTTCACGCGGGACTACGCAGCGGGCTCGCTGTCGCGCTTCGGCAACTTCCAGCCCGGCCGCACGAAGTGGCACGTGTAGCCGTTCGGGTACTTCTCCAGGTAGTCCTGGTGCTCGGGCTCCGCCTCCCAGAACGGACCGGCGGGCGCGACCTCGGTCGTCGCGGGGCCCGGCCAGAGGCCCGACGCGTCGACGTCCGCGATGGTCTCGAGGGCGACCGCCTGCTGCTCGTCGCTCGTCGGGAAGATCGCCGAGCGGTAGCTCGTGCCGATGTCGTTGCCCTGGCGGTTCAGCGTCGACGGGTCGTGGATCTGGAAGAAGAACTCGAGGAGGTCGCGGAACGACTCGACCTCGGGGTCGAACACGATCTCGATCGCCTCGGCGTGCGTGCCGTGGTTGCGGTACGTCGCGTTCGGCACGTCGCCGCCGGTGTAGCCGACGCGAGTGCCGAGCACTCCGGGGCGCTTGCGGATCAGGTCCTCCATGCCCCAGAAACAGCCGCCGGCGAGGATCGCGGTCTCGGTTCGTGCAGTCATCGTGCGTTCTCCTGGTTCTCGAACAGTGCGCGGTATCGACCGTAGCCCGCCTCGTCCAGCTCGGCGAGCGGAACGAAACGCAGGGCCGCGGAGTTCATGCAGTAGCGGAGCCCGCCCGCGTCGGCCGGGCCGTCGTCGAAGACGTGACCGAGATGGCTGTCGGCACCGGTCGACCGCACCTCGACGCGCTTCATGAAGAGCGAGCGGTCGGTCTTCTCGGTCACGGCATCGGGCTCGATCGGCTTCGTGAAGCTCGGCCAGCCCGATCGGCTGTCGTACTTGTCGGTCGAGGCGAACAGCGGCTGCCCCGAGACGACGTCGACGTAGATGCCTGGCTCGTGGTTGTTCCAGTACTCGTTGCGGAAGGGCGGCTCGGTGCCGTCCTCCTGGGTGACCGAGTACTGCTTGGGGGTGAGGCCGGCGAGGGCCTCGGGAGTCTTCCGGTAGTCCTGTGACACGTGGTCCTCCTGGTTCGGCGCCGCCGGCTGCGACGCCCACTGAGAAGAACATCGGGCGAGCCGATGCTGTTCCGTCAGCGCGTGCTGCCAGCTGTGCGTTCACTGAGAACGCGATCCGCGCTGTCGCACATGACGCACCGGCCGTCACACGGGCGAGCGGCTCACCCCCGATCGTTACGATTGCCGGGTGACCCAGGCCTCAGCGCAGACGGACCCCGCCTCGACCGACATCGAGGGAGCGGTGCGGCCCGAGCGCTCGGTGCACCTGCTCGAGGCACTCGCGGAGCGCGTCGTGATCGCCGACGGCGCGATGGGCACGATGCTGCAGGAGCACGACCCGAGCCTCGACGACTACCAGCAGCTCGAGGGCTGCAACGAGATCCTGAACGTCAGTCGCCCCGACATCATCGGACGGATCCACGACGCCTACTTCGAGACCGGCATCGACGCCGTCGAGACGAACACGTTCGGGGCGAACTGGTCGAACCTCTCCGACTACGGCATCGACGACCGCATCGAGGAGCTCGCCGCGGCGGGCGCCGCGATCGCCCGTGAGCGCGCAGAGGCCTGGCAGGCGCGCGACGGTCGCGAGCGCTGGGTGCTCGGCTCCATGGGCCCGGGCACGAAGCTGCCGAGCCTCGGGCACACGAGCTACGCGCACCTCAAGTCGACGTTCGCCCTGCAAGCCGAGGGCCTCATCCGCGGCGGAGCCGACGCCTTCCTCGTCGAGACCTCGCAGGACCTGCTGCAGACCAAGAGCGCCGTGAACGGCTGCAAGCAGGCGATCGCCGCCACCGGCGTGCGGTTGCCGATCTTCGTCGAGGTGACGGTCGAGACGACAGGCACGATGCTCATGGGCTCCGAGATCGGCGCGGCGCTCACCGCGCTCGAACCGCTCGGCGTCGACGCGATCGGCCTGAACTGCGCGACCGGGCCCGATGAGATGAGCGAGCACCTGCGCCACCTCTCGAAGTTCTCGAACGTGCCGGTCATGTGCATGCCGAACGCGGGCCTGCCGGTGCTCGGCGCGAACGGCGCGAGCTACCCGCTCACGCCCGAAGAGCTCGCGACCGCGCACGAGCAGTTCGTGCGCGAGTTCGGCCTGGGCCTCGTCGGCGGATGCTGCGGCACCACGCCGGCGCACCTGAGCGCCGTCGTCGCGAGGCTGCGGGGCGCCGAGGCATCCGCTCGCCGTGTCGAAGCCGACCCCGGGGTCGCGAGCCTCTACCAGCACGTGAGCTTCGAGCAGGAGAGCTCGTACCTCGCGATCGGGGAGCGCACGAACGCCAACGGCTCGAAGGCGTTCCGCGAGGCGATGCTCGAGGAGCGGTGGGACGACTGCGTCGACATCGCCCGGAACCAGGTGCGTGACGGCGCCAACCTGCTCGACGTGTGCGTCGACTACGTCGGGCGCGACGGCGTCGCCGACATCCGCGAGGTCGTCTCGCGGCTCGCGAGCGCCTCGACGCTGCCGCTCGTGGTCGACTCGACCGAACCTGCCGTGCTGCAAGCCGGGCTCGAGCTCATCGGCGGCCGGCCGGTCGTCAACTCCGTGAACTTCGAGGACGGCGAGGGCGGCACGAGCCGCTTCGCCCGCATCATGCCGCTCGTGAAGGAGCACGGCGCTGCCGTCATCGCCCTCACGATCGATGAGGAGGGCCAGGCGCGCACCGCGGAGAACAAGGTGCGCATCGCCTCGCGGCTCGTCGACACCCTCGTCGGCGAGTGGGGCATGCGCGTCGACGACATCATCGTCGATGCCCTGACCTTCCCGATCGCGACGGGGCAGGAGGAGACGCGGCGCGACGCCATCGAGACGATCGACGCGATCCGGCAGATCACCGCGAAGTACCCGGGCATCAATACGACGCTCGGTGTCTCGAACGTCTCGTTCGGACTCAACCCCGCCGCGCGATCGGTGCTGAACTCGGTGTTCCTGCACGAAGCGGTCGAGGCCGGGCTCACGAGCGCGATCGTCGACGCGGCGAAGATCGTGCCGCTCGCCTCAGTGCCCGAGGATCGGCGCAAGGTCGCCCTCGACCTCGTATGGGACCGGCGCGAGTACGACGCCGACGGCACCCTGACCTACGACCCGCTGGTGGCGATGCTCGACCTCTTCGCGGGCGTCGACATGGCCGCGATCCGAGATGCACGTGCCGCCGAGCTCGCAGCGCTGCCTGTGGGCGAGCGCCTCGAACGCCGCATCCTCGACGGCGAGGCCAAGGGGCTCGAGGCCGACCTCGACCTCGCGCGCGCCGGCGGTCTCAGCGCGATCGACATCATCAACGTGCACCTGCTCGAGGGCATGAAGGTCGTCGGCGAGCGCTTCGGCTCGGGCGAGATGCAGCTGCCGTTCGTGCTGCAGTCGGCCGAGGTGATGAAGAGCGCCGTGGCCCTCCTCGAACCGCACATGGAGAAGTCGGCGGCCGGCGGCAAGGGCAGGATGGTCATCGCCACGGTGCGCGGCGACGTGCACGACATCGGCAAGAACCTCGTCGACATCATCCTCTCGAACAACGGCTACGAGGTGGTCAACCTCGGCATCAAGCAGCCCATCGCCGACATCATCAAGGCGGCCGAGGAGCACGACGCCGACGTGATCGGCATGTCGGGCCTGCTCGTGAAGTCGACGGTCGTCATGAAGGAGAACCTCGAGGAGCTGAACGCCAGGGGGCTCGCGAAGCGCTGGCCCGTCATCCTCGGCGGCGCCGCCCTGACCCGCACGTACGTCGAAGACGACCTCGCGGGCATCTTCGACGGCGAGGTGCGCTACGCCCGCGACGCCTTCGAGGGCCTCGCGCTCATGGAGCCGCTCGTCGCGATCGCGCGCGGCGCCGACCCCGCAGCGGTCGGGCTGCCCGCGCTGAAGAAGCGGATCCACCGACCGGGCCTGCTCACCGTCACCGAGCCCGATGAGATGCCGGCACGATCGGATGTCGCGGCCGACAACCCCGTGCCGACACCGCCGTTCTGGGGCACCCGCATCGTCAAGGGCATCGCGCTCGCCGAATACTCCGCGTTTCTCGACGAGCGCGCGACCTTCATGGGGCAGTGGGGCCTGAAGCCGAGCCGCGCCGACGACGGCGCGAGCTACGACGAGCTCGTCGAGACCGAGGGGCGGCCGCGACTGCGGTACTGGCTCGACCGCATCCTCGCCGAGGGACTGCTCGACGCCTCGGTCGCCTACGGCTACTTTCCGGTGGTCGCCGACGGCGACGACATGGTCGTGCTGCACCACGGCGACGACCCCGAGGGGCTCCTCGGTACCGCTGGACTGCTCGCCCCCGACGGCGGATCCGGCGGGGTGATCGGCAGCGACCGGCTGCGATTCCACTTCCCGCGGCAGCGCCGTGATCGCCACCTCTGCCTCGCCGACTTCGTGCGCTCGAGGGATGCAGGGCAGGTCGACGTCGTGGCCGTGCAGCTCGTGACGGCGGGGCAGCGGGTCAGCGAGGCGACCGCGAAGATCTTCGCCGAGAACCGCTACCGCGACTACCTCGAGCTCAACGGCCTCGCGATGCAGCTCACCGAGGCGCTCGCCGAGTACTGGCACTCGCGAGTGCGCGACGAGCTCGGCCTCGGCGGGGAGGACCCCGACGACGTCGCCGGGCTCTTCAAGCTGCACTACCGGGGCGCGCGCTTCTCGCTCGGCTATCCGGCCTGCCCCGACATGGAGGATCGCCGCAAGGTCGTCGACCTGCTGAAGCCCGAGCGCATGGGCGTCGTGCTGTCGGAGGAGCTGCAGCTGCACCCCGAGCAGTCGACCGACGCCTTCGTCTTCCACCACCCCGAGGCGAAGTACTTCTCCGTCTAGGAGCGGGGCTGGGGTCGATCGACCGAGCGGCGTTGCGACGGCAGCTTCGCACGTCGAAGCGAGGCGAGCACGGCGGGGCCGATCAGGGCGATGCCGACGACGGTCGTGACCGCGCGCACCGTGTCCCAGGTGAGCGTCGAGGTCACGAGCGAGTACAGCGCGAACGAGGCGAGGTTCTCGCCGACCGGCGCCGCCCCGTCGTAGGAGATCTCGGTGCCCATGCCCACCGCGAACGGCCAGAACCAGAGGTTCATCACGAGGCCGAAGATGTATGAGGCCACGATTCCGTAGGCCGCGAGCATGGCGATCTCGAGCGCGGTCGCGCGGCGCACGTCCGCGGTGGTCGCCGCTCGCGGGCGGATCATCGGCAGCAGGCCGGCACCGGCGGCGACCCACGCGCAGGCGAACATCTGGAACGGCGTCCACGGACCGATGCCGCCCCAGAGCACCGATGACACGGCGATCGTGAGCATGCCGAGCAGGAAGCCGAATCGGGCGCCGAACGCACGCCCGGCGAGGATCAGCAGGACGAAGACGGCCTCGATGCCGCCGACGCCGGCTCCCGCGATGCGGATGCCGGCGCCGATCGCCGCGAGCACGCCGAGCAGTGCCACCGCCTTCGCCGAGTGCATCTGCCGATCGAGGGCGGCGAGCACGACGGCGATGACGGCGGGCAGCACTGCGAAGGCCACGAACGGCGCAGCGCGTTGCGCATCCGCCGGCACCGCCGTCGCGACGAGCGGCCAGCCGAAGGCGGCGAGGGCGAGGGTGCTGCCGGCGAGGAGCGCTGCCGTGGTGATGCGCTCGCGACGACGGGTGGCACGGTCTCCGCGGGCGTCGCCGTCGCCGTCGTCGCGAGCGATGTGCCGGTCGGATCGGGGCTCGACGGCGGTCACGAGATCACGTCCGCGGTGACGAGCGGGGCGAGTGAGACCGCGCCCCGCTCGATCGTGAGCTCGCGGTTCGCGAACCGAGTGGCGAATTCGCGATCGTGCGTCGCGAACAGCACGACGCGCCCATCGCTCGCGGCCGCGACGAGCGCCTCGCCCACGAGGGCCCGCGCCGCCGTGTCGAGTCCGCGTGCCGGCTCGTCGACGAGCAGCGCGGCGGGGGAGGGAGCGAGCTGGATCGCGATCGCGAGGCACAGCCGCTCGCCTGCCGAGAGGTCCCGAGGATGCCGCAGGAGCATGCCCTCGTCGAGGTCGCGGCCGAGCAGCGCCGCGAACGTCTGCACGGTCGGCGTCGCCGTCCGATTCCGACGATCGGCTCGATGGCATTCGGCGGCGACGGTCGTGCTGAAGAAGAGGTCGTCGAACTGCTCGGGCACGAGCGAGATCGCGCGTCGTCGCGCCACAGGGTCGAGAGCGGCGACGTCTGCGCCGTCGATCGTGACCGAGCCCGCGGCATCCGGCACCGCCATCGCACCCAGCAGGCTGGACTTGCCTGCGCCATTCGCACCGGTGATCGCGACGATCTCACCGGCGTACAGCGCGAACCGCGCATCGCGCACCGCGACGGTGCCGCCGTGCCGTGCGTCGAGGCCCTGCACCGAGACGAGCGGATGCCCCGCCGCCGGTGCGGTTCGATCGCCGTGGTCCGCCGGGGCGGAACGCAGGCTCGCCGGTGCCGGTGCCGGGGCCGGGGCCGGTGCCGGTGCCGCGCCCGGCTCGACGCGCCCGCCGTCGATCGCGACCCAGGCGTCGGCGATGCCGTGCCACTCCGCGGTGGCGTGCTCGGCGACCACGACGCACGTGCTCGACCCGTGCGCGACCCGGTCGAGCACCTCGCACACGAGACGTCGCGCTGCCGAGTCGAGTTCGGCGAGCGGTTCATCGACGAGCAGCAGGGCCGGACGGGCGACGAGTGCCGCCGCGATCGCGACGAGCGTCGCCTCGCCGGCGGAGAGCGCGGTGACGGGCCGCTCGAGCAGACGGGAGATGCCGAGCTCGTCGGCCGTCTGCCGCGCGCGCTCATCGACGACCGCTGCGTCGATGCCCTGCGTCGCGAGCGCGAAGCCGATCTCGTCGCGCACCGTCTCGGCCACGAACGAGAGCCGCACGTGCTGGGCGACGACGCCGACGCAGCCGGCCGTCTCACGCGGCGGGAGTCGGCGCCGATCGAGTCCGCCGATCTCGACGAGCCCGCCCTGTTGCCCGCCCTCGAAGTGCTGGAAGAGCCCGCTCATCGTGTCGAGCAGGCTCGACTTGCCCGAGCCCGTCGGACCCGACACGACGACGAGGCTGCCGGGCGCGAAGTCGAGATCGATGTCGTCGAGGCGCCAGGCACCGCCCTGATCGAGCGAGACCGCGGTGAGTCGCGCGGGTCGTCCGGCGTCGCCGGTCGGTCGGGCGGATGCCGCGAATCCGCGCACCTCCATCGAGGCCGCGAGCGCGAGCGCCCGTTCGACCGTGTGCTCGAACACGGGCACGAGCAGGGCCGCCGGGCCGCGCTCGCCTCGGAGTGCGGCGGCACGACGCATCCGCCGTACCGACTGCGCGAGCGCCGGCGCGGTGGCCCAGGCGATGACGAGTGCGCGGGAGACGGCGCGGATCGGGCCACGGGTCGAACCGAGCACGAAGAGACGCTGCACGTCGAGGATCGCGTTGAGCACGCCGAACGCGAGGATCACGGCCGCGAACGGCAGCGCGCTGACCACGGCGTTCCAGATGCCGCCGCTCGTGATCGGCCCGAAGAGCGCGATGTGCGCGAACGGGCCGTCGAGCGGAACCTTCGGCAGGTCGATGAGCAGCACTCCGCCACCCGAAGCTCCGCCGAACGCCATGCGATAGACGACGCGCGACACCACGAACACCGCCGCGACGATCGCCGCCGCCCGCAGTGGTGCCGCGCGGAACCGCATCATCCGGCCGGGGTCGGAGTCTCCGTGCCGGTCGTGTAGACGAGGCCGATGCTCTGCCCCGGCTCGAGCTCGAGGGTGCCGAGCCCTTCTTGGGCGTATTCCCACTCGGCGTCGGCCGAGGTCTTCACCCAGAGCGCCCAGTACGCGTAGGCGGGCGGCATCGACTGGCAGGACTCGACGAACGACGCCTCGCCCGCAACCTCGACCGTCTCATCGGGCCCGGGTCGGTCGTTCACCCGGCAGACGATCGCGTCACCCCACTCGACCGAGCCCTCGGTCGTGACGCCGGCGTCGTCGAGCGTGGCCGTCGCAGCAGTCGCGGAGGTCGCGTCGACACAGCTCGACGCGCCGTCGGCGTCGAGTGCGCCGAAGTCGACGACCACGCCGATGCCGTCGCAGTCGGCGCCGGCCTCCGCGCCGGCGTCTGCGCCCGCCTCCACGGTCGGATCGACGGTCGGGGCGGGGTCTGCGGCGGCGCAGCCGCTCAACGCGAGGACGCCGACGAGCAGGACTGAGAGGAGGGGGGATCGCACGACGACCACCCTACCGAGGCGCGGTTCGGAGCCTTCGCCGCGTGACACACCCCGACATGAACGGGCGTGACACCTGTCACGAAGGGGTTGCGAACCCGAGGAACCCTTCGGTTAGTCTGTGCGGATTGGCAACTTCCCGCGGGCGGAAGGCGCTCGCGGATCGTCGCACGATGGGGGATCGGCCGGTGAGCCGCGTCTCCCGCTGGGGAGAAGCATGAGCGAAGCGTCCGGAGTCTCGACCACCGCACGGCCCACGACGGGCGGAACGACCGGACCAGGCTCCCCGCGCCGGCGCCCACGACCCGCACGCTGGCGTGCAGCTGCGTCCGGGGCCGCCGTGGTCGCACTGGCCGCCGTCGCGGGCACGGGCGTGATCTCGAACGACACCGTCGCCGAGCGTGCGCAACTGACCGCGGAGCAGGTCGCCGAGACCGCCCAGCTCGCGGCGGCGACCGACCTCGACGCGAGTCAACTGGGCACGCACGAGGGCATCCTCGATGCGCGGGCCACCCAGGACGCGGTCGATGCGCTGGACGAGGCGGAAGCCGTGATCGCCTCGGCCGGCGGCAAATCGGACGCGTCGGACCTCGAGGCATCCGTCGCCGCGTTGAGGTCGTACGAGCTTCTTGCACCCGAGCGCGTCTTCGAACTCGCCGATGCGGCACGGGCCCACGCGGTCACGGTGCAGGCCGCGGTCGTGGAGTTCGACCGCGTCGCGGCGGAGCAGGCCGCCGCGCAGGCTGCAGCCGAGCGTGCCGCCGCCGAACGCGCCGCGGCCGAGCGCGATGCGGCGACGCCGCCGACGAGCGGCGGGCCGGCGCCCGCGGTGCCCGCGAACCCGAGTGAGGCGCAGGTCATCGCCCGCGACATGATCGCCGCCCGCTACGGGTGGGGCGACGACCAGTTCGGCTGCCTCGTCGCGCTCTGGAACAAGGAATCCGGGTGGAACGTCACCGCGGGCAGCCCGGGTGGCGCCTACGGGATCCCGCAGGCACTGCCCGGGAGCAAGATGGCCTCGGCGGGCGCCGACTGGCAGACGAGCGCGGCCACCCAGATCAGCTGGGGCCTCGGGTACGTGGCCGGAAGGTACGGCACGGCGTGCGGCGCGTGGGCCCATTTCCAGGCGAACAACTGGTACTGAATCCGTGGGCCGGCCGGCTTGCACAGCCGTCGGACCCGGTTCCTGATTTGGATGACTTTCACAGGGGAAGCTGAGGTTCTGTCCAGAAGGCCTCGGCAGACTGGCCACTTCGCCCGGGCGCCCCCGCCTGTGGAACGTCGAACAAGGGTCGTCCAGCGCGCTGCGCACGCCGATCCGCCTTGTGAAAGTCATGCAGAACCAGCCTTCCTCTTCTGAAAACACCTCGTCCGAAGCCCGTGAGAACGAAGCCCTCCGCCCCCGGTCGCGCCGGAGCCGCCCCCTCTGGAGGAGCGGCCCCATGCTCGCGGCCGGTGCCGTCGTCGCCATCGGCGCCATGGTCGGCACCGGGTTCGCCGTGCAGTCCGCCGTCGCGGCCACGAACGACAGCGTCGCCGAGACCGACGCCCTGCGAGACGCCGCGAACCTCGATGTCGAGCAGCTCGGCTCGCACGCCGGTATCCTCGAGGCACGTGCGGTCAAGAAGGCGAACGACACGCTCGCCGCGGCGAACGACACGCTCGTCTCCGCGCAGGGCAAGGCGGATGCTTCGCAGCTCGCCTCGTCGGTCGCCGCCCTCGGCAACTACCGCCTGCTGAGCCCCGAGCGGGTCTTCGAGCTCGCCGACCGCACCGAGGCGCACGCTGCGCCGGTGCGCGCCGCCGTGGCCGAGGCCGATCGGGTCGCCTCCGAGCAGGCTGCGGCCGCTGCGGCCGCCGCTGCCGCTGCCGCCGCCGCCGCTGCCGCCGCCGAGGCCGAGGCCGAGACGTCCGCACCGTCCACCGGCTCGCGCCCGAGCGGCCCTGCGAACCCCAGCGGCGCACAGGCGATCGCACGCGACCTCATGGCCGCCCAGTACGGCTGGGGCGACGACCAGTTCGGCTGCCTCGTCTCGCTCTGGAACAAGGAGTCGGGCTGGAACGTCTACGCCGAGAACAAGTCGAGCGGCGCCTACGGCATTCCGCAGGCCCTGCCCGGCAGCAAGATGGGATCGGCCGGCAGCGACTGGCAGACCAACCCCGCCACCCAGATCACCTGGGGCCTCGGCTACATCGCCGGCCGCTACGGAACCCCGTGCGGCGCATGGGACAAGTCGGAGTCGTCCGGCTGGTACTGATCCCCGTCGAACGAGCGGCGACGACACCGGGCCCCCCCCCCCGGGGGGGCGCCCGTTGCGTGACGCCGGGGGACCCCCCCGCCCGCGGCCCCAGCCGGCCGAGAGCCGGCCGGCGAG
>NZ_JBHJPN010000005.1:0-1937 GCF_042262385.1 Agromyces sp. NPDC056389
TCGGGTGCGTCCGTTCCTTGAGAACTCAACAGCGTGCACTATGTTCAATGCCAAATTATTGAACCCCGACCTCACCTTTGGTGGGGGGAGGATTCCTTTGGATTGATGGACAGTCAGTTTGATTGTTCTTTCAGTCAGAGATTGAAACTCTCAATGCCTTTCGGGGTGTTGGAACCATTTTTTTTGGAGAGTTTGATCCTGGCTCAGGACGAACGCTGGCGGCGTGCTTAACACATGCAAGTCGAACGATGAACCTGGAGCTTGCTCTGGGGGATTAGTGGCGAACGGGTGAGTAACACGTGAGTAACCTGCCCTGGACTCTGGGATAACCCCGAGAAATCGGAGCTAATACCGGATAGGACCTGGAACCGCATGGTTTTGGGTGGAAAGTTTTTTCGGTCTGGGATGGACTCGCGGCCTATCAGCTTGTTGGTGAGGTAATGGCTCACCAAGGCGTCGACGGGTAGCCGGCCTGAGAGGGTGACCGGCCACACTGGGACTGAGACACGGCCCAGACTCCTACGGGAGGCAGCAGTGGGGAATATTGCACAATGGGCGAAAGCCTGATGCAGCAACGCCGCGTGAGGGATGACGGCCTTCGGGTTGTAAACCTCTTTTAGTAGGGAAGAAGGGCTTCGGCTTGACGGTACCTGCAGAAAAAGCACCGGCTAACTACGTGCCAGCAGCCGCGGTAATACGTAGGGTGCGAGCGTTGTCCGGAATTATTGGGCGTAAAGAGCTCGTAGGCGGTTTGTCACGTCTGCTGTGAAATCCCGAGGCTCAACCTCGGGCCTGCAGTGGGTACGGGCAGACTGGAGTGCGGTAGGGGAGATTGGAATTCCTGGTGTAGCGGTGGAATGCGCAGATATCAGGAGGAACACCGATGGCGAAGGCAGATCTCTGGGCCGTAACTGACGCTGAGGAGCGAAAGCGTGGGGAGCGAACAGGATTAGATACCCTGGTAGTCCACGCCGTAAACGTTGGGCGCTAGATGTGGGGACCATTCCACGGTTTCCGTGTCGTAGCTAACGCATTAAGCGCCCCGCCTGGGGAGTACGGCCGCAAGGCTAAAACTCAAAGGAATTGACGGGGGCCCGCACAAGCGGCGGAGCATGCGGATTAATTCGATGCAACGCGAAGAACCTTACCAAGGCTTGACATATACGAGAACGCCGCAGAAATGTGGAACTCTTTGGACACTCGTATACAGGTGGTGCATGGTTGTCGTCAGCTCGTGTCGTGAGATGTTGGGTTAAGTCCCGCAACGAGCGCAACCCTCGTCGTATGTTGCCAGCACGTAATGGTGGGAACTCATATGAGACTGCCGGGGTCAACTCGGAGGAAGGTGGGGATGACGTCAAATCATCATGCCCCTTATGTCTTGGGCTTCACGCATGCTACAATGGCCGGTACAAAGGGCTGCGATGTCGTAAGGCGGAGCGAATCCCAAAAAGCCGGTCTCAGTTCGGATTGAGGTCTGCAACTCGACCTCATGAAGTCGGAGTCGCTAGTAATCGCAGATCAGCAACGCTGCGGTGAATACGTTCCCGGGCCTTGTACACACCGCCCGTCAAGTCATGAAAGTCGGTAACACCCGAAGCCGGTGGCCTAACCCTTGTGGAGGGAGCCGTCGAAGGTGGGATCGGTGATTAGGACTAAGTCGTAACAAGGTAGCCGTACCGGAAGGTGCGGCTGGATCACCTCCTTTCTAAGGAGCACTGGCCACCTTTGGTGGTCCAGGCATGCCAGATCAGACCGAACGTGTCTGCTGGCAGCTCATGGGTGGAACATTGACATAGGTGCTCGTCTGAATGGTTCAGACCTAGTACGCCTTCTCCTTCGGGGGGTGGTTGGAACGGTGGGGGCCGGCCGGTCGGGTGCATGCACGCTGTTGGGTCCTGAGGGACCGGACAACTTCCCGCGTTTTTGGCGTGGGG
>NZ_JBHJPN010000005.1:2034-5707 GCF_042262385.1 Agromyces sp. NPDC056389
GGCAGGCCTTCACATTGCCGATGGTTTTGATTCGGTGGGTGTGGGGGTTCTGGCCGTCTGTTGAGAACTACATAGTGGACGCGAGCATCTTAGAAACGGGACTTCGGTCCTGTTTCACAATAGGTGAGTCGCCAAGGGGTCGCCTTCGGGTGATCTTGTTGGCGTATTCACTGGTCAATTTCGCAGCATCGCCTTCGGGTGGTGCTGCACGATTCGATCTCATGTGATTTTCAAGTTTTTAAGAGCAAACGGTGGATGCCTTGGCATCTGGAGCCGAAGAAGGACGTCGTAATCTGCGATAAGCCTCGGGGAGCTGATAAACGAGCTGTGATCCGAGGATTTCCGAATGGGGAAACCCCGCCAGGCCCTTTGGGTGACCTGGTGACTCCCGCCTGAATATATAGGGCGGGTAGAGGGAACGTGGGGAAGTGAAACATCTCAGTACCCACAGGAAGAGAAAACAACCGTGATTCCGTTAGTAGTGGCGAGCGAACGCGGAAGAGGCTAAACCGAGCCATGTGTGATACCCGGCAGGGGTTGCATGGTCGGGGTTGTGGGACCTTTCGGACTGTACTGCCGTGCAGTCACGGTGACGCGTCAGGTATAGACGAACCGGATTGAAAGCCGGACCGGAGTGGGTGTGAGTCCCGTAGTCGAAATGCCTGGCGGCCCGGAGAGGTATCCCAAGTAGCGCGGGGCCCGAGAAATCCCGCGTGAATCTGTCAGGACCACCTGATAAGCCTAAATACTCCCAGATGACCGATAGCGGACAAGTACCGTGAGGGAAAGGTGAAAAGTACCCCGGGAGGGGAGTGAAATAGTACCTGAAACCGTTTGCTTACAAACCGTTGGAGCCTCCTTGTAGGGGTGACAGCGTGCCTTTTGAAGAATGAGCCTGCGAGTTAGTGATATGTGGCGAGGTTAACCCGTGAGGGGCAGCCGTAGCGAAAGCGAGTCTGAATAGGGCGATTCAGTCGCATGTCCTAGACCCGAAGCGAAGTGATCTATCCATGGCCAGGTTGAAGCGACGGTAAGACGTCGTGGAGGACCGAACCCACTTCAGTTGAAAATGGAGGGGATGAGCTGTGGATAGGGGTGAAAGGCCAATCAAACTTCGTGATAGCTGGTTCTCTCCGAAATGCATTTAGGTGCAGCGTTGCGTGTTTCTTGCCGGAGGTAGAGCTACTGGATGGCCGATGGGCCCCAAAAGGTTACTGACGTCAGCCAAACTCCGAATGCCGGTAAGTGAGAGCGCAGCAGTGAGACGGTGGGGGATAAGCTTCATCGTCGAGAGGGAAACAACCCAGACCACCAACTAAGGTCCCTAAGCGCGTGCTAAGTGGGAAAGGATGTGGAGTTGCACAGACAACCAGGAGGTTGGCTTAGAAGCAGCCACCCTTGAAAGAGTGCGTAATAGCTCACTGGTCAAGTGATTCCGCGCCGACAATGTAACGGGGCTCAAGCACGCCACCGAAGTTGTGGCATTGACATTAATGGTAGGCCTTCGTGGTCCAGCCGTGTTGATGGGTAGGAGAGCGTCGTGTGGGCAGTGAAGCGGCGGTGTGAACCAGCCGTGGAGGCCACACGAGTGAGAATGCAGGCATGAGTAGCGAAAGACGGGTGAGAAACCCGTCCTCCGGAAGACCAAGGGTTCCAGGGTCAAGCTAATCTGCCCTGGGTAAGTCGGGACCTAAGGCGAGGCCGACAGGCGTAGTCGATGGACAACGGGTTGATATTCCCGTACCGGCGAAGAACCGCCCACATGAAATCAGGAGTGCTAAGCATCCCAAGACGCGTGGATCCCTTCGGGGACGATCGTGAGGCGGCATGCGACCCCATCTGGTGGAGTGAGCGTATTAACAGGTGTGACGCAGGAAGGTAGCCCAACCCGGGCGATGGTTGACCCGGGGCAAGCGTGTAGGCCGAGCGATAGGCAAATCCGTCGCTCATTACGGCTGAGACGCGATGCGGATAAAAAGTGGGTGATCCTATGCTGCCAAGAAAAGCATCGACGCGAGGTTCCAGCCGCCCGTACCCCAAACCGACTCAGGTGGTCAGGTAGAGAATACTAAGGAGATCGAGAGAATCGTGGTTAAGGAACTCGGCAAAATGCCCCCGTAACTTCGGGAGAAGGGGGGCCTAAGGCGTGAATGGACTTGCTCCAGGAAGCGCTGCAGGGCCGCAGAGACCAGTGGGAAGCGACTGTTTACTAAAAACACAGGTCCGTGCTAAGTCGCAAGACGATGTATACGGACTGACGCCTGCCCGGTGCTGGAAGGTTAAGAGGACCGGTTAGCCGCAAGGCGAAGCTGAGAATTTAAGCCCCAGTAAACGGCGGTGGTAACTATAACCATCCTAAGGTAGCGAAATTCCTTGTCGGGTAAGTTCCGACCTGCACGAATGGCGTAACGACTTCCCAGCTGTCTCAACCGCGAACTCGGCGAAATTGCATTACGAGTAAAGATGCTCGTTACGCGCAGCAGGACGGAAAGACCCCGTGACCTTTACTACAGCTTGGTATTGGTGTTCGGTGTGGCTTGTGTAGGATAGGTGGGAGACTTTGAAGCTGGCACGCTAGTGTCGGTGGAGTCATTGTTGAAATACCACTCTGGTCACTCTGGATATCTAACTTCGAACCGTGATCCGGTTCAGGGACAGTGCCTGGTGGGTAGTTTAACTGGGGCGGTTGCCTCCCAAAAAGTAACGGAGGCGCCCAAAGGTTCCCTCAACCTGGTTGGCAATCAGGTGGCGAGTGTAAGTGCACAAGGGAGCTTGACTGTGAGACTGACAGGTCGAGCAGGGACGAAAGTCGGGACTAGTGATCCGGCAGTGGCTTGTGGAAGCGCTGTCGCTCAACGGATAAAAGGTACCTCGGGGATAACAGGCTGATCTTGCCCAAGAGTCCATATCGACGGCATGGTTTGGCACCTCGATGTCGGCTCGTCGCATCCTGGGGCTGGAGTAGGTCCCAAGGGTTGGGCTGTTCGCCCATTAAAGCGGTACGCGAGCTGGGTTTAGAACGTCGTGAGACAGTTCGGTCCCTATCCGCTGCGCGCGTAGGAAATTTGAGAGGATCTGACCCTAGTACGAGAGGACCGGGTTGGACGAACCTCTGGTGTGCCAGTTGTTCCGCCAGGAGCACCGCTGGTTAGCTACGTTCGGGATGGATAACCGCTGAAAGCATCTAAGCGGGAAGCCGGCCTCGAGATGAGATTTCCATACCCTTCGGGGTGAGAGGCTCCCAGCCAGACGACTGGGTTGATAGGCCGGATGTGGAAGACAGGACTAACGACTGTCGGAGCTGACCGGTACTAATAAGCCGATAACTTGATAATCACTACACTCACACACGTTTGAACATGTTCATGAAAAGGCCGTGTGAGTGGCCAAAGATACGCTCGCGTCCACTCTGTGGTTCCCTTCAGACGGAAACCCAAAACTCAACACTGAGACAACACCCGCACCACCACACCCCTGTACACCGGGGCTGGTCGGTGCGGTCACCGAGACCACACACCCACCCCACACACGTGGCGGGCGAGGTGTGGCAAGAGTTTCGGCGGCCATAGCGCGAGGGAAACGCCCGGACACATTCCGAACCCGGAAGCTAAGACTCGCAGCGCCGATGGTACTGCAGGGGGGACCCTGTGGGAGAGTAGGACACCGCCGGACA
>NZ_JBHJPN010000006.1:0-5667 GCF_042262385.1 Agromyces sp. NPDC056389
CCGCCCCAACGACGCCCCCGACGGCGCGATCGGCTCGTTGAACCACGCCCCAACCATCAACCCATCGAGCACCTGACCATCGCCCACCCCCAGATACGACTCCATCTCCGCGCGCTCCCCGTCCCCGCGCCCCACCACGAACACCCGCGCCGCAGCATCCCCCGCCTCGCCGTAGTAGTCCGTCATGTCCGCACCCGGGATACGCGCACCCTCAGCCACCGTCGACTCGTAGTAGTCCGTGCTGCCCGCACCCAACTTCGCCGCCGTCATCACAGCCAACACACCCCCTCACACCACGCCGAACCGACACCAGCGAACGATGGCCCGCTAGGGCCAGCGTAGCTGGTAAGCACTCTGTGCAAATGTGCCTAAGAGAAATGGGGAGATACGACGCGCACGGTGACGTGACGGAGAACGGGGTTTCCTGGCAGCAGCCAGGCACGCTGACGCTGCCTGATGCTGTGGGGGTGCCGGCGGTGTGCGGGGTGACTGCGAGCTAGCGGCTCGAGCAGTCAACGCTGCCGGCGAAAGGAGCTGAAACAGACGGTGAACGGACCTGCCCTCTAACGGCCTCTCCCAACACGGTCGCACTACTGCACTCGGCGGGGGCCGCGCTACGACCATGCAACAACGCTGTGGGTGTCGGCGTGGCGCTTGGAGGGCCACCGTGACGGCGGGCTAGCTTCGCGGTACGCTCGTAAGCGCGTCACCCAAAGCGTGATCGGTAAGCAGGTGGTACTGCTGCCGGTCGAGAGGTCAGGAGTTGCTGCTCCTGGCCTCTCTTTTTTGCCCCTATGCAGTTCGTCTGCCCTGACGCTACCTCACCCCCATCGGAAGCAGGGTCCCCGGCCTCGCTAGTCCGTGGAAAAGTACTCATCCCCGGGTTGATGACCCCATGAGGAGCTGCGGCTAGCAGTTGAGGCCATGACGGGGTTGTCCCTCAACGTGAGCGTGGACGGGAGCGGCGGCATCCCGTCGAAAAATTTCTATCTATATCAGCCAGTCGCGCTGATCCGTAAGATACTGTCTGAAGTGAAAGCGTCTACCGACTTGAATTGAGGATTGAGTTAATCATGGGAAAACTACTCGTATCTGCAGTTGCCGCATTTTCGATCAGTAGTATTGGCGTTGCGGCATCGCCAGTCAGCACAGCTGACATGCGTCACACATGTATAGTTCGGTCGTACAGTGAGCATGCGGAAAAGCAGATAAAGGCTCGCCATTTGAATAAATCTGACATTCAGCGAGTTGTCACTGAAGAGTGTGGCCGCGCTCGCTATCAGCCGAGACAGCAGAACTGGTTATTTGATGGAGTTCCCGCTGTCGTAATGACTGCGCTTGGTCACGTCGTGACTATCTACTGGAACGTTCCTGCCTTCACTACAGCAAAGCCGTTCAACTCTTTCGCTGCAATTCATTAATACTTAATATGATCTGTCAAGAATTATTAGTTGAATGCGCATATGACGAGACTGTGAACGCTGCAGAAGTTAAATTTTCAAAAGGCCTTGAGGGGGGAGAGTTTATTTCAACAACAATTCCCATAGTGGTGCATGGAGAAGTGGTGGGAATTGTATCGTTTAGAAATTCAGGCGAGTTGTTTAGTATTGAGCTTCTAAATGCAAAAATTCAGCTGCCGGGTATCATCGAGAAAAATGTCTGAGCCTTAATTAAATCACCTTAGTTTTTTGCGGTCATTCGGTTCCACACGTTGCGTGCTCGATGCCAGTGCGATTGGTGTCTGCTTTCGCTCGGGGCGCTGCGTTCGCCTGCTGGCTCCGGTGCCGGCGCTGGTTCGTTTAGATCTTCGTCTTGTCGGGGCGCGTCAGGCGAGGCTGTGTGAGATGCGGGCGTCTCGAGTTGCTTGAGGGTGAGTGCGAGGGCTGCTGCGGTGGCGGTGGCTTCGCGGGCGGTGGTTTCGGCGGCGTGGGCGCGTTCGAGGAGTTGGGTGCGTTCGCGGTCGCGTTCTTCGGCTCGGGCGCGCCATTCGCGTGCGTCGGCGGTTGCGGCGGCGAGTTCTTCTTTGAGGCGCTCGAGCTCGGCCTGGTTGGGGGGTGACACGGGGGTGACATTGGGGGTGACAGGTGTCTGGTTGGGGGGTGACGTGTCAGGGGTGACAGGGGGTGACGCGTGTCCGGTGTCGGTGAGTGCGGTGAGGGCTGTTTCGGGGATGTGCCAGCCGGTGTGGTCGCGGTAGGCGCCGTGCTTGGTGAGTGTTTCGCGGCGTCGTTGCAGGGTTCTGGTGCTGATGCCGAGGCGGTTGGCTGCTTCGTTGAGGGTGAGCATGGGTGGGGGTGACAGGGGTGACATGGGGGTGTCGTGCGGGGGTGACGTGTCGGGGGTGACAGGTGACATGGGTTCTAGTGTGTGTCACCCCCTGGTTGTGGCGGTGATAGGGGCGTTGAGTGCGCGTGTCGGGTGGGTGCGGTAGGGGTTTCGTGCCCCGGCCCCCCTTGGTGTGTCCCTTGCGCTCGTCGCCCGTTCGGCGTGAGTTCCCGATCAGCCGGGACGGGGCCGGGCCGGAGTGTGCCCCGGAGCTTGCGGAGGGGTGCCGTAGGTCCGGGCTCGTTCTGGCAGGGTGCGATGCCGGGCGGGCGACGAGCGCAAGGGACACACCCCCTTTGCGCTCAGAGCCTTGGAGGTGCCCCCGGCCAGGGAGAGGTTGTTACCGGTCGATGCTGGGGCCGTTATCCCGATAGGCCGGGGAGTCGAAGCGGTCGTATCGCGGTTGCGTGTTCGTGGCGCGCTCTGGCGCGGTTTTGCCTGTACGGCGTTCTTCGACTCGGCGCCGGATGCGCTCCAACGCTTCTTCGTTGCTACCGGGCTTGGGTGCGATTCCGGTACCGGCCATGGTCGACCCTCGTCGCCGTTCCCCATTCATCCGCTTCAAAGAAGCCAGCGCCGTCTGGAAACGTTCGCGCTGGGTAGGTTCGCTTCTCTCGGTGTCGTAAGCGTCCCACTCGGCGTCGAAAATGGCCGTGATGTCTTCCGGTGACTCGATTTTGGACGCGTCGTGTTGGGCCTTTTCCAGGGCGCGCCGTTCAGCGCGAGCCTGGGCGCGGATCAACTCTGCTGGCGGGTTCTTTTTCTCCTGCGCGGCGCGTGCGGCCACATGGGCGGCGTATTCGCTACGGGCCTCGGCCAGAACAGTGTGTGCAGCCCGATCTCGAGTATCGCGACCCGCGATCGCGACGAATGCGCGGCGTGCTTCACCACTGGTCGCATGCCACGGCTTCACCGCCGACGCGTGCGAGCCGTGCTCATGCGCTTGATCCCCGACACGTGATTCCGTCAGGTAGGCCGTATTCCGGTGTCGCCCGCGCGTCATCGCGACGTACAACGCGCCCCGGTCGGCGGTACTGGCGTCGAGGACGGCGTGCACACGATCAGCGGTCATTCCTTGCGCTGCGTGCACACTGACCGCGTAACCCAGATGCGTTGATTCACGCACGTACTCACCGGGCAAGAATGCGCTGACCATTCCGTCCTCGCCGGGGCGTGTCACGACGACGCTGCCATCATCACGCGTTGCCTGCACCCGCCACGTCTGCCCGTTACGCACCGCCCCAGCGTCACGCCCATGCTCGTCGCTCGCGCGCAGCCTGGCCGTGTTCTTGCGGGTGATCAGGTCATCGCCGATGCGTGCCTGCTGCCCGCGTGAGGTGGGAACCGTCCGCACCTGCGCCTTCACGAACGCGTCGCTCTCACGCGGACTCAGTCCCTGCCGGGCAGCGTCCTGGCGCGCGGTCTCGAGCAGCTGCGGCAACCGTTCAGCCTGAGCGCGCACATTCAACGCGTCCGCGACCTCGAGTTTCTGCGTGATCAGCCGCGCCTCGAGCCCGCCGTCACGATCACGCGCCCACGCCCGGTACGCCGCCTCGAGCATCGCGGCATCGTTCCCCAGGCGCAACCGGTCAGCGTGCGCGTACCAGTCAGCAGCCACATTCACCTCGCTGACGCTGCCCTCACGCAGCGCCAACCCCGCGGCCCGCTCATCAGCATCGACCTGACGGCGCACCTGCGACAGCTGCGCCGTGTCCGCACACGTGTCAGCCAGCAACGAAAAGCCACCGGCCGCGGCCTTGACCGGGTCCAACTGAGCAGGATCCCCGGTCAAGACGATCTTCGCCCCAGCCTCACGCCCCGCCTCGATGATCCGCGCCAGATCAGGGGTACCCACCATGCCGGCCTCATCCACGAACACGACCGTTCGAGGCGACCATCCGTGCCGGCCGGCTTCGATCCTGGCTCGCATCGCCGCGACCGTCGACGCCGACGCCACGACACCCTCACCAGTCATCACGTCCGCGGCCTTGCCCGTCGGCGCCAAACCCACGACCTCGCGTCCCTGCGCCGCGTACAACTGCTGCAACGACGCCAACGAGAACGTCTTGCCCGACCCTGCCGGCGCAACGAACGGCGTCACCCGCGCATCACTGCGCGCCATCGTCGTGACGGCCTGCCGCTGATCCGCACTCAACCGCTCCAGCACGCCCCCACTCGCCGCCAACACCGCCTCATCGACAGCCAGCCCCGCAACCCGTTCTTGCGCGCTGCGCAGCATCAGCTGCTCACGCTCGATCGTCTCCGTGCTCGCGTACCGCACGCTGCCCTCACGCTCATGCGCCAGGCGCTCACCGTGCTGCTTGTCCGGATCAACGCTCAAGATCAGCGCCTCACCCACGACCTGCCCGGCAAGCTCCTCCACCGCCGCGCGTACCTGCTGCGCGGGCATCGCTGGCGGCATCAACGCCGCCGCGACCTCGACAGCATCAGCACGAGTGAACGTCGAACGCACCTGCGACAACTGCGCCAGCACCGCCTCCGCCGACGGCAACACCACCTGCTCGTCAGCCCGCGCACCACCCATCCACGCCGAAACATCGAGGCCCTGCGCGCGCACATCCGAACGCCACTGCGCCCGCAACTGCTCATCACTCGCGCCGGTCTCCTTGTGCTCACGAGTCGCTTTCTGCGCCTGCGCCAACTGCGCCGCGCTCACCCCCGCATCCGCCCCAGACAAGTGCTCATCAGTCCACGCGCTGATCTGGTTGTGCCGCTGCGACCACGCCTCGATGTGCTCACGACTGACCTGCTTCAAATCGGCCTGACCCGTCGTCGGATCCACGTCCTTCCAGGACACCCCCAGCCGCTGCGACAACTCCGCACGCAACGCCGCCTGATAGATCGACCCGCCAGCCTTCAGCTCATGCAGCAAGCTCTGCCCATCCAAGCTGCCCACGCCGCCCCCGTCAGCACGAACCTGCCTGTTGTGGATCAACACATGCGTGTGCAGGTGCGGATCACCCGCACGGCTCGTGCGGTGCTGATACGTGACCCCACTCAGCCCCAACGTGCGCACCAAGTCCTTCTGACCCGTCACCGGGTTGTGCACCCGCGTGTACCCCGCATGCTCACTCAGATACCCCAGCGCCGACCTGATCGCCGCCTCATGCGCGGCCACGATCTGCTCGTGCACCACCGCATCATCACTCAGCCCCCACAGCATCGACACGCTCTTCGGAGCCGCCGTCGTCACGTCGTAGCCGTACACGCTGCGCTCCGAGTACGCCCGCCCCAACGACGCCCCCGACGGCGCGATCGGCTCGTTGAACCACGCCCCAACCATCAACCCATCGAGCACCTGACCATCGCCCACCCCCAGAT
>NZ_JBHJPN010000007.1:0-1732 GCF_042262385.1 Agromyces sp. NPDC056389
TAACAAGGTAGCCGTACCGGAAGGTGCGGCTGGATCACCTCCTTTCTAAGGAGCATCAAGCCCTTGCCACACCGTACGTGTGTGGGGGGTGCTCATGGGTGGAACGATGATCATGGTGCAGCCTGCATGGTTGCCGGCATCAGCGAGTACGAACCAGTCATACGCGTCTTGATCCCTTGATGGGGTGAGGATGTGGGGCTGGTTGGGGAAAGCATGGTGGTGGTGAGTGTGTTGGGGTTGTGTTCGGCGCGTTGTTGGGTTCTCAGGACACGGATCGTGTTCTGGGGTTGTGGTCAACACAAGATCACACACCAAGTGAAGACTCTTCATCTTGTTGGATGGGGTTTGGGTGTGTGGGGTTGTGTGTGGCGTGTTGTTTGAGAATTACACAGTGGACGCGAGCATCTAGTATCTGTGATCTTAAGTTTTTAAGGGCACACGGTGGATGCCTTGGCACCAGGAACCGATGAAGGACGTTGTAATCTGCGATATGCCTCGGGGAGTCGATAAACAGGCTGTGATCCGGGGATTTCCGAATGGGGAAACCCGCCATGAATCATGTCATGGCACCTGCACCTGAACACATAGGGTGTTGGGAGGGAACGTGGGGAAGTGAAACATCTCAGTACCCACAGGAAGAGAAAACAACCGTGATTCCGGGAGTAGTGGCGAGCGAAAGCGGATGAGGCTAAACCATGATCGTGTGAGACCTGTCAGGGGTTGCGGTTGTGGGGTTGTGGGACAGTGCTGATCCTCACTGACATGAGGGTGCGCAGTAAGAAACCATGTGCGTAGTTGAACAATCTTGAATGGTTGAGCGTAGAGGGTGCGACTCCCGTAGACGAAACGTGTGTGGCTGTGTTGTGCTGTTTCCCAAGTAGCACGGGGCCCGAGAAATCCCGTGTGAATCTGGCGGGACCACCCGCTAAGCCTAAATATTCCCTGGTGACCGATAGCGGATAGTACCGTGAGGGAATGGTGAAAAGAACCGCGGGAGCGGAGTGAAATAGATCCTGAAACCGTGTGCTTACAATCCGTCGGAGCCTCTGTGTGGGGTGACTGCGTGCCTTTTGAAGAATGAGCCTGCGAGTTAGCGGTGTGTGGCGAGGTTAACCCGTGTGGGGAAGCCGTAGCGAAAGCGAGTCCGAATAGGGCGATTGAGTTGCACGCTCTAGACCCGAAGCGGAGTGATCTAGCCATGGGCAGGTTGAAGCGGAGGTAAGACTTCGTGGAGGACCGAACCCACCAGGGTTGAAAACCTGGGGGATGACCTGTGGTTAGGGGTGAAAGGCCAATCAAACTCCGTGATAGCTGGTTCTCCCCGAAATGCATTTAGGTGCAGCGTCGCGTGTTTCTTGCCGGAGGTAGAGCACTGGATGGCTGATGGGCCCCACCGGGTTACTGACGTCAACCAAACTCCGAATGCCGGTAAGTGAGAGCATGGCAGTGAGACTGCGGGGGATAAGCTTCGTAGTCGAGAGGGAAACAGCCCAGATCATCGGCTAAGGTCCCTAAGCGTGTGCTAAGTGGGAAAGGATGTGGAGTCGCAGAGACAACCAGGAGGTTGGCTTAGAAGCAGCCACCCTTGAAAGAGTGCGTAATAGCTCACTGGTCAAGTGATTCCGCGCCGACAATGTAGCGGGGCTCAAGCGTACCGCCGAAGTCGTGTCATTGCAGCAATACGGCCAACGCCGGCTGTGATGGGTAGGGGAGCGTCGTGTGCCGGGTGAAG
>NZ_JBHJPN010000008.1:0-1628 GCF_042262385.1 Agromyces sp. NPDC056389
GTCTTGGTGAGGCCGGTGCGGTCGCGTCCGTCGGATCGACGGGCGATTCGTATGACAACGCCCTGGCGGAGGCGTTCAACTCGTTGTTCGGTCAAGTCCCGGGTAGTGGTGTAGCGGCTGCGTTCTCCTTCTCGGGGTTCAGGCTGTGAGTGCGGGCAGGTTGTCGCCTCCGATCTCGGGGTCGGGGTCGGTGTCGGTGTCGGTGTCGGTGATGAGGTTGATGCGGCAGCGGGCGAGGACGTCGAGGCCGAGGTAGCGGCGTCCTTCGGCCCATTCGTCGGTTTGTTCGGCCAGGACGGCTCCGACCAGGCGCACGATCGCGGCCCGGTTGGGGAAGATGCCCACGGAGTCGGTGCGTCTGCGGATTTCGCGGTTGAGGCGCTCGGCGGGATTGTTCGACCAGATCTGGGTCCACACGTCTTTGGGGAAGGCGGTGAACGCGAGGATGTCCGCGCGGGCGGCATCGAGGTGGTCGTGGACCTCGGGCAGCTTCGCCTCGACGTAGTCCAGCAGCCGGTCGAACTGCGCCTGGACGGCGTCGGAGTCGGGTTGGTCGTACACGCTGTGCAGCATCGCTTTGACCGCCGGCCACATGGCTTTGGGAGTCACCGACATCAGGTTCGCGGCGTAGTGAGTACGACACCGTTGCCAACTGGCCCCGGGCAGGTTCGCCGCGATGGCTTCAACTAGACCCTTGTGGGCGTCAGAGGTGACCAGACGGACGCCGGTCAGGCCACGGGCGGTCAGGTCGGCGAAGAACTCATTCCATGCCGGCCCCGTTTCACTGGTGGCTACGCGCAGCCCGAGGACTTCGCGGTGCCCGTCTCCGTTGACACCGACCGCGATCAGCGCGACGGCGTTGATCACCCGCCCGCCCTCGCGGACCTTCATCGTCAGCGCGTCGGCGGACACGAACGTGAATGGTCCCGCCTCGACCAGGGGACGGTGGCGAAACTCCTCGACGATCTGGTCCAGGTCAGCGGCCATGCGAGAGACCTGTGACTTCGATAGTGAGTCGATCCCCAAGGTCTTGACGAGTTTGTCCATGCGCCGGGTCGACACCCCAGCGAGGTAGCAGTCCGCGACGACCGTGATCAACGCGGACTCGGCTCGCTTGCGGCGCTCCAGGAGCCACTCGGGGAAGTAGGTCCCGGTGCGCAGCTTCGGGACCGCGACATCGACGGTCCCGACGCGGGTATCGAGGTCGCGGTGGCGGTACCCGTTGCGTTGCGCCGTGCGAGTTGCGCTGGGGCGGCCGTACTCCGCACCAACCACGGCGTCGGCGTCCGCGGACAGCAACGCGTTGATCATGGTCTGCAACAGAGAACGCATCATGTCCGGTGATGCCTCAGCGAGGGCTTCACCCAGAAGGCCTGCAGGGTCGACAATGTGAGGTGCGGTCATCGTGATGACTCCATTCGAGAGTGCTGTGAGAGGTTCGCTCGAAGAATCACGCGGTGGCCGCACCCACGTCCACTACCGGAACGATCTCGGCGACCGCGCTACACCACTATCGGGGACTCAACTCCTGGCACGCAGCGATCGACGCGCGCCGCGCCAGCACCCACGCCGACGCACGCTCACGAAAGACCTGTCGTTCCAACGCAATCCGCTCACGCACCACCTGC